>NZ_JACSYA010000025.1:60000-77399 GCF_029870285.1 Delftia sp. PS-11
ATATGCACACCCCTAGGTGACCAGCCACCCTCCGCTGAGATGTCGATATCGGCGCCCGAAACATCCAGCTCCCCACCATTGACCTCCACGGCAGTCGGCTGAAAGCCGCCCTTTTCAGAGGCAGTGAATGTGCCGCTGTCCACCCGCAGGGTGTCGCCAGGGCCGACAAGGACCTTCTGGGCCAGCACGCCCCCCGGCACCAGGCCCAGCAAGCCCAGTGCGCACAAGGTGCACCCCGTTGCCCTGCCCCGTGGTGCGCGCGCGGTTTCCGCTGCAGCAACCCATGCGCCTAGCGCCGCATTCCAGAGGCTGCGGAATGTCTTGTTCATGGTGTGAACCTCCCGTTTGACCATGGTCGGGCAGGCCAGCGCGGGCAGGCCGGAGGTTTCCAGCCAGACAGACAGCAGCCCGCGCGGCCACCCGTTAGCTGTTAGCTATTGACTGTCTGGCTTCAATTTAGAGAGGGCGCGGGCTTTTGTCGTTAAGACTATCCTGATATGCGTTTGGATATGTATCTGCACCCGTGTGCGCGCATGCTGGACACATATCAAAAAAGCCGGCCACCTTGACGGTGAGCCGGCCTTGTCTTGAGCCAGCCGGCGCCTGAGCGCCGCCGGCCATGGGTTGGCTTTTATGCCAGCAGCGCGTCGATGGCTGCGTTGAAGGTGGCGCTGGGGCGCATCACGGCGTCCATCTTGGCCACGTCGGGCTGGTAGTAGCCGCCGATGTCGACAGCCTTGCCCTGGACGGCGCGCAGCTCTTCGATGATCTTGGCTTCGTTGTCGGCCAGTTGCTGGGCCAGCGGCGCGAACTTGGCGGCCAGTTCGGCGTCCTCGGTCTGCACGGCCAGCGCCTGGGCCCAGTACAGGGCGATGTAGAACTGGCTGCCACGGTTGTCCAGCTCGCCGGTGCGGCGCGAGGGGGACTTGTCTTCGTCCAGCAGCTTGCCAGTGGCTTCGTCCAGGGTCTTGGCCAGCAGCTTGGCGCGGGCGTTGCCGTTCTTGATGCCCAGGTCTTCCAGCGAGACAGCCAGTGCCAGGAATTCGCCCAGCGAATCCCAGCGCAGGTGGTTTTCCTCAACCAGCTGCTGCACGTGCTTGGGAGCAGAGCCGCCAGCACCCGTTTCGTACATGCCGCCACCGGCCATCAGGGGAACGATGGACAGCATCTTGGCGGAGGTGCCCAGTTCCATGATGGGGAACAGGTCGGTCAGGTAGTCGCGCAGGATGTTGCCGGTCACCGAGATGGTGTCCAGGCCGCGGGCCACGCGCTCGAGCGTGTAGCGCATGGCGCGCACTTGCGACAGGATGTGAATTTCCAGGCCGCTGGTGTCGTAGTCCTTGAGGTAGGTGTTGACCTTCTTGATCAGCTCGGCTTCGTGCGGACGGTAGGGGTCCAGCCAGAAGACGGCGGGCATGCCGGAGTTGCGGGCGCGGGTGACGGCCAGCTTGACCCAGTCGCGGATGGGGGCGTCCTTGACCTGGCACATGCGCCAGATGTCGCCCTGCTCCACGTTCTGGCTCATCAGCACTTCGCCAGTGGCCAGATCGACGATGTTGGCCACGCCGTCTTCTTCGATCTCGAAGGTCTTGTCGTGCGAGCCGTATTCCTCGGCCTTTTGCGCCATCAGGCCCACGTTGGGCACGGTGCCCATGGTCTTGGGGTCGAAGTTGCCGTGCCACTTGCAGAAGTTGATCATCTCCTGGTAGATGCGGGCAAAGGTGGACTCGGGCATCACGGCCTTGCAGTCGTAAGGCTTGCCGTCGGCACCCCACATCTTGCCGCCCTGGCGGATCATGGCGGGCATGGATGCGTCAACGATCACGTCGTTGGGCGAGTGGAAGTTGGTGATGCCTTTGGCGGAGTCCACCATGGCCAGCGCGGGACGGTGCTCCTGGCAGGCGTGCAGGTCGCGGATGATTTCTTCGCGCAGCGAGGCCGGCAGGGTTTCGATCTTCTCGTACAGGGTGGACATGCCGTTGTTGACGTTGATGCCCAGCTCGTCGAACAGCTTGCCGTGCTTTTCGAAGGCTTCCTTGTAGTAGATCTTGACGCAGTGGCCGAACACGATGGGGTGCGAGACCTTCATCATCGTGGCCTTGACGTGCAGCGAGAACAGGATGCCTGCATCGCGGCAATCGTCCAGTTCCTTTTCATAGAAGTCGCACAGCGCCTTCTTGCTCATGAACATGGAGTCGATGATCTCGCCAGCCTGCAGCGCAACCTTGGGCTTGAGCACCACGGTCTTGCCGCTCTTGGTGGTCAGCTCCATCTTGACGTCGCGGGCCTTGTCCAGGGTCATGGACTTTTCGCCGTGGTAGAAGTCGCCATGCTCCATGTGCGAGACATGGGTCTGCGACCATTGCTTCCACTCACCCATGGAGTGGGGGTGCTTCTTGGCGTAGTTCTTGACGGCGGCAGGCGCGCGGCGGTCGGAGTTGCCTTCGCGCAGCACGGGGTTCACAGCGGAGCCCAGGCACTTGCCGTAACGGGCCTTGATGTCCTTTTCCTGGTCGTTGGACGGATTTTCGGGGTAGTCGGGCAGCGCGTAGCCCTTGCCTTGCAGTTCCTTGATGGCAGCGGTCAGCTGGGCCACCGAAGCGCTGATGTTGGGCAGCTTGATGATGTTGGCATCGGGCTCCAGTGTCTTCTTGCCCAGTTCGGACAAGGTATTGGGCACGCGCTGCTCTTCGGTCAGGAACTCGGAGAACTCACCCAGGATGCGGTGGGCCACGGAGATGTCGGCGGTCTCGACATTGACGCCAGCGGGCGCGGCAAAGGCGCGCACGACGGGCAGGAACGCGCTGGTGGCCAGTCGCGGGGCCTCATCGGTCAGGGTGTAGATGATGGTGGGTTGCTGCGTGCTCATCTCTTGTCTCAGGTAGTGAAGGGGTAGGGGTCGCGCCACCGGCATCCTGGCGATGCGCGAAGGAGCCGGGCGCTGCGGAACCATGATGCATTGCTCCGTCGCGCCAGCATGCTGCCCCGGCGAATATTTTTGCAATGCGATCCCACGATACAAAATTCTAAGCGGATACCGCCGATTTTTTCAGGTCTTGTAGAAGACTTAGGGTTTTACAGTGCCTTTCTCTCGCTGCTTTCACAGGCAAACGCAGGCTGCGCCCCGCGTTTCCTGCCATGCAAAAAATGCTGTGGCGCGCCGCCCACGCGGCCCGGGCTGCCGCGTCAGATCCACAGCCGGTACATCCAGAAGGACTCATCCTCCTCGAATCGCCGCGCGAATTCTGTGGGCGTAAACCCCGTGATCTGGCGCACGGCGCGGCACATGTGGGCCTGGTCGGAAAAGCCTTCGTCCAGCGCCAGCCCGGGCAAGTCCAGGGGCAGGCCCTGTGCGCGGCGCTCGCGCGCTGCATGGAACAGGCCTTCGGTGCGCACCATGCCCTGCCACTGGCGCATGGAACGGCCGCTGAACTGCTTGATGCGGCGCTCCACCTGGCGCGTGCCCAGGGTTTGCTGCCACTGCATGGCCTGCAATCCCAGGCGGGCCACCCAGTGGCGCCCATGCTCGCGCAGCGATGGCGGCGCGTTGCTGGCCTTGCCCTGCAGCGCGCGCCAGCGCGGCGTCAGGTGCTGGTGCAGCACCTGCAGGGTGCGCTCATCGTCATCGGCGGCCAGCAGGGCATGGCACAAGGGTTCCCAGGCAGGCCCCAGCACGTCCAGGGCAGGCACGAACCGGTCCTGCGCAGGCACGAAGTCCAGGCCGAACAGCTGCTGCGCCATGTCCAGATCGAAACAGGCCATGCCGCCCCGTCCCGGGCGGTTCGCCCAGCTCGCCGTGGGCGCGGTCTGGCTGCCGGAGAGCATGACACTGGCGGTAAAGGGCTTCCACCGGCTGGCGCCTGAAGCATCGGTTTGCACCAGGCCCGAGTCGAAGTCCTGGTACCAGGACAGGCAGACCAGGGGCGAGGCCGGGAAGTGCGACAGCCGCTGCGCATCGTTGAGCGCCACGCCGCGCGTGTCACGGCAGACCACGGCCAGCATCGCCCCCTGCAGGGCGGGCGGCGCCGTGTAGAGGCGCGTATGCGGGACAGGCCCCGGACCGGTATAGCGGGCTGCCCTGGCCTGCAGCGGTGGACAGTCGGGCAAAAGCAGACGAGAAGCGAATGCGTGCATGGCGCTCCAGTGTAGAGCGGCGCCGATGACGCTTTCGTTCAAGACGCCACAGGGCCGTGCGGCGAGCATGGCGGCATGAACCATCGCCCACCCTCTTCAACCTCACAACCCTCTTCCTGCCCTTTCGCTTCACCCGATGCGCCACGGGCCGCCGCTGGCGCCTGGCCGCCAGGCCCTGCTGCGGGCCTGACGGGCTGGGGCCTGCTGCGGCACATGTCGCGTGATCTGATGGGCAGCCTGGCCGGCTGGCAGCGCCAGCATGGCGATGTGGTCCATCTGCGCATCTGGCCGGAGCACCAGATCGTGATCACCGATCCGGCGCTGGTGCGGCAGTTGCTCGTTGGCCAGCACGATGCGCTGACCCGCTGGGAGCATGGCATTTCGGTCTTTGCGCAATTGCATGGCCAAAGCGTGCTGGTCAGCGAGGGCGCCGCATGGCAGGCCAAGCGCCAGGCCCTGCTGCCGCCCTTCTCGCCCAAGGCCGTTCAGTCGCAAGTGCCCATGGTCGTGGCAGCCGCCGAGGCCGCGCTGCACCACTGGCCACAGCAGTCCGATGACTGGCCCGTGGAGCAGGCGCTGACCGCACTCACCATGGATGTGATTGCCCGGCTGCTGTTTTCCCGCCCTATCGGCGCGCATGCCCAGGCGGCAGAGCAGTCCATCCGCGTGGTGAGCCATGCGGCAAACCAGGAGTTTTACTGGCCTTTGCGCTGGCCCGATGCCGTGCCGTGGAAACGGCACAAGCGCCGGGCGCTGGCCTGGCTGCGGCAGTTCATTGACCAGCGCATTGCCGAACGGCTGGGCCAGGCCGGCACCGGTGCGGACGACGACCTGCTGGCACGGCTGCTGCAGTTGCACAGGCAGGATGCGCAGGCATGGCCGCTGCGCGCCGTGCGCGATGAGTGCATGACAGCCTTTCTGGCCGGGCACGAAACCGTGGCCAGCAGCCTGACCTGGTGGACATGGTGCATGGCCAGCCACCCGCAGGCGCAGGACAAGGTGGCGCAGGAAGTGGCGCAGCAGCTGGGCGGGCGCCCGCCCGCCGCAGCCGACCTGCCCGCGCTGCGCCAGCTGGGCTGGAGCCTGCAGGAGGCCATGCGGCTGTACCCCGCCGCGCCCGTGCTCATCAGCCGGCGCTGCACGCGCCCCGTGGAGCTGGGGCCATGGCGCTTTCCCGCGCGCACCATGTTCATGCTGCCGCTGGGCCTGATGCAGCGCGATGCCCGCTGGTTTCCCGAACCCGAGGCTTTCCGCCCGGAGCGCTTTGACCCGGCAGACCGTGCTGGTGCGCCGCCGCGCGGCAGCTGGATGCCCTTTGGCACCGGACCGCGCGTATGCCTGGGCCAGCATCTGGCCACCACGGAGATGGCCGTGGTGGCGGCGATGCTGCTGCAGCGCTTCGAGCTGCAGTGGCCCGAGGGCGCCGCACCGCCCGAGCCGCTGCTGCATGTCACGCTGCGGCCCGCCACGGCGCTGCGGCTGAAGCTGCGCCATCGGGATGTATCTGCGCCTATTGCGCCATCTATTGCGCCATATCACCCATAAAACACGCCAGGCACCACGAATTGCCACTCCTGTGCGTTTATTCTGCTCTGTTCACCTACAACTCATGTGAATGGAGGCAGTTTGAGTACACTGGCAATCGTGGTTTCGCTGGCCGGATTGATGTATCTGGCCTATCGTGGCATTTCCGTCCTGCTTCTGGCCCCGTTGATGGCCGCCGTGGCCATTGTGCTGTCAGGCGACATGGGCCATATGCTGCCTCTGTACACCAGTACCTTCATGGGAGCGCTGGGCAATTACATGCTGCAGTTCTTCCCGGTGTTTCTTTTGGGGGCGCTGTTCGGCCAGCTCATGGCCGACTCCGGGGCTGCCACAGCGATTTCGCAATGGATCATGCGGGTGCTCGGAGAAAGACATGCCATGCTGACCGTGGTCATGGCATGCGCCGTGCTGACCTATGGCGGCGTGTCGCTATTCGTTGTGGCTTTTGCGATTTTTCCGATCGCCAAATCGCTGTTCCAGGCAGCGCATCTGCCCAAGCGACTGATTCCGCCCACGATTGCCCTGGGCTCGTTCACGTTCACCATGACGGCCCTGCCCGGCACGCCTTCGATCCAGAACGCCATTCCCATCCCCTACTACGGCACGAATGTGTTCGCAGCGCCGGGCCTGGGCATCATCGGCGGGCTGACCATGCTGCTGCTGGGCCTGTGGTGGCTGCACTCGCGGGCGGCGGCGGCGCGCGCGGCCGGCGAAGGCTATGGCGAGCATGACGAGCAGCGGACGCAGGCGCTGGACGGCACCGATGCCCACCAGCACAGGCCCCTGCCGCTGGTGCTGGCGCTGCTGCCGCTGCTGCTGGTGGTGGCCGTCAACGCCGCGCTGACCTACGGCGTGTTCCCCCGCGTGGATTTCGGTTTCCTGCAGGAGCGTTTTCCCAAGGTGGACCCGGCCAAGCAGACCGGTCTGTGGGCGCTGATCGCGGCACTGGCCGTGGCCTGCGCGGCCCTGGTGCTGCTGGGCCTGGGCCGCTGGCGTGATCTCAAGGAATCCGTGAACAAGGGCGTGCTGGGTTCGATGCTGCCGATCTTCAACACGGCATCGGAGGTCGGCTACGGCGCGGTGATCGCATCCCTGGCAGGCTTTGCCCTGATCCGCGAGGCCGTGCTCAACGTGGCGCCCCACAATCCGCTGATTTCGGAGGCCGTGGCCATGAACGTGCTGGCGGGCATCACGGGCTCATCCTCGGGGGGGCTGTCGATTGCGCTGTCCACGCTGGGCAAGGACTACCTGGCCATGGCCGCCCAGCTTGGCATCAGCCCCGAGCTGCTGCACCGTGTGGCGGTGATGGCGGCAGGCTGTTTCGACACCCTGCCGCACAGCGGCGCCATCATCACGCTGCTGTCCATCTGCAGCCTGACGCACCGCCAGTCCTACGGCAACATTGCCATCATGACCATCGGCGCGCCGCTGCTGTCGCTGGTGCTGGTGATCACGCTGGGGACGATGTTCGGGTCGTTCTGACCAGCGCGGGCTCAGGATGGCAGCGACTGCAGCAGCACTTCGGCGGCATCGCCATCGATCACCAGGGCCCTGACCAGGGCGGTTTCAATATACGCAGACCCCCCAAAAAACAATGCCGGCCAGCGTGATGCTGACCGGCATGGCGCCCTTGCTCAGGGCCTGCGGATCACCGCAGCGCGGGTGCTCAGGCGAAGTTCTGCTCGGCGAACTTCCAGTTCACCAGCTTGTCCAGGAAGGTTTCGACGAACTTGGGACGCAGATTGCGGTAGTCGATGTAGTAGGCATGCTCCCACACGTCCACGGTCAGCAGGGCCTTGTCTTCGGTGGTCAGCGGCGTGCCGGCGGCGCCGGTGTTGACGATGTCCACGGAGCCGTCAGCCTTCTTGACCAGCCAGGTCCAGCCAGAGCCGAAGTTGCCCACGGCAGACTTGACGAAGGCTTCCTTGAAGGCGGCGTAGCTGCCCCACTTCTGGTTGATGGCATCGGCCAGCGCGCCGGTGGGCTCGCCGCCGCCGTTGGGGGCCATGCTGTTCCAGAAGAAGGTGTGGTTCCAGATCTGGGCTGCGTTGTTGTAGATGCCGCCGGAAGACTTCTTGATGATTTCTTCCAGGGTCAGGTTTTCGAACTCCGTGCCCTTTTGCAGGTTGTTCAGATTGACCACGTAGGCGTTGTGGTGCTTGCCGTGGTGGAACTCCAGTGTTTCCTGGCTGTAGTGGGGAGCCAGGGCGTCGATGGCATAGGGCAGCGGAGGCAGGGTATGTTCCATGGGAGTGGTTCCTTCGTGGTTGAAATTGTGCGGATGGGCCGGCAGCTGCCGCGCGGCTCGCCGTCAGTGGCCGCCATGGCCGCTGCGCGGTCGGGCCGCTCACGCATCCCGGCGGACATTGTAGGAACAAGTTCGTGACCCTGACGCGAAAGCAAATACCGATTCGTCACGTGGGCTGATGATTGGCAGGCGATCAGGGCATGGTGAAACTGTATTGACTGCTGCAGGGCCAATCCCTGGGCCGCCATCAGAGCAGCCTGGGCTGGGTGACCAGCAGATCCAGCTCACCGTCTGCAAGGCGCGCGCTCAGCGGCGTGCCAGGCGGGGCCTGGCGGGCATCAGTGACGGGGCGGCCCTCGGCATCGGTCAGCAGCGCGTAGCCGCGCTGCAGCACCAGCCGGGGATCGAGCAGCTGCAGCCGCAGTTCCAGCCGGGACAGGTGTTCGGCACGCCGCTGCAGCCCATGGCGCACGCTCTGCGGCAGCCTGGCCTGCAGGGCCTGGCCTGTCTGGTCCATGCGCTGCAGGCGCAGTTGCAGTGCATGGCGCAGGCGCTGGGCCTGGCGGCTCAGTTGCAGCTGGCTGCGGGCCAGCTGGCCGCTGGGCCGTCCCAGGCGCTGGCTGGCCACATCCAGCCGCTGGTGCTGGCGGTCCAGCACACGCTGCACAGAAGCATCGAGCCGCTCCTGCATGCGCTGCAGTGCAGCCAGCCAGATTTCACGCGGCTGGCTGACCAGCTCCGCAGCCGCCGTGGGCGTGGGCGCGCGCAGGTCGGCGCAGAAGTCGGCCATCGTGAAGTCGGTTTCATGGCCGACGCCGCTGACCAGCGCCACCGGGCTCTGGACAATGGTGCGCGCCAGCTGCTCGTCATTGAAAGCCCACAGGTCTTCCATGGAGCCTCCACCACGCACCAGCAAGATGGCATCGATGGGCGGCATGCCGGCGGGCCGCCGCTGCGCATCGGCCATGCCATAAAGGCGCCTGAGCGCATCGATCAGCGAAGCAGGCGCCTGCGCCCCCTGCACCAGGGCAGGCACCAGCACCACGGGAATATGCGGTACCCGGCGGCGCAGTGCGGTGACCACATCGTGCAGCGCCGCAGCCCCCAGGGATGTCACCACGCCGATACCACGGGGCATCGGCGGCAGGCTGCGCTTGCGGGCGGCATCAAACAGGCCTTCAGCCTCCAGCCGGGCCTTGAGCCGCAGGAACTGCTCGAACAAAGCCCCCTGCCCTGCCCGCTGCAGGCTTTCCACCACCAGTTGCAGATCGCCCCGCTGCTCATAAACCCCCAGCCGGCCCCGCAGCTCCACCAGTTCGCCGTCGCGCGGCGAAAAATCCATGAGCTGGGCCGCGCGCCGGAACATGGCGCAGCGGATCTGCCCTGCGGCATCCTTGATGCTGAAATAGCAATGCCCGCTGGCAGCACGCGAGAAACCACTGATTTCGCCGCGCACGGTCACCGGGTTGAAACGGGCCTGCAGCGCATCGCCGACCGCGCGGCACAGGGCGCCGACCTCCCATACCATCGGTGCGGGCAACAGGCCGGTGCTGGTGAACGCCGTGCTCATGCCGCCCCCGGACCGCCATGCCACGCGGCATTCTCCACAGAGTGGCGCAAACAGCACGCCGCACCAGCCTTGGCGGCAACATGCACGGAACAATGCGAAAAATTCATACAACCCATTGATTCAGAACACATTTCCAACTGAAACAATGCCTTCATATTTGTCATACGCCCCCAAAGCCTTCCATCTGTTCGCGCACATGCCTGCTTGACCACAAAGTTATCCACAACAGGCTGCTTTCGCGGGTGACTGCAACGCCAGCGTGCCAGCGCACGGGCGTCAGCTTCTTTGAGGCCGGGAGTTTCGTCCCACCCTGGCGCTGGGCGATAATTGCCGGCTGTCATTTCCGAATGCGGGGGGAAAACACTTGCTGTCGATCATACAAGCCGCAGGCTGGCCGATCTGGCCTCTGATTGCCTGCTCCATCCTGGCCTTGGCCCTGGTCTTTGAACGCTTCGTGGCCCTGAAGACGGCCCGCGTGGCACCACCTGCCCTGCTGGGCGAGGCGATTTCCGTGTCCTCACGCGGACTGCCCAGCCAGGAGGTGGTGCAGCAGCTGGCACAGAACTCCACGCTGGGCGAAGTGCTGGCCAGCGGCCTGCGCACGCTGCAGGCCCATCCGGACAGCAGCGAAGAAGAGCTGCGCGCCGCCATGGAGGGCGCAGGCCGTGCCGCAGCCCACCAGCTCGAAAAACACCTGAGCGCGCTGGCCACCATCGCTTCGGCAGCACCGCTGCTGGGCCTGCTGGGCACCGTGATCGGCATGATCGAGATCTTCGGCTCCCAAGGCGGCAGCCAGACCATGGGCGGCGGCAATCCCGCGCAGCTGGCGCAGGGCATCTCCATCGCCCTGTACAACACAGCCTTCGGCCTGATCGTGGCGATCCCGGCACTGATTTTCTGGCGTTACTTCCGCGCCCGTGTCGATGGCTATCTGCTGGGCATGGAGCTGGCTTCCGAGCAGTTCCTGCGCCACCTCAGCCGCCTGGGCAGCCAATGACGCGGCACGAGCGAGACCTGCCATGAACTTCCGTCCCCGCCGCCGTGACGACCCCGAGATCAATCTGATCCCGTTCATCGATGTGCTGCTGGTGGTGCTGATCTTTCTGATGCTGTCCACCACCTACAGCAAGTTCACCGAGCTGCAGCTGACCCTGCCCGTGGCCGATGTCGAGCAGCAGCGCGACCGGCCCCGGGAGATCATCGTCGCCATTGCCGCCGATGGCCGCTACGCCATCAACAAAAATGGCGTGGAAGACCGCAGCGTCGCCGGCCTGGCCCAGGCCCTGACCGCGGCGTCCACGGCTGGCAAGGACAGCGTGGTGATCATCAGTGCAGACGCCACAGCACCGCACCAGTCCGTTGTGTCCGTGATGGAGGCTGCGCGCCGCGCCGGCCTGACACAGATCACTTTTGCCACACAGAACTCGGCGCGCGCCGGCCGCTGAGGCACAGGACAGCATGCGCCAGGCAGACCGCGCCGCGCACACCAGCGGGCTGCGTGCGGCCTGGCGCAGCCGCAGCGCAGCGGCCTGGGCCCTGTTGCCCCTGTCGCTGCTGTACCGCGCGCTGCGCGCGCTGCACACCGCACCCTACGCACTGGGCCTGCGCCGGGCCCGGCAGGCTGGCATTCCTGTCATTGTGGTCGGCAACGTGATTGCCGGTGGCGCAGGCAAGACACCCGTGACGCTTGCCGTCGCACAGCATCTGCGCGAGCGCGGCTGGCACCCTGGCATCATTTCCCGTGGCTATGGCCGCAGCACCACCGACTGCCGGCAAGCCCTGCCGGACAGCCCGCCCGCTGAAGTCGGCGACGAGCCGGCACTGCTGGCGCGCGCCAGCGGCCTGCCCGTCTTCGTGGCGCGCGAACGCATCGAGGCCGCACGGGCGCTGCGTGCGCAATACCCGCAGGTCGATATCCTGCTGAGCGACGACGGCCTTCAGCATCTGACCCTGGCGCGCGACATTGAGCTGTGCGTCTTCAACGACGAGGGCGTGGGCAATGGCTGGCTGCTGCCTGCAGGCCCGCTGCGCGAACCCTGGCCCCGTCCCGTGACCGCCGTGCTCCACGCCGGACCTGCACCGGCAGGCAGTGCAGCCCCCGCATTTGCCATGCAGCGGCGGCTGTCGCACGAGGCACGCAACGCGCACGGCGACACATTGCCCCTGGCACAACTGCGCGGCCAGCGCGTGGAAGCCGTCGCCGCCGTGGCACGGCCAGAAGGCTTTTTTGCCATGCTGTCCGCATGCGGAGTGCCTCCAATCCACGCCCAGGCCTTGCCCGATCACTATAATTTTGAGAGCTTCACACGCCTGGGGCGGCAAGACGAACCGCTGCTGTGCACGGAAAAAGATGCCGTCAAACTCTGGCGCACCCATCCCCAGGCCTGGGCTGTGCCGCTGCAACTGCAGCTGCCCGAGGCATTCTGGGCGCTGCTCGACCAGAAGCTTGCGGCGCTGCGCCAGCGCGGCGCCTGACTATCATCACGACATCACGAACCCAGGCCGGCAATGCCCGGCCGCACCACCACTGGACTTGCCATGGACGCCAAACTTCTCGAACTGCTGGTCTGCCCCGTCACCAAGGGCCCGCTGCGCTACGACCGCGAGCGCCAGGAGCTGGTCTCTCACAGCGCCCGCCTGGCCTACCCCGTGCGTGACGGCATGCCGGTACTGCTGGAAAACGAGGCACGCACTCTGACGGACGAAGAACTGGAGGAGTGAGCAAGCGCACTGTGCCGTTGCCCCTGCCTTTCATAGCCCTGCTTCACTGACACCCAGAGCCTGCCCATGCCTGCTGCGCCCTTTACCGTACTGATTCCCGCCCGCCTGTCTTCCAGCCGCCTGCCCGGCAAGCCGCTGGCCGACATTGCAGGACTGCCCATGGTGGTGCGCGTGGCGCAGCGCGCAGCCCAGAGCAGCGCAGCGCGCTGCGTGGTGGCAGCCGACGACGCCAGCATTGCCGATGCCTGCGCCCGCCATGGCGTGCAGGCCGTGCTGACGCGCAGCGACCATGCCAGCGGCAGTGACCGGCTGGCAGAAGCCTGCGAGCAACTGGGGCTGGCGGGTGATGACATCATCGTCAACGTCCAGGGCGACGAACCGCTGATCGACCCTGCGCTGATCGACGCTGTCGCAGGACTGCTGGCGCTGGCGCCCGAAGCCGACATGGGCACGGCAGCACATCCCATCGCCAGCCTGGCCGACTTCCTCAACCCCAACGTGGTCAAGGTGGTCTGCGACGCGCGCGGCATGGCGCACTACTTCAGCCGGGCGCCGATCCCGTTCGCCCGCGAGCACACAGATACCGCATGGTGGCAGCAGCCACGCGCTGACGGCACGCAGGGATTCGCGCCGCTGCGCCATGTCGGCATCTACAGCTACCGCGCAGGCTTCCTGCGCAAATTTCCCCGGCTGGAGCCTGCTCCCACGGAATTGCTGGAGGCCCTGGAGCAATTGCGCGCGCTCTGGCACGGCCATCGCATCGCAGTGCATGTCACGGCCCATGCGCCCGGCCCTGGCGTGGACACGCCCGAAGACCTGCAGCGCGTGCGCGCCCTGCTGGCACCTTGAGGCACCGCTCAGAGACACGCAAAGCGCAGCCGCGCAGACAACGCGTGCGCCGTGTAAGCCTGCGTTAGCCCTGTGCGTGCTATCCTTGCCCGCGACAAAAATATGACGCTGCGGCCTGCCGCGCTATGCGGTGCGATCCGACAGACAAGAATTTCTACTCTCCTCAAGGATTTCCATGAAACTGATTTTGTTGGGCGCACCCGGCGCCGGCAAAGGCACGCAAGCCGCCTTCATCTGCCAGAAGTACGGCATTCCCCAGATCTCCACCGGTGACATGCTGCGCGCAGCCGTCAAGGCCGGCACGCCGCTGGGCCTGCAGGCCAAGGCCGTGATGGACGCAGGCCAGCTCGTCAGCGACGAACTGATCATCAATCTCGTCAAGGAACGCATTGCCCAGCCCGATTGCGCGCAAGGCTTTCTGTTCGACGGCTTCCCCCGCACCATCCCCCAGGCCGATGCCATGAAGGCGGCGGGCGTCAAGCTGGACTACGTGCTCGAAATCGATGTGCCTTTTGAAGCCATCATCGAGCGCATGAGCGGCCGCCGCTCTCACCCGGCCTCCGGCCGCACCTACCACGTCAAGTTCAACCCGCCCAAGACCGAGGGCCTGGACGACGTGACGGGCGAGCCCCTGGTGCAGCGTGAAGACGACAAGGAAGAAACCGTCAAGAAGCGCCTGGACGTTTACAGCAGCCAGACCCGCCCGCTGGTGGATTACTACCAGGCGTGGGCCAGCCAGGATGCGGCAGCGGCCCCCAAGTACCGCTCCATCAGCGGCCTGGGCTCGGTCGAGGAAATCACCGAACGCGCACTGGCAGCCCTGGCAGGCTGACACCGGCAGCCTGCACAGCGCTTCGACAGAAAAGCACCTGCGGGTGCTTTTTTGCTGCCGCTCAGGACAGGGACTGGACCGCCAGCTCCAGCATCAGGGCAATGCGGGCCTTGGCAATCGGCAGCCGCGCCAGATCAGAGGGCTGGGCCACCTCGTTTTCCAGAGGTGCCGGCCCGACCGGAAGCCCTTGCGCACAGCGCGTGCCCAGCCACACGCGCACGCCCAGTGCGCGGGCCCGCAGCAAGGCAGACTCCATCGCCGCGTGCACCGTGGCATTGCCGGTACCGGCCACCACAATGCCGCGCACGCCTGCAGCCACCAGGGCATCCACGGCATCGGCGCGCGCCAGCGCGCCGCTGAAGACCACCTCCACCCAGGGCAGGCAAGGCAGCGCCAGCAAGGCATCGAGCTGCTGCAGACCCTCATGGGACGGGGCCGCCGCGCCCGCAGGCACCAGCCAGCGCACCACACCCTCCTCCACCAGAGCCAGCGGACCGCCTTCCGGCGAAGACAGTGCATTGAGCCTGTAGGGCTGGACTTTCTGGACGTGCTGCGCGGCATGGACCTCGCCGCCCGCCACCACCCAGACGCCAGCGCGCCCGCCCCGTGCAGCCACGGTCACGGCATCGCGCAGGTTCTGCGGGCCGTCCGCCAGCAGCGCCGTCGCCGGGCGCATCGCGCATGTCAGCACCACGGGCTTGGTGGCGGGCAGCAGGCGGTGCAGCAGCCAGGCGGTTTCCTCCAGGGTGTCCGTGCCATGGGTAATGACCACGGCCCGCGTATCGGGCGATGCCAGTGCCTGCAGGCAGGCCGCGAGCAGCGCGCGCCATATGGGCCAGTCCATATCCTTGCTGTCCACCTGGGCGATCTGCAGCGCCTGCAGGGGACAGCGCGCATGCTGCTCCAGATCGGGCACTGCGGACAGCAGCGACTGCACCGTGATCTGGCCGGCCCGGTAGCCCACACCCTGGCTTTGTGAATCGGCACGGCCGGCGATGGTGCCGCCCGTTCCCAGAATCACCACTTTTTCCTGACCCACTTGCACCTCACGAGAAACTGGTTAAAAATACAGATACTGTATGAATTAACAGAGCGGCATCATCAGCCCTCTGTACTTCAAGAACCGGATGTCCACCATGCTCGACCACCCCAAGCTCACCGCCCGCCAGCAACAGATTCTGGACCTGATCCAGTCGGCAATTGCCCGCACGGGCGCCCCACCCACACGCGCGGAAATCGCTGGCGAGCTGGGATTCAAATCCGCCAACGCGGCGGAAGAGCACCTGCAGGCGCTGGCGCGCAAGGGCGTGATCGAACTGGTCAGCGGCACATCGCGCGGCATACGCCTGCGCACGGAAACCGTGCGCAGCATCAACGCAGCGCGCGGCACCAGCTTTGCGCTGCCGCTGTCGGCGGTGGCGCCTCTGGCCCTGCCCCTTGTCGGCAGGGTCGCTGCAGGCTCGCCTATTCTCGCCCAGGAACACATCGACCAAACCTACTCGATCGAAGCCAGCCTGTTCCAGGGCCGGCCCGACTACCTGCTGCGCGTGCGTGGCATGTCCATGCGCGATGCCGGCATCATGGATGGCGATCTGCTGGCCGTGCAGGCCACGCACGAGGCGCGCAACGGCCAGATCGTTGTGGCGCGCCTGGGCGATGAAGTCACCGTCAAGCGCCTGCGCCGCACACCGCAGGGCGTGGAACTGTTGCCGGAAAACCCTGACTACCCTGTCATCCGTGTCGCCCCTGGCGAGCCTTTTGCCATCGAAGGACTGGCTGTCGGCCTGATCCGCAACAGCATGTCCATGTAACCGGCGCGGCAGACCGCGCCGCCGCCTTTCGCACGGCCCCACTGGCAGGCATGGAGCACCCAGGCTCCACGCCGGGCGGAGCTTTGCCTGCACGCCATCCTGGCCATGCACATGCCGCCGGGAAATCAGCAAGGAGTCGTCACATGGGATTCGCACTCGCCACACTGCCTCTTTTGGGTCTGGCCGCAGGCATTCGCCTGCCAGCGCTCGCCCCCGCAATGCCGCACCCCGCAGGTGCACCAGCGCCAGGCAGCAGCAGCTCCCCCTTCCCCTATGCGATCCTGACACTGAGCAAGGCCCGCAGCCGGCGGCACGCCAGAAAAAATGGCACTGGCGCCTCCGTGCTGGGCGGCAACCCGCTGGGCGGCACCCCGCTGGGCGGCACCCCGCTGGGCGGCACCCCGCTTACCGAACACGCAGCCGCGCCCGGTGCCATGGCACGGCCACCCCTGCGCATCGTCCAGCACTCGCCACACGAAAAGCCAGAATGCCTGTTCATCTCGGGACGCATGGCCGATGTCTGCGCTGCGCTGGAGCGCATGGACAGGCTCTCCAGCCCTGTGCACGTCTGAAAGCGCGCAGCACGGGTGGCAGCTCCGGCAAGGCACGGACAGGCCGGCGGTACACTGGCGGCTGCAAAGCGTGACAGGCTTGACCAACGGACAACCCATCGACTGCGCCCATGGCGGCTCCCATGCTGCAGGGACTTCAACCAACCACCATGGACCTCAGCCACCTGCCTCACAAGAAATTCCGCGCCGTCATCATCAACTGCTCCACCAAGTATTTCACGACGCTGGCCCTGGCATCGGCCCTGAAAAACACCAGCCTGGATATTCTGGTCATCGACTGCGAATCGACCGATGGGAGCTTTGACCACCTGCGCGTACTCCAGGCGCAGCACGCAGAACGTGTGGAGCTGATCCAGCTGCCCCTCAGGCCCCACGGAAAAACCCTGGATCTTATTTTCCGGACACTGGACTCGGACTACCTGCTGCTGGTGGATTCCGACCTGGAAATCAAGGACCCTGCCATCGTCGCCACCATGTGCCAGGCCATCGAAGCCTCCCAGGCCTACGGCTCGGGGCTGCTGCATGCCAGCCAGTGGATGAGCAGGGCAGACCATGGCATCGCCGATGGAACCACTTACTTCATGGAAAGAATGTGGATCCCCCTGACCTTGCTGGATGTGAAGAAAGTAAGACAGACGCTGGGCCAGGGCGCCAGTTTCCTGGCCCAGCGGAAATACCGCCCTCATATCATGGGACAGTCCTTCGCCAAGGCATGGGCCAGGCGGCTGAGAGTACCTGTTCTGCGGGACTTTCCTTGCCTTCTGGCAAGCCGCCGCATGGCGGCCGACAATCCGTGCGTCGCAGAATACGACACCGGCGCCGTGGTCCACGCGCATGCCCAGGCGCTGGGCTACCACTTCGCGGAAATTCCTTTTTCCTTCTGGAATGCAGTGCACCACTTCGACGGCGTCACCAGGGCGACACATTCCGACGCGCTGCGCAGCCTGCTGACACGGGCCGGAATTCTGTCACGCAAGGTGGCCAACAATCTGTCGGCATCCGAAAACATTGCGATCTCCAGGCTGCAGGAAAGCTACCCCGGCTTCCTGGCACGTTGAGAGCTGCTGACACAACTCTTGATACGTTGTTGCTTCGCCGGGGGCACCCAGCCTTGTCG
>NZ_JACSYA010000026.1 GCF_029870285.1 Delftia sp. PS-11
AACGCCCACGCTTATCGGCTGTATATTTTTAATGATCGAAGCTGGCGATTTCTCGTTTTGCTTCTGACTTGCTGTGATCAGCGAAGCCTTGTATTGTAGCACAGTTTTTAGCGTCGTTTTGATTATTTTCTAATCTTTACTTGCTTGCGGCGTGCGCCACACATTTCTTCAACAGAGCCTTGCATTGTAGCACAGTTTTCTGTGTTGGTTGCAAGAGTTTTGAAGCCACACTTTCATCGCGTCAGCGTTTCAAGTGCAGGGGCGCAAGTATACGCCCATTCCTGGCGGATGACTGCGTCATCCGCCAGGAATTTTTCAGGGCTGGGCCTGGGCCTGTTCCAGGGCATCCAGGAACAGGCTGGCAACGTCACAGCCGGTCTGGTCGAAGATTTCCTGGAAGCAGGTCGGGCTGGTCACATTGATCTCGGTGATGCACTGGCCGATGACGTCGATGCCAGCCAGCAGCAGACCTCGCTCCATCAGGACCGGGCCTACCGCTTCGGCCATAGCCTTGTCGTGGTCGTTCAGCGGCTGGGCCACGCCCTTGCCGCCAGCGGCCAGATTGCCGCGCACTTCGTTGCCCTGGGGAATGCGCGCCAGGCAGTAGGGCACCGGCTTGCCACCGATGACCAGCACCCGCTTGTCGCCCTGGGCGATCTCGGGAAGGAACTTCTGCACCATGACGCTGCAGGCGCCACCCCGGTTCAGGGTTTCGATGATGCTGCCCAGGTTGCGGCCATCAGCTCCCACACGGAAGATGCCCATGCCGCCCATTCCGTCCAGCGGCTTGAGGATGATGTCCTGGTGCTCGGCATGGAAGGCCCGGATGTCGTCGGCGCTGCGTGTCACCAGCGTGGGGCCGATGAATTGGGGAAATTCGAGGATGGCCAGCTTCTCGGGATGGTCGCGCAGGGCACGGGGCTTGTTGAAGACCCTGGCGCCTTCACGCTCGGCCTGTTCCAGCAGATGTGTCGAGTAGAAGTACTCGGAGTCGAAGGGCGGGTCCTTGCGCATGACGATGGCGTCAAAGCCGGCCAGCTCCTGCAGCCCCTCTCCGGTGGTCTCGAACCATTGCGGCGTCTGGCCGGTGAGCCGGATGTGGCGCACGTGGGCAACCACCTTGCCGCCACGCTTCCAGGAGATCTGGCGCGGTTCGCAGGCCGCGACGCTGTGGCCGCGCCGCTGCGCCTCGCGCATCATCGCGAAGGTGGTGTCCTTGTAGGTCTGGAATGACTCGAGCGGATCGGCAACAAAGAGGATGTGCATGGTCATGTGCGCAAGGCGCCTGCGCGTGCAGCGCCTGTGGATGAAGCTGAGAAAAGATGCCCGGGCCTGGGCTGTCCATCAGCCGGCACGTGCACGCCGGTAATGTTGCACAAATAGCGCCAGGCTGCCTGCGGCCACCCCCCAAAACGCCGAGCCGACTCCGGCTATCACCACGCCGCTGAGGGTCACCAGGAAGGTGATCAGCGCTGCCTCGCGGTGCTGTTCGCCCTGCAGGGCGGTCGCCAGGCCGCTGCCGATGGAGCCCAGCAGGGCCAGGCCGGCGATGCAGATGACCAGTTCCCTGGGAAAGGCGGTGAGCAGGCCGGTGACCACGGCACCGAAGATGCCGATCACTATATAGATGAAGCCGCAGACAGCGGCTGCCGTGTAGCGGCGCGATTTGTCTTCATGGGCTTCCGGGCCCATGCAGATGGCGGCCGTGATGGCACTGAGGTTGAGCGCATAGCCGCCGAATGGCGCCAGCAGCAAGGTGGCGATGCCGGTCATGCTGATGATGCGCGAGATGGGGATGGCGTAGCCGGTGGCGCGGATGACGGCCACGCCAGGCAGGTTCTGCGATGCCATGGTGACAACGAACAGGGGCAGCGCCAGGCTGATGGCCGCCTGCAGCGAGAACTGCGGCATGGTGAACACGGGCCAGGCCAGGCTGGCGTGCACGGCCGACCATTGCATTTCTCCGCGCAGCGCCACCCAGGCGATGGCGGCCAGCAGCGTGGCGATCACCGCATAGCGCGGCGCCATGCGCCGTGCCAGCAGATAGGTGAGCAGCATGACCAGCACCAGGGGCAGCGAGGTTTTTGCGGCAGCGAAGGCCTGCATGCCGAAGTTGGCGAGCACGCCCGCCAGCAGCGCCGAGGCGATTTCCATGGGAATGCGGTTCATGATGCGCTCGAACCAGCCTGTGGCCCCGACCAGGATGATGAGCAGCGCACTGATGATGAATGCGCCGATGGCCTCGCCCATGGAAAAGCCGCCGGCCAGTCCCGCCGTGGCAAGGACAGCTGCGCCCGGCGTGGACCAGGCGACCATGACGGGCATGCGCAGCAGCAGCGAGGGCAGCAGGGAGCACAGCCCCATGCCAATGCCCAGGGCCCAGACCCAGGAGGTGATCTGTTCGGGGGTGGCATGGAAGGCCTGGGCCGCCTGGAAGACCAGTGCCATCGAGCTGGTGAAGCCGACGAGCACGGCCACGAAGCCCGCCGCAAAGGCAGAGGGGCTCAAGTCACGAAAGAAGCGCATCGCACGATTCTGTCACCAGTTGCCCAGGGCAGGCGATGCGCGCGTGACGCCTACAGTTCGATCTTGGAGCCCAGCTCGACCACGGAGTTGCTGGGCAGGTGCAGGAAGTCGGAGACGCGGCTGGCGTTGCGGTGCATCTGGGCAAACAGTTTTTCGCGCCAGGGAGCCATGCGGTGGCTGATGCGCGGAATGATGACATCGCGCGACAGGAAGTAGCTGGTCTCCATGGCGTCGAGCTGGCAGCCACGGGGGCGCAGCAGGGCCAGGGCCGCAGGTACGTCGGGCTCGTTCTTGAAGCCGTAGTTGATGATGACCTGCCAGCAGTCGCCGCCCAGGGCCTCGATTTCGGTGCGCTTTTCCAGCCCCACCCAGGGCACTTCGTGGTTGCGCACCGTCACGAAGATGTTCTGGGCATGCAGCACCTTGTTGTGCTTGAGGTTGTGCAGCAGGGCGTTGGGCACAGTGCCCGGCTCGCCGGACAGGAAGACGGCCGTGCCGGGCACGCGCGCCGGGGGATGGCGCCAGACCGATTCGAGGAAGCTCTTGAGGTCGATGGCATCGGCCTGCAGCTTTTCATGCAGGAATTCGCGGCCACGGCGCCAGGTCATCATCAGCGAGAACACAGTGCCGCCGATGAGCAGCGGGAACCAGCCGCCGTCGAACAGCTTGAGCAGGTTGGAGGTGAAGAAGGCCAGGTCCACGAAGAAGAAAAAGCCGGTGGCAGCCACGCACAGCGCCAGCGGGTAGTTCCAGCGGTAGCGGATCACGAAGAAGGTCAGCGTGGTGGTGATCAGCATGTCCAGCGTGACGGCGATGCCATAGGCAGCTGCCAGGTTGCCGCTGGAGCGGAACAGCACCACGGCCAGGGCGATGGCCACGAACAGGCCCCAGTTGACCAGGGGCATGTAGATCTGGCCGGCTTCGCGCACGCTGGTGTGGCGTACTTCGAGGCGGGGCAGGTAGCCCAGCTGAATGACCTGGCGGGTGACGCTGAAGGCGCCGGTGATCAGGGCCTGGGAGGCGATGACCGTCGCCATGGTAGCCAGCAGCACCAGGGGCAGCAGCGCCCAGGCCGGCGCCATCATGAAGAAGGGGTTCTTGACGGCTGCAGGGTTGGCCAGCAGCAGGGCACCCTGGCCGAAGTAGTTGAGCGTGAGCGCCGGCATGGCCACCGAGAACCAGGCCAGCCGGATGGGCTTCTTGCCAAAGTGGCCGAGGTCGGCGTACAGCGCTTCGGCGCCGGTCACGCACAGGACGACGGCCCCCAGGATGATGAAGCTGGTGCCGGGGCTGCTCCAGATGAACAGCACAGCGAAGTGAGGACTCAGTGCCGCGAGGATTTCGGGATGGCCTGCAATCTGGTGCACGCCCAGGGCGGCAATGCTGAAGAACCAGACCATGGTGATGGGGCCGAAGAAGCGCCCTATGCCGGCCGTGCCGTGCTTCTGGAACCAGAACAGCAGGAACAGGATCACCAGGGTCAGCGGGATGACGGCCTTGGTGAAGTGCGGCGAGACCACCTCCAGGCCCTCGACGGCCGAGAGCACGGAGATGGCAGGCGTGATCACGCCGTCGCCGTAGAACAGAGAGGTGCCGAAGATGCCGACCAGCAGCAGCACGTTGCGCAGGCGGGGCTTGTCCTTGACGGTCTGGGAAGCCAGCGCCAGCATGGCGACCAGGCCGCCCTCACCATTGTTGTCGGCACGCAACACCAGGACCACATACTTGAGCGAGACGATGACCGTCAGCGTCCAGAACAGCAGCGACAGGACGCCATAGATGTTGTCCTGTGTGAAGGGAACATGGCCGGAACCGAAGACCTCCTTGACCGAATACAGCACACTGGTGCCGATATCGCCATAGACCACGCCGATGGCGCCCAGAGTGAGCGCGGCCAACGAAGATTTGGTTTTCTGCACGGGTCTGTGGTCCGCCCGGGGGAAGGCGGTTCAAGTCATGGAAATGCCGGCATTGTCCGCTGTCTCGGCAGCCCGTGCAGCAATCTGCAGGTGAATCAGTCGTAGATTTCCGCGTTGGGGTTGGTCGCCTCCAGCTCGTAGCTGGCCGCCAGCATGGCCACGCGCGCAACGACGCCATACATGTAGAAGCGGTTGGGCACGCTGGCGCCGGGGCGCGCACCGACCTGCGGCAGCTGGGTGCTGTGCTGGAAGGCCAGCGGCACGAAGCCGGCGCCGGGGGCGTTGAGGTTCTCGTCCACGTCGCGCTCGGGGTGCATGCGGTAGAAGCCGCCGACCACGTAGCGGTCCATCATGTAGACCACGGGCTCGGCAACGGCATTGTTCATGCGCTCCTGCGTGAGCACGCCTTCCTGGATGATCACGTCGTGCACGGTCTGGCCGTCCTTGATCATGCCCATCTTGTTGCGGCTCTTGCGCGGCAGCGCAGCCAGTTCCTTGGCATCGCGCACGGTCATGACACCCATGCCATAGGTGCCGTTGTCGGCCTTGACGATGGCGAACGGCTTTTCCTTGATGCCGTATTCCTTGTACTTGCGCCGCACCTTGGCCAGCAGCACATCGACCTGCTCGGCCAGTGCCTCCATGCCCACGTCGTTGGCGAAGTCGATGCCTTCGCTGCGGCCGAACAGGGGGTTGATGAGCCAGGGGTCGATGCCCAGCAGCTTGCCGAAGCGCTTGGCCACTTCCTCGTAGCTCTGGAAGTGGCGGCTCTTGCGGCGCATGCTCCAGCCTGCGTGCAGCGGCGGCAGCAGGTACTGCTCGTACAGCTCCTCGACGATGCCGGGCACGCCGGCCGACAGGTCGTTGTTGAGCAGGATGGTGCAGGGGTCGAAGTCCTTGAGGCCGATGCGGCGCCGGCCACGGATCACGGGCTCCAGCGTCACGGTGTCGCCATGGGGCAGGGTCACCGTCGTGGTCTTCTTCACGTCGGGGCTGATGGAGCCGATGCGCACGTTCAGGCCCGCCATGTTGAAGATGCGCTTGAGCTGCAGCACGTTCGCCAGGTAGTGGGTGTTGCGCGTGTGGTTTTCCGGGATGATCAGCAGGTTGCGCGCCTCGGGGCAGATCTTCTCGATGGCCGCCATGGCGGCCTGCACGGCCAGCGGCAGCATTTCGTCGGTCAGGTTGTTCCAGCCGCCGGGAAACAGGTTGGTGTCCACAGGCGCGAGCTTGAAGCCGGCGTTGCGGATATCGACAGAGCAATAAAAGGGCGGCGTGTGTTCCATCCATTCGAGCCGGAACCAGCGCTCGATCGCCGGCATGGAGTCGAGGATGCGCTGCTCAAGCTCGTTGATCGGACCGGTCAGGGCCGTGATGAGATGTGGAACCATAAAGACCCTCTGGGAACGATGGTGGGGGGCAATTGTAGAGATTGGACCATGGCCTAAGTGTTTTCCCTTGGAACTATGGTCGCTGTAGGCTCAACGGCGCCAGAAAGCCGGCGACAGCAGGGCCATGAAGCTCAGGATTTCCAGCCGGCCCAGCAGCATGGCCAGCGTGCATACCCAGGTCTGGAAGTCGGTGAGCACCGCATAGTTGGAGGCAGGCCCCAGCGCGCCCAGCCCGGGCCCCATGCAGTGCACGCTGGCCAGCACGGCCGAGAAGGCGGTCACCGGGTCCAGGTCGGTGAGCAGCAGCACCATGCTCAGGACGATGACGGTGGCGCCATAGACGAGCATGAAGGCCAGCACCGAGAAGATCATGCGGTTGTCCACCACGCCGCGGCCCAGGCGCACGGGCTGCATGGCGTTCGGATGGGCCAGCCGCGTCATTTCGCGGCGGGCCTGCTTGAGCAGGATGAGCATACGCACCATCTTGATGCCTCCGCCCGTGGAGCCCGCGCTGGTGGCTACGCCCGACAGCAGCAGCATGAGCACCGGTGCGAACACGGGCCATTGGAGGTAGTCCACCGTGGTGAAGCCAGTGGTGGTGGCCACGGAGACCACATGAAAGAGCCCCAGGCGCAATGCCTGCAGCGGTTCGTACACGCCTTTGGCCCACAGCAGCAGGGCCACGACCAGGCCGCCGCCCACCAGCACGGCCAGGGTGGCGCGCATTTCGGGGTCTCGCCAGAAGCCGTCCCAGCGGCCCTTGCGCATGGCGACGAAGTACAGCGCGAAGTTGCAGCTGGCCAGCAGCATGAAGACCAGCGCGATCGCCTCGATCAGCAGCGAATCGAAATAGGCAAAGCTGGCATCGTGCGAGGACAGGCCGCCCAGGCTCACTGTGGCGAACATGTGCATGAGCGCATCCAGCGGCGCCATGCCTGCGGCCCAGAAAGCCAGGGCGCAGGCCAGCGAGAACACGCCGTACACGGCCCACAGGCCTTTGGCGGTCTCGGTCATGCGCGGCGTCAGCTTGGTGTCCTTGATGGGGCCTGCGGCCTCGGCCTTGAATAGCTGGGCGCCGCCCACGCCCAGCAGGGGCAGGATGGCCACGGCCAGAATCAGGATGCCCATGCCGCCCAGCCACTGCAGGAAGGTGCGCCAGACATTGATGGACACCGGCAGCGTGTCCAGGCCGGTGAGCACGGTGGCGCCTGTGGTGGTCAGGCCGGAGACGGCCTCGAAGTAGGCGTTGGTGAAGCTGATGCCCTGGCCTACCTGGCCCAGGCCCAGCACCAGGGGCAGCATGGCGCACAGCGGCAGCACCACCCACACCAGGGTGACGAGGATGACGCCATGGCGCGGCTGCAGTTCGCGCCGGAAATGGTTCAGGCCGATCCACAGCGACAGGCCGGCGGCCGCTGTAATGCCGATGGACCAGGGGTAGATGCGCCAGATGCCGTCGTCCGTGAACCAGGACACGCCAAAGGGCAGCAGCATGGACATCGCGAACATGGCCATGAGCATGCCGAGCACGCGCAGGACGGGGAGCAGGTCGTGCATGGGCGCTGCTCTAGAAGAAGGTCGCGCTGACCCGGAACAGGTTTTCCACGTCCCGCACCAGCCGCTTGTTGGGCAGGAAGAACACGACATGGTCGCCGCTTTCGATCACGGTGTGGCCCCGGGGGATGATGACTTCGGGCTCGGTGCCGGCGGCGATGTCGCATGCCGCCATGCCTTCGGGGATGCCGCGCACGATGAGGCCGATGTGGGCGTCTTCGGGCACGCGCAGGTCATCGACACGGCGGCCGACCACACGCGAGCTTTTGCGGTCGCCGCGCGCCACGATCTCCAGCGCCTCGGCCACGCCACGGCGCAGGCTGTGCACGGCCTGCACATCGCCACGGCGCACATAGGCCAGCAGTTCGCCGAGCATGGCCTGGGCCGGGGTCAGGGCGATGTCGATCTGCGTGCCGTGCATGAGATCGGCGTAGGCGCGCCGGTTGATCAGGGACAGCACGCGGCTGGCGCCCATGCGCTTGCCCAGCAGGCTGGCCATGATGTTGTCCTCGTCATCGTCGGTCAGGGCCAGGAACAGGTCCACGTCTTCGACGCTTTCGCTGTCCAGCAGGTCTTCGTCGGTGGCATCGCCATGCAGCACCAGCACTTCGGCCGGCAGCAGCGAAGCCAGGTCCTGGCAGCGCTGCTCGTCGGCCTCGATGAGCTTGATGTGAAAGCGACCCGGCACGCGCGACAGCTCCTGCGCCAGACGCAGGCTGGTATGGCCTCCACCAGCGATCATGATGCGGTAGACAGGGCGCGAGGGCCGTCCTTCGGGGAGGTGGATGGCGCGCAGTACTTCGGGAACATGCTCGCGCGCGGCCAGCACGAAGACTTCGTCGCCGGGTTCGATGCGCGTTGCGCCGTCGCAGCGCACGAAGCGGTCAGGCTCGTCCTGAAAACGCCGGTAGATGGCCACGATGCGCATGGCCAGCTCGGGCATGTGCTCGCGCAACTGGCCGATGCGCTGGCCCACGGCAGGCGCGCCGGCGCGCGCACGCGCAGACGCCAGCGCCGCGCGGCCGCCGGCGAAGGCCCGCACCTGCATGGCTTCGGGAAATTCGATGAGCTTGCTGATGTAGCTGGTCAGCGACTCCTCGGGGCAGATGATGCGGTCCACGGCAAAGCCGTCCTTGCCCAGCAGGGCCTCATCGCCGCCGAATTCCGGGGAGCGTACGCGCGCGATGCGTGTCGGTATGTCGAACAGCAGCTGCGCCATTTTGCAGCACACGAGATTGGTTTCGTCGAGCGCGGCGCAGGCAATCAGCAGGTCTGTGTCCTTGGCACCGGCCTCGGCCAGGACCTGGGGGTCGATGCCGCTGCCGACGACGCCTCGCAGATCGAAGCGCGACTCCAGCTCGCGCAGCCGGCGCGCGTCGGTGTCGATGACCGTGATGTCGTTTTGTTCGGACACCAGGCTCTCGGCCACGCTGTAGCCCACGCGCCCGGCACCAAGAATGATGATCTTCATGGCGTGTCGCAGGCCGGCACCGAGGCGCCGGCTCCGCATGCGGCTGGCGCCGTCAGGCGCGCACTTCCCCCTCGCCCAGCACGACGTACTTGAGCGAGGTCAGCCCTTCGATGCCCACAGGGCCGCGCGCATGGAATTTGTCGGTGCTGATGCCGATTTCTGCGCCCAGCCCGTACTCGAAGCCATCGGCAAAGCGCGTGCTGGCATTGACCATGACGCTGGACGAGTCCACCTCGCGCAGGAAGCGCTGGGCATGCATATGGTCACGCGTGAGGATGGCGTCGGTGTGGTGGCTCGAATAGCGGTTGATGTGGGCGATGGCCTCGTCCAGGCCATCGACGACCTTGACGCTGATGATGGGCGCCAGGTACTCCTCGTACCAGTCCTGCTCGGTCGCTGCGGCCAGCGTGGCGCCGGCAACGGACGACAGGATGGCCAGGGATTCGGGGCAGCCACGCATCTCCACGCCCTTGGCAGCGTAGACGGCGCCGATCAGCGGCAGGAAGCTGGCCGCCACGCCGCGCGCCACCAGCAGGCTTTCGCTGGCGTTGCAGGGGCTGTACTTGTGTGTCTTGGCGTTGTCGGCCACCTTGACGGCCATGGCGATGTCGCAGGGATCGTCCACATAGGTGTGGCAGTTGCCGTCCAGGTGCTTGATCACAGGCACCTTGGCCTCGCGGCTGATGCGCTCGATCAGGCCCTTGCCGCCGCGCGGGATGATGACGTCCACGTACTCGGGCATGGCGATGAGCTGGCCCACGGCCTCGCGGTCCGTGGTCTGCACCAGTTGCACGCCGTGCTCGGGCAGGCCGGCTTCTGCCAGGGCCCGCGCCACGAGAGCGGCCAGGGCCTTGTTGGAGTCGATGGCCTCGGAGCCGCCACGCAGAATGCAGGCGTTGCCGCTCTTGATGCTCAGGCTGGCAGCCTCGATGGTCACATTGGGACGGCTTTCGTAGATCATGCCGAACACGCCAATGGGCACGCGCATCTGGCCCACGCGGATGCCGCTGGGCTGCTGCTTCATGCCAATGATCTCGCCGATCACATCGGCCATGGCGGCGAGCTGTTCGCAGCCCTGGGCACAGGTCTCCAGCACCTTGGGGGTCAGGCGCAGCCGGTCCACCATGGGAGCGGACAGGCCGCTGGCCACGGCGCGCTCCAGGTCGCGGGCGTTGTCAATCTGCAACGGCTGCACGTTCTCGCGCAGCAGGCGGGCCAGCGCCAGCAGGGCTCGGCTCTTGACGGCGGCAGAGGCCCGGGCCATCTGGGTGGAGGCCACTTTGGCCTGAACGCCCAGGTTATGGGTGTATTCGACGATGTTCAGCGCGTTCATGCAGTGATTCTCGCCGAGATACGGGTCTTTGCGAATCCCGGCCGGCAGCCGGCACAGGGCAAACCCCGCACGCGGCACGCCTGCAAGCCACCGTGGCAGGCCTACACTGGGGGCCTGTACGCAGAGGTTTGCAGCCATGTCCACCAGCCACGACACCCTTCTCGCAGCCCAGCAACTGGCGCAACTGCGCGCCGGCTTCACCCAGTTGGCGCAGCAGCAGCTTGCGCCCGCCGCACTGGGACAGCAGGCCCGGGCAGCATCGGAACTGCTGCAGGCTCTGCCGCCGCGCTACGGCGATGTGCTGCTGAACCTGCTGGACCGGCTGGAAGCCGGTGCACTGTTCACCGAGGAGAGCTGCTCGTTCAGCCAGAAGGACTTGCTGGACAATCTGCAGATCTGGGCGGACAAGGCCCAGGTCCAGCTGGAAAAGCCCCACTGAACGGAACGCCGTCCCGGGAGGCGGCAGCGAAGTGTGTCAGGAGGTGCGCGCTGCAGTGGCCAGGTCCATGGCCAGGCGGCGCAGTGCCTGCCAGCCATCGCGCGGCCAGCCTTCGAACGACAGGCCCTTGACAATGCCGTCCACGGCGTGGGCCGATTGCAGCAGGCGCGCGGCCTGGGCATCGGTGACGCGGGGCAGCAGGCGCTCGAACAGCTTTTCCTTGGCGCCCCAGATGCGCTGGGCGCGCAGTGCCATGGGCAGGGGCTGGCCTGCGGCCATGGCATCCCGGACGCGGCAGATGGACCGGATGTCCTCGGCAAGCGTCCAGTGCACCAGCACCTCGGCCGTGCCTTCGGCCTGCAGGCCGTCGAGCATGCGCGAGACCCGGGCGATCTGGCCGGCCAGCACGGCTTCGGAGAGCTTGAACACGTCGTAGCGCGCCACATTGAGCACAGCCTGCTCGACCTGGGCCAGGCTCAGTTCGCCCTCGGGGTGCAGCAGGGCCAGCTTCTGGATTTCCTGGTGCGCGGCCAGCAGGTTGCCCTCGACACGGTCGGCAAAGAACTGCAGCGTGCGCTGTCCTTCTTCGCCGGGCACCACGCGCTGGCCCTGGGCCGCCAGCCGCTGGGCAATCCAGGCGGGCAGATGGGCCCGTTCGATGGGGTCGATCTGCAGCGTCATGCCCTGGGCTTCCAGCGCGCTGAACCAGGCGCCGGTGCGGGTGGCCTTGTCCAGGCGCGGCAGCAGGATCAGGGTCAGGGTGCTGTCGTTGCCGCGCGCGGCCTCGGCAATCTGCTGCAGCGCGGCGCCGCCATCCTTGCCGGGCTTGCCGGAGGGGATGCGGATCTCGATGATCTGCCGGTCGGCGAACAGCGACAGCGAGCCGCCGGCCGCGAGCACGCCGCTCCAGTCGAAATGGGCGCCGGCCACGGTATAGCTGCTGCGCTCGGTATAGCCGGCAGCGCGCGCTGCCGCACGGATGGCGTCAGCCGCCTCCTGCTGCTGCAGCGGCTCGTCGCCGTGCAGGGTGTAGAGCGATCGCAGGCCCTTGGCCAGATGGCCGCCGAGCTGGTTCAGGGCAAGCTGCATGGCACTCAGCCCAGGCTCTTGACAGCCGCCAGACGGCGCAGCAGCTGCTGCACGACGTCTCTGCGCATGTCCTTGTAGAGCATGGCCTCTTCGGCTTCCTTGGACAGCGCGTTGCTTTCGTTGTAGGTCACATCGCGCCGCTGCAGGATCTCGGTCTCGGGGATCGGCTCATCGCCATTGGGCGTGCGCAGCTTAAAGCGCACGCGCAGGCGCAGCTGCAGTTCGCGCACCTGGCCCAGGGCGTTCATGCCGACGACGACGCGTTCCTGCTGCTCGCCGATGAGCTGGAAGATGACATCGGCATCGTCGGGCGATGCCGGATCACGCAGCACGGTGAGCTTGTCGCTGGCGCTGGCCAGATTGCGCTGCAGCTCGCGCGCCACCTGGGAGCCGCGAGGCGCATGCAGGTAGAGCGAGCGGAACACGAACGTCGGCACGCCCCGCAGACGAAAACCGCAGGCTCCCAGCAGCGGAGCCAGGGCCAGGGCGGTGAGCAGCGTACGTTTTTGCATATCAATTCTCCAGGGCGCTGGCGCCGGACACGCCCCACGCAGCGATGGCTCCCGGGAAGCGCCTGGCACTGCCCGGGAGGTACGTGCTCGTTCAGACCACGACGTTGACCAGGCGGCCCGGCACCACGATCACCTTCTTGGGCGCAGCGCCATTGGTGAACTTCAGGCAGTCTTCGCTGGCCAGGGCAATGCGCTCGATTTCGGCCTTGTCGGCGCTGGAGGACACGAGGATGGCTCCGCGCAGCTTGCCGTTGACCTGCAGCACCAGCGAGACTTCGTCCTGCACCAGGGCCTTGGGGTCGACCTGGGGCCAGGGCGCGTCCAGCACATCGCCCAGGTGGGCGGCGTAGCCCAGCTCGCTCCACAGCACATGGGTCAGGTGGGGCGTGGCAGGGTAGAGCACGCGCAGCAGGATGCCGAAGCCTTCGATCAGCGCCACCGGGGCGCTGGCATCGTCAAAGGCCTTGAAGTCCTCCAGCGCATTGATCATTTTCATGGCACCGGAGACCACGGTGTTGTACTGCATGCGCTGGTAGTCGTATTCCACCTGCTTGAGCACGGTGTGGATTTCCAGGCGCAGGGCCTTGGCAGCCTTGCCGAACTCGACGTCATCCAGCGACCTGGCGCCCGCCACGGTCTTGACGGCGTCGCTCATGTCCATCTGCAGCAGCTTGACGCCGAAGTTGTAGACGCGGCGCAGGAAGCGGTAGCTGCCCTCGACGGCGGCATCGTTCCACTCCAGCGTCAGCTCGGGCGGGGCAGTGAACATGGTGTACAGGCGGGCGGTGTCGGCGCCGTACTTCTCGATCAGCTCCTGCGGATCGATGCCGTTGTTCTTGGACTTGGACATGGTGCCCACGCCCTCGTAGTCGATGTCCGTGCCCACGGGCAGCAGGCCGTCGGCGCTGTCCACCTCGGCCTTGAGCCTGGCGCCCACGATCTTGCCGGTCTCGTCGAACACATGCTCGACATCCTTGGGCCAGAAGTATTCCTTGGCGCCCTTGGCCGTGCGGCGGCTGTAGATGTGGTTGAGCACCATGCCCTGCGTCAGCAGCCGGGTGAAGGGCTCATCGACCTTGACCAGGCCCAGGTCGCGCATGACCTTGGTCCAGAAGCGCGCATACAGCAGGTGCAGGATGGCGTGCTCGATGCCGCCGATGTACTGGTCCATGGGCATCCAGTACTCGGCGCCTTGCGCCACCATCTGCTCGCTGTTCTTGGCGTCGCAGTAGCGCATGAAATACCAGGACGAGTCCACGAAGGTGTCCATGGTGTCGGTTTCGCGGCGCGCGCTCTTGCCGCAGCAGGGGCAGACCACGCCGGCATGGAAGGCTTCGCTCTTGACCAGGGGGTTGCCCGAGCCGTCAGGCACCAGGTCCTGGGGCAGGACCACAGGCAGATCCGTGACGGGCACAGGCTGCGGGCCGCAGTCCTCGCAGTGGATGATGGGAATCGGCGTGCCCCAGTAGCGCTGGCGGCTCACGCCCCAGTCGCGCAGGCGCCAGGTGGTCTTCTTCTCGCCCAGGCCCTTGGCGGCCAGCAGTTCGGCCACCTTGTCCACGGCCGCCGCATGGCCCAGGCCATCCAGCTCGCCGGAGTTGATGCAGGTGGCGCGCTGCTTGTCGCCATACCAGTCGGCCCAGGCTTCGGTGCTGAAGCTCTCGCCCTCGGCTGCGATGACCTGGCGGATGGCGATGCCGTACTTCTTCGCGAAGGCGAAGTCGCGCTCGTCGTGGGCGGGCACGCCCATGACGGCGCCGTCGCCATAGCTCATGAGCACGTAGTTGCCGACCCAGACTTCGACCTGGGCGCCCGTCAGCGGGTGGGTGACGAACAGGCCCGTGGGCAGACCTTCCTTTTCCTTGAGCGCGAGCTCGGCCTCGGTGGTGCCGCCCTTCTTGCACTCTTCGATGAAGGCGGCCAGGCGGGGCTGCGATGCAGCGGCATGCAGGGCCAGCGGGTGCTCGGGCGCCACGGCGCAGAAGGTCACGCCCATGATGGTGTCGGCGCGCGTGGTGAACACGTACAGGCGGCCGTCCTGGATGGGCTGGCCGTCGGCGCTGCGGATGTCGTGCGTGAACGCAAAGCGCACGCCGGCGCTCTTGCCGATCCAGTTTTCCTGCATCAGGCGCACTTTTTCCGGCCAGCCGGTCAGCGTGGCCTTGTCGCTGCCGACCTGCACATGGTCGAGCAGTTCCTGGGCGTAGTCGGTGATCTTCAGGTAGTAGCCGGGGATTTCGCGCTTTTCGACCAGGGCGCCCGTGCGCCAGCCACGGCCGTCGATGACCTGCTCGTTGGCCAGCACGGTCTGGTCCACCGGGTCCCAGTTGACGACCTGGGTCTTGCGGTAGGCGATGCCCTTTTCCAGCATCTTCAGGAACAGCCACTGGTTCCACTTGTAGTAGTCGGGGTCGCAGGTGGCGACCTCGCGGCTCCAGTCGATAGCCAGCCCCATCGCCTGCATCTGCTTTTTCATGTAGGCGATGTTGTCGTAGGTCCACTGCGCGGGCGGCACCTTGTTCTTGAGCGCAGCGTTCTCGGCCGGCAGGCCGAAGGCGTCCCAACCCATGGGCATGAGGACGTTGTAGCCCTTCATGCGCAGCTGGCGCGTCAGCATGTCGTTGATGGTGTAGTTGCGCACGTGGCCCATGTGCAGCTTGCCGCTGGGGTAGGGCAGCATGGAGCAGGCGTAGAACTTGGGCTTGGCCTGGTCTTCGGTCACGCGGTAGGCATCGCGGGCGGACCAGTGGTCTTGCGCTGCGCGCTCAACGTCGATGTGGTTGTATTTCTCTTGCATGGTGCTGCGGCCCCAGGGGCTGGACAAAGTGGCCGGACAGGATGGATTGCCGGGATCAACCGGCGATTTTAGGCCCCCGGCTCCGCCCCGCCCAGGGCCGGCCACAAGCCCGCAGGCGGCACTGCGCCATCGGCGTGCGGCTTGTCCTGCCGCCGTGCCGGGAAAAGCCGCGCTGCGTATGCTTGTCTTCATCTGCGGCAGGCTGCCGCAGGGGGTTCCTCCATCGCCAGCCCGGACTTGCGCAGGAACCGGTACGCACCTCCCGGGCATGCCGCCGCCGCGCGGCAGGACGGATGCTGGCCGACGCACGGCCATGCCGTCCGATGCCTGTGGAGTTGCCTTTTGCCGAACTGGTCTTTGATTTCCGAATGGGACCCTGCCTTGCAGGCCCTGGCAGCGCTGAGCGCGCTGGTGCTGCTGGCCTGCTGCGCGGGCTGGGCTACCCAATGGCTGCTGCTGCGCATACTGCCCCGCATGCGCGGCATGCTGGACAGGCAGTGGGCCCTGGTGCTGCTGCACGACAGCGTGCTGCGGCGTCTGGCCAGGGCCGTGCCTTCCCTGGCCGTGCAGTCCGGCGTGCAGGCCATCCCGCATCTGCAGCCGCAGTGGGCGGCGCTGGTGCTGAACCTGGCCGTTGCCTGCACCATCTACCACGCGGCCCGTGTGCTCAGTGCGCTGTTGAACGCCATGAATGAGGCGCACGACCAGCAGGAGCAACGCAAGGCCACGCAGACCCACTCGATCAAGAGCTATGTGCAGCTGGGCAAGCTGCTGGTGTTCATGGTTGCCGCCGTGCTCATCGCCGCCACGCTGGCCAACCGCTCTCCGCTGCTGCTGCTGTCGGGCCTGGGCGCGGCCTCGGCCGTGCTGATGCTGGTCTTCAAGGACACCATCATGTCTTTCGTGGCCGGTGTGCAGCTGGGCTCCAACGACATGCTGCGCGTGGGCGACTGGATAGAGATGCCCCAGGTCGGCGCCGATGGCTTCGTGATCGACATTGCGCTGCACACCGTGAAGGTGCAGAACTGGGACAAGACCATCACCACCATTCCTACCTGGCGGCTGATGAGCGACAGCTACAAGAACTGGCGCGGCATGTTCGAGTCGGGCGGGCGGCGCATCCGCCGTTCGCTGCACATCGATGCCCACACCATCCGCATGCTGACACCCGCGCAGTGCCAGCAGCTGTCATCCATGGAGCTTCTCCAGGATTTCTGGAGCAGCGCCGGGGCTATGGCGCAGCCGCCCAGCAATCTGGCGGCGTTCAAGGCCTACGCGCACGCCTACCTGCTGCAGCACCCGCAGATCCACAAGACCCCCAGCATGTTCCTGCTGGTGCGCACCCTGGAGCCCTCGCCCATGGGCGTGCCGCTGGAGCTGTTTTGCTACACCAGCACCACGGCCTGGGTGGAGTACGAGGCCATACAGGGCGCGATCTTCGACCATCTGATCGGCATGATGCCGTGTTTCGGCCTGAGCCTGTACCAGCGTTCGTCCGACCATGGCCAGCACCTGCGGCTGGCCGGCGCCGGACATTGGAGCTGAGCCGTCCGGCGCACGGGGCGTGCGGACCTGCTCAGCGCAGGTTCAGGACGTCGTACATGTCGAACTGGCCGCTGGCCTTGCCGGCCAGGAAGCGCACGGCGCGCAGGCTGCCCTGGGCGTAGCCGGCGCGGCTGCTGGACTTGTGGGAGATTTCGATGCGCTCGCCCGTGCCAGCGAAGATGACGGTGTGGTCGCCGATGATGTCGCCGCCGCGCACGGTGGCAAAGCCGATGGTGTTGTCGGCGCGCTCGCCGGTGTGGCCGAAGCGCTCGTAGACAGCGCGGTCGGCCAGTTTCGTGCCCTGGGCTTCGGCAATGACCTCGCCCATCTTCAGGGCCGTGCCCGAGGGGGCATCGACCTTGTGGCGGTGGTGGGCCTCGACGATCTCGATGTCGTAGCCGCTGGACAGCGCCTTGGCGGCCATCTCCAGCAGCTTGAAGGTCACGTTCACGCCCACGCTCATGTTGGGCGAGAACATGACGGCCGTGCGCTGGGCGTATTCGGCGATGCGCGCCTTTTGCTCGTCGCTGAAGCCCGTGGTGCCGATGACCAGCTTGACGCCCAGGTCGGCGCAGATGGCCAGATGGTCCATCGTGCCTTCAGGGCGCGTGAAGTCGATGAGGCAGTCGGCCTTGGCCAGTGCGGCGCGCACATCGCTTTCGATGACGATGCCGCTGGCATGCCCCAGGAAGGCCGAGGGATCGGTGCCCAGGAACGGGCTGTCGGGGCGGTCCAGCGCGACGGCCAGCGCCAGGTCCTTGCTTTGCAGGATGGCCTCGATCAGCATGCGGCCCATGCGGCCGGAGGCGCCGGCCACGGCCACGCGAAGGGGAGAGGAGGAAGCAGGGGAAGCAGCAGTCATGTCGGGAATGGAAGAGGCAAACAGTGCGCGGCATGCCGGCACGCCTGGATGTCACATCCAGGGCACCGCTGCGGCCTGAGCACGGAAAGGCGCCGGCACGCATCACGGCATGCCAGCGGCGATGTCATCGGGCGCCGGGCTCCAGCGGCGGATAGCTGGCAGCCGCCGGCGCAGACGCCTCGGCGGCAGACGCCTCGGCAGGCTTGGCAGCCGGGTACTTGGCCAGCTGGGCCTCGGTGGCCTCCAGAGGCGGCACCGCACCCAGCTTCTTTCGGGTGCCCAGGCTGGCGACGAACTCCGCCTCGGTCGGCATTTCATCGCCCTGCGAGCGCGCGAAGAGGTCGCCGTCGAAGAACACGGTCAGCTTGCGCACCTGGGAATCGACGCCTGCGCGCCGGATCGTGAACACATACTCCCAGCGGTCGGCGTGGAACACGCTGGTCACCAGCGGCGTGCCGAGGATGTCGCGCACCTGCTGGCGGCTCATGCCGGGCTGCAGGGCCTCGACCTGCTCGCGCGAGACAAAGTTGCCTTGCACCACTTCCACCTTGTAGGGTGTGACGACATTGGCCACGCGGTGCGCGGCGCCATCGAGGCTGCTGCAGCCGGCCAGCGCCGCGCCGACCAACAGAGTCAGTGCCACACCAGTGCGGCAACGGGCTTGAACATGCATTGGTATTAGCATAGGGATATGATCGGGATCATTGTAGCGGCTGGTCCCGGCGGCATCCGATCACTCAGACGCCCCTGGTACCAGGGCCATTCGTTCGCCGTCCCGGGACTGCCATCGCGCCAGGCCAGCGGGCAGTCTCTGCCTCAGACCCAGACATGAAGAACATCGACGAACTCAAGAGTACCGGCCTGAAGGCCACGCTTCCCCGGCTGAAGATCCTGGAGATTTTCCAGAAGGGCGCGCAACGCCACATGACGGCCGAGGACGTGTTCCGAGTGCTGCTGGACGAGCGCTCGGACATCGGCCTGGCCACCGTCTACCGCGTGCTTACCCAGTTCGAGCAGGCCGGTATCCTGATCCGCAGCAACTTCGAAAGCGGCAAGGCCGTCTACGAGCTCAACGAGGGCCAGCACCATGACCACTTCGTGTGCACGAGCTGCGGCAAGGTCGAGGAGTTCTACGACCCCGAGATCGAGAAGCGCCAGAACCTGATCGCCAAGGCCAAGGGCTGGGTCATCCAGGACCATTCCATGGCCCTGTACGGCCAATGCGCGGATTGCGCCGGCCGGGCCCACAAATAAGGCGGCGGCAACGGCATCCGATGCAGGCGGAGTGTTTCACACTCCGCTTTTTTTTGCGTTTTGCTACCAAAGCTTTACACGGATGCACGATGCAGCAGTCCATGCTGGCGTCCGATCCCACATCACCAACAGACCATGCGCCGCCGGACCCTGATCACTCTCGCAGCAGCCGCCCTGGCATCGGGCTGCTCCTCGCTGCCAGGGGCGCCGGCGCTGCCGGGCGCACTGCCGGGCGCACTGCAGGCGCTGCCCGATGCGCCGCTGACCGCGCAGCAGCGCCTGCAATGGCTGGACCGCGTCACCTGGGGCGCCAACGACAGCAGCGATGCCGGGCTGCAGCGCCTGGGCCTGAAAGCCTGGCTGGCACAGCAGCTGCAGTTGCAGGATGCGCCGCTGCCGCCACAGGCGCAGCAGCTGATCGATGCGCTGGATATCAGCCGCAGGTCGATGCAGGACATTGCCAGCGGCCTGGCCGCGCAGCGCAAGGCGGCGCAGCAGGCCACCGGGGATGAGAAAACCCGGCTGCAGCAGGCGCTGCAACGCCAGCTGAACCAGTGGGGCACAGAGGCCCAGACCCGATTCGTGGTGCGTGCGCTGTACTCGCCAGCCCAGTTGCGCGAGCAGATGACCTGGTTCTGGATGAACCACTTCAGCGTCAGCCTGCGCAAGGCCGATCTGCGCGCCTGGGTGGGCGACTACGAGGAGCGGGCCATCCGCCCCCATGCACTGGGCCGCCTGCGCGATCTGCTGGAGGCCTCGATGCGCCATCCGGCCATGCTGCGCTACCTGGACAATGCCAGCAACGCGGCAGGCCGCATCAACGAGAACTATGCGCGCGAGCTGATGGAGCTGCACACCATGGGCGTGGACGGCGGCTATACGCAGGCCGACGTGCAGGAGCTGGCGCGCATTCTGACCGGGGTCGGCGTGCGGCTGACTCCCGACGATGCGCCGCCGCGCCTGCGCCCCGCGCAGCGGGACGATTACCTGCGCGACGGTTTTTTCGAGTTCAACCCCGCACGCCATGACTATGGGCCCAAGACCTTTCTCGGCCGGCCCATGCGCCAGCGCGGCATGGCCGAGGTCGGGGAGGCGCTGGACCGCATTGCTGCCGCCCCGGCAACGGCGCGGTTCATCGCGCGCAAGCTGGCCGTGTTTTTCATCGCCGACGACCCGCCGGCTGCGCTCGTGCAGCGCACGGCAGAGGCCTTCACGCGCAGCAACGGGGATATGGCCGCCACGCTGGCCGCGCTGCTGGCAGCCCCTGAGGCCGAGCGCTTCGGCCAGAAGTTCCGCGATCCGCTGCACTACGTGCTGGCTGCCACGCGGCTGTCACTGGACCAGCGCGTAGCCACCGATGTGGCGCCGGTGCTGGGCTGGATCAACCGGCTGGGGCAGAACCTGTATGCGCATGAAACGCCGGATGGCTATCCGCAGATGCAGTCCGACTGGGCCGGCTCCGGGCAGATGGCCGCGCGCTTCGAGGTGGCGCGCCAGATGGCCACGCGCAGCGCCGTGCTGCTGCGCAGCGATCCCAGGGCGCCGCTGGAGCAGCCGCCCTACCCCACGCTGTCTGCGATGCCCAGCGTGCGCGAGCGGCTGCCGCAGTGGAGCGCCTCCACACGGGCGGCACTGGCCCAGGCACGCAGCACGGCCGACTGGAACACTTATTTTCTGTCCGCTCCTGAAATGATGTTCCGCTGAAACGACGGAGACGTGCCATGCAGCGACGCCACTTTCTCGCCCGGGCAGCCGCCCTGCCCTTCACCGCCCACCTGGGGCAGTTGCGGGCGGCAGCGCCCCAGAGCGCCACGCCGCGCCTGCTGCTGGTTTTTCTGCGCGGCGCCTATGACAGCAACAGTCTGCTGGTGCCCACGCACAGCGACTTCTACTACGAGGCGCGGCCCGGCATTGCCATTGCCCGGCCCGGGCAGGCCCAGGGCGCGCTGGCGCTGGACAGCCAATGGGGCCTGCACCCGGCCCTGGCGGGCAGCATCCATCCGCTGTTCATGGCCGGCCAGACCTGCTTTGTGCCGTTCGCGGGCACGCATGATCTGTCACGCAGCCATTTCGAGACGCAGGATGGCATCGAAATGGGCCAGGGCGCGCAAGGCAGCCACAGCAGCCGCTCGGGCTTTCTGAACCGGCTGGCACAGGCGCTGTCACGCGATGGCCACAGTCGCGCCACGCCGATGGCTTTCACGGGGCAGCTGCCCCTGGTGCTGCGCGGCAGCCTGCCTGCACCGAACATGGCGCTGTCCTCGGTAGGACGGGGCGGCGTGGACGACAGGCACAGCCAGGTGATTGCGTCGATGTACGAAGGCTCGCCCCTGGCAGATGCCGTGCGCGAAGGCTTTGCCGTGCGCGACGCCGTGCAGCGCAGCGTGCAGCAGGAGATGGACCAGGCGGGGCGCGATGCCATCAGCGCCAAGGGCTTTTCCCTGGTGGCGCGGCGCATGGCGGCACTCATGCGCGAGCGCTTCGATCTGGGCTTCGTGGACGTCGGCGGCTGGGACACCCATGTCAACCAGGGCGGCGCCACAGGTGCACTGGCCAACCGTCTGGAGGAGCTGGGGCAGGGTCTGGCAGGCTTTGCCCAGGAAATCGGCCCGCAAGCGTGGCGCCACACGGTGGTGGTGGTGATCAGCGAATTCGGCCGCACCTTCCGGGAAAACGGCAACAGGGGCACGGACCATGGCCATGGCACGGCCTACTGGGTATTGGGCGGCGGGCTGTCTTCGCGGGCAGGCGGGCGCATCGTGGGCGAGCAGGTCGAGGTCAGCCAGAAGAATCTGTTCCAGAACCGCGACCACCCCGTGCTCAATGAGTACCGCGCGCTGCTGGGCGGCCTGTTCCGGCGCATGTACGGCCTGGGCCCGGAGCCGCTGCAGAGCATCTTCCCTGGGACAGCGCCCCAGGAATTTTCCATCATCTGACTACGGCAGCATCTGCGGCGGCACGGTCACGCCAGCCAGCTTGTCGGGGTTGCGCAGGGTGTAGATGCGGCGCACCAGGCCATCTTCGACCAGCAGCGTCTGCACCGATTCCAGCTGGCCGTCAATGCAGCGCAGCAGGCCGGGCAGTCCGTTGACACACGCAAGATGCAGGGTCTGGCGCTGGCCGTCGCGCCGCAGCCGGCGCGCGGTGGCGAAGTACAGCAGCGCCAGGCGCCGGCCCGTCTGCAGCACCCGGCCAAACGAGGGGACCTTGCCGCCGCCGTCGCTGATGAGCTCGGCATCGGGCGCGAACAGTGCCTGGATCTGCGCGAAATCACCGCCCTGCACCGCCTGCGCAAAGCGGCGCAGCAGCGCCGCATGGGCACCGGGCGGCGCGGAAAACCGAGGCCGGCCGGCCTGCACGTGGCCACGCGCGCGGTGCACGAGCTGGCGGCAGGCGGCCTCGCTGCGGCCCAGGGCCTGGGCCACTTCGGCGTAGTCGGCGTCAAAGACCTCGCGCAGCAAAAAGGCCGCGCGCTCGTCGGGCGTGAGCTGCTCCAGCACGAACATCAAAGCGGTGGAAACGTCGCCGGCGCGCTCCAGCAGATCCTGGGCCGAGGGCGCGGTCTCCTCGGCCCAGGGCTGGACCAGAGGCTCGGGCAGCCAAAAGCCCTGGTAGTGGGCGCGCTCGGCATGCAGGCGGCGCAGCCGGTCCACGGCCAGGCGCGAGGTGACGGCGACCAGCCAGGCCTCGGGCTGGGCAATGGCGCTGCGCTCGCTGGCCTGCCAGCGCAGCCAGGCTTCCTGCACCAGGTCTTCGGCTTCGGCGCGCTGGCCCAGCATGCGGTAGGCCAGGCCAAACAGGCGGGGACGGTAGCGCAGGAACTGCGCCAGGCCGTCATCGGTGGGGTCGGAGGGGGTCTGCATGGCATCAGGACGCTGCAGCCCCATGTTTTGTGACAGGGCCGGGCAGGCGCGTGTGCTCAATGCGGCCGGGGCACGCTCAGGACGCTGGGATCGGTATGGATCAGCTCCAGCGGGTAGCGGCGGCCAGCCAGGTAGTCCGAGATGCTTTGCATCACCAGCGGGCTGCGGTGCTGGTGGGCGCAGGCCTGGAGTTCGTCCAGCGTCATCCATACCGTGCGCAGGATGCCTTCGTCCAGCGCCTGGCCGGCGCGCCAGGCGCCCAGTTCCCCCGTGAAGGCAAAGCGCAGGTAGGTGATGTCGGCACCGGAGCGGGTGCGCACGAAGCGGTTGAGATAGATGCCCACCAGTGCCGTGGGCACGAAGTCGTGGGCTGTTTCCTCGTCCACCTCGCGCACGCAGGCATCGACCGGCGACTCGGCAGGGTCCAGGTGGCCGGCAGGGGTGTTATAGCGCACACCGTCGGCCGTGTCTTCTTCGACGAGCAGAAAGCGGCCATCGCGCTCAATGATGGCTGCCACGGTGACATTGGGTTTCCAGCGATCGGGCATGGCCGGCATTATGACCAGAGGCGGCGAAAACCCTTCGGCGCATGCCCCGGCACGGCGCACAGGGTCTGCTTGCCTGCGCCCGCGCACCGTTCACAGGTGCCGGGCCATGTACAGGGCATCCGGGCCGTAGCTGTCCAGGTGCTGGCGCTGCCGGGCACTGGTCAGGGGATGCGCGGCATAGCCGTGGCGCTCCCAGTAGCCGCGCGAGCCCTGGACGGACACTAGGGCCGTGTGCCGCAACCCCTGCGCGCGCGCCCGTTCCCACAGCGGCTGCAGCAGCGCCCGGGCCAGCCCCTGGCCTGCGGCATCCGGGTGCACGGCCATGTCATGCAGGTAGAGCGTATCGGGCGCGTCCACCGCCTCGAAGTCGCCATGCAGGGGGGTGACCTTGGACAGGCGGCTGCGGTAGGCGGCCAGATAGCCGCACAGCCGGCCTGCCAGCTCCAGCGCCAGCGAACAGTTGGCCGGGCTGGCCAGGCGCCGCGCGAAGACTTCACGGCTTTCCTCGAAGCCATCTCCATAGCAGGCGCGCTGCACGGCCAGCAGGTCTGGCAGATCCGCCACGGTCAGCGGGCGCACGCGCCGGCCTGCGGCCTCGGAGGGGGAACAAGACAGGGACATGGCAAAAACAGGAGGTCAATCCATCCAGCGCGCCCGGATTTCCTCGACCTGGGGGCGCAGGCCGATGAACAGGGGCACCAGCCGGGGGTCGAAGTGCGAGCCGGCCTGCTGGGCGATATGGGCCAGGGCATCGTCCACCGACCAGGCGTGCTTGTAAGGCCGGGCCGTTGTCAGCGCATCGAACACATCGGCCACGGCGACGATGCGCGAGGCCAGCGGGATCTCCTCTCCCGCCAGGCCACGCGGATAGCCTTTGCCGTCCCATTTCTCATGGTGGGTCAAGGCGATGGTGCATGCCATCTGCAGCACCTGAGAGTCATGCTCGCCGATGATTTCGGCGCCGATTTCCGGATGCCTGCGCATGATGGCCCACTCCTCATCGGTCAGCGGCCCCTTCTTGAGCAAAATGGCATCAGGAATGCCGATCTTGCCGACATCGTGCATGGGAGCTGCGTTGAGCAGGTCGTCGGCCCATTCGTCGGAGCAGCCGGCCGCCAGCGCCAGTATCCTGGCGTAGTGGCTCATGCGGATCACATGCATGCCGGTCTCGTTGTCGCGGTATTCCGCGGCGCGGCCCAGGCGCTGCACGATCTGCAGCCGGGTGTCGCGCAGCTCATCGACCTGGACCAGGGACAGGTGGTTGCGCACGCGCGCGCGCACCACGGGCGCACGCACGGGCTTGACGATGTAGTCCACGGCGCCTTCTGCAAAGCCCAGGGCCTCGTCCTGGCCGTCCGACAGGGCGGTGATGAAGATCACGGGAATGCGGGCCGTCCTGGGCTGGGACTTGAGCTGGCGGCACACGGCGTAGCCATCCATGCCGGGCATCATGATGTCCAGCAGGATCAGATCCGGCTGGTGCTCGGCCAGTTGCAGCGCACGCTGGCCATCGGTGGCGAACGAGAGCCGGTACTCATCGCCCAGAATCTGCCGCAGCACATGCAGATTCGTCGGGTCGTCATCGACCAGCAGCAGGCGTGGCCGCTTGTCCGGGACCAGTGGGGTGGTCGGGTTCATGCTCTATCTCCATCGATCGGGCCCAGCTGCTGCTGCAGCCGCAGGGCGCAGTCTTGTGCACGTTCGAAATTGAAATTATCCAGGGCCTGCTGCAGCGGCTGCAGCAGATCGGCGGACAAAACCTGGGCCAGCTCCTGCATGGCTGGCGTGTCCAGCTCCCCATTTTGCAATGCGGCAATGACACGCTCCAGCCAGGGACCTGCCGAAGCGGGCAGGCGCGGCGCGGCTGCGGCTTCGCCGGCTGTGCCCGGCTGCGCGCAGGCAGGCCCCGGGCTGGCGCTGGCGCTGGCGGCTGCGGCAGGATCGCGCCGCTGCAGCTCCAGGGCCACGGCATCCAGGGCCTGCTCCACCTGGTCGATGAGGCCCTGCAGACTCTCCACAGGCGCCTGCTCCTGCGCCTGGTCTTCGATGCGGGAAGCCAGCCGGTAGACCGCCTGCAGCCCCAGATTGCCCGCAGCGCCGCGCACACGATGGGCCAGGCCGGCCAGCGCTTGCGGATCGGGCTGCTGCAGCGCGCTGCGCAGCCTTGGCGCGAGGTCCGCCTGTTCGGCGAGGAAGCGCCGGATGGCTGCCACCATGGACTCGGCCCGGCCCCACAGCGCCATGCCCGAGGCCCAGTCCACCGTGGTGTCCGCTGCGCCCGCAGGCGTCGTGGCTGGAGCCGGGGGCCGGGCTTGCATCAGCGCCAGCTGCAGCGACAGCAGGCGGGCCATCTCGGCCTGCAACCGCGCCATATCCAGCGGCTTGGAGGCAAAGCCATCCATGCCTGCCGCGCTGGCATCGGCCCGGTCCTTTTCGAGCACGCTGGCCGACAGGGCGATGATGGGCACGGGCCTGCGCTGCTGCTGACGCTCCCAGGCACGGATGGCGCGCGTCGCGGCAAGGCCATCCATGCCCGGCATCTGCAGGTCCATCAGCACGATATCGAAGGGGGGTTCACGGGTCTGCACCTGACGCAGTGCCTCGGCGCCATCAGGGGCCAGCACGATCTCATGCTTTTGGCTGGCGAAGTTGATCTGCAGCAGCTCCAGGTTCTCGGGCACATCGTCCACCGCCAGAATCCGCAGCGGCGGAAGGCCGCGCGAGAGCACCGTGCGCTCGGCCAGCCGGGCCTCGCCCACGGGCAGCGGCAGCCGCACCTCGAACACGGAACCCACGCCCAGTGTGCTGCTCAGTTCGATGCGGCCGCCCATCAGCTCGGCCAGCTGGCGCGAAATCGTCGTGCCCAGCCCCGTGCCGCCAAAGCGCCGCGTGGTGGAAGCATCTGCCTGGGCAAAAGGGTCGAAGATGCGCTGGATCTTGTCCGGCGCAATGCCGATGCCCGTATCGTGCACGCCCAGCAGCAGAACTCCCTGCGCATAGCGCACGCGCAGCAGCACATGGCCGCGCTCGGTGAATTTGATGGCGTTGCCCAGCAGGTTCACGAGAATCTGCTGCACACGCATGCTGTCGCCACGCAGCGCCTGCGGAGTGTGGGGGTCGAAGTCCAGCCGCAGATCCAACCCTTTGCTGTCGGCCGTGATGCGCAGCGAGGCCATGATCTGCTGACACAGCTCGCGCACCGAGAAATCCTCGATCTCCAGCTCCACCGCTCCCTTGTCGAGCTTGGCCGTGTCCAGGATGTCATTGAGCAGGCGCAGCATGGAGCGCGCCGCATAGTGCACGGTATCGAGGTAGCGCGCCTGCGTGGGCTGCAGGTCGGTATCGCGCAGTGCTTCGGTGAAGCCGATGATGGCGTTCATAGGCGTGCGGATTTCATGGCTCATGTTGGCCAGAAAGGTGCTGCGCGCGGCGGCTGCCGCCTCGGCATGCTCCTTGGCCAGCACCAGTTCCTGGGCCATCTTGCGCTGGGCAGTGATATCCGTCAGCAGCTTGACGATCTTGTAGGCCTGGCCATGCGCATCGCGGATGGGGTTGTAGGTCGCCTGCACCCAGATGCGCCGGCCCTCGCGACCGCAGCGCAGGAACTCGCCCGCCTGGAACTCGCCTGCGCCCAGCCGCTCCCAGAAGCGCATGTGCTCAGGCGTGCGCGCATAGCTGGGCTCGCAGAACATGGCATGGTGCTGTCCGACCACCTCGTCGAGACGGTAGCCGAACAGGTCCAGGAAATTGCGGTTGGCGTGCAGCGCATGGCCTGTCAGGTCGTACTCGATGGTCGCCAGCGACAGGTCGATGGCGCGCACCGTGCCCTCGAACTCGGCATTGCGGGCGCGGGCTGCCGTCTGGTCCATGATGACCCCATCGATCCAGGCCGGTTTGCCGTGTTCGTCGAAAACGCCCCGCCCGGTCTCGCTCACCCAGCGGATGCTGCCATCGCGGTGCACCAGCCGGTACTCGGCCTCATAGGTCTGGCGCTGCTCCAGGGCGGCAGCCACAGTGGCTTCCAGGCGGGCACGGTCGTCGAGGTGGATGATCTGGTCCCATCCTGTGCGGCCCGACAGAAAGTCCTGCTCTGTCCAGCCGGTCAGCACCTCGACGGAGCGGCTCAGCAGCAGTGGCGTCCAGTGCCCGTCGTACAGGCAGCGGAACGTGGTGCCGGGCACGTTGTTGATCAGGGATCGATACTGCTCTTCGCTGCGGCGCAGCGTCTCCAGCATCTGGCGCCGCTCGCGGATGTCGGTCAGAAAGCCGACAAACAGCGGACTATCGTGCGTATCCACCCGGCCGACGGCCAGACGCACGGCGATGAGCGAGCCGTCCTTGTGCTGGGCATGGACATCGCGGCCCGAACCGATCACGCTGGTGATGCCGGTATGCAGGTGGCGTTCCAGATAGCCGTCGTGCCCGCTGCGGTCCGGCTCCGGCATGAGCATGCTGACGTTGCGCCCGATGACCTCCTGAGCGCTCCAGCCCAGCAGCCGCTCGGCAGCGCCATTGAACGAAATGATGCAGCCCTTGCCATCAATGGTGATGATGCCGTCCACCGCCGTCTCGACCACGGCGCGCAGGCGCGACTCGCTGCGCTGGACCTGGCGGTAGACCTGGCGGTAGCGCAGCGTCATGTTGACGGCGGACACCAATCCGAAGATCAGCACCACCACACCGATGATGGAAAACACCAGCAAAGCATGCGTGGGAGGATCCTGGGTTGCGGCCAGAGTATCGATCTCGGGCTTGAAGCGCAGCGCATACAGGCCGGCATAGTGCATGCAGGAGATGGCCAGGCCCATGACGCAGCCGGCCACCAGCGTCGGCCACAGGCGGCTGCCTGTGTGGCCCACCCGGAAGCGCACCCACAGCGACAGCATGGCCATGGAGGCCGCGACCAGCACCGACAGCAGCACGCCCCATGGGTCATAGAGCATCCAGGTCCAGGTCTCGGCGGCGGCCATGCCGATGTAGTGCATGGAGCCGATGCCCAGGCCCATGAGCACGCCCCCTCCCAGCAGCGCCTTCACGGACAGCCGGGGCCGCGCCATCAGGGTCAGCGCCAGCCAGGACGCCAGCAGGCTGGGCAGCATGGACAGCGCCGTGACCAGGGGATCGAAATCACCGAAGGTGCAGGGAAGAAAGGCCAGCATGCCGATGAAGTGCATGGCCCAGATGCCTGCCCCCAGGCAGACGGCACCGGTCAGCACGCTCACCTGGCGGGTCCTGGCCGATGTGGCGCTGCGCGCCAGGCCTGCGATCTGCATGGCCAGCATCGAGGTGGCAATGGCAACGACCACCGACACCATGACCAATCCAGGGTTGAGCCACAGGAACCACTGCGAGTGCGGCGCCCAGCCCAGAACGAATAACCGATCCCAATTCATGCGGGCTCCTCGTGATGGAAACAAAGTGTATCTACAGCAGACACCCTATCGGTAGAACAAATGAATCGATTTGTATATTTCAATTGGAAATCGCTATTTTTATTGCATAGCATGGAGGCTCCATACCAAGGAGCCTGACATGCGCCATATCCAGCAGGTACTGCGCCAGCACCGCACCACACTGATGAAGACCGCCAGCTACTACCTCATTCACGTGACCGTGGCCGCCGCTGTGGCCTATGCCGTCACTGGCAATCTCTGGGCAGCGCTGACGCTCAGCCTGCTGGAGCCCACCGTACAGGCCGTCGCTTTCTTCTTCCACGAAAAGCTGTGGGAGCGCGGACTGCGCCGCAACGCCACGGCCGTGGCCTGAGCCGCAGCCGGGGAGAGCCATCATGGCAACGGCACGCATCCACACGCCCCCGTTCGGGCAATGGCTGGCAGAGATGCTGGCCGGACTGGCGGACACCAGCGCCTGCTGAGCGGGCAGGGCACGCATGGCTGGATTTCGGCATCTGCCGCACAGGCTGAACCAGCGTCAGATGGCGAAATGCCAAATATTGTCAATCATTTATCCGCGAAATGACTTGTGTATAAATTGTGAAAAAACATGTTTGCAACATGTTCAATTCAATATGCATTACATTCTGGACAACCTGTGCTCAGGGTGTTTTCCATGGACTTGCAGCAGTGCATCCATGAAAACCTTGGCGGCGCGCCCGGGCGCCACGGCACTGCGCCAGACCGCAAAAAAATCGCACAGGTAGAAAAAGCGCTGTGCGGCAACGGCCTGCAGCAGGCCCTGGGCTTCCATCGGCCGCGCATAGTGGTCCGGCAGGAACCCCAGATAACGGCCCGAGCGCACCAGCATGGCGATGGCCTCCTGGTCGAAGCCCGTGGCCTGGCGCTGCAGACCGGCCTGATGGCTCAGCGCCATGTTGGGCGACTGGTAGCCCAGCCCCGCGAAGGCGTGCGCGCCCAGGCTGTCCCAGTCCAGCGCACCATGGTCGGCCCCATAAAGCGCGTGGCCGGGCGCGCAATAAAGCTGCATGCGCTCGCCGAACAGCTGCGCGCTGTCCAGGGCTCCGGAGCTGGGAGCCGATGGCAGGATGCCCACCTGCCAGCGCCCTTCCATCAATCCACGCTCGATGGCCTGTATGGAGGCCACGTGCAGACGCAGGTGCAGCTGCGGCGCCTGATCGTGCAGGGCGGCAATCGCCTCGGGGATGCGCGAATGGGGGTTGCTCACGGTCTTGTCGAACAGCGCCACATCCAGCGTGCCGGCCAGACGGCCATGAATGTCGTCCACCTGGCCCAGAAAGCGCTCCACCCCGCCCAGCAGCTGCAGCGTGGACTCATAGATGCGATGGCCCTCCGGCGTGAGCGCGAAGCCCGCGCGTCCGCGCCGGCACAGCGTCAGACCCAGGCGCTGCTCCAGGTCCTTCATGTGCCGGCTCAGCGTGGAGCTGCCGATATTGAGCTCCAGCTCGGCCGCCGCCATGCCGCCGCACTCGACCACCGTCCTGAACACCCGCAGCAGGCGCAGGTCCATATCACTGAGCTGACCCAGGGCGGCGCGTGGACGCCGCCCGGAATCTCCGGAAAAATCCGCCATTGCCATCTACCTCCCGCGCTGCGCCCGTCTGCGCAGTGCCGCAGCAGCCCACTATAGAACGACGGCAGTACCTCTATTTACTTGCAGGAATCAGCAAGTAAACCTCGATACATCGATCTTCGAGAAATCAAATGGTGCGCTCACAATGGCCTGATTCCTTTTCTGCTCCCAGCCGCCCGAGGAGATCGCCATGACCCTGGTTCCCACCGAACAGCTTGCCCCCGCCACACGCACGGATGCCGCCTGGCTCGATGCCCACTGGATGCCCTTCACCGGCAACCGCGACTTCAAGGCGCGCCCGCGCATGATCACCGGCGCCCAGGGCGCCTACTACACCGATGGCGATGGCCGCAAGATCTTCGACGGCCTGTCGGGCCTGTGGTGCACGGGCCTGGGCCATGGCCGCCGCGAGATCGCCGACGCCATTGCACGCGCGGCACATCAGCTGGACTATGCGCCGGCCTTCCAGTTCGGCCACCCCGCCTCGTTCGCGCTGGCCAACAAGATCAAGGAGCTGACGCCTGCTGGACTGGACCATGTGTTCTTCACGGGCTCGGGCTCGGAAGCCGCCGACACGGCGCTGAAGATGGCGCGCGCCTACTGGCGCGCCAAGGGCCAGGGCAGCAAGACCCGGCTGATCGGCCGCGAAAAGGGCTACCACGGCGTGAACTTCGGCGGCATCTCGGTCGGCGGCATGGTGGGCAACCGCAAGACCTTCGGCCAGGGCGTGGAAGCCGACCACCTGCCCCACACCCAGCCGCCGCTGGGCTCCTTTCACAAGGGCCTGCCCGCGACCGACGGCCGCGCGCTGGCGGACCGCCTGCTGGACCTGATTGCCCTGCATGACGCCAGCAACATCGCGGCCGTCATCGTCGAGCCGTTCTCGGGCTCGGCCGGCGTGGTGATTCCTCCGGCCGGCTATCTGCAGCGCCTGCGCGAGATCTGCACGCAGAACAACATCCTGCTGATCTTCGACGAGGTCATCACGGGCTTTGGCCGCTGCGGCGCCATGACGGCGGCCGAAGCCTTCAGCGTCACGCCCGACATCATGAACATCGCCAAGCAGGTGACCAACGGCACCCAGCCCCTGGGCGCCGTGGTGGCCAGCAAGGAGATCTACAGCACCTTCATGGCCGCTGGCGGCCCCGAGTACATGCTGGAATTTCCGCATGGCTACACCTACTCGGCCCACCCCATTGCCTGCGCGGCTGGCGTGGCAGCGCTGGAGCTGCTGCAAAGCGAGGACGGGCCGGGCCGCGTGCGTGCGCTGGCGCCCTTCTTCGAGCAGGCCGTGCATAGCCTCAAGGGCGCAAGGCATGTGGCCGACATCCGCAACTTCGGCCTGGCTGCGGGCTTCACCATCGAGTCCCTGCCCGGCGAGCCCGCACGCCGCCCCTACGAGATCGCCATGAAGTGCTGGGACAAGGGCTTTTATGTGCGCTACGGCGGCGACACCATCCAGCTGGCGCCCCCCTTCATCAGCGAGAAGGCCGAGATCGAGCGCCTGGTCAGCGCCCTGGGAGATGCCCTGGCCGAGACCCACTGAGCGTCTTTCACGACAAAGCCCCTGCGGCCTCGCGGCCCAGGGGCTTTTTGCATGGCACAGGCGCTGTGCAAACTCAGTCCAGCGTGATGCCTGCGCTCTTGATCACCTCACGCCACTTGTCCACTTCCACACGCAGGAACCGGGCCGAGGCATCGGGCGCAAGGCCAGACGGCAGCACGCCCATGGCATCCAGCTTTTCCTTGACATCGGCAGCGGGCAGGGCCTTGGCGATCTCGGCGTACAGCCGGTCCACGATGGGCTTGGGCGTCCCGGCAGGCACGGCCGCAAGGAACCAGGCATCCGCCGTGAAATCCTTGAGGCCCGCTTCGGACATGGTGGGCACATCGGGCATGGATTGCAGGCGCTCGTTGTGGGCCACGGCAAGGGCGCGCACTTTGCCCGCCTTGAGCTGGGAGGCGATGGTCACAGCCGTGAGAAAGCCGAAATCGGTCTCGCCGGCGACCAGCGACACGACCGAGGGCGCACTGCCCTTGTAGGGCACATGGCCCACCTTGACCCTGGCCTGCATGGCGTACAGCTCCGCGCCCAGGTGGTTGGGGCCGCCTGTTCCGGAGGAGGGGTAGTTGAGCCGGCCGGGTTGGGCCTGGGCCGCCGCCGTCAGTTCCCTGAGCGAGTGGAACGGGCTTTGCGCCCCTACCGTGAGCACCAGCGGACTGCGCGCCACCAGGCTGACGGGCGCGAAATCGCGCAGCGGGTCATAGGGCAGCCGGGTGTACAGGCCCTTGGCCATGGCCATGCAGCCCACATCACCCAGCACCACGGTATAGCCGTCGGCGGGAGCCTTTGCCACCAGATCACAGCCAATGGTGCCATTGGCACCGGGCTTGTTGTCCACCACCACCGTGGCATGCATGCTCTCGCCGAGCTTTTGCGCCAACAGGCGGCCCAGGATATCGGTGGAGCCACCAGGGGCGAAGGGCACGATCAGGCGGATGGTCTTGGAGGGGTAGCTGCCCGTGCCCTGGGCCTGGGCGCAGGGCGCCGCCAGCGCGGCGGCCAGCGCAATGCCGCCGGCAAGTGCACGCCACAGATGGGCGAAAGGGGTGGTGAAAGTGGCTTGTCTCATAGGTTCTTCTCGGGAGTGTGCCGATACAGGCGCGCCGCAGCATAGCAGCCCGTGCGCCCGATGCCAGCGGCATTGGCCATTCAGGAGGCGGCGCGCTTACGTGCGGCAGCGCGCGCAGATGGCGGCTTTGCGGCAGGCGGCTTTGCCGTGGACAAGGCCGTGGCAGTGGGGGTCGGGGCCGCCTTGCCGGCCGCCTTGACAGCAGCCTTGGCAGCAGCCTTTTGAGGCGCCTGCGCACCACGGCGCGGGCGCGGACTGCGCAGGTTGTCGGCATCGAGGATGAGCCGCCCCTGCAGGCGCCCCTTCATGCGCTTGACGCTGCTGGCCGCGTCGCGCATGTGCTGCTGCATCAGGGCACGCACTTTCTCCACATCCCGCGCGCGCGCGGCCTGCACGATGCTGCGGTGGAATTGCGCATTGGCTTCGCCGAAGCGCCGGTGCTCGGACTGCGGCGTGCGGTTGGCGAAGACGATGAGCTGGCGGATCATCTCGTTGATCAGCTCGCAGGTAAAGCGCAGGAACGGGTTGGGGTTGGCGGCGGCGAGGATGTCGTGAAAGTTCATGTCATCGCGCCGCTGGCTCACCAGGTCATCGTGGCTTTGCGTGGGGTCGCAGCAGGCGATGCTGTGCTCCAGCGCCTCGAAATCGGCCTCGGTCAGATGGGGCACGGCGCCCGCAGCCAGCTCGGGCTCCAGCATCTGGCGCACGGTGTAGATGTCGTCGATGCTCACCTCCTGGAAGAACAGGTAGTTCTGCATGAACTGCAGCGTGCGGTCCAGCGGCACCTCGACCACGGTGCCCCCGCCCGAGGGGCCTGTGGAAATGGTGATCAGGCCCTGGACCTCCAGCGACTTGAGGGCCTCGCGGATGGTGCCCTTGCTGACCTGGAACTGCGCCTGCAGTTCGCTTTCACGGGGCAGGCGGTCGCCAGGGCTGAGGTTTTTCTCGGTGATGAGACGCTTGATTTCCTGGGCCACGAGATCGGGGCGCTTGAGCTGCCGGATCGCCAGGGGGGCCGTCTTCTGTGTAGCCATTGTTGTGTTTTCTCCGGGGGAGCGCGGTGATCTGCGCACCCTTGCTGAATGCGGGTTTGGTGCAGTATGCACCGCCGTGGCGCGCAGGCGTGCGTGCATTGGTGTGCTTAGGGTTAGCACGCGCCCTATTTCTGCTATTTATCACTATAAATATGAATCAAGCGGCCTGCATGCGTACTCCCCCGATTGGCATGCAACTTGCTGCGAACAGCCTGTCCAGGCCGCCGCGCCTGCTGCACCCACAACGGAGTTCCCCATGCAACGACGTCACCTCCTGCAACTCTCGGCGCTGGGCGCGCTGCCGGCCTCGCTGGGCCTGGGCCGCAGCGCCTGGGCACAATCCAGGGACAGCATCCAGTTCGCCTGCCCGGTGCCCATGTCGGGCGCCTTCGCGGCCAATGGCAAGTACGCGGACCTGGGCATGAAGCTGGCCATAGAGCAGTACGGCAAGGCGCTGGGCCGGCCGCTGGCCTACACCGTGCTGGACACCGAGGGCAAGCCTGCCACGGCCGTGCGCAAGCTGCAGGAAGCCTCGCAGCAGCAGGGCGCGCGCTTCTTCGCGGGCGGCATCCTGTCGTCGGAGGCCCTGGCCATGGGCAAGGAGGCCGAGAAGGCCGGCGGTATCTTCATTACCACGGCCGGTGCCGACGAGATCACGGGCAAGGACTGCAACAGCGCCACTTTCCGCTGGTCGGCCCCCACCTTCGGCGCCATCGAGCAGACCGTGCGCCCGCTGATCGAGTCCATGCCCAAGGCCAGGCGCTGGTACACCATCACGCCGCAGTACGTGTTCGGCGATGGCCTGCTGACGGCGGCCAGGAATATCTTCAAGGAAAAGGGCATCGAGCATGTGGGCAACAGCTACCACTCGCTGACCGAAAAAGAGTTCAGCGGCTACCTGACGAATGCCGTGGCCGCCAAGCCCGACGTGCTGCTGCTGCTGAACTTCGGCGCCCAGTCGTCGGACACGCTGCGCCAGGCCATCAGCTTTGGCATGAACAAGAACATGACCATCCTGATCGCCTGGGCCTCGGGGCTGGAGCAGTTCGAGTCGCTGGGCGCGGACCTGTGCGATGGCGTGTACTTCGGCGCCCAGTACTGGCATACGGTGGACGCGCCGCTCAACCGCGAGCTGGTGCAGCGCTGCAATGACAGGTTCAAGGCCAATCCCAACTACAGCCTGGCGGGCCACTACATCTGCACCAAGCTGATGATCGACGCCATCATCAAGGCGGGCACGGCAGACCCCAAGGCCGTGGCCGCCGCGCTGGAGGGCATGAAATACCAGGGCCTGACGGGCGAGGAAGAGGTGCGCAAGGCCGACCACCAGGTGCTCAAGAACTACTACCTGCTCAAGGGCAAGGCCAAGGCGAAGATGAAGAACAAGGACGACTACGTGGATGTCGTGAGTTCAGGCAAATCTTTCCTCCCTGCTGACCAGACCGGCTGCAGGCTGGCCTGAATGTCCCTGGCCGCCGCAGCGGCCAGAGTCCATCCGCCACCCCGCCCGCGCGGGGTGCGGAGTGGCCTGCGCCTGCGGCCCTCATCGTTTCGGACCCTGTATGAGCATCTACCTGCTTCAGACCATCAACGGGATCGGCATCGGCATGCTGTATTTCCTGTTGGCCGTGGGCCTGTCCATCGTGTTCGGCCTGCTGCGTTTCGTGAATTTTGCGCATGGCGCCTTCTACCTGCTGGGCGCCTATTTCTGCTACCAGATGACGCGCTGGGGCCTGAGCTTCTGGCTGTCGCTGGTCGTGGTGCCGCTGGCCGTGGGCGCGCTGGGCTGGCTGGTGGAAAAGCTCATGCTGCGCCATGTCTACGCCAAGGCGCACGAGTTCCACATCATCGTCACCGTGGGCCTGGCCCTGGTGGTGCAGGAGCTGGTGATCCTGCAGTGGGGGCCGCTGGGCGACAGCGTGGCCGTGCCCGAGCTGCTGCAGGGCGTGGTGATGTGGGGCAGCTTCGTCTACCCCAAGTACCGGCTGTTCGTGATCGGCTTCACGGCCGTGCTGGCCGTGCTGCTGTGGTGGCTGCTGGAAGGCACGCGGCTGGGCAGCGCGGTGCGCGCGGGCAGCGAATCGACCGAGATGGTTTCGCTGCTGGGCATGAATGTCTTTGGCATCTTCAGCCTGGTGTTCGGGCTGGGCGCGGCCACGGCGGCGCTGGCAGGCGTGCTGGCCGCGCCCATCCGCGGGGCGGAACCCTTCATGGGCGTGGAAGCCCTGGGCGTGGCCTTCGTGATCGTGGTCGTGGGCGGGCTGGGCAGCTTTGGCGGCGCGCTGGCCGGGGGCCTGTTGATCGGCATCGTGCAAAGCGTGATGAGCACGCTGTGGCCCGAAGGCGCGCGCCTGATGATCTACGTGGCCATGGCCGCCGTGCTGCTGCTGCGCCCCCATGGCCTGCTGGGCCGCAAAGGATGAACACCATGACCAGGCATTCCCACCTCTTTCTCGCGCTGGCCATCGTGGCTGCCATGCCGCTGTGCATGCAGTCAGGCTCACTGGCCAGCGAAGTGCTGATCTTCGCGCTGGCCGCCATGGGCTGCAACCTGCTGCTGGGCTATACGGGCCTGCTGTCCTTCGGGCAGGGCATCTTCTTCGGCCTGGGCAGCTACACCATCGCCCTGCTGCTGACGCGCTGGCCGCTGCCCATGCCGCTGGCGCTGCTGGCGGCCACGGCGACGGGCGCGGCGGGCGCGGCCATCGTCGGCTGGGTGGCCATCCGCCAGCGCGGCACCTACTTCGTGATGCTGACCCTGGCATTTGCGCAGATGTTCTATTTCGTCGCCTACACGGCCACCGGTCTCACGGGCGGCGACAACGGCCTGCTGGACGTGCCGCGCCCGGCGCTGTCGGTGGCAGGGCAGACGCTGTGGCCGCTGGCCTCGCCCTGGCAGTACTACGGCTTCGTGGCTGCGCTGTTCCTTGTGGTGTTCTGGCTGCTGCGCCGCGTCTGCGAATCGATGTTCGGACGCACCCTGCTGGCGGTGCGCGACAACGAGGAGCGCGCCGCCGCCGTGGGCTACGACCTGCGCCTGCTGAAACTCCAGGCCTTCGTGATCTCGGGAGCGGTGACGGGCCTGGCCGGTGCGCTGCACGCCATGATGACGGGCATCGCCCCCCTGTCCAATGCGGAATACCACACCAGCGAAATGATCCTGGTGATGACGGTGATCGGCGGCACGGGCAACCTGCTGGCCTCGGTGCTGGGCGCGGCCTTCTATGTGCTGCTGGGCGACTGGCTGTCCACGCTGTGGCCGCGCTGGCTGCTGCTGCTGGGCGTGGTGCTGATGATCGTCAGCCTGGGCCTGCAGCGCGGTCTGTGGGGGCTGGGCGAGAGCCTGTGGGGCCTGCTGCGCCGCCAGCAGCCGGCAGACGCGGTGCCAGCCACCACCAAGGGAGGCCAGGCATGAAGACCGCAGCCTCCCCCATCCTGCTCGAAGCCGTGGGCGTCGAAAAGCGCTACGACAAATTCGTCGCCCTGGGCGGTGTGGACCTGAAGGTGCGCGCCCATACGGTGCACTCGGTCATCGGCCCCAATGGCGCGGGCAAGACCACCTTGTTTCACATGCTCACAGGCACCCGGAGCGTCAGCGGCGGGCGCATCCTGTTCGACGGCCATGACGTGACGCGCGAGCCCGACCACCGGCGCGTGCGCCGGGGCATGGCGCGGTCCTTTCAGGTCACCAGCCTGTTCCTGACCCTGCCCGTGCGCGAGAACCTGCGCCTGGCCGCCCAGGGCGTGGCCCCTGCCAGGGCGCTGGACTGCTGGAATGCGCCCGTGGGACCGCGCGCCTGCGCCGACACCGTGGCCGGCGTGCTCGCGCGCCTGGGGCTGGAGCGCCATGCGGACACGCCCGCCGGCAACCTCTCCCACGGCCAGCAGCGGCGGCTGGAAGTGGGCATGGCACTGGCCGCGAAACCGAAGGCCATTTTTCTGGACGAGCCGACTTCGGGCATGGGCATCGACGACCTCGATGAGATGAAGCGCCTGATCCAGGGACTCAAGGACGAGCACACCGTGGTACTCATCGAGCACAACATGAGCATCGTCATGGACATCTCAGACACCATCACCGTCATGCAGCAGGGCCGCGTGCTGGCCGAGGGCCTGCCGCACGATATCCGCGCCGACGAGCGCGTGCGCAGCGCCTATCTGGGCAACATGATCACGGGAGGCAAGGCATGAGCGCGCTGTTGTCGGTGGAAGGCATCCACACCCATTACGGCAAAAGCCATGTGCTGCAGGGCGTGTCCCTGCAGGTGCGCGATGGCGAGCTGGTCACGCTGCTGGGGCGCAATGGCGCAGGCAAGACCACCACGCTCAAGTCCATCGCGGGCGTGCTGCGGCCCTCGCAGGGGCAGATCCGCTTTGGCGGCGAGCCCGTGCATGCGCTGGCCACCCATCTCGTGGCGCAGCGCGGCATCTGCCTGGTGCCCGAGCACCGGGGCATCTTCAGGCTGCTGACGGTGGAGGAAAACCTGCTGCTGGGCCAGCGCAAGCACTCGCCCTGGCAACTGGCGGACATCTACCGCATCTTTCCGCGCCTGAAGGAGCGGCGCGGCAATGGCGGCGGCCAGCTGTCGGGCGGCGAGCAGCAGATGCTGGCCATCGGCCGCGCGCTCATGAATGCGCCGCGCCTGCTCATGCTCGACGAGCCTGTCGAGGGCCTGGCGCCCGTCATCGTCGAAGAGATCGTGGCCCAGCTGCAGACCATCAAGGCCGCGGGCGTGGCGATTGTGCTGGTGGAGCAAAACCTGGAGGTGTGCACCCAGCTGGCCGACCGGCACTACATCATCGAACAGGGAGCGATTGCGCATGAGGCCAGCAACGCGGATTTCCTCGCGGACGACGCCGTGAAGGACCGCTACCTGGGCGTAGGCATCGCCTGATCCGCCTTTTTTGCATTGCCAGGAGTCACCCATGGATCTCAGTACCCCAGCCGGCGCAGCCGCGCTGCGCATCGACGGCGCCCGCCTGTGGCAGTCGCTGATGGAGCTGGCGCGCATCGGCGCCACGCCCAAGGGCGGCGTCTGCCGCCTGGCGCTGACCGACCTGGACCGCCAGGGCCGCGACCTGTTCGTGCAGTGGGCGCGCGCGGCCGGCTGCAGCATCCGCGTCGATGCCATAGGCAACATCTTCGCGCGCCGCGCCGGCATGGATGACAGCCTGCCGCCCGTGACCACCGGCAGCCATATCGACACCCAGCCCACCGGCGGCAAGTTCGACGGCAACTACGGCGTGCTGGCCGGGCTGGAGGTGCTGCGCACGCTAGGCGATGCCGGCGTGCGCACGCGCGCGCCGCTGGAGGTGGCCGTGTGGACCAACGAGGAGGGCTCGCGCTTCGTGCCCGTCATGATGGGCTCAGGCGTGTTCGCGGGCGCCTTCACGCTGGCGCATGCGCTGGCCCAGCGCGATGCCCAGGGCACCAGCGTGGCCGAGGCGCTGGCCGCCATCGGCTATGCGGGCGAGGACGGGCCGGCACATGCCATCGGCGCCTATTTCGAGGCCCATATCGAACAGGGGCCGGTGCTGGAACAGCATGGCTGCGTGATCGGGGTGGTCAGCGCGGCCCTGGGCCAGCGCTGGTATGACGTCACGGTACAGGGCATGGAGGCCCATGCCGGCCCCACGCCCATGCCGTTGCGCCGCGACGCGCTGCTGGCCGCCAGCGCGCTGGTGGCCGAGGTCAACCGCATCGCCATGGAGCGCCTGCCGCATGCGCGCGCCACCGTGGGCAGCCTGGAGGTGTTCCCCAACTCGCGCAACGTGATTCCGGGTCGAGTCAGGTTCAGCGTGGACCTGCGCGCGCCCGGCGACGAGCAGCTGCTGGAAATGGACACCGCCCTGCGCGCGGCCTGCGAGCGCGTGGCCGCAGAGCGCGGCCTGGCCATCGATGTGCAGCAGGTGGTCTATTTCCCGCCCCAGCCCTTTACCCCCCACCTGGTGGAAGCCGTGCGCACCCATGCTGCGGGCCTGGGCTACAGCGCCATGGACGTGGTCAGCGGCGCCGGACATGATGCCGTCTATGTGGCGCGCATGGCGCCTGCGGCCATGATCTTCGTACCCTGCGCCGGCGGCGTCAGCCACAACGAGATCGAGGACGCCGAGCCGGCCCACCTGGAGGCCGGCTGCAATGTGCTGCTGCGTGCCATGCTCGCAGCGGCCGGCGTCGCTCAGGAAAGTGCCGCATGAAAATCCTGATCGCCCGGCTCAACCACGAGACCAATACCTTCTCGCCCGTGCCCACGCCCATCGAGGCCTTTGCGCCCGCCTACGGCGAGGCGGCGTACCAGGCCAACAAGGGCATGCGCACCGCCATGGCGGCCTTCATCGATCTGGCAGAGGCGGCAGGTGCCACCGTGGTCACCCCCGTCTCGGCCACGGCCAACCCCAGCGGCCCGGTACAGGCCGCCGCGTATGACGAGCTCACACGCCGCATCGTCGAAGCCGCGCCGGGCTGCGATGCCATCTTGCTGGACCTGCACGGCGCCATGGTGGCCGAGCACAGCGCCGATGGCGAAGGCGACCTGCTGGCGCGCGTGCGCGCCGCCGCGCCCGGCGCTGCGCTGGGCGTGGCCCTGGACCTGCACGGCAACATCACCGGCAAGATGGTGGACAACGCCGACGTGATGGTGGGCTTCAAGACCTATCCGCACATCGACATGTACGAGACCGGCGCGCATGCGGGCCGGCTGCTGCTGGACATGCTGGCCGGCCGCGCGCGCTACGGCGTGCGCTGGCACCGCCTGCCCCTGATGAGCCACACGCTGCGCAGCACCACGCTGGAGGGCCCCATGCGCGATGCCGTGGAGGGAGCGCGCGCACTCGAAGCACAGGGGCTGCCGGCCGTATCGGTCTTCGGCGGATTTTCGCTGGCCGATATCGAGGCGCCCTGCATGAGCGTGGTCGCCACCTGCCGGCTGGCAGAGCAGGATGCAGCGCAGGCTGCGGTGGACCGCCTGGCCGCGAGCATCTGGCAGCGGCGCGCCGAGTATGTCTACCGCAGCGAGCCGCTGGCCGATGCGCTGCGCCGCGCCCAGGCCCTGGCCGAGGGCGCCGCGCGGCCCGTGCTGCTGCTCGACCATGGCGACAACTGCATGTCCGGCGGCACCTGCGACACCATGGATGTGCTGCAGGCCGCGCTGGCGCAGGGCCTGTCGGGCATTGCCGTGGGGCCGCTGTGCGACCCCGGCGCAGTGGCCGCACTCATCGCGGCCGGCGAAGGCGCGCAGGTGGAGATCGCGCTGGGCAACAAGGTCTCGCTGGCGCATATCGGCCTGCACAAGCAGCCGCTGCGCCTGCGCGGCACGGTGCGCGCCATCAGCGATGGCGCCTACACGGTCAGCGGCCCCATCTACACAGGCCAGCGCTGCCACATGGGCCGCAGCGTCTGCCTGGATACGGGCGACGCGCAGATCGTGGTCACCGAGCAGACGCACGAGCCCTGGGACCTGGGCGTGTTCCATTGCGTGGGCATGGACCCCACGCGGTTTCGCTTCGTGCTGCTCAAGTCGCGCATGTACTGCCGGCCTGTGTTCGCACCGCTGTGCGCGGCCCTGGTCGAATGCGACAGCCCCGGCGCGACCACCTCGGACTACACGCGCTTTGCCTTCGCCCGTATACAGCGCCCCGTGTTCCCGCTGGACGCGATTTGACGGCTGCCTATCTTTTGCGGAGCACGCAAGCAAAGACCGGCGCGGCTGCGGGGCGATTGGGCATGCTGGCATCACAACTGTTTCACTGCACAGCGCGGGGATTGCGGCACGGCCTACAATCAGCTCCCCCCTACCCTGCCGGCAGCACGCAGTGAACGGTGCGTGCGTCGGCCATGCCTTCGCTGGAGACGCTTGATGTCCGACAACACGGCCCCGACCCCTTCCGATAAACGTGCCCAGCTGCGCCGTGCCGCACTCGAATACCACGAGTTCCCCAAGCCCGGCAAACTGACCATTGTTCCGACCAAGCCCATGGCCAACCAGCACGACCTGGCGCTGGCCTATTCGCCCGGCGTGGCAGCGCCCTGCGAGGAAATCGTCAAGGACCCCTCTGCCGCCTTCCGCTACACAGCGCGCGGCAACCTGGTGGCCGTCATCACCAACGGCACCGCCGTGCTGGGCCTGGGCGACATCGGCGCGCTGGCCTCCAAGCCCGTGATGGAGGGCAAGGCCGTGCTGTTCAAGAAGTTCGCCGGCGTCGATGTCTTCGACATCGAGATCAACGAGAAGGACCCGCAAAAGCTCGTCGATGTGATCGCCGCGCTGGAGCCCACCTTCGGCGCCATCAACCTGGAAGACATCAAGGCGCCCGAGTGCTTTTTCGTCGAGCGCGAGCTGCGCCGGCGCCTGAAGATCCCCGTCTTCCACGACGACCAGCACGGCACGGCCATCACCGTGGCGGCTGCCATGGTCAATGCGCTCAAGGTCGCTGGCAAGAAGATCGAGGAAGTCACGCTGGTGGCCTCGGGCGCGGGCGCCGCAGCCCTGGCCTGCCTGAACCTGCTGCTCAAGGTCGGCCTCAAGCGCGAGAATGTGTTCGTGACCGACCTGGCCGGCGTGGTCTATGAAGGCCGCACCGAGCTGATGGACGAGGACAAGGCCCAGTTCGCGCGCGCCACCGAGCTGCGCACGCTGGGACAGGTCATCGAAGGCGCTGACGTCTTCCTGGGCCTGTCGGCCGGCGGCGTGCTCAAGCAGGACATGGTCGCCCGCATGGCGCCCCGCCCGGTGATCTTCGCCCTGGCCAACCCCAACCCCGAGATCACGCCCGAGGAAGTGAAGGCCGTGCGCGACGATGCCATCATCGCCACGGGCCGCTCGGACTACCCCAACCAGGTCAACAACGTCCTGTGCTTCCCCTACATCTTCCGTGGCGCGCTGGACTGCGGGGCAACCACCATCACCACCGAGATGGAGATTGCCGCCATTTACGCCATCGCCGAGCTGGCCCAGGCCGAGCAAAGCGAGGAAGTGGCTGCCGCCTATGTGGGTGAGCAGCTGAGCTTCGGCCCCGAGTACCTGATTCCCAAGCCCTTCGATCCGCGCCTGATGATGAAGATCGCCTCGGCCGTGGCCCAGGCAGCGGCAGAGTGCGGCGTGGCCCAGCGCCCGATCCAGGACATGGAAGCCTACCGCGACCACCTGCAGACCTTCGTCTACGCCTCCGGCTCAATGATGAAGCCGCTGTTCGCCGCCGCCAAGAAGGCCGCCAAAAAGCGCGTGGCCTACGCCGAGGGCGAGGAAGAGCGCATCCTGCGCGCCGCGCAGATCGTGGTGGACGAGCGCATCGCACGCCCCACGCTGATCGGCCGTCCGTCCATCATTGCCCAGCGCATCGAGAAGTTCGGTCTGCGCCTGAAGGAAGGCCAGGACTACGACGTGGTCAACGTCGAGCACGACGAGCGTTACCGCGACTTCTGGCAGACCTACCACCGCATGACGGAGCGCAAGGGCATCACCGCGCCCATCGCCAAGATCGAGATGCGCCGGCGCCTGACGCTGATCGGCGCCATGCTGCTGCACAAGGGCGAGGTTGACGGCCTGATCAGCGGCACCTGGGGCCAGACCACGCACCATCTGCAATACGTGGAGCAGGTGATCGGCCGGCGCGCCGGCGTGCAGACCTACGCCTGCATGAACGGCCTGCTGCTGCCCGACCGCCAGGTCTTCCTGGTGGACACGCACGTCAACTACGACCCCACGGCAGAGCAGCTGGCCGAGATCACCATCATGGCCGCCGAGGAGATGATGCGCTTCGGCATCAAGCCCAAGGCGGCGCTGCTGTCGCACTCCAACTTTGGCTCCAGCAACCAGCCCAGCGCCGTCAAGATGCGCCAGACGCTGGAGCTGCTGCGCGAGCAGGCGCCCTGGCTGGAAGTGGATGGCGAGATGCACGGCGACGTGGCCCTGGACGGCAAGGCACGCGCGCAACTGATGCCCCACAGCACGCTGCTGGGCAACGCCAACCTGCTGGTGATGCCCAATATCGATGCCGCCAATATCAGCTACAACCTGCTCAAGCAGGCGGCGGGTGGCGGCATTGCCATCGGCCCGGTGCTGCTGGGCGCAGCCCGTCCCGTGCACATCCTCACACCCAGCACCACGGTGCGCCGCATCGTCAACATGACGGCGCTGACGGTGGCGGACGCGAACGCTAATCGGTAAGCACCCCCTGAGCGGCTTCGCCGCTTCCCCCTCTCTCGCTTCGCGGGAGGGGGACGACACCCTCGCTGCGGGGCGGTGCGGCCGGCTCAGGCCCTTGCTCGGTGTCCCTCGTTTTGGCCGCGCGCGCTTTTTTTGACAACGGGCGGCATTTGCATTGAATAGCAGGCAACTCAGGCGCAGAGTTGCCTGCTCACTGTTCAATTCCCAGACAATTGCTTGGGCAAGCTGCCTGTTTTTTAGGCAGAACTTGCAATTTAGGGGGTGATCCGTCAAACTAGCGGGTCGAGATTTCAGGGCTTTCCTGGATTTCTGAAAGGTGTTGTTGATGCTGAAGGCAGCCGCCGCCAAGGCGTACCAGACCGGTTTAGCGCTCATTGTCGGGGCAGCCTTCGTGGTGTCGCCTCTGCTGGCGGGCGCGCGGACTGCAGCAGAGCAGGAGCCGCAGGCTGGTGTCTCTGCCGACGTGGTGGCCTTGTCCGATTTGCCCCGCGAGGGCCGTGCGACCTATGCGCTGATCCTCAGCGGCGGGCCTTTCGCCCATGACAAGGACGGCACGGTCTTTGGCAACCGCGAGCGCATCCTACCGCGCCAGCAGCGCGGCTATTACCGGGAATACACGGTGCGCACGCCTGGCTCGCGTGACCGTGGAGCGCGGCGCATCGTCTGCGGCGGCAGCGTGCCCCAGCAGCCCGACGCCTGCTATTACACCAGCGACCACTACAGCAGCTTTCGCAAGATCATTGAATGACCCCGACCATGTCGCCGGCCCCGTCGCCAGTCCGCCCTGCGGCGCCCGACGCCGCGAACAGCGCAGGGGCCGTGTTTTATCCACCGCCCGGGGATGCCGCAGGCGCAGCGCCTGTCCCCGCAGGCCACATCCACGTTAGAGAAAGAGCCACGGAGATGGATGCACCACTTCGTAAGATCCCCGATACCCCGCTGCGGAACGTGCGCGCCAACATCGTGCAGTCCATCCGCGCCTACAGGGTGGAGGATCTGCAGCAGGCAGCACAAACGCTGGGGTGCCATTTCCTGTATGCCAATCTGGCCCATGCCCAGACCAAGGCCGACATTCTGGAGCTGCTGGCCACGCAGTTCTTCTTTCCCGCGCACTTCGGCAAGAACTTCGACGCGCTCTACGACTGCATGACCGACCCCATCCACAAGGCCGGGCCGCAGCCGGGCTTTGTGGTCGTGCTCGACCAGATCCCGACCACCCCAAAGTTCGACAAGGAAGTGCGCGAGCAGCTGCTGGACAGCTTCCGCGACGCCGCCGAATACTGGGCCGAGCGCAAGATCCCGTTCCGCTGCTTCTACTCGTTCCTGTAAAAGCGCACACTGGGCCTGCGGCAGGGGCGTCCACATGGCGCCCCCTGCCTGCTCATGCCCGGCTCAGCCCGGCAGCAAGTGCCTCGTACTCGGCCACTGGCACCTCCTCGGCGCGGCGCTGCAGGTCGAACGCGCCTTCAAAGCCCTTGGCCTCCAGCCAGCGTCCCAGCGTGTTGCGCAGGATCTTGCGCCGCTGGCTGAACGCCACCTGCACCAGCTCCTCCAGCAGCTTCGCATCCAGCGCCACCGGCGCCTGGCGCGGCAGCATGCGCACGACGGCGCTGTCCACCTTGGGCGGCGGGTTAAAACTCTCGGGCGGAACGAACAGCACATTCTCCATGGCATAGCGCCACTGCAGCATGACCGTCAGCCGGCCATAGGCGGCCGTTGCAGGCGCTGCCACCATGCGGTCGATGACTTCCTTTTGCAGCATGAAATGCTGGTCTTCGACCACATCCACCTGTTCGAGCAGGTGAAACAGGATGGGGCTGGAGATGTTGTAGGGCAGATTGCCCGCGATGCGCAGCCGGGCCACGCCCAGGCGCGCGGCCAGGGCGCGGAAGTCCACCTTGAGCACGTCGGACTCGACCACATCGAGCTGGGAGTGCAGCCGCAGTCGCACCGCCAGATCGCGGTCGAGTTCGATCACCGTGAGCCGGCCCAGGCGCTCGACCAGAGGCTGGGTCAGTGCCATCAGGCCCGGGCCGATCTCGACCATGGGCTGGCCCGGCTGGGGATTGATGGCACGCACGATGGAATCGATGATGCCGTCATCGGTCAGGAAGTTCTGGCCGAAGCGCTTGCGAGGAATGTGTTTCATGGCAAAAAGACAAGGCGGTGCGCCATGGCACCGCCTTCTATTGTGGATGCGCGCAGCCAGGGCTGCGCAGGGGCTGGTTTATTGCGGCGGTTCGCGGTATTCGACATAGGCGCGGCCGCGCAGCTCCTGCAGCCAGGCCTGGTAGTCCGTCTCCAGCTTGCGCTCGCGCACCACGTTGCGCACCATGTCGCGCTGCTCGCGCGGCGTCAGCGCGGTCTGGCGGCGCTCGATGAGCTGGATCAGGTGCACGCCGAAGCGCGAGATCAGCGGATCGCTGACCTGGCCCGGCTGCAGCCGGTCGAGCACCTGCTCGAACTCGGGCACGAACTGGCCTGGCGACGACCAGCCCAGATCGCCGCCATTGCGCGCGCTGCCATCCTGAGAGTATTCACGGGCCAGCGACTCGAAGCTGGCCTGGCCGTTGTCCACGCGGCGCTTGTAGTCCGCCAGGCGCTTGGCAGCCTCGGCCTCGGTCATCTTGTCGCCGATGCGCAGCAGGATATGGCGCGCATGGTTTTGCGTGACCACGGCCGGCATGCCGGCCTGCGACTTTTCCAGCACCTTGAGCACGTGAAAGCCCGCGCCGGAGCGGATGGGGCCGACGACGCCCCCCTGAGGCGCCTGGGCTACGGCCTTGGCAAACAGTTCGGGGTAGCGGTCCAGCGGGCGCAGCCCCATGGCACCGCCGCCACGGCCATCGGGCGCATCGGAGAACTCCTGCACCACGGCCCTGAAGTCGGCCTGGCCGCCTGCGGCCTCGGCGGCCTGGCGGGCACGCGCCTCGCGCTCGGCCACCTCGGCAGGGCTGGCATCCTCGCGCACGGCGATCAGGATGTGGCCCAGGTTCACGGCCACGCCCGATGCCTGGTCGGCGCCGCCACGGCGCTGTTCGGCCAGGTAGCGGTCGATGTCGGCCTCGGTGACCCGCACACGGTTGTCCACATCGCGCTCTCGCAGGCGCTGCAGCAGGATCTGGCTGCGCAGCTCGTCGCGGAACTGCTTTTCAGCAATGCCCTCAGCCTTGAGCCGCGCGAGCAGACCCGCCTTGTCCAGTCCGTTCTGGCGGGCCACATTGACCAGGGCCTGATCCACGGCGTAGTCATCCACGCGCAGACCCGTGTCCTTGGCTTCCTGCAACTGGGCCTTTTCGACGACCAGGCGCTCCAGCACCTCGCGGGCCAGCAGCGGCTCGGGTGGCATCTGCCCGCCCTGCTCGGCGATGTTCTGCGCCACGCGCGCCATGCGGGCGCGCACTTCGTTGTTGGTGACGGGCTCGGAATTGACCACAGCCACGATGTAGTCGGCAGAGCGCACACCGGCATTGGAGCCACGCTCGCGCGCCGACGACAGGTTGGTGGCGTCAAGCGCGCGCGAAACGGCCGGATCGGCGGGCGCGGCCTTGGATTGGCCCGGCGCACGCAGGCCCTGGGCCTGGGCAGTGAAGGCCAGCAAGGCCAGCGCAACGGCAGCAGCCGCGCCGCTCTGAGTCTGGGAAAGAAAACGCATGGAAGGAAAACCCTGCTTAGTCGTAATTGGTGAAGCGGCTCGGAGGCGTCACGGCATCACGCAGATTCTGGTATCGGGGCACATTCTGCTTGAGGCTGCGCTGCGGATCGGCCCCGATGCTCAACCGGGAAAAGCCCACGAACTCGATCTGGAACAGCAGCCGCATATTGGCCTGGGTGATCGTGCTTTGCAGGCGTTCGAGCACGACGCGCCCGATCCAGCAGCAGCCGTCGTACTCGAATCCGATCACGGTATCGACGAGCTTGCGATCCTTGAGACTGTAGTTCATACGCCCCACGGAGTACCAGCGCCCGCCGCCCTGGCCACGGCCCGGGCCCAGATCGCGGCCCTTGTCGCCCCACAGATCGTTGATGGGCCACTGCCAGCCGACATCGACCAGCTTGCTGGCATCGGTGCGCGCCACGGTGTCGTACTGGGTGCGGAAGGCCAGATTCACCGTCCGGTAGGAGCTGGGGCTGTAGCGCGCGCCAAGCGTGGTGCGCACCGACCGGTTCAGGTCGCGGTTGTACTGCGTCGTGGCTTCGGTGGACCAGGTATCGGTCCAGTTGACGGCCGCGCCCAACAGCACATCCGACAGGCGGCTGGTGGCCGGCACCTCGCCGGGCAGGATGACCTTCTGGTCAGCAAAGCGCACACGCTGTGCAATGCCGAAGCGCGCCCGCTCGGCGCCCGTGCCGCCATCGATGAGCCGGGTGGTGGCCCCCAGCGTCAACAGATGGTTGTCGGCGATGCGGTCCTGGCCGCCATAGTCGTTTTCGGAGTAGATGCTCGCGAAATTGAAGTCGTTGCGGGCCGTGTCGTACAGCGGCAGATAGCTCTGGTCGCGGTAGGGCGTATAGGTGTAGAAGGCGCGCGGCTCGAAGGTCTGCAGCAGCTGGCGGCCGAACAGCGAGATGTCGCGCTCGAACACCAGCCCGCTGTCCACGCTCAGCGTGGGCAGCGTGCGCGTGGCGCTGCGGCTGCCATTGCTGAGCGTATTGTCCACCTGGTAGGTGGTGGCATGCAGCTGGATCTTGGGCGTGATGAAGGCGCCCGGGGACAGGAAAGGCCGGCTCAGTTGCGCCTGCACGTAGCTGCGCTGGCCGTTGTTGTAGCCCGGCAGATTCTTGGCCACCTCAAAGCGCGTGGTATCCGCCACCACGCCCAGATCCATGCCCATGGGCAGGTCCAGCGGCGTGTAGCGCCACTGCAGCTGCGGCTTCATGCCGTAGGGCGGCGAGATAGGCGCCGAGGCATCCTGCAGCGTCTGCCAGTGCAGTGAGCGCAGCATCACCGTGCTGTCGCCACGGGACCACGCCAGATGCACGTCGCTGGGCAGCAGGCGTTCGCGCAGCGGCCGGGCCGCCAGTGGGAAGTCGCGCCAGTAGTTGTTGTCGCTGACGCGGTTGAGGTTCAGGTTGATCCCCAGGCCGCCGATGGGCGAATCGATGCTGCCCCGGTGCTGCAGCGAATAGGCCCAGCGGTCGCGGTCGCGCAGCCGGTCGCCCGGCATGTAGGCGGCATAGGCCTCGCCCGAATACGTGGGCTCCAGATAGCGGAACTGCGTTCCCAGGTTGACGCCGCGCTTGGTCATGACCGACGGATACAGTGTCATGTCGCGGTTGGGCGCCAGATTCCAGTAGTAGGGCTGGGTGTACTCGAAGCCGCTGAGCTGATCGATGCCCATGGTCGGCGGCAGCAGGCCCGACTTGCGCTTGTCCGACAGCGGAAAGCTCATGCTGGGCACGGGCACCACAGGCAGGCCTTTGAACTGCAGCGAGGCGCCTTCGGCCACGCCGACCTCCTCGGCCATGTCGATGTGCAGCGTCTTGGCGCGCAGCATCCAGGCCGGCTCCCAGCTGGCTTCGTCGTCGCGCTGGCAGGTGGTATAGGTGGCATTGTGGACCACGGCATGGTCGCGGTCGATGAAATCCACGCGCGAGGACTGGCCATAGGCGCCATTGGCCAGAAAGCGGTAGCGGGCCTGGTCGAAGAAGCCCTTGAAGGCATCGACCTGCAGATCCAGCTGCGTGCCTTCATAGACATTGCCGGCCTGGTTGATATGCACCGAGCCCCGGGCATCGACGCGGTCCTCGGGCACCTTGTATTCCAGGCGGTCCGCACGGATCATGGTGTCGCCACGGCGCAGCTCGCCATCGCCCTCGACCACCGTATTGATATCGGCCTGCCCGCTGATCGCATCGCCGCGCACATGGACCGGCTGCTGCGAGCGCACCTCTTCGGGATAGACCTCCTGCATCAAGGTGCTGGAGCGCAGCGGCCGCGTCTGCAACTGCAGTTGCAGAATGCCGGCGTCATCGGCCTGTGGCTGGGCCTGGGCCAGCGTCGCCCCCCCCGCCCAGGCCAGCGCCACCAGCCATGCCAGCGGTCGGACAGCGGGTCGGGCGGGCACGCGGGCAGCCAGCGAAGCGGTGGGCGGCAGTCGGAGATACACGTTGGTCAGCACGGCGGAGGGACAAAGGCGCAAGCCTAGCATCACCGCCAGGCCGGCGCCTGGGGTGGCGGTTTGTAGAATCAGATTATCCATGAGCCATCCAATCACCCCCACGGCCGGCGTTGTCTGGGCCGATCCCGCCCGCCAGGCCACCTTCGACGCCTGGCTCGCCCCGTTGTCCGCAAAGCACGGTCTGCATGCCGACAGCCTGCGCCCCGCCTCGGCCGATGCCAGCTTCCGCCGCTATCTGCGCCTGGACAATGGCAGCGGCACCAGCTTCATCGTCATGGATGCGCCTCCAGACAAGGAGGACTGCGCGCCCTTCGCCAAGGTCCAGGCACTGATGGCGCAGGCCGGCCTGGCCGTGCCCCAGATCCTCGACTGGGACCCGGCACACGGCTTCATGCTGCTGTCGGACCTGGGCGGACACACCGTCATCGAGGCGCTGGACCCTGAAAAGCCCCAGGAGGCCGAGGCCTGGTACCGCGCGGCCCTGGAAGTGCTGCTGGCCTGGCAGACCGCCTCGCGCCCCGGCGTGCTGCCGCCTTATGACGAGGCACTGCTGCGCCGGGAACTGCAACTGTTTCCAGACTGGTACCTTGCACAGTACCGCAAAACCGCGCTCGACGACAAGCAGCAGGCCACACTGTCCAAGGCCTTCGACCAGATCGTCGCCCACAATCTGGCTGCGCCCGCCGTCTTCGTGCACCGCGACTTCATGATGCGCAACCTCATGCAGCCCGTCACTGCCAGCGCGCCGCTGGGCGTGCTGGACTTCCAGGATGCGGTGTATGGTCCCGTCACCTATGACATCGCCAGCCTGCTGCGCGATGCCTTCATCAGCTGGGAAGAGGATTTTGTCATCGACATTACCGTACGTTACTGGGAAAAGGCGCGCAAGGCCGGCCTGGTCGGCGCCCGCAGCCAAAGCGGCTGGGGCGATGATTTCGGCGAGTTCTACCGCGGCGTGGAATGGATGGGACTGCAGCGCCATCTCAAGGTCGCCGGCATCTTCGCGCGGCTGACCCTGCGCGACGGCAAACCGCGCTACCTGGCCGATGCGCCGCGCTTCATCCACTACATCCGCTCGACCTGCAGCCGCTACCGCGAGCTGACACCGCTGCTGCGCCTGGTGGACCAGATCGAAAACATCCAGCCGCAGTTCGGCTTCGCCTACGGGCGCGTCTGAAGCATCCCATGCCCCGATTCCACTGCCCCATGCCGCTGCGCAGCGGCGATGAACTGGACCTGCCGGCAGGCGCCGCACGCCATGTGCAGGTGCTGCGCCTGCAGCCCGGCGACACCATCACCCTGTTCGAAGGCCGGACCGGCGACGGCTTTGCCGGCGGCGAATTCGAGGCCACCATCGTGCGCATGGGCCGCAGCGATGTGGCCGTGCGCATCGGCGCGCACCGGGCCGAAGAGCGCGAAACCCTGCGCCCCGTGCACCTGCTGGCCGGCATCACCGCCAATGACCGCATGGACTGGCTGGTCGAAAAAGCCACCGAACTGGGCGCGGCCAGCATCACGCCGCTGGCCGCCGAGCGCAGCGTGCTCAAGCTCAAGGGCGAGCGCGCCGACAAAAAACTCGCCCACTGGCAGGCCGTGGCGGTGGCCGCAAGCGAGCAGTGCATGCGCAACCGCGTGCCCCCGGTGCACCCGGCGGCCGACCTGGCGGGCTGGCTGCGCGGCGGCGCGGCGCTGCTGCCTGCCGGCACGCAGCGCCTGCTGCTGTCGCTGGGCGAGGGCACACAGCCGCTGGCCCAGGCCATGGGCACCGTGGCCCATGATGCGCCCGTGGTCTTTCTCTCCGGTCCCGAAGGCGGGCTCTCTCCCGCAGAAGAAGCCCTGGCCCGTGGCCAGGGCTTCATGCCCGTCACCCTGGGCCCGAGAGTGCTGCGCGCCGAAACCGCGCCGCTGGCAGCGCTGGCGGCCTTGACGCTGGGCTGAGCCACACAGGTCCTCAGGAGCATGAGGCCTGGGGCCGCGAGATCAGGCAGGCCGGCCTGCAGCCCGAGCAGGGCATGGACCCCTCCTCATGCGGCAGCGTCCTGCGGGGCCGATGCCTGCGCCATGGCCGCAACCACCTGGGCCACGGTCGCCGTGAGCTTCTTGGCGTAGGGCACATGCAGGAACTCGTTGGGGCCATGGGCGTTGCTTCTGGGCCCCAGTACGCCGCAGACCATCATCTGCGCCTTGGGAAAGCCCTGGCTGAGCAGGTTCATCAGCGGGATCGTGCCGCCCTGGCCGATATAGCCGCAGGAGGCGCCGAAATGCGCCTGGCTGGCGGCATTGAGCGCGTTCTCGAACCAGCCGTCCATGGCCGGCGCATTCCAGCCGCTGGCGCCCGACAGGCCTTCCCAGGTCACACGGGCCTGATAGGGCGCGTTGTCCTCCAGCAGCGCCTTCATCTCCTGCACGCAGGCGGCGGCATCGACCAGGGGCGGCAGGCGCAGGCTGAGCTTGAAGGCCGTATAGGGCCGCAGCACGTTGCCGGCATTGTTCAGCGAGGGCAGGCCCTCGGCGCCAGTCACGCTCAGCGTGGGCTCCCAGGTGCGCTTGACCAGGGCCTGCACCGGATCGGTGGTCGTGGGCAGGGCGAACAGCGTGGAGCCGCCGCAGTCATAGTGTGCCCAGGGAAAGCGCGCATAGGTTTCCTCGCCGAGAATGGCCGCCGTGGCACGGATCTGGGCCATGCGCTCGGCAGGCACCTCGCAGTGGAAGCTGGCGGGCAGCAGGCGCCCGGTCTGGCTGTCCTCCAGACGGTCCAGCACCTGGCGCAGGATGCGAAAGGACGAAGGCACGACGCCCGAGGCATCGCCCGAATGCACGCCTTCGGTCAGGATTTCCACCCTGAGCGTGCCGCTGGCCATGCCGCGCAGGCTGGTGGTCAGCCACAGCTGGTCGTAGTTGCCGGCGCCGCTGTCCAGGCAGATCACCAGCCCCACTTCGCCCAGGCGCGGGCGCAGCGCGTCCACATACGACAGCAGGTCGCGCGAGCCGCTTTCCTCGCAGGTCTCGATCAGGCCGACGATGCGCGGATGCGGCACGCCCTGGCGCTTGAGTTCCTGCACGGCTGCGATGCTGGCGTAGACCGCGTAGCCATCATCGGCACCGCCACGGCCATAGAGCTTTCCGTCCTCGTACTTGGGCGTCCACGGGCCCAGGTCGCTGCGCCAGCCGTCGAATTCGGGCTGCTTGTCCAGATGACCGTACATCAGTACCGTCGGGCTGGAGGCTGCCTTGTCCTGCGTGCCATCGACCTCGAAGAACAGCACCGGCGTGCGGCCCGGCTGGCGCACGATCTCCAGCCGCAGGCCTGCCACTTTCTGCGCCAGCACCCAGTCAGCGGCATTGCGCAGCACGGTGTCCAGCAGGCCCTGCTGTTCCCAGTCGGGCGCAAACATGGGCGACTTGGCAGGAATGGCGATGTAGTCGGTCAGCGCCGGGACGATGCGCTCATCCCAGGAGCGGCTGATCTGGTCCAGTGCGGCTGCGGGCTGCAGCAGCTGCGAAGGGGTGCGTGCGTTCATGGCAAGTCCTTGTGTCATGGCGGCGCACCACGGGAACGAAGCCAGCGCCGCGATCCGGCCATTGTGCGCCAAGGCAGGCGGCGCCCCGTGGTCAGCGTTTCGCTGCGCGCAGAGCGTCGATGGCGGCCCGCCCCACGGCAGGATCATCGGTGAACACGCCATCGATGCCGGCGCGCAGAAAATCCTCCATGTCGGCACGCGCATTGCCGCGCTGCGTGCCGTCCCCCACGGGGGCAGACTTCAGGCGCAGCGGCAAAAAGGCGTTTTCGGGACGCAGCGTCCAGGGGTGCACCAGCAGGCCCGCGCGATGGGCATCGGCCACCAGGGACGTGGGCGCGGCATTGGCGCCCTGGACGACGGGAATCACCATGCTCTTGCTCGGCCCGATGCCCTGGGCATAGCGTGCAATCGCAGCCAGGCCAGCGGGCGTGATCATGTCGGCATAGCCCGGGCCTGTGCCGCGCGCCACGCTGTCGTAAGGCCTGCCCTGGGGGGCCAGCAGCTGCACCATGCGCACCGTGCTGCGCTCGCGCATCCAGCGCAGGTTCTCCACTTCGAAGGACTGCACGAACACCGGCGCCCGTGCATGGTTCCAGCCGTTGTCCTGCAGCAGCCTGAGCAGCGCGGGCTCCAGCGGCAGGCCAATGGACTGGAAATAGCTCGGATGCTTGGTCTCGGGATAGATGCCGATGGTTCGGCCCGTGCGCGCGCTCTCGGCCTTGGCCAGATCGATGACCTCCTGCAGCGTGGGCACCTCGAAACGATCGTTGAACTGCGCATTGGACGGGCGGATGGCAGGGATGCGTTCGCGCGCGCGCAGGGTCTTGAGCTCAGCCAGAGTGAAATCCTCAACGAACCAGCCCGTGATGGCCTGGCCGTCGATGGTCTTGGTGGTCTTGCGCGATGCGAACTCGGGCCGGTCGGCCACATTGGTCGTGGCCTCCTTGAGGCTGCCATCGGCCGCCAGGATGGCGATGGCATTCTCATGCCGGGCCACCAGCACGCCATCGCGCGTGATGACCAGATCGGGCTCGATGAAATCCGCTCCTGCCGCAATGGCCTCGCGGTAGGCTGCCAGCGTATGCTCCGGCCTCAGCGCCGAAGCGCCCCGGTGGGCGATCAGCGCAGGCCGGGGCGGCCAGTCGGCAGCGTCCATTTGCGTGGCGGGGGGGCGGGGTGCCGCGCAGCCTGCCAGCAGCAGGCCCGTGACCGCACCGGCCAGAGCCAGTGCGCGGCGGCGTGGGAAGCGGTCCATGTCATTTTCCGGTGGTGCCATCGGGCCTATTGTGCATATGGCCCATGGCACCGGCATGACCGTCCCGCGCCACCAGGCAGGTCATGCATGCTCGAAATGAAAGACCGCCGTGCCCGCGCGCAGGTTCGGCAGCGTGCGCACCACCTGCCCGTCCTGCAGGCCGAAGGCGTCCAGGATGCGCAGCCGGTTCCTGGTGGCCAGCACCTCGAAGTCCTTGTAGGTGCCCACGCGGATATTGGGCGTGTCATACCACTGGTAGGGCAAGCGGCGCGTGACAGGCATGCGCCCGCGCAGCACCGACAGGCGGTTGGGCCAGTGCGCGAAATTGGGAAAGGCGACGATGCCGGCGCGGCCGATGCGTGCCGTCTCCTGCAGCATGGTTTCGGCATTGCGCAGATGCTGCAGCGTGTCGATCTGCAGCACCACATCAAAACTGTTATCGCGGAAGATGGCCAGCCCGTCCTCCAGATTCAGCTGCAGCACGTTGACGCCCCTGCGTACGCAGGCCAGCACATTGGCATCGTCCAGCTCCACGCCATAGCCCGTACAGCCGCGCTCGCGCTGCAGCAGCGACAGCAGGGCGCCGTCGCCACAGCCCAGGTCGAGCACGCGCGAGCCTTGGGGAATCAGGCGCGCAATCGCCTGCATGGTGTTGAGCTCGGTCATGCGGCCTCCTTGGCGGCGGTCTGGGTTTCCTGGGCGATGCCGTCGAAGTAAGAGCGCATCACACTCATGTAGCGGGGGTCGTCGAGCAGGAAGGCGTCATGCCCGTGGGGCGCGTCGATTTCGGCATAACTGACATCGCGGTTGTTCTCCAGCAGCGACTTGACGATCTCGCGGCTGCGCGCGGGGGCAAAGCGCCAGTCGGTGGTGAAGCTCACCAGCAGATACCGGGCCCGGGCCACGGACAGCGCCTGAGTCAGGTCGCCGCCATGGGCGCGCGCCGGGTCGAAGTAGTCGAGCGCGCGCGTGATCAGCAGATAGGTGTTGGCGTCGAAATAGCTGCTGAACTTCTCGCCCTGGTAGCGCAGATAGCTCTCGATCTGGAACTCCACGTCCTGCGTGCTGTACTTGAGATCTATCCCCTCGCGCAGCTGGCGGCCGAACTTCTGGTTCATCACATCGTCGCTGAGGTAGGTGATGTGGCCGATCATGCGCGCGATGCGCAGGCCACGCGCAGGCACCACGCCATGCGCGTAGAAATGGCCGCCGTGAAAGTCCGGGTCGGTGACGATGGCCCGGCGCGCCACTTCGTTGAAGGCGATGTTCTCGGCATTGAGATTGGGAGCGCTGGCCACGACGACGGCATGGCGCATGCGCTGCGGGTGGCGCAGCGACCAGGACAGTGCCTGCATGCCGCCCAGGCTGCCGCCCAGCACGGCGGCCAGCTGCGCAATGCCCAGCCGGTCCAGCAGCCGGGCCTGGGCATCGACCCAGTCTTCCACGGTGACCACGGGAAAATCGGCGCCATAGACCCTGCCGGTGTCGGGATGCAGGTGCATGGGGCCCGTGGAGCCAAAACACGAGCCCAGGTTGTTGATGCCGATCACGAAGAACCTGTTCGTGTCCACCGGCTTGCCGGGGCCGATCATGTTGTCCCACCAGCCCTCGCTCTTGGGCTGGCCTTCGTAGACGCCGGCTACATGGTGCGAGGCATTGAGCGCATGGCAGACCAGCACGGCATTGCTGCGGTCGGCGTTGAGCTGGCCGTAGGTCTCGTAGGCGAGGTCGTAGTCGCGGATCGAGCCGCCGCCCTGCAGCGGCAGCGGCTCGTCGAAGTGCATGGATTGTGGTGTGGCGATGAAGGACATGAAAAAACCCGGCATCGCTAAAAACGAGGCCGGGTTCTCAGGTGTCGTCTTTAGCTGGATTTATAAAGCGCCCGCAAGCAGAAGCAAATCGGCGCGTGAAAGCCCATTATGCCAAAACGCCCGCGCCCGGCATGAACAGGGCCAGCACGCCCAGCACCAGGAAAATCACGGCCGAGACCACATGCACCAGGCGGATGGGCACACGCTTGACCAGCTTGTCGCCCAGCCAGACCACAGGCGCGTTGGCCAGCATCATGCCCAGCGTGGTGCCGGCCACCACCCACAGGTAGGCGTTGTACTTGGCGGCGAGCATCACGGTGGCGATCTGGGTCTTGTCGCCCATCTCAGCCAGGAAGAACGCCACCAGCGTGGTGCCGAAGACGCCCCAGCGCGAATGGCCCGACACCTCCTCGTCGTCGAGCTTGTCGGGAATCAGCATCCAGATGGCCATGGCGATGAAGGACAGGCCCAGGATCCAGCGCATGGCGTTCTCGCCCAGGTAATTGGTGATCCAGGCGCCCACGGCGCCGGCCAGCGCGTGGTTGACCAGCGTGGCCACGAGAATGCCCAGCACGATGGGCCAGGGCTTGCGAAAGCGCGCGGCCAGCACGAGCGACAGCAGCTGGGTCTTGTCCCCCATCTCGGCCAGAGCGACGACGGAGGTTGAAATCAGGAAAGCTTCCATGGTGGGGATGTATCCGGCCGGATAGAGCACGCATTGACCACGCTCCGACTCCGGCCTTTGGATCGGTGCGCGGTCAATGGTCTCGACCGGTCGCACGCAGCATGGCACTGCGCGCCGCATACGCCATAGGCCATGAAGACCCAAGTTTGTTGACGCATGCATCCGGCACCAGGGTACCGGACGATCTACTCCCCAAAGACTAGCCTTTCATCATAGCAGACGCCTGTCGGTCAAGGCAATGGCATCAGCAGATGCTTATGCGTTAGCACAATTTCAGGGTTATTCCTAGGTCTTTCTGTGGCGGCAGGCATGAATTTTTGCGAAACAGTAATAGCCCTCGAAAACTTCTGCCACATAATGGTCGAGTTTTCGTTTGGCCTCGGCCCAATGGGAACGAGTGCGTTTGCGTCTCTAACGTTGTCATCCCGTGTTGACTCCCTAGGGCTCCATCGCGTTTTCCAGTTTTTCCAGGAGTCCTCCATGGGCAACAAGCTTTACGTCGGCAACCTGCCGTACTCTTTCCGCGACAACGATCTGGAGCAAGCCTTCAGCGAATTTGGCGCCGTCAACAGCGCCAAGGTCATGATGGAGCGCGACACCGGCCGCTCCAAGGGCTTTGGCTTCGTCGAAATGGGCAGCGATGCCGAGGCGCAATCCGCCATCCAGGGTCTGCACGGCCAAAACCGTGGCGGCCGTGACCTGGTGGTCAATGAAGCCCGCCCGATGGAGCCCCGCGCTCCCCGTAGCGGCGGCTTCGGCGGCGGCTTCGGTGGTGGTGGCGGCGGCTACGGCGGTGGCCGTGACGGCGGCTACGGCGGTGGCAACCGCGAAGGCGGCTACGGCGGTGGCCGTCGCAGCTACTGAGCTTTCGCTTAGCGCATGCATCAGCAAAAAAAGGGCCTCACGGGGCCCTTTTTTGTTGCCAAACGTTATCAATTTGCGCTTTCCAGCATTTATCTTTTTGATTTTTGTGCTTCATAATTTCGTTTCGGGCAGTTCTGTCCGAACGCGACGTGTTTGGGAAAGTTTGCCGAGTTCTTGCATGCAAAGAGAACTTGCTGGCCATGCATCCTGATGCCAAGCGCCAATCCTGTGAGCAATGAGGAGTTGAGGAGTTTTTGATGGGCAATAAGCTTTACGTCGGCAACCTTCCCTACGGTGTGCGTGACAACGACTTGGAGCAGGCTTTCAGCCAATTCGGCGCTGTGGCAAGCGCCAGAGTCATGATGGAGCGCGACACGGGCCGCTCCAAGGGCTTTGGCTTTGTCGAGATGGCCAGCGAGGCCGAAGCGCAAGCAGCCATTCAGGGCATGAATGGCCAGCCGCTGGGCGGACGCAGCCTGGTCGTCAATGAGGCCCGCCCGATGGAACCCCGCCCCCCGCGCTCCGGCGGTTTCGGTGGTGGCTTCCGCGGTGAAGGCGGTGGCCGTGGCGACGGCGGCGGCTATGGCGGCGGTCGTGGCGATGGCGGCGGCTACGGCGGCGGCCGTGGCGATGGCGGCTACGGCGGTGGCTATGGTGGCGGCCGTGGCGACGGCGACCGCGGCGGCTATGGCCGTGGTGGCGGCGACGGCGGCGATCGTGGCGGCTACGGCCGTGGTGATGGTGGCTACGGCGGCGGCCGTGGCGACGGCGGCTTCCGCAGCCCCTACGGCTCGGGCCCGCGCAATGGCGGTCGTGGCGGCTGGGGCAACAACAATAACAATGGCGAATAAGCATATCGCTTCGCCGTAGTTGTCTCCAATAAGAAAGGCTTCCTGCGGGAAGCCTTTTTATTGCCTGCCATTCATGCACAGCATCATCTGCCGGACTGTCTTCAGCGCCTGTCCAGGTGGCGGTGCTTTCGCTTTCTCCCGGCCACCAGCCGGTCAAATACCGCATTGGGAAGCCAGCGCATCAGCCGGCCGGCCCAGGCCATTTGCCAGGGAATGATGGCGTAGCTGCGCCCGGCCTGCATCGCTCGCCAGGCTTTGGCGGCGAATGCCTGCGGCGTCATCAGAAACGGCATGCCATAGCGGTTGTCCCGGGTCAGCGGCGTATCCACATAGCCGGGCAGCACGGTGGTGACTTTCACGCTGCTGCCGCGCAGCTCGCCGCGCAGGCTTTCGCAGTAGGCGATGGCTGCCGCCTTGCTCGCGCAGTAGGCACCGTGGCCTGGCAGCCCCCGGAGTCCCGCCACACTGGCCACGCCGGCAAGGCACCCGTGGCCGCGCCTGGCCATGGGCGTGATGAAGGCATGGAAAGTCGCTGCCACTCCCAGCACGTTGACATCCATCACCTGCCGCATGGCATCGATATCCTCGCGCAGCGCGGTATCGACGCCCCAGCTGATGCCCGCATTGGCAACGACCAGATCCGGCAGGCCCTGCTGCTGCATGCACCGCTGGGCGGCGGCAATGATGCTGTCGGGCTCGCCCACATCGGCTTCGTACACCGCAAAGCGCCGGCTGTCCAGGCCCTGCTGCACGGCCCATTGCCGGATCAGGTCACCACGCCGCGCAACCAGGGCCAGCGACCAGCCACGCTGGTAGGCATGCCAGGCCAGGGCCTGGCCGATGCCGCTGGAAGCGCCCGTGATGAAGGCCAGGCGCGCCGGGTTGCTGGAATCTGTGGTCATGTCGGCTGCCTGACGCGCTCTGCGCACTTACCGGGAGCCAGCCGCAGGCCGGCCCGGCTGTATCGTGCCATGCACGCGCCCCTGCAGCTTGAGCACCATGTCCAGGTTGTCGTACTGCATGCTGTCCGCCGTGAAGCGGTCCTTGTCGCGCGTCAGCACGACGGGTTTGTTCGAGCGCACGCGCTCCTCGTTCACCCAGACATGCAGGAACTCACCTTCAAACTGCAGCTGGGGCTGCGGCTGGCGGCCGGGGGCCGTGAAAGGCGCCCGCGTGATCACAGCATCGCCGAACAACTGGACTTCTGAGCCATCGCCATTGCTCAGCGCACGCAGCGCGCTGCCCCGCGTGATCCGGCCTTCGGGCGACACCGAGAACATGCGCGCATTGTCGATCTCCAGGGTGTCGGTATCGGGGTAGTGCCGCGCCACAGTGCCCTCGATCCGGCTGCGCAGCCGTCCCGTGGCGTCGTAGTTCTGGATCGAGAAATCCTTCATGAAGTAGTCTGGCTCATGGACTGCCGCCTTGCTGGTGGCACTGGGCAGCGGCTGGGGCGCATTGCGCACCAGCCACCAGGTGCCCAGCGCCAGCAGCCCCATGAGCAGCACGGGCAGGTACAGGGAAAAGCGGTCACCGACCCGGCGCCAGGCCTGGGTCATGATGCGTATTCCGCCAGCAGCCCGGCATAAGCGCCGCGCGCGGCCAGCAGCAGATCGCACAGCTGGCGCACCGCGCCATCGCCGCCACGGCGCGGCGTGACCCAGTCGGCCACAGCCAGCACTTCCTCGTGGGCATTGGCCGGCGCGCAGGCAAAGGCACAGCGCCGCAGCACGGGCAGGTCGGGCCAGTCATCGCCCATGGCGGCGGCCTGGTGCCACTGCAGGCCAAGCTCGCCCAGGATGGCGGCCGCAGCCGGCACCTTGTCTTCCGTGCCGAAGCGCGCATGCATGACGCCCAGATTGCGCAGCCGCAGGCGCAGCGCCGGCGAGTCACGCCCTGTCACCACGGCCGGCGTGATGCCTGCCTTTTGCAGCAGCTTCAGGCCATGGCCGTCCAGCGTATGAAAGCGCTTGAGCACCTCTCCCTCGCCGGAAAACAGCAGCCCGCCATCGGTGAGCACGCCATCGACGTCGAAAAATGCGACGCGCACTTCCTGCGCGCGCAGCAGCAGCTGTGCATCCCAATTCTGCACGGGCACCATGGGCGGACGCATCATCAGATCACCTTGGCGCGCATCAGATCGCGGATATGGACCACGCCGAGCAGGCGCTGCTGCGCATCGGCCACCAGCACGGCCGTGATGCCGAACTCCTCCATCATGCGCGCCGCATCGACGGCCAGGGCATCTGCGGCAATCGTGTGCGGGCCCTTGTGCATGACATCGCCAGCCCGCAGCGCGCGCAGGTCCGCGCCCGCCTCCACACGCCGGCGCAAATCGCCGTCGGTGAAGATGCCCTGGAGCATGCCCTGTGCATCGACGACTGCCGAGCAGCCCAGGCCCTTGGCGCTCATCTCGCGCATCAGTTCGACGAAGCTGGCCTCGGCGGTCACTTGCGGCAGCTCGGTGCCGCCACGCATCACATCCCGCACATGGGTCAGCAGCCTGCGGCCCAGCGAGCCGCCGGGGTGTGAGCGGGCAAAGTCCTCGGCGCCGAAGCCGCGCGCATCCAGCAGGGCCACGGCCAGCGCATCGCCCATGGCCAGCTGCGCCGTGGTGCTGGCCGTCGGTGCCAGATTGAGCGGGCAGGCCTCGCGGTCCACCCGGGTGTCCAGCACCCAGTCTGCATGGCGCGCCAGTGTGGACTGCAGCCCGCCCGTCATGGCCACCAGAGGCACTCCCTGGCGCTTGATGGCGGCAAGCACGCCCGTCAGTTCATCGGTTTCGCCGCTGTTGGACAGCGCCAGCACCAGGTCGGCGGCCGTCACCATGCCCAGATCGCCGTGGCTGGCCTCGGCAGGGTGGACAAAGAGAGAGGGCGTGCCTGTGGAGGCCAGCGTCGCTGCCACCTTGCGGCCGACATGGCCGCTCTTGCCCATGCCCATGACGACCACACGGCCGGACAGGCGCAAAATGCGCTGCACCACCTCGCCGAAGGCGCCATCCAGGCGCTGCGACATGGCTTGCAGGGCCTGGACTTCGATGTCCAGGGTCTCTCGGGCCAGGCGCAGGGTCCGTGGCACATCCAGCGCATCCAGGGTGGCAGCTTCAGAATTCATGCGGAGATTTTAGGCGGTCTCGCCATGGCAGACGCCGCACGCAGCCTTGTCAGGACCTCGGCCTGCCACAGCGCCATGCAGGCACCTGGGTACACTGGCCGCCTGTTTGCGAACGCCCCATCTGCCCCATGCACACCACCACCAGTGTCAACGACTACCTGCGCGCCCATATCCGCACCGTTCCCGACTGGCCGGCACCCGGCGTCCAGTTCCGGGACATCACGCCGCTGCTGCAGGACCCCCAGGTTTTCCGCGTGATGACCGATGCGTTTGTGCACCGCTACATGCAGCGCGGCCTGCGCCCCGATGTGGTGGCAGGGCTGGACGCGCGCGGCTTCATCCTGGGCGCCGTGGTGGCCCACGAACTGGGGGTGGGCTTCGTGCCGATCCGCAAGAAAGGCAAGCTGCCCTTCACCACGGTCGAGGAAACCTATGAACTCGAATACGGCAGCGCCACCGTCGAGCTGCATACCGACGCCGTCAAGGCCGGCGACCGCGTGCTGCTCATCGATGACCTGATCGCCACGGGCGGCACCATGATGGCCGGCAAGAAGCTGCTGGAAAAACTCGGGGCCACCGTGATCGAAGGGGCGGCCATCGTGGATCTGCCCGAACTGGGCGGCTCGGCGCTGCTGCGTGCGAACGGCCTGCCGCTGTTCACGCTGGTGGATTTCGCGGGGCACTGAGGCCGGCGGCGCCGCCGCCTGCGCCTGTCACCGCAGCTCGCCGTACTGCGAGACGCCCAGGTCCAGCGGCCCCATGTCGCTTTGGGGGAACTCGGAGTGCCGGTCTGCGGCACCCGGCCCGAGCAGCGGGCCCGAGCGGCGCACGGTGGCGGATGCGGAGCGGGCAGCGCCGCCCTGCTGCAGTGCCACGGCCTGCTTGAATGCTGCCATCTCCTGCTCGTCGATGGGCTCGTAGCCGGAGCGCTGGCGCGGCGATGGCGCCATGGCAGGCATATGGTGCTGCGGCTGCACCGGCGCAACGCCGATCTGATCGCTGATGCGCCAGTAGACGGCGCTGACTACGGCATCCATGCGCGCCTTGGCAGTATGGGCCAGCATGGACTCGATCTCGCCAAGCCGGGCGGTCTCGCCCGCGTGGGTGCGCGCCAGATCCATCATCACCACGAAGCGCTGGCCGCCATGATCCAGCGAGAGCACCTTGAATTTGTAACTAGCCGACAGCACGCCGGCACGGACCATGACGTCGCGCACCACGCCATAGAGCTGCTCGCGCCGCTCGGACCGCTCGCTGCGGCGCACGCCCTGGCCCTGCTCGCGGCGGGAAGACTGAGCGGCGGTATGGCTTTCTGCGCCAGGCGTGCCGCTGCTTGGTTGCGGCCGGAGCTTGCGGAAAAACCAGGTGAACACAGACATGGGTGGTTCGATGTCACTAATAGTCACAACTATCACGGCATTTTGCCCGCTTCCTGCGCCTGTTTAATGAATCAGGCCCCGGAATCCCAGCAAATTGACTTGCATCAACACAAAAACCACGCTGCGCAGCGATCAGGTGCTGGCAACACGGCGCCGGCTGTCCACCGCGCGGCGCGCCAGCACCTGACCGGCAGCCAGCACCAGGGCCAGCGCCACTGCCGGCTGGCGGTTGCTGAGTTCGGCAAAGCGCAGCGCCGTCAGGCACCAGAGCCGGCCCGCAGCGGCCGCCTGCACGGTGGCGCGGCGTGGCCGGTTTGCGAAGAACGCGCCTTCGCCCAGCAGGGAGCCCGGCCCGACGATGGCCAGCCGTATGCGCTCCTTGGCATCCTGATAGTGCACGCTGAGGCTGCCGGACTCCACGAAGTACAGGTTGCGGTCCAGCGAGCCCTCGGCAAACAGCTGCTCGCCGGCGGCTAGCGCCACGGGTACCAGATAAGGCGCCAGCAGGCTCCACTGCTCTGCATTCAAGGGGTTTTGCACGCCATCGACGGCCACGGCCGATGCAGTGGCCTGGATCAGAGCGCTCAGATCATGGGGAGAGGAAGACATAGGCACATCCGGTGGAAAAGCGCGCGGCAGGCCGTGGCCTGCGGCTCATGGGCGCAGATTCTGTCGCAAAACACAAAGATCGCAACGGCGCGGCGGCAGTGCGCGCGGCACCGCACTACTTGCCAATGCAGAAGCTCGAAAAGATCACCCCCAGCAGGTCGTCGGAGCTGAATTCGCCGGTGATGGCGTTGAGTGCCTCCTGGGCCAGGCGCAGTTCCTCGGCCAGCAGGTCCAGATGGGCGGCCTGCGCAGCCAGATGCCGGTCGGCCTCGCCGAGATGGGAGGACACGGCCTGCAGGGCCTGCACATGGCGGGCGCGTGCCAGATAGAGGCCTTCGGGCGCAGACTGCCAGCCGGCCACCTCCAGCAGGCGCCGGCGCAGGGCGTCAAGCCCGTCGCCGGTGCGCGCTGACAGGGCCACGCTGCCCTCGCCTGCGGCATGCGCCTGGCGCTGCGCAGGCTCGGCGCGGTCGGTCTTGTTCCAGACATCGATGACCGGCACCTGGCGCGGCAGCTTGTCCGCCAGGGTCTGGGCAATGGCAGCATCGGCTGCGCGGTAGCCGTCTTCGCCCATGCGCGTGAGGTCATGCAGAAACAGCACGGCATCGGCGGCGGCGATTTCATCCCAGGCACGGGCAATGCCGATGCGCTCGACCTCGTCGCTGCTCTCGCGCAAGCCTGCGGTATCGATCACATGCAGGGGCACGCCCTCGATCTGTATGGTCTGCTGCACTTTGTCGCGCGTGGTGCCGGCAATGGGCGTGACGATGGCCAGCTCGGCACCGGCCAGCGCATTGAGCAGCGAGCTTTTGCCCGCGTTGGGCTGGCCTGCGATCACCACCTTGATGCCCTCGCGCAGCAGGGCGCCCTGGTGGGCGCGCGACAGCACCTGATCGAGCCGACCGTGCAGGCGCTCCAGCTGCCCTGCAGCATCGGCCTTTTGCAGGAAGTCGATCTCCTCCTCGGGAAAGTCCAGCGTGGCCTCGACCAGCATGCGCAGATGCACCAGCGCATCGCGCAGGCCGTGGATCTCTGCGGAAAAGGCGCCCGACAGCGACCGGCTGGCACTGCGCGCGGCGGCCTCGGTGCTGGCATCGATCAGATCGGCGATGGCCTCGGCCTGGGCCAGATCGATCTTGTCGTTGAGAAAGGCCCGTTCGGTGAACTCCCCGGGCTGGGCCAGGCGCAGGCCGGGCAGCACAGCGCCCTGGCCTTCGCGCTGCGCCTGGGCCGCCTCCAGGCAGCGGGCCAGCAGCAGTTGCAGCACCACGGGGCCGCCATGGGCCTGCAGCTCCAGCACGTCCTCGCCCGTATAGCTGTGCGGCGCCGGGAAAAACAGGGCCAGCCCCTGGTCGATGGGCCCGCCCTGGGCATCGCAAAACGGCAGATAGGTGGCCTCGCGCGGCTTGAGCGCACGCCCGCACAGTGCCTGCACCAGCGGCGCGAGCCCCTTGCCGGAGACACGCACGATGCCCACGCCTCCCCGCCCCGGAGCTGTGGCAATGGCGGCAATCGGTTCATTGTGGCGGGGCAGCATGGGTGAAGGCTTTCAAATAGGCAGGAGAAACAGGCCGCGATGATAGGCCACCCATACAGGAACGCGATACGCCGTTCACGCCGGGGGCAGGGCGGCACAGGGGGCTTTGCATTCGCAGGTGTGTGCCCATGCTGGGCACACCATGAAAACAGCCCGCCGAAGCGGGCTGAAAAGCAATTGCCTGTGAGCGCTTACTTTGCGGCAGTGGACTTGCCGAAGTTGGGCAGATTGAACTGCGGCGGCACGCCCATGCGGGTGTTGATGATCCACTGCTGGGCAATCGACAGCAGGTTGTTCGTCAGCCAGTACAGCACCAGGCCGGCCGGGAAGAAGAAGAACATCACGCTGAAGACCAGGGGCATGATCCACATCATCTTGGCCTGCATCGGATCCGGCGGCGCGGGGTTGAGCGCGGTCTGCAGCAGCGACGACAGCGTCATCAGCACGGGCAGGATGAACAGCGGGTCCTTGGCAGACAGGTCGGTGATCCAGCCGATCCAGGGCGCATTGCGGATTTCCACGCTGGACAGCAGCACCCAGTACAGCGCGATGAACACCGGGATCTGGATGATGATGGGCAGGCAGCCGCCCATGGGGTTGACCTTTTCCTCGCGGTAGATGCGCATCATCTCCTGCTGCATCTGCTGGGGCTTGTCCTTGAGGCGCTCGCGCATTTCCATGATGCGCGGGTTGATGGCCTTCATCTTGGCCATCGAGGAATACGCCTTGGCGTTGAGCCAGTAGAAGGCGATCTTGAGCAGCAGCACCAGGGCCACGATGGACCAGCCCCAGTTGCCCAGGAAGCCATGCAGCTTGTCCAGCAGCCAGTACAGCGGCTTGGCCAGAATGGTCAGCCAGCCGTAGTCCTTGACCAGCTCCAGGCCGGGCGTCAGTGCTTCCAGGCGCTTTTCGATCTGCGGGCCGGCGAACAGGCGCGCTTCCACGCTCTTGCTCTGGCCGGGCTCGATGCTGCCCACGGGCGTGATCATGCCGACGGCGTAGAGATTGCTGTCCACCTTGCGCACGAAGTTGTCGCGCTGCACACCCTCGGCCAGCAGCCAGGCGCTGGCGAAGTAGTGCTGCACCATGGCCACGTAGCCGGCAGAGGAAGACTTCTCGACGCTGGCCTTGCCGCTTTCGATGTCCTTGAACTCGACCTTCTGGTATTTCTTCTCTTCGGTGTAGACCGCAGGGCCCGTGAAGGTGGAGTACATGGTGGACTCTTCGCCCTCGGGCTTGTTGCCGTCGCGCACCAGCTGCAGATACAGCTGGGGGTTCACGGCTGCCGTGCCGGTGTTCACCACCTCATGGCGCACACCGATGTCGTAGGCACCGCGCTTGAGCGTCCAGATCTTGACCAGCTTGACGCCGCCCATGTCGGGCGACTCGAAGCGCAGCTGCAGCTGGTCCTCGCCATCCTTGAGCTCGCGCGCGCCGGGCTGCACCGTCATGGCAGTCTTGTGTGTGGGATAGCCGCCACCGATCAGGCCCGTCTGGCCCAGGTAGACGCGGTGCACGCTCTCGTCGAACAGCACGACGGGCTGGTCCTTGTGCGTGGCATCGGTGTACTTGAGCAGTTCGGCATGGCGCAGCGTGCCGCCCAGGCTGTCGAACGTCAGGCGCAGCACGTCGGTGCTGATGGTCACGTCCTGGCGCGGCGCGGCAGCGGGCGCGCCCGCTGCGCCACCGGGCACATCGCCGGCACTGGCGCTGGCGCCCGTGGCAGCAGGCACGCTGGCATCAGAAGGCGCCTTGGCCGTGTCGGGTGCCGGCGCTGTGGCCGTTGCAGGCGCAGGAAAGAAGGTGGCCTTCCTGCCGTTGTGCATCTGCCATTTGTCCCACAGCAAGACCAGTGAAAAGGCAAATATCACCCACAGTATGGTGCGGCGAATATCGTTCATGAAGACTTCTTAGGTGAGGAAGTTGGGGTGGTTCCGGGTGCGGCCACCAGGCGGCTGAACAGCCTGGGCTTGTGCTCTGGCACTGGGTCATGCCCACCGTCACACCATGGATGGCAGCGCGCCAGGCGGCGCACCGTCAGGTAAGAGCCTACCGCAGCGCCATGCTTGTCCAGCGCTTCAAGGGAATAGGCCGAGCAGGTCGGGGTGAAGCGGCACGCAGATCCCAGCCAGGGGCTGAGCATCAGGCGGTATCCGCGCACCAGCGCCATGAGCAGCCGCTGCATCATGGCGCAGCCTGCAGCGTTGCGCCAGCGGCAGCTTCCCCGCCAGCGGTTTTTTCATCAGAGCGCTCCCTGGCAAGCCGCTTTGCCGCATAGGCAAACAGTTGCTGCAGCTCAGCGCGCACGGCCTGCTTCAAAGCGTCGGAGGTGGCGCTGACGAACTGGCGCCGGTCGAAGCCCGAGCGCAGCCGCACCACATGCGCCCCCTGGCGCAGCAGTGCCTCATGCTCATCGCCCACGGCATAGATCTGGCGCTTGATCGCATGGCGCGTGACCGAGCGGCGCGCCCATCGCTTGGGTACCATCGCACCCAGCCAGGCTTCCTGGCGTACGGCGCCAACGCCAAACAGGGCCTGCGGATCCTGGGATCCGGGCCCTGCCGGTGGCACAGCCGCAACCTGCTCTGCCAGCACCATGCGGTGCAGGGCAAAGTGCGCGGTACGGGAGACCGTGCCGGCCGCCATGGCGGCCTGGAACTGCGGACGCGTTTTCAGCCGTTGCATACAGGCACCCCTCGTCAGGGGCGGATAGCAGCGCGCCGACCGCCCAGCAATGGCTGGCCTTAGACGGCCAGGCGCTTGCGGCCCTTGGCGCGGCGAGCGTTGATCACGGCACGGCCGCCCTTGGTCTTCATGCGGACCAGGAAGCCATGGGTGCGGGCGCGGCGGGTCTTGGAAGGTTGGTAAGTACGTTTCATGTTGGTTCCTTGAGAAGGTTCAGTTTTGCAAGGGTCCCGCTCTCAGCTTTGGGCCTTGCCGCGCATGTACGAACATGCACTGCAGACCGCCAGTCGAAGCGCCCGCATCGGCCGCCGCCCCCAGGGCAGACAAACACGCAAGCCGGACAGGCGCACGGGACGTATCACCCTGAACACATTCAGGGAAACCCGCGATTATCACAGTGTTGCCCACTTGATGCAATGCCCTTCAATCCCGTAGGATGCCTGCCCTTTTTGAGGCAACACAGAGGAAAAGCTTCTGATATTTTGTGGATAACTCACGCAAAAGCTACAATAGAGACCTCGCAACCGTTCCTCCTATCCACAACTAGACTTCGACAATGACCGAGGAACCTATGAACGACGCAGGCCAGGGCCTGTGGCAAGTCTGCGTTGAACAACTGGGGCAGGAGCTGCCGGAGCAGCAGTTCAACACCTGGATCAAGCCCCTGACGGCCCAGGTCGCCGAGGACTTCTCCAAGGTCACGGTCTATGTGGCCAACCGCTTCAAGCTCGACTGGATCCGCGCGCAGTACGCAGGCCGCATCTCGGCCATGCTCGAATCGCTCTATGGCCAGCCCGTCACACTGGAGTTAGCACTCGCTCAGCGCGAAAGCGTTGTGCGCACTTACGTGCGCCCTTCTACCAGCGAGCGCTCGGCGCCACCGGAAACGATTGTGGCATCCGTGCCCACGGTGACGCACGAGGACGCTGCTGCGCCGGTTTTCCGCACGCGCCTGAATGCCGCACTGACCTTCGACACCCTGGTCGAGGGCACGGCCAACCGCATGGCGCGTTCGGCGGCCATGCATGTGGCGGCCTCGCCGGGCCATCTGTACAACCCGCTGTTCATCTACGGCGGCGTGGGCCTGGGCAAGACCCACCTGGTGCATGCCGTGGGCAACAAGCTGCTGGCCGACAAGCCCGACGCCAAAGTTCTCTACATCCATGCCGAGCAGTTCGTCTCGGATGTGGTCAAGGCCTACCAGCGGCGCACCTTTGACGAATTCAAGGAGCGCTACCACTCGCTGGACCTGCTGCTGATCGATGACGTGCAGTTCTTCGCCAACAAGGACCGCACCCAGGAAGAGTTCTTCAACGCCTTCGAGGCGCTGCTGGCCAAGAAGAGCCACATCGTGATGACCTCGGACACCTATCCCAAGGGTCTGGCCAACATCCACGAGCGGCTGGTCTCGCGCTTCGACTCCGGCCTGACGGTGGCCATCGAGCCGCCCGAGCTGGAAATGCGCGTGGCCATCCTGATCAACAAGGCCCGCGCCGAGAACGCCGAGATGCCCGAGGAAGTGGCCTTCTTCGTGGCCAAGAACGTGCGCTCCAACGTGCGCGAGCTCGAAGGCGCGCTGCGCAAGATCCTGGCCTACTCGCGCTTCAACCAGAAGGAAGTCTCCATCCAGCTGGCCCGCGAGGCGCTGCGCGATCTGCTGTCGATCCAGAACCGCCAGATCAGCGTGGAAAACATCCAGAAGACGGTGGCCGACTACTACAAGATCAAGGTCGCCGACATGTACAGCAAGAAGCGCCCGGCCAGCATCGCCCGGCCGCGCCAGATTGCCATGTACCTAGCCAAGGAGCTGACCCAGAAGAGCCTGCCCGAGATCGGCGAGCTGTTCGGCGGGCGCGACCACACCACGGTGCTGCATGCCGTGCGCAAGATCGCTGGCGAACGCCAGCAGCTGACCGAGCTGAACCAGCAATTGCATGTGCTGGAGCAAACACTCAAGGGCTGAGGCCACTCCCCCGGCCACGCCTTCGCACACGGCAAAATGGGGGGTTTGGAGCGGCAGAGGGAGCCCGTGCATGCCGCCCCCACATACTGAATACCAGAGGTTGACATGATCGTCCTGAAAGCCACACAAGACAAAGTTCTCGCGGTCCTGCAATCGGTGTCCGGCATCGTCGAACGCCGCCACACGCTGCCCATCCTGGCCAACGTGCTGATCAAGAAGACCGGCAACGCGCTGCAACTGACCACCAGCGATCTGGAAATCCAGATCCGCACCACCGCCGAGCTCGGCGGCGACACCGGCGACTTCACGACCACCGTGGGCGCGCGCAAGCTCATCGACATCCTCAAGACCATGCCCGGCGACCAGACCGTGAGCCTGGAAACCCAGCAGGCCAAGATCGTGCTCAAGGGCGGCAAGAGCCGCTTCACGCTGCAGACCCTGCCGGCCGAGGACTTCCCGCTGGTGCAGGAGGCGGCCGCCTTCGGCCCGTCGTTCAGCGTGCCGCAGAAGGTGCTCAAGGACCTGCTGGGCCAGGTCTCCTTCGCCATGGCTGTGCAGGACATCCGCTACTACCTCAACGGCATCCTGTTCGTGGCCGAAGGCAAGACCCTGTCCCTGGTGGCCACCGACGGCCACCGCCTGGCCTTCGCCAGCAGCCATCTGGATGTGGAAGTGCCCAAGCAGGAAGTCATCCTGCCGCGCAAGACGGTGCTGGAGCTGCAGCGCCTGCTGTCGGATGCCGGCGGCGAGAACCAGCCCCACATCGAGATGCAGTTCGCCAACAACCAGGCCAAGTTCACCTTCGGCGGCATGGAGTTCGTGACCAAGCTGGTCGAGGGCAAGTTCCCCGACTACAACCGCGTCATCCCGCGCAACCACAGCAACAGCGTGACCCTGGGCCGCGCCCCGCTGCTGGCCAGCCTGCAGCGCACGGCCATCATGACCAGCGACAAGTTCAAGGGCGTGCGCCTGACGGTGGAGCCAGGCACACTGCGCGTGGCCTCCAACAACGCCGAGCAGGAAGAGGCGATGGACGAGCTGGACATCGACTACAGCGGCGCCACCATCGAGATCGGCTTCAATGTCACTTACCTGATCGATGCCCTGTCCAACATGACCCAGGACATGGTGCGCATCGACCTGCAGGACGGCAACAGCTCGGCACTGATCACCATCCCCGACAACGACAGCTTCAAGTACGTCGTGATGCCCATGCGCATCTGACGCGGGTCAGCCACCGCCACATGCCTGAACTCCTGCGCAGCGCCCCTGCTCCTGGCGCCGCCCTGCGGCGGCCGGACACAGTGCGCGCCGCGCCTCCACGCTATCCGAGCCGACATCGCCGGCACGCGCGCCAGTGCGCCGCGCCGGCTGCCGGTCCGAACACTTTTCAAGCGAAGCAACCGCTTCCGACGGAACTACCCCAGGGCCTTCCATGACCGACGAGAACAAGCCAGCAACCCAGACCATCACCCCCGAAGGCTCCGACTCCAGCGGCTATGGCGAAGGCGCGATCCAGATCCTCGAAGGCCTGGAGGCCGTGCGCAAGCGCCCCGGCATGTACATCGGCGACACCTCCGATGGCACGGGCCTGCACCATCTGGTCTTCGAGGTGGTGGACAACTCCATCGACGAGGCCCTGGCCGGCCACTGCGACGACATCCTGGTGACCATCCACGCCGATGGCTCGCTGTCCGTCATCGACAACGGCCGTGGCATTCCCACGCGCGTGAAGATGGACGACAAGCACGAGCCCAAGCGCTCGGCCGCCGAGATCGCGCTGACCGAGCTGCACGCCGGCGGCAAGTTCAACCAGAACAGCTACAAGGTCTCGGGTGGCCTGCACGGCGTGGGCGTGTCCTGCGTGAACGCGCTGTCCATCTGGCTCAAGCTCAGCGTGCGCCGCGACGGCTTCACGCACGAGATCGACTTCTCGCGCGGCCAGGTGCAAAACCGCCTCATCGAGACCGTGGACGGCTTTGAAGTCTCGCCCATGCGCGTGGTCGGCAAGAGCGACAAGCGCGGCACCAAGGTCCACTTCCTGCCTGACACCGAAATCTTCACGCAGAACCATGAGTTCCGCTATGAAATCCTGGCCAAGCGCCTGCGCGAGCTGTCCTTCCTGAACAACGGCGTACGCATCCGCCTCAAGGACGAGCGCGACGGCCGCGAGGACGACTTCTCGGGCGCAGGCGGCGTCATGGGCTTTGTGCAGTTCATCAACGCCAACAAGAAGGTGCTGCACCCCACGGCCTTCCACGCCACGGGCAGCCGCCCCGCCGAGAGCTATGGCGGCATCCCCGGCACAGAAATCGGCGTCGAAGTCGCCATGCAGTGGAACGACAGCTATGCCGAGCAGGTGCTGTGCTTCACCAACAACATCCCGCAGCGTGACGGCGGCACCCACCTGACGGGCCTGCGCGCCGCCATGACGCGCGTGATCGGCAAGTACATCGAGCAAAACGAGCTGGCCAAGAAAGCCAAGGTCGAAGTCAGCGGCGACGACATGCGCGAAGGCCTGTGCGCCGTGCTCTCCGTCAAGGTGCCCGAGCCCAAGTTCAGCAGCCAGACCAAGGACAAACTGGTCTCCAGCGAAGTGCGCGCGCCCGTGGAAGACATCGTCGCCAAGGCACTGACCGACTACCTGGAAGAAAAACCGGCCGACGCCAAGATCCTGTGCAGCAAGATCGTCGAGGCTGCGCGTGCCCGCGAAGCCGCGCGCAAGGCCCGCGAGATGACGCGCCGCAAGGGCGTGCTCGACGGCATGGGCCTGCCAGGCAAGCTGGCCGACTGCCAGGAAAAAGACCCGGCGCTGTGCGAAATCTACATCGTCGAGGGCGACTCCGCAGGCGGCTCGGCCAAGCAGGGGCGCGACCGCAAGTTCCAGGCCATCCTGCCGCTGCGCGGCAAGATCCTCAACGTGGAAAAGGCGCGCTACGAAAAACTGCTGTCCAGCAATGAAATCGTCACCCTGATCACGGCCCTGGGCACGGGCATCGGCAAGGCCACGGCCGAGTCGGGCAAAAGCGGCAGCGACGACTTCGACCCCAACAAGCTGCGCTACCACCGCATCATCATCATGACCGACGCGGACGTGGACGGCGCCCACATCCGCACCCTGCTGCTGACCTTCTTCTACCGCCAGATGCCCGAGCTGGTCGAGCGCGGCCATATCTACATCGCCCAGCCACCGCTGTACAAGGTCAAGAACGGCAAGGAAGAGCTGTACATCAAGGACGGCCCGGCGCTGAACCAGTACCTGCTGCGCATCGCCCTGCTGGGCGCCAGCGTCCAGACCGGCGGCGCCAGCCCGCGCACGCTGGACGGCGAGGACCTGGCCAAGCTGGCGCGCATGCACCTGGCGGCGGAAACCGTCATTGAGCGCCTGTCCAACTTCATGGATGCCGAGGCGCTGCGCGCCATCGCCGACGGCGTGCAGATCACGCTGGACAGCATCGAGGCAGCCCAGGCCTGCGCGCCCGTGCTGGAGGCCAAGCTGCGCGAGCTGACCACCACCGGCGTGCCCGCCGAGGTCTCGGCCGAGATCGACCCCGTCACCGAAAAGCCCGTGCTGCGCATCAGCCGCCACCACCACGGCAACATCAAAAGCTCCATCCTCACCCAGGAGTTCGTGCGCAGCCACGACTACGCCGCGCTGGCGGACGAGGCCCAGAACTTCAACGGTCTGCTGGGCGAAGGCGCCAAGGTCATCCGTGGCGAGGGCGAAAAAGCCAAGAGCGAAAAGGTCGGCGACTTCCGCCAGGCCATGCAGTGGCTGCTGCGCGAAGCGGAACGCACCACCGCCCGCCAGCGCTACAAGGGCCTGGGCGAAATGAACCCCGAGCAGCTGTGGGAAACCACCATGGACCCCAACGTGCGCAGCCTGCTGCAGGTGCAGATCGGCGACGCCATCGAGGCCGACCGCGTCTTCACCATGCTCATGGGCGACGAGGTCGAGCCACGGCGCGACTTCATCGAGACGAATGCGCTGCGGGCGGGGAATATTGATGTGTGACCATGTAGGTTCACATTGATCTTGCAAATATTCTCAGTATTTGCAACCTGCACTTCACAAGACGCCCACTCATGTCGGGCGTTTTGTTTTTCACAGCGGAAGTGACGTCCCCACCGAAAAACCATACAGCCTAAATACAGCTGCTGCTCAACGCCACGGCAGGGGCTGGGGGAAGTGAGGCAGAGGTCCAGATGCCCCAAAGGACAGATCACATACAGACTGTGGCTAGCCGATAGTGGTACTGCGGAGGTTCGTGGCCGCGCAGGTCTCGGACTGTTCCGCCCCTGGCAGACGGGCTGTCATATTGTCTTACCAGGCCGCATAGGTTAGAGCGTGTTATGAACTTTGCTCCTTGAGCCCGAAGCCGAGGGTTAAAGTTCGCGAATGCCTCGCAAGCCCTATCCCACGGATGTCAGCGATGAAGAATGGAGCTTCGCTGCGCCATACCTCACCCTGATGGACCAGCACGCACCTCAGCGCGAGT
>NZ_JACSYA010000027.1 GCF_029870285.1 Delftia sp. PS-11
TAAGAGACTTTGAACACGTTCTCAGACAGAGCCGAACACTCGACTCGCCGTTTTCATCGGCAGCGCCAGTACATCACGGTAAATCGCAGGCCGGTACGGAACAGTCCGTCTGCCGTCCAGAACTGTACCCAAAGTGGCCGGAATAGTCCCCTTTCGGGGGAACCCCTGTCCCTAGAGTCTCGTTCCATTGCAACCCTGGCCGACGACCGGATCCGCCATGCCCTCACACCTTCGATCTTCCTTCGCCTGCCACCTCGCCACCACAGCCATCGCCCTGATCGGCCTTACCGGACTGCTCACAGCCTGCAGCCCGGCCGAGGCGCCGCCTGCGGCAGTCCCCCCACGCCCTGTGCTGGTCTCACGCGTGCAGCAAGCACCGCTCGGCGGCTTAGCCTTTGCAGGCGAGGTGCGCGCCCGCGAACGGGCCGAACTGACCTTCGCAGTGCCAGGCGTGGTGCGTGAAGTATTGGTGGATGTAGGCGCGCCGGTGCGCCGCGGCCAGTTACTCGCACGCCTCGACGCAGCCCCTCAGCAGGCGCAGCTTGCCAGCAGCGAAGCCGAAGGTCGGCGACTGCAGGCCCTGCTGGCTGAGACGCAGCGCCGCGAAGCTCGCCTGAGGGCCGCCCGCGACAGTAGCGCTGCCACCGAAGCCGAATGGACCGCGGTGCAGGCTGAGGTGCAAGCTGCACGCGAGGCCCTGGCCGCCGCCCAGGCCCAGCGTTCGGCTGTTGCCTGGAGCCAGGCTCAGACCGAACTGCGCGCGCCCTTCGATGGCCGCGTCGCGCTGCGCCAACTCGAAGTCGGCCAGGTCGTCGGCGCAGGTGCCGTGGTGCTCGGGCTGGAAGGTCGCGGGCGCGAGCTGTGGCTGACCGTGCCGGGCTCACTACCGCTGGCCCGGGGCCAGTCCCTAGCGCTCAGCGGCCCTTCTGGCAGCGCCGAGGCACGCGTGATTCAGGTGTCGGCCCGCCTGGAAGCCGGTGGTGGCCGTCGCGTGCTGATGAGCGCACCGGACACCTGGCCCACCGGCGAGGTGGTTTCGGTGCAGCTGTGGCCGCGCGAACCTGCCGCCGTGGCGCTGCTGGTACCGCTGCGCGCAGTGCAGATGGACGCCGCACACCCCAACCAGGGGCAGGTGCTGAGACTGGCGACCAACGCCCAGGTGCCTGAGCGCGTCACAGTGACGCTGGGTGCCCTGCAAGGCGAACAAGTCGAGGTGCGCAGCGGGCTCAAGGCAGGCGACCAGGTCGTCATCGCCGGTGGTCAGGCACTGGCAGCCGGCCAGGCAGTCAGCCCGGTGAGTCGTCTGCGCTGAAGGAACCGCCATGAGCATCAGTACCTACGTCCTGAAGCGTCCGCGCTTCGCTTTTCTCGCCACCCTGCTGCTGGTTCTGTCTGGCCTGTGGCTGGTGCTGGACTTCCCCTCGACCGAAGAACCACAAATCACAATTCGCACCGCTACCGTGCTCACACTGGTGCCTGGCGCCTCAGTCGAGAGGATGGAACAGTTGGTGGCGCGGCCGTCCGAAGAAGCCATTCAGACCCTGCCCGAAGTCCGGCGCGTGAAGACCACCGTGCGCCCAGGCTTTGCCTTCAGCTATGTTGAACTGCAGCCCGACGTGAGCCCGCAGGTTCTGCCTGCCGTTTGGCAGCGGCTGCGCAACCGGCTGGCCGAAGTGCAGCCTCGCCTGCCACAAGGCACGGTCGGCCCGCTGGTGGATGACGAGTTCGGCCGCGTGGCCGTGCTCACTGTAGGCCTGACCGGCATTGGCTACACGGCCGGCGAGCTGCGCGATCAGGCCCGACTGATGCGCGACCGTCTCTACCACCTGCCGGGCGTCGAGCGCGTGACCCTGCATGGCCTGCGCGACGAGCAGGTGCAGGTGAGCCTCAACTTGTCGGCCTTGGCGGCGCAAGGCCTAGCCCCCGGCACCATAACAGACGCCCTGGCGCGCCGCAACATCGTGGCGCCGGCCGGCTTCGTCCAGGCCGGTGGCGCCCAGCTGTCGCTGCAGGTCAGCGGGGATGCAGATAGCCTAGAGGCGTTGGCGCAGACGCCTGTGGCGCTGCCCAAGGGCGGCTGGATGCCTCTGGGCCAGCTTGCACGTGTCGAGCGCGTGCCGCTGGACCCAGCCAGCACCGGCGCCTTCGTCGACGGCCAGTCGGCTGCGGTGCTCGCGGTGTCGATGGACTCGGGGCTCAACGTCATCAGCTTCGCTGACCGACTGCGTGAGGAGATCGACAAACTGGAGCGAAAGCTGCCCGTGGGTATGGCCCTGGTGCCGATCACCGACCAGGCCCAGGTTGTCGGCAAGCAACTCAAACAGGTGGGCCAGGTATTCCTGGAAACCACTGTCATCGTCATGGGCATCGTAGTGCTCTTCCTAGGCCTGCGCACCGGTCTCATCGTCGGTGCCATCGTGCCGACCACGGTGCTGGGCAGCCTGGTGATAATGAAGCTGCTGTCCATCGACCTGCACATCATCTCCATCGGAGCGGTCATCATCGCGCTGGGTCTGTTCGTCGACAACGCCATCGTCGTGGCCGAGGACATGGAGCGGCGCCTGAGCCTGGGAGAGCCGCGCGAGCAGGCTGCCGCACAGGCCGGGCGCACGATGTTCGTGCCGCTGCTGGTGTCGTCGCTGGCCATCATTCTGACCTTCATGCCCCTTGTGCTGAGCAAGACAGAGACCGGCGAGTACCTGCGCAGCATGGGCATCGTGATGGCGATTGCGCTGCTGCTGTCGTTGGTGCTGGCGGTCACTGTCACCCCGCTGCTGTGCCAGCGCTTCGCGCAGCACCATGCCGAGCTGAGTCGCACGGCTCGTGCCGTCGAGGCGCTGACCGGCTGGTACCGCGGCAAGGTGCGCTGGGTGCTGGGCCACAAGACGGTCTACATCGGCAGCATGGTGGCCTTGCTGGTGGCTGCCGGCTGGCTGTTTGGCCATGTGCCTTCGGAACTGATGCCGGCCTCCGAGCGCCGTCAGCTGCAGATGAGCATCGAGCTCGCGCCCGACAGCAGTGGCAACACCACGCTGGCCACCGCTGGCCGCATCTCGGCAACGCTGGCCGACAAGCAGCGCTTCCCCGAGATCCAGAGCCAGGTGGTCTACGTGGGCGACGGTGGCCCGCGCTTCATCCTGGCGCTCAACCCGCCCACGCCGGCGGCGCACCGCGCCTATGCCGTGCTTAGTCTGGCCACCGGGTTCAGCCACGCCCAGGCGCTTGAGAAGCTGCGCACAGAGCTGCCGCGCCTCTTCCCTGATGTGCGCTTCGAGCCCAAGCGTTTCTCCATGGGCTCGGCCGAATCGGGCTTGGCGGTGTTCCGCCTGTCGAGTACAGATGGGCAATCACACCATGCCGCGGCCGCCAAGCTCACCGAGGCCCTTCGCCGCCTGCCGGATATCGTCGAACTCAGCAGCGATGCCGAACGCGCCATCCCGCAGCTGCAAGTGCAGGTGAATCAGCTCAAGGCCGCCGCGGCCGGCCTGTCCAGCGCCGACATCGCGGCTCAGTTGGACCTGCTGCTCGCAGGTCAGGCCGTTACCCATTACCGCGATGGCGACACGCTGTTGCCGGTGGTGGTACGCGGAGGCACCGACGCCCGCGAACGCATGGAGCAGCTGCGCACAGCGCCCCTGCAGCGCGCATACGGGCGCGGCACCGTGCCCCTGGGCCAGGTCGCTGACATCCAGCTGGCGGCGCAGCCCTCGGTGCTGCAGCGTTTCAACCAAGAGCGCACCGTGACCATCACCGCCAAGCACGCGCACTGGACCGCACAGACCCTGGCCGACGCTGTCGCCACCGACACCGAGGCGCTGCAGCAGGACGGCAAGGTGCGCGTGGCGCTGGGAGGCGAGATTGAGGAGAACGCAAGTGCCAACGGTGCCATCTCTGCGCTGCTGCCGGCCTGCGTGGTGGCCATGTTCCTGCTGTTCGTCTGGCAGTTCGAAAGCCTGCGCAAAAGCCTCATCGTGTTGGCGAGCATTCCCTTCGTCAGCATCGGCGCTGCCCTGGCGCTCAAGCTAACCGGCACGACGCTGACCTTCGTCGGCACGCTGGGCATGCTCGCACTGGCCGGCATCATCGTGAACAACGCGGTGCTGCTGCTGGACGCCATCGACGAAGCCCGGGCCAGCGGCATGAGCGCGCTGGAAGCCATTGAGGATGCAGCGGCCAAGCGCCTGCGCCCCATCATCATGACCAAGATGGTCTGCATTCTGGGTCTGGTGCCGCTCTACCTCTTCGGTGGCGCTGTTTGGACCAGCCTGGCCGTTGTGATGATGGGCGGACTCGCACTGGGCACGCTCATCACGCTGGGCCTCATTCCCGCTCTTTACGCCGCCGCCTATCGCGTGCCGGCCCCGGCCACCCAGGCCGCCTGATTCCCAGATACCATGACCGCACATCATCCCCGCCACTGCTTCACGCTGGCCGTACTCACACTTGCCCTCGCTCTGTCACTGGCCCTAGGTGGCTGCACTGCCGTCAGGCCCGGATCGCAACTGCCAGCGCTGCAGGCTCGCCACGACACCAGCGTGCCCGCCGCTGCCGGGCGGCCGACGACCACAGCAGCGAATGCTGCCAGCCGTGCCTGGTGGCAGGACCTGCGCGACCCAGCGCTGGACGCGCTAGTCATTCAGGCCCAGTCGCGCAATCTGGAACTGATGGCTGCCCTGGCCACTGTACGGGAGGCGCGTGCCCGCGCCGGTGCCGTGGCCGCCGACGCCCGTCCCCAAGGCGGCTTCGGCGCACAGGCTCAGGCCACCCGTCCCGCGCTGACCGAGGTCGACCCCTACCGCCAGGGGCTGCCGCGGCCGCCGGAGCAGCGCCTGGTGACGGTGGCGCAGGCGCTGAGCTGGGAGATCGATCTCTTCGGCCGCGTTGGAACCGCTCAGGCAGTGGCCGAACGCAATGTGGATGCCGCACAGGCCGATGCACACGCCGCTCAGGCCCTGCTGCAGGCCGAGGTGGTGCGCCGCTATGTGGCACTGCGTCAGGCCCAGCAAGCCGGCTTACTGGCCGACGAGCAGACCCGCCTGGCAGCGCAACGCCTGACTCTGCTGAAGGCACGCGTCGATGCCGGCATAGCCGACCCGCGCGAGGCCGATGGCGCAGTAGCTGAACTCGCACAGCAGCGCGCTACCGCAGCCGGCTGGGCAGCACGGCTTCCCGTGGAGCAGGCCGCGCTCGCAGTGCTGCTGGGTGAGTCGCCAGCGCGTCCGGGCCAAGCCCTCGCCGCGCTGCAGGCCAGCTCAGCACTGCCTGCCGTGCCGGAGGACGCGGTGCTCACAGTGCCCGCTGACCTGCTCTCGCGCCGGCCCGACGTTGCCAGAGCCCATGCGCTGCTTCGCGCGAGCATCGGCCAGACGGTGCTGGCTGAACGCGCTCACCTGCCACGCCTGAGCCTGGCAGCCACGCTGGGGCTGCAGCAGGCAACCAGTAGGCTGGGCCAGGCCAATGCGGTGCGCTATGCAGCAGGCCCGCAATTGCAGTGGGACTGGCTGGACAGCGGCCGCCGGTCGGCACAGACCATGGCAGCTCGCGCCGGGGAAGACCGCAGCCGGGCGCAGTTCGAGCAGACCGTGCTGAACGCGCTGGCGGACAGCGAGTCTGCCCTGCGCGGCTGGCAGGCCAGTTGGCAGGGCTGGCTGCAGGCCCAGGCATCAGTGCAGGCTACGGCGCAAGCCGCGCAGTACAGCCGCCGCCGTGCAGCACTGGGACTGGAACCCAGTGTCCAGGCACTGGGTGCGCGTCTGCAGGCGCTTGACGCCCGGCAACAGCAGATCGCCCAGCAGGCACAGGTCCTCGGCGCATACGCGCAGGTGCAACTCGCGCTCGGGGCATGGCAGCCCGAGGTCACCACGGCGGTGCAACCATGAGGCAGCAGCGCGTCGTCATCGTCGGCGCCGGCATCGCCGGGCTACTGCTGGCCACCCGTCTCGGCGAGCGCCTGGGCAAAGCAGGGAGGGCTCACATCAGCCTTGTGGACAGCCACTTCACGCATGTCTGGAAGCCGCTGCTGCACAGCCTGGCCGCTGGCACGCGCGATGTGAATCTGCAGCGCATCTCGCTGCTAGCGCATGCGAGTGGGCATGGCCATGTCTTCGAGCCGGGCGCGCTGGTGAGCGTGGACCGCGAGGCGCGCCGCATCCAGCTCGGACCACTGCTGGCTCCCGACGGCCGCGTAGCGGTCGCTGCGCGCGAGTTGCCATATGACTGGCTGGTGCTGGCCCTGGGCAGCGGCATTCACGATTTCGGCACGCCAGGTGTGCAGGAACATGCCCACGCCATCGACGGCCAGGCGCAGGCTGAACGCTTCAATGCCGCGCTGCGCTCCGCCATACTGCGCGCCGCGCTTCAGGACACAGAGGTGCGCGTGGCAATCGTCGGTGCGGGCGCCACCGGCGTGCAACTGGCTGCCGAGCTCAGCGAGCTGATGGAGCATGCTTCCGGCTTCGGCGATGCACGTATGCGGCGCCGGCTGCGGCTGAGCCTTTACGAGAGCAGCCCGCGCGTACTGGCAGCCTTTCCGGAAGCAGTGGCCATGGCAACCCACCATACCCTGACCAAACTGGGTTTCGAGGTTCACACCGGCATGCGGGTGCAGGCAGTGACCGCGGGCAGCGTGCAGCTGACCGACGGGCAGTTGCATCACGCTGACCTGACCGTCTGGGCGGCAGGCATCAAAGCGCCAGATGTGCTGGCGCACATCCCAGGCCTAACTGCCAACCGCGCGCAACAGCTGCAGGTGCTGCCCTGCCTGCAGACCACGGGCGATGAACGCATCCTGGCCCTGGGCGACTGTGCCAGCCTGCAACTACCCGATAGCGAGCACGCGTTGCCACCCACGGCTCAGGTCGCCACCCAGCAAGCCGAGCATCTTGCGCGCCACCTGCCAGCGCTGCTGCAGGGTCGAGCCTTACCTGACTTCCGGCATCGCGACCTGGGCACACTGGTGTCGCTTGCGCGCTACGGAGCCTACGGCACACTGGGCCGGGCCGGCGTGCTGCCCGGCCACTTCCTTGCGGGCCGGGTGGCTCAGCTCGGCCACGCCTGGCTCTATCAATGCCATCGCGCGGGCGTACAGGGCTGGGGGCGTGCGTCTGTGGTGTGGCTGGCGGAGCAACTGCAGCGCTTGGCCATGCCGCCAATCCGTATGAGTTGATCCACAGCGATGATGCGAGTCTCGCAAGGTAGGGGTGACATGAAAGCTGTTTTTCGGGGCATGCAGGCGGCAGGCCTGCTGGGCCTGGCGCTGAGCCTGGTGGGCTGTTCCAGCTACCGGCCCTGGGTGAATTCGAAGCTGCCTGGTTCACTGGCCGCCGCCCAGGCTGCGCCGCCTGCCGCACAGCCGGTGATGATGGCTGTGACCCTCTCCGGGGGCGGTGCGCGAGCGGCCGCATTCGGCCTGGGTGTGCTGCGCGAGCTCAAGGCCACGGGCTTCGTGGTCGACGGCCAGCCGACCACCTTGCTCGACCACACCGCGATGATCAGCGGCGTGTCGGGCGGCAGCATCCTGGCGGCGCATTTCGCGGCTTTCGGTAACGCGACGCTCGACCGCTTCGAGCCCGACTTCCTGTTGGTTCCCTTTGAGAGCCGCCTGATCCGTGAGGCACTCTGGCCTGAGCGGCTGTACCGACTGACATCACCCTGGTATGGCCGCAGCCAGATCCTGGCGCAGCGTTTCGACGAGCTATTTCAGGGGCGCACCTTCGCAGATATGCGCCGCCGCCCAGGCGCGCCGGAGTTGTTGATCACTGCCACCGACCTCACTAGCGGTGCACCATTTGACTTCACGGCCGAACAGTTCCAGCGCATCTGCTCCGACTTGGACGCCACGCCATTGAGCTTCGCGGTGGCGGCCTCATCTGCCGTGCCGCTGCTGCTGTCGCCGGTCACGATACACAACTATGCCGATACCTGTCCCCACCCATCGCCAGCCATCGTCAACACGGCCACGAGTGCCGACGGCCAGAGCTACCGCAGCCGCATGCTGCAGCGAACGGCAGAGGCCTATCGCAATGCGCGGGACAAGCCCTTCATCCATCTGGTGGACGGAGGCGTGACCGACAACCTCGGCGTGCGACTGATGCTAGACCGCATGGTGGCACTGGGCTCGATGAGCGCCAACTTCGTGGATGTGCAGCCCGGCACGATACGGCGGCTCGTGCTGATCACTGTCAACTCCGAACGTAGCCTGATCGAGCGCGTGGACAACAGCGACCGCGTGCCGACGACAACCCAGGTGCTGGAGACACTGATCTTCGGCGCGGGCTCCCGGGAGACCGAGATCACGCTGGGCCTACTGAACGACGACACCCAGCGCTGGCGCGCCGAGATTGAACGCACCCGTGGACAGCCTGGCAGTCCGTTCGCGGCAGATGCAGAGATCCACGTCATCAGCGTCAGCCTGCACGACGTACCAGATGACAAGATGCGCCACTCCCTGCTGCGCGTGCCCACGGCCTTCACCATCGAGGCACAGGACGTGCACGACCTGCAGCAAGCCGGCGCTCAAGCGCTGCGGGCCGCGCCCGCATACCAGATGCTGCTGAAGTCCCTGTCACGTTTAGGCAAGCCGGCGGTCTCGCTGCGCGTCGGATCCTGATGCTCCTGCGGTGCCGGATACGGCGGCACTCTGCTCAAGGGACGGTGGCCCAGCGCAGCGCCACGGCAGCAAAGGAGATCAATGACCTGATTTCGGTCAATCTGGCCAAAGTCGAGCAAGGCACTGAGGTGGCTACGCGCGCCGGCGAGCAGATGGGGCGCATCGTCGATGCAGGTGCGCAGCGTTGACACCATGATCACGGAAATCTCCAGCGCCTCGCATGAGCAGTCCATCGGTATCCGCCAGGTGGGCGAAGCCGTCGGCCAGCTCGACCAGATGACGCTGCAAAACGCCGCGCTGGTGGAATAAAGTACGGCCGCTGCAGGCAGCCTGGAGCAGCAGGCAGAGGCGCTGGCCCAGATCGTGGCGACGTTCAAGATGCGCCAGGGCGCAGGTACTTCACCGCACAAGTCCCCTGCCCCCACACTGCGCCTGACAGATTCGTCTTAAGCATCGAGCGTGGTTGCAAAAATCGCTGCTGCCTAAAGGGGCGAGCGGAAGAAACTGCTCCCCCATGCACGCCACCACAGGCAAGCCAGTCGTGCCACGCCGCAGCAGTGTAAGGTGTTCCGCAGCCAGCCTGATTCTGTGGGCTACCAGGTGCATTCTCAGGCGCCGCTGCGGGCTGCTGCAGCGGTCATCAGCGTCTGCACCAGCGGATGGTGCTGGCTGCGACGTGACAGGATGATGTGGATTTCTTCCTTCAAGCCCTCGCTCTTGCCCAGCAGGCGCAGTCCGCGCATCATGCCGATGCCGTCTGCTCCCAGCCGGCTGACAGGGAATACACCCAGTCCTCGCGCGGCGAAAACAGCCTGCAGCGCGCTGTCTTCGAACTCACCGACGATGCGAGGCCGCAAGCCATGTGTCTCGAACCATCGCTCCAGTGTAGTACGCAGCGCCGAATGGCCGGTCGGCAACAGTACAGGCAGGTCGTTCAGGCACTCGGGAAAACGATTGCGCTCCGCATTGCCGACTAAGCTCATTGGCCCGTACCACTCGACAGGCGCATCGGCCATGTGCTCGCTCATCAGACGCAGGTTAGGGTTGCGCGGCACCGCTTGACCCGCGAGTACCAAGTCCAAGTGATGTAGCGCCAATTCGCTGAGCAACTGCTCGAACTCGCCCTCATGGCAGACCAGGCGCAGATGTGGCGTCTCCAGCACTGGCTCCAGTAGTGTGTAGGCTACGAGCTTGGATATGCCATCAGAGAAGCCGATCGCCAGACGTACCAGTTGACCGTTAGCCGCTTCTCGAACCTCTTCAGGGATCATCTGACCGAGTTGGAAGATCTCCTCTGCACGCGCAAAGGCTGCTTGGCCGGCTTCGGTCAGGGTCACCCTGCGTCCCGACGGTTTCAGCAACTGATGACCCAGCGACTTTTCCAGTTCCCGCACCTGTGCGCTGATGGTCTGTACTGCCATGTCCAGGCGCTCGGCTGCGCGGGCAAAACCGCCTTCCTTGACCACGACCCAGAAGTAATGCAAGTGTCGATAGTTCAGCATGCTTTTTACTTCGAAAAAACCGAAGTATAAGTGCGTATTTTTCTGGTTTTTTGGAAAGACGTCTGTCTTCACACTATGGCCTTGCAACTACCACACCACCGCTCTTGCACACGGCGACCTATTCGGAATTCAGACTTCAATTTCCACCAAGCCACAATACCCTCATGAACATTAGCACACTGCTCTTCGCAACCCTGACGGCCACTCTCGCAGGCGTCACCTCACAAGCCTAGCGAGTGGGCAACGAGAAGCGCGATGTCGCGCTGCTCGGGACGTTCAGCAGCATGCTGAGACTGGGCATCATCATTTTCTCCATCGTCTAAAAAACCACTATGGACTTCCTGCTTACTTTCTTCTTGTCAGATTTCATGGGAAAGCCAGCCTGGATCTGGTTGAGTTTTGTTGGTATCGTCATTGCACTGCTGAGCTTTGACTTGGGCGTGCTGCACAAGGACGACAGCGAGATAGGCGTGCGCGAGAGCTTGCTGCTGTCAGCAGGCTATATCAGCGTAGCGCTGCTGTTCGGTGCTTGAGTGTGGTGGTACTTGGGAGCACAAAGCGGCATGGACTACTACACCGGCTTCATGATCGAGAAGTCGCTATCGATGGACAACGTCTTCGTCATCGCGCTGATTTTCAGTTTCTTCGCGATCCCGCGGCAATATCAGCACCGAGTGCTGTTCTGGGGCATACTGGGTGTGATCGTGCTGCGCGCGATCATGATCGGACTGGGTGCGACGCTGGTCAGCCAGTTTAGCTGGGTGCTGTACCTGTTCGGTGCATTCCTGATCATCACCGGCATCAAGATGTGGATCATTGCCGATCACGTACCCGACATTGCTAGTAACCCGCTACTGAGACTCCTCAAGCGGCATATGCGGGTTACTGAAGGCCTGCGCGGCAACGCCTTCTGGGTGTGTGAGCCCGATCCCAAGACGGGTAAGCTCGAACGCTTTGCGACGCCTTTATTGCTAGCTCTGGTGCTCGTGGAATTCGTTGATCTAATTTTTGCGGTCGACTCGGTCCCAGCGATTTTTGCCATCACCACCGACCCCTTCATTGTCTACACAAGCAACATCTTTGCCATCCTTGGGCTGCGTGCGCTGTACTTTGCACTGGCCGCGATGATTCACCGCTTCAAGTACCTGAAATACGCGTTGGCACTTGTGCTGGTGTTCATCGGCAGTAAGATTTTCCTAGTGGGCATCATAGGCAAGATCCCGGCTGTGATATCGCTCAGCGTGACCTTCGGCCTGATTGCGGGCGGCGTGCTGGTGTCGCTGTGGAACACCCGAGGGCAGCCTGCTGTAGCGGAGTCCAAACGACGCCGTTGCTAAACGAGCTCCTGCTTCTGACCAGGCCCTACCTGCTGCCGGTATCAGGTGTCGGTACAGTGCTCGGGCTTGGCATGGGTGCGCTGATAGTGGCCCATGTGACGGATTCACTGCGGGGTGCCTTCCACCAAACTGCGTTGGCTTGCCTTCAGATCGGAGGTCACAGCAGCCAAAGCTGCCAGCTTAGTTCCTGATCGACGCTGTAAGGTGGGGTGGGAGGGCTTTAACACGGTCGGTCTGCGTGAACAGCCGATGGCGACTCTGGTCCCTCACCCCGACACCATTAAACATGCAAGCGGTTTTTACTGCCGCATCGCTGGCAGGCCGCGAACGCCTGATCAACACCTGTGAGGCTGGCGGCGATCAATATGGGATCGTCGCGCGGTTACACACAATGGCATGCTCAACGAGGTACTCAGCCATCTGCAGCAAGAGCGCCTGGCGACTTCCCCCTGAACGGCTGTGGCTGCAACTTTCAGTGCGGACTGCTTACGGCTTTATCACGCAGAGTGTTATGGCTGCCTGCTCCATTCCACCCAGGAGACATTACAAACGTTGGGGGACTTCATCGCTGGCAGTGAGCTTGCGCGTACCACCGCTGGCAGAAGACGCGCAGGCCAGTACCGGTCGATGCCGGGTTTCTGCCATGTCTTGCACCAGCGGCTCCCATGACGCAGCAGGCCCGATCTGGCAGGTGCGACCATGGAGCCGGCCAAGGACCGGTGGGAAGCAGTTGCCAGCCACAACACTGTTCAAATGCACAGAATTATGAATACTAGTCAATATTCGACAAAAATGATTGATATTTCTTGATGATCGATTCTTGTATGTGATATTTTTGAATTTATTGATACAATTGACAGAGTCCTTTCAAACTTGACGAAAGATCAGTCATGTTCAAGTCTTTACGCTGGGTCATGGCCCTCCTGGGCTCCATCGGAGTGATCGCCGCCCTCGCTGTCGCAGCGCAGGGATACCTGTTCATCCAGAAGCTGGACTCTTCGGCCAACAAAGTCTACGCAGCCAAGGATGTGGTTGCCGATGTTCTGCCTCCGCCGATGTACCTGATCGAAATGCGGTTGGTGCTGTCCATGATGCTGGAGGGCAGCCTGAGCCCGGCGGATGGCCAAAAGCGCTTCGATGAGCTGGCTGCCGAGTATTCCCAGAGGGTCAACTATTGGACAAATAACCCTCCGTACGGATTGGAAACCAAACTGCTGGGCGATCAACACAGTGCCGCCAATACCTTTATTTCCGCTGCACGCAGCCAGATCGTACAGCCCCTGATTGCGGGCCAAGCAGAGCTTGCCAGAAAAAATCTCGAAGCTGTCCATGTGATGTACTTAAAGCATCGCACAGGTGTGGATGCGACTGTGGTGGAAGGCAATGCATTTGCTGAAGCCACGATGAAGGAGTTCGAAGACACGCGCAGTTCCAGCAACAAATTGATGATCATGACGGCTTTGCTTGCTGCAGCAGCTGTTTTTGCAATCTATCTTGCTGTACTTGCCAGCATCCAAAAACCGGTTCGCGCCAGTACACGGGCGGCTGCACTCATTGCCGCAGGAGATCTTGCGACGCAGACTGTGATGGATGAAGGACGTACGGACAGCTTGGGGGTTCTTCAAGAGTCACTGCAGACAATGAGGGTAAACCTGAATCAGACTGTATCATCAGTTCTTGATGCTGCAGAAAGTATTTCTAATGCCAGCTCTGAAATCGCCCAAGGCAATACAGACCTTTCAATCCGGACAGAAAATCAGGCCAATGCCTTGCAGCAAACTGCATCCTCAATGGAGGAGTTGACTTCGGTGGTGAACCACAACGCAGAATCTGCCATGCAGGCGGATCTGCTTGCACAGCAGGCTGCTGACGTGGCGCGGCGCGGTGGCTCAGCCGTGTCGAAGGTGGTGGAGACCATGCGTGGCATCAACGAATCCTCCAGTCAGATCGCAGGCATAGTGAATGTAATTGAATCAATTGCCTTTCAGACAAATATATTGGCATTGAATGCTGCAGTGGAAGCTGCGCGTGCAGGCGAGCAGGGCCGAGGGTTTGCTGTCGTGGCCTCTGAAGTGCGTTTACTGGCTGGGCGCAGTGCAGATGCAGCCAGAGAAATCAAGGCATTGATTGATTCCAGCGTAGAGCGTGTGACCCAGGGGTGCACCCTTGCAGATAATGCGGGTGCGACCATGACCGACATGCTTGAGGCAACACAACGAGTCAGCAGCATACTTGCTGAAATCAGCACTGCCAGCCGTGAACAATCAGCAGGCATATCGCAGGTGAGCAATTCCGTATCACAAATGGATCAAGCCACACAGCAAAATGCTGCGCTGGTGGAGGAAATTGCAGCGGCTGCCAGCAGCCTTAAAGTACAAGCTTCGGAACTCGTACGACAAATGGCGAGATTTACTGTCGACAGTAAACCCCGCCATACCTTGCCGATGGTTGAAGGCATGTACAAGTGAAACAAGCCATGATGTGCGACTCCTGCGCGCCATGACGGCTGCCAGTTTGCAGCTCAGGCTCGCGCTGCAAACTGGCTGTCGAATGTCTTGCCCACATCCAGCTTTTGCTTGATCAGCCCGACCTTCAGATAAAAGTCTGCGGTGCGTTGCTGGTCAGCCACCACCTGCGCGTCTATGGGCAGCCAGCGGGTGGCGCGACGCTCAAATTGCAGGCGTGCTGCTTCCTCGGGAATCCCGATGATACGGGCCAGCGCGGCGCCAAACTCTGTCGGGTGCTGGTAAGACCATACTTGAGCCCGCTCTACGCGTGCTTTGAAGTCCTTCAGTGCTGCGCGCTTGTTGTGCAAGGCAGAATCTGTCGCAGCAAGAAAGCTCAGTCCCGACGACAGGCCACGCCCGCTGACCAGCACGCGGGCGTGTTTGCTGGTTTCTGCCAATGCGGTGTAGGGCTCCCATGTAGCCCATGCATCCACAGCACCTTGTGTCAGGGCCAGCTTGGCATCGGCGGGAGGAATGAACTTGATCTGTACATCCTCGGCCGTGAGCCCTGCTGTTTCAATCGCCTTGAGTGCAACGTAGTGCCCGATGGAGCCTCGGTTGGTGGCAATGCTCTTGCCTTTGAGGCTTGCCGCATCCTTGAGAGGCGATTGAGGAGTGACCAGGATGGCTGTACCGTAGGGGTCGGAGCGGTTGGCGGCAAACGCCTTGACACGGCTGCCTGCTGCCAGGGTAAAGAGCAGCGGCGCATCACCGATGGCGCCAAAGTCCACTGCATCGGCATTGAGGGCCTCAGCCAGCGGCGCGGCTGCAGGGAACTCGGTCCATTTGATGTCGTAGCTGAGGTCTTTCAGCTCACCGGCCGCCTCCAGCAAGGCGCGAAGGCCGCCTTTCTGGTCGCCTGCGCGCAGCACTGTTCTGGTCTGTGCATGTACCAGCAGGGGTGAAAGCAAGGAGGTTGCAGACACCGAAGCGGTGAGCAGACGATGGAAGTGACGTCGTAGCATGGCCAAGCCCTGAAAGTGAATCTGAAAGCATTGCACCAGTTGCCACACATGCGGCCAACGAAGCAATTGGCAGTTGGATATTCGCCAGCCTCGCCCGCGTGCCGCAGCGGACCCAGGCTGGCCACTTTTACAACCCCAGCGCCTTGCGCCCCACTGCCAGGCGTGCGCTGTCGTCTTGAGGAGTGTGTATGCGGCCGCAGAGCACGTCGCGCAGGTGGCGCTCCAGCGGGTTCTTGCGCGCCAGGCCGTGGTTGCTGGTCAGGGCCAGGGCTTGCTCAACTGCCTGCACAGCGTTGCCGGTAGTGACGGATTTGATGAGCCCGCTTTCCACGGCAGACCGCAGCACACCTTCATCGGCATCGCGGGCCAGGCCCTCGATGAGCCGCTGGTTGGTGAGCAGCAGCGCCTCGATGCCGCCCAGCGCCTCTTGCGCGCGCGGCAGGCTGGCCAGGGATGCGCCCAGACTGGCTGGCTTACGCTCATGCAAAAAGAGCACCAGCCAGTCGCGAGCGGCTCTGGCAACGCCGGTGTACAGCGCGCCCAGCATCACGGCCATCTCCGCCTGGAGCCAGGGCTCACCGCCAGCCCAGTTCTCCGGGGTGCGCAGGTCCAGTGCGTGCTCCAGCGGGATAAGCACATCTTTCAACACCACGTCATGGCTGCCGCTGGCGCGCAGCCCCAGATGGTCCCAGGTTTCGACAATCTGTATGCCAGGCAGGCCCGCCTGCACCAGGAAATGACCTACCCGCGGCACGGCTTCGTCGGTACGGGCCCAGACGCTGTACCAGCTCAGGATGGGAGCTCCAGTGGAGTAGACCTTGTGGCCGGTGATGCGCCAGCCTTCGGCGGTCTGACGGGCCACGGTGGCTGGCAGGCCACCGCGTGCGGGTGACCCCAGATCAGGCTCCACGCGCAAGGCATTGACCAGCGACACCCCTGCCGCCGCCTCGGCCACCAGCCTGCGTGCCAGAGGCTCGGGCCATGAGCGCACAGGGCTTGTACGTCCCATGCTACGGTGCTGGATGTACTGCATGATCAGCACCAAGGCGGTGGCTGGGCAGGCATAGCCTATGGCCCCCACCACCGCGCCCAGATGGGCCAGTGTGGCGCCCTGCCCGCCCAGATCCTGCGACGCGGCCAGCGTCAGCAGACCCGTCTGGTGCAGCGCCTCGAAGTTCTCGAACGGAAAGCTGCCCTCGGCATCGTGTTTCGTGGCACGGCTGGCAAATTCCGCTGCCAGCGTGCGCGCTTGCTGTTCCCAGGTCAGCGGCGCATTCACTGCAGCACCTCGGGCTGCTGGCGCACCACGATGTCATACAGGCTGTGGAAGGCATGCTCGGCACCGCCATGCCGGCCAATCTGCGAGTGGGTAAGCACTGCCACATCGTGCGCAATCGGACTGGGTTTGCCGGCCGCCTCTGCCAGCAACTGGGCCTGGCAGGCGTTTTCCAGTGCGATGTACCACCACGCTGCTGACTCCACCGAGGGCCCGACTGTCAGGATGCCATGGTTCTTCAGAATCACTGCCTTGTGCGGTCCCAGGGCCTTGCCGATGCGAAAGCCCTCATCGGTCTCCAGCACGACCCCGCTGAAGTCGTTAAACAGGCCATGGTCACCGTAGAACACGCACGAATCCTGGGTCAGCGGGTCCAGTTTGCGGCCCAGCGTTGACCAGGCCTTGCCATAAGTGGAATGGGTGTGGGCAGCTGCCACCACATCGGGGCGAGCCTCGTGCAAGGCGGCATGGATGGCGAAGGCGGCGCGGTTCAGAGGGCCTTCACCCACCACGATTTCTCCATGCGCATTGACCAGCAGCAGATCGGATACCTTGATCTGCGAGAAGTGGATGCCCAGCGGGTTGACCCAGAAATGGTCCAGCAGCTGCGGATCGCGGGCCGTGATATGGCCCGCCAGGCCATAGTCGAAACCCCACTGCGCAAACAGCCGGAAAGCGACCGCCAGCCGCTCCTTGCGGTAGCGGCGCTCCTCTTCCACGGTCGGGCGTGGCGAAGCGGGATCAAACCAGTCCTTGCGCTGGGGGTGAGGATTGAGTGCAAGCGAGGCGGTGAGAACGGGCTTGAGGACGGCAGACATGGGACAGCTTTCGGCAGGAAGGGTTGCAATGGGGGAGAACCAGAACACAGCCCCCACCTTAGAAGCCCTCCCCTGTCCTGCCAACGAAGAAATCCGCGTGACCACATGCGGTTTCGGCATGAGCTGCACTCGTTGCCAGCGGGACATGCGGTGCTTGTTCGTCCTGTTGCATTTCCTGCATATCGATGCTGCGCAACGGTCTTTGCGCAGCGCCTGTGTTTGGCACACCCTTGGGCCGTTACAGCTCTCCTGATGCAATCCATGTTCAAGACACCATTGATCAACCGCCGTCATCTGCTGCAAGCCAGCCTGGGCGCTGCAGCCTGCGCCAGTACGGTGGGCCGCACGGCGCTGGCAGCGCCTGCGGCGCATACGGCTCAAGATCTTGCCAAAGTGACCCTGCGCATAGCCACCTACAAGGGCCTGTGGCGGGCACTCATCACAGCGTCCGGGCAGGGCCAGACACCCTACCGCATTGAATGGCGTGAGCTGAACAACGGCGTTCAGCACATCGAGGCCCTGAACGGTGACGCGCTGGACCTCGGCTCGGGCAGCGAGATTCCGGCCCTGTTCGCCGCGCGCCAGAAAGCGCAGGTGCGCTTCATTGCCGTGACGCGCGAAGACCTGCACAACCAGGTCACCCTGGCCCGCAAGGACGCTCCCATACAGCGCATTGCCGATCTCAAAGGCAAGCGCGTAGGCTATGTGCGCGCCACTACTTCGCACTATTACCTGAGCCGGCAACTGGCCGAGGCCGGTCTTTCATTTGCAGACATACAGGCTATCAACCTCAGCCCCGCTGACGGCCTGTCGGCCTTTGACCGTGGCGATCTGGATGCCTGGGCCATCTATGGCTACAACGGGCAGATCGCACGCCTGCGCTACGGTGTGCGCGTGCTCAAGACCGGCGTGGGCTACCTGTCTGGCAATTTCCCCATCTACGCCAACCCGCGTGCAGTGGACGATCCGCTGAGGCACGCCGCCATCGGTGACTACCTGCAGCGCCTGCGTCGCGCCTACATATGGGCCAACAACAACTATCTGGCCTATGCCCAGGCCCAATCCGCCGAGACCCGCGTGCCCGTGGGGGACCTGATCGAACTGTGGAACAACCGCAGCACCGACTACGAACTGCGTCCCGTGGACGATGCCGTGGTGAAGGGACATCAGGCGGTGGCAGACACCTTTTTGCAGTTGGGTGTTCTGGACGGGCCTGCGCAGGTGGCGCCACTTTGGAGCCGTAGCTTCACAGGTGCGCTGCAAGGCGGTCAGCCAGGCTGACGACGCCATCACGTGTTGCGACCGGCACTGCCATAGCGGCGCCGGTCGCCTGCCAACGCATCAGGCCTTGATCAGGCTGCTCCTTTCCACACCTGCATATCCGTGATGGCGGCCACATCCACCCTCGCAGGCAGAATGCCATCCCGGGCAGAGCGGTCTGCCACTGTTTGCAGCGCAGTGACATCGGCCCGCGTCACCTGGCGTGCTGCGATCGCTGCGCGGCCGGTGATGGTGCGCGAGGCTTCGATGGGCAGACGGGTGAGCTGGGCGTAAGCATGGGCATACGCCTCGCGGTTGGCCAAGGCCCACTCGCCTGCACGGGCCAGGCGGTCAAGGTATTGAACGATGGCGGCACGCTTGGCGGTATCGGCCAGCGCCGACTCGGTGGCCGTGATGAAGACCAATGCGGTGTTGATGCCGCGCCCATCGCGCAGGATGCGCCCGCCCTGTTGCAGGGCGATGATGTAGTAGGGATCAAAAATTGCCCAGGCATCGATTTGCCTGGAGGCAAAGGCTGCGGCCGCATCGGTGGGCAGCACGAACTTGACGGTGACCTCCTCACGCCTGATGCCAGCCTCTTCCAGCGCGCCATAGAGCTGGTATTGCGAGATGCTGCCGCGGGCGGAGGAGACAATCACGGTCTTGCCCCTCAGGTCAGCCACGCTGCGCAGGGGTGAACTGCCCTGCACCACAATGCCCAGCGAGTCGGGCTGTCCCACGCGGGTGGCCACAATCTTGAGTGGCGTCTTGCCCACGGCCGCGGCCAGCACAGGCAGATCGCCCGCAACGGCGGTATCCACGGCACCGCTGCGGTGCGCCTCGAACAGCGGGGCAGCACCCTGGAAGTTGGCCCAGCGCCAGGCAAAAGGCGCTCCATCGAGCGCGCCAGACGCCTCGAACAGCGCACGAAGCCCTCCGGCCTGATCTCCCAGTACCAAGGTTGCGGGCTTGGAGGACTGTGCCCATGCGGCATGGCCTGTCCAGGCACTCGCGGCCCCCAGTGATGCGGCACCCAGGCGCTGCAGCCAGCGGCGGCGGGTGGTTTGCTCTTGTGTCATATGTTCACGTTTCCGGGTGAATTGCGATAGGCCATGCGCCATGCCATTACGCAGCCTTGCGCTGCGCATGCTGGGCCGCGCGCTCTGCCACCTTGGCTCGCACCAGGGGCAGCAGATCGCGGCCATAGGCCACAGCGTCAAGCAGCGGATCAAACCCACGGATGAGGAAAGTGGTGATGCCCAGGTCGTAGTACTTGAGCAGGGCGTTGGCTACCTGCTCGGGTGTGCCAACCAGCGAAGTGGTGTTCGAGCGGCCTCCGGTTTCTCGCGCAATCGCCGTCCACAGATGTTCGTCCACACGATCGCCCTTGGCAGCGTCTGCCAGCAGACGGCGTGCACCTTCGCTTTGCTGCGGACCACCGCGGGCGTAGCCCTGCTCCACGCGCAGGCGGCGCGTCTCTTCGAGGATGCGGTGGGCACGTGCCCAGGCTTCCTCCTCCGTCTGGCCCAGGATGGGGCGAAACGAAATGCTGAACTGCACAGTACGTCCATGGCGCGCTGCCTCTGCTCGCACACGGCGCACCAGTTCACCGGCCTGCTCCAGCGACTCGCCCCACAGGGCATACACGTCGGCATGCTTGCCCGCTACCTGCAGCGCAGGAGCCGATGCGCCGCCAAAGTAGATGGGCACGTAGGGTGCCTGCAAAGGCTTGACTTCCGACCATGCACCCTTGACACGATAGTACGTGCCTTCGTAGTCAAAGGGCTTGTCGGCCGTCCACACCTGGCGCAGCACGCTGAGGTATTCGTCGGTGCGTGCGTAGCGGTCGTCATGCCCGACAAAGTCGCCGTCACGCTGCTGGTCTTCGTCCGATCCGCCGGTAATGTAGTGCACCGCCACGCGGCCACCGGTGTACTGGTCCAGGGTGGCGAGCTGGCGTGCCGCAAGAGTAGGCGCCACAAAGCCAGGGCGGTGCGCCAGCAGGAATTTGATCTTGCTGGTGACGGACGCTGCGTAATGCACGGTAAGCAGCGTGTCGGGGCTGGAAGAACTGGCAGGAACCAGAATGCGGTCAAACCCTGCATGCTCATGCGCCTGCGCGAAAACGCGCACATAGGCCGGATCAACCGCAGGGCCCTTGCGGGCGATGGTTTCGGATACTTCGTGCGGCTGGATCATGCCGATGAACTGGACGCTCATGAAAACTCCTTGAGAGACTGGAAGGCAGCAGCGCACGCGCAACACGAGCGATGCATGCCAGCGACGATAGGAGTTCGGGTGACCGGCGCCAACGAAGAAAAACAGTGGTGCATATGCGGTTTGCGCATCCGCCATCCGTGCTGGCATCCAGCCAGGCAACTACCCGGCAAAACGAATAAATTCATACATCGATATGCAAAAGTCTCAGCACCCGGGCACTGCGAAGTCAGGTGCAATGGCGGCATGAGTACCCATGTATGCATCGCACGCCTGCGCGAATTTGTGCAGGAGCTGGCAGCCCTGCTGCAACGCCACCCCACCGAGCCCGAGATACTGGAGCAAGGCAGCGCCCTGCTGGGCCGCCTAGTCGCCTATGACGACTGGCTGCCCGAAGCCTATGCACGCCCCCACCCAGAGCGCTACCAGCAATACCTGCTGCATGCTGATGCGATGGGCCGCTTTTCCGTGGTGAGCTTTGTCTGGGGCCCTGGCCAGTCCACGCCCATCCACGATCACACGGTATGGGGTCTGATAGGCATGTTGCGCGGGGCAGAAATTGCGCAGCACTATGCCCGGACACCGGAAGGTGGCTGGGCACCTGAAGGAGCAGCCACCCGCCTGCTGCCAGGCCATGTCGAGGCTGTGTCACCCCGCATCGGCGACGTGCATCGTGTGAGCAATGCGCTGGCAGACAAGACTTCCGTCAGCATCCATGTGTATGGTGCCAACATTGGCGCCGTGGAGCGATCGGTGTACCTGGAAGATGGCACCCGCAAGCCTTTTGTCTCGGGCTACAGCAGCACTGAACTGCCCAACCTCTGGGATTTGTCTGCCGAGCGCAACGCTGTGCTGCGGGTGGTATCCGCCAAGGCTTGAGTGCTGCACCACGAACGGTTTGACCCTGACCATCCACACATGTCCATGACCTACACCCTGCCCTCATTGCCTCAGAAAACCACGTCAGACGTGCGCAACGCACTGCTTTGCCAGCAGGAGATTGCACTGATCGATGTGCGCGAGGAACATCCCTTTGCACAGGCACACCCGCTTTTTGCAGCCAACCTTCCCGCAGGCAAGCTGGAGATCGAGGTCTACACCCGCATCCCACGGCGCAGCACCGCCATCGTGGTGTATGACGATGGTGAAGGCCTTGCAGAGCCTGCGGCACGTACCCTGCAGCGCCTGGGATACACCGATGTGGCGCTGCTGGCAGGCGGCCTGCAAGGATGGCGTGACGCTGGCGGCGAAATCTTCATCGACGTGAACGTGCCCAGCAAATCCTTTGGTGAACTGGTGGAAGCCGAGCGCCACACGCCTTCGTTGCCCGCGCAAGAAGTGAAGGCGCTGATCGATCGCAAGGCAGACGTGGTCGTGCTGGACGCTCGCCGGTTTGACGAGTACCAGACCATGAGCATACCCACCGGCATCAGCGTGCCTGGAGCCGAGCTGGTGCTGCGCGCGCGTGCGCTGGCTCCCAGACCAGAGACGCAGATCATCGTCAACTGTGCTGGCCGCACGCGCAGCATCATCGGTACGCAATCGCTTATCAACGCCGGCCTTCCCAATCCTGTGGCGGCCCTGCGCAATGGCACCATTGGCTGGCTGCTGGCCGGACAGGAACTGGAGCGCGGCGCAAGCCGGCGTTTCAGCACCCAGCCGACGCCAGACACGCACGAGCAGCGCGCTATCGCAGCGCAGGGGGCCCGCCAGGTGGCAGATCGCGCTGGAGTCAAGCGGGCGCGTGCCGAGCATCTGCACGCCTTCAGCCTGCAGGCTGACCGTACAACCTACCTGGTGGATGTGCGCACGCCTGAGGAATTCAGCCTGGGGCATATTCCGGGCTTTCGCAATACCCCTGGAGGCCAGCTGGTGCAGGAGACCGATCACACCGCCCCCGTGCGCGGCGCCCGCCTGGTGCTGGCGGACGACGACGGCGTGCGAGCCAACATGAGCGCATCCTGGCTGGCACAGATGGGCTGGGATGTATGGGTAGTGGACGGTCTGCAGCCTGCGGATTTCAGCGCCACTGGCGCTGCGCCACAGCAGGTGGCTGACCTGCAGGAACCAGCGCAGTGGATCACCCCGGCGCAGCTGGCAGACCGGCTGAAGCAGGAAAATGCCGGCGATACCGCCGTACTGGACATAACCAGCAGCATCAACTACACCCTGCGCCATATTCCAGGCGCATGGTTCGTGTTGCGCTCGCAGCTTGAACAAGCATTGCAGACCATCCCCAAGGCCCGCCATTACGTGCTGACCTGCGGCAGCAGCCTGCTGGCGCAGTACGCAGCGGCAGATGTGGCCCGCATCACCGGCGCCCATGTCCAGATTCTGGAAGGCGGCACACAGACCTGGGTCGCCCAGGGGCTGCCACTGGAGCACGGTGAAACCCGGCTGGCCTCACCCCGCATCGACCGCTACCGCCGTCCCTATGAGGGCACGGACAGCCCGCGCGAGGCCATGCAGGCCTACCTGGACTGGGAGTTCGGACTGGTGGAGCAACTGGGCCGCGATGGCACGCATGGCTTCCGGGTGATTTGAGATGGCAAGGGCGGGATCACCTGCCCTGCCATCACAGCAGCCGACAGGGTACACACATGCTTCATGTGCTATTTTCTGGCCAAAGCCATCGTCTGTACCTGTTCCAGCGGCATTGGCCTGGCCAGAAAATAGCCTTGCGCCAGATCCACTCCCAAGCTCGCCAGAGTTTCTAGCTCCTGTGCAGTTTCCACCCCTTCCGCAACGACCATGCTGCCAATTTCGTGCGCGAAGCTTGTCAGGCCTTTTGCCAGTGCACGGCGGCTGCGATCCGTATCCACATCGTGGGTGATGCTCATATCAAGCTTTATCATGTCCGGCTGCAAATGCAGAATATGCCGCATGCTTGAGTAGCCTGCTCCGGCATCATCAACGGCAAGCTTGGCGCCACGCTGCCGAAGTGGCGCCAGTGCCGTGGCCAATGACTTGTAGTCATCCACTGCAGCATGTTCCGTGATTTCAATTATTAAATGAGAGACATCGTGATCCACGCCGAGCTGCTCCGGCAAATTCCCTGACAAAATCAGTGCTGGCGAACAATTCACCGCCAGCTGCCAGTTTTCTGGCAATATGGGAAATGCGCCCAATGCCGTGTCTATTGCATGACTCTCCAGCTCCACACCCAGACCAACCTCATGCGCTGCTTTGAACCATTGGTCTGGCGGGCGCAATGGCTCTAAGTCAAATCGCGAAAGACATTCAAACCCATGCAGGTTCCCTGTGGCAATATTGTAAACGGGTTGAAACACAGGGCGCGGCATTCCTCCAAGGATTGCTGCGCGGATTTCATTGGCTGTTCTTTCAAGTGCCTGCCGAGCTGCAGCAGCTGCACTGAAGTGCAGGCCCAGCAGCTCGGAAAATGCATGCAACAGAAAAATGTCGTGTGCGCACAGATTGGAGTTTGGCTTATGGCTGAAGCAGCATAGCGTACCATACAACCGGTTTTCATTCAGTCTGATGGGCGTGCTTAAATGTGCTCCAATCGGAATGGTGTGTGTCTCCTGTATCTGCAGTGCAGCCGGCAATAGCGATGTATCTGGAATAAATTCAGGCAACTTACCATCAACCACTTTCTGGCAATATCCTTCATTCAGGGGAATTTTCTGCCCCTTGAAGACTACGCCAGGAGAGTTTTCATCAACATGCTCCAGTATGCGATCATTGTCACGGAATCTGGCAATGAATGCCACGTCCATGCTCAGATGCCGCCGAACAACAGCCAGCATGCGATCCACACCATCCAGTTCGATGCCGTAAGCAAAAAGTTTGCCAAGCGGTGTGGTGGTGGCTTTTTGGAGCGTCATTGGACTGACCTACCTCTGCAGATGCTTGTGTGCGTTCAAGAGCCGGAATGCCTCAGGTTTTTCTATGCGTGCAATCGACAGCAGACTCTGGTTCAGCCTGAGATGAGCACACACGAGGGCTGAAGCCCCAGCGGGTGGCTCATGCGCTGTCAACGCATTCCATTACACACATATCTCACCCTCCCGTAAAGCACAAAGAACCCTTGCCCGGGCACAAGCACGTCTCACAAGACCAGTCGCAGTGGCTTGGCCGCATTTTTACACGGCACTGTCACACAGGAACGCTTCAAGCACAGTGCGAGGACTGTGCACCAGACCATAGGCCACATGTCAGGCTGCAGATGCTGCTATCGCGGCCAACTGCAATTGCTGCCTGCCCATGAGCAGTCGTGCGGCATCTCCGCCAAATGCCGAAGTAGCGCGGGCAGCCGCTTCCAGCAGCGCCGCTACTGCGGCATGCATGGCCTGCGGCTGGCCGAGCCGGGACAGCGGCCCTGACACCGTCAAGGCGCCTTTCAGCTCTCCCAAGGCGCCAAATACAGGCACGGATGCGGCGGCAGTCTCGGAGTCGCGCTCTCCGTAGGACGTTGCCCAGAGCCGTGACCGCACTTCGCTGTCTGCGGCCGGGCCATCGCCCGGCGTAAACGCCAGCAGCACCTTGCCGGAAGCGCCGCGATGGACATCAAAGTCCTCTCCAACGCGTATGGAAACCCGCACGGCGCGGGCAGGCTCCACTCTGCTGGCGACCAGACGCCTGTCGCCAGTGCGCACGTAGAAGGATGATGTTTCGTTCAAGGCGTGGCTCAGTTCGGCCAGCAGCGGCTCGATCACGGAATCCACCCGGAACGACCGCTGATAAATGGCCGCCAGACGCAGCGGCTGAGGCCCTATGGCGTACAGGCCATCATCCAGCCGGCGTATGAATCCGCCGTGCTCCAGCGCGCCCAGCAGGCGGAGAACGGTGCTTTTATACAGGCCTGTGCGCTTGGAAAGCTCGGTCAGCGTCAGACGTTCATCGGTGGGCCCGAAGGCGCCCAGCAAGGCGAAAGCACGATCAAGAACGGCAACTCCGCTGGAGTGCTCTGTGGCTTTGACAGCCGTGTCGGTAAGTACAGTAGACATGGGCTGGATTGTTGTGTGTTCTATCAAGCAGAACACACAACTCGATCATGAAAAATCAGGTATGAACCCTTAAATTCATGCATCCCGCTGGATGGCGGTGGGCCTTCTTACCCTGCCATGAAGCCCAGATTGCGGGCGCTGTAGTTCGTGATGTTGGGCATCACGCTGACCAGATCGCTGGCCGGGACGCCGAACCAGGTGGCCAGGGTGGCGCCGTACTGGTCTACCGAGGTGGATGGCAGCAGGCGGCCCTGGCCGACGTCGTCGGGGCCGTTGTTGGCGATCACCGGGGCGGTGCCGACAAAGCTCTGGCCCTTGACGGCATCACCAACAACGAAGTGCATGCTGCCCCAGCCGTGGTCCGAGCCATCGTTGTTGCTGACCAGGGTCCGGCCGAAGTCAGAGGCGGTGAAAGTGGTCACCTGGCTGGCCACGCCCAGCTCGACAGTGGCTTGGTAGAAGGCCCCGATGGCGTCGCCGACTGTCTTCATGAGGCCAGGGTGCACGTTCAGCAGATTGTCATGGGTATCAAAACCGCCCAGCGACACGAAAAACACCTGCCGCCGTGGCCCCAGCGACGAACGGGCCGCGATGAGCCGGGCCACGGTCTTCAATTGGTCGCCCAGGCTGTTGCCCGAGGGAAACGCCGTGGCAAGAGTCGCGCTCTTGAGCGCTGCACTCACCTGGGCATTGGCAGTGATCGACCGGGCGCTGACACGTGCATACTCATTCTCGAACAGGTTGGTCCGTGAAGCGGTCATCAGCTGGTTCAATGCCGTGCTGCAGGCAGTCGAGCCGAAAAGCGCCGATTGCAGGCCGTTGACAGCGACTGACCCGCTGGTGGACATCTGGTACTGCACAGCGGTCTTGCCTGACAGGTAGACGGCATTGCCTGCCACGCTGATGGCCGTGAAGGTGGCATTGCCGTTGCCTGCCGCAAACAGATCCCCGAGGCGCCCGCCCCAGCCCGAAGTCGCGCCCTCTGGCGATGCCGACTGCCAGAACGACTGCTGGTCGTTGTGGGAAAACAGCTTGGGCGGCAGAGGCACCGAGTTGGCCGTGTATTGGGCCTTGGTGGTTGGCTGGACCAGCGTGCCGACATTGAGCAGCACCGCCATCTTGCCCGCATTGAACAGTGGCAGCAAAGGGGCCAGGCCGGGCGCCAGCGCGTATTGCCGTCCGTTGGGCAAAGCGGTGGCCGGGTTCAGCAGCAAGGGGGCCAGTGCGTTGCGGTCGATGACTAGGTTGCTGCGCAACTGGTTCTGGGCCGCATAGCTGGCGGTGTCGTAGGGCACCAGGGTGTTGGCATAGTCATTGCCGCCATACAGGAAAACGCAGACCAGTGCCTTGTAATCGCTGGCGCTGGCCGCTGCCGCTTCGCCCATCGCTGCCAGGCTCAGGGCGAATGGGGTGGCGCTGCCTGCCAGCGACAGTGCTGCGCTGCGCTTGAGAAAAGCCCGCCGGGAGGCATTGTCGGGCTGGATGTCGGGAAAGTGGTTCATGTGCCGCCTCGCTTTCTCACTTCTGGGCGATGTACTCGGGGCAGGCCATGACCAGGGTCAGGGCTGCGTAAATGCGGTTGAGCTGCCCGGCCGATGTGCCCGCCTGGATGGTGGCCACAGCGTTGTGGATCAGGGTCAGTGTGGCGGCTGAAACCTGGCTGCCGGCCAGCACCTGGTTGATTTCGGCGAGCAGGGCTGCCGGGTCGCCGGCCAGGGGCAGCAGCGTGCTGTAGTCGGCGCTCAGATCGCCAGCGCCGCTGCCCGTGACCACCCGCTGCATCCAGTTGACATAGCCGGCCACCGAAGTTTCGTTGGTAATCTGCAGCTCGGGGCCCGTCAGGCCCATGCTGGCCAGCGCGGTTCCTGGCGGCACATAGCCCGGGCGGAAGAAATTGAACACCGAGCCTGAACGCATGGGGCTCTGGCCCAGGCGGGAAGCTGCGTCAGAGGTGTCTCCGATCGCCCATTTGCCAGAAGGTGACGATGCCTTGAAGGCGCGGGCCCAGTTCAGGAAACGCACGACCGGCTCGCGCAGCTTGCCGTAGGTGGGTGCTGCGGCCAGGCTGGCGTCGCGGGCCTCCGGGTCGAGCAAGATGGCCCGGATCACGGCCTGCAGATCCCCCCGGACACCGGCTCCGTTGTCGCTGAAGGCGGCCGCCACCCGGGCCACGTAGCCGGGACTCGGGTTGCTGGTGACCAGGCGCTGGATCAATTGCCGGCTGATGAAAGGCGGCAGATTGGGATGCTTGAACAGGGTATCGAGCGCCGTATTGAGCGAATCAATGGCTCGGGTGCCTGCCGCAATGGTGATGCCCAGGAAGCTCTTGCTGCCGGTTTCATGGGTGCTGGCGTTGTTCACCATGGGGCGCATCTGAAAATCCGGCGGATAGGGCGACGTCAGGCCGGACGTGTCCACATTCCAGCCCGTGAAGACACGCGCCAGCCCGCTCACATCGGCCTGGCGGTAGGTTTCCTGCGCTGCGCCATCGCTGCCGGTTTTGACCGTGCCATCGGCATTGAGCTGCTGCAGTCCGATCGTGAACAGTTGCATCAGCTCACGGGCGTAGTTCTCGTCGGGCTGGCTGCCGGTGGTGGGATTGGCCTTGGGATTGCCACGGTAGGTCAGGTAGTAGCCCATGGCCGGGCTCAGGGAAATCTGTTGCAGCAGCGTGCGGTAATTGCCGAAAGCGTTGGCCTCCAGAATGTCCAGGTAATAGCCGACGCAAAACTGCCGCCACTGCGCGTTGATGCCAAGCACGGAAACTACGCAGATCTCCGACAGGGCCAGCACCATGCGCTGGCGCAGCGGATCGTCCGAGCTGATGAACTTGCGCCAGATGGAGTTGTCCAGGCCCGCCGCGTTGTTGATGTTGGCGGGATCCGCGTAGCCATTGGCCTTGAGCCATTCGCAGTGGCCCTGGCTGGCTGGCGCCTTGAACTGGGCACTGATCCAGTCGCTGTAGTTGCTGGCCATCAAGGCGTTGAGATCCGCCCTGCTGTAACCCAGGGTGGCCTGACTCAGAAACCGCCCGGCTTGCGCCACGCTGGGGGCTGCAGCGGGCTGGCCAGGAGCCGTCGGCGCTGTCTGGCCGGGCGTTGTGGTCTGGCCTGTGGTACCGGGGGATTGCTGGCCCGGGCTGGCAGGCCCCGCAGTGCTCCCCCCTCCCCCGCCGCAGGCTGTCAGGCTGGCAAAAAGCGCGGCAGAGCCTGCCAGCGCAGCGGCGCGCCCGGCAGGAGTTGCCGTTTCAGGTGTCAGGGTTTGGGGAGATATAGCGACGGGCTGCAGGGCGTGGGGCTCGGTCTGCATGGCGGCTCCTTTGCGGGCTCAATCCAGGTGAATGGCCGCCCATGGGGCTTGGCGGCACAGGGTGTGGGCAGACGCATCAGGCCGCCACCACAGTGGCCTGACTGGCTGGTCTGGCGATGATAGTGGGCTTGTGGCACTGCGGACGGCACAACGCGTTGTATTCAGCCCGATAGTGGCGGTAGAGCCACGAACCCCTGACCATCAGTCCATGCCGGACGCGGATCCATAGGCCTGCAAGAGGCATTGCCGCAGCGCCTGGGCCGTGGGGCTCAGCACGCGGTCACGCCGTTGCAGCAGGCCCAGCGTGCGCCATACGTCCGGCGCAGTCAAAGGCACGCCGCAGACCTGCGCATGGTCTTCTTTCAAGGCCAGTTGCGGAATGGCGGCAAGGCCCAGGCCGGCCTCCACCAGTGCCAGGGCTCCCGCTATATGGTTGCATTCATACCAGGCCACAGGCTGCTCGGGCAGTTCGGCCATCACCTGGTCCAGCAGCAGGCGGTTGCCGCTTTGGTGCGAGACCGAGACCAGGCGCTGCCCGGCCAATTCGGACCACTGCACCTGCGTGCGCCGGGCCCAGGGATGGCTGCGCGGCATGGCCAGCACATAGCGTTCGCGCGTCAGTGCCTCGAACCGCAGCGACGGGTCCTGGCTGCCGGTAAAACTCAGGCCGAAGTCCGCCTCGGCGCGCAACACGGCATCCAGAACCTGGCGCGTGCTTTCGTCAATGACGTGAACCTGCACCTCGGGCTGTGCTGCGGCAAATGTCCGCAGCACAGGCGGCAGCAGGTTCGTGGCCACCGACGGGATACAGGCGATTGCCACACGCCCTCGGCGCAGTTTGAGCCGGTCATCCACACGCTGCACTGCTTCGTCGAGACCTGCCAGGGCCCTGCGGGCCTCCTGCAGGAATTCATGGCCCACGGCCGTCAGCTCCACATGCCGGGTCGTGCGCTCCAGCAGCCGTGCACCCAGCACGGACTCCAGGCGCTCCACGCGCCGGCTCAGGGCCGGGGGAGACAGGAACAGGGCTTGCGCGGCCAGGCGAAAACTCGCTTTCTCAGCCGTTGTCACGAAAGCGATCAGCTCGCCCATATCGAATTTAATGCGCTGCATGCAACAATTCATTTGTAAATTGCAATTTACAGAATATCACTGACTTCATAGGATGGCGACCTTTGCACGGCCGGCGACGATATTCCGGCCATCAGACGGAGACAGCATGCAAAAACGTACTCTTATCGTTGCCGGCGCCTTGGCCACCGGCGTTTTCCTGGCCACCGGCAGCGTCCATGCGCAGGACTTCCCTCCCAAGAAGCCCGTGACCATGGTGGTGGGGTTTGCCGCAGGTGGCTCTGCTGATATTGCCGCCCGCGTGATCGCCAAGAAGCTGGGCGAAAACATCGGCCAGAGCGTGGTGGTGGAAAACAAGCCAGGCGCCGGCGGCAATCTGGCCCATACACAAGTCGCCAACGGCGTCTCCGACGGCTCGGTGCTGCTGTTCGGCTCCATCGGCCCGCTGAGCATCGCGCCTCATTTCATGAAGCTCAGCTACGATCCGCTCAAGGATCTGGCGCCCATCACCATGGGGGTGAGCTTTCCCAACGTGCTGGTGGTGCCCGCCGCCTCTGGCATCAAAACGCTGGGCGAGTTCGTCGCCAAGGCCAAGCGCGAGCCCGGCAAGCTGGACTTTGCGTCCACAGGCCCTGGTTCTGCAGCACACCTGGCTGGCGAACTGCTCAATGATGTCGCCAAGATAGATACTTTGCACGTGCCCTACAAGGGCGGCGCCCCTGCGCTGCAGGATGTGCTGGGCAATCGCGTGACATCCTTCTACGCGGCCCCGCCTACGGCCCTGCCCCATATCGAGTCCGGCAAGCTCATTCCACTGGCGACCACCGGCCTGGCACGCCCGGCCTACCTGCCCAACGTGCCGACCGTGGCGGAAACCTTCCCCGGCTTCAATGCCACCAACTGGTATGCCTTCGTGGCTTCGGCCAAGACACCCAAGCCGCTGCTGGACCGCTGGAACACGGAAATCGTCAAGGTGCTGAACACCCCCGAGGTGCGTGAAAACCTGCTCAAACACGGCCAGACGGCAGCCCCCAGCAGCCGTGAGGAACTGGGCAAGTTCATCGCTGCAGAGAACACCAAGTGGGGCCGCATCATCCGCGAACGCAAGATCACTGCCGATTGACCGGGCAGCTCTGAATCTTTCCACCAACAACCAGGAGACAAGCCATGCCAACCAACAATCCTCAAAAGCCTCTTTCTGCCATGCGCCGGCGCACGCTGGGCGCTTTGCTGGGCGGTGCACTGAGCCTGGGCCTCGCCCTGGGCTCGGCCGCGCCCAGCAATGCCCAGGCCGCCGAAATCCGGGTCGTGACTTCCGGCGGTTTCTCGGCCGCGTATGACCAGCTCGTGCCCCTGTACGAGCAGGCCACAGGCCACAAGGTCGTCACCTCACGAGGCGCCTCCATTGGCAATGCGCCGGACTCCATCCCCAGCCGGATGGCGCGCGGCGAGCAATTTGATGTGGTCATCCTGGCGGATTCGGCGCTGGACGATCTGATTGGCAAAGGCAAGGTGCAGCAGGGCAGCCGCGTGGATCTGGCGCGCTCCATGATCGGCATGAGCGTGCGCAAGGGCACGCCCAAGCCGGATATCAGCACCGTGCAGACACTCAAGCAGACCCTGCTGGATGCCAAGACGATTGCCTATTCCGCCAGCGCCAGCGGCACCTACCTGTCCAACGAACTCTTCCCGCGCCTGGGCGTGGCCGAGCAGATGAAGGGCAAGGCCACCAAGATCTACAGCGAGCGCGTGGGGGCGGTGGTGCTGCGCGGAGATGCAGAGATCGGTTTCCAGCAGGTGAGCGAGCTTTTGCCGTTCAAGGAGCTGGAATTCGTGGGCCCGCTGCCCGACGAAGTTCAGCAGCGCGTGTTCTTCTCGGCAGGCGTTGCCGTGGGCTCGCAGGACCCTGAGGCAGCCCGCCACCTGATCAAGTTCCTGGCGGCACCTGCAGCAGCTTCGATTGTGCGAAGCACAGGCATGGAGCCTGCCGCTGCGCGCTGACCCTGGCGACTGCCGGGTCCTCTTCCCCACCTCTTCTTCAGCCCAAAGCCTGCATGCACGAGCGCCCGCACTGCGGTGCGGCGCTGCCTTGCTGCGCGCTTTTTCTGTCCAAAATTATGTCCATCAAATCCCTGGCGTGGACCGCCGCGATTGCCATTCCTGCCTTTGCCCTTCCCGCTGGCGCATTTGCGCAAACCAGCCTGACGATCTATGGCATTGCCGATGCGGGGCTGCGCTACAGCAGCGGCCTGACTGCAGCGAACGCCCCCAGCACCAACTCCAGCACCGCGCTTTCCAGCGGCGTCAACACCACCAGCCGCTTCGGGTTTCGCGGCCGCGAAGACCTGGGAGGCGGCATGTACGCCCTGTTCAACCTGGAGACAGGCCTGAACATCGACGCAGGAACCACCGCCAACGCGAACAAATTCTTTGACCGCGCAGCCATCGTGGGCCTGGGCAGCTCCTGGGGCCAAGTGACGGCAGGCCGCCAGACCAATGTGCTTGCCGACGCGATCAGTCCGGTCGATCCTGTGGGCATGCGCTTTGCCGCTTTCAACCCCAATATCGCCACCGCCGCCTTGAGCAGCCACGGCCTGGGCCTCGAATACGGCAGTGCGGGCGCCAACACCGGCTCTTACCGGCTGGACAACTCCCTGAAATACACAGGCCGCTTCGGTGCCTGGACTGCGCGCGCCATGTACAGCTTTGGCGAAACCACGCAAGGCGGCGCAGCCCGCTCTTCCGCTGGCGCAGGCCTGGCCTACACCAGCAAGCTGCTGACAGCGTCAGGCGCCTACCAGCGCTTCAAAACCGCAGACAATCTGGAGCTGAATGCAGCGACCCTGGGCGCAGCGGTCAACTGGGGCAATGTGCGCATCGCGCTGAACACCGCGCGTAGCGACGGACAGACCACAGCTAGCCGCCGCACCGTGCAGCGTGTGCATTCGCTGGGAGCCACGTGGTCGGCCCATGCCTCCCTGGACCTGACAGCGGCCCTGTACCGCGTGGATCGCGAGCGCACTGGCAGCGCATCGGACGGCTATACGCGTGCCATGCTGTTCGCGGAATACAAGCTGTCGCAGCGCAGCAAGCTTTACGCGGAGCTGGACAGCACACGCTGGAGCGGCGGCTACCAGGGCGCCGCGAACAAGGATCGTGCCACCGGCATCACGGCAGGCTTGATGCACACCTTCTGACAATCAAGCCTCCGCCAGGGCGGCTGCCAAGGGGGCAGCCGCCCTGGCGTGTTGCCATCCAGTTGCACGCGCAAACGCAGATTAGGCGTTCATCATCTGACGCGCGTCAACTTAGCATGCTACATAAGCATGCTGACTCATACATTACCACCTCAAAGACTGCACAGCTATGGCCTGTGCAGGCGCAGGCAGAAGGCGGCCAGCGCCACAATGACTCCCCCCTTTGTTCCCGCATCCGTGCAGCGGCAGTGTCCTGCCATGTTTTGCGCACGCATGCCTCGCCGATGAATTTCCAGCAACTTTCCCTCACCCGGAAACTGACGATCGCTTTTTCTGTCCTTATCGCTTTTCTGGTGGGCGTGTCCGCTCTGGCCGTGATCAGCCTGAAGCAGTCCCAGAGCACGTTCGACAACTTCATCACGGATGAATTCAGCCGTGGCGGGCTGGCACGGGATGTCCGCGCCGCAGCCAGCGCACGCGCCATTGCAGCGCGCAATCTGATCTTGCTCAACAGCCCGCAGGACATCCAGGCAGAGACACAGGCCGTCAATGCAGCGCATGCCCGCGTTCAAGAGCGCCTGGCAATGCTCAAGCAGGCCGCATCGAACACCAAAGACATCTCTGCCAAAGAGCGTGCGCTGCTGGAAAGGCTACAAGCGCTGGAGGCACAGTACGGCCCTGTCGCCATGGACATCGTGGCCAAGTCACTGGCCGGGCGTAAAGAAGAGGCGATTGCCAAAATCAATGCCGAATGCCAGCCGCTGCTCAAGCAGCTGATCGGTACCACGACCGAATACTCGCGCCTCATCGCCGAGCTGGGAACGCAGGAAATCCAGGATTCGGCACGGATTTTCCGCGCCAAGCGCCTGGTTCTGATCGGCTGCTCTATTGTTGCCGTCGCGATCGCCATTGCATTGGCCATGCTCATACAGCGCAGCCTGATGCACGCGCTGGGTGCCGACCCGCATGGCCTGCGCACAGCAGCGGAGAACGTTGCCGCTGGCAACCTGGGCCCCGTGCCGGGCGCATCCATGGCTCCCGGCAGCAGCGTGCTGGCATCGCTGGGGGAGATGCAAACATCGCTGGCAGGCCTGGTCAGCCGTGTGCGGGCATCGGCCCATGCCATCGAGACGCAGTCACTGGAAATTGCCTCGGGCAATGCCGATCTCGCGCTGCGCACAGAGCAACAGGCCGGCAATCTGCAACAAAGCGCATCCTCGATGGAACAGATGGCGGCAGCAGTACGGCAAAGCTCGGATACTGCGCAGCAGGCCAGCCAGCTGGCATCGGCAGCCCGCGTGGCAGCAGAGCATGGCGGCTCTGTGGTGGGCCAGGTGATTACCACCATGGGCGAAATCACAGCCAGCTCACGCAAGATCGAGGAAATCACCGGGGTGATCGACTCCATTGCCTTCCAGACCAACATCCTGGCACTGAACGCCGCTGTCGAGGCGGCCCGGGCCGGCGAACAAGGGCGCGGCTTTGCGGTGGTGGCCGGCGAGGTTCGGTCGCTGGCACAGCGAAGCGCCCAGGCAGCCCAGGAGATCAAGGCGCTGATCGAGGCCAGCGTCGAGCGCGTGGCGACAGGTTCGTCCTTGGTGAATACTGCGGGCGAAGCGATGACAGAGATCGTCGGCGAGGTCAATCGCGTTGCGGACCTGATTGGAGAAATCAGTGCCGCCGCGCATGAGCAAACCACCGGGATCGGACACATCAGCCATGCCGTAGCGCAGCTGGACCAGTCCACCCGGCAAAATGCCGAATTGGTGGCGGCGATGGCGTCAGCCACCAGCCACCTGAACCAGCAGGCTCACGGTCTGGTGGACGCCGTCGCCGTCTTTCAGCTGGACGCCAGCCCGCTTGCGGCCCTCGCGCCGCCAGCTACAGCCCAGGCAGGTCCCCAGCGCCAGCCAGCGGCTGGCGCGCCAGCGCAATGAACGCCTGCAGATAGTCGGCCTGCAGATCCGCCTCGCGCGCTCCCAGGAAAATCTGCTTGGCGATGCCACCGGGCCCCAGGCGCACGGGCACCACATCGAGCCTGTGCGCATACTCCTGCACCAGCCACCTTGGCAGTGCGGCCACGCCACGTCCGCTGGCGACCATCTGCATCATGATGTCCGTGGTTTCGATGACCTTCTGGCGGCGCGGCGTGATGCCTGCAGGCGTCAGGAACTGGCTGTAGATGTCCAGCCGGTCTGTGGGCACGGGATAGGTGATCAGCACCTCTGTGGCCAGTTGGGCCGGCTCGGCGTAGTCGGCACCAGCCAGAGCATGAGCGCCCGGGACCACCAGCACCTGCTCATAGTCGAACACCGGCACGAACTCCAGGCCGGGCTTGAACAGCGGATCGGGGGTGACCAGCAGGTCGATCTCGTAGCCGAACAGCGCGCCGAGGCCGCCGAACTGGAATTTCTGCTTCACGTCCACCTCCACATCGGGCCAGGCAGCCAGATAGGGCGCAACGATCTTGAGCAGCCACTGGTAGCAGGGGTGACACTCCATGCCGATGCGCAGCGCCCCTCGCTCGCCCCGGGCGAACTGGCGCAGCCGTTGCTCGGCCAGATCCAGCTGTGGCAGCACGCGCTGGGCTACCGCCAGCAGATACTGGCCCGCCTGCGTCAGACGCAGGCTGCGGCCCTCGCGCAGCCAGATATCCGTGCCCAGCTGCTGCTCTAGTTTTTTCATGCTGTGGCTCAGCGCCGACTGCGTCACGCACAACACGCTGGCTGCGGCAGTCAGAGAACCCTGCAACTCCACCTCACGGATGATGGACAAATGGACTCTTTCCAGCATTTATGAATTCAACTCATTTATATGTGAGATAAGACCATTTTACTTCATTGAAAAGTCTGCATACCATCGGTGAATTCATTGATATGGAGAGCAGCATGATAAAAATTCATAACCTGGGTTTCCCCCGCATGGGCGCCCGGCGCGAACTGAAATTCGCGCTGGAGTCGTACTGGAAGGGGGAGACCGCACGCGACGCATTGAAAGACCTGGGAGCACGGCTGCGCCAGCGGCACTGGCAGGACCAGGCGGGCCTGGACCTGGTGCCCGTGGGAGATTTCTCGTTCTATGACCAGGTTCTGGACATGAGCTTCACGCTGGGCAACCTGCCCGAGCGTATGCAAGGCTGGCATGGCGATGTGCTGGACAACTATTTCCGCGTGGCGCGGGGCCGCTCGGCCCACTGCGGGCAAGAGCATGGTGCCTGCGCTGGCGTGGCCGCTGGCGAAATGACCAAGTGGTTCGACACCAACTACCACTACATCGTCCCTGAATTCACTGCAGACACCACGTTCCGGCTGGATGCCTCGCGCCTGCTGGAGCAACTGGCTGAAGCCCGTGCCCAGGGAGTGAACGCCAAGCCGGTCATCATCGGTCCCGTGACTTATCTGTCCATCGGCAAGGCCAAGGATGGCTCGGACAGGCTGTCCCTGCTGCCGCGCCTGCTGCACGCCTATGCCGAACTGCTGGATACGCTGGCCGCGCAGGGCGCACAATGGGTGCAGATCGATGAGCCCATTCTGGTCACCGAACTGGATGCCGACTGGCAGCATGCCTTCAACACGGCCTACCACCACCTGAAGACCGCCAAAGTCAAGCTGCTGCTGGCCACCTATTTCGGCCAGCTCAGGGACAACGGCTACCTGGCAGCCAACCTGCCCGTGGCCGGCCTGCACATCGATGCCGTCAATGGCCGCGATGATGTGCTGCCCGTGCTCAATGTGCTGCCTGCCCACAAGGTGCTGTCGCTGGGCGTGGTCAACGGGCGCAATATCTGGAAAACCGATCTCGCCGCCGTGCTCGACTGGCTGGAGCCCCTGGCCCAGCGCCTGGGCAGGCAGTTGTGGATCGCGCCTTCGTGCTCGCTGCTTCATGTGCCAGTGGATCTGGACAGCGAGCAAAAGCTCGATGCCGAGGTCAAGTCCTGGCTGGCCTTCGCGTTGCAAAAGCTCGGTGAACTCAAGCTGCTGGGCCGCGCGCTGAACGAAGGCCGTGCTGCTGTGGCTGCAGAGCTGTCGGCCAACAAGGCCGCGCTGGACGCGCGCCGTGCCTCCCCGCGTGTGCACAACCCGGCCGTGCGGGCTGCCACCGGCCAGATCAGCGCAGCCATGGGACTGCGCAACAGCGCCTACACCCAGCGTGCATCCAGACAGGCGGCCCATCTGAAGCTGCCCGCCTACCCGACCACGACCATCGGCTCCTTCCCCCAGACCGCCGCCATACGCCATGCGCGCAGCGAATTCAAGGCCGGGCGCCTGGATGCGGCCAGCTACCAGGCGGCGATGAAAGCCGAAATCGCGCGCAGCGTGCACGAACAGGAAAAGCTCGGGCTGGATGTGCTGGTGCATGGCGAGGCCGAGCGCAACGACATGGTCGAGTACTTTGGCGAGCAGCTCGAAGGCTATGCGTTCAGCCAGTTCGGCTGGGTGCAGTCCTATGGCTCACGCTGCGTCAAGCCCCCGATCCTGTATGGCGACATCCGCCGCCCGCACGCCATGACCGTGGACTGGATCACCTACGCACAGTCCCTGACAGACAAGCCCATGAAAGGCATGCTCACGGGCCCCGTGACCCTGCTGAACTGGTCCTTTGTGCGCGATGACCAGCCGCGCTCGGTCTCATGCAGGCAGCTGGCGCTGGCCATCCGCGAGGAAGTGCTGGACCTGGAGCGCGCCGGCATCCGTGTGATCCAGATCGACGAGGCCGCGCTGCGCGAGGGCCTGCCGCTGCGCAAGTCCCAGTGGCCGCAATACCTGGACTGGGCCGTGGAGAGCTTTCGCATCACGGCCAACGGCGTGCGCGACGAGACCCAGATCCATACCCACATGTGCTATTCGGAGTTCAATGACATCATCGACGCGATTGCCGGCATGGATGCCGACGTGATCACCATCGAGACATCGCGCTCGGACATGGAACTGCTCGATGCCTTCGAGCATTTCCAGTACCCCAACGAGATAGGCCCTGGCGTGTACGACATCCACTCGCCCAATATCCCCGCGCAGGAGCACATCGTGCAGCTGATGCAAAAGGCAGCGCAGCGCATCCCTGCCGGGCGCCTCTGGGTCAATCCTGACTGCGGACTCAAGACCCGCCAGTGGGCCGAGGTGATCCCGGCCCTGGCCCACATGGTTGCCGCAGCCAAAACGCTGCGCGCCAGCGCCGGCGTCTGAGACGCGCCAGTGCGCCAGCTGTCAGAAACAGTCGCCGGGCACGCGGACCCAGCCTTCCATGAGGATGCGTGCGCTGCGGCTCATCAAGGCCCTGGTCACCCGCCACTGGCCATCCACCTGCCGGGCCTGGGCGCCCACGCGCAGCGTGCCAGAGGGGTGCCCGAAACGCACGGCCGACCGCTCCCCGCCCCCTGCTGCCCGGTTCACCAGCGTACCCGGCACCGCCGCTGCCGCGCCGATGGCCACTGCCGCCGTGCCCATCATGGCGTGGTGCAGACGGCCCATGGACAGCGCCCGCACCAGCAGGTCCACGTCACCGGCCTCGATGCGCTTGCCGCTGGAGGCCGTGTAGCTGGCGGGCGCCGCGACAAAGGCAATCTTGGGCGTGTGCTGGCGTGTCGCTGCCTGCGCCAGATCCTGGATCAGGCCCATCCGCAGCGCGCCATGCGCGCGGATGGCCTCGAAGCGCGCCAGCGCACCGGCATCGCCATTGATGGCCTCCTGCAGCTCGCAGCCCGTGTAGCCCAGCTGGCCTGCATCCAGGAAGATGGTGGGAATGCCGGCATTGATCAGCGTGGCGGCAAAGCTGCCCACGCCGGGCACATCCAGGCGGTCCACCAGATTGCCGGTGGGAAACATGGCGCCGCCGCCCTCGCCTTCTTCGGCCGGATCGAGAAACTCCAGCTGCACCTCGGCTGCAGCAAAAGTCACGCCGTCCAGCTCGAAATCGCCGGTTTCCTGGACCTGCCCGTCCGTGATGGGCACATGGGCGATGATGGTCTTGCCGATATTGGCCTGCCATATGCGCAGGGTGGCCATGCCGTTGCGGGGAATGCGCGCGGGATCGATCAGGCCCATATGGATGGCGCAGGGGCCGACGGCCGCCGAGAGATTGCCGCAATTGCCGCTCCAGTCCACAAAGGGCTGGTCAATGGCCACCTGCCCGAACAGGTAGTCCACATCATGGTCCTGGCGTGCGCTGCGCGAGAGGATGACGGCCTTGCTGGTGCTGGAGGATGCATTGCCCATGCCATCGATCTGCTTGCCGTAGGGGTCGGGACTGCCCAAAGTGCGCAGCAAGATGGCATCGCGCGCAGCACCAGGCTGCTGCGCCGCGGCAGGAAGGTCCTGCAGGCGGAAAAACACCCCCTTGCTGGTGCCGCCGCGAAGGTAGGTGGCGGGAATTTTGATCTGTGCCATGTTCATCATGCCTGCCGGGTTGCCAGCTGTGCCGTCTGCTGCGTCTGTGCGAGAAAATCCTGGGCGAAGCGCTGCAATACGCCACCGGCTTCGTAAACCGAAACCTCCTCGGCCGTGTCCAGCCGGCAGGTCACGGGTACGTGCAGCGTCTGCCCGCTGCGGCGCACCACCTGCAGCACGAGGTCGGCACAGGGCCCGCGCTCGCCCAGCACATCATAGATCTCGGTGCCATCCAGGCCCAGGGTCAGGCGGCTGGTGCCGGGCTTGAACTCCAGCGGCAGCACGCCCATGCCGATGAGGTTGGTGCGGTGGATGCGCTCGAAGCCCTCGGCCACCACGGTCTCGACGCCCGCCAGGCGCACACCCTTGGCCGCCCAGTCGCGGCTGGAGCCCTGGCCGTAGTCCGCGCCCGCGATGATGATCAGCGGCTGGCGCCGGTTCAGGTAGGTTTCGATGGCTTCCCACATGCGCACCACCCTGCCCTCGGGCTCGATGCGCGCCAGCGAGCCCTTTTGCACCCTGCCATCCACAACGGCCATTTCATTGACGAGCTGCGGATTGGCAAAGGTTGCGCGCATCGCCGTCAGGTGGTCGCCCCGGTGGGTGGCGTAGGAGTTGAAGTCTTCCTCGGGCAGGCCCATTTGGGCCAGGTACTCGCCAGCGGCGCTATCGGGCAGGATGGCATTGGACGGCGACAGATGGTCGGTGGTGATATTGTCGGGCAGCAGCGCCAGCGCGCGCATGCCTGCCAGGCTGCGCGCATGGGCGGCCAGCGCCCCCACGCCTTCGGTATCCCAGTAGGGCGGGCGCCGGATGTAGGTGGACTGCGGGCGCCAGTCATATTGCGGGGCAGCCTTGCCCGCCTCGCTGCGGCGCAGGGCGAACATGGGCTCGTACACCGCACGGTACTGCTCGGGTCTGACACAGGCGCTCACCACCGCATCGATTTCCTCATCCCCTGGCCAGATGTCCTTCAGCCGGATTTCCCGGCCATCGGCCATGCCCAGCACATCGTTTTCGATGTCGAAGCGCACGGTTCCCGCAATGGCATAGGCCACCACCAGCGGCGGCGAGGCCAGGAAAGCCTGTCTGGCGTAGGGATGGATGCGCCCGTCGAAATTGCGGTTGCCCGATAGCACCGCCGTGGCGTAGAGGTCGCGCCCGATGATCTCCTGCTGAATCCTGGGATCCAGCGCACCCGACATCCCGTTGCAGGTGGTGCAGGCAAAGGCCACGATGCCAAAGCCCAGCTGCTCCAGCTCGGACAACAGGCCTGCCTCCTTGAGATACAGCTCCACGGCCCTGGAACCCGGCGCCAGCGAGGTCTTGACCCAGGGCTTGCGCGCCAGGCCCAGCCGGTTGGCGTTGCGTGCCAGCAGCGCGGCGGCGATCACGTTGCGCGGGTTGCTGGTGTTGGTGCAGCTGGTGATGGCGGCAATGATGACGGCCCCATCCGGCAGCAGTCCCTGGGCCTCTTGCGCGCGGGCAGTCTGCAGCCCTTCGGCACTGGCAATGCCCCGCTCTGCCAGCGCCGAGGTCGGCAGCCGGCGGTGCGGGTTGGACGGGCCGGCCATATTGCGCACCACGCCGGACAGATCGAAGGCCAGCACACGCTCGTACTGCGCGGTCTGCAAGTCGGTGCTCCAGAAACCTGCCGTGCGGGCATAGGTTTCGACCAGCCGGACCTGCTCAGGGCTGCGGTCGGTCAGCCGCAGATAGGCAATGGTCTGCGGGTCGATGGCAAACAGCGCCGCCGTAGCCCCGTATTCGGGGCACATGTTGGAGATGGTGGAGCGGTCCCCGATCGACAGGCTGTCCGCGCCTTCGCCGAAGAACTCCACATAGGAGCCCACCACCTTTTGCGCGCGCAAAAACTCGGTCAGCGCCAGCGCGATATCGGTGGCGGTGATGCCCGGCTGGCGACGGCCCGTGAGACGCACGCCCACGATGTCCGGCAGGCGCATCCACGATGCACGGCCCAGCATCACATTTTCCGCCTCCAGCCCGCCCACGCCCACGGCAATCACGCCCAGCGCATCGACATGGGGCGTGTGCGAATCCGTGCCTACGCAGGTATCGGGAAAGGCCAGCCCGTCCTGAACGCAGACCACGGGCGACATTTTCTCCAGATTGATCTGGTGCATGATGCCGTTGCCTGCTGGAATCACCTCCACGTTGGAGAAGGCCCGCCGGGTCCACTCGATGAAGTGGAAACGGTCCTCGTTGCGCCGGTCTTCGATGGCGCGGTTTTTGGCGAAGGCATCGGGCTCGAAGCCGCCGCACTCCACGGCCAGTGAATGGTCCACGATGAGCTGCACGGGCACGACGGGGTTGACCTGGGAGGGATCTCCCCCCTGCCTGGCAATCGCATCGCGCAGGCCGGCCAGGTCCACCAGGGCCGTCTGGCCCAGGATGTCATGGCAGACCACGCGCACAGGAAACCAGGGAAAGTCGATATCGCGCATGCGCCCGATGAGCTGGCGCAGGTAGCTGTCGAGCTGCGCGGGATCGGCACGGCGCACCAGATTCTCGGCGTGAACCCGTGCCGTGTAAGGCAGCGTGGCCCAGGCGCCCGGCTGCAGAGCATCGACAGCGGCGCGGGCATCGATATAGTCCAGCGCCGTGCCTGGCAGGTTTTTTCTGTAATGGGTATTCATGGGGCGGATGCAATGGGGCGGGCATGCGGCCCGCCCGGCAGTTTCCAGAAAGGCTGTCGGTCAAAAACCTGCGGTGGCTCAGGTGCGAGCATCAATGGGCACGAACTGCAGATCGTCGGGGCCGGTGTAGTGCGCGCTCGGCCGGATGATCTTGTTGTCCTGGCGCTGCTCGATCACATGGGCCGCCCAGCCGCTGGTGCGCGCAATCACGAACAGCGGCGTGAACATGGCCGTGGGCACGCCCATCATGTGGTAACTGACGGCGCTGAACCAGTCCAGATTGGGGAACATCTTCTTGGCATCCCACATCACCGCCTCCAGGCGGTCGGCAATATCGTACATCCGGCTCGATCCCGCCTCGTCGGACAGGCGCCGCGCCACGCCCTTGATGACCACATTGCGCGGGTCGCTGACCGTATAGACCGGATGGCCAAAGCCGATGACCACCTCGCGCGCCTCGATGCGGCGGCGGATGTCCGCCTCGGCCTCGTCGGGACTGGCATAGCGCTTCTGGACCTCGAAGGCCACTTCGTTGGCGCCGCCATGCTTGGGGCCGCGCAGCGCGCCAATGGCGCCGGCGATGGAGGAGTACATGTCGCTGCCCGTGCCCGCGATCACGCGCGCCGTGAAGGTCGAAGCGTTGAACTCGTGCTCGGCATAGAGATTCAGCGAGGTGTGCATGGCGCGCACCCAGCTGCCGGCAGGTTTCCTGCCGTGCAGCAGATGCAGGAAATGGCCACCGATGGAGTCGTCATCGGTTTCGACCTCGATGCGCCGGCCCGAATTGCTCCAGTGGTACCAGTACAGCAGCATGGAGCCCAGGCTGGCCATGAGGCGGTCGGCAATATCGCGTCCGCCCGCCAGATTGTGGTCGTCCTTCTCGGGCAGCACGCAGCCCAGGGCCGAGACCCCCGTGCGCATCACATCCATGGGGTGCGCGCCGGCTGGCAACTGCTCCAGCGCCTGGCGCACGCTGGCCGGCAGGCCGCGCAGCGCCTGCAGCTTGCTTTTGTAGGCCTGCAGCTCGGCGCGCGTGGGCAGCTTGCCATGCACGAGCAGATGGGCAATTTCCTCGAACTCGCAGACTTCAGCGATGTCCAGGATGTCATAGCCCCGGTAGTGCAGGTCGTTGCCTGAGCGGCCGACCGTACACAGTGCGGTGTTGCCTGCGGTCACCCCGGAGAGTGCGACGGATTTTTTGGGCTTGAAGGCGCCAGCCTGGGCCGGTGCTTCGCAAGTCATGGTGCTCATGTAATGGTCTCCTGCGACAGATATGGACAATTCACCAGGGCTTCTGGGGGTGTTGTCACGGTTCGCAATTTACGCAAAATAGCGGCTATACAACAGCACTAAAAAGGCGAATTCTTGCGAATCACTACCCGCGATATTGCGAATTTTGCGAATTATTTTTTCTGGGGCTGTACCCTGATCCAGGAGCCAGACGCATGAAAAAGACCTTCATGGGCGTCAAGCTGCGCAAGCTTCGCTCGGAGCGCGGCCTGTCGCAGGTCGCTCTGGCCCAGGCGCTGGATCTGTCCCCCAGCTATCTGAACCAGCTCGAACAGAACCAGCGCCCGCTGACCGTGTCTGTGCTGCTGCGGCTTAACCGCGCTCTGGGCGTGGATATCCAGGAGTTTTCAGAAGACGAGCAGGCCCGGCTGGTCGCGGGCCTTCGCGAAGCGCTGGCTGACGCGCCTGAGCCCATTGCCCTGCCCGAGCTGCAGGAAGTCGCGGCGCAGATGCCTGCGCTGGGTCGGGCCGTGATCGCCATGCACCAGCGCCACCTGGAAGCCATGGAGCGGCTGGAGAGCCTGTCGCTGCGCCTGGGCGATGACCGCAGCGAAGCTGCAGCCCCCAGGGCCATGCCCTTTGAGTTGGTGCGCGACTTCTTCTTTGCCCACCAGAACCATTTCGATGCCGTGGACCGGGCCGCAGAGGCGCTGGCCGGCGAAGCACAGGCGCATGGAGGCAGCCTGGCAGACTGGCTGGCGGCCCGGCTGTGGCAGCGCCACGGTGTGCGGGTCCATTTTGCGCAAGGCCCTGGCGAAGGCCTGCGCCGCTTCGATCCGGGCGCGCGCAGCCTGCAGCTTTCATCGGCGCTGGAACCTTCCCAGCGGGCATTCCAGATGGGCACGCAACTCGCCCTGCTGGAGATCGGAGATACCCTGCAGCAGCTGACCGATACGCCCCCTCTGGCAGGCGACGCCGCTTCGCGCAGGCTGGCGCGCGTGGGTCTGGCCAACTACTTCGCGGGAGCCCTGCTGCTGCCGTATGGCAGCTTCCTAAATGCCGCCGAGCAGTTGCGCTATGACATTGACCTGCTGGGCCAGCGCTTCGGCGTAGGGTTTGAAACCGTCTGCCACCGGCTCAGCACGCTGCAGCGCCCGGGGGCGCCAGGCGTGCCGTTCTTTTTCGTGCGCGTGGACCGTGCAGGCAACATCTCCAAGCGCCAGTCGGCCACGCACTTCCATTTCAGCCGCACGGGCGGCACCTGCCCACTATGGAATGTGTATGAAGCCTTTGGCCAGCCTGGACAGGTGCTGCGCCAGCTCGCCGCCATGCCCGACGGCAGGCGCTACCTCTGGATTGCACGCTGCGTATCGCACGGCCAGGGCGGGTATGGATCGCCACGCAAGAACTTCTCCATCGGCCTGGGCTGCGACATACGGCATGCGGCGCGCCTGGTCTATGCCAAGGGACTGGATCTGACCGACCCCGATGCGGCCACCCCCATCGGAATGGGATGCAAGGTCTGCGAGCGTGCCGCTTGCCCCCAGCGGGCCTTTCCCTTCGTGGGCCGTGCGCTGGATGTCAATGAAAATGAAAGCCGGTTTGCTCCCTACGATATTTAAATAATGATGAGAATCAATATCAAAAAGATGTGGCTATCAATTTATTTAAATAAATTTCACATTTATCAAAAATACTATTTTTGATATGATGCAGGCACTTTGTTAGTGCGCTACATGCATCCTCAAACACGCTCTATACGTGTCTGGCAAGACGGGTTTGAAAACCTGGCCCGCACAGTGCTGCGGCCGCGCGGCCTGCGCGGCATCGCATGCCAGAGTTGCGTCAAAATAGCAATCTTTTCTGTATCCAGTGTCTCGACAGCAATGCGGCTGATCCGCTCCGTGTTACCAAAGAGTTGATCATGATCAAGAAAATCAGCGTGCAGCAGTTGCAGCTTGGCATGTTCCTGGAGGGAATGTGCGGCAGTTGGATGGATCACCCCTTCTGGCGTACACGTTTCAAACTGGAGGATCCCGAGGATCTGCAGAGGGTTCTGCACTCCTCCGTCCAGGAAGTGTGGATCGATACCAGCAAGGGCCTTGATGTCGCGCGAGGCGTTCATGCCGAAACACGTGACGAAGTGGACAGCCGCATCGAAACCCAGCTGGGCGAACTGTCCGTGTTGGCCAGCCTGGAGCCCGAAGATCAGGCGGTCAGCTTCGATCAGGAAATCCACCGGGCGGCACAGATCTGCCTGAAGTCCAAGCAGGCCATCACGCAGATGCTGCAGGAAGCGCGGATGGGCCAGGCCATCCACCAGGAGGACGCCAGGGCGCTGGTCAACGAGATTTCGGCATCGATCACGCGCAATCCCAGCGCGCTGATCAGCATGGCCCGCCTGAAGACAGCGGACGATTACACCTACATGCATTCCGTTGCCGTCTGCGCCCTGATGGTCTCCCTGGCAAGGCAACTCAACCTCGATGCGCAGCAGGTGCGTGAGGCGGGCTTTGCCGGGCTGCTGCACGACATCGGCAAGATCGTGGTGCCCCACAATATCCTGAACAAGCCAGGGCGGCTGACGGACCATGAGTTCTCCGTGGTGCGCAACCACCCCAGCCTGGGCCATCAGCTGCTGCTGACCAGCGGCGTGGACAATCCGGTGGTGCTTGACGTCTGCCTGCACCACCATGAAAAGGTGGATGGCACAGGCTACCCCGAGGGCCTCAAGGGTGACCGCATCAGCCTGTTCGCCAAGATGGGCGCCATCTGCGATGTCTATGACGCGATCACATCGGACCGGCCCTACAAGAATGGCTGGGACCCGTCGGAAGCCATCCACAAAATGGCGGAATGGAGTGCAGGACACTTCGACATTCCAGTTTTCCAGGCGTTCGTCCGCAGCATTGGCATCTATCCCGTAGGCTCCCTGGTCAGGCTGACTTCAGGCAGGCTGGGGGTTGTCGTGGACCATGGCCGGCGGTCGCTGCTCACGCCCCAGGTCAAGGTCTTCTACTCGACTGTGTCCAAAATGCGCATTCCCCCCCAGGTCGTGGATCTGGCCACGCCCGGGTGCAAGGAAAAAATTGTCGGCCGGGAAAATCCGGAGAGCTGGAATTTCCACGACCTGAACAAGCTATGGATGAGCTGGATGTGACAGCGCCACAGCCGGTCCTGCCTGCTGCATCTCGCCCGCCAGAGGCTCGGGGCTCAAAGGATAGCGCGTCTTGACGTGGCTTTCGAAATCCACGACGCCCAGCGGGCGAGAGAACAGGTATCCCTGAAAGTTCAGGCATCTGTTTTGCATCAGGAACTGGTGCTGGCCGGCGTTTTCCACGCCCTCCGCAATCACATGCAGACCGAGATTGTCGCCCAGGGAAATAATGGTCTGGACGATGGCTGCATCGTTGCTGTCCACAATCACATCCCGCACGAAGGACTGATCTATCTTCAGCTGATCCAGCGGCAGCCGCTTGATGTACGCCAGCGAGGAATAGCCGGTGCCGAAGTCATCGAGCGAAAAATAGATTCCCAAAGACTTGAGCTGGCGCATTTTTTCTGCGATCACATCCACATCGTGCGACAGCGAGCTTTCCGTCAATTCGAGCTCGATCTTGCCGGGATCTACCGCTGAGGCAGCAATCATCTGGATCAGCTGATCGACAAAATCCGGGTGGTGGAATTGCTGGGAACTGACATTGATGGCAATGCGCAGATGGCACAGGTCCGGATCTTTCTGCCAGACCGCCAAAGTGGCGCAGGCTTGCTGCAGCACCCAGCTGCCCAGCTGAAAGATGAACCCGTTCTTCTCTGCAATATCGATGAAACGCTGCGGCGCGATCAACCCTTTGTAGGGGTGCTGCCAGCGGCACAGCGCTTCCGCGCCGATGATCTGCCCCAGGTGATTGACCTGCGGCTGATACACAAGGAAGAACTGTCCGCTGGACAGCCCGATGCGCATGTCGTGCTCCAGCGCTGAACGCTCCAGAAGCTCTTTTTGCAATGAGCTGTCATAGAAGCTGAAGGTATTTTTGCCGTTGGCCTTGGCCTGGTACATGGCGGAGTCGGCTCTGCTGATCAGCTCGCCAATCGCCACCGCCTCTTGCGACACCAGCACAACGCCTACGCTCAGGGAGGTGAAAAACTCATACTCCTCTATGCGGATGGGATGCGACAGCTCCGTCAGCATGGATTTGCAGATGGACTCAATGACCTGCCTGGCCTCAGCATGGCCAGTGCCGATATCCCGGATGAACACGATGAACTCGTCACCGCCAAACCGCGCCACCAGCGCGCCATATCCCACGGCGGCCTGAATACGGGCTGCCACAGTTTTGAGCAACGCATCGCCCATGGCATGGCCCCACTGGTCATTGATATTCTTGAAGTTATCGATATCCAGCATCAGCAAGGCGGAGTACCCACCTGGCGCGAGGCTTGCCAGGATCTCTCGGGCCTGGGCAAGAAAGCTGACCCGGTTAGGCAGGCCTGTCAGGCTGTCAAAAAATGCCAGCTGGTGGATTTTTTTCTCAGCGAGAGCCCGCTCGGTGATGTCCCGCGAAAGCACGATGAACCGCTCGGAACCTGAGTCCATGTGCGTTTTTCTGGCCACAGACAACTCGAACCAGCGTGGCTGACCCTGTATTTCCAGCTCGATCCGGGTCCCTGTGCTGCGCCCCTGTGCATGGGCCTCATCGATCGCCATCTTCAAAGCAACTGCCGCCTTGGAGGGCATGACATCCCAGGCGCTTTTGCCTATCAGCTGCTCCGGAGGCAAGAGCAGATCATCGCCGTTGGCGGTACGCAGCTGCAGGTAGCGCACATCCTGATCCATCTCGAACAGCAAATCAGGGATGGCATTGAGGGTATCGCTCATTTCTCCGGCAATTCTTCGCATGCGGGCCGTCATGTCAAACGCAAGACGCTCCGCACGGTAGCGCGCCGTCATCAGCAAATAGGCAATCATGCCCATGCAAATGCCTAGCAGGCATCCAGCCATGGCAATCCAGGAGTGGGAGTTGCCCATGTACTGCGCAATGAAACTCGAAGGTGCATCAACATGAAAGACCCAGTCCCTGCCGGCAAATCGCGTGACTTCCCGAATGGAATACTGCGCCCCGGTCATGGCCGCCTGGGCCAGTGCAACAGGCTCTCCATTTGCATAGGCACTCAGGACTTGCAGACCGTCTTGTGCGCCATCCATGAAGCGAAGCTGCAAACCGGACTGCAGGGATTTTCCGAGCGGCGCCAGCAGATCGGCCAGCCGGAACGACAGCACCACCCAGCCCTCGGGCCCCTGGGGCCAGGCTGCAGCGCCCTCGGTCGTGTCCGAAGGCTCATATACCGGCAGGAACAGCGTGTACCCCAGATGCTGTATGCCATCGGCAGGGTCGGTGAGCTGGGTCTTGCCTCCGGCAACCAATTGCCGGGTTTCCGCCGCCATGCGCGCCGGCACGCGGCTGAGCGGGTCGGCCAGGATGTCCTGGCCGATGGTCCGGGAGATGGATTGCGCCGGAGCCATGTACAGCAAAGGCGCATACTCCGAGCCTGCCGGCCCGGTTTCCAGCGGGGACTTTTTCAGCAGCAGCTGCGATGACCGCTCCACGGCATCGGTGCTGGAGACCAGCCAGGCGACCCCCACATTGTGCAGACCTGGCGTGACATGGGGCAGGTTCAGCGAGGCGGTAAAGGACTTGAACTCCTCTGCGGTCACCGCCTCGGAGCCCTCGATGAACCCCTTGACGCTGCGGGCCACCAGATCGAACGCGTTGAACTGATTGACCAGCAGGACCGATGCCTGCTGCGCTTCCTGGCGCAGCGTCGCATCCAGGTCGCGGCGCTGTGCATCTTCCACGCGCAGCCAGTAGGCAAGGCAGATGCCAAAGGCCAGCAATGCGACGATCACCGCCGCCGCGAAAGCCTTCACTTCGAAATGGGTCTGCTCCTGCTTTTCCATACTACGAATATTTCTATTCAGTCCAGTGCGTTCATGCAAGATCGTGCCGGGCCAGGGCAACGGCTTACCGCCCAGCGAAGCGGTTCACGGTGGATTGCCACAGGCTACAGATACTGTTGCCAAATGTCACCACACCCTTGGCGCAAGCACAACAGGTTTTTCAATAGGAAAAGAAAATCCAGTGCGTTGCAAAAGACGCGGCGGACTGCGCATGTCCGCCGGGAAGGAAAAAATCGGCTATCCGCAAGGGGTGGCATTGGGAAGATGCCCGAATTGACCAAGCGAATGAAGCCGATGAAGGTGGCACCGTTGTGTGCCGCCCGTATTTTGATGTCAGCGCATCGTCAGAAACTGGTCCACTCCTTCTCCTGGGCACTGCCTGTGCCTTGCGCCAGTGCGGCTCTGGCTGGCTGCTGCGCCTGCGCCACCGCATGGCTTTGCGGCTTGACCGCTGTCTTGCGGGGCGCTGGCGACACCGGCGCAGTCTGCGCGCCATGGCGCATCTTGAAGGTCGCCACCAGTTGCGCCAGCGTCGCCGCCTGCTGCTCCAGGCTGCCTGCAGCAGCCGTGCTTTCTTCCACCAGCGCGGCGTTTTGCTGCGTCATCTGGTCGAGCTGGCTGACGGCTTCGCCCACTTGGCGGATGCCCTGAGACTGCTCGTGCGAGGCGTTGGAGATTTCCGTGATCATCGTATCCACGCTGCGCACCTGCTCGACGATGCGTCCCATCTGCTCGCCTGCGCGCGTGGCCACCTCGGCGCCCTGCCCCACTTTTTGCAGGTTCGCGGCGATCAGGTCCTTGATTTCCTTGGCGGCGGTCGCACTTCGCTGGGCCAGCGAACGCACCTCGCCCGCCACCACCGCAAAGCCCCGGCCCTGCTCGCCGGCACGCGCCGCTTCCACGGCGGCGTTGAGCGCCAGGATATTGGTCTGGAAGGCAATGCCATCGATGACATTGGTGATCTCGGCGATCTTGCGCGACGCTTCGGTGATCTCCTGCATGGTGAGCACCACCAGGGCCACCGATTCACCACCCTGCACGGCAGCGGCCGAGGCTTCGGACGCCACCTGGTTGGCCTGCCGTGCCGTGTCGGCATTGGTATGCACGGTGGCCGTCATCTCCTCCATGGACGAGGCGGCCTGCTGCAGGTTGCTGGCCTGCTGCTCGGTGCGCTGGCTCAGGTCCAGGCTGCCGGCGGCAATCTGGCTGGAGCCGGTGGCGATGCTGTCGCTGCTGTGGCGCACGCGGATGATGATCTCGCTGAGCTTGTCGTTCATGTCGCGCATGGCATCCAGCAACTGGGCAGGCTCATCGTGGCCATGCACATCGATGGTTGCCGTCAGATCGCCAGCCGCCACGGTACGGGCCACCTGAACGGCCTGGCGCAGCGGCTCGGTGATGGAGCGTGTGATGTACCAGGACAGAAAGGCGCCGACTGCCACGGAGATGGCCAGCATGCCGGCCAGCAGGTACAGGGCCAACGTGTAGTCATGCTCTGCATCGATGGTGGCGGCATGGCCGCCGTCCATGTTCAGCTTGACGGCTTCAGCGACCACACATCCAGAAACTGCAGAAAAGCCTTGGCCGTCTCGCCTGTGGCCATTGCCTTGGCGCCTGCCTCATCACCCGCATTGGACAAAGCCAGCATTTTCTCGTCCAGCGCCACAAACGCATCCCAGCTCGTGCGCATGCGGCTGTAGATCTCGCGTTCATGGGGCGAGGCAATCAGCTTTTCGTAGGTAGCAAACAGGGCCGGAATCACCTTGTCTTTATTTTTGCGGTACCGGGCTTCCTGCACCTGCTTTTTCTCGGCGGAATCTTCAATCACATGGCGCTGGCTGACGCGGCGCACCTCATTGGTCGCCCCACTGATGGAAGCCAGCACCTCGACGGAAGGCAGCCAGTTGGTGCCCAGGTCGTTGGCGTTGAACTGTACGCGCTGGATTTGCAGCGCACCAATTCCACCGACCATGATGAGAAGCGCCAGGAGCAGGCCGAAGGCCAGCGTCAGCCGGGCACGGATGGAGATTTGTCTGATGAACATGCAGGGGCCTTGTAGTTCTGGCAATTCTAATGAAACCGAATGTCAATTTCATGGTGTTTCACGTCCATGCCCTTGATTTCTATTAAGAAAAGAAAAAAGGAATGCATACCATTCCCATGTGCACAATCAATCCGCATGCATGTTAGCGCATGGATTTCAATGGGCTGCACAGAACCAATATGGTTTGCATGGTTTGATACGAAGGCTTGAAATATGGTCATCGCACGCCTGTCCAGAAGCTGCGGCATGGGCACAGGCAGCCGCCCTCTTGCAGCCTGCAATTTCATGCATAAAATCCATAACATGTACAAAAAAGAATCTCCTGCACGCACGCCGCCCCTGGTGGAGCAGGCGTTTGCACAATTGCGCCAGGATGTGCTGAGCGGCAACTACGCAGCAGGAGCCAAACTCAAGCTCGATGAACTGCAGACAGCCTATGGCTTTTCCAGCAGCCCTCTGCGCGAGGCACTGAGCCGCCTGGCCCAGGAAGGGCTGGTGCGGGCTGACGAGCGGCGAGGCTTTCGCGTGGCGGCCATCTCCCAGGAAGACCTGGACGACATCACCCGCATGCGGGTCATGCTCGATGTCCAGGCGCTGCGCGAATCCATCGCCGAAGGCGATGACGACTGGGAGGCTGCCGTGCTGTCCGCCTTCCACCGCCTGGAGAAGCTCGAAGGCCGGCTCAGCGATGGCCCCGTGCACCTGGACTCGGACTGGACCGTGCTGCATACGGCCTTTCACATGTCGCTGCTGTCTGCCTGCCCGTCCGAGCGTCTGCGTGCAATGAGTGCGAGCCTCTTCGACCAGGCCGAGCGCTATCGCCGTTATTCGGCACGCACGCGCCAGACATCGCGGCGCAAGTCGGATGAGCACCGCCAGCTCATGGATGCCGCACTGCGGCGCGATGCCGAAACCGCCTGCGCGCTGCTGCAGGAGCACATCCTGAGCACCCAGCGCAATGTGACGGCCGCACTGGCCCTCTCCCCGGCCGCCTGAGAACGCGCCTGCGGCCGATGCCGCAGCCACGCCATCCCCCTGGCGCACTCTGCACACCTTCTTTGGCACGTGTCTGCTGCACGTGCAAGCTGCGCGTGCCTGCCCGCGCAGCCTCTCTCACCTCATCCACCCCTCCTTCCGCCTCTCCCCTGCCCGCCCGGGGGCAGGAATTTTTGCGTCCAAAATTCACGCATAGTATTAACCACTACGCACATTTTATTTTTTATGCATAAAAATACCGTCATGCACAAAGCATAAACAACCGGGCAGGAACATGCCACCCGGCTGCCACTTTTCTCATCTGTTGGAAGGAAACCCATGAAACTGATGTCCTACTCGCTCGCCGGCCGTGAAACCTGGGGGGTTGTCATTGGCGACGGTGTGGCCGAGCTGGCCACGCGCACCGGCCATGCCACGCTGGCTGACTTCATCGCCAGCCCCGACTTCGCACGGCGCGATGCGCTGGTGCAAGGACTGCAGGCCGAAGCGCAGCTGACCGATGTGGTCTATCTGCCCGTGATTACGCGCCCCGAAAAAATCATCTGCGCCGTGCGCAACTACATGGACCACCACCAGGAGGTGCTTGCCGCCGGCATGCAGCGCGAGCTGTCCGAGCAGCCACCGATCTTTCTGCGGGTCTGGCGCTCCCAGACCGCGCACCAGGGGCCCATCATCCGCCCCCGGGTCTCCGACTCCCTGGACTGGGAAGGCGAACTGGCCGTGGTCATCGGCCAGGGCGGGCGCGACATCTCCGAGGCCGATGCCTGGGACCATATCGCGGGATACAGCTGCTACAACGATGCCAGCGTGCGCGAGTGGCAGTTCCACGCCAAGCAGATCGCCTCGGGCAAGAACTTCGAGTCCACGGGCGCCTTCGGCCCCTGGATGGTGACGGCCGACGAAATCGCACCAGGGCGTGAACTGAAGCTGGAGACCCGGCTCAATGGCGAGGTGGTGCAGTCCAGCCATACAGGCCACATGATTTTTTCCGTTCCCCGCCTCATTGCCTATGCATCGACCATCTTCACCCTGTCGCCGGGCGATGTGATTGCCACCGGCACGCCGGCCGGCGTGGGATGGAGCAAGAAGCCGCCCCGCTTCATGCAGCACGGCGATGTGGTGGAAGTGGAGATCGAAGGCATCGGCCTGCTGCGCAACCCGGTGGTCGCGCAGAACTGAGCGCCTTTCCGTCCAGACCGCACGCTGCCATCCACTACGCAGGGTAGAGACCGGCCCCATGGCGGCCGCCGCCCACGGAGACATACATGCAAAGAAGACAGATTCTTGCCGCCGCCTGCGGGGCCGCTTCGCTGGGCCTGCCGGCCCTGCCGCTGCGGGCCCAGGGCTACCCGGAGCGCGCCCTCAAGCTCTACCAGGGCTACGCGCCCGGCGGCAACGCCGATGCGATTGCCCGCGCACTGGGAACCGAGATGGGCAAGACGCTGGGCCAGCCCGTGGTGGTCGAGGCGCAGACCGGCGCAGGCGGCACGATTGCCGCGACCACCGTCGCACGGGCCCGGCCCGACGGCCATACGCTGCTGCTGGCCACCGGCGGGCACGCCGTGGCCGCCGCGATCTACCAGAGTCTGCCCTACCGGTCCGTGGCCGACTTCGAAATGGTCTCTACCGTCACCCACTTCCCCTTTCTGCTGGTTGTCTCAACCCAGTCCAGGCTGGCGGGGCTGCGTGACGTCATCGCCAGTGCGAAGGCATCCCCCGGCACCATGGCCTATGGCACGGCAGGCGTGGGCTCCACCCACCATCTGGCCGGCGAGCTGCTGGCCCGGATGGCGGGCGTGAGTCTGCTGCACGTGCCTTACCGGGGCGATACGGCATCGCTCACCGCGTTGCTGGCCGGAGATGTGCCCTGCATCATCGCGCCGCCGACGGCGGTCATGGCCCATATCCAGTCCGGCAGGCTGCGCGCGATTGCCACCACGGGCGCCCAGCGCTGGGCCGGCCGGCCCAGCGTGCCCACGGTGGCCGAACAAGGCGTGCCCGGCTATGACGTGCGCTCCTGGGCCGGCCTGATGGCGCCATCGGGCACGCCACGCACCGTGGTGGAACGCCTCAACGCCGAAGTGACGCGCGCGCTGCAGACCGCCGCCGTGCGCCAGCGGCTGGAAGACATCGGCGGCGAAGCCCGTGCGAGCACGCCAGAGGAGATGAAGTCCATGGTCGTCAATGAAATCGAAAAATGGCAGCAACTCGTTGCCGAAGCCAGGATACCCCGGCAATAAGCCCTTCTGACTGCATCCATACCGCAAACCAACCAAGAGTCCCGACATGAGCCTGATCGCCATTCGCAAACGCAGTCTGAATATCGAAACCATCTACCACGAAGGCGGACCCGCGCCGCAGCAGCCGCTGCGCGTGGCCTCGGCCTGCGCCGTGATCCGCAACCCCTACGCGGGCCACCATGAGCCCGATCTGATGCCCTTCATGGCCGAGCTGCGCAGCCTGGGCGAGCAGCTGGCGCAGGAACTGGTGGACACCCTGAGCAAGGACCAGGTCCAGGCCTATGGCAAGGCCGCCATCGTCGGCGTCCATGGGGAGCTGGAGCATGGCGCCGTCTGGCATGAAGCAGGCGGCTGGGCCATGCGCCAGGTCCTGGGCGAGCCCAAGGCCATCGTGCCGGCAGCCAAGGCCGTGGCTGCCACCGGATACCGCCTGATGATGCCGCTGCACTATATCCACGCAGCCTATGTGCGCAGCCATTTCAACAGCACCGAGGTCGGCATCCAGGACGCGCCGCGTCCTGACGAAATCCTGTTCGCGCTGGCCATGGCCGATGGCGGACGCATCCACTCGCGCCTGGGCGGACTGACGCGTGAGCAGGTCAGTGTCCATGACGGCCAGCGCTGACGCCAGGCACGCCATGCACACAGCCTATTGCGCCAACCTTGCGCACTGCGGCATCTTCTGCCGCGACCTGGAGGCCATGAAAGCCTTTTATTGCGGCGTGTTCGACATGCAGGAGACCGACCGGGGCCAGGGCGTGACTTTCCGCTTCGACATCGTCTTCCTGAGCGGACGCGAGGAACAGCACCACCAGCTGGCGCTGGCCGGCGGACGCGGCCTGCAGACCCCCAGCACAGTGATGCAGCTGTCCTTCAAGGTCCAGTGCCTGGACCATCTGCGGGAAGCGCGCCGCAGGGCCCTGGCCCTGGGCGCCACGCAGATGCGTGGGCTCAACCATGGCAATGCGCTATCCATCTATTGCCTGGACCCCGAGGAAAACACGGTAGAGGTCTACCTCGACACGCCCTGGTACGTGAGCCAGCCCCATGGCGACCCGCTGGATCTGGACCTGGACGACGAGGCCATATGGGTCCAGACCGAACGCCTGGTGCACTCCGACCCCAGCTTCATGCCGGTCGACGAGTGGCGCCGCCAGTTCGTGCTGCGCGGGCAGGCGCTCAAGCAGGCAGCAGGGACCGCAGGCGGCTGAAGCCTGCGCTGGTTGCCGCAGGGCGTTGCGCAGGCCATAATGGCAGGCTATGCACGCCCTACGTACCTCGTCTTTGTGGAAGCGCCTTGTCATGGCGTGGTTCCTGCTGACGCTGGGCGTTGCAGGAGCCTCGCCCTTCATCAGTCCCAAGACGATGGAGCTGCTGTGCTCGACGGCGGGCACGGCCAAGCTGGTGGTGTTCGACGAGCAAGGCCAGGCCCAGCCCACGGGACAGTCCTCGCTCGATTGCCCGATGTGCCTGGCACCCATGCTGCCCCTGCCCCCGGTCAACCCGTGGGCGCCACCGTCCCAGCCGCTGGCGCATGCGCTGCAGCCATTGCAGGCGGCCCATATCGCGGCCCTGGTGGGTGCGCCACTGCCGCCACGCGGCCCTCCCTCTCTGTTCTCTCTGTTCTGATGGCGCCCGCCTGCCTGAGCATGCCGCACGGCTGACAGGCAGCGGTCCGCGCCCCCCCACACACTGCATACGCTGGCCTGAATGGCTGGCTGCTCTGCCGTACGTGCTTGCCTTTGCCTTTGTCTTTGTCTTTGCCTTCAGGACTTTGGCGGCGTACAGGCAGGGCCATTGCTGCCAGACCCTCTGGATCACACCACCGCTCCTTGTAACAAGCAAGGCATCCCTGCCCATGGGCCGGGCCATGCCTGCGCAGCCCTGAGAAATACACCATGACCCACAATTGCCATGTTCTGCATGCACAGCGGCAACCCCGGATGCACGCCCCGCTGCCGCTGGCACTGGCCATCTGCATGGGACTTGTCCACAGCGCCCACGGCCAGGAGCTGGGCGCTTCAACCCCGCAGGACTCCGTGCTTACCCTGGGGACGGTCCATATCGGCGCCAAGGCCTCTGGCCCGCTGTCCGCGCGCAGCGTGTTCAGTTCAGTGGACATCCTGGGGGCGGATGTGCTGGAAAACGAACATGCGGACTACAGCTGGGAGCTGATGTCCAAGGCGCCCGGCGTGCAGGTCACGCAGTTCAAGCAGGGCACGGACGCGGGCCGCTTTTCCTTTCGCGGCTTCAACGGCGAAGGCCGGGTCAATGCGGTCAAGCTGCTGATCGACGGCATCCCGAGCAATGACAACGCAGGCGGCATGCCCTTCCTGGATGCGGTCTTCCCCCTGGATATCGAGGCCATCGAGATCGTGCGCGGCACCAACGACGCACGCTATGGCCTCAACAACATCGCCGGCAACGCCAACGTGATCACCCGCACGGGCGGCAACGAGGGCCGGGCCAGCGTGACCGTGGGCAGCTTCGGGACCAAGGAGTTTCAGGTGTCCAAGGGCATCGAGAGCGGCAACTGGAGCCAGAACTATTTTCTGGCCTGGCGCGATTCGGACGGCTACCGTGACCATGCCGACGCGCGCAAGCTGTCCCTGGCTGGCAAGTGGTTCTACACCTCGGACGATGGCCGCTGGCGCACCGGCGTGATCGCGCGCTACTACCGCAACAATGCATTGGAGTCGGGCTACCTCACCTACGAAGACGCCATCAAGGCGCCGCGCAGCTCGCCCGCCTATGCCGCTGCCGACCGCAGCGAGCGCGAAACGGGCCAGCTCAGCGCCCACCTCGATGGCGAGCTGACGCCCGAGCTGTCGCTGTCGGCCAAGGTCTATGCCAACCAGTACGAAAACCGGCGCTGGGTGCGCTTTTCTGCGGCAGGCTCGCAGCAGGAGCGCTACAACGACGAGCAGCAGCAAGGCGCCATCACCACGCTGACCTGGCGGCCCAAGGTCACCTGGGCCCATGAATTCACGCTGGAAGGCGGGCTCGACGCACAGCAGCAGAGCAACCTGGGCCAGCGCTACCGGACCACGGACCGCGTGCGCACCTCGCAGTTCCGTGACTGGGACTTCGACCTCAACACCCAGGGCGCCTATGTGCAGGCCGTGATCCGTCCGGTCGAAAACCTCAGGATCATCCCGGCGCTGCGCGTGGACAACGTCGATGGCTACTTCATCGACCGCCTCACCGGCAACCGCGCCCCCGTGCACGACTACGGACTCATCAAGCAGCCCAAGATCAGCGTGGCCTATACCCTGAACCCGCAGGCCAGCGTCTATGCCAACTGGGGGCGGACCTTCCAGATCGGCGCAGGCATCGATGCCTACCGCACGCAGCAGCGCAACCTCAGCCCCTCCATCAACGATGGCTGGGAGGCAGGCGTCAAGTTCTCGCCCCTGCCCTGGCTGCATGGCCGCGTGGCCTACTGGGAGCAGCGCGCTTCCGGCGAAGTGGCACGGGTGCTGGGCGTGGACGGCCTGCCTGACCCCGGCGGCCTGGGCAATGTGGGCAAGACGCTGCGCAAGGGCTACGACATCCAGCTGCACATGAAGCCCCATGCCCGCACTACGGCCTGGATCGCCTACTCCCATCAGGTGGCACGCATTACCGCGCCCGACCCCAGCGCGCCTGCCACGCTGGGCAAGGAGATCGAGAACGTGCCGCACTACCTGGTCTCGGCCGGCGTGGACTGGCAGGCCACGGACCGGCTCAAGCTGTCGGCCTGGGGCAATGCACAGGGCGACTACTACCTGGAGCGCACCAACACCCTGGGCCGCACCGGCAAATTCGCCGTGCTGAACCTGGGCGCCAGCTACCGGCTCTCGGAAAAGACGGACCTGAGCCTGCAGGTCAAGAACGTCACCAACCGCAAGTACGTCTACGCCTGGTATGACAGCGGCTCTTCGGGCTATTCGCCCGCTGACGGACGCGGCATCTACGCCAGCGTCAGCACACGGTTCTGACCGCATCCGCCATGCACATGCTGCGTGCCTGCCGCGACCGTTTCGCCGCCTGGGCGATGGCTGCCCTGGTCTTTGCCATCACGCATCCGGCCATCGCTGGCCTGGCTGCAGGGGCAGCGGCAGGCCGCGACCCGCTGACGATGGCGGCGATGCAAGTGTGCACGACAGGTGGCATGCAGCGGGTGCAGGCAGATGCCGCTGAAGAGTCTGGTGATACGCCACTGGCCCAAACAGCCGGCGCAAGCCACTGCCCGTTGTGCCGCGCGCTGGGCGATCTGCCCTTGGATCTGTCACGCACGGACCTGCACTTTGCACTGAACGACACATCACGGCCTGCACCACCGCAGGTACCACGGCCCGCCGCTGACACCGTTGGCAGAGTGGTGCGGGCCACGCCTGTCAGAGCGCCGCCCACGGCCTGACAGCCGCTCAACGCAGAGCCGTTTTTTCTTCATTTCCCTTGTCCTCAGACCATGCGAGGCCGCCGCAGCGCTGCCATGCAGGGTCCTGTCTGCCCGCGCGCCGCCATGGCTGGCCGCAGGCCATGAAAAACCGATTACATGCAACACTCTTTCCATCACCCCCGCTTTTGCCTGACCGCTGCTGCCGCAGCACTGCCCCTGTTGCTGGCCGCCTGCGGCGGCTCGGGTGGCAGCGACAGCACACCGCCTGCCACACCGGCCGGCCCCCAGGCCATCGCCATCGAGTTCACCGCCAAGGCCGGCAATCTGCCCGCCAAATGTGGCACGCCCATCAACGGCATCGGCACCAGCCAGGCCACCGTGGACCTGCACGACCTGCGCTTTTACGTCAGCGCCGTCTCGCTGATCACCGACAAGGACAAGACAGTGCCCGTCACCCTGGATGTCAATGACTGGCAAACCAAGGAAGTGGCGCTGATTGACCTGGAAGACGGCACGGGTGCCTGCGCCGATGCCGGCACACCGGCACAGAACACGCAGATCAAAGGCACGGTGCCTGCCGGCAGCTACAAGGGCCTCAGGATGACGGTGGGCGTGCCTTCGTCGGTCAACCATACCGACTACGCTGTCGCGCCCAAGCCGCTGGATGTGCAGGCCCTGGCCTGGTCCTGGCAGGCGGGCCGCAAGTTTGCGCAGATCGAGGTCAACCCTGCCGGTGGCGTGGCCCGGCCCGCGCCCGCAGCTGCCGGCAAGACGTTCTATGTACACCTGGGCTCGACCGGCTGCACAGGCAACCCCGTGACGGGCGAGACCGTCAGCTGCGCGCGCCCCGACCGCATGGATCTGCGGTTCAGCGACTTCAACGCCAGCGCGCAGAAAGTGGTGCTGGACATTGCGCAATTGCTCAAAGGCTCCGATGTCAGGCAGGATCTGGGCGGTGCCGTGGGCTGCATGTCCGGCGCCACAGACCCGGAATGCGTGCCCATCTTCAGCGCTTTGCAGATTGATCTGACAACGGGCCGCTCCATCAACGAAGGCCGCAGCCAGTCCGTCTTCCGTACCGAGGCCAAATAATGCGCAAGCCCCATTCGCTGCAGCGGATGGCGGCGCGCACCGCCGCTTTGTGCGGCCTTGCCGGGGCCTTGGCCCTGGCAGGCTGCGGGGGCGGCGGCACCTCCGTCCACGATGACTCCGCAACCCGCGCAGGCTGGTCCTGGGCGCTGCCGTCCTTTTTCCCCACCCCAAGGGTGCCGGACACCAACCCCATGACGGCGGAAAAAGTCGAACTGGGCCGCTTCCTGTTCTACGACAGGCGCCTGTCCGGCAATGGCACGCAGGCCTGTGCGAGCTGCCATGTCCAGTCCAAGGCTTTCACCGATGGACTGACGACTTCGCTGGGATCTACAGGCCAGGCGCACCCGCGCAACGCGCAGGGGCTGGCCAATGTGGTCTACAACGCCACGCTAACCTGGGCCAACCCGTCCCTGGTGACCCTGGAAAAGCAGATGGAGACCCCGCTGTTCGGCACGGACCCGGTGGAGATGGGCGTCAATGACAGGAACAAGGATGAAATCCTTGCGCGGCTGGCCGCCGACGCCGGCTACAACCAGCGCTTCGCCAAGGCGTACCCTGGCCAGGGATCGCCCATCACCTGGGGCAATGTGATCCATGCAATTGCAGCATTCCAGCGCACCATCCTCTCGGGCAACAGCAAGTACGACCAGTACCTGAAGGGCAGCACCGCACTGAGTGCCGCCGAGCAGCGCGGCATGAGCCTGTTCTTTGGTGAGAAAGCCGAGTGCTTTCACTGCCACAGCAGCTTCAATTTCAATGACCAGATCGTGCATGCAGGCAGCCGCATCGTCGAGACCCCGTTCCACAACACGGGCCTGTACAACATCGGCGGCACGGGCGCTTTCCCCGAGCCCAACAGAGGCGTCTATGAGCTGACCCAGCTTGTCAAGGACATGGGAAAGTTCCGTGCGCCCAGCCTGCGCAATGTCGAGGTCACCGGCCCCTACATGCATGACGGCAGCATCGAGACGCTGGAGCAAGTGCTGGAGTTCTATGCCGCCGGCGGGCGCAACATCACGTCCGGCCCCCATGCAGGTGACGGACGCGCCAATCCCAACAAGAACGACTTCATCAACCAGATCGCGCTGACGGCCGGCGACAGGGCCGATCTGCTGGCGTTTCTCAAGACTCTGACGGACCATGAGCTGCTCACCACCCCCAAGCTGTCCGACCCCTTCTCCAGCCAGGCGGGCCAATAGCATGCGTCACAAGCACACCACAGCATGCAAGCCGCAGCCGGCCCTTGCCGCAACGGCAATGGCGCTGGCGTTGGCCTTGATGGCAGGCACTGCTGCAGCGCATACCGCCGAAGAGGCCATACCGACCGCCAATGGGCTGCGCATCGACATGGCCGCCGTGACAGCCTACATGCACGGCAGCACCACCGTCCCGGCCCCGCGGCTGGCGGGCACGCTGGGCCTGGGGGATACACCCGGTGACCAGCGCGGCTGGCAGCTGGAGCATGGCACGCTGGGCGCCGGTTTGCGCGTCTCCCCCCAACTGGGGGCCAACATCGTGATGGGCTGGCATGGCAGCGACCCAGCCCACGTGGAGGCCGCCTGGATGGAAGCGCGCAGCGGCTCAGGCGCCGAGCTGACCCTGGGCGCAGGCCGCAACCGCGTGCCCATGGGGCAAGTGCTCACGCGTGCCGGGCACTTCGACCGCTACGGCCAGATGCCGCTGGCCAAGCGGGCCGCCTTCAACGGCGACTGGATCGAGGATGGCATCAACGCTGCCTGGCGTCCCCACCTGCAAGGCGCCATGTCCTGGCTGCAGGGTATTGACCTGGGGCTGTGGCGCGCCCGGCGCTTTCCCGGCAGCAACAACGCCGCCTGGGCGCCCGTCGTGCATGCCAACGCCGCCTGGACCTCGGTCGAAGCCGACGTGTTCTACAGCCGCCTACAGCCCCAGGGGCGTGGCGCTTATGTGCAACGGGCCAACAGCGGGCACATCCATACGGCGCCCCAGTGCAATGCCAGCCTGCGCGACATCACCTGCTTCGATGGCACCGTGGACCTGGCCGGGGCCAGCGCCACCTGGACCACGCCGCTGCAGGGCGTCAAGCTCACCGGAGCAGGCATCTGGCGGCGCGAAAGCGGCAGCCTCTATTCGCAAAATGGCGATACGGCCTACCAGGGCAAGACTCTGGGCGGCTGGCTGGAGGTACTGTGGCAGCCCAGCGCGCAATGGGATGTGGGCGTGCGGCAGGAATGGCTCAAAAGCACCAACCATGTCAGCGGACCTGGCGCCCTGCTGGTGGCAACGGATGCCAATCTGCTGCCCAACAACCCCTCTCGCCGCTTCACGGCCATGGTGGGGTGGCGGCCCGTGAAAAGCCTGCTGATCGCGCTCGAAGCCGGGCGGGAGCACATTGCCGGCAAGGGCAATACGGTCGCTGGCCTGCGGCTGGTATGGACCCCTGGCGCCGTGTTTGAAAAAACCGGGCCGTGAAGGCACGCTGAAGGTGGGGGCGATACAATTGCAGGCATGTCGCGTGCGATCCGGGAAATCCCTCTGCGAAGCGCGGTGCTGCTGTTGTTGATCATGGTGGCGCAGCTGCTGGCTCCGCTGCTGCACAGCCATTTCGGGACACCCAACCGCGATGGCCTGCATGTGCACGCAGCGCCATCGCGTGTGGCTGATTCGCATTTCCACCTCTTCACGGCCCACGGCACGCTGGGCGATGAGCATTCATCGCACGCCCTGCCCTCAGATGCCGAACCCTTCGAAGTCGATGTGCAGGATGCCCTGCAGCCGCTGGACCTGCTGGCCCTGCCGGCCATGGCGCTCATCGGCCTGGCCCTGCTGACCCTGGGGCTGCGCGCTGCACGCATGCGCTGCAGCGCGCCACGGCCCACGCCCAGCCCCGAACCCTTGCGCCTGAGCCCGTGCTGGCGCGGCCGGGTGATACGCCCCAGCCCTGCACAGGCACCTCCCCTGGCCTCCTGACCTGCCGGCCCGCCAGGGCCGGCCACTGACCGCCTGCACACCTGCTGGGCCTGTGCGGACGGCGTTCGTCGTATTCACCGGAGTCAGGAATGATGTTCCATCCATGGCTGCTGGCCGGCGCATTGGCGCTGCCAGCCGTCGGCATGGCCGCGCAGGCGCAGGCCGAATCCCCCTCTTTTGCCCTGTCCAGCGAACAGGCCCGCACGCTGGGCGTGCGTTTTGAAACCATCCAGCCAGCGGCGCAGATCACCGTGACGGCCCACGCGCGCGCCGTGCTGCGCGCCGATGCCCAGACCGTGGTGGCCGCCCCCTATTCGGGCGCGATCCCCAGCGTCCATGTGGCCGTGGGCCAGACAGTGCGCGCAGGCCAGGCCCTGGCCACGTTCACCGGCGCCCAATTGTTCGAGGCACGCCGGGCCTTGCAGGAAGCCGACTCCCAGTCGCGCCTGGCGCGTCAGGCCCTGGCACGCGATCAGGCGCTGTATGACGATGGCATCATCGCCGCCAGCCGCTGGCAGGCCACGCAGGCCCGCGCGGCAGAGGCGGCGGCAGCAGCCCAGGCACGTCACGCCGAGCTGGCTGCCAGCGGCCTGAAGCTGGCGGGCCATGAAGCGCAACTGCTGGTCCCAAGGTCTGCCGTGGTCACCGAAGTGCTGGTGGCGCCGGGGGCCCGTGTCGAAGCCTCGGCCCCCCTGGTGCGCCTGGCAGACCCCCAGGCGCTGGAGCTGGACCTGCTGCTGGGCCGGGAAATGCCGCTGCCCGCCGTGGGCGACCGTGTCCAGGTACAGGCGCGCGGCGCAGCGGGACAGGTGGCAGGCATTGCCCCTGTGGGCGATGGCTCCGCAGGCATGCGCGTACGCGTGTCCCTGCGCCAGAACGGAACCCTGCGCGTGGGAGAAAGCGTGCAGGCCACGCTGACGCTGTCCGATGCAGCGCCCTCTGCCGACGGCCCGCGCACGCGCATTCCGGCGGCTGCCCTGGCGCACTGGCAAGGCAGGACCGGTGTATTCCTGGCAAGCGGCAAGGGCGTGCGCTTTGCGCCGCTGGCCGTAGAGGCCAGCGACGAAGCCATGGCCGTGGTGCGGGGCACGCTGCCGCCCCAGGCCCGCATCGCAGTCTCCGGCATCGCCGCGCTCAAGGGTCTGCTGGCGGGAGAGCCATGATGCTGGCGCGGCTCATCGATTTTTCATTGCGCCAGCGCGCGCTGGTGCTGCTGGCCGCCTGTGCGCTGGCCCTGGCGGGCGCCTGGGCCTATGTGAACCTGCCCATCGACGCATTTCCCGATATCTCGCCCACGCAGGTCAAGGTCATCCTCAAGGTACCCGGCATGACGCCCGAGGAAGTGGAGCAGCGCGTCTCCACGCCCGTGGAGCAGGAGCTGCTGGGACTGCCGCACAAAACCATCGTGCGCTCGGTGTCCAAATACGGCATCAGCGACGTCACGGTGGACTTCACCGAAGGCACGGATGTGTACTGGGCCCGGCAGCAGGTCGCCGAACGGCTGGCGGGCCTGCAGCGCGACCTGCCTGCCACGGCGCAAGGCGGCCTGGCCCCGATCACCACGCCGCTGGGCGAGATGTTCATGTTCACCGTCGATGGCGAAGGCTGGTCGCTGGCCGAACGCCGCCACGTGCTGGACTGGGTGATACGCCCGGCATTGCGCACCGTGGCGGGCGTGGCCGATGTCAATGCACTGGGCGGTGTGGTGCGCGGCTACGAGGTCATTCCCGACCCGGCACGCCTGCGCGCGCGCGGCGTGACGCTGGACCAGCTGCGTCAGGCACTGGAGGCCAACAACCGCAATGACGGCGCTGGCCGGCTCGACCGGGGCGAGGAACACTGGGTGGTGCGCGTCGAAGGCGGCGTGCGCGGCCTGGACGATCTGCGCGCCATCGTCGTGGTCCCGGCTGCCGGCGGGCGCCACGCCGTGGCTGTGGGCGATGTGGCTACCGTGCGGCTGGGCGAGGCCACGCGCAACGGCGCCGTCAGCAGCGATGGGCAAGGCGAAACCGTCCAGGGGCTGGTGCTGGGATTGCGGGGCATGGACGCACGCCGCCTGGTCGATGCCGTTCAGGCCCGGCTGGACGAGCTGGCACCGCGCCTGCCCCAGGGCATGCGCACCCAGGTGTTCTACAACCGGGGGGAACTGGTCTCGCGCGCGGCAGGGACCGTGGTCCGGGCGCTTGTCGAGGCGGGCGTGCTCGTCGTGGTCACGCTGTACCTTTTCCTGGGCGGAGTAAGAGCGGCACTGGTCGTGGCGGCCACGCTGCCGCTGTCCATGCTGGCGACCTTCCTGCTGATGCGCCACGTGGGGCTGACGGCCAACCTGATGAGCCTGGGCGGGCTGGCCATTGCCCTGGGCATGCTGGTCGATGCCGCCGTGGTCGTGGTGGAAAACATCGAAACCGCGCTGGCGCAGGAGGCTGCTGGCGCGGTGCAGGACCGGCGTACGCTGATCCGCGAGGCGGTCTGCGCCGTATCCGCGCCCATGCTGGCCGGCGTATCCATCATCGCCATCGTGTTCCTGCCCCTGCTCACGCTGCAGGGCCTGGAAGGCAAGCTGTTCGCCCCCGTGGCACTGACCATCGTGCTGGCGCTGGGCGCCTCGGTGGTGCTGGCCTTCACTGTGGTGCCCGCGCTGGCATCCCTGCTGCTGCGCGCCCATGGCGCCCAGGCGCCATGGCTGATGCGCCGCGTGGCCAGCGGCTTCGCGCGCCTGCAGGCCTGGAGTCTGGCGCACCGTGGCACGGTGTTCGGTATTGCGGCGGCGGCGCTGGCCGGGGCCGCAATGCTGTACCTGTCGGTGGGCAAGACCTTCATGCCCACCATGGATGAAGGCGACATGATCGTGCAGCTGCAAAAGGCGCCCTCCATCTCGCTGGCGGCTTCGCTGGAACTGGACGGGCGCGTGCAGCGCGCGCTGCTGGAGCAGGTGCCGGAAATCCGCGCCATCGTCGCACGCACGGGCTCGGACGACCTGGGCCTGGACCCCATGGGGCTCAACGAGACCGATACCTTCCTGGTCCTGCACCCGCGCAGTCAATGGCGCGGGAACAAGGAAGACATCGCCGAAGCCATCCGCCGCACCATGGCGCATTTTCCCGGCCTGATCTACGGCTTCACCCAGCCGATCGAGATGCGCGTCTCCGAGATGCTGACCGGTGCGCGCGGCGATGTGGCCATCAAAATCTTCGGCACCGACCTGGCCCGCCTGGATGCCGCCGCCCAGGCCGTTGCGGCACGCATGCGCGACGTGCCCGGTGCATCGGAAGTCATCGCGCCCAGCAACCGGGGCGTGCAATACCTGCGCGTGGCGCTGGACCGCGCAGCGCTGGGGCAGTCCGGCCTCAGCGGCGATGCGCTGCAGGCGCAATTGCGTGCGCTGGTCGAAGGCGAACGTCTGGGCATCGTGCCCGAAGGCGTCGCACGCACACCGCTGATCCTGCGCGGCGGCACAGCACTGCGCCAGTCGCCAGAGGGCCTGGCGGGCCTGCTGGTGACAGCGCCTGACGGCAGCAGCTGGCCCCTGACCACGCTGGCCGCGCTCACGGCCCAGGACGGCCCGGTGCGCATCGACCACGAAGACGGAGCGCGCTTTGCCGTCGTGCAGGTCAACGTCGAGGGGCGCGACCTGTCTGGGTTCGTGCGCGAAGCACAGGCCGCCATCGCCAGTGATGACAGCCTGCGGGACATGCGCATCGTCTGGGGCGGCCAGTTCGAAAACCAGCAGCGCGCCGCAGCCCGGCTGGCACTGGTGATCCCCCTGGCGCTGGCCGCCATTTTCGCGCTGCTGGTGCTCACCTTCCGCTCGCTGCGGCAGGCGGCGCTGGTCCTTGCCAACATCCCGTTCGCACTTGTGGGGGGTATCGCGGCGCTGCGCGCAGCGGGCGAATACCTGTCGGTCCCCGCCTCGGTGGGCTTTATCGCGCTGCTGGGCATCGCGGTGCTCAACGGCGTGGTGCTGGTTTCGCACTTCAATGCCTTGATGGCAGGCGGACTGTCCCTTAAACAGGCTGTGCACCAGGGCGTGCGCGACCGGCTGCGTCCTGTGCTGATGACGGCCTGCATCACCGCGCTGGGCATGGTGCCGCTGCTGCTGGCCAGCGGCCCCGGCTCCGAAATCCAGCGGCCGCTGGCCATCGTGGTGGCAGGCGGGCTGGTCAGCTCCACGGCCCTGACCCTGCTGCTGATGCCCTTGCTGTTCGAGCGCTTCGGCCTGCCGCGCCGCCTGCGGGAGGCCCAGCCATGAAGACGCTTCACTCACCGGTTGGAAGAAACATGTCCATGAAACCCTTGCTGGCCGCTTGGGCGGCTGCCTTGCTGCTGGCCGGTGCCGCCCGCGCCCAGGAACAGAAATACCTGCCCGCTGAAACCGCCGTGCGCGAGGCTGTCGCGCAGTCGCCTTCCGTGCAGACTGCAGACGCATCCAGCCGTGGTGCGATGGCGCGGGCCCAGGCCCTGCGCACAGGGCCCCATGAAACCGTGGTGCGTGCCATGGGCCAGCGCCGCTGGACGCGTGACGGCTCCGGCCAGCGGTTTTCCGAAGGCCAGATCGCCATCGAGCGTGCGCTGCGCTCAGGCGCCAAGGCGGGTGCAGACGCCGAACTCGCCGATGCCACACAGACTGCAGGCCGCATCGCCGTGCAGGATGCGCGGCACGAAGCTGCCCGCCAGATCCTGGCCCTGTGGTTCGACGCCCTGCGCGCCGGCCAGATCAGCCAGGCCACCCGGCTCAATGCACAGGCCGCTGCCGAACTGGCTCACGTGGCAGAACGCCGGCTGCGTGCGGGCGATGCATCGCGGCTGGATGCCGAACTGGCCGCCGCCGAAATGGCACGCATGCAGGCCGCGCTGGCAGGCGCACAGGCTGCGCACCATGCGGCGCTTGCCGAACTGCAGGCACGGTTCCCAGGCCTGGGCGAGCCGGTGCAGGCCGCACTGCCACTGCCGCAGCTGCCAGTGCAGGACCCCGCCCAGCTGCGCACGCAGTACATCACGCACAGCCATGAGTACCTGCTGGCACAGGCCGAGGAAACACGGGCATTGCGGCAGGCACGCCGTGCCGACCTGGAGCGCCGCCCCGACCCCACCGTGGGCATTTTTGCCAGCAGCGAACGCGGCGGCAGCGAGCGCGTGGCCGGCGTGAGCGTGTCCATGCCGCTGGGCTCGGCGCACCGGCAGGCACAGGCCGACCTGGCCGTGGCCGATGCCGACGCTGCCCTGTCGCAGCGCCTTGCAGCCGAACGCCGCTTGGGCGCCGAATTCGACGTACTGTGGAACCTGCTGGCCGGGCGCAGGGCAGCGGCGCTGGCACAGGCGCAGGCCGCAGCGCTCCAGCAAGGCGCGGCCGACCGGGCGCTGCGCGCCTATCGCGCAGGCGAATCAGGGCTGACCGAACTGCTGGCCGTGCGGCGCACACTGGCTGACGCCATGCTGGCCGAGCGCATGGCCCGCAGCGACGCACTGGAGGCCGATAGCCGGCTGCAGCTGGACCTGCACATGCTGTGGGACTTCGATGACTGATGCACCGGCGCGCCGGCTCAGCAGGTTGTCAGGCCAGGGGGCAGGGGCGCCCCTGCCCCCTGCCCGACTGCATTGACAGGCAGCTGGATATAGACACGCCCATCCGCCTGGGCAGGCGGCAGCCGGCCCGCGCGTACATTGACCTGCACCGACGGCAAAATCAGCGCGGGCACGGCCAGTGTGGCGTCACGGGCATGGCGCATGCGCACAAAGCTGGCCTCGTCCACGCCATCGTGCACATGGATATTGGCGCGGCGCTGCTCCGAAACCGTGCTGACCCAGGCCGGCGCCCGGCCATCGGGCGGATAGTCGTGGCACATGTACAGCCGGGTGTCGCCCGGCAGGTCCAGCAGTTGCCGGATGGAGCGGTACAACTGGGCTGCATCGCCACCGGGAAAGTCGGCACGCGCCGTGCCCACATCGGGCATGAACAGAGTATCGCCCACGAACACCGCCCCCTTGCCCCCGGGCCCCTGCTCCAGACAGTAAGCCATGTCGGCAGGCGTATGGCCGGGCACCCACAGCGCGGTCACCGGCAAATCGCCCACATGCAGCACTTCGCCCGGCTGCAGCAGGTGATCGAACTGGCTGCCATCCGGCACAAATCCGGGCTCGAAATGGAACACGCCACGGAACACCCGCTGCACATCGCGAATGCGCTCGCCAATCGCAACCCGGCCTCCCAGCCGATGGCGCAGGTACTGCGCTGCCGAGAGATGGTCGGCATGGGCATGGGTCTCCAGCAACCACTGCAGCTGCCAGCCGCGCGCCGTCAGGTAATCCGCAATGCGGTCAGCGCTGGCCGTGGACAGGTGGCCTGACCTGGGCTCCAGGTCCAGCACGGCATCGATCACTGCCGCCTGGCGTGCCTGGGTATCGGCCAGCACATAGCTCACGGTCTGTGTGGCGGCATCAAAAAAAGCTTCGATATGTGCTCGGGAAGAAGTCATGGCATGCGTTCCTTTGCTGTCCTTGTGTTGCTGGCGCTTGATTAATTTATGTTTTTATATAATATACAAAAACATAATGTTTGCCCAGCCAGACCATCCGGCCTGCTGCTGCGGCAGTCCTGCACTGATCTGCTGAAAGGAAGACACCATGACCATGAAAACCAATGTCGGCGGCCTGGACCGCCTCCTGCGCATCCTGGCCGGCCTGGCACTGATCGCACTGGCCGCTACCGGCACCGTAGGTGCCTGGGGCTGGCTCGGGGTGATCCCGCTGCTCACAGGGCTGGTGCGTCTGTGTCCGCTGTACACACTGCTGGGCATCCGCAGCGGCAGGCACTGAGACACGGCGATCGCCCCATGGCGATTGCCATCCGTTTTTGCCGATAGCATCTGACGCCTGTCATGCATCCCACCGTATTGCCCATGTACGCGCCCCCTGCCACCGCTGAGCAACCCGACCTTCAGGCCATGGACCCACAGTCAATGCGCGAGCATGCAGCCGCAGCAGTCGGCATGCTCAAGGTGCTGGGCAATGAAGACCGGCTCATGCTGCTGTGCCAGCTATCTCAGCGGGAACTCACCGTCGGCGAACTGGAGCAGCTCACCGGCATCACCCAGCCCACGCTGTCCCAGCAGTTGGCCGTGCTGCGCCGCGAGGGCCTGGTACAGACCCGGCGCGAGGGCAAATTCATCTGGTACCAGCTGGCCGACCGCCGCGCACTGCAGCTGATGCAGTGCCTGCACCAGCTGTTTTGCCCCCCAGGAAACGACACATGACCATTGTCTGGAACGAATTCACCCCCCTGCCCTCTCTGGCTGGAGGGGTACTGATTGGCCTGTCTGCAGCCGCCATGGTGGTGCTGCTGGGCCGGGTCACCGGCATCAGCGGCATCATCGGCGCCTTACTGCAGCGCGGCAGCTGGCAGCAGCCGGGCGGCTGGACCTGGAGACTGGCTTTTTTGCTGGGCCTTCTGGCAGCGCCCTGGCTGTGGCAGCTTGCCGCGCCGCTGCCCGCCATCTCCATCCCCGGCAACCCGCTGCTGATCGGGGCAGCCGGCCTGCTGGTGGGGTTCGGCACCCGCCTGGGCTCTGGCTGCACCAGTGGCCACGGCGTGTGCGGGCTGTCGCGCCTGTCACCGCGCTCGCTGGCCGCCACACTGACATTCATGGCCAGCGGCGCGCTCACCGTCTTCGTGATCCGCCACGTACTGCCATGAATCGCTCTGTACAAAGGACTCCACTCATGACATCCGCCATCGTCGCGCTGCTGGCCGGCCTGGTCTTCGGCCTGGGCCTGATCCTTTCAGGCATGGGCAACCCGGCCAAGGTGCTTAATTTTCTGGATTTCTTCGGCACATGGGACCCCTCGCTGGGCCTGGTGATGGCCGGGGCCATCGCCGTGGGGCTGGTGGCTTTCGGCTGGGCCCGGCGCCATGACCGCGCACTGCTGGGCGAGCCCATGCAACTGCCCGCCAGCCGGGCCATCGATGCCCGTCTGCTGATGGGGTCTGCCCTGTTTGGCATCGGCTGGGGACTGGCAGGCTTTTGCCCTGCGCCCGCATGGCTGAACCTGACCACCTTCATGCCCGAGGCATGGATTTTCGTCGCTGCCATGCTGGCAGGCATGGGGCTTCAGCACCTGTGGGCACAACGCAGGCCCTGATCAGCATCAAGCGGTGGTGTACAGCAGCCCGCTGTCCATCACCCCCACCAGCTGGGCCGATGGATTCGTCAACGCATGCTGCACGGCTGCATTGACCAGATCACCGCCACTGACCTGCCCTGCCTGCAACTGCTGCACATACGGCTGCAGCTGCGCCTGCGTGCCCTCGCTGCCCGTGGCGTTCTTCCACAGCCACTGCACCGTCTCCTGCGCCGTGAACTGCTTGCTTTGCTGGGTCTGCGCATAGCGCAGCGCCACATCGCCCACAGCGCCCAGGCCCATGCCCGCATCCAGCGCCGCCAGCGCCTGCCCGGCCAGTGATTTGTCAGCCAGCGCAGTGGCGCCCAAGGCCACCGCCAGCAGCGCGGCCGCCTTGCCCGCCGTGCCCTGCATGTCCAGCGCCACGCTCACATCATTGAGGCGCAGCCGCTCGATGCCCACGAATTCAGCCATATTGCCGTCCGTCAGCGACGTGGCCTCCCAGCGGCCGGCGCCGGTGCGCGCCAGATGCACATCGGCCCAGCGCAGGCCGTAGCCGATCTGGTCCAGCCCGGCCGTGCCCTGCACCCGCTCAGGGACAGTGTCCATGCGCACGATCTGCGCATTGGCCTTCCAGCCTGCCACCAATTCTTCGGCACTCTTGCCCTGCAGCGCAGCGCCCTGGCTGCTGCGCAGCACGGCCTGCGCCACCTGCACATCGCTCAGCTGGCTGTTTTGCTGCGCCCAGGCGCCTTCCTCGGCCGTGGGCGCACGGCCCAGCCAACGCGTGGCGATATGGGCCAGCGCCGCCTCGGCATCGCTGTCGGCGATGTAGAGGCTGGAGCCGGTGTCGAATTTCACGGTCTCGATGGACTTGAGACGGTCCACCTCGGCTGTTGTCTTGTTCGTGAGCACCAGGAACTGGCCTTCGGTGCGCAGCGCGTAGTCGGCCAGCGCACCCGACTGCAAAGCCGTGTCCCAGCCCAGGCCGCCGTCCAGGCGGTCGTTACCGCTGCCGCCCGACAGGGTGTCGTTGCCGGTGCCGCCAAACACGATGTCGTTGCCCGCATCGCCAAACACCTGGTCATTGCCGCCCAGGCTACCGACGGTGTCGTCGCCTGCGCCGCCGTGCAGGATGTCGTCATCGGCGCCCGGCACCATCCATTGAGAGCTGCGGTCACCCATGGTGAAACTCTTGCCATCGCTGCCACTCACCCGCACGCTGCCTGCAATCGCCATATAAGCGATGCCATCCGTATGCAGCTCCATACCAGAAGGCAGGGAGCGGGCATCGATGACCACAGCTTCGAGACTGCTGGAGGCATCCCCCGTGATGCGGACAGGCACATCGGAAATCACTCCCGAGGGGTCGTTCATCGTGAGCTGCTGCATGACCAGGGTGGCCGAGGGATCCAGTGCGGCGAGGAAGGCATTGCCGTAGCTGGCACATGGGGTGTTGCCGCTATCGATCTGCTGCAGACGCACAGCCAGTTCTGCCAGAGCAGCAGAAACGGCCTGGGGCGAGGCCATGCCCTCGGCAGTGATGCCCGCCCCCGTAGGCACGCCCACGTCCAGCAGCGGCAGGCTCGCGGAACCTGTGACCAAGGGAATGTCTGCAGTGTCAGGGCTGCCGATCGTATCGACCCGGTCGCCTGTAACCACAGGCACGGTGGTACGGACCGAGCCGCCAGGCAGCGTGGTGGTGGTGACAGGCATGCCATCCACAATGACTGTGGTGGAGACAGGCGTGGCGGGATTTGTGGGGTTGGTGGGGTTGGTCGGGTTGGTCGGGTTGGTCGGGTTAGTGGGATTTACTGGGGGATGATTGACTGGTGCCACGTTCAGCGCCATGGTGCCCTGGTTGGCGGAGCTGACCTTGCCATCGTTGACAGTCCAGGTAAAGCGCGCATAGTCATTGCCGGCAGCATGGGCCGCAGGGCGGAAGGTCAGTTGGTCTATTTCGGCGGCATTGACCCGGCCCTTATTGACCAGCAAGGTATCGCCCTTGCCATACACGCCATCTTTGTTGGCGTCGATGAACAGCTCGCCGGCCGCAGGGGTCGAGACGATGGTGACCGATTGCAGCGTATCGCCAGTGTCCACATCGGTGAAGCCGAAGTCAGAGACGGCAAAGGTCCTGGCACTGTCTTCATTCACCGTCCTGCTGACAGATGTGTTGCCGATGACGGGCGCATCGTTGACCGAAGTGATATTGACCACCGTGCTGCCACTCCCCGACCGCGCGCCGCCGCTGCCCTGGCCGCCCTGATTGCCATCGTCGAAGGACCAGTCGATGGTGACGTTGGCGGGGAGCGCATCGCCGGTGTTGGCGTAGGTCAGTGCGCTCAGGGCTTCGTTGATACGGGCCTGCGTGGCCTCGGCATTGAATGTGATGGTCAGCGAGCCGCCAGACTGGGCATGGCTGCCGATGAGGGTGCCCGAGAGCGTGACATTGCCATTGCTTGCGAATACCAGATTGCCGGTGGCGCCAAACACATCCTGCGCATCGGCGCCGCCGCTGCGCGCCAGGGTAATGCTGGAGCCGCCATAGTGCCCCTGGGCGGCAAGCTCGGCATCGAAGATGGCCACGGAGCCATCGAGCAGCACAGGAGGCGCATTCTCGGTATAGGCAACCGAACCGTTCAGCGTGTTGAGCGCGCCAAAGCTTGTGTCCAGCGTGCCATCGGGGTTCAGGCGGATCAGGCCGAAGTCGTTGTCGCTGCCGTTGTAGCCGACTCCTGCTACAACGATCTTGCCATCAGGCTGCAGGGTGACACTTTTGCCAGAACTATTGCCGCTGCCCACGGGCACGATCAGCTTGCCTGCTGTGCCAAAGCTGGTGTCCGGCAAGCCATCGGCATTCAGGCGGATCAGGCTGAAATCGATCCTGCCGCCGTTGCTGCTGGATCCGGCTACTAGGGTGAATCGACATTCAGCGCGAGGGCCTTGAAAATGAGACGATTCC
>NZ_JACSYA010000028.1 GCF_029870285.1 Delftia sp. PS-11
GAAAAAATATATTTTCTTCATGTTATACAAGATGAATATTCAATAAACACTCCAGTAAATGACTTTACTGACATCTTGGCGAAAGGTTTGCGTTAAAAATCAAATAAACCCCTTCAATCGCGCATGCATGTTGGCATCACGGAACAGTTTCACTACTGAAACGGTATTTTTGCTCGCTACCCCTTCCCGGTTTCTGATGCATGGTCCCCGACAACCGCTGCGGTTTCTAAGATTTTCCAGATGCCATCCATGGCATCGGCAGCAAGGAACCCATTTCCATGAAAGGGACTGAGCATGAAAATCCACCATATCGCGGCAGCTGCGGCATTGCCTCTGGCCTGTGCCGGGGCAGGCGCCCAATCGTCCGTCACCCTGTTCGGCGTGGTCGATGTCAACACACGCTATGTGAAGAACAGCGACCTGCCCGGCAACCTGACGATGGGCAGCGGCGGGCACTCGTCGGGACGGTTTGGCTTGCGGGGCATGGAGGACCTGGGCACCGGCCTCAAGGCCGGCTTCTGGCTGGAGTCGGATCTCTACGCCGACCGGGGGGCGATCCATTCGAGCGGCAGGCTCTTCCAGCGCCGCTCCACCATCAGCCTGATGGGCAGCTTCGGCGAGGTGCGCCTGGGCCGCGACCTGTCGCCAGCCACGGCGCACACCTACAAGTACGACCCGTTCGGGGTGATCGGCCTGGCCGGCTCGGCCACTGCCAGCCGCATGCCCGATGCCTTCTCCACCTACTACCGCAGCGACAACGCCTTCCAGTACATCACACCCCAAATGCTGGGCGGCCTGCAGGCAGAACTGATGTTCGCGCCCGACGAGAACCCATCCAACAACGTGGGCCGCCACGCAGCCGCCCGCCTGTTCTACGAAAACGGCCCCCTGAGCCTTTCGCTGTCTTACGGCACCACCAACGCCAACGCGGCAGGCACGAAGTTCAAGCAGTACGGCGCAGGCGCCTCGTATGACTTCGGATTTGCCAAGCTCATTGGCCACTTCCAGCGCGAGGATCTTCCCTACGGCGTCTATGGCGGCAACACCCTGGGCGCCGAGGACCGCTGGCTGCTGGGCATGACAGCCCCCTTGCGCGTGGGCTATCTGCGCGCCTCCTATGTGCGCACCGATTCACGCCAGGGACCCGCCATCTTCAACGGCAGCGATGCCAACCAGTACGCCATCGGCTACGTGTACGACATGTCGCGGCGCACGGCCCTGTACGCCACGGTGGCCCGTATCACCAACAAGGGCGCGGCCCACTTCAGCCTGGGCAGCGGTGCACCCGGCCTGGCTGCAGGCGGCAGTTCAACAGGCGCGGAGTTCGGCATACGCCACAACTTCTGACGCGCACAGCCGTGCAACGGGTGCTCGTTGCACGGCGCCCGTTGCACGGCGCCCGTTGCACGGCGCCCGTTGCGCAGGCCCCCATCCTCAAACCGGGGGCTGTGCTGCTCCATTGCAATCAATATCGCCCTGGAAAATCACTTGTGGCAATTCGTCATTTGCCCAACAAAAAAATGACATTCATGCCATTTTCAAGAAAGATTTTCGTAATAAAACAAAATACCCAAACCATCCAAACGGCTGCTGTTGCCACGATAGCACGCATATCGCCTTCAATCTTCAATTTTGCCTTGCGCCTTCCTCTCAGTTATTGCGCAAATCCGTCCTGATGCTTTATCAAATTCTAGTATCCAGACCGATGCTCCTCAATGTGGCATCGCATCCAACAAATCCACATTCAAGCCAAGGACTGAGAATGAAGATCCACCGCATACTGGCGATTGCCGCCCTGCCCGTCATCTCCATCGGGGCCAGTGCCCAGTCATCCGTCACCCTTTTCGGCGTCGTTGATGCCAATATCCGCTATGTGAAAAACAATGACCTGCCCAACAACACGACCATGGGCAGCGGCGGGCACTCCTCGGGCCGGTTCGGCTTCAGGGGCATGGAGGACCTGGGCGGCGGCCTCAAGGCCGGTTTCTGGCTGGAGTCGGACCTCTACGTGGACCAGGGCACGACCCATTCGAGCGGCAAGCTGTTCCAGCGCCGCTCCACCGTCAGCCTGCTCGGCAGCTTCGGCGAGCTGCGCCTGGGGCGCGACCTTTCCCCGAGCACGCAAAACCCGATCAAGTACGACCCGTTCAACGTGATCGGGCTGGCTGGCTCGAACCGCATCAGCCGCATGCCGGACCTGTTCTCGAACTACTACCGCAGCGACAACGCCATCCAGTACTTCACGCCCAACTGGAACGGCTTCAGGGCGGAGGTGATGTACGCGCTGGACGAAAACCCCAGAAGCAAGCTGGACAGCCGCATCTCGGGCCGCCTGCGCTATGACAACGGCCCGCTCAGCCTTGCGCTGACCATGGCGCAGACAGACGTTAAGGACACCGGGATGGTCCGCCCCGCCGCCGTCACAGGCAACGAGCCCACCGTCAAGTTCAAGCAGTACGGCGTGGGGGGCTCGTACGATTTCGGACGCGTCAAGCTGATGGGCTACTTCCAGCGCGAGGATCTGCCCTACGGTGCCTTTGCCCGAGGCTCAGGCTCCGAGGACCGCTGGCAGATCGGCATGACCGTGCCCGTGGGAACGCACTATATCCGTGCCTCCTATGTGCGCACCGATTCGCGCGGCGGCGATGACGCCTTCAACCGCAGCGATGCCAACCGCTATGCCATCGGCTATGTGCACAACCTGTCGCGGCGCACGGCCCTGTATGCCACGGTGGCACGCATCACCAACAAGGGCGGTGCCAACTTCAGCCTGACAGGCGGGACTCCCGGCCTGGCCGCTGGCCGCAGCTCCACGGGCGCGGAGTTCGGCATGCGCCACAGCTTCTGAGCAAGGTGACAGAATCGTCAACCTGGCGCCAGTGAAATTTCAAGATCGGATCGATAGAGTCCATGCCATGGGTTGCATCCAATCCATGGCATCTCCATCCGGTCTTGCCTATTTCACAAGGAGAATTCCATGAAAACCATGACCTCCATCGGCGCTGTGGCGATTTTCCTGGCCAGCCCGCTGGCCCAGGCCGGGATGGCCCAGGCCGGGATGGCCCAGGCCGGGATGGCCCAGGCCGAAATGGCCCAGGCCCAGGTCCATACCTTCCCAACGGGCAAGTCCTACTACGGCGTTCCGGCACCGGCCGGCAAGCACAGGACCATCGACCTGTCGCGCGGCGACCCCATCAATGTCGTCTGCGGGGAAGTGGTGAACTTCACAAGCCAGGGCCGGACTTTCGCCTGGAAAGTCAGCTCCATCCAGCACAACAAGGTGCCGGTGTCGCGCTTTGCGCCTGCGGGCTTCAATGCGCAGGACCGCGCCATCTACATCGCCCCCGGCGAGCATGAGCAGGGCGGCTAGGCATGCGGTTTCTGCGCGGCGCACGCCATGCTTAAAGGACAAGGCCCGCTTTCGCGGGCCTTGTCCTGTGTGCAGTCAGGGGAACGTATCAGGCAGCCAGGGCGCCGCGCATGGCGTCGATCACGGCCTTGTAGTCGGGCTTGCCAAAAATGGCGCTGCCGGCCACGAAGGTGTCGGCGCCTGCATCGGCCACACGGCGGATGTTGGTTTCCTTGATGCCGCCATCCACTTCGAGGCGGATGTCGCGGCCGCTGGCCTCGATGCGCTTGCGGGCCTGCTCGATCTTGCGCAGCGTGCTGTCGATGAAGCTCTGGCCGCCGAAGCCGGGGTTGACGCTCATCAGCAAGATGAGGTCGATGTCATCGATCACCCAGTCCAGCACATCCAGCGGCGCAGCCGGGTTGAACACCAGGCCGGGCCGGGCGCCCTGGGCGCGGATGTTCTGGATGCTGCGGTGCACATGGGTCGAGGCGTCCGGGTGGAAGCTGATGTAGTCGGCGCCGGCCTTGGCGAAGGCCGTTGCCAGCTCGTCCACGGGCGAGACCATCAGGTGCACGTCAATCGGCACGGGCTGGCCATCGGGGGTCTTGGCGTGGGGCTTCAGGGCCTCGCAGATCATGGGACCGAAGGTCAGATTGGGCACGTAATGGTTGTCCATCACGTCGAAATGGATCCAGTCGGCGCCAGAGGCGATCACATTCCGGACTTCATCGCCCAGACGGGCAAAGTCAGCGGACAGGATGGAGGGGGCAATGCGGTAGGTGGGGCTCATGCCCGCGATTGTCGCAGTTACGCTTAATATTGGCACATGCCGATGAACGAGTTCCAGGTCCAGGTGCGCCCCTCATTTTTGCCAGAGCAGTCCGCTCCGGCGGCGGGCGTCTACGCCTTCTCCTATACGATCACCATCACCAACACCGGCCAGGTGCCGGGGCAGCTGATCGCGCGCCACTGGATCATCACCAACGAACTGGGCCATGTCGATGAGGTCCGGGGGCTGGGCGTGGTCGGGCGCCAGCCGCTGCTGCAGCCGGGCGAGTCCTTCGAGTACACCAGCGGCTGCCAGCTGCGCACGCCCAACGGCAGCATGCAGGGCAGCTTTCTGTGCGTCAGCCATGAGGGCGAGGTCTTCGAGTGTGCGATTGCACGCTTTCAGTTGCGCTCAGGCGCTGACAGCGGCAGCTTTCCCGATCCTGACAGCCGGGTGCTCCACTAAGGGCGGCCTACACCGCCACCGAGGCTGAGCCGCCATACTGCAGCGTCCGTGTTGCACGTACCTGCTTGATGAAGCGAATCACCCAAGACCTGCCCGGCCTGCTGGCCACCCTGGACCCCGACGCCGACCTGGCACACCGCCATCTGTGGCTGATCCATCTGCTCGACTGGGTCCGCGCCCCCAAACCCTCGGTGGAGGATTGCGCCCAGCGCGTGCGCCTGCTCGTCGAGGCATTCGAGGACGATGCAGCCGCGCGCCAGCGCCTGAAGGCCTGGTGGCAGCGTTTCACGGATACGGTGGACATCACGGCACTGCTGGCAGATTTCGGTTTCGCGCCGCGCACCAACATGTTCAGCGAGCTGTCCGAGCGCGTGCGCTACAAGCTGCTGCCCAGCACGCCGGAGACCTCCGATGCCTCGGAGCTGTTCATGCTGGCCATGCCCGACGAGTTCGACGCTCGCTGGCTGAACGGGCTTGATGCGCCGCTGCTGGAGCGCATTGCCGCGCTGCTGCGGCCCGAGGGGCAGGAAGCCGAGGCCCGGGGCAGCAGCTTCTGGCAGCACAGCCTGCTGGGCTCCATCACCTACTGCGCGGGGCAGATCCTGTCCACGGGCTTTTCGCCCGAGCTGCGCCTGCGCATGGACGAGCAGGCGCGCATCGAGCAGCCCTTTCATGCACTGATCCACGATGTGGAAAGCCTGCGCGTGGAGGTGCTGCACGCGCTGCGCACCAATGACCGGCGCGATGCCGCCGAGGCCCGGCTGCGCGAGCGCCTCGATGCCTGCCGTGCGGCCGTGGCATCGGTCTACACGCATTTCGAGTCCGAGGGCATTTCGGTCGGCCTGGTGTTCCGTCTGCGCCAGCTGCGCGCGCGCATCCTGCGCGTGCGCAGGCTGCTGGACTGCCTGCTGGCCGACAACCGCGCCGCCGAGACTGCCAGCCTGCTGGCCAATCTGGTCGCCGTGGGCAGGGAGCGGCGCAGCCTGCGCGCGCTGCTGGCCACCAATACCTCGCTGCTGGCGGCCAAGGTGGCCGAGCGCAGCGCCGAGACCGGCGAGCACTACATCACGCGCACGGGCCAGGAATACCGATCCATGGTGGCCAAGGCCGCCGGCGGCGGCTTCATGATGGCCTTCACCACGCTGATGAAGTTCGCGCTTTATGCGCTGGGGCTGTCCGCGTTCTGGGGCGGGCTGGCCGCCGGCATCAACTACTCCATCAGCTTTGTGCTGATCCAGCTGCTGCATTTCACGGTGGCCACCAAGCAGCCGGCTATGACGGCGCCGGCCATGGCCGCCAAACTCAAGGATCTGCAGGCCGGCGAGGCCATCGAGGAATTCGTCGATGAAGTGGCACGCCTTGTGCGCTCGCAGGTAGCCGCTGTGCTGGGCAATGTATTGGTTGTTTTCCCGATGGTGCTGTTGCTGTCTTTGGGATATGCGCAATTATTCGGTCATACGCCCATCGACGGGCCGCATGCGATTGCCGTGCTCGACTCGCTGAACCTGCTGGGCCTGTCGCCACTGTTTGCCGCCTTCACGGGGGTGCTGCTGTTCGCCAGCAGCCTGATCGCGGGCTGGGCCGAGAACTGGTTCGTGCTGCGCCGCCTGGATTCGGTGATCCGCTACAACCCGGGCATCACGCGCTGGCTGGGCGCGCGGCGCGCCGACCGCTGGGCCCATTTCTGGCGCAAGAATATCTCGGGCTTTGCCGCCAACGTCTCGCTGGGCCTGATGCTGGGGCTGGTGCCCGCCTTTGCGGCCTTCTTCGGCCTGGGGCTGGAGGTGCGGCACGTGACGCTGTCGGCCGGCCAGATCGGCGCGGCCAGCGCCGCACTGGGCTGGCAGGTGCTGCACTCCGATCTCTTCTGGTGGGCCGTCGCACTGCTGCCGGTCAATGGCGCATTGAATGTCACTGTCAGCTTTTATCTGGCATTCCGTGTCGCATTAAGGGCACACAATGTCAGTGGTGTTGACCGTTCGCGCATCTATGCGGCCATCCGCCGCAGGCTGCGCACGGCACCGCTGAGCTTCTTCCGCCCCTGATCCCTGGTCCGGCTGCGGAACCCTCGTGCTGGCATGCATGCCGGGCCGCGTCGCCCGTGCGCCTGTCAGTGGATCGCCACGCTGCACCTGTTCGCAGATGCGCCCGGGTGCCGTCCGGCCGACGCCGCGTGGCACCTCGCTTGCGGGCCGCATGCCCGCGCCAAAGGACATGCCGATGAGTGACATGCTGAGTTTCTGGGAACCCTGGCTGCGCCCCTCCGCAGGGCTGGCAACCGTGCAGTGGTCCTTGCTGCTGGCCGTGGCCACCGTGGTGGGCTACGCGTGCCAGCGCCATGCGGCACTGCCCAAGGTCGTGGGCTACTCCCTGGTCGGCGGCATCGCCGGGCTGATCGGCTTCGGCGGCAATACGGCCTGGCCGCTGCATGGCACGGGCCTGTTCCTGCTGGAGCTGGGCGTGGCCATCGTGCTGTTCGAGTGCGGCGGGCGCATCACGCTGCGCTGGTTCCGCCACAACCCCATGGTGCTGGTGCAGAGCGTGGCCGAGTCGGCGCTGACCTATGCGCTGGTCTGGCTGGTGCTGGGCTGGCTGGGCGTGGCTGACGAAGTGGCTGGCCCGCTGGCCCTGGTGGCCATGGCAGCCTCGCCACTGGTGCTCACCCGCGTGGCCGCCGACATGCGCGCGGCAGGTCCGGTCACCGACCGGGGCATGGTGCTGGCGACGCTGTCCACGCTCTATGCGCTGGCGCTGGGCAGCGCCAAAGCCGGCATGCTGGCCCGCCCCCAGGACGGGGTGCTGGCCTCGGTCACGCCGGTGCTGGTGGTCCTGGGCGTTTCCGTCGCCGTGGCGCTGGTGCTGGCCGTGCTGATGCGTCTGGCGCTGCGCTTCATGAGCCCGGCCAGCGAGAACACTTCCATCCTCATCCTGGCGCTGATCGCCGCCAGCGTGCCAGTGGCCTCTTATCTGGGCGGCTCGGCCCCTCTGGCGGCGCTGCTGGGCGGCATCCTGCTCAAGCGGTTCAATCCGCGTCCCTGGACCTGGCCACGCCAGCTGGGCACGGCGGCCTCTTTGCTGACCATGCTGATGTTCGTGCTGGTGTCCATCGTGGCGGCCCAGGCCGACTGGAGCGCGCCGGTGGCCGGCGTCGTGGGCGCGGTCATCCTGGCGCGCCTGCTGGCCAAGACGCTGGGCGTGGCCGTGGGCAATGTGGGCACGGGCGCCAACTGGCGCCAGGCTTTCTGGGTCGGCTGTGCCATGGCGCCCATGTCCTCAGTGGCACTGCTGCTGGCCTCGCAGTTCGTGGCGGCCGCGCCCGCGCTGGGCGCGCAGATCGCGGGCGTGGCCCTGCCCACCATCCTGGTGATGGAGGTGCTCGGCGCCGCCCTGGCCACCGTGGCCATCTACCGTTCCGGCGAAAGCTCCCGCCCCTGGAAGCCGCTGAGCCGATCGCATACCGCAGGAGATGAACGTGAGCCTTGAAGCCTTCCACTCGTCCGAACCACTGACACTGGGCGTGGAGCTGGAGCTGCAGCTGGTCAACACCCACGACTACGACCTGGCTCCCTACGCCGAGGACATGCTGCGGCTCATGCGCAAGAACACGCTGCCCGGCAGCGTGGTGCCGGAGATGACCAACAGCATGATCGAGATTTCGACCAGCGTCTGCCGCTCGGCCTCCGAGGTGCTGGGACAGCTCGGCCAGATCCGCGATGCGCTGGTGCGCAGCGCCGACAAGCTCAATATCGCCGTGGTCGGCGGCGGCACCCACCCCTTCCAGCAGTGGCATGAGCGGCGCATCTACGACAAGCCGCGCTTTCAGGAGCTGTCGCAGCTGTACGGCTATCTGTCCAAGCAGTTCACCATCTTCGGCCAGCATGTGCACATCGGCTGCCCCGACGCCGACGCAGCGCTGCTGATGCTGCACCGCATGTCGCGCTACATACCGCACTTCATCGCGCTGTCGGCCTCCAGCCCCTATGTGCAGGGCCAGGACACGGCCTTCGACTCGGCGCGGCTGAACTCGGTGTTCGCCTTTCCGCTGTCGGGCCGCGCGCCCTGCGTGCTGCGCTGGAGCGAGTTCGAGCAGTACTTCGACAAGATGACGCGCACGGGCGTGGTCAAGAGCATGAAGGACTTCTACTGGGACATCCGGCCCAAGCCCGAGTTCGGCACCATCGAGATCCGCGTGTTCGACACGCCGCTGACCATCGAACGCGCCGCCGCGCTGTCGGGCTATGTGCAGGCGCTGGCCGCCTGGTTCATGGACACCCAGCCTTTCACACCGGCCGAAGACGACTATCTGGTCTATACCTACAACCGCTTCCAGGCCTGCCGCTTCGGCCTGGACGCGGTCTATGTGGACCCGGCATCGGGCGAACACATGCCGCTGGCGGAGCACATCCTCAGGACCATGGACGCCGTGGCCGGCCATGCCGCGCGCCACGGCGCGGCGCAGGCCCTGCAGCTGCTGCGCGGCGATGTGGCAGCCGGCAGCAACGATGCGCGCTGGCTGCGCCAGCGCCAGCGGCGGGAGCAGCTGCTGGCCGAGGTTTCACGCCAGGCCGCGATGCGCTTTCGCGGCCTGGCGGCCTGAGCACGCTGGCTCTCAGGGCAGGATGGCTGCAGCGCGCGCAGCAGCGATCTGTGCGTCGGCATCGCGCTGCAGCAGCAGCCGCTGGCGCACCAGGTCCTGGGACGCTGCCGTGACGGCACTCACATAGCCTGCCTGATCACCGTACAGCTCTTCCAGGGAGGGACGTTCATCGCCTGCCGCCAGCCGCGCAGCACGCGTCTTGTGGAAGGGAATGAAGCTGCCTGTGAGATTGGACAAGTCAACGATGCCCGGAGTGGCCACGTAGTTGAACTCGATGCTCGTTCCCAGCGGAGCCCGCGCTTCCACGCTGCGGATGCCTGCGCGTGTCAAGCCGGTCTGCGGGTCCACCTGCGGAACAAGAATCGCGTAGTCCTTGCCCACGGCGCGCGGGGGCTGCAGTGTGGCGATGCCCGACTCGTCCTGTGGCAGGTACTGCGGTCCAAAATCCAGCAGTGCAAAGCCGTTGTGGCGCCCGAGGTAGCTGAACGCAGGTATCGGGGATTGCACGCCCCCCACACTCCAGGTCAATCCCTTCATCGCAGGGAAAACGAGCCTGTTGGGCCGCACCAGCGTACCATCGGCCACCTTGGGCACCTGGCTGGCAGGAGGCTCGACGCCTCGCACCACCCAATCCTCCAGCGCAATGAACAGCGCCCGGAACGTGTCGTTGAAATGTACGACGGTGCCAGCCGGGTAGACATTGCGCGTGGGCGCATAGGCAATGCTGGCAGTTCCCCCTGCGCCGCCGTGCTGGGTGCTGGCGTAGTAGTAGATGCGCGCATTCGCGGGCTGCGCGATGTCACGCAGGCCATTCGCATCGGTCAGCACGGGCGAGCCCTGCAGTTGCCAGAACTCTGTGCCGGACAGGCCCAGGAAAAACTTGGGGCAGGTCTGGCTGGCTTCACATCGCTTCATCACACCGCCCTGGCGGCCGCTGACCTCGTCGCTGTAGTCTTTGTCCAGTCCGCGCGGTGCCGTCTGACCGAATGCCGTATGGTCGGTACGCAGGCCACCACCGCCACCGGGTACGGCAAAGCGTGTGTTGATATTGGTCTGGCGTGCAGCAACGTGGGCATAGATGCCATCGAAGACCTTGCCACCATCGAGCGCCTGATTGAAACCCAGGTGCAGGAAAGTCTTCATGGCATTGCCCGACTGCGAAGTGCCCTGCCCTATGGTGTGCGTAATGCGCCCAGCCAGCGGATTGGCCTTGCCATCGGCATCAGCGGCCTTGGCACGGAAAAAACTCACCGTGTCGCGCAGCGCAGCCAGGCCGACGCCCATGACCTTGGGGTCCTTGGCGACATAAACCAGCTCGTAGAGGTACTGGGGATCGAAGCCGCCCTTGAGGCAGACACTGGTGGAACTGGGTGTGCCGGGGAAAGGGTTGGCCGTGGTATCGCAGTTGGCGAACTTCCAGTCACCTGCAGGCACGAGCTGGCGCGCATCGGTTTCGTTGATGCGGCGCGTCAGCGAATAACCGGGCTGGGTGTTGTCCAGGCTGGCTGGCTCGTAAGGGATCATGGTGCCGTTGAAGACACCGCCAGGCAGAGACATGGACGCAGCAGCGGCCGTGGGCACCAGCTCGGTGCGATAGCTGCCTGTGATGCTGCTGCCATCCTTGTTGCGCGCCACGGGCACGGTCACCGTCAGGCGCGCAGGCGAGGACTTGGGCACGTCGCCCTGCCAGGCCGAATACAGCAGGACATAGCCGCGCTCCAGGTAGACCGCATCGCCAGGCGCCGCCGAAGGATTGGGCATGGTCAGAATATTGCCGCGATTGGGTGCGTCATAGCGCAGCACGCCGCTGGCTTTGGACATGTCCTTGGGCTTGAGCATGACGAAGTCGGTGCTGTACTCGACCATGCCCCTGGCGTTCACGGGCGCCAGCGCCAAATCCTGGATCACGGCGTTCTTGGGGTCCTGGGGGTCCAGCTCGCCACGCAGCACTCCCGTCACTTTTTCATAGGCGCCGACACTGCCGTAGCTGCCCGCGAAGTCCTCGGTGGCGCTGATGCTCAACTGCATGCGCGGCGATGACGTGACAGGCGGGCCATCGCTGCCGCCGCAGGCTGCCAGCAGACCGGATGCGGCCAAGGCAACGGCCAGCGGGTGGGAAATCCTGTATTGCATGTTGTCTCCTTTTTTCATGGCACAGGCAAAGCTGCGCCCCGGCCGCCGTACATCGCGGCAGCCTGAGGCGGATGGTTGGCAAGAGAAGAGGCTTTACTCGGGCTGGATGCCGGCCGCCTTGATGACCTGCCCCCATTTCTGGGTTTCAGCGGCCTGGAAGGCGGCCAGCTCCTGGGGCGAGGCCGTCCAGCCTTCGGAGCCGGACATGTCGAAGAAGGACTTGGCGCCCGCGCTGCGCACGGCGTCGGACAGCAGGCGGTTGAGGCGGGCCACCACGGCCTCGGGCGTGCCGGCCGGGGCGTAGGCGGCGAACCAGTAGCCCATGTCGTAGCCCTTGACGCCGGCTTCCTCCAGGGTGGGCACGTCGGGCAGTTGCGGGCTACGCCGGGTGGTCGAATAACCCAGGGCGCGCAGCTTGCCCGACTTGACCTGGGGCACGCCCGTGGAGGTGTCGGTGATCATCAGGTCGATCTGGCCGCCCAGCAGGTCGGTGATGGCCAGTGGATTGCTCTTGTAGGGCACGTGCATCAGGTCCACGCCGGCCAGCTGTTTGAGCATTTCGCCGGCCACGCGGCTGGACGAACTGCCGCTGCCGAACGACAGTTTGCCCGGCTGCTTTTTCGCGGCTGCCAGCAGTTCGGCCACGTTCTTGTAGGGCGCATCGGCGCGCACCACCAGCACCTGGCCGCCCTTGCCAAGGCCTGCCACGGGCGCGAAGTCCTTGACGGCGTCATAGGGCAGCTTCTTGTACAGATGCTGGTTGGCAGCGTGCGTGGTATTGGTGGTGATCAGCAGCGTGTAGCCGTCGGCGGCCGATCGCGCCACCTGCTGAGCCGCGATCATGCCGCTGGCGCCGCCCTTGTTCTCGACCACCACGGCCTGTTTGGTGGCGGTGCTCATGGCCTGGCCCAGGGCGCGCGCCAGCTGGTCGGTGGCGCTGCCTGCGGCGAACGGCACGACAAAGGTGATGGGCTTGGCCGGAAAGTCCTCGGCCAGTGCGGGCAGGGCTGCCGCGCCCAGCAGGCCAGCGGCCAGGGTAAGCAGGCGTCGGCGTGCGAAGGCTGTGTGTTGCATTGTCTGTCTCCTTATGTGTGGTGGTGGATCGTGAAGGCGGGCCCTATTCGGGTGCCAGGTGCGCCAGCAGGGACTGCGGCACGGCGACCGGCATCTGCAGCAGCCAGTACGACAGGGCCTTGCCGTGGCTGTCGAGGTTGAGCGCGTCGTTGACGCCGCCGTCCAGCACATCGTCCAGCACCCAGTTCATGGCCTGCAGGCGCTCCAGTACGAACCGCTGCACGCGCGTGGGGCGCCGGGCCGCGAAGTGCGCGGCCACGCGCTGCTCGGTGACCTGTTCGGCCAGCACGGGCCAGCAGGCGGCATTCCAGGCGATCAGGCTGATGTTGGAGCGGTTGCCCTTGTCGCCCGTGCGGCCATGGGCCAGGCGGTACAGCGGCACGGTGAGTGGCGCTGTCGTCTGTGGTGTGTTCATGCGGCCTCCTGCCCGTCATGGGCCCAGTTCCATCCGGTGGCGATGCTGTGCTGCGGCAGCAGGCAGGACACGGTGCCCAGCCGCGCGCGCAGCGCCGTGCGCACGCCGCCGCCGCCTGCCGGCCCGCAGGTGTAGAGGGCGTTGACCTCGCGCGCCAGGCGCTGGGCCTCGGCCTGGGTCGGACGCAGCCAGGCGGCGCGCAGGCGCACGTCCTGGGATGCGGCATGGCTGGCCGGCTGCGCATCGCGCCAGCGGCCTGCGTCGTCGCCCAGCACGCTGGCCACGCCGATCCAGTCCAGCCGCAGATCGCTGGCGGCCTCGCCGCCCAGGCGCTCTCTGAGCACCGCGCCAGCCAGCTGCGCGCGCTCCAGTGCGCGCGGGCCGGCGTAGGAAATTTCGCCCTCGGCCAGCCAGCCCGCAGCGTGGCAGACGTTGACCTTGTACTGGCCGTTGTGCGCGTGGCCGCGCACGCCGCTCAGTCGCACGGCATCCGGCCCTGTCTGGCGGACTTCGGCCTCACCGAGATCGGCCACCACATCGGGCGTGAGGTAGGCGCCAGGGTCATGCACCTCATACAGCAGCTGCTCTTTGACCGTGCGCTCGCTGACCAGCCCGCCCGTGCCCTCGGGCTTGGTGATGGTGCAGTCGCCCGAGTCTTCGATGATGGCGATCGGGTAGCCCAGCCGGGCCAGGTCCGGCACATCCTTGAAGCCGGGATCGGCAAAGTAGCCGCCGGTGACCTGGGCGCCGCATTCGAGCAGATGGCCGGCCATGGTGGCACGCGCCAGCCGGTCCCAGTCGTCCCAGGCCCAGCCGAAATGCGCCATGGCCGGCCCCAGGGTGAGCGAAGGGTCGGACACGCGCCCGGCCACGACGATCTCGGCACCGGCCTGCAGGGCCTGGGCAATCGCCCGTGCGCCGATGTAGGCGTTGGCGCTGACCAGCGCCTCCTCGGGGAAATCGCCCCCCAGCGCGCTGCGCAGCGCCGCGCGGTGGCCAGGGCCGCTGACATCGTCTCCGTGCACAACGGCGATGCGCGGCGCGGCCAGGCCCAGGCGCTTGGCCAGGCGCTGGATGCAGCGTGCCGCGCCCTGCGGGTTGGCGGCGCCGAAGTTGCTGACGATGCGTATGCCATGCGTCAGGCAATCGGCCAGCACCGGCTCCAGCAGTTCTTCGAGCAGCGGCTCGTAGCCGGCATCAGGCCGGTCGCGGCGCGCCAGCTGGGCCAGGGCCAGCGTGCGCTCGGCCAGGGTCTCGAAAATCAGGCAGGCGGGCTGGCCGCTGGCCGCCAGGGCCCGCACCACGGGCGCGGCCGCATCGGTGCGGTCACCCGAGAAGCCGGCCGCGCATCCCACCCACAGCGGGGTTTTTTCCAGGTTCTGCATGGCTGCCAATGTAGGCAGGGCCTGCTAATCTGTGAAATCGATTGTTCGGATTAATTTATCCAAATACCCGATGAATATCTCTTCGCGGCAGCTCGATGCCTTCATCGCCCTGGCACAGCTTGGCAGTTTCACGCAGGCCGCGCGGCGCTGCCATCTGTCGCAGCCCGCATTCAGCGCGCTGATCAAGGGACTGGAAGACAGCGTGGGCGTGCGCCTGTTCGACCGCAGCACCCGCCATGTGGCGCTGACCCAGGAGGGTGCCCAGTTCCTGGAGGCAGCGCAGCGCATCCGCGCGGACCTGGGCGATGCCGTGCAGGGCCTGCGCGAGGCGGCGGCCCTGCAGCGCGGGCGCGTGTCGATCGCCTTGCTGCCCTCGCTGGCGGCGGCCTGGCTGCCGCCCGTGCTGGCGCTGTTCCATGCGCGCCATCCGGGCATACAGCTGCAGGTCTCGGATCTGCTGTCCGAGCCCTGCATTGCCCAGGTGGCCTCGGGCCAGGCCGATCTGGCGCTGGCCGCCATCCGGGCCGACACGGAGGAGCTGCAGGCCGAATGGTTCTGCGCCGACCAGCTGTACCTGGTGTGCCGCGCCGACCATGCGCTGGCAGCCCTGCCCGCCCCCTGCATGGCCGACCTGCGGGCCCACCCCTTCATACAGCTCGCGCGCCACAGCAGCGTGCGCCAGTACCTTGAATCCCAGGCTGCCGCGCCGGCGCTGGACACGCTGCTGGAGGTCGAGCACCTGGCCACCGTGATGGGCATGGTGCGCGCGGGCCTGGGCATCAGCGTGGTGCCGGCACTGGCGCTGTTCCACTTCGTGCAGCCCGGCCTGGTGACGCGCGCGCTGGCCGATGCCGACCGCCAGCGCGACCTGTACCTGGTGCGCCGGCGCCAGCGCAGCCTGTCGCCCGCCGCGCAGGCTTTCCACGCGCTGGCCCTGGCGCACCGGCCGGGCGTGGCCCCGGGCAGCACACAATAGGCCGGTCGCCAAACGCAACCGAGAACTGCCACCGTGGGTGAATTCGACCTGATCCGCCGCTTTTTCCAGCGCCCCGTGCGCCACGCCGTCCTGGGCGTGGGCGATGACTGCGCGCTGCTCGCGCCCGCGCCGGGCATGCAGCTGGCCATCTCCAGCGACATGCTGGTCGAAGGCCGGCATTTCTTCCCCGACGTGGACCCGCGCCTGCTGGGCCACAAGGCACTGGCCGTCAATCTGTCCGATCTCGCGGCCTGCGGCGCGCGGCCCCTGGGCTTCACGCTGGCCCTGTCGCTGCCGCGCGCCGACGCCGCCTGGACCGAGGCCTTCGCCAGCGGCCTGCTGGCCCTGGCCGATGCCCATGGCTGCGAGCTCATCGGCGGCGACACCACGCGGGGGCCGCTGAACATCTGCATCACCGTCTTCGGGGAGGTGCCGCCCGGCCAGGCCCTGCTGCGCAGCGGCGCGCAGGCAGGGGACGATATCTGGGTCAGCGGCAGCCTGGGCGATGCACGCCTGGCGCTCGAAGCCCTGCTGGGCCAGACCGCGCTGCCTCCCGGCGTGCTGGCCGCCGCGCGCCAGCGCCTGGAGGCGCCCACGCCGCGCGTGGCACTGGGTCTGGCGCTGCGCGGCATCGCCAGCAGTGCGCTGGACGTGAGCGACGGCCTGCTGGGCGACCTGGGCCACATCCTCGAACAATCCCATGTGGGCGCCTGTGTGGACACACGCTGCACCACGCCGCTGCTGGAAGCGGGGCACCAGACGCCCCTGCCACCCGAGCTGCTGCAGCAATGCACGCTGGCCGGCGGCGACGACTATGAGCTGTGCTTCACGGCCCCTGCCAGCCAGCGCGAAGCGGTTGAAGCGGCAGGCCGCAACTGTGCCACGCGCGTCACGCGCATCGGCCGCATCGAAGCCGAGCCGGGCCTGCGGCTGATCGGCCCCGATAGTGCGGCGCTTTCGCCACAATGGGCCTCGTTCGATCACTTTGCCGCATAGCGGCGCCGCATGACTTTCACACAAGGACTGCCCATGGCACACCGCTTTTCCCTGCTCGCCCTGGCGGCTGCCTGCGCCGCCTGGGCCGGCGCACCGGCCCAGGCACAGGAAACCACCATGGCCCGCGCGCCAATTGCACGCGTCACCCTGTACCCGGGCGTGGCCTCGGTGGAGCGCACGGCGCGCATCACGGCGGCCACGCGCCAGCTGGTGTTCGATTGCCTGCCCGGCAGCATCGAACCGCAGAGCCTGCAGGTCAGCGCCGATGCCGGCGTGCGCCTGGGCGACTACAAGCTGCAGCTGCAGCCGCGCGAGCTGGCCTCCACGGCCTGCGCCAGCCCGCTGGAGCAACAGATCCGGTCGCTGGAAGACCAGCTCGCGGCGCTGGAGGCCGACGAGGCAGCGGCCAAGCTCGTGGGCCACTATCTCCAGAGCCTTGCCCAACCAGGCGGCGATGGAGCCAGCACTGCGCCCCTGCCTGCTGCCAGCCAGCTGGGCGCTGCCACCGAGGCGCTGCGCGCCACCAGCCGTGGCAACACGCTGCGCGCCCACCAGATCCTGCGCCAGAAGCAGGCCCTGCAGGAGCAGCTCAAGCCACTGCAGCTCGAACGCGACCGCACGGGCGCGGGCAATTCCCAGGTGATGAAGGTCACCGTGCAGCTGGCAAGCGCGACCGACGCCCAGGTGCAGCTGACCTACCAGGTGCGCGGCCCGAGCTGGCAGCCCAGCTACCGCGCCCAGCTCGACCCCGCCAAGGGCACGGTGGCCATCGAGCGCCTGGCACTGGTGGCCCAGAACAGCGGCGAGGACTGGAGCCAGGTGCAACTGCTGCTGTCCACGGGCCAGCCCTCGCGCAGCACCCAGGGCAGGCTGCCCGCGCCCTGGACCCTTGACGTGGAACGGCCGCGCCCCGCCGCTGCCATGGCGCCGATGATGGCACCTGCCCCGGCCCCGGCTGCGATGTTGGCCCGCAAGGAAATGTCCCCGGCCGCCGATGCCCCTGCATCTCTGCCGGTGCTGGATGTCTCCAGCCTCCAGACCGCCTATGCCACCCAGTTCTCGGTGCCCTACCGCATCAGCGTGCCCTCCAGCAGCGAGCGCGTGACGCTGGCACTGGGCGCGCAGAACCTGCCCACCACCCTGCTCACGCGCACAGCGCCCGCCGTGGAGGAAGCCGCCTACCTGGTGGCCCAGCTGGCCGTGCCAGCCGGTGTCTGGCCCGCAGGCCCCGTGGCGCTGTTCCGCGACAGCGCCTTCGTCGGCCAGGGCTGGCTGGACTTGGGCAACGCCGCCGCGCTGGCCCAGGGCCTGTCCTTCGGGCGCGATGAACAGGTCACCGTGCGCAACCTGCCCGTGGACTCGGCCACGGCAAGCAGCGGCATGCTCGGCAGCAGCACCGAGCGCCAGATCACGCGCCGCTTCCGGGTGGACAACCGCCATGACCGCGCCATCGAACTGCAGGTGGTGGATGCAGCGCCCGTCTCGCGCAACGAGCAGATCCGCGTGCAGTCCCAGTACAGCCCGCAGCCGGCCACCACGCGCTGGAACGAGCGCAACGGCATGATCGCCTGGCAGCAGACGCTGGCCGCAGGCGCCAATGCCAGCTTCGAGGCGCGCCACCAGATCCGCCATCCGCAGGACCTGCAGGTCGAGGAACGCCAGTAAGGCACCCCAGAGCGCCCGGAGGCGCCGCTTATGATCACGGCATGAGTGACGCGCCCCTGCGGCCGGAGGTTTCCGGCGATCCTGCTTTCCCCCAGAACCCTGCTGCGGCCCGCCCTGCGGGCAGCATGGCGCGCCCCACGGTGGAATTCATGATGGCCCATCCGGCCCATTTCATCGCCATGGGCCTGGGCTCGGGCCTGGGGCGCATCGCGCCCGGCACGGTGGGCACGCTCTGGGCCTGGCTGTCCTATCTGCTGCTGCAGCAATGGTTCACGCCGCAGCAGATCGGCCTGCTGATCGCAGGCAGCCTGCCGCTGGGCTGGTGGGCCTGCACGGTCACAGCGCGCCACATGCGCGTGGCCGATCCCGGCAACCTCGTCTGGGACGAGATCGTGGCCTTCTGGCTGGTGCTGTGGCTGGTCATGCCCACCGGTTTCTGGGGGCAGTGCATCGCGTTTGCGCTGTTCCGCTTTTTCGACGCCGTCAAACCACAGCCCGTGAAATGGGCCGACCGCCTGTTCAAGGGCTTTGGCTGGCGCGGCGGCTGGGGCATCATGTTCGATGATCTGGTCGCTGCGTTCTGCACGCTGCTGGTGATTGCGCTGTGGCGGCATTTCATGGGCTGATCCATCGCATGCCCGGCACGCGCCGGGCCCTCATGGCGAGGCGCCATCACCCCACGGATTAATTGACTGTACGGCTGATATCCGTATGATCCGAGTTCTATTCTAGGAGAACCGACATGGGCGCGCTCGCACTCAAAGATGCTCGCATGGAGCTCAAGACCACCAAGGAAGCCAAGGAGCTGCTGAGCAAGGCCGCCGTCCTGGGCGGCATGGACCTGTCATCCTTCATGCTGTCGGCCGCCATGGAAAAGGCGCGCGAGATCCTGCTCGACCACACCTCCATCCAACTCTCGGTGCAAGGGCAGGCGCAGTTGGCCATCGTGCTGCAGAAGCCGGTTGCTCCGACCGAGGCCATGAAGGAACTGCGCCGCACGCCCCGCTTGAAAGTGCGTGAATGAGTTTTTTCATCACTCGCTTCGATCCAGGTGCGAAGTATGGGGGCTACAACCAGTTCGATTGCCAGCACGCCGTCATCAACAAGTTCGTCAAGGACTCGCTCAAGAAACAGGTCAAGCAAGGCCTGAGCGTGGCCTACGCACTGCTGGAAGAGGATGGCGACACGCAGCGATTCGCCGGCTTCTTCACGATCGCCAGCCACACCATTGCACTGTCGGCACTGGGCGCCCTGCAGCGTGGCGGTCTCCCCAAAACCATTCCCTGTATCCGCTTGATCATGCTCGGGGTTCACCATGCCGATGCAGGCCAGGGTCTTGGCTTGCAGCTCATGAACCATGCGCTGGACATCGTGAAGGTGGGGGCACAGAGCATCGGGAGTTACGGCCTGTACCTGGATGCCGACGCGGGGGCGTTCGGTTTCTATCAGAAGCTGGGCTTTGTGCCGCTGGAGGGCGACAAGAGCCCCGCGCCTTCGCCCATGTTCTTGCCCATGTCGGCGATTCCCTGAGTCAGGCCGGCTACGGGACAGCACAAGCCGATAGGTCTCGTGGGGTCGATTTCCCATGACCGTAGCTACAACTGGGAAACCATTGATCGGCCAATCGGGAGTGCGACTTGGCAGATTTTCTGCCAGAGCTGCAGGAACTTCACCATTTACCGTACCGCCCCCCGTACATTGCGGCCCACACAGGCTATTGATGGATGGGACGAGTCCGGTGCATGTCAAGATAGTTGTCGCCTGATTCATGCGCGTCGTGGCGTTTTATTCAGTGCCGATGCCGTCGCCCAAGTCTATCGTCTCGAACTCCTGCTGCGCCCAGCCCATCTCTGTGCCCCCTCTTCAGTCCATCAGATGGCTATCTTACGGACTTGTGTGTAATGGGATGGGTATAGCCCGGAGTGGTCGATGCGGTTGAACGGGTCACCGCATATGGCCGTCGAATACCTGCATTCCATCAGGGCCTGCCTTTTGAAATGTTTCCACTCTCCGTTGTGGTACTGGCCGCATCCTTGCGCACCTGCAATGTGATCTCTTCAAACAGATTGCCCTCGATCACTACGCCCTTGGACTCCAGCAGGTTGATGCCAGCCTGGGGTTCCTCTTCATTCTTCCTGAACAGCCCACGGCGCTTCACGATGAAGCGGTTGTTGCGGATGATGGAGCCATCGGCATCGCGCAACTTGAGGATGGCGGGCAGCGGCGCCTTGTCGCGCGGGTCCATGTGCACGATGAAGGTATTGCCCTCGACCAGGGAGCGTGGGCCATACAGGTAAACGGCGGTGCGGCCATCGACCTCGATGGTGTTGTTGCGCACCACGTTGTCCGCCCCCGCCATGACAATGCCACGACCACCGGACTGGATCTGGAGGTTTTCTGCGGTGTAGAAGGTGGGTGGGGAGTAGTCCCAAATACCCGCGAATGTACGGCTGTAGCCGACTTCTTTGATTGCTGGACGATCTTCTGTCAATTCCTGTAGTCTCTGACGGCCTTCTATGTAGGGCGCCAAATCTATACCAATACCCAATGGCCCAGGGGTTTCGATTACGCCGTTGTGAACTGCCAAGTGAGTCAGCGATTTGCTATTCATGCCTATGCCGCGAGTATTTTCAAACGGCTTGCCAGATATAAGATGTTTCCTTAGATCAATGTTGGAATGGCTGTCTTCTGAGAAACTAATTACACTGCCCTGACCAGCCTCGTCTGTAGGTGACCCTCGTACCCTGCCATTAATCGGATCTCTTAATTTTCTTTGTACAAAGTCGTGAATTACACAGTGATCACCTCTTCCGCTGACATACTCAACAATAGGATGAAATCCACCTCGATATTTGACGGGACTGCAGCCATCTGGCAATGGACCTTTGTCGCTGGGAGGATGGCGACTTTCCACCCATTCTTCCCAAGTCATGCCTTGGGAAAGTCCGGAAGATAAAATTACCAAGATGAATGTCAGTGATTTAAATTTCATACTGGCTTGCATATGGTACTCCTGGGTAAGCAGACGCCTGGGTATTTTTCTTCTTGCCCAACGAGCCCTCCAAGAAATTTTTCCCTATTAGAGTTGGCTTGTCTTTCACTGTAAGCTCCAGACTCTGAATTTTTAAGGTTAATTTCTATTGATTCAACCAATCCTTCCTTTTGACCTTTCTTTGTCGGCTTTAGCTTTCCATCATTTATCCATGATTTGATGGCATCTTCTAGCATATTAAATTTATTTTGTGAATTTCTGCCAGTCTCTCTAATAGAATTAAATCTCTCCAGTACTTTTTCTATCTCTTTAAAACTGACCGCCGGATTTTTCCCGTACCGCGTCAGAAACTCATAAACCGCCCTCTCACCCTGCAGCGATCGATACTCCCGCCTGTCCCAATAAGGCACATCTGGATCAGGCATATTCCCCAGCATTGGCATGTCCTCGTCATAGGTGTAATCCGGCTCGGACCCTGCAAACCCATGCCCTATGCCAAGCTTCACGCTGATGGCATCGAACGGCCGGTTGTCCTTGTCCCGGTGGCTGAAGGTGTCCAGATACGCATGCAGGAATTCCCCCAGAAACTGGAACTCGGCGCAGGGCTGCTCCGGGTTGCCCAGCCGGCTGGCGTTGAGCAGGTTCTGTAACTGCGGGCTCAGGTTGCCCACCACGCTGTTGACGTTGCTGTTGTCGTAGGGCGTGAGGGTGTTGCCCTCTTCATCCGACAACGTGAAGTGGTACCACAGCAGCTGCCTTTTGTTCTTGAAGATGGAGCCGATCGTCTTGACCACGGTTGCATCATCCAGTGGCCGGGTGATGGGGTTGTCATCCACATACTGCGAAGCCAGCGCCGTGATGCGCGCAGGCTCGTAGTCCAGCCCGGCGGCCAGGGCCAGAAAGAACACCATGTAGTAATGCATGTCCTCCTGGTACAGGCCGGTCGGATCGATCCTGTTGATCGGGTCACCTCCCGCATACAGGTAGGCATCGGGCCCGTCCGGATAGCCCAGCGGGTCGGGCTGCAGGTAGCGTCCCGCAGCCGGGTCGTAGGTGCGGTGCCAGTTGTCGTGCAGACCTGTTTCCGCATCGAAGTACTGGCCCGGCAGGCGCAGGTTGAGCACGGCCTGCTCGCCGAGGCGGGTCTTTTCTGCCGCTGGCTGCATCTCAGGCCCGCCCCAGGGTGTCTGGCTGCTGCGCCAGACCACGCGCTGGCGCTCGTCGGTCATGGCCTGCGGGCTGCCCCGGTGGTCGTTGTGGATGTACAGCGTGCGTGCCTTGCCGCTGGGGTTGTCGGGGTTGTGGGCCGACTCCAGCTTGGCGATGGGTATCGCACGTGTGCCTTCGCTCAGGTACAGGTACTGGCTGGTGATGCGACCTTCGCCGTCCATTTCCGCTACCAGCAGGCCTGATTGCCACAGGTAGTGGCTGTGGTGCGCCATGCCGCCCCGGTGGACGGTCTTGCCTACGCGCTGGCCCTGGCTGTTGTAGCGGTAGCGGGCGATCAGCGTGCCTTGGAGGTCGCTGATGCTTTGCACCTGCCCGCTGGCAGTGTAGGTGTAGCGGTACTGGCGGTCTTGTGTGGTGCGGCCTTGCAGATCATGCGCAAGGATGGCCTGGGACGGGGCCCTGCCGGGCATGGATACGGGTTGCAGGCGTGTGGCTTCGGCGGCATCCGCAGGCTCCGTGGCGGGCACCAGCATGCCAAAGCCCCGATAGCGGTAGACGGTGTTGCGCAGCGCTGGGGGGCCGGCCTGCTCGATGGACTGGATGCGCGGCCCCACGCCGTAGCCGTAGCGCTGCGTGGCGATCTGTCCGATGGCCTGTTGCGTGAGCCGGCCTGCGATATCGTGGCGTCTGGTGGTGGTGATGCCGTTGCCTGCGGTGTATTGGCGCAGGCCGTTGAAGGGGTCAATCTGGATGCCGCTGGCCACGGTCTGCCAGGGCAGCATGCGTTCGAGCAAAGCGGTGGCGCTGGCGCCCAGCCAGTGGTCGCTGGTCTGCAGCAAAGCAGCCACCCAGGCGCTTTGCAGATGCAGACTTTGTACGCTGGCGCCTTCGCTGGCGGGGCCGCGCCGGGTGACGAGCACGCGGCCATCGGCCAGGGTTCGGCTGTGCACGAGACCGCCGCCTCCATAGCGCGTGGCGGTGCGGTAGCGGTGTGCGGTCTTGCCATCGGGCATGGCTAGGGCAATGCTGCGTTCCACGGGCCGGCCCAGCGCGTCGTAGATGATGCGTTCCCGCTGTTCGGGGCCATCGGCCTCGTGCAACAGGCTGCCCTGGTAGTGCAGTGTGGTGCTGCGCTGCGCGCTGTGGTCTGCACCCATGTCGCGGCGCGGGCCGGGCGCGGGTTCGTAGGTTTTGTTCAGCATCCGGCCGCTGCCGTAGTGGAGGTAGCGGGTGCTGCTGCCGTCGGCCCGGGTGTGCAGCAGGAGCCGGTCGGCGCTGTCGTAGCGCGCGCTTTGGCGGCCATGGGCGCCCAGGTCCATGAGGACGGTGCGGCCAAAGTCGTCTTTCAGGATCTTTTGCCGCTCGGAGCCGGCCAGCGCGCCCGTGGCGGGGGCGTTGCCAGGGCTGCCGGCTCCCGCCCCGGTCAATGCCAGGCGTGTGAAGCCGTCGGGGGTCTGGGACAGGCGTGCCTGCAGGGTGCCGCCTTGCAGCCAGCGGGTGCGGATGTCATCGCCGTCGATGTGCTGCAGCAGTTCGCCCGCATCGCCATAGGCGTAGCTGTCCAGCCGCCCGTCGGGCAGCAGGCGGTGGCTCAGGCGCCCTTGCGCGTCCCAGCCGAAGTAGGCGGCGCGCTCGGGTCGGTCCTGGCCCGGGCGGTACAGGCCCATGCGGGTGATGCGGCCTTCGCTGTCATGCTCTGTGCGCTGGCGGTGGCCTTGCGGGTCGCCCACAGTGACACTTCGGGTGTCGCCACCCTGGTAAGCCCATTCGACGCTCCGGCCTGCGGCGTCGGTGGCGCGGCTCAGGCGCCCCAGGGCGTCGTGGCGCACCTGGCGCAGGTTCATCGCCTGCTGGCTGTCTGGCAGGAGCTGGCCCTGGGCGTCGAGCTGCCAGCCGGTGACGCTGTGGTCTTGTGGCTGCAGGGCGATGAAGGACAGGGGGCTGTAGCGGATCTGGTGGCGCAGGCGCCGCACGCCGTCGGTTTCCTGGCGCGCGAGCAGGCGCCCGGCTGCATCGTGCTCCAGCACCACGTCCACGCCGCCGGGCTGCTCCACGCGCAGCACGCGGTTGCCGTCGGCATCCCAGTGCAGCCGCGTGATGTCGTCATCCAGCGGGCCACCTTCGTAGCTGCCCGGCCGGTTGGGCAGCGGGCCGTCGATTTCCACCAGCACGCTGCGCCGGTTGATGCCCTGGTAGCGGTAGCGCGTGCGCCGCTCCAGCGGCATGGCCTGGCTGGCATCGCCGGCCACTGCGCCGTTCTGGTCCAGCGGGCTGTAGCCCGTCTCGGTGATCTCCAGCGGCTGGCGCCAGGCGTTGTATTGGATGCGCACCTGGTGTTCACGCCCGGCCACCACGCTGGGGCGGGCGATGAGTTCAGGCCCGTACTGGCGCCAGGCGTCTTTGCCGTATTCGTAGCGCACCAGCCATTGCGGCGTCTGCGGTTTTCCGTGGGCGTAGGCAATGCGGCTGATGGTCAGCGGCCGCCCGAAGGGGTCCAGCTGCGTGCGCAGGCCCTCCAGCGGCCGGCCTTGTTCATCCAGCCGCGTGGTCTCGGTCAGCCGCCCCTGGGCGTCGTACTGGTAGCGCAGGTTGCCGGGACCGCAGCTGGCGCAGCCGGGTCCGCGCACTTGCAGCAGCCGCCACTGGCCGCCGATGGTGTCGTAGTGGTAGGTGGTTTGCTGGCCCAGGCTGTTGGTCAGGGTGTTCTTCCAGGGCTGGCTCAGGTCCAGAGTGATCCTGTCCTGCCGGCTGCCGGGCGCGCCGCGCACGCTCAGGATGGCGCGGCCATTGGCGGCGTAGCCGTAGCTGGCGATGCGCTCGTTCAGGCGCTGGCCGTCGCTGCCCTGGCCCTGCACGCTGATGCCAGTGAGCAAGGTGGGGTGGCGCGGGTCTTCGTAGTGGTAGTGGCGCTCTACGGGCTCCTGGGCCGAGGCCCCGGGCAGGCGCGCCTGCACGAGGCTGGCGCGCAGTTTGTCTGCAGGCTGGGTGCTGCCGGGCAGCGGCGCGCTGCCGTGGCGGTATTCGATGCGGCCCACGGGGCTGTCGATGGCCTGCACCAGCACGCGTTCGACGGGGGACGTGCCGGGCGCCCCAGCGGACTCGGAGTAGCGCAGGTGCAGGCTGCGGCCCTGCGGGTCGGTGACCTGCAGCAGGCGCGTGCCGTGGGCGTTGTAGCGCAGGCGCACACGTTCGCCGGTGGGCAGGCCGATGGTGGTCAGGAGTCCGTGGCGGTTGAAGCGCAGCTCGCGCCCATCCATCCAGCGCCAGACGAAGTAGCGGTTGTGGGCCTGCTTGCTGCTTTGCTGATTCGTGGGCTGATTGCCCTGCTGCGCGCCTTCGGCATCGAAGATCCTGACGATGCCATTGCCCGGCTGCTCGCTGGCGCACAGGCTGGGGGTGTCGGGGTTCTTGCTGAAGATGATGCGGGTGCCGTCGGCCTGCACGATCTGCAGGTTGGCAGAGGTTTCGTACAGGCGCGCTTCGTAGCTGAGCAGCCAGCCGCGCCCGAGCATGCCGGGTGGAACGTTGGGGCGGCTGTATTCGCTGTTGTAGTGGCGCACGACCTCCAGGCCGAGCACGCCGGGCAGCGCGGGCATGTCGACCTCGCGCTGGTATTTGTTGCCGTTGATGAGGTGGATGGGATTGCCTGCGCCCTGGTTGACAGGGCTGGAGCTGCCCTGGGAGGCAGGACCGGCGCCGCCACAGGGGCTGCCGCCGGGGGTGGGCGTACAGGAGCCGCCACCGCCACCGGAACCGGAACCGGAACCGGAACCGGAACCGGAACCGCCGCCGATGCTGATGCCGCCGCCGGTGCCGGGAGCGCAGCTTTGGACGGTGGGATCGCACTTGCGGGCGCCGGTGCTCTGGGTCAGCACGGTGGCTGCCGTGCTGTGCGCCAGCAGGGCGGCGATGAAGGGAAAGGCCATGCGCAGCAGCGCGTGCCGCCACTGCTGCCACTGCCGTGTGAGCCATCGGTCCATGGAGTCCTCCCTGTGATGGGCAATCGCAGGGAAGGCGCGGGGCGGGCGGTGGCTGGCAGGCGGCTTGTCCCTGTATCGGGTAGCAGGTCAATCTAACCAAAGCCCTGACAAATGTCGTTAGGACCATTCTGATTTTTGTCTGATTCGATCAGACACGGTCTGTAAGACACGGTCGATCAGACATGGCACCGCTCCTGCCGCACATGAGAAGATCGCAGGCCTGCCCCTTGCAAGGACTGCCATGCCCTCACTGATCAATGACCCGGACCACATCAATGCCTTGGTGCAAGCCCTTGCCGGCGCCTTGCAGGCGCGCGGCTGGATGCTGGCCACGGCCGAGAGCTGCACGGGCGGCATGATCGCTGCCGCCTGCACGGACCGTGCGGGGTCCAGCGAATGGTTCGAGCGCGGCTTTGTCAGCTATTCCAACGATGCCAAGCAGGAGCTGCTGGGCGTGCCCATGGCGCTGATTGCAGAGCACGGCGCCGTGAGCGAGCCCGTGGCGCGCGCCATGGCCGAGGGAGCCGTCGCGCATTCACATGCGCGATGCAGCGTGGCGGTGACGGGGGTGGCCGGCCCTGGCGGCGGCAGCGCCGCCAAGCCTGTGGGCACGGTCTGGTTCGGCTGGTGCCTGGACGGCGCCACGCACACCGAGTGCCAGCGGTTTGACGGCGACCGCGCCGCCGTGCGCCAGGCCACTGTGGCGCATGCCTTGCAGCGCCTGAACGCGATGCTCAGCGCAGGGCCTTGAGCAGTTTGTGCGCGATCTCCTGCAGCGGCGCAGGCAGGGCGCGGTAGCTTTCGAGCAGGCGCTGCTCGTCCACGGGCAGCGCGGGCCCGTCCTCCTCCAGCCCCGCCGTCAGCTCCAGCGCCGTGGTGCGCAGCGCCAGGGCCACGCGGGCCAGGGTGTCGTTCTTGAGGGTGCGGATGGCGCCGGACTCGATCTGAGAGACCGCCGAGGCCGTGATGCCCGCCGCCTCGGCCAGCCGGCCCTGGGTCATGCCCAGTTCGGCGCGGCGGGCGCGGATGCGTTCACCGATGTGTTTCATGGCCGGTGGGTTCAAGGCGTGTGATGCGTGCAATGCAGGCGCTCAGGCGCCGTGGCACTTCTTGAACTTCTTGCCGCTGCCGCAGGGGCAGGGGTCGTTGCGGCCCGGCTGCTCGCCTTTGACGATGGTTTCCTGGCGCGGGCCCATGCTCTTCCAGATCTGGCGCAGGTCGTACAGCGCCCAGATGGCTTCGCCGAACTGCTCCACACGTTCCTGGCTGGTGCTGGCGGGGCCGTTTTCGTCGTACATGCAGACTTCGGGCTTGCCGGTGTCGTCCTCGGTCAGGGCGACCACCGCGTTGAGCGCTTCGTTGAGCCAGCCGGCGGCTTCCTTGTCGCGCGGCGCGGCCCATTCCTCGGCCCAGTTTTCGACGACGAACATGAAGCCCAGCGCCCAGATCTGGCCGAAAGAGGGAATTTCACCCTCTTCGGGGCGCTCCTCTTCGGGCAGCGACAGGATGGCGCCGCGCATGTCCATGGCTTCGGGATGGAAGGTGCGCTCGTCCTCCAGCGTCTTCACATCGGCGTCAAGCTGGGTGCGGACTTCGTCCATGCGCAGGCCGGCCAGTTCCAGGAAACGGGCCTGCTGCGCCTCGTCCTTGAAGACTTCGAGCAGGGGCAGGGGCTGGCCGTCTGCGGCTTCCAGCGTGCCGCCATCGCCCAGCAGCATGGGCAGCCATTCGGCCGCAGGCACCTCGCGGCGCGTGCAGACCAGGGCCGTCAGGAAGCCGTCGCAGAACTCCCACTGCGGAATCTCGTCGCCGCGCGCGCGCAGGTCATCCAGCAGATCGTCGAGTTCCTCCAGAGCTTCCGGGCCCAGGGCGGGTTCATCGGACAGGGCGGTGGCGTCGTGGGCGTCGTTGGACATGGCAGGAATCTCTCGGGAAAGCAGGGGAATGGGGGGCGGCCGCAGCCGGCCCCCTGGAATGAATGGCCCGCAGTGTAGCCGCGCCGCCAAGCCCGTGGCGCCCGGTCGGGACATGGCGCGCCCGCCGCCCGCGCTTGTCGCGGCAGCGCAGCCGCAAGGCGCGCGCAGACAGGCGCAAGGGATTCGGGTAAACGCTTTGCAATCTGAATTTTTTGAGATTTATCATTGATTTTATGAGCCATCTATCTCATTAAATTCAGATGAACACGCCCGTCATCGTCGATGCCATCCGCAGCCCCATGGCCCGCGCCAGGCCCGACGGCGCACTGGCCCAGCTCCACCCGGTCGATCTTCTCAGCCAGGTGCTGGAGCAGCTTGTGCAGCGCAGCCGCATCGACCCCGGACAGGTGGATGACGTGATCACGGGATGTGTCAGCCAGGCGGGCGAGCAGGCCGGCACGCCGGGGCGCATGGCATGGCTGGCGGCGGGGCTGCCAGCCCATGTGCCCTCGACCACCATCGACCGCAAATGCGGCTCCAGCCAGCAGGCCGTGCATTTCGCCGTGCAGGCCATCCTGTCGGGCATGCAGGACATCGTGATCGCCTGCGGCGTGGAGTCCATGAGCCGCGTGCCCATGGGCAGTTCGCGCATGGGGCAGAACACGACGGGCGCGCGCTTCGATGCCCGCTTTGCGCCGGGTCTGGTCGGCCAGGGCGTCTCGGCTGACCTGGTGGCTGCGCGCTGGGGCCTGGGCCGCGAGGAACTCGATGCCTATGCCGCGCGCTCGCACCAGCGCGCCCATACGGCACAGTCGGCAGGCAGTTTCGCGCGCGAGATCGTGGGCATCACCACCCCCGCCGGCCGCGTCATGGCCGACGAGACCATCCGCCCAGGCACCAGCGTGGAAAAGCTGGCCACGCTCAAGGCCGTGTTCCAGAACGAGGAACTGTCGGCACGCTTCCCGCAGATCCGCTGGCACACCACGGCGGGCAACGCCTCGCAGATGACCGACGGCGCCAGCGCCATGCTGCTGATGAGCGAAACACGCGCCCGGCAGTTGGGCCTGCGCCCGCGCGCGCGCTTCGTGGCGCTGGATGTAGTCGGGGACGATCCGCTGTACATGCTCACGGCGCCGATTCCTGCCACGCGGCGCGTGCTGGCCAAGGCCGGCATGCGGCTGGAGCAGATCGACCACTATGAGATCAACGAAGCCTTCGCCAGTGTGCCCCTGGCCTGGCAAAAGGAGCTGGGCGCCGACCCCGACCGGCTGAATCCGCGCGGCGGCGCCATCGCCCTGGGCCATCCGCTGGGTGCCTCGGGCGTGCGCCTGATGACCACCATGCTGCATGCGCTGGAAGACAGCGGCGGGCGCTACGGCCTGCAGTCCATGTGCGAAGCCGGCGGCATGGCCAACGCCACCCTCATCGAACGCCTGTGAGCCGGGCACGGGAGAGACATCAATGCAACTGCAGGAAAACATGACAGCCCTGGTGACGGGCGGCGTCTCGGGCCTGGGCGAGGCATCGGCCCTGGCATTGCTGGAGCGGGGCCTGAACGTGGTGGCGGTGGACCTCAACGAGGCGCGCGGCGCTGCACTGGTGGATACGGCACGCCAGCGCCATGGCAGCCGTCTGCGCTTCGTCAAGGCCGACGTGGCCGATGCCGGCCAGATGGCTGCCGCCATCGCCGCCGCCGAGGACTTGGGTGAGTTCCGCGCCCTGGTGCACTGCGCGGGCGTGGGCGGTCCGCTGCGCCTCGTGGAGAAGGATGGCAGCCCCGGATCGCTGGACAGGTACACGGATATCGTGCGGGTCAACCTGATCGGCACCTTCAACACGCTGCGCCTGGCTGCGGCCAGCATGGCGCGCAACGGCATCGTGGACGGCGAGCGCGGCGCCTGCGTGCTCACGGCCTCGGTGGCGGGCTACGAGGGGCAGATCGGCCAGATCCCCTATGCCTCGGCCAAGGCTGGCATCATCGGCATGACGCTGGTGGCAGCACGCGACCTGGCCACGAAAATGATCCGCGTGTGCACCATCGCGCCGGGCCTGTTCGACACGCCCATCCTGTCGCGGCTGCCTGACAGCGTGCGCCAGTCGCTGGCTGCATCGGTGCCCCATCCACCGCGCCTTGGCCGGCCGGCCGAGTACGCGATGACCGCACTGCACATCCTGGAGAACCCCATGCTCAACGGAGAGACGATCCGCCTCGACGGCGCCATCCGCATGGGACCGCGCTGACCGCAGGCGCCACCACAGGGCGCCGGCTCAAGACAGGCTGGAGGCGCCCAGCATGCCCTCCACCAGCCGCACCAGCGTGATCAGGCGCGGCCCTGCATCGCTTTCCAGCTCGCGGCTTTGCGGGCTGTAGATGGGCAGCGAGGCGGAAAATACCCAGTACTCCCCGTCCCTTACTGTGGACATGGGCACGGCGATGGACTGGATCTCGCGGTGCAGGTCGCCATGGCTGCGGCAAAAGCCGTGTTCGGCCAGATCGCGCCGCGCATCGTCCAGACGCTCGCGCAGCTGCCGGGCGCGGGCGGAGTCGCTGGCCTGCAGCTCGGCAATGAAGGCCTCGCGCTCGTCCTCGGGCAGGCCCAGCAGATAGGCACGGCCCGTGGCGGTGCGCGACAGCGAGATGTGCACGCCGATTTCGGGCAGGAAGACCTTGTTGGCAAGCCCATTGGCCAGCTCCACCAGACACAGCTGCCGGCCATGGCCCACAGCCAGCTGGATCTGGCCGCCCAGGTGGTTGGCCAGCTCCTGCATGTGCGGCCGCGCGAACTGGCGCATGTGCATGCGCGCCAGCACGGGCGAGGACAGATTCAGCAGCCCCACGCCCGGCACATACTTGGACAGGCGCTCCGAGTAGCGCATCAGGCCCAGCCCGCACAGCGTGTCGATCAGGCGAAACAGCGTGGGCTTGGGCAGTCCGGTCATCTCCATCAATTCCCTGGCACTGAGCTCCTGGTGCCTGTGGGAAAAGCACTGGAGGATGGAGACGCCACGCGCCAGGGCTGAAACCAGCTTGCCACTGTCTTCTGAATGCATGAAGGATATTCGGACTTTTTGGGATGGAGCGATTGTCTCCAATCCCAAAGGGGCTGGACCGGTCCAGGCCGGACCAGCCTCAAGGACCGGACAGGGCGGCCACGGGCGCCAGCCGCGCCGCCTGCCGCGCGGGCATGAAGCCGAACACCAGCCCCGTTGCCACGGCGCAGCCCAAGGCAGCAGTGACCGCCACCGCCGAAAACGACACCGGCACCCCGGCCAGCATCAGGAGGGCGCCGATGGCCAGGCCCGAGGCCACGCCTGCCGTGCCGCCCAGGCCGGTCAAAAGCACCGCCTCGACCAGAAACTGGCGCAGGATGTCCCCCTGGCGCGCGCCCACGGCCATGCAGATGCCGATTTCGCGCACGCGCTCGCGCACGGTCATCAGCATCACGTTCATGACGCCGATGCCGCCGACCAGCAGGGAGATGGCCGCGATCAGGCCCAGCATCAGGGTCAGCGTGCTGTCGGCCTGGGCGCGGGCGCGGATTTCCTGGGCCTGGTTGCGCGTCTCGAAGTCATGGCCCCCGCGCAGCGCCGCCAGGGTGCGCACGATGGCCGCCTCGGTTTCGGCGGCATGGGCCATGTCGCGGATGACCACGTCGATGCGCTCCAGATCAAAGCTGCCGAACAGGCGTGCGCGCGCCGCGCCCAGCGGGACGATGATGCGGTCATCCATATCCTGTCCGCCGGTCTGGCCCTTGGGCGCCAGCACGCCGATGACGCGAAAAGGCACTTTGTCGATCAGGATGTCGGCACCAACGGCCTGCACGCCATCGCCAAACAGGTGGCGGCGCACAGTCTCGCCGATCACGGCTACCTTGGACAGATCGTGCTCGTCTTCGTTGGGCAGCAGCGCCCCGCTGGCAGCCGGCCAGTTCAGCGCCCGGGTGAACCCCTGCGTGGTGCCGCCGATGCGCGAAGAAAAATCGGCGGATCCCCGGCGCACGAGCATGGTCTGCTCGGCGTAGGGCGATGCCTGCTCGACATGGGGCAGGCGGCGGATGGCCTCGGCATCGGCCAGCCGCAGGGGCCGGGGCCGCTGGCGCTCGCTGATCCAGCGCGGAAATACAAAGACCGTGCGTGTGCCGAAGGTGTCCATCTGCGCCAGCACCGCCTGCTGCGATCCACGCACTACGGCCAGCATGACGATCACCGAGGCCACGCCGATGATGACGCCCAGCAGCGTCAGCGCGGTGCGCAGGCGGTTCAGGCGCATCACGCGCCCGGCCGAGCGCAGCGACTCGATCAGCTCCGTCCAGGCGGATGCGACCTGCATAGGTGCGGCCGGCTCAGGTGCGGCCACCCCAGGCGCAGCCTGTGCCGGCTCTGGCAGATGGCCCGGCGCAGGACCGCCGCCGCCCGTGTCGCCCACGATGCGGCCATCGCGCATGTGCACCACGCGCCGGGCGCACGCGGCCACGCCGGGGTCATGGGTGATCAGCACGATGGTGTGGCCCGCCGCAGCCAGTTCCTGCAGCAGCGCCATGACTTCGGCGCCGCTGGCGCTGTCCAGCGCTCCGGTGGGCTCGTCCGCCAGGATGACCCGGCCGCCATTCATCAGCGCCCGCGCGATGCACACGCGCTGCTGCTGGCCGCCCGAGAGCTGGCGGGGACGGTGGCTGAGCCGGTCGGCCAGCCCCAGCCGCGCCAGCAGCGCCCGGGCACGGGCGCTGCGCCAGCTGGCGGGCCGGCCCGCATACCGCGCGGGAATCTGCACGTTCTCGCTGGCCGACTCGGTGGGGATCAGGTGGTAGCCCTGGAAGACGAAGCCAAAGGCTTCGCGGCGCAGCCGGGCCAGCCCGTCGGCGTCCAGGGTAGCGACATCGCGCCCCTCGAAGCGGTAGCTGCCGGCCGTGGCCGGATCCAGGCAGCCCAGGATATGCATGAGCGTGGATTTGCCCGAGCCGGAGGCCCCCACGATGGCGACGAACTCGCCATCCCGGATGTCCAGGTCGATGCCCCGCAGCACCTCGGTGGCCGCCTCGCCCGGCCCCTGGCCGCCATAACGCCGGCGGATGCCGCGCAGCTCGATCAGGGCGGGCTTCATGGGAGCTCCTGCGGCTGCGCCTGCACAACCAGGCGCTCGCCTTCGGCAAGCCCCTGCAGCACCTCGCCCAGCACCTGGTCGGTCACGCCGATGCGCACGCGGCGGTCGTGCACGCGCCCATCGGCATCCAGCACACGGGCCCGGAAGGTAGAGCTCTCGCCCGGCAGGGCCTGCAGGGCGGACAGCGGCACGGCCAGCACATTGCGGGCCTGGCGGACCACGAAGCTGACCTGCGCGGTCATCTGCGGCAGCAGCGCCCCGTCTGCGTTGTCCACATCGAACAGGGCCGTGTAGACCACCACACGCGGCGCCGCACCGGCGCTGCCCTCGGCTTCGCCGGGCTGGCGGTGCGCCGTGGCCGGCACCGGCGCCGGCAGCACCTGGCGCACGGTGCCATGCCAGCGCCGGGGCTGCGCTGCGCTGGCCTGTCCCGGCGCATTGCCCAGCGTGGTGAACCAGACGGGCATGCCGGGCACGACGCCGTGCACATCCGCTTCCGAGACCTCGGTCCAGACCGTCATGGCCGACAGGTCGGCAATGCGCAGGATGTGCGGCGTCTGGTAGGCCGCATTGAGGGCCTGGCCTTCGCGCGGCGCGATGGAGACGACCGTGCCCGCCATGGGCGCATGGATGCGGGCATAGCCCAGGCGCGCTTCCTCTGCCCGCTGGCTGGCCTGCGCCTGGGCCATGCGCGCGCGCAGCTGCGCCATGCGCGCCGTGGCGCCCGCCAGCGCCGCTTCGGCAGTCTGCATGTCCTCGACGCTGGTCGCCCCCCGGGCTGCCATCTGGCGCCTGCGCTGCAGCTGCTGGCGCGCCAGCCGGTGCTGCACGCGCTGTTCGTCGAGCTGTGCGGACAGATCGGCCAGCGCCGCGCGGCCGGCATCCACCACCGCCTGCTGCACGCTGGGGTCGATTTCCGCCAGCAGCTGGCCCTTGTGCACGGTGTCGCCGGGCTGTACATGCAGCCGCAGGATCACGCCCGAGACCTGCGCGCCCACATCCACCGAGCGGCGCGGCCGCAGGATGCCGGTGGCGGTGATGGCGGCCTCGATGTCGGCGCGCTGCACCGGCTGTACCGGCACAGAGGCCGTGCCGCGCTGGCTCCACCACGCTGCGGCGGCCAGGGCCGCCAGGGCCACGAGGGCGCACGCCAGCAACGGCTTCAGCCACCTGCGCCCTGTCGATAGCGTTGCAGCGCCCACGGGTTCACCGCCCTCCTGCCGACCACAGGCTGTCGGGCGCCCCTTGGCCGGGCGCCCCTGAGCCGGGCGCCAGATGCCAGACGCGCCGCGCCGTGGCCCGGGCCATCGCCGCCAGGCACAGCGCGCCGGCCAGGGCTGTGCCGTCCACCCCCGGCATCGCAGGCGGCCCGGCCTGTGCCCACGGTCCCGGCACGGGCGCCAGCCACAGCACCAGCGTGCTGGCTGCGATGGCAGCCGTGGCCGCAGCGGCCAGCCACAGCAGGTGCACTGCCGCCCGCGCAGCGCCGCGCCAAAACGCCCAGCACAGGGCGCCGGCAAAGACCAGGTAGTAGATGGCCGCATGCCATGCGCCCGGGTCGTCCACCCGCCCGTGCAGCCACTTGCCTGCCGCAATGGTCAGGGACAGCCCCGCCACGCAGCCCAGGCATACGCCCACGGTGGCTGCGGCCAGCCACTGCGCGTCCCGGCGCTGCACGGGCCGTTCGCCGCCCGGGCGCTGGCGCCTGCGGCGGGTTTCCAGCCACAGCAGGTTGCCGCTGTAAAACAGCCAGGCGCCCGCCAGCGCCAGCACAAAGTACATCCACCGCACCAGCATGCCGCCAAAGCTGCCCAGGTGCAGTGCAAAAAAACTGTCCACCAGGGTCTGCGCGGCACCGTCAGATCGTCCTGCACCACCCGCCCGCTGTAGGGGTCCAGGGTCACGGCCATCTGCCGGGCCAGGGCCGCCGGGTCCGTGCCGTACACAGTCACGCTGGCATCGGCGCCGGCCACATCGTGGTAGTCCAGCGCCTGGGGCACGAAGGTGGCCGACAGCGCCTGCGCCAGGGCCAGCAGTTCCTGCGGCGGCTGCAGGGCGGCCGGGTCGCGCGCAGCAGCAGGGGCAGGTCCGGATGCGGGCTCCGGGGCCACCGCCGCAGCAGGCGTGCCGTGGATGAGCCAGTCCTGTGCGTCGTAGATCCGGTCATGGAAGGCGAACGCCACCGAGGTCAATGCCATGACCAGATGGAACGGCAGGCTGACGATGCCGGTCACGTTGTGCGCATCCAGCCACATGCGCTTGAGATTGCCGCCCAGGCGCAGCGCGAAAAAGTCCCTGGTCAGCGTGGGCAGCAGCACGATCACACCCGACACCAGCGCCAGCGTGTACAGCACGGCCACCACGCCCATGACAGAGAGGGTGAAGCCGTTGACCACGGGCAGGCCGACCACGGCATGCAGCGTGTAGATGAGCTGCGCCAGCCCGCCCTCCGGGTCCGGCGCAATGCGCACGATGCCGTCCACCCCCAGCGTGGCCGCGAAAGAGCGCGGCGGCCCCTGGCCATCTGGCGCGGGCTCATTCCAGCGCATGCGGGCCATGCCGCCGCCTGTGGAGGCCAGCGCGATCTCAAACGACTCCCCCGCCTGGGGCCGCTCGCGCAGCACGCCCTGAATCAGGCCGGGCAGCCGGTCCGGGACGGTGCCGCCTGCGGCCGTGGCGGGCGGCACCGCCCACTGGCCGATCTGGTCCTTGAACAGGGTCAGCGCCCCCGCATAGAAGGCGATGAACAGCGCCATGCCGGCGACGATGCCGGTCCAGGTATGGACGCTCTTGTAGAGGCGGATGATGTCGGTGCGGATCATGGCGGTGCCCCCAAGGCCCAGACGCCCCAGGCCAGCCCGTTGGCCAGTCCCAGCCACAGCCAGGCGCGCCAGCCATCGCGCCACAGGAAAGCCAAGGCCAGCGCCGCCATCCAGACCGGCACCACCAGCCACATGGCAAGCTGGGCCCGGATGCCGGGCTCCAGCCCGGTGGCAGCCTGCACGAACAGGCCGCTGGCGCCCAGCGCCAGCGTACCGCCGAGCACGGCGCCCGCCAGGCTCTTGGCCAGCCAGTCGCGGCGGATGGGCATTGGCTTTGCTGCAGCCACGTCAGCGCCCCCGCATCCAGGCGCATCCTGCGCCCAGCCAGGGCAGCAGCGTCCACAGCAGCATCAGCCAGGTGGCCCAGGTGAACACCGCCGCCACGGCCTGCATGGACTGGAGCAGGCAGGCCATGCCAGCGGCCAGCAGGCCCGTGCCGGCCAGGCGCGCAGGCCGTGCAGGCCAGGCGTGCGCGCGCCACGACTGGTGGGGCGAGGACAGGTAGATGCTGACGCAGCCCGCCAGCGCCAGCAGCAGCCCCGGGGCGGCCATGTCCATAGGGCCTACCACCGCCCGGTGAAGGTCAGGCTGACCTGGCGCTGCAGAGCCCAGTTGCAGCTCCACAGCCCTCCGCAGGCCGGCACATAGCGCCGGTTGGTGAGATTGCTGACGTTGAGCGCCAGTTCGCTGTCGCGCAGCGCTGGCGAGACCACGCCCAGCAGCATGGAAAGACGCGCATCAAACACCGTGTGCGATGGGATCGCCATGGCCGCATACCCGCCACCGGGCTGGCCGACATCGCCATTGCGCGTCGCGCCCACGTAGCGCACGCCGCCGCCGAGGACCATGCCGCGCAGCGCATGCTGTGCGCCAAAGGTGTAGTCCAGCCAGACCGATGCCTGGTGGCGCGGCACGAACAGCAGCGGCTGGCCCAGTTCCTCGGGGACCTCGGACTGCAGGACCCGGGTATCCAGGTAGGTATAGGCGCCGATGACCGACCAGTTGCGGTGGATGCGCCCCTTCATCTCCAGCTCCAGCCCGCGCGAGCGGGCCAGGCCGGTCTGCACCTGCTCCGGAAAGCCGTTGACAGGGTCGTCCGTGAGGCGGTTCTTCTGGCGCAGGTCGAATGCAGCCAGGGTCAGCATCCAGTCCGGCCGTGGCTGCAGCTTCAGGCCCAGCTCCAGCTGCTTGCCGCGCATGGGCTTGAACGGCGCGCCATTGAAGTCCACGCCGGCCACCGGCTCGAACGAGGTGCTGTAGCTCATGTAAGGCGCCCAGATGCCTGCGTCGTACAGCAGGCCCATGCGGCCCGTGGTGGCGCTGTCGCGCTGGCCCAGGTCGAACACCTCGCCGTCCCGGCGGTGGCTGCTGCCGCTGACCCGCGCCCGGTCATGGCGAAGGCCGAGGGTGGAATGCCAGCCCCGCCAGCGCATCTGGTGCTGCGCGTACAGGCCGGTCTGCCCCTGGCGGCTGCCGATGCCCGACAGGCGCTCGAAGCCGCCCACCGGCATGCCGTACTGCGGCGCATAGATGTCGAGCACGCCATCGCTGGCGGTCGGCCCCACCGTGGCCGTGTCCCGCTGGGCGGTGAACCGGTCCTGGTAATAGTCCAGCCCCAGCAGGGTGGTGTGCCGCGCCTGACCGGCGTCCAGCGTCCACTGCAGCCGCGTATCGCTGGCCAGCGCGCGTGCCTTGCCCCGGCCCCAGGTGGCGTAGCGGCGAATGCTGCGCCAGTCCCAGCCGCCATCGGCCGGGTCGGGGTCGGAGTACATATCGCTTTGCACCGTCTGGAAGTCCGTCCTGAGGCGCTGCAGGCGGCTTTCGTGGTGCAGCATCAGGGCGCTGGTCAGCGCATACTCCAGGGACAGCCCCGCCATGCCCTGGTCGCGGTCGAAGCGGTCGAACCCGGGCTCGCCGGGGTTGCGCGACACCGGCAGGCGGCCGTTGGGGTTGGGCCACAGCGTGCCATAGGCAGGCAGCCACAGGGCATCGTTGCCGCCCCTGTCCCGCTGAAGGCTGGCCCACAGCCGCAGCGTGCCGCGCCGCGCCAGATCCAGTTGCACCGAAGGCGCCAGCAGCTGGCGCCCGCGCCGCACGAAGTCCACCTGGCTGCCGCTGCGGCTGTCCAGCGCCAGCAGGCGCCAGGCGGCCTGGTCCTGCCCGCCAAAGCGGCCATTCAGATCCAGACCCATGCGCCGCTGCCCATAGCTGCCCAGCGTGAACTCCGCGCTTTGCTGCGCGCCCTCGTCGCCCGCGCGCTTGGTGGACAGATGGGCCATGCCGCCGGGCACCATCTGTCCGTAGAGCGCCGCCGCCGGGCCCTTGAGAATCTCGATGCGGTTGAGCAGATAGGGATCGACCTGGGGCCGGGTCCAGTTGTTGCCTGCGCCCGCGCCGCCGTCGAGCCGCAGGCCATTGAGCCAGGTAACCGAGCCCGCGCTGAAGCCGCGCAGGGCCAGCGTATCGAAGCGCGAATCCACGCCCTCGTACTCCGAGGAAACGCCGGCGCTGTAGCGCAGCGCCTCGGTCAGGCTGCGCGTGGCCTGGGCTTCGATCTGGTGCTGGGTGACAACGGACAGCGAGGCCGGCGTGGTGAACAGGGACTGATCGGTCTTGCTGGCGGTGGCGCTGCGCTCGGCCAGATACCCATTGGCCGGGCCGGTGGCGCTCTCGCGCGGGGTGGACACCGTCACCGTGGGCAGCGTGGCAGGCGCCAAGGACGCGGCAGTGGAAGCCGGCGGTGCCGCCACCGTCGCTGTGGACATGGCCTGCAGCGCATAGCGGCCATGGCCCAGGGCCTGGGCCTGCAGGCCTGTGCCGGCCAGCAGCGCATCGAGCGCGCCTGCGGGCGTGAAGCGGCCTTGCACGCCAGGGCTGCTGCGGCCCCGGGCCAGCGCAGCACTGCCCGACAGCAGCAGGCCCGACTCGGACAGGAAGCGCATCAGCACCGTGTCCAGGGGACCGGCGGGAATGCGGTAGCTTCGCTGGTCCCCGGCTGCGTCCTGCTGCGCCGCAGCAGGCTGCGCCAGCGCATGGCCGCTCCATCCGGCGCTGGCGGCAAGGCTGCCCGCCAGCAGCAGGCCCGTGGCGGATGGAATGGAACGCAAGATGCGCGCACCCCCGCGCATTGGTGGACAAGGCATGCCGACCCTCTTTTCTGTGATTGGTGGAAATCCGGTGGCGGGCAGGCGCTGCCTGCTCACTCCTGCCTGTGAACCGGATGAGCGGGGAAAATGCGGAAATGACATGGGCGCACGCCATGCGCCCGGGCCCGGACCTAGCGCTCGGCAGGCCCGATCCGCGTCCACCCAGGCAAGGGATGCGCCACGCGGATGGGCAGTGCCCGCTCCAGCATGGCCAGCGCGCTCTCCACATCGTCCAGCGGATAGCTGCCAAGCACCGGCAGCTGCGCCACCTGCGGCGATACCTGCATGACGCCGTGGCGGTATCGGGCCAGCTCGGCAACGACCTCGCCCAGCGGCCTGTCATGCGCCAGCAAAATGCCGCGAGACCAGGCCTCGCGCGCAGGATCGGCTGGCGCGCGTTCCTGCAGGCCCTGGGCATTGAAGCGCAGCTGCTGACCGGCCTCCACCAGCGCCATGGCGGCGCCAGCCGGAATAGAGGCACGCACCCGGCCCTCATACACGCTCAGCAGCGTGCTGCCGTTTGCCTCCAGGCGCACGCCGAACCGGGTGCCCAGCGCCTGCATGCGCCCGTGGGCCGTGTCCACGACCAGGGGACGCGCCGGATCGGCCGCCGTCTGCACCAATATCTCGCCCGCCAGCAGTTGCAGCCTGCGCAGGCTGGCGCCATAGGCCTGGTCCACCGCGCTGGCGCTGCCCAGCCACAGGCGCGTGCCATCGGCCAGCAGGGTTTCGCGGCGCTCGCCGGTGGCGGTACGGTAGTCCGCCAGCCATGCGCCAGCCGGACCCAGGCGCCCCCATGCAGACCAGCCCAGAACACCCCCTCCCAGCGCAGCCACGGCCAGGCCCAGCAGCCTGCGACGCCGGGTGCGGCCCTGGCTGGCGGCAGGCAGGCAGTCCACGGCAAGGCGCGGCGCATCCTGGCTCTGCAACGGCGCAAAACGCTGGCCGACGCGCTCGGCCAGTTGCCATGCAGCACGATGGTCCTCGGCCTGCTGCAGCCAGCGCTGCCAGCCAGCCCGGTCCGCATCGGTGGCGTCGCCCGAGTACAGCAGCGCAAACCAGGCGGCGGCCTGCTCCATGGCCGCCTGTGGCGGCACCGCCTGGCCGGTCGCCGGCCTGTTCACGGCAGCGCCGTTCCGTGGTGCACCAGCTGGCGGGCTTCCAGCTGCATGCAGTGGAGCATGGCCTGCGTGATGTAGTGGCGCACCATGCGCGAGGACACGCCCAGTTCGCCCGCAACCTCCTGGTGCGTCATGCCGCACGCCGCCGTCAGGACAAAGGCGCGGGCAACCCTGGGCGCGAGCTGGCGCAGCATGGCATCGATCTCGTACAGCGCCTGCAGCACCGACGCCTGCTGCTCGGCCGACGGCGCATGCGCCTCGGGCTGTTGCGCCAGCGTTTGCAGCCATGCGCGCTCGATCTCGCGGTGGCGCCACAGATCGATGCACAGGCCATTGGCCACGGTACGCAGATAGGCCCGCGCCTGCTGGCTGCTGTCAAAGCACCGGGGACGCTGCACCAGCCGTATGAAGGTGTCGTGCGCCAGATCCGACGCATCGGCCCTGTCGCCCAGCCTGCGGCGCAGCCAGCCCCTGAGCCAGTCGTGGTGGTCTGCGTACAAATTCTCGACGTGCTGCCGGAGCACGGGCTCTGCGGTATCCAAGATGCCCTTCCTGCGCGCGATAGCCTGAGGATGGACAGGCGCAATACAAATAGGAATCAGTCCATTGTATGGATTTCGGCCACCCGTACAAGCCTGGATAGCGCGTGCTGCGCTGCCCGGCGTGGCACGGCACAATCGCTGCCTCGGGCCGGTGCCAGCGCCGGCCGCTACCTGCAAAGCCCGCCGTGTCCGAACCGTCCCCCGCCGCCTCTCCCTCTGCGCCTTCTGGCGTACCGACCGACTACGACGCCTTCCTGCGTGCCCATGTCCTGAGCCAGCCCATCAGCATCCAGCGCCATGACCGGGGCGACGAAACCATCTGGGTCAAGCGCGCAGGCGCCAGCAACCCGGCCTGGCGCTACCGGGCGCTGGCCCTGCTGGCCGCAGGCCTGCGCCTGCCTGTACTGCGGCCTGTGCCCAACCCCGGCGGGCACGAGGCCCTGCGCACCGAAGTGCGGCGCCTGCGCCAGCTGGAGCGGCGCGGCCTGCGCGTGCCCGCCGTGCTGGCCGAGTGCGAGCATGGCTTTGCCATGCGCCACCTGGGGCGCCCCGGTGTGGAAGCGCCCTCGCTGGGCAATGCCATGGAAGCCGCCCTGTCCCAGGGCGGCGAGGCCACGCTGGCGCTGTGGCGCCAGGGCCTGCAGGCGCTGCGCCAGGTGCATGACAGCGGCGACTGCCTGAGCCAGGCCTTCGCGCGCAACATGGTCTGCTGCGCCGATGGCGTGATCGGCTTCATCGACTTCGAGGACGACCCTGCTGCCCATCTGCCCCTGCCCCTGTGCCATGTGCGCGACGCCCTGTGCTATGCCCACTCCACCGCCTGGATACTGCACCAGGCCGGCGCGCAACAGGCCGCACGGGCGGCCTGGCAGGACTTCACACAATCCATGGCCCCGCAGGCGCGCGCCCTGCTGGCGCGCACCGTGGCACAGATGGGCTGGGTGCGCCGCCTGCCCGAAAGCCGCCGCCTGGGCCGCGACATGCAGCGCCTGCGCATGGCGTACTCGCTGGTGACGCCATAACGGACGCCGTGTAACGGACGCCGTGTAACGGGCGACGTGCAACGGGCGCCGTGCAACGGACGCCGTTCAGGCCGGCGCCAGATACCCCAGGGATGCACTGACCCGCGCGGCCTCGGCGCAGACGGCCCGGGCCACCGTGCCCTGCGGGTCCGGGTCGAAGCCGCCGCTGGCGCCCAGCGCGCAGAGCACGGCCGCCACATGGCCGGTGTAGTCGCGCAGCGGCGCCGCCACGGCGCTGATGCCGGGCAGGTTGAGGTCGCGCACCGCAGCGCAGCCGGCTGCGCGGATTTCGCGGCGCAGCGTGCCCAGGGGATCTGCCGCGTCCAGCAGCGCGCGGCGCTCTGCCGGCGCGGCGGCCAGCTCCTGCGCCAGCAGCGCATCGGCGCGGGCGTCATCGTCCATGAAGGCGAAAAAGGCCCGCCCGGTGGCCGACCACAGCAGTGACATCACCGAGCCCACGCGCACATTGACGGTGACCGGCAGCCCCGGCTCCTCGAAGCGCACGATGGTCGGCCCCAGATTGCCCATCACGGCCACGAAGCTGGTGACCTGCAAGGCCTCGCGCAAATGCAGCAGCGCAGGCTCGGCCAGGCGGATAGGGTCGGACTGGCGCATGGCGGCCAGCCCCACGCGGATGGCCTCGGCCGCCAGCGCGTACTGCGTGCCGCCCCGGTCCTGCTCTACCAGCCCCTCGGCCATCAGGCTGGCCAGATAGCGGTGCACCTTGGCCGGGCTTTCCTGCACCGCCGCGCCGATGGCCGTCAGGCTGGCGCGCCCGCCCAGCGTGGCCAGAGCCTTGAGCACGGCCAGGCAGGTCTCGGCAGCCTGCACGCGCTGGCGCCGCTCGCGTGGCAGGGGCTCGGGGGTCTCGGGCAGACGGGAAGCGGTCATGGCATCAGGGGGCCTGGCAAAGGCACCGGGTCAGGGGCTGCGGCGCATTGTGCCGCAGCTTGCGGGTAATCCCCGTCGGAACTTTTACGCAATGCGTAGAAAAATTACGCAAAACAAAACTGATCGGATGCCGTCCGAGCCTCACCGGAGACAAACCCCATGCACAAGCGTTTTTTCACCACTGCCCTGGCTGCAGGCCTGCTGGGAGCTATGGCCCTGCCCGGCGCGATGGCCCAGGACAAATTCCCCGCCAAAAGCGTGCGCTGGATCGTGCCGTATGCCGCCGGCGGCGGCTCGGACTTTCTGGCCCGCACCATCGGCCAGGCCTGGGCGGGCCAGATCCACCAGAGCATCGTGGTGGACAACCGCCCGGGCGGCAACACGGCCATCGGCGCCTCGGAGACCGCCCGGGCGCCGGCCGACGGCTACACCGTGCTGTCCGCCGACAACGGCACCCTGGTCTTCAATCCCGTGCTCTACAAGAGCCTGAGCTACAGCCCCGGCCGCGACCTGGCACCGGTCACGCTGATGGGACGCTTTCCCATGATCCTGGTGGCCGGCCCCGGCATGTCCGCCGCCAGCGCCAGCGAGTTCTTCGCCCAGGCGCGGGCCAGCAAGGACGGCGTGAACTACGCCTCGGCAGGCGCCGGCAGCCCCCACCACCTGGCCATGGAGCTGCTCAAGGTGGAGGCCGGCCTGAAGCTGGTGCATGCGCCCTACCGGGGCGCAGCGCCAGCCCTGGGCGATGTGGCCGGAGGCCAGGTGCCCGTGATGATGGTGGATCTGGCCGCTGGCGCGGGCTTCATCAAGGGCGGCAAGGTGCGCCCCCTGGCCGTGGCCCATGCCACGCGCCTGCCCCAGTTGCCCGATGTGCCCACCTTCGCCGAACTGGGCCTGCCCCAGGTGCAGGCCGCGGCCCTGGTCGGGCTGGTGGCACCGGCCAAAACGCCGGCCCCGGTCATCGCCGCCCTGCACAAGCAGGTCGTGGCCGCCATCAACGAACCCGCCGTGCGCCAGAAGCTCGTCGATTTCGGCGTGGAGCCCGTAGGCAGCACGCCCGAGCAGTTCGCCGCGCTGCTGGCCAGCGAGAGCACGCGCTGGCACAAGCTGATCCGTGATCTGAACATCACCCTGGATTGACGAAGCCCTCTGAGCAGATGGCACACGCCATCGCGCAAAGCGCACTGAAGATTGACGCCATACCATGACCGCCTCCGCAAGCTCCCCGGCCACGCACGCACGCTGCCCCATCGACCACCGCCAGCCCAGCGGCCAGACCGGCCCTACGGGCTGCCCCGTGAGCGCCGGCGCGGCAGGCTTCGACCCGTTCAGCGACGGCTACCAGCAGGATCCGCCCGAGTACCTGCGCTGGGCGCGTGAGCAGGAGCCGGTGTTCTACAGCCCGCTGCTGGGCTACTGGGTGGTCACGCGCTTTGACGACATCCAGGCCATCTTCCGCGACAACATCACCTTCAGCCCCTCGATCGCGCTGGAGAAGATCACGCCCACGGGCAAGCAGGCCAATGCCGTGCTGGCCTCCTACGGCTTCGCGCTGAACCGCACCCTGGTCAACGAGGACGAGCCTGCCCACATGCCGCGCCGCCGCGCGCTGATGGAGCCTTTCACGCCCGAGGCGCTGCGCCACCACGAGCCCATGGTGCGCGAACTGGCGCGCGCCTACGTGGACCGTTTCATCGACGATGGCCGCGCCGACCTCGTGGACCAGATGCTCTGGGAAGTGCCTCTGACCGTGGCCCTGCACTTCCTGGGCGTGCCCGAAGAGGACATGGACAGGCTGCGCGAATACTCCATCGCCCACACCGTCAACACCTGGGGCCGGCCCCGGCCCGAGCAGCAGGTGGCGGTGGCGCATGCGGTGGGCAACTTCTGGCAACTGGCTGGCAAGGTGCTGGCCAAGATGCGCGAGAACCCGGACGCGCCGGGCTGGATGCAGTACGGCATCCGCAAGCAAAAGGAGTTGCCCGAGGTCGTCACAGACTCCTACCTGCACTCCATGATGATGGCCGGCATCGTGGCCGCGCACGAGACCACGGCCAATGCCACGGCCAACGCCGTCAAGCTGCTGCTGCAGCACCCCGAGGCATGGCGGCAGATCTGCGAGAACCCCGCGCTGATTCCCAACGCCGTGGAGGAGTGCCTGCGCCACAACGGCTCGGTGGCCGCCTGGCGGCGCCTGGCCACGCGCGATGTGGTGATCGGCGGTGTGCCCGTGCCGGCGGGCAGCAAGCTGCTCATCGTCACCGCCTCGGCCAACCATGACGAGCAGCGCTTTGCCGATGCCGGCTTTTTTGACATCCACCGCGACAACGCGGGCGACCACCTGACCTTCGGCTATGGCGCGCACCAGTGCATGGGCAAGAACCTGGCGCGCATGGAAATGCAGATTTTCCTGGAGGAATTCACGCGCCGCCTGCCCCACATGCGGCTGGCCGAGCAGCGCTTCACCTATGTGCCCAACACCTCGTTCCGGGGACCCGAGCACCTGTGGGTGGAGTGGGACCCTGCCCTCAACCCCGAGCGCCGCGACCCGGCACGGCTGCAGGCGCGCCAGCCGGTGCGCATCGGCGAGGCCCTGCAGGGCGGCGCCAGCCGGCCCATGCGCGTGATCCGGGCCGAGCCTGCCGCCGACGGCGTGCTGCGCCTGCGCCTGCAGTCCGCCGACGGGCAGGCCTTGCCGCGCTGGACGCCGGGCGCGCACATCGACCTGCAGTGCGGCAGCACCGGCCTGTCGCGCGCCTACTCGCTGTGCGGCGATCTGCAGGACGGCTGCAGCTACGAAATCGCCGTGCAGCGCGAGGCATGCAGCCGGGGCGGATCGGCCTGGGTGCATGAGCAGCTGCGCAGCGGCGCCATCGTGCAGGTGCGGGGCCCGCGCAACCATTTCCCGCTCGACGAAAGCGCCAGCCATCTGATTTTGGTGGCTGGCGGCATCGGCATCACGCCCATCTCGGCCATGGCGCAGCGTGCCAAGGCACTGGGCATGTCCTACGAAATCCACTACAGCGGCCGGCGCCGCGCGGGCATGGCACTGCTGGCGCAACTGCAGGCCGCGCATGGCGGGCGGCTGCATCTGTACATTGCCGAGGAGGGTCGGCGCGCCGACTATGCCGCCTTGCTGGCCACGCCGCGCAGCGGCGCGCGCATCCAGGCCTGCGGCCCGCAGCGCATGCTGCAAGGCCTGGAGGCAGCCAGCCGCCACTGGCCCGAGGACAGCCTGCGCGTGGAGCATTTCACCTCGGCGGCGGGCACGCTGGACCCAGCGAAGGAGCAGGCTTTCGAGGTCGAGCTGCGCGACTCGGCGCAGGTACTGCAGGTGCGCAGCGACCAGACGCTGCTGGATGCGCTGCGCGGCGCCGGCATCGCGGTGCAAAGCGACTGCCGCGAGGGACTGTGCGGCTCCTGCGAAGTGCCCGTGCTCGACGGCGAGGTGGACCACCGCGACCGGGTGCTCACCCGCAGCGAGCGGGCGGCCTGCACCAAGATGATGAGCTGCTGCTCACGCGCCCGAAACGGCCGGCTGGTGCTAGGCCTGTAGCCGACAGGCAAAAAACAAAAGCCCCAAGGCCGTCATGGCAATGGGGCTATCGCGTCGGTGGGCACGCGTGGCGCGCGCCTGCCTCCAACCGGCTTACTGGTTGGCGATTTCGAGTTCAGCCTGGCGGGCTTGCTGGATGAAGCTGATCAGGGAATGGATTGCTTGGCGCATGGCGGAGTTCCTTAATGAGACGCTCAACAATCACTGGCGGCAGGCATCTCAACTGCCGCGAATGCCGGGAAAACCCTCTTAGTGTTAACCCTTAGGATAAGTATAAACCACTAGATTGCGGAATGCAAATGCAAAAGGTGGCAGGCGTGGGATGATTCGGGGGATGAAAGCGTCCACCGCCCCATTGGCCGCATGGCACATCGAGCCGTTGAACCCGGCCGAAGCGCCCTGGCCGCTGCTGCTCTCCGCCGATCCCTCGCGCGAGAAGGTGCGCGGCTATCTGGCGGGCTCCACCTGCTTTGCCGCGCGCGAGTCCTTCCAGCGCGAAGGCCAGCCCCCACGGCCCGGCGGGCGTGGCGAAGTGCTGGGCCTGTGCGTGCTGGTGGCGCTGCGCGCCAGCGTGGAAGACGGCAGCCCGCCCGCCTGGGAGCTGATGAACATTGCAGTCACCGAGACACTGCACAACCGTGGCCTGGGCACGGCGCTGCTGCGCCGGGCCATCGAGTGGGCACGCTCGCAGGGTGCGCCCCGTCTTGAGGTGGGAACCGGCACCTTCGGCGATCAGCTGGTCTTCTACCAGCGCGCCGGCTTTCGCGTGACGGGCATCAAGCGCGACTTCTTTCTCAAGCACTACACCACCCAGCTATGGGAGCGCGGTGTGCAGCACCGGGACATGCTGCGGCTGACGCTGAACTTCCCCTCGAACAGTTCAGGCGGCTGACTCGGCGGCTTCGGCCATCAGGATATTGCCCACGGTCGCACCCAGGCCCGCCACACGCTTGCGCAGCTTGAGCACGGCCTTGTCCTTGCTGATCAGGAGCGCCCGGTGCTGGCTGGCCAGGTCCAGGAAATGCTGGTCGTCGGGGTCGGTGCAGGCAAAGCGGATGCGCGGCGCATCGCCGACATATTCGACGGCCTCGTCGAACGCCGCAAGTACGCCTTCGGCGGTCTTGCCATAGAAACTGACGCGCGGCGCGATCTGGCTGTAGTGCAGCACGCGTTCGAGTTCGGTGCGCTGGGCCTGGTCGGCGATCCAGCGCAGCCGCCCCTGCTGCACAAGCTCGCGGATGGGCGGGATGTGCGGGTCATCGAAGATCAGCATATCCAGCACCACATTGGTATCCAGCACCACGGGGCGCGGCTGGGGTCCTTCGTAGCCGTCATTGCACTGCGGCCAGCGCAGCACGATCTTCATGCGGCAGCGCCCCCGCCTGGCACTTCGCTGTCCTTGCGGGGCTTGACCGCGCCCCGGATCATGTCGAAGCGGAACAGCCGGCACTCGATGGGGCCGTTCCACATCGGCGTGCGGCGGGCCTCCTTCAGGCGCATCTTGCCGGGCAGCTTGAGGTCGGGCGTCAGCATCCAGCCGCTCCAGCCGCTGTAGTTCTTCTTCCAGTGGGCCGCCAACTGGCTGAAGAACTCCACGCCGTCCTCGGTCTGGGCGGTTTCGCGGCCTGCGCGCTCCACCTGGCCCATGCGCTCGGCGGCATTGCGGCCGGCAGAGCCGGCGGCGGCAATGCGCTCGCCATAGGGCGGGTTCAGCAGCAGGATGCCCGGCTGCTCGCACGGGGGCATGCGCTGCAGCGCATCGCCGCCGCGCAGCTGCACGGTCTTGCCCACGCCCGCGCGGTCGGCATTGCGCTGGGCAAAATCCACCATGCGGTGCGACACATCCGAGCCGTAGATGCCCACAGGGCTCTCGGGCAGGATGGCGGCCTCGGACTCGTCGAGCATGGCCTCCCAGACATGCCGCTGGAAAGGCACGAGCTTCTCGAACGCAAAGCGCCGCAGGATGCCGGCAGGAATGCGCCGTGCGATCTGCGCCGCCTCGATGACCACCGTGCCGCTGCCGCAGCAGGGGTCATACAACGGCTGAGGGTCGCTGCCATGCGGCTCCCAGCCGGTGGCGGCGATCATGGCGGCGGCCAGGGTTTCCTTGAGCGGCGCATCGCCCTTGTCCTCGCGCCAGCCGCGCTTGAACAGCGCCTCGCCCGAGGTATCGATGTAGATGGTGGCCTCATCCGTGGTCAGGTGCAGGTGCACGCGCACGTCCGGCTGGCGCGTCTCCACATCAGGGCGCACACCCTTCTTGGCCCGGAAGCGGTCGGCAATCGCGTCCTTGACACGCAGCGCTGCGAAGTTGAGGCTGGTCAGCGGGCTGTGCTGGGCCGTGACCTCGATCTTGAAGCTCTCGCGCGGAGAGAACCAGATCTCCCAGGCCACCTCGCTGGCGGCACGGTACAGATCGTTCTCGTTGCGGTACAGCGTCTGCGACAGCTGCACCAGCACGCGCTGGGCCAGACGGCTGTGCAGGTTCAGCAGCATGGCGTCGCGCCACAGGCCGCGCACCATCACGCCGCCGCGCCCGACCATGAGGTCATGGCCGCTCAGGCCCGTGATCGCGTGGACCTCGTCGGCCAGAAAGCCCTCGACGCCAGCGGCGCAGGGCAAAAACAGATGCAATTGGTTCATAGCTTGGGTGCCGAGCATACGCCCACCGCGATTCCCCGCGCATGCGCCAGACGAAAGCCGCTTGCATGGACGCCCGCGCAGGCCTACAGTGGATACAACTGCAAGGGAGAGACGCATGGAAACACGCCACCTTCCCACACGGACCGCCTTTCTCGGCGCTGCCCAGGCTGCACGCCTGGTGGCCCGCCATGGCCCGGGCCGCTGCCTGCAGGGCCTGGCGCAGGCCATCGAGGCCGACTTCGCGCGCTGGCCCGACTTCGAGAAATCGGCGCGCATCGCCCACCACTCCCTGGGCGGCGTGATCGAGCTGATGCCCGTCTGCGACGAGCAGGACTATGCCTTCAAGTACGTCAACGGCCACCCCGGCAACCGGCTGCAGGGCCTGCCGACAGTGATGGCCTTCGGCGCGCTGGCCGACATGGCCACGGGCATGCCCATCTTCCTGGCCGACCTGACGCTGGTCACGGCCCTGCGCACAGCCGCGACCTCGGCGCTGGCAGCGCGCCATCTGGCACGGCCCGGCAGCCGCTGCATGGCGCTGATCGGCGCGGGCTCGCAGGCCGAATTCCAGGCCCTGGCCTTCACCGAACTGCTGGGCATCGAGCAACTGCGGGTGTTCGATCTGGACCCAGCCACCATGGACAAGCTCGCGGACAACCTGGGCCATGCCGGCATCGCCGCTGCGCGCATCACCCGCTGCGCCAGCAGCCGCGAGGCGCTGGACGGCGCCGACATCGTGACCACGGTCACGGCTGCCAAGCGCCGCCAGGCCGTGATCGCCGACGCCGACGTCCGCCCCGGCATGCACATCAACGCCGTGGGCGGCGACGGCCCCGGCAAGACCGAGCTGCCTGTGGAGCTGCTGCAGCGCTGCCGCATCTTCGTCGAATACCCGCCACAGACCCGGGTGGAGGGCGAAATCCAGCAGTTGCCCGCCGACGCGCCCGTCAGCGAGCTGTGGCAGGTCATCACCGGCCAGGCCCCCGGGCGCACCCAGGACGACCAGATCACGCTGTTCGACTCGGTGGGCTTTGCGCTGGAAGACTTCGCTGCGCTGCGCTGGCTGCATGCGCTGGCCCGCGATGCCGGCATGCTGCAGCCGCTGGACCTGGTGCCCGCGCTGGCCGACCCGCGCGACCTGTACCGGCTGGTGCGCGATGCGGCGCACCTGGACAGCCGGGCCTGAGGCCAGGCCAAGGCACCACAGGACGCCACGCCCATGGCCTGCGCCCCCACACTGCGCCTCATCGGCGCGCCCACCGACATCGGCGCCAGCCGCCTGGGCAGCGCCATGGGGCCGGACGCGCTGCGCGTAGCCGGCCTGGGGCCGGCCCTGCGCCGGCTCGGCCGCCGGGTACATGACACCGGCAACCTGGCGGGCCCCCCCAATCCGCAGGCACCGCCCGAGCAGGGGCTGCGCCACCTGGCACCGGCACGCGCCTGGATGGAGTCCGTGCACCAGGCCGTGGGCCAGGCCCTGGCCGATGGCGAGCTGCCGCTGATGCTGGGCGGGGACCACAGCCTGGCCATGGGCTCGATCGGCGCCGTGGCGGCCCATTGCCGGCGCCAGGGCCGCGCACTGCGCGTGGTCTGGCTGGACGCCCATGCCGACTGCAATACGCCCGAGATATCGCCCAGCGGCAACCTGCATGGCATGCCCGTGGCCAGCCTCTGCGGCCTGGGGCCGGGGCCGCTGACCGCGCTGTCCGGCGGCACGGTACCGGCGCTCGATGCATCCACGCTGTGCCAGATCGGCCTGCGCAGCGTCGATGACCAGGAAAAACGCCTGCTGTACGCGCTGGGCATCGAGGTCTACGACATGCGTGCCATTGACGAGCTGGGCATGCGTGAGGTCATGCGCCGCGCGCTCGTCGGCCTCGAAGGCAGCAGCACCCATCTGCACCTGAGCTTTGACGTGGACTTCCTGGACCCGGACATCGCCCCCGGCACGGGCACGCCCGTGCGCGGCGGCCCCAGCTACCGCGAAGCCCAGCTGTGCATGGAAATGCTGGCCGACACGGGCCGCCTGGGGTCCCTGGACCTGGTGGAGCTCAACCCTGCGCGGGACCTGTGCAACCAGACGGCCGAACTGGTCGTGGACCTGCTGGAGAGCCTGTTCGGCAAAAGCACGCTGGTACGGCCAGACCGCTGAAGCGGTACATCCTGGCCATGCCCGTTCATGCCGGCGCCAGCGAAACGCGCCAGCCCGTGCCCTGCGCCTGCACCGCAAAGCGCACGGGCAGAAACTGCGCGATCACCGCGAAATTGCTGTGCGCATGCGCCGTCAGCTGCGTGCAGGTGTAGCAGGCTGCGCGGGCACTGCGCCAGACAGCCAGCGCCAGCGGCAGCGCCCACTGGTCGGCCAGATGCGGCCCCAGCGCCGCCTGCCCCTGCTGGTAGCGGCGCACCTCGGCGGCTAGGCCACGGGCCACCGTCTCGGCGCTGACGCCCTTGGTGCCGAACTGCGTGAACACCTCGCACAGGTGTTCGTACTCCAGTGTGGCCAGCAGCGCATTGCCGGGCCCCTCATGCTGGCGCGTGGCGGCCACATGCAACTGCTCCTGTGTCCAGCCCAATGCCCGGCCCAGCTGCTCCAGCTCGCGCAGCGCCACCGTGCGCGGCAGCGCAGGCGCAAAACATTCGGCATGGCTGGCCACAGGGTCGCCGCGCTCGGTCAGGTCAAAGGGCTGCAGTCCATCGCCCGCAGGCCGCAAGACCGCCTCGATCTCGCCACCGCCCGCCGGATAAAAGCCCATGCGGTGCAGCCGCAGTTGCGAGTGTGCGCCCAGCCTGTGCAGCAGCGGCGCATAGCTGCGCTCCAGGAAGTGGAACGGCGGCGCCGCCGGGTTGTGGGTTCCGCCCCCCAGGCTCAGGCGGCTTTCGCCATCGGCCAGCATCAGCGCCGGCCACAGCGTCTGCAGCAGCAGGGTGCAACTGCCTGCCGAAGCGATCGCGAAGCGGTACGTCCCCGCGCGCACCGGACCCGGCGCGAACCGCAGGGACTGGGAATTGAGCTCGGCCCCCTGCATCTGCGCACCGCAGATTTCTGCCGAGGCATTGACGCAGGCCAGATGCTGACGCATCAGGCCGGGCCGTGCCCGCCCGGCGCGGATGCGCTGCATCGCAAAAGGCCGGCCCGTGCACATGGACAGCGCCAGCGCCGTGCGCAGCATCTGCCCACCGCCCTCCCCGGCGGATCCGTCGATCTCGATCATGTCCATGTCCTTGTCATTCCTCGTGGAAATGCGCCACGGCCTCCCGCAGATAGCCGTCCAGCGGCGCCGCATCGCAGGAATCTGACGGGCCAGGCTGATGGGCCATGGCACATGCCAGCTCGCGCTCCAGGAAGCTGCAAATCCGGGCGCGGCGCGGACCCTTGGCGGCCTCGCCCAGGCGCATCTTGAGCTCCAGCAGCTCGTTGATTTCCGCGAGCAGGCCAGCATCATCGGCCAGTGTGCACGCCGCCAGTTGCGCAAAGCGCATGGGCGGCGCGCCCCGCCCCTCGCGTATCCAGCGCGCGGCCAGCAGCGGCCGCAGCACATAGAAATACTTCTTGTACCGGACCACATCGCCACTCAGATGGGCGCGCAGATTCTTGCGCGCCATGGACACATAGTGGTGGTAGCCGCGCACCGGCGAAAAGCCCTGCACGGCCAGCGCATGCAGGCGCTCGGCCCAGGGCTGCGCCTGGCGGTAGACAATCGGCGAGCGCAGCCACTCCAGCACCGTGGGGTTGGATGCGCGCAGCAGCCCCAGCGTCTTGCGCAGCTCCCAGCCGCTGACATCGAGCTCGCCGCTGATAGGCTGCTCGATGACATCACGCCCCGGCGACACCGTCAGATACCAGGGCAGCCGGTGAACATAGATGAAGCGCACATCGTAGTCGCTGTCGGGCGAGGCAAAGCCCCAGCCCCGGCTGCCGGACTCGCAGGCAAACAGCACCGTGACTCCGTGGTGCCGCTCCAGCCCGGCCAGTTCGGCCCGCACGGTGGCCTGCATCGCATCGGACACCGGATGCGCGCTCAATACCTTTTCCTGCTCCATAAACCCATCCCGCTTTCTTCAGGGGGCAGGAGAGCGTGCAGCCCTCACCCCTTCACACAGACCACCTGCTTGAGCGTATGCACGACCTCGACCAGATCCTGCTGCGCGGCCATGACCGCATCGATGTCCTTGTAGGCCATGGGAATCTCGTCCACAACGTTGGCATCCTTGCGGCACTCCACCCCCTCGGTCGCCTTGACATGGTCCTGCACGGTGAACAGCTTCTTGGCCTTGGTGCGGCTCATCACGCGGCCCGCGCCATGGCTGCAGCTCTCGAAGCTCTCCGGGTTGCCCAGGCCGCGCACGATATAGCTGCGCGCGCCCATGCTGCCGGGAATGATGCCCAGCTCGCCGCGCCGCGCGCTCACCGCGCCCTTGCGGGTGATGAACACGTCCTCGCCGAAATGGCGCTCGCGCTGCACATAGTTGTGGTGGCAGTTCACGGCCTCGACATGCGACTCGAAAGGCTTGGGGATCACCTTGCGCACGGTGGCAATGAGGTGGGCCATCATGACCTCGCGGTTACGCATGGCGAACTTCTGCGCCCAGGACACGGCACGCACATATTCGCCGAAGTAGCGCGCCCCTTCCTCGAAATAGGCCAGATCCTTGTCGGGCAGATTGCGCTGGTGCAGCTCGGCATCCTTCTTGGCCAGCTCGATGAAATGCGTGCCGATGGCATTGCCCACGCCGCGCGAGCCTGAATGCAGCATGAACCACACGAAACCGGCCTCGTCCAGGCAGATCTCGATGAAATGGTTGCCCGAACCCAGCGTTCCCAGGTGCTTGCGGTTATTGGTCTGTGCCAGCCTCGGGTGCAGCTCGCACAGCGCATCGAACTCATCGGCCAGCGTGGCCCAGACCTGGTCCACCGACACGGGCGGATTCTCCCAGCTGCCGGTATCGCGGCCCCGGTGGCGCGGCACCGAACCGTGGGGCACGGCCTGCTCGATGGCCGAGCGCAGCGGCCCCAGGTTGTCAGGCAGGTCTTCGGCGCGCAGCGTGGTCCTGGCGGCCATCATGCCGCAGCCGATATCCACGCCCACGGCCGCCGGGATGATGGCCTTGACGGTCGGTATCACCGAACCCACGGTCGCCCCGATGCCCAGATGCACATCGGGCATGGCCGCAACGTGCCTGAACACCACCGGCAGGCGCGCGGCGTTTTCCAGCTGCTTGCGCGCGTCGTCCTCGACAGGCACGCCCCGGGTCCACATCTTGATGGGCACGCCGCCCGCGACTTCATGCTGCTGGTAGTTTTCCATGGTGCTGCTCTCTTTCATGGTTGGGTTCTGTACTGTCTATTCCAGCCGCCTCAGGCGGCCATCGCATCGAAGACGCTGCCGATGCGCTCATCCAGCGCATAGCGCGGGTGGTCGCCCATCCCCGCAGGCAGCCATGTGCTGGCAGGCCCCCGGTCCGCCAGCTGCATCAGCCTTTCGGCCCAGTGCCTGCGCGTGGCGGGCAGGCCCAGCCATTGCTCCATCGTGGCCCGGTAGCCGCCCCGATGCGTGGCAAAGGCGTTGCTGATGCAATGCCCGCCCCACAGGAATTCGTAGAAGCAGGCATCGACAAAATGCAGCGTGGCGCTTTCGCTGCCGCATGCCATCCAGTGGGCCAGCAGGGCATCCAGGGGCACCCCGGCATAGTCCCACATCAGCAGGCAGGAGAAGGCCTCCTCCCCCTGGAAGACGCTGGCGCGCGGCTCATGCCACTGCTCCAGCCCCAGCGCGAAGAAGGCCAGCGCAAAACGCTGCAGGGCCGCGCTCTCCTGCGGCGAAAAGGCGCCCGGCCCACAGCGGCCAAGGCGGTCCAGGTACAGCTCGGTGGAGTGGTGCAACTGCGCGCCCTGCGCCAGCAGCTCCAGCATCCTGGGCGCCAGGTACTTGATTTCATCGGCTGGCTGGACTGTGCTTTTGGCAGCGTCGTTGTACTCATAGAAATGGCGCGCGGTCAGGCTGCGCAGGGGCAGGCGGCGCATTTCGCGCTCCAGGTCCGCATTCATGCAGCACGCCACGCAGGCATCCAGCGGCACCACAGGGGCCTGGTAGCCGCCAAACTGCCGGTAAAGCGCCTGCGTGGCACAGTCCAGCTCCCGCCTGAGGGCCGATATGCGCTCAGCCGGCGATGGCATCGTCTTATCCATGGCGTACCTCTCTTGAATCAGGGTCATGGCGCAACCTGCAGCGTGCGCCGTTGCGTATCCATCTTGGCAGGCATGCCGGCTCAACGCATCTTCACCAATCCGTCGAGGATCTGGTCCAGACCTCCGAACACGGAGATCTTGTCGATGCGCTCGGCCACGCGCTCCAGCGTCTCCAGCTCTTTCATGCGCAGGGCCACGGGGTTGTCTTCCATCACCTTGGCGGTGTTGAGCAGCGAACGCGTGGCGGCTGTTTCCTCGCGGCGGCGGATCACATTGGCCTGGGCCTGCTTTTCTGCCTGCACCACCTGGGTCAGGATGGCTTTCATATCGCCGGGCAGCACGATATCCTTCACGCCCACGCTCTCCACCACCATGCCCCAGGGCTGCAACCGGGTCGCCATGTGCGCGGCCACCACATCGTCGATCACCGTCTTGTTCTCCAGCAGCTCATCGAGCGTGCGGGTGCCCACGGCGGCGCGCAGCGCAAACTGCAGTTCGCGGTACAGATGTTCGGCAGGCTTTTGCAGCTGGGCAAAGGCACGCTGCACATCGGTGTAGCGGTAGGTAGCGCTCAGGTTCAGACGCAGGCTGACCTTGTCGCGGGTCATGATGTCCTGGCCCGAGACCTCGACGGACTGCAGGCGCAGATCCACCAGCTCCACGGCAATGCTGCGCCCGAACTTCCAGAACGCATAGGCGCCCGCCTGCAGCAGGCGGTCCACCTTGCCGTCGATAGTCAGCAGCGCGCATTGGCCTGCGGGCACCTGCACCTGCAGCACGCCATTGAGGCCGGACACGCTGCGCTGGCGCAGCTGGGTCTGGGTCAGGCGTGCCGCCAGGGCGGCGGGCAGCTCGGCGCCCGCCTGCAGGTCGATCACCTGCACGCCCACATCCACCAGGCCCTTCCAGTACAGGCGGCGCGTGCCGGGCGGCAGGATCTCGACCAGCACGCCATTTTCGCTGCGCAGACCCACCTCGGTCTCGGACAGGTCCACGCGCAGGAATTCGGCGGCCACCACGGCAGGCTCCTGCGCCATCAGGTATTCAGCCAGGCCGTGCGTGAAGGCGGCCTGCTCCAGCGCAAAAGTCTCCACGCGCAATTGGCCGGTACCGGTGAACAGCCAGTGCTTTCCGCTGTGCAGCACGCGCTCGAAATCGCCATTGCGCAGCAGCAGGGCGCGTTCGTTCTTCTTGACGGTGATGCATTGGATCTTCAGCATTTCTTGTGCTCCTCGTTGAACGTCTTCGTCGCAATCCACAGGGGTGCCGTTACAGCGGAGGCGGGGTGCCAGGGGACATGGCCCGGGCCCTGCAGTGCGCCCCTGGCAACGGCCCCGGATCAGGGCGGCGGCCTGGCTGGCTGCGGGCGCGGACCGTGCCGGGTGCTGGCACAGGCCGCCGCCGCTGGCGGGAGGAAGCCCCAGGCTGCATCGCAACCGGGGCCGCCGCCCGCGTCCGGCGGGTGGTCTTTCGACCGTTTCAGTAGCCCGGCCTTGCGGCCGGAGGATGGGCAGGAGTCGAACCTGCGACAGTCCTCTTGCGAGGATGCTCTTCCAGACTGAGCTACCAGTGGCGGGCAAGCCGGGAGTCGAACCCGGCATGTTCTCTTTCGAGGCGTCTCCACGACCTTGCCCTTATCCAGCGCTTGCGGTGCGCGGCATGCGGAAAACCGACAGGCCCCGAAAGACCCGGATTGACGGCACCGGCGGGGCAGACCTTTGTCCCAACCCCGGCCTGTGAGCATTCACCGCTTGCACTGGATGCCAGGTGGATTGCGAGATACGTGCCAACCTGTTCCGCAAGGACTGAAAATTCTTCAAACCATTGATTTCATTGAATGATTCATTCCACCAATTTCCACCCACCTGGATGCGCGGGCTCACAGGACTAGAATTTCAGCTAATCAACTAGCCAAAAAATATGCACAAGAAAAAGGTCGTCATCGGCTTCCTGGGCACGCAGCTGGACTCCGGCCGGGGGGCAGGCCGGTGGGAAAAATGGCGCCCCACGCTCTCTCTCATGCAGCATGAGGACCTGGTGATCGACCGGCTGGAGCTGCTGTATGCGCCGCAGCACATGGCACTGGCGCAACTGGTACGTGACGACATCGCCACGGTCTCGCCGGAGACCTCGGTCTCCCTGGTGCCGATGGACATTGCCGACCCCTGGGACTTCGAGGAGGTCTATGCGCGGCTGTTCGACTGGGCCCAGACCTACCGCTTCGACCCCGAGCGCGAGGACTACTGGACCCACATCACCACAGGCACGCATGTGGCCCAGATCTGCCTGTTCCTGCTGGTGGAGTCACGCCGCATTCCGGGCGTGCTGGCCCAGACATCGCCGCCACGGCGCCAGCGCATGGGAGATCCGGGCAGCTATGCACTGATCGACCTGGATCTGTCGCGCTACGACGGGATCGCCCGGCGCTTCGGCGCCGAGCAAAGCGAGGCCGTGCAATTTCTCAAGAGCGGCATCGCCACGCGCAATGCAGGCTTCAACGCACTGATCGACGAAATCGAGCGCGTGGCCGTGCGCTCGCGCGCGCCCATTTTGCTGACCGGCCCCACGGGCGCGGGCAAGTCGCATCTGGCACGGCGCATGTACGAGCTGAAGAAAGCCAGGCACCAGATCCAGGGCGATTTCGTGGAAGTCAACTGCGCCACCCTGCGCGGCGATGGCGCAGCCTCCACGCTGTTCGGCCACAAGAAAGGCGCCTTCACCGGCGCGGCCGCCGACCGCGCCGGCCTGCTGCGTGCGGCAGACCAGGGCGTGCTCTTTCTGGACGAAATAGGCGAGCTGGGACTGGACGAGCAGGCCATGCTGCTCAAGGCGGTGGAAGAAAAGCGCTTCTACCCCATGGGCAGCGACCGCGAGGCTGGCAGCGACTTCCAGCTGATCGCAGGCACCCATCGCGACCTGCGAGCGGACGTGGCGCAGGGGCGCTTTCGCGAGGATCTGTTCGCACGCATCAACCTCTGGTCCTACACCCTACCGGGCCTGGCCGCCCGGCCCGAGGACATCGAACCCAACATGGACCATCTGCTCGCGCGCCTGGTGGGCGAAACCGGCCAGGTGGTGCGCTTCAACGCGCAGGCCCGCACGCGCTACCTGCGCTTCGCACGCTCGCCCGATGCGCTGTGGAGCGGCAACTTCCGCGACCTGTCGGCCAGCATGACCCGCCTGGCGACGCTGGCCGATGGGGGGCGCATCTCCACGGCCCTGGTCGATGCCGAAATCCAGCGCCTGCAATGGCTGTGGCAAAGGGGCGATGCACCGCCGCACGCCGGCGCAGGCAAAGGCAGCGGCCTCGGCGCGCTGCTGCCTGCCGAGGTGCTGGAGCCCATGGATCTGTTCGACCGCCTGCAGCTGCAGGCCGTGCTGGATGTGTGCCGCGCATCGCCTTCGCTATCCGAGGCGGGCCGGCGCCTCTTCGACCGCTCGCGCATGCAACGCAGCGTGATCAACGACGCCGACCGGCTGCGCAAGTACCTGCTGAAATTCGGCCTGACCTGGGATGGCGTGGTGGGCCGCCCTTCTTGAGCCGCCGCGCTACAGCGCCTTGCGCAACGTGGTCGGCGGGATCTTGAGCAGCTCGCGGTACTTGGCCACGGTGCGCCGCGCGCATTCGATGCCCTGCTCCTTGAGCATGTCGGCCAGCTGGTTGTCCGACAGCGGCTTTTTGGGATCTTCGGCGCCGACGAATTGCTTGATCAGCGCGCGCACGGCTGTGCTCGACGCATTGCCGCCTGTCTCGGTGCCCAGGCCCGAGCCGAAAAAGTACTTGAGCTCGTAGGTGCCTTGCGGCGTGGCCATGTACTTGGCCGTGGTCACGCGGCTGATGGTCGATTCATGCAGGCCCAGCGCATCGGCGATATCGCGCAGCACCAGCGGCCGCATGGCCAGCTCGCCGTGCACAAAGAAGTTCTTCTGGCGCTCGACGATGGCCTGCGACACGCGCAAGATGGTGTCGAAGCGCTGCTGGATGTTCTTGATGAACCAGCGCGCCTCCTGCAGCCGCTGCTGCAGCGCCGCGTGGCCTTCGCTGCCACGGTGGCCGCGCAGCGCGCTGGCATAGATGTCGTGCACACGCAGCTTGGGCATGACATCGGGATTGAGCTGCACGCTGAAATCCAGCCGGCCCGCGCCGCTGCGCACCGGGCGTACGATGACATCGGGCACGACGATCTGGCGCTGCACATCGGCAAAACGCCGGCCAGGGCGCGGCTCCAGGCGCGCGATCAGAGCCAGCGCCTCGCGCAGCAACTCGTCGCGCGCGCCGCACAGGACGGCGAGCTTGCGCAGATCGCGCCGTGCCAGCAGATCCATCGGCTGGGCGCAGATGTCCAGCGCCGTGCGCAGCACGGCCAGCGCCTCGTCATCCTCGCCCTCGCGTTCGGCATCTTCCAGCTGGTCGCGCAGCTGCAGCTGCAGGCATTCAGCCAGGTCGCGCGCGCCCACGCCCACGGGCTCCAGGCTTTGCAGCAGGCGCAACGCCACGGTGAAGCGGTGCACCAGCTCCTCGCATTCCTCGATATCGTCGCCCCCCAGCCCACGCGCCAGCTCTTCAAGAGAATCCTCCAGATAGCCATCGTCGTTGAGGTTCTCGATCAGGAAGCGCAGCGCGGCGCGGTCCACCTCGCCCAGGCGCAGGGTCATGGCCTGGCGGTGCAGGTATTCGGTCAGGCTTTCGCCGCTGCGGGCCAGCTCCGTGGCGTCAAGCTCGTCATCATCGCCCTGGCCGCGCGTGCGGCTGGAGCCCGCATCGCCCCCCCATTCGCCATCGTCGCCGCCGGACTGGCCATCGCCCTCCCAGCTCAGGGACTCTGCCGTGCCGGAGGTCTCGGCCGCATCGGCCGCAGTCTCGGCTGCGGCCTCCCACTGCGGGGACGTCAGGGACAGATCGTCACCGGCCTGCGGCGCGGCATCGTTCGTTGGGACGTTGCTGCTTTCAGGACCATGGTCATCATCGCCAGCGACCTCCAGAAAAGGGTTGTCGCCCAGCATCTGCTCGACTTCCTGGGCCAGCTCCAGCGTGGACAGCTGCAGCAGCTGTATCGACTGCTGCAGCTGGGGCGTCAGGGAAAGATGCTGGGAGACGCGTAGCGAAAGTCCGGGCTTCAAGCGGCAGTTCCTTTGCGCAGGCAGGCGGGACCGTACATATGGGGCTACATCCGGAAATGTTCGCCGAGGTAGACACGCCGCACGTCGGCGTTGTCCACGATTTCCTCGGGCGTGCCCTGGGCCAGTACGTGGCCGTCGCTGATGATGAAGGCGTGATCGCAGATGCCCAGCGTTTCACGCACATTGTGGTCGGTAATGAGCACGCCGATGCCACGGGCCTTGAGAAAACCGATGATGCGCTGGATCTCGATCACGGCAATCGGATCGATCCCCGCGAAGGGCTCGTCCAGCAGGATGAAGCGCGGCTGCGTGGCCAGTGCCCGCGCAATCTCCACGCGCCGGCGCTCGCCGCCCGACAGCGCCAGCGCCGGCGAGGCGCGCAGATGCTCGACACGCAGCTCCTGCAGCAACGCCACCAGCCGCTCCTCGATGACGCTGCGCGCCAGTGGCCTGCCCTGTTCGTCCTTTTGCAGCTCCAGCACGGCGCGCACGTTGTCCTCGACGCTGAGCTTGCGGAAGATCGAGGCTTCTTGCGGCAGATAGGACAGCCCCAGGCGCGAGCGCTGGTGGATGGGCATGCTGCCCACGGACTGCCCGTCAATGAGGATCTCTCCGCCATCGCTGCGCACCAGCCCCACGATCATGTAGAACGAAGTCGTCTTGCCCGCGCCATTGGGGCCCAGCAGGCCCACGACCTCGCCCTTTTCCACGGACAGGGACACATCCTTGACCACCTTGCGGCTGCCATAGGACTTGGCCAGGTGGCGGGCCTGCAGGCAGCTGGCAGCGCCCGTGCGCGGCGCGCCATCTCGGCCGGCTGTTCCGGCAGAACTTGCAGCAGCGGCGCTCATGGCTTGCCACCGCCCAGGCTGTCCAGGCTGCCGCTGGGCTGCAGCGGCGCCACCCCTGGCGCAGCCGGACGCGGCTGAGAGCCCGGGGTGCCTTCCTTGGGTGCCAGCACGGCACGCACGCGCCCGCCCTGGCCCGCCGTGGAGCTGGGCTGGCCGCCGCTGGTCTTTTGCCCATCGACCGTGAACACATCCGTGAGATTGTTATAGACGATGATGGAGCCGGTGATCTCGTCGCTGAGCTGGCCACCACGGTAGCGCCGCAGCTCGCCGCGGCGAATGAACTTCACGAGGTCGGCCTTGCCGTCGTACTCGATGACCTCGCCCTCGCCTTCGACGAACTCCTCGGGCTGGCCGGGCAGGGTGTCGCGCTTCTGGCGGAAAAAGGCGCGCTTGCCGGCCTCGGCCGTCACCACGCCGTATTGATAGCCCTGCGCATCCTGGCGCACGTCGAGCTGGGCGCCTCGCAGCACGATAGTGCCCTTGGTCATCACCACATTGCCGGTGAACACGCTGGTCTGCTTGAGCTCGTCATGGCGCAGCGCATCGGCCTCGATGTTCATGGGCTTGGAGCTGTCAGCCTTTTCGGCCTGCGCCACGCCAGCCACGCCCATCAGGGCAGTGGCCAGCACAAGGGGGAAAAGTCGTTGTTTCATGGAGGGCACGCTTCTTGCATCCATTGTAGGGCGTGTCGTGCGAAACGCATTCTGGCGGCATTCGATATGCCAATGGCAGGGCACGGCAGCACTGATCTCAACGGATCGGGACTCCAAAAGGCTGCGTGGAAAAAACCTTGAAACGGATGGTTTTGAAGGTGTTTCCGGCCACTGAACCTGCTCATGCCATCTTGGCGCAACACCGGATTGTGCTGTTTTCTTTCGACCGGTGTTGACCTATCATGAAACCGGATTCTGTTGCGGGAGAAGAAGACGTGAAACCCTCCGAAGCCTTGGCCTCGAACCGCGCCGCGATCCGGCATGTGGTCGAGTCGCACCGCGCCCGGAATCCTCGGGTGTTCGGCTCCGTGCTGCACGGCCTGGACACCGACAGCAGTGACCTTGATATCCTTATCGACCCGACACCGGAAACGACGCTGATGGACGTGGCTGCCATCCAAGTGGAACTGCAACGCCTCCTTGGCGTGTCAGTGGACGTGCTTACGCCCAAGGCGCTGCCCGACAAATTCCGTGGTGTGGTGCTCGCAGAGGCCGTGCCGGTATGACCAAAGCTCTGCGCGTACAGGACTATCTCGGACACATCCTCAAGGCCATCGAGCGCCTCGACCGCTACACGTCGGACAGGTACGAGGTGGCGTTTCTGAACAGCGAACTGGGCAGGATGCCGTAGTTCGCAACATGCAGGCGTGCCTATGCCAAGACCTCCACAAAAAAGGCCCGCGCAAGGCGGGCCAGCGGATCATGCGCGCGCAGCGCGGCATCAGCCCTTCTTGGTGACAGCGATCAGCTGTTCGACCACACGCAGCACATTGTTCATGTTGCCTGCCTTGGTGCCATCGGTGTAGTAGCGGCCTGCCACGCCCATGGCCGGCACGCCCTCGACATCGTAGTCCTGCTGCAGCTGGGTGGCCTTGCGCACCTGGTTGGAGACCGTGAAGGAGTTGTAGACCTCCTTGAACTTGGCCACATCCACACCCTGCTTGCCGATCCAGGTGAAGATTTCGTCGTCCTTGGCCAGACGGTTGCGCTCCACATGGATGGCGTGGAAGACGCGCACATGCATGGTGTCCAGCAGACCCATGCCCTCCAGCGCGTAGTACAGCTTTTGCTGCGGCACGAAGCTGGCGTTGAAGGCCACGGGCACGCGCACCACGGCCACATCGGCCGGGGCGGCGTTCTTCCAGGCTGCGAACGTGGGCTCGAAGGCGTTGCAATGCGGGCAGCTGTACCAGAAGAACTCGACCACCTCGACCTTGCCTGCGCCGGCGCTGGTCGCAGCCGGCTTGGCCAGCTTGATGTAGTCCTTGCCCTCCTTGGCCGCTGCCTGCGCCCAGGCGGCGCCCGTGGACAGCGTCAGCGCGCTGGCGGCAGCCGTCGTGGCAGCCAGGGAAAAGTCGCGGCGATTCATCAAAACAAACTCCTCGTTCAAATCTGGAGGGTAGAGGCCGGGCCTCGCCAAAAGTTCAGCGCCATTCAGCGGGCAGCGCGCACCAGCGTCGATTCCACCCCGGCGCCATCGAGCTTTTGCTTGAGCTGCTCGGCATCGTCGCGCTTGGAGAACGGGCCCACACGCACGCGGAAGATGGTGATGCCGTTTTGCTCGCGCTCGCTCACGCGGGCCTCCCAGCCCAGCATGGCCAGCTTGGCGCGCTGCGCATCGGCATCGCCCTGGCTGCGGAAGGCTCCGGCCTGCACAAAGTAGTTGAACGCTGCCTCGGCAGTGTCGGCCTTCTCGGCAGCAGCAGAGCGCGCCTTGACCAGGTCGCCCAGCGGGTCACCCGAAGCCTTGGCATCCGCCTTGGCATCCGTCTTCGTGTCGGGCCTGGCAGGCTCGGCCACGGGGGGAGGCGGCGGTGTCACACCGCCTGCCACGGCTGGCGGCGTGGGCATCTGCGTGCCCGTGCCCGCATCGCCCCCCGGCAGGGCCGGCGTGGCAGCAACCGGCGGCGGTGCCGGATTCTTGCCCTGCAGCGGCGCATTCGGATCCCAGTTCTTGTTGCGCTGGGCTTCGGCAGCGTCCTGGTCGGCTGTCTTGCCGCCTTTGGACAGGAAAGGCACAGGCACCTTGGTCACATAGACGGCGACTGCCAGAGCGGCAGCCAGGCCGATGATCAGGCCGATGATGAGACCAATGATGGTGCCACCGCGTTGCTGAGTCTTCATAAGTCGGGTCGCTCGGGGTTACATGCGCTGCGGGGCCGAGACGCCCAGCACCGCCAGACCATTGTGCAATACCTGGCGCGTGGCCGAAATCAGCGCCAGCCGGGCCAGCTTGACCGCCTCATCGTCCACCAGGATGCGCTCGGCATCGTAGTAGCTGTGGTACAGCGATGCCAGCTCGCGCAGGTAGAACGTCACATCATGCGGCGCATTGCCCTCGGCAGCCGACGTCAGCATGGCCGGGTACTTGGCCAGCTGCAGCATCAGCGCCTGGGCCTGCGGGCCTTCCAGCGCCGACAGGTCCACATCCTTGAGCGAGGCCGCATCGCCACCCCATGCCGCCAGCACCGAGCAGATGCGCGCATGGGCGTACTGCACGTAGTACACCGGGTTGTCATTGTTCTGGGCCACGGCCAGATCCACGTCGAAGGTGTACTCCGTATCGGGCTTGCGCGAGAGCAGGAAAAAGCGCACCGCATCCTTGCTGGTCCACTCGATCAGGTCGCGCAGCGTGACATACGAGCCCGCCCGCTTGCTGATCTTGACTTCCTCTCCGCCGCGCACCACGCGCACCATGGTGTGCAGCACATAGTCGGGATAGCCGGCCGGGATGCCCACATCGGCGGCCTGCAGGCCGGCGCGCACACGCGCGATGGTGCCGTGGTGGTCCGTGCCCTGGATGTTGACGACCTTGCCAAAGCCGCGCTTGAACTTCTGGATGTGATAGGCGACATCGGGCACGAAGTACGTGTAATTGCCATCCTGCTTGCGCATCACGCGGTCCTTGTCGTCACCGTAATCGGTGGACTTGAGCCACAGCGCTCCATCGAGCTCGTAGGTATGGCCGCCCGCGATCAGGCGCTGCACCGCGTCTTCGACATGGCCGTTGGTGTACAGGCTGGACTCCAGGTAGTACTGGTCGAAATGCAGATTGAAAGCCTGCAGATCCTTGTCCTGCTCATTGCGCAGATAGGCCACGGCGAACTGGCGGATATTGTCGTAGTCCTCGACATCGCCGTTGGCTGTGAACTCGCGGTCATCAGCCTTGACCGTCTTGCGCGCCAGGAAGTCATCGGCGATGTCCTGGATGTAGTCGCCGTTATAGAAAGCCTTGCTGGCCGGATTGTCGGGATCGGTGGGCCAGCACTCGTCGCCGGGCTTGAAGCCCTTGGCGCGCAGCTGCGTGCTCTTGGTCAGCGTATCGATCTGCACGCCCGCGTCGTTGTAGTAGAACTCGCGGTGCACGCTCCAGCCCTGGGTGGCGTAGAGATTGCAGATGGCATCGCCCAGCGCGGCCTGGCGGCCATGGCCCACATGCAGCGGCCCTGTCGGGTTGGCCGAGACAAACTCGACCAGCACCTTCTGGCCGCGATCGGCCTGCCAGCCAAAGCGCTCGGACTGGCCCAGCACTTCGCGGATCACTTCCTGCTTGGCTGCAGGCTTGAGGCGGATGTTGAGAAAGCCGGGGCCGGCGATCTCGATGGCATCGACCCAGCGCTGGAACGCCGGCGTGGCCTCCAGCGCGGCCTTGAGCTGCTCGCCCAGCGCGCGGGGATTGAGCTTGAGCGGCTTGGCCAGCTGCATGGCAGCCGTGCAGGCGAAATCGCCATGCGCAGCCACCTTGGGGGATTCGAAGGCGGCGCGCGCAGCGGCACCGGGCGACAAAGTTTCGAGCTCGCCGGCCAGAGCCGCGAGCAGTTCCTGTTTGACGGAGAGCATCGGCGGATTCTACGTGGCGGCCCCGCCCCGTGCCGCAGGCCAGGGCAACAGGACCTACATGCCGCGCGACCAGAACACCGCCACCACGGCAATCACCGGCACGAGATGGGCCTGCCACATCACCAGGCGGCGCGTGCGTGCCACCTCGGCCGCTGCCGGCAGGCCCTGGCCTGCGCCCAGGGCCCGGCGCCAGCGCCGGAACGCCAGCGTGGGTTGTACCGACAGCAGCGCACCCGCCACGAACAGCGCCATCTTGACGTGAAACAGCGGCTGCGAAACATACCAGGACATGCCCTTGACACCCCACACCAGGCGCGCAACGCCAGTCAGCACCAGCAGCACGACAGCCACGCCGTAGATCATGTCCAGCCGCGCCAGGCGCTGCACCACGGCCTCGCTCATCCACTCGCTGCGGCACAGGGCAGCCTGGCTGGAGAGAAACACCACAAAGGTGAGCAGGGCCAGCAGGTGGAGGCTGGCCAGAATGGCTTCTGTCGTCATCGTGAACTGGTAAAAAATTGAAACATCCGGCCCAGGCATGCATGAGGGAGTTCAGCCCGGCTCTGCCATGCCAACATTACGCCAGAAATAAGGCCACCCCGTCATGATGCCCTGCGCGGCCCGGCCCGTAGCGGACAGTCGTCCCGCGCCTACGCAGCGCTGCCACGCCGCCAGAAATCCGGCTGCTCGTAATGGTGCTTGAGGTAGTCGATCCACAGGCGCACGCGCAGCGGCATGTGCTTGCGCTGGGGGAAAACCACGAAGATGCCATTGGGCGGTGCGGCAAAGTCCTCCAGCACGGCCACCAGGCGGCCTGCGGCGATTTCGGCCTCGACCTCCCAGGTGCTGCGCCAGGCGATGCCCCAGCCGCCAATGCACCAGTCATGCAGTACCTGGCCGTCGGAGCAGTCCAGCGGACCGCCCGGCTTGAAATGCACAACCTCGCTGGTGCCGCTTTCCGGATGGGGAATGCGAAAGGCCCAGCCGCGTGTCTGCGAGGCATCGCTGGACAGCGTCAGGCAATCGTGCTGGGTCAGCTCGCTGGGATGGCGCGGCGTGCCGCGCCGCTCCAGATAGGCGGGCGTGGCCACGCACAGGCGGCGGTTGTCGGCAATGCGCACGCTGACCAGGGCCGAGTCCGGCAGATCCCCGACCCGCACCGCGCAATCGAAGCCTTCGCCTGCCAGATCCACCACACGGTCGCTGAGATTGAGCGAAATCGTCACATCGGGGTGCAGGTCGCGGAACCGCGGCACCAGGGGCGCGACATGGCGCCGGCCAAAGCCTGCGGGCGCGGTGATGCGCAAATGGCCCGTGGCCTTGACCCCGCCCGCGCTGACGCTGGCTTCGGCATTGGCCACATCGGACAGCAGACGCTGGCAATCCTCCAGAAACGCGCTGCCCTCATGCGTCAACGAAATGCGCCGCGTGGTTCGCACCATGAGCTTGACGCCCAGGTGCTCCTCCAGCGCATCCAGGCGCCTTCCCATGATGGCAGGCGCCACGCCTTCCGCCTTGGCGGCCGCCGTGAGGCTGCCGCGCGTGGCCACCGATACGAATGACTCGAATGCCTTGAGCTTGTCCATGACTGCTGTCCATTGTTCTGCGTGCCCATGTGCATGGCACACGCCTGTCTCCTGAATCCTGCGCAGTGGGCACTGGCTATCCATCTGCCGCACATTCCGCGCATGCCAGCCAGAAGCTCTGCTGTTTCCAGGGAGCAATTTCGGCCGGTGCATAACCTTCCCATATTTTTGCAAAAAAGTCACGAGTTTTAAGATTTTCGGTCTATTTATGTACGCGAATAAATCTAATAAAGTATTCCTTATAGTCAGGCCCGCAGAGGGCAATCAACGCCTTTCCATCCATCCACCCGGGGTTCCCACCATGACCGATCGCACCCAAGTCCACAGCCTGCAGGTCGCCACAGAGCTGCACCGCTTCATCAATGAGCAAGTGCTCCCGGGCACCGGCGTCACGCCAGAAACTTTCTGGCAGGGCTTTGACGCGATCATCAACGACCTGGCTCCGCGCAATGCGGCCCTGCTGGCAGAACGCGACCGCCTGCAGGCCGAACTCGACACCTGGCACAAGGCCCACCCCGGCCCCATCACCGACATGGCCGGCTACCAGCAGTTCCTGACACAGATCGGCTACCTGGTCGAACAGCCCAAGGACGCCAAGGCCACCACGGCCAACGTGGACGCCGAGCTGGCCATCCAGGCGGGCCCGCAGCTGGTGGTGCCCATCCTCAATGCCCGCTATGCACTGAACGCCGCCAACGCCCGCTGGGGCTCGCTGTACGACGCGCTGTATGGCACGGATGCCATCAGCGAGGAAGGCGGCGCCGAAAAGGGCAAGGGCTACAACCCCGTGCGTGGCGCCAAGGTGATTGAATTCGCCCGCAACTTCCTGGACCAGGCAGCGCCGCTGGCCTCTGGCTCGCACAAGGACGCCGCCGGCTACCGCGTCGAAGGCGGCCAGCTGGTGATCGCGCTCAAGAGCGGCGGCACCACGGGCCTGAAGAACGCAGCCCAGTTCGTGGGCTACCAGGGCGACGCCACGGCACCGTCCTCGGTCCTGCTGGTCAACAACGGCCTGCACATCGACATCCGCATCGACCAGACCACGGCCATCGGCCAGACCGATGCCGCCGGCGTGGCGGACGTGGTGGTCGAAGCCGCACTGTCCACCATCCTGGATCTGGAAGACTCCGTGGCCGCCGTCGATGCACAGGACAAGGTCGTCGGCTACGCCAACTGGCTGGGCATCCTCAAGGGCACGCTGACCGAAACCTTCGACAAGGGCGGCAAGACCATGACGCGCGGCCTCAACGCCGACCGCGAGTACACCGGCGCCAATGGCCAGCCCGTCAGGCTGCATGGCCGCTCGCTGATGTTCGTGCGCAATGTCGGCCACCTGATGACCAACCCGGCCATCCTCTGGGGCAACGGCAAGGAAATCCCCGAAGGCATCATGGACGCCATGGTCACGACGGCCATCGCCATCCATGACCTCAAGGGCCTGGGCGCCAACGGCATCCGCAACTCGCGCACCGGCAGCGTCTACATCGTCAAGCCCAAGATGCACGGCCCCGCCGAAGCCGCCTTCGCCAGCGAGCTGTTCGGCCGCGTGGAACAGGTGCTGGGTCTGCCCGAGAACACCGTCAAGCTGGGCATCATGGACGAGGAACGCCGCACCAGCGTCAACCTCAAGGCCTGCATCGCCGCCGCTGCCTCGCGCGTGGCCTTCATCAACACCGGCTTCCTGGACCGCACGGGCGACGAAATGCACACGGCCATGCATGCCGGCCCCATGGTACGCAAGGCCGATATGAAGGGCAGCGCCTGGCTGGCCGCCTACGAGCGCAGCAACGTGCTCGTGGGCCTGGGACTGGGTCTGCGCGGCAAGGCCCAGATCGGCAAGGGCATGTGGGCCATGCCCGACCTCATGAAGGCCATGCTCGAACAAAAGATCGGCCACCCCAAGGCGGGCGCCAATACCGCCTGGGTGCCCTCGCCCACGGCAGCCACGCTGCACGCGCTGCACTACCACCAGATCAACGTGGCCGAAGTGCAAAAGCAGCTGGAGCAGACCAATGCCGACGCCGAGCGCGCCAGCATCCTGGCCGACCTGCTGCAGGTGCCCGTGGTCAAGGAAGACAAGTGGAGCGCCGCCGAAAAGCAGCAAGAGCTGGACAACAACGTCCAGGGCATCCTGGGCTACGTGGTGCGCTGGGTGGACCAGGGCGTGGGCTGCTCCAAGGTGCCCGATATCCACAACGTCGGCCTGATGGAAGACCGCGCCACGCTGCGCATCTCCAGCCAGCACATCGCCAACTGGCTGCAGCACGGCATCGTGACCGAGGCCCAGGTGCGCGAGACCTTCGAGCGCATGGCCGCCGTGGTGGACCAGCAAAACGCTGGTGATGCGCTGTACAAGCCCATGGCCGGCCACTTCGGCACCTCCATGGCCTACCAGGCCGCCTGCGACCTGGTCTTCAAGGGCAAGGAACAGCCCAGCGGCTACACCGAGCCCCTGCTGCACGCCTGGCGCCTGAAGGTCAAGGCCGCCGCCTGAGCGCACTGACGCCCGGCGCCATTTGCCGGGCATGGCATGCGAAAGCACCGCAACAGGCTGCTGCGGTGCTTTTTTCATGCCCCTGCACTGCGCGGCAGCGGCGCCATGGAGAGACAGACTCCATGGACATACACTCGGCACCATGAGCGCAACACATGACGATGACGGCCTGTGCCCCTTGTGCGGCCGCAGCAGCCAGTGTGCCATCATCGCTGGCGCCGATCCGCTGCTGTGCTGGTGCATGACCACTCCGGTGGCACCGGCCTCGCTGGCCCGCATACCGCCGCAGATGCGCGGCAAAGCCTGTCTGTGCCCTGCCTGCGCAGCCGGCGCGCCAGCGGCCGATATGATGTCCACGATTCACCCCCCGGAACTTGATCCTGCAGGAGATTGACATGCCTACATACCACGTCGAAATGATGGAAGGCCGCACCATCGAGCAAAAGCGCAAGCTGGTCGAAGAGATCACACGCGTCTCGGTCGAAGTGCTCGGCGGCTCGCCCGAGTCGGTGGACATCCTCATCACCGACGTCAAGCGCGAGAACTGGGCCACGGGCGGCAAGCTCTGGACCGAACGCAGCTGACAACGCTGCCCCCCCCCGCAAAGGCAGCTTCGGCTGCCTTTTTCCATGCAGCGGCCCCTGTTTTCCCGCCGGCCTGCCGCATTGTGCTTGCGACAGGCCGGCGAAGCGTTAGGCTATGGCCTGAACCACACCAATGACGATACCGCCATGTGCCAGCTGCTTGGAATGAACTGCAACACGCCCACGGACGTGCGCTTCAGCTTCTCGGGATTCACCCAGAGAGCGGGCAATACCGGCGACCATACCGATGGCTGGGGCATCGCCTTCTTTGAAGACAAGGGGCTGCGCCTTTTTGTCGGCCATGAGCGGGCCATCGACTCGCCCATCGCCAAGCTGATCCGCGAATACCCCATCAAAAGCCGCAACGTCATCGCCCATATCCGCAAGGCCACACAGGGCGCCGTCAGCCTGCAGAACTGCCATCCCTTCGTGCGTGAGCTGTGGGGACGCAACTGGGTATTTGCACACAACGGTGACCTCAAGGGCTTTGCGCCCAAGCTGCATGCGCACTTTCACCCCGTGGGCAACACCGACAGCGAACAGGCGTTCTGCTGGATCCTGCAGGAACTGTGGAAATCCCATGCCGGCCTGCCCAGCGTGCAGGAGCTGACACACACACTGCGCGAGCTGGCCCGGCGCATCTCCCCCCATGGCACCTTCAATTTCCTGCTGTCCAACGGCGAAGCGCTGTGGGCCCACGCCACCACACACCTTTGCTACACAGAGCGGCGCCACCCCTTCACCCAGGCCCATCTGTCGGATGAAGACCTGAGCGTGGACTTTGCGCAGGAAACTACGCCACAGGACCGCGTGGCCATCATCGTCACCGCACCGCTGACCAAGAACGAAACCTGGACACCGATCCAGTCCGGCGAACTCAAGGTATTCGTTCAGGGAGAGTGCCTGTCCCTGTAAAGCCCAGCAGTGCAGGGGCCTTCCGATCAAAGAGAGCGCGCAAGCGCTCTCTTTTTTTGTTTTCCGGCTTTCCTGCCCGCATATTGGATAGATCGCA
>NZ_JACSYA010000029.1 GCF_029870285.1 Delftia sp. PS-11
TTGTCAAGTCCCGGCTGGTTATAAATATGCTTTTTTAATAACTCAGGTTTATTAGCTGTCAAGTCCCGTATGGTTCATGCATTTTTTGCAAGGATTTTGCATCACTGGCTCCTAAGTGATTGCGTGAGATGTACAAGATCGGGCAGGACCTCGCGAACCATAAACAGTAGATAGTAGTTTTTATCTATGCAATCGTCAGAGACGACCACAGCTATACAGCATAGTCAAACATCCATATTCTATATAGCGATACTGGCGGACTGCTTAAACAATAGCAACTGATTCACAGGTGAATTTATAATCTCCAGCAACTTTGGCTTATTTTCTAGGAATGCCTTTTCCCCGCTTGAGCTCAAAACACCGGAAACTGCTTCACGATGGAGCTGATTCATTAGTCCCCGGTAACTGCCTAGCACCTGCTCGTATTTCATGGCACCCATCTGCAAAATTTGCTGAGCCAGACGTGGCTTGCCCACGCGTGCTGCCAACAGATGCTCAGTGTGCAGCGCTGCCGGTAACACATCCACCAGCAGATGAATGAAGTCCAGCATCAGCTTGAAATTTTTGCTCTCGTTGCGCTCTTTGCTACTTGAACGCACATAAGCAGCGATATTATCCACCAATGAAATGATGTGATTACGCTTACTCCCTATATGCGGCAGCAGTTGCGCCGTGATATCGCGAATTTCAGGCACCAATGTCCGATCCTGCAACAGCGATCGTGCATACTCAACGCTACCTATGTAGTCGCCAATCTTGTCCATATAGAACACCAGATTCTGCTCATGCTGCGAAGCGCTTATCTCATCGACTGTACTCTGAATTGCATCCAACTTACGCCCCAGATACTGTGTCTGAATCACAATTGCACCCACAACAGCCACTGTGCTTATTACCTGCGCTGCCATTAGCATATTTTGCATATGCTGTATAGCCTGTGTTGCAGATGTCAAAGACTTCAGTTGCTCCAGAATTTCCTTGCTTGCATCCAGTGTGCGCTCGGTGAATTTCAGGTGCTGAATGATACCAGTCTTTCCGCTACCTTCAGCCCAATATGCCACACCGTCATAAATTACGGCTTGACCATTTTTTAAGGCCTCTACCAAAGTTGCGCCAATGGATGCTTCGTCCAGAATCCATATCCTGGTGAATAAATCTGCAATATTGTTGATCAAAATACATCCTTCAGAAGATATTTTTTACGCATATAGGCAATCTGAATCACTGCAGGCATGGTCACCCGATATGCTGCACCCGAGAGTACAGGAATCGTCAAGACCACCCCCAACACCACGGCGAATGGGCCAGCCAAGGCGGCAGCACCAAGGCGAGTACCCACAAACTGCGCAGCAATGGGCCCCGCAAAACGCGCTGCCAGACCTGCTCCCAGCGAAGCCAGCATCGCTCCTGCAACGTACTCATACAGCAGCATGGCAGCCGCTCCACCCACAGCCAAGGCCAGACTTACTGGCGACAGGCTATCGCCTCCTTTGAAGCGATCCGTCATATTGATTTTCTTCAGAAATTCTTCGCGCTCTGGTTCACTCATTTTCTCCCAGGCCTTTTCCGCAAGGAATTCTATGAGCTTTTCCTCTTTCTGAACCACATCACTCTCTTGCACCGTGAGCTTTACGCCCACACGATCGCACACATCGCTCAGAATTTCCTCGTACTGCACACCATTACCGCGAAAAAAATTGACTACAGAGTCACCGCCATACAACTGCAATTCCCCCGCTATCACTTGCCAGCTCTTGAGCCACTTATCAGGCAAGTCCAGATTTTTGGTAAAACCTTCATCGGTCAAAATTCTGCTGGTACGGCGCATCTCGCCATCCGTGTCATAAATCAGGATTTGCGCCAGATTCGACACATCATCGTTTTCGCACAAGGCCAGAAATTTCAAACCAGGATCTTCACGGTACTTAATTGCCATAACGTTTTTTTCCTCAAAAATCAAGCCACCTTCACCTTGCGACCACGAGGCTTTTTGGCCGAGGCTTCGGCCGCACGCGCCTCGCGCAGGCGGCGCAGCAGTTCGGTTGCTGGCTCATCGTCAGGGTCTTGCGGCACCAGCTCGCCGCGAAAAGCCTTGGCCAGCAGCGCGGGGGTGAGGCGATCGGCAGCGGTGCGGGCAGATTGCAGGCGCGCTTCCAGCCGGTCGGCATAGGCGAACAGGATTTCTACGCGGCGGACGATTTCGGCTTGCTCCTCTACCAAAGGAAGTTCAAATTCGAATGCTGCAATTTTTTTTGCGTTTATATTCGACTGACTTACACCATCAGACTTCACTTTCCAGCAGTAATCTCGCCCTAATGGGCCGCCTAAGCAGTAATTCAAAAAAATCGGATTCAATCTTTCCGAGCATTTAATACGAATTAAGTATCCCGCATAGATGGCATCTCTTTCCCCTTTATATATTGCAGATTTACCCACAAGCTCCGGGCTATTTGTTCTATTAAACAGGACATCACCATAAATCAAGCGATATTTTTCAATCTCATTTAAATCGCTGGTATAAACTAAATCTCTCCAATCCAGATCACCATTCTGGATATTACCCATACGCAATACTGGAATTTTTCCTATTTTCGAAGATTTCGCAGATGAACCGTATGAAAAATCTTTAGCTACCTCGCAGAGAGAAACTTGGGGCCATTTTTCCGCATAGCTATTTTCAACACGCCAAGCCTCCGTCAACCGCCCCGAAGTGGCGGCAGCCAAGACGGACTGCCGAAAGCGCTTGAGCAAGGGGATGATGCGGGCGAGGCGGTCGTTCAGGGTATCGACGCGGGTCAGGATGTTGTCGATTTTGTCAGCGATACGGCGTTGCTCATTTTCTGGCGCCAATATCGCTTCCAGACTTTTTATATCTTCAATCCGAATACCTTTGACTGTTGTTCCAGTACCTTTGGATTGAATTACCTCAGATTTTAAACGCCAAAAATATTCAAGATAAGTTTTATTAATTCCTTGAGAAGGAAAAAGCGCCTTTAAATCTTGGTTAATAGCAACTTCTACAGAAGTTCGAGCAATTTTCCCCAGAGACATGCGGGTAGCGACAACCAAAGTATCTGGAGGAATTTTGATTGTAGAACTAGATGCAACTGCATCCTCTGAAATGTGATCGACCGTTTCCGTAATAAAGCGCGACTTCATGTCTTTCACAGTCATGAAAGGTACAGCTCCCATAAAATGGGCAGCCACAGCTTTACTTGGCGTCCCTCCACCCACAATCTTATCCAACAGATTGCTGAGTTGTGTAACGGTCCACGATATCGGCAAATTCATTCGACCGCCTCCCCCAACTCCGCCAAAATCCCGTCCAACTCCTCCAACGCCGCATTCAGCTCGTCCGCAATCTCCCGCGCCAGCACAGCTGGTTCGGGCAAGTCGGCCGCGCTCTCCACGCTGTCATCCTTGAGCCAGGCAATGTCCAGACTGTCCTGCTTTTCGGTGCGAATCCATTCACGCGAAAAGCTGCGCCAGCGGCTTTGTTCGCCGCCATCGGTGCGCAGGCTCTTACCGTTGGCATCGTCGCCGTAGGCGGCAATGAATTCGGCAAAGTGCGCACTGGTCAGCGGGGTGCGTTTGCCAAACTTGGGGGCATTGGCCCGCATGTCGTACACCCACAGGTCCTTGGTACTGCCGGTGGCGGCTTCACTCACCTTCTCGAAGAACAGCACATTGGTCTTCACACCCTGCGCGTAGAAGATGCCGGTGGGCAGGCGCAGGAGGGTGTGCAGGCGGCATTTGTCCATCAGGGCACGGCGGATGTCCGCGCCCACGCCGGCTTCAAACAGCACGTTGTCGGGCAGCACCACAGCGGCGCGGCCGCCGTCCTTGAGGTGCTTGACGATGTGCTGCACAAAGGCAAGCTGCTTGTTGCTGGTGACGTAGGTCAGGTCGTCCCGCGTGGGGCCGCCTCCGCCCTTGGCCGTACCAAAGGGCGGGTTGCTGAGGATGATGTCGCTCTTGGGCAGACGCTGGCCCGCCGTGCCCAGGGTGTTGCCCAGATGGATGGCACCTTCGGCATCGCCCTCGATGCCATGCAGCAGGCAGTTCATCAGCGCCAGCCGCCGGGTGTTGGGGACCAGCTCCATGCCGGCGTAGGCCTTGCGGATCTGGTAGGCGCGCTGGGCCTCGGTCAGGTCCAGCAGATCATCGGTCTGCGCGCGGATGGCACGGTCTGCGGCAATCAGAAAGCCTGCGGTGCCAGCGGCCGGGTCTTGAATGGTCTCGCCGACCTGTGGGCGCATGACGGCAATCATGGCGTCGATCAGCGGACGCGGGGTGAAGTACTGGCCTGCGCCGCTTTTGGTCTCGGAGGCGTTCTTTTCCAGCAGGCCTTCGTACAGGTCGCCCAGGCCGTCCTTGTCGGTGTCGAACCAGTCGATGCGGTCGAGGTCGCTGATGAGCTGCTCCAGATGACGCGGCTCGCTCAGGCTGGTCTTGGCATTGGCGTAGATGGCCGCAATCCGGGGGTTGGTGGACTCTGACAGCTGCTGCAGCGTGCGGCGGTAAGTGTTGAGCAGGTTGATGCCGGAGAGGCCGCGCAACTGATTCCAGCGCGCGTACTCGGGTAGCAGCGGCTGTTTGATGACGCCGGATTCGAGGTTCTCGTGCTCCATCTTGATAAAGAGCAGCAGCACGAGCTCGGTGACGTAGTCGCTGTAGTTGATGCCGTCGTCGCGCAGGACGTCGCAGAGATTCCAGAGTTTCTGGACGATGTCAGAGGTAGTCATTGAAACGAGAGATTTCTATTTTTTGACAGCTTTTAGCGCATATTTTCAACGCGATGCACGCATGCAACCGGCATCGATCGTGCGCATGCAACTGGTTTTTGGATGCCGTGGCAAAGCTGGGTGCACAGCATAGTGGCAAGCACAGATGCGTCAGGCCCGTCAGGCCGCCTTTTGCCAAAGGGCCTCGGCCAGATGGGTGACAACGGTGTCGAGCTGTCCGCCCAATACTTTGTCCACCAGCTTGGTGCCGCCTTGCTGGCGGAAGGCCTCATTCAGAAAGCTGTGGTCTACCACGGTTTCATGTTTGAGCTGCCTGGCAATGCGGTCCAGCCAGCTGCGCTGTACCGGCGTCCAGCAGTGCAAACCGTAGATGCGCTGCATGGCCCGGTTGACGCGATCCTCGAAGGGCAGCAGTGCTTCGCCCAGCGCCGCCTTGCGAATATGGGCAACGATGCCTGCAGCGATGTCCTGATTGCTCTGGTTGCGCCAAGCAGCCTTGAGGGCGGCTTCCGAGAAGCCTGCGCCATCTAACAGCAGACGGACTTCGCGCAGTTGCTCGCGTGTCAGGTCTTTGGGTCGGTTGACGATGACGGACAGTGCCACAGACTGGTTGAGTTGCTCCTTGATGAAGCGGGCAAAACCATCCAAATAGTCTTCCGGCCTAGCGTAGTAACCCCAGCTTTGCTCGCGCGCTACCAGTTCATCATGGTGATCGGATAAAACAGGGCGGTAGGCCGTCCCCATGAGTTCCTGCACCTCGCCCAGTTGCTGCAGCAGCCGGGTGTTGTCCTTCAGGAAATTGGCGGCGGCCTGTGTCCCTTGCTTTCTGGCGACTTCATGCAGGTGTCTGTGCAGCTGTGCCGGGGGTACACCCCAGCTTTGTTCTAGCTGCTGCAGGCGCTCTTTGAGCGCCGGCTTTTGCTCGGCCTTGTGCTCGGCCTTGCGCAGCACGCGCATGAGCTTCTGGTTCAACTGGTCGAGCACATCGTCAGCATGCTTGCGCTCTGGGGCGCTGCCCGGTGCTTCGTAAGCAGCCGGGTTATTCAGCTCATCCACCAGTTGCTCGATGGTGACGTTGGGATTTTTGACCAGCGGCTGCATGGTGTTGACTTCTTGCAGCGTAGCGTACAGGTCAACCGGGTCATAGATGCGAAAGACGGTCTTGCCAATATCGTCGCAACGGCGCGTGGCGCGGCCGATCATCTGCTCGTACAAGATGCGCGAGCGCACGCGGCGCATGAAGACCAGATTACAGATTGGTGGCACATCGATGCCGGTGGTGAGCAAATCCACCGTGACGGCGATCTTGGGATAGGCCTCGTTCCTGTAGTTGCGGATCATCTGGCCGACTTTGTCGGTCTTGCCGGTGATCTTGGTGACAGTGGCCTGGTTATAGACATCTCCGTGCAGTTCCTTGAACGCTTCCCCGAGCATGCGCACCACAGTGTCTGCATGGGTGTCGGTGGCGCAGAAGATCATGGTCTTCTCGTCGCTGAACGGATCCAGCTCCTGCGCCAGCTGATTGCAGATCACGCGGTTGAAGTTGTCGTTGAGCACGCCCCTGTTGAAGCTGGTCACGTCAAAGTGCAGCTCGTCTTCCAGTTCGGACTTGTCGATCTCTCCCGTCTGCAGGTGAATGCTTTCGACCGCCTCCCCTTTGTCAAAGTGGATGCCGTTCTGGGAGAGTAGCGTGGTGTAGCGAATCGGCGGCTCGTGATCGATCAGCCAGTCATCGGCCACGGCTTCGCGGTAGCTGTAGGTGTAGATGGGGTGGCCAAAAATATCGCTGGTGTGCTTGGCAGGCGTGGCGGTAAGTCCTACCTTGACGGCATCGAAGTAGTCCAGCACACGGCGGTAGGTGGACAGGTACTGGGACTGGTCACGCAGCTCCATTTCGCCTTCCGTCATCTCTTGATCCAGCGTGTAGCCACGGTGGGCCTCATCGATGATGACGCAGTCAAACAGGTCCACAGGTGGCGGGCTGTCGCTGCCAAAGACGCGCTTGACCATGGCTTGTACCGTGGCGACCTGCACGCGGTCTTCGGCTTCGACCGCCATATCGCCGAGTTCGGCAATGTTGTAGAGCTTGGACAGCGGCATGTTCTGCTCCAGCAGCATGTCGCCAAAGGCTTCCAATGCCTGATAGCCCAATGCCGTGCGATCGACCAGAAACAGAATGCGCTTGAAGCGCTCTGCCTTGAGCAGGCGATAGATCAGCCCGATGATGGTGCGCGTTTTTCCCGTTCCCGTGGCCATGGCCAGCAAACAGTTGCGCTGCCCCTTGGCCAAGCTCTGCTCAACCGCATGGATAGCGCTCAGCTGATAGTCACGCAGGCCCAGATAGATCGCAGCCTCGGTCTCCAGCTTTTCCTGCGCCTTGGCAATATCTCGTCGAAGCAGATCCAGCAAGCCATCTGGAGAATAAAAGCCCTGCAGCGGCTTGGCCAGATTGGCCGTATGACGCAGGTCGCGAAACCACGTTCCACTGGACTGCTCATGCTGCTTGACGTATGGACGACCATTGCAAGAATAGGCAAACGGAATCTGGAACAGACCCCCTTGCCCATCTTCCCAAGGCTGCGCAGGCTGTTGCTCTTTCCAAGCCATCTCACTGTCAACCGCTACGGCAAAGCCGCGTGCATAGCGCTCCGCCTGGCCGATCTTGCCCGCTACGTTTTGGTTGAGGCGCTTGGCTTCGAGCACCGCCACGGGAGTCAGGCCGGCAAACAGCACGTAATCTGCGCTTTGCATGCCCGGCATGGGCCATTCGGCAATGGCCAGGTTCTGCCCGCGCACAGGACGGGCGCCTTTGGCATGGGTCAGCTCAACGGTATCAGCCTTCCAGCCCGCATCGTGCAGCATCTGGTCGATGATGAGGCGGGTGGCTGACTCATCCATCGTCACCAAGCTTGCGGCCTTGCGAGAACGCTTGCCCCAGGCTCGCACAGAATCTGCGCTGGGGGCTTGTGCCGCTGCCGCTGCCTGTGCGTTGACCAGCTCCGCTTTGAGTTGCTCAATGGTGGCGCTGGCCTCACGGGCCAACTGCTCGTAAATATCGCGCTCTTGCAGAGCTTGAGCAGCAAGGTATTTTTCCTGATCTGCCTGCTGCTGTAAAAGCTTCGCCATGGCTTCACGGTCTGAAACTAGGGCTTGCTCGCTGCTCAGCCTCACATGTAGCGCTTCAATTTGCTTTTGCAGGGCATAGAGCTTCTGGCTTGGGTCATCGGGCAATTGAAATGGCCCTGGCTTAAATTGAGGGTTTGTGCCAAAGGTTCGATGAAACCAGAGCGCAACTTCTCTGGCAACTTTGAGGCTTTCCAACGCTTCGCGATAACCGATGGCGGCATCCACTTCATGCACTGCATCATTTCCACGCGTGCGCAGCATATGAAACATTTGACGCAACTGCGGGTCAAGACCCAGGCGACTGTCAATTGCCCGAAGCAGTTCGGCTTGTGTAGGCTGCAGCAGTTGAACCCCGATACGATGCCCCACATCCTTGGCAATGGCTTCCGCCAGCAAGCGCAGCTTCGCCACACAGCTGGGAGGATCATGAGGAAATATCTTCTCGGCAGCCAAGCCCAGGGCTGCCAACGACTGGGAATGTGTGCTCAGAAATTCAAAATTACTCACTCGCCAGTACCTCTATTTCTTTATATAGCCACATGATGGACGGCTTCCGGCTTCGTTGCCACCGGCCAAGCTGCTAGATTTTTCTCAAACTGTACCGGCTACCGTCGCCCAACGCAGAATGCCTGTGCGTTGCGTTGTAGAACCGCTCAATGTTATCCGCGTGCGCGGGGCTTCGGCACACCTGACAGGCAGTGCGCGCTGTCTTCTGCGCACTGAAGAAGCACTCCGGGCAATGTGGGCGTTTTACCCTGCAGCGATGACTGCAGCAACTCGTGGTTGCACAAGGCTGAATCGCCCCGGCTTTCAAGGAGGCCGGTTGGTTTAAGTTGATTCCTCTGTCGGGGTGTTGCTGTTGGCGAGTTGCCTCCAGTAGTTTGCCTCAGCTTCAGCCGGAGGTATGCCCCCAATCGGCTGCAGCAGTCGGGTGTGGTTGAACCAGTGCACCCACTGCAGGGTAGCCAGTTCCACGGATTCCCTGGTCCTCCAGGGTGCCCAGCGGTGAATCAATTCAGCCTTGTACAGCCCGTTGATGGTCTCGGCCAATGCGTTGCCCACCGAGGGTTGAATACCAGCTTCGGCCAAGCGTTCCGAGTAGCGAATCGACAGGTATTGCGAGCCCCGGTCTGAATGGTGGACCAAGGCGTTGGCAACAGGCTGACGTTCGTACAGGGCCTGCTCCAGGGCGTCGAGAACGAAGTCGGTCTGCATGGTGCGACTGACCCGCCAGCCCACGATACGCCGGGCGTACACATCAACGACAAAGGTCACGTACAGCCAGCCCTGCCAGGTGCTGACGTAGGTGAAGTCCGACACCCATAGCTCGTTGGGCCGACTGGCCTTGAACACCCGATTGACGCGGTCCAGCGGGCGCGGCGCCGAGGTGTCTGGCATGGTGGTGCGCAGACTCTTGCCCCGGCGTGCGCCCTGCAGGCCCAGGCGACGCATCAGCCGCTCGACCGTGCAGCGCGCCACCTGAATGCCCTCGCGGTTCAGTTGCTGCCAGACCTTGTCAGCCCCATAGACCTGCCAGTTGGCGTGCCACACGCGCTGGATGTCAGCGGCCAGCATGTCATCCTGAAGGGCGCGTGGGCTGTGCAGTTCGGGCTGGCGTTGCTGTGCCGCGTGACGCCAGTAACACGATGGGGCCATCTGCAGGACACGGCAAATGGGCTCGACCCCGTAGGCATCGCGGTGGCAGTCGATGTAGGCCTTCACGACTTGAGTCGGCGCAGGGTGCCTGCCAGTCGAGCTCCGCCTGCGCAAAAAACGCGCTGGCCGTCTTCAGAATGTCGTTGGCCCGGCGCAATTCCTTGACCTCGCGTTCAAGTTCCTTGATGCGCTGTGCATCCGACGTCGTGGTGCCGGGGCGCTGTCCGCTGTCGACCTCGGCCTTCTTGACCCAGTCGTTCAGGGTCTGCGGCACACAGCCAATCTTGGGTGCAATCGATTCAATGGCCGCCCAAAGCGAGGGGTAGTCGGCGCGGTGCTCCTGCACCATGCGAACGGCGCGCTCGCGGACTTCGGGGGAGAACTTCTGTGACTTGTTCATGGCTCCATCTTCTCAAGAGTTGGAGCCTCCTCAAAACCCGGGGCGATTCAAACTGGCAGAGCAGTCGCACAGCGAGGATATGCTCAACTTGATGATCGCCCGTGGTTACATCGTAAAGCTCGTCGACAACGCGCAGGTACTGCGGTATATGCAGACCCACTTCGTGGAGGTCTTGGAAGAATTCGCCAAAATCGTGGAGATGACGACAGTGGAGACGACGTGAGCTCATATCAATTCCATCGAAGGCGCACAGGGAAACCCTGATTGTCGTGTCGGATCAGCATGAGGCCCCCGTGTTTCCACGGCTAGTGGACACAGCTACACCCCTCACTCCCCCGTCTGAAACACCGCCACCAGCTCGGCCAGTTGCTCGGCCTGGCGCCTGAGCGCTTCGGTGGCTGCGGCGGCCTGTTCGACCAGGGCGGCGTTTTGCTGCGTGACCGAGTCCATCTGGGCGATGGCCTGGTTGATCTGCTCGATGCCCAGGGTCTGCTCCTGGCTGGCCGCCGCGATGTGGGCCACGATGTCGGCTACCTGGTGCACGCCCGACTCCACCTGGGTCATGGTGCTGCCGGCGCCTTCCACCAGTTGATGGCCTTGGTCCACGCTTTCGACGGAGGCCGAGATCAGGCCTTTGATTTCCTTGGCGGCCTGGGCGCTGCGCTGCGCCAGGGTGCGGACCTCGCCGGCCACCACCGCGAAACCACGGCCCTGCTCGCCTGCGCGGGCGGCTTCGACGGCGGCGTTGAGCGCCAGGATGTTGGTCTGGAAGGCAATGCCGTCGATCACGCCGATGATGTCCACGATGCGCCGGGATGAGGCATGGATCTGGCCCATGGTCTGCACCACCTGGCCCACCGCCAGCCCGCCTTGCGTGGCGCGCTGTGCGGTGGACTGCACCACTTGCTTGGCCTGGCGTGCGTTGTCGGCGTTTTGCCGCACGGTGCTGGTGATTTCTTCCATCGACGCCGCCGTCTGCTCCAGGGCGCTGGCCTGTGATTCGGTGCGGCCCGACAGGTCCATGTTGCCCTGGGCGATTTCGCCAGAGGCATGCAGCATGGCATGGGTGCCCTGGCGCACCTGCTGCACGATGTCGCGCAGGCGCTCGTTCATGGTGCCCAGGGCGTTGAGCAATTGCCCGACCTCGTCGCCGCGCTGGCTGCGGATCTGCTGGCGAAGATCGCCGGCAGCCACCTGGTTGGCCACCTCCACAGCCTGGGACAGCGGCCGGGTGATGCTGCGGGTGATAACAATGGCCATGGCGCCTGCGAGCACTAACGCCAGCAGCCCCAGCACCAGCATCTGGTTGCGCCCGCTGCGGTTGTTGTCCTCGATCAGGACGGCGGTCCGGTCGATGGCGCGGCGCTGCTGCTCCAGCAGGGCCTGCAGGCTGGCCAGGTAGTTGACGCCTGCGGGCTGGAAGTCCTGGCGAAACAGCCGCTCGACTTCGTCGGTCTGTCCGGCCGTCTTGCTGGCGGTGATGGCATCCCGGGCTTTCACATAGGCCACGCGGTGCACCAGCAGCTGCTTGAAGAGGGCCTGCTCTTCGGGGGTCTCCAGCAGGCCTTCAAGGTCTTTTTGCTGCTGCGATGACATCTTGGAGGCGGCCTGGTTTTCTTCGGCAAAGAACGCTGCCAGGGCCGGATCGGCGCTTTTCACCACGGCGGTGGTCCGGCGCACGCTGGTGTGTATGGTGCGGTACCAGTCCGACACCAGGCGCTCCTTGGCCAGGGGGCGCTCCATCATCTGGTGGGTCTGCGAGGCGATGTCCTGCAATCGCCAGACCCCCACGATGAGCATGGCAACCATCATGGCGATGAGTACGGCAAACGCGAGCGCAAGACGGACTCCGATGCGCAGACTTTGAAACACAGCCATGCTTTCCCCTCGTGGAACTGATTGAATTTTGTGCAATTTTGTCAAGGCACGTACATTTTGGCGGAGTATAGGTTGTGTAAACTTCATGTAAGTTTCAGCCCAAATCACCCTAACCCTTGCAGGGCTGATGGTTTCCCTGCGCACGGCCAACAACCAAGTTCCAGCCTGTTATTCAGTCAATAGACTCCCTGCAAGAACGCTTTTTGCAGATCTATTGAACAAAATTTCATAACACCAGCCATCATGTCTGCGCCATGCACCAAAATGCAGCATAACGCATTATAAAGATGCATTATTTTTTATCCACAAAATCAATTACAGATGATTTCTTTAAAATAAATAAAACAAATAATCCAATAAAATCAACAACTTAAAAAACACATAGCTCAAAAAAATTTTATTCAACATAGCTAGCTGTTGCGATTTTCAAACACAGAAAAAGTCGTCATACAACAATTAAAATTTTTCAGTAGCATGTTAAAAAAGTGACTCAATCACTCGCTGCTGAAGTGGAGACATGCTCGTATTTATCATCAAGGATGAGTAATGAAGCTCTTCAACCAACTTCGTACACGCACCAAACTCGCACTGGCATTCGGCACCATTTTGGTGCTGATGCTTGCATCTGGTGCATCCAGTCTGATGCAGGCCTCGCGCATCAATGCCAGCACGGTCGATCTGGCCGATAACTGGCTGCCCAGCATCAATTTACTGGGGGACCTCAAGGAGCAGCTCAACCTGGTGCGGCGCGCCGAGTTCCGCCATATGCTGGAGGAAACGGCGGAGCAAAAGCAGGCCATGCACAAGGCCGTCGGGGACACCCGCGTGAAGTTCGAGCGCCTGCTGGAACGGTATGCGCCCCTGGTGTCGTCTGCCGAAGAAAAGCAGCTTTATGAGCAGATTCGCCGATCCTGGCAGACGTACATCGGGCTCAGCCCGCGCCTGCTGGAGTTGTCTGGCCAGGAGGGAAGGCTTCAGGATGCCAAGGCCCTGGCGTTCAATGACAGTTTCAAGGCCTTCAATGAACTGACCGCCCTGCTGGAAAAAAGCATTGCACTCAACCGGGAGGGAGCTACGCGTTCAGCCGAGGCGGCGGAAGACGACTTCCTGCATGCGAGAAACCTGCTGCTGGGCTTTTTGCTGCTGTCGATCCTGATCAGCAGCGGCCTGGGCTGGCTGCTCACCCGCGCGGTCACACGGCCGCTGGGCGCCGAGCCCCAGGAGATCAACGAGCTGGTGGGACGGCTGGCGGATGGCGATCTGCGCGCGGTTGACCTGAAAGCGGACGTTTCCCGGCGCAGTGTGCTGGCCGCCGTGGTGCGCCTGCAGACCCAGCTGGCCGAGTCTCTGGCCGAGGTGCGCAGCGCCAGCGATTCGGTGGCCGTGGCCACCGAGCAGATTGCCCAGGGCAATGCCAACCTGGCTTCGCGCACCGAGGAGCAGGCCTCGGGCCTGGAGGAAACGGCAGCCTCCATCGAGCAGGTGACCGCAGCGGTCCAGGGCAGCGCGGACAATGCGCGGCAGGCCGATCAACTGGCGGGCCGGGTGTCGGCAGTGGCCACCGAGGGAGGGCAGGCCGTGCAGAACATGGTGCAGACCATGGCACGGATACAGGATTCGAGCCGGCGCATCGCCGACATCACCGGCCTGATCGACGGCATTGCCTTCCAGACCAATATCCTGGCGCTGAACGCCGCTGTCGAGGCAGCCCGGGCAGGAGAGCAGGGCCGCGGCTTTGCCGTGGTCGCGGCGGAGGTGCGCAGCCTGGCCGTGCGCAGCGCCGAGGCGGCCAAGGAGATCAAGGGCCTGATCGAGCACAGCGTTCAAGAGGTCGAGGCGGGCTGCAACCTGGCGGCCAGGGTGGGGCAGACCATTGACTCCGTGGTGACCCAGGTGCGCCAGGTGAGCACGCTGGTCAGCGAGATCAGCGCCGCCAGCCGGGAGCAGACCGAAGGCATCCGCCAGATCAATGAGGCCATCGGGCGCCTGGACACCAACACCCAGCACAATGCCTCGCTGGTCGAGGAAACCTCTTCGGCAGCCTATAGCCTGAACCAGCAGGCGCAGTTGCTGACGCACGCGGTGGCGGTCTTCAAGCTCGATCAGGCAGGCACTGCCACCGGGCCACGGCTGCATGCGGTCCCCGCCACAGTCCAGGAGACCGACAGGGCCAGCGGGGACTGGCAGGAGCCGGCCAGGGTTTTGCTGCGCGCCTGAGGCCAGGGCCCTGCATCCTGGATGCAGGGCAGGATTTCTGACGGCCGCCCGGCACCATGCGGGCGGCGGGTCTGGCCCGCCTCACGGAGCACGCCCCATAAAATCGCCCGTGAGATGAACCCTGTACTTTTTCCTTTTCCCGCCATTCACCACCCCGGTGGGCACAGGTGCCGTCATGGATGAGGACCTCCAGGACGAACACGCGCCGCTGCCCTTTGTCGAGGACTATCTGCCAGCGCTGCTGGCCCAGGCCAGCAAGCTGATTTCGGCCGAATTCCATGCGGTGGTCGAGGCCGAGGGGTTTTCGATCACCGAATGGCGGATTCTGGCCTCGCTGACGGGCTCGTCCGGCATCAGCACCGGCCGTCTGGCGCAGATTTCGGTGAGCAAGCAGCCGACCGTCACGCGCCTGCTCGACCGCATGGAGGCCAAGGGCTATGTGGAGCGCTTCGCGCACGAGACGGACCGGCGCCTGACCATGGTGCGCATCGCGCCGGCAGGCCAGACCATCGTGGCCAATCTGATCCGCAAGGCCAAGGAGCATGAGCTGCGGGTGCTGCAGCCCTTCGGGCTCAAGCGCGCCGAGGCGCTGAAGGTCACGCTGCGGCGCATCATCGAGCTGCACCTGCCGCCCGGCTGAGGCCGGGCACAGACGAGGGATGCAGGGCCTGCCCTACAGCGCCAGGCTGCCGACGCTGGTGCCACCGCAGACATAGAGCACCTGCCCGGTGACGAAGCCGTTGGCGGCATCGGCCAGGAAGGCCACGGCGCGCGCCACGTCAGCGGCTTCGCCCAGCCGGCGCACGGGCACGCTGGCGGCCAGCTGGCGCTCCCTGTCGCTGCCCTGCTGCACCACGTCGTAGAACATGTCGGTACGGATGGGGCCGGGCGCGACCACATTGACCGTGATGCCTTCGGGCGCCAGTTCCAGCGCCCAGGTGCGGGCCATGCCCAGCATGCCGGCCTTGGTGGCCGAGTAGCTGGTGCGCGTGGCCAGGCCCAGCGCAGCCCGCGAGGACAGCAGCACCACGCGGCCGAATTGCCGCTGGCGCATGGCGGGCAGCGCCGCCTGCAGCATCTGAACTGCGCAGCCCAGGTGCAGATCGACCAGGGCGTCCAGGTCTTCGAGTTTCACATCCGGCAGCAGCGCGGCGCGGATCACGCCGGCGTTGTGCACGACGGTGGTGACTTCGTGGCGCTGCGCCATGGCCTGCATGGCCTGCGCCGTGGCAGCGCGGTCGGCCAGATCGACTTCGATGCTGAACAGCCTGGGATGCACGATGGCAGGCCGCCGCCGCGCCAGCGAGATGACCTCGTAGCCCTGGTCCAGCAGTTGTTCGCAGATGGCCTTGCCGATGCCGGCGCTGCCGCCCGTCACTGCGGCGACTTTGTGGGCCGGGGGGCTGGTGTCCGCCTTCATGCCTGTCTCTCCACCAGCGCCAGCACCCGCAGCGGGCTGCCGCTGCCGTTCTCGATCTTCAGCGGCGCGGCCACCACCAGCGCGCCCACTGGCGGCAGCTGATCCAGATGGGTCAGGCATTGCAGGCCGTACTTGCCCGCGCCGTGCATCAGCGAGTGGCAGGGATAGGGCGGGCGCAGGTGGTAGCCCTGTCCAGCATCCGTGCCGATGGCCTCCGAGCCGAAGCCCAGCACGTCGCGCTGCTCGACCAGCATGCGCACCGCATCGGTGTCCGGCCCCGGTGTGTGCTGGCCGCTGGCATCGAAGTTCTGGAAGGCCTCGGCATCGCGCGCCGGCCACCAGCGCCGAGACCAGTCGGTGCGCATCAGCACCCAGCTGCCGGCCGGGATGCGGCCATGCTGCGCCTCGAAGCGCTCGATGTCGGCCACGCCCATCAGATAGTCGGGGTTGGCCGCAGCCTGCGCGCTGCAGTCGATCACGCAGGCCGGAGCGATGAAATGCTGCGCCGGGATGCTGTCCACGGCGTTGTTGGGCAGGTCGCGCCCCGAGATCCAGTGGATGGGCGCATCGAAGTGCGTGCCGGTGTGTTCACCGCAGGAGAAGTTGTTCCAGTACCAGCCCGGCCCGCGCTCGTCATAGGCCGATATCTGTTCGATGCGAAACGGCTGGCACTGGCCCACATCGGGCGGCAGCGCGATGGTGGGAAAGTCCGGGCTCAGTGTCTGCGTCAGATCGACGATGCAGATGCGGCCGGTGGCCAGGGCCAGCGCGACGCCGCCCAGCAGATCCAGGGAAGTGGGCATGTCAGAGTCCTCCTGCGGCAAGTTCACGTTCAAGTACCTTGGGGTCGTGGCGCCAGCGCTGGCGCCATTCCTGGGCCACGTCGCCGGGGTAGATGTCTTCGACGCCGTCGCGCAGCGCCTGGACGATGGCCGAGGCCAGCGCGGCCGGCGCGAGCTTGGGTGGCGGCAGGTTCTGGTTCCATTCATCATCGATGGGGCCGGGAAAGACATTGACCACGCGGATGCCCGCAGGCTGCATTTCCGCGCGCAGGCACTGCGCCAGCGACAGGGCGGCGGCCTTGGAGGCCGAGAAGGTGCCGTGCGCAGGGAAATTGGCCAGCGCGTAGACCGACAGCAGGTTGACCCAGGCCGTCGCATGGGTGGCGCCATCGGCCGCGCGGCCCTTGAGCGCCGGGCCGAAGCACTGTGCCAGCCGCAGCAGGCCGAAGTAGTTGACCTCCATCTCGGCCTTGGCCACATCGGTGCCGCGCCGCGCCGCGATGCCAAAGCCCCGGTGCAGTTCGGCCGTGTTGACCACGATATCGACCTTGCCGCCGATGCGGCCAGCCAGGGTGCTGACGGAGCGCTCGTCGGTCACATCCAGCGGCACCAGCGACACCTGGGGCAAGGCTGCCAGCCCGGCCAGGCCTGACCCGGCCGGGCCTGATCCGGCCGAGCCTGACCCGGCCGGGCCCGGCAGCTGTTTCCAGGGCTCGGCATGGCCGACCCAGACCAGGTCGGCGCCGGCGCGGACCAGCGCATGGACCACGGCCTGGCCTACGGCGGATTTACCGTCCGTCACCAGCACCTTGCGGTATCGGGGGTCGCTGGCCATTTCGCGCAGCAGGGGGTCGTCAGCCATGTTCGGGGTTCCTTTCTCGGGGCATGCGACAAGCACGGCCAGGCCGGACCGGTCCAGGCGCGCCTGGACCTGCACGCGGCAGGGCAGGGCCTGCTGCGCTGCGGCATCGCCATGCAGGTGGACCATGACGCTGGGCCCGGCGTCGAGCCGGACCATGCCCAGCCGCCACGGCAGGCGCTCCCGGAAGTACAGGTCGTTGCTGTGGGCCAGTGTGGTGGACGCCAGCAGTTCGCCAGCGCCGTCCAGGGGCTGCCATGGCAGGTCGGGCGAGAGGCAGCGGTGGCAGGCTTCGCGCGGCGGGTACTGCACCGCGCCGCATTCGGCGCACACCTGCAGCGCGAAGCGGCCTTCGGCGGCGGCAGCCGTCAGGCCCAGCGCGACGCGCCCGCGTGCGGACGGCGGCAGGTTCAGCTGCGGTGTGCGCAGCACCGGGTTCTTGGGCGCGGGTTTCATGAAGGGCTGGGTCATGTGCTGCTCTCCAGGATCACCGCGCCGGTGCACAGGCAGCGGTCATAGGTCACCATGCCGAAGCCGCCTACCAGCGCGGTGCGCGCGCCGGGCACACTGCGCCCGCCAGCCTGGCCGGTGAGCTGGCGCAGCGTCTCGGTCAGGCCCAGAAAGCCGCCCGCCGCCCCCGCCTGGCCGCAGGACAGCTGACCGCCGCCGGTGTTGTGCGGGAAGTCGCCGGTCACTGTCAGGTCGTGGCTGCGCACAAAGGCCGGCCCCTCCCCCTTGCCGCAAAAGCCCAGGTCCTCCATCTGCATCATCGCGATCACCGGATAGTCGTCATAGGTCTGCAGCAGGTCGATGCCCTGCGGCCCGATGCCTGCCTGGGCATAGAGGTCGCTGCGGTCCATGGCCCAGCCGCCGCGCAGCATCACCGGGTCGTCGGCGTAGGCGTTGTGGCGCTCGATGGCGCCGCGCAGCAGCACATGGGGCAGGCCCAGGCCGCGTGCGCGCTCGGGCGCCATCACGAGAAAGGCTTCAGCGCCAGCGCAGGGCATGACGCAGTCGAACAGATGGATGGGGTCGGAGATCGGCCGCGCCGCCATGTAGTCGTCCAGCGTCAGCGGCTTGCGCAGCAGCGCGCCGGGGTTGTGCAGCGCATTGCTGCGCTGGGCCACGGCGATGCGGCCGAAGTCCTCGCGCTGCGCGCCATAGGTGCGCATGTAGTGGGCCGTGATGAAGGCGAACATGGAGTTGGGCCCGCCCGCGCCATAGGGGTAGCTGGCATCGCGCGCGAAATCGCTGAAGGCGCCCAGCGTCTGGCGGAACGAGTCCACATGGTTGGTGTCGGCCGCCACGCAGGCCACCACATCGGCATCGCCGCACTGCACGGCGCGCGCGGCGCGGCGCAGCGCCATCACGCCCGAGGCGCCGCCCGTGGGGATATGGTCCAGCCATCGCGGCGACAGGCCCAGGTGCTGCGTCACGCCCACTGCCGTATCGGGCGCCAGCGAGAAGCTGCTGACCGTCAGGCCGTCGATCTGCGCCTTGGCCAGGCCGCTGCCGGCCAGCAGGCCGCGCACGGCCTGCCCCAGGAACCAGTGCGCGCCATGGGTGCTGTAGCGCGTGTAGGGCACGGTCACGGGCACGGCCAGCGCCACGCCCTCATAGCCTTTGCGTTGCAGGTATGCCGTCATATGCAGTCCAGCCGGATGGCAGGCGCCAGGGACTGTGTCAGGCGTCTAAGGGTTGGCATGGCGGTGTCTCCCGAGGTCAGCGCTTGAGCTGTATGCCGGCCGCCTCGCGGTCCCAGGTCTGTGGCGTGGTGCCGCGCTCGCGCAGCTTGAATTTCTGCACCTTGCCGTTCTCGGTCGAGGGCAGGGCGGCCATGTATTCCAGGTAGCGGGGCACGGCGAAGTACGCCATGCGCTGTTCGCAAAAGCGCACCAGCTGCACCGGGTCGGGCGCGGCGCCTTCGCGCAGCACGATGGCGGCCATGACCTCGTCTTCGGCCAGTTCGCTGCGCACCGGAAATACCGCCGCCACGGCCACGTCAGGGTGGCTCAGCAGCACCTGCTCGACCTCGTAGGAGGAGATGTTTTCGCCGCGCCGGCGGATGGCGTCCTTGAGGCGGTCGAGGAAGGTGAAGAAGCCGTCGGCATCGCACACCACGCGGTCGCCAGTGTGGAACCATAGGTTGCGCCAGGCCTCCACGGTCTTGTCAGGCATGCCGAAATAGCCGGTGGCGAAGGCAAAGGGCTGGTCGGCGCGCAGCAGCAGCTCGCCGGGCGTGCCCGGCGGCACGGGCTCGTCGTGCGCATCGGCCACGCGCGCGGTGAAGCCCGGCACCACGCGGCCCATGCTGCCGGGGCGCTGCCCGGCATCCAGGCCGATGACGAAGTTGGTTTCGGTGGAGCCATAGCCGTCCAGCAGGCGCATGCCGAAGCGCTCGCTGAACTGCGCATGAAAGCGCGGCGGCACGCCGGGCGCCAGCGCAATGCGCACGCGGTGGGCGCGGTCGTGCGGCGCCTCGGGCCGGGACAGCAGGATGGGCACCATGGCCCCCAGCACATAGGTCACGGTGGCCTGGTGGCGCGCCAGCGCGGGCCAAAAGCCTGTGGCCGAAAAGCGCTTTTCCACCACCAGCGTGGAGCCGGTGAGCAAGGCCTGAAAGAAGGCATTCATGGCGTTGGTGTGGAACAGCGGCAGCGTGGTCAGCAGCACCTCGCCGTCGCCCAGCTCCAGCAGGCGGGCCGTGTGGTGGCCCCACCAGTAAAACTGCGCATGCGGGCAGCACACGCCCTTGGACAGGCCGGTCGTGCCGGAGGTGTAGAGGATGGCCAGCGTGTCGCCGGGCTGGGCGGGTGCGGGATCGGCCGGCTCATGGGCCTGGATATCGCCGGATGGCGGGAAAGGCTCGGTGCCGGGCTCGGGCGGCGCATCGATGCGCCATATGCGCTCCAGCGCGAGGCTGGCGCCCCCCTCCAGCGCGCGCCATGCCGCCAGGCCTTCGGCTTCGGCCACCAGCAGCCGCGCGCCGGAGTTGGCCAGGATGTGCCGCAGCGCGGCGCCGCGCACGGCGGTGTTGACCGGCACGGTGATGGCGCCAATCCAGGCGCAGCCCAGGAAGGTCTGCAGGAACTCGGCACGGTTGCCGCACATCAGCGCCACGCGGTCGCCCGCATTGATGCCGGCAGCCCGCAGCGCCGCGCCCATGGACTGGGCGGCGCGCAGCGCGTCGGCATAGCGCCAGCGGGTCTCGCCAGCGACCAGCAGCGTGCGCTGGGCGAAGCGGCTGCATTGGATCTGCAGCATCGCCGGCAGGGTGCGGTCGGCGGGCGCAAGGTTTTCCATCGCAAAGGACATCGCTGGCCTCACATGAACAGTTGCATGTTGCCGAACGCGGCATCGCAGTTGACCAGGTCCACGCGCTTGAGCCGGATGCGCAGCGCGCCATCGCCCTGCAGCACCAGTTCATGGCGGGCCCAGCCGGCATACAGCGTCTGCTCGTCCTGGCGCGTTTCGATGTAGTGGAATGCCGTGCGGCATGCATAGACGCCGGCTGCGTCGTCGCGCGCGGCCACGCGCGGCGTCTGCAGCAGGTGGTGGCAGCGGCTGGCGGGCTGCTGCGAGAAGGTGCGCGCGCCGCGCAGGCGCTTGATGCGCACCTGCAGCAGCAGCCGGTCTTCGTACAGCAGCGAGGCATGCAGGCGCGGATCGGTCTGCCCGTGGGCCAGCGGCATCCAGTAGCGGCCATCGTCGCTGAACAGGGCCAGCCAGTCGTCAAAACGCAGCTCGTCCAGCAGTTGCGCTTCGTCGAGCACGAAATCGATGAGTTGCTGATCGGTGGGGGGCGGCGTATTCATGCCCGGGCCTCCTGCGCGCGCATGCCGGCCGTCATGAAGTGCACCCAGGCGCGCATCTGGCTGCGCATCTGCCATTCGCTGGTGCCGTTGACGACGGCTTCGGCCTGCGGCTGTTTTTCCGATGGGTCGAACAGGCGGCCCATGTGCACCCACTGCGAGCCGCGCGAGGCCAGGCCCTGCTGGGCGCGCTCGTACATCTCCAGGTCGTCGTGGCCGACGACCGAGGTGGGCGCATTGACCAGGCGGTTGTACATCAGGGTGCGCTCCAGCAGCATGTCGGGCGCGCCCACAAGGCGAAAGGTCCAGCTCTCGACCAGGGTGCGGTCCACGGCCAGCGGGCGAAAGATGCGCAGCGTCTGTATCGGTCCCTTGACCATGATGTTGGGGAAGTACACCGTGTTGTGGCGCACATCACCCAGGATGGCCCGGGCGCGGTCTTCGCCATAGGCAGCCACCATGCTCTCCCAGTAGCCGGGCGCGGGCGAGTACGCCGCGTGCAGGGAGTCGCTGACGCCGGTATGGCCGTGGCCGTTGGGCCAGACGCGGATGCCCATGTTCTCGAAGAATTCGTACGGGCTCACAAAGGGCGCGAACAGTTCCACGGCCATGGGCTTGGGCGTGCCCTCGGGGGCCTGCTGCCAGACCTTCACCGCCGTGCCCGCCGAGGACTCGTGCGCCACCATGGGGTGGCAGGTGTCGGTCTGGTTGTCCACCAGCATCTTCCAGTTGCAGCGGTGCAGGTAGCGCATCACGCCGCCGGCCACCTCCAGCCGGCCTTCGGGCGAGCGTTCGACCATGTTGTCCAGCGTGGACAGGGAAGGGCCGAAGAACTGCGCAAAGCCGATGCCCTCGGGCTGCAGGCGGCAGAACACGAAGTCGCGGTAGACCTCGACGGCGCCCACGGCAGCCATGCCCTGGCTGGCCTCGCAGGTCTCGAAGCCGGTGTGGTCGTAGCCTTTCCTGAGCGGGATGGACAGCAGCCGGCCGTCGGTGCGGTATGTCCAGGCGTGGTAGGGGCAGCGGAAGAATTTGCCGGTGCTGCCGCAGCCTTCGGGCACGAGCTGCACGCCCTTGTGGGCGCAGCGGTTGTAGAGCACCCTGATGCTGGCGTCGGTGTGGCGCACCATGACCACGGGCTGGTCGCCCACGGTGGTGGCATAAAAGTCGCCGGGCCGGGGAATCTGGCTGGCGTGGCCCACATAGACCCAGGTGCTGGCAAACAGCTGCTGCATCTCCAGCGCGAAAATCTCGCTGTGGATGTAGCAGTCCTTGTGGACCTCGGTATCGCGCACGAGGGCGGCCACCGCCGCAGGGTTGTCGAGGTAGCGGGTCATGGCGTCAGTCCAGGCGGATGTTGGCGTTGCGGATCACGCGGCCCCAGCGTTCGCGCTCCTGCGCGGCATAGCGCGTGGCCTCGGCGGCCGTGGTGGGCAGCGGCTCGATGCCCAGCGCCTGCATGCGGGCCTTCACATCGTCCGATTGCAGCGCCGCGTTCAGCGCCTTGTTCAGGGTCTCGACCGTGGCCGCCCGGGTGGCCGCAGGCACGACCAGGGCCTGCCAGGCATAGGCCTCGAAGCCGGGCAGGCCCTGTTCGGCCAGGGTGGGCAGATCGGACAGGGTCTTGACGCGCTGCGGGCTGGCAACGCCGATGGCGCGCACCTTGCCCGCGCTGATGAAGGGGCCGCCGCTGGAGGTATCGACGAACATGAAAGGCAGCTGGCCGCCTGCCACGTCGGCCAGGGCAGGCGCGGCGCCACGGTAGGGCACATGGGCCAGGTTCAGCCCGGTCTGGGAGCGAAACAGCTCCACCGCCAGATGGTGGGGGCTGCCCACGCCGGGACTGCCGTAGCTGACGCCTTCTGGCGCCGTTCTGGCCCAGGCCAGGAACTCCTGCAGGTTTTTGGCGGGCACATTCGGCGCCACCACCATCACCAGCGGAAACCGCGCAATCATGCCGGCCAGCGCGAAGTCCTTCTCTGCACTGTAGGTCAGCTTGCCGTAGAGAAAGGGGTTGGCCGCCAGCACGGCCGAATCGACCGTGGAGACGGTGTGCTCGGGACTGCGCGTGCGGGCCACGTATTCGGCGGCGATGTTGGCGCCAGCGCCCGGCTTGTTCACGACGATGAAGGACTGGCGCATGCTCTTGCCCATGGCATCGGCCAGCATGCGTGCCACCACGTCGGAGCCGCCGCCCGGCGCATAGCCCACGACCCATTCGACGGGCTTGCCGTCATTGGCCAGCGCGGCCAGGGGAAACAGGGCCAGCGCAGCCAGCCGCCTCAAGGTTCTGAGCATCATCGGGGGTTCCTCGCGTGGGGTAGTGGGGGGCCTCAGAGATCAAGCACCAGGCGCTGCCCCTTGGCGCGCGAGATGCATATCTGGATCACGTTGCCGGCCGCCTTTTCGCTGGCGCTGAGCACGTGGTCGCGGTGATCAACTTCGCCTTCGAGCACGGGCACGGCACAGACGCCGCACTCGCCGCGCCGGCAGTCGAACAGCGGGTCGCAGCCGTGCCCGATCAGGCAATCGAGAATGCTCTGATCCGCCGCCACGGTGCAGCGCAAGCCGCTTTGCGCAAGCACCAGTTCGAAGGACTGGTCGCCCTGCTGCGGCGGCGCGGCGGCAAAGCGCTCGAAACGCACGCGCTCCGGGGCCCAGGCGCGGCTGCGGGCGCCAGCCAGCACGGCATCCAGCAAAGGCGCTGGGCCGCAGACGTACAACTGGTCGCCGGGCGCGCAGCCGTCGAGCAGGGCGTCCACATCCAGCGGCGCGCCTGCGTGGCCGCCTGCCTCGTCGTCGGCATGCACGCGCAGCGCATCGCCCAGCAGGGCCTGCAGCTCGGGCAGCAAGGCCATCAGCGCGCGGCTGCGGCCGGCATAGACCATGCGCACCGGCCGCCCCTGGGCGCGGCAGGCCGCCGCCATGCTGGCCAGCGGCGTGACGCCGATGCCGCCGGCCACCAGCACGGCGCAGCCCGCGTGCGCGGACAGCGCAAACTCATTGCGCGGCGGCTCGATGACCAGCGCATCGCCTTCCTGCAGGGCATGCATGAAGCGCGAGCCGCCCCGGCCCCCGGTCTCCAGGCGCACGGCAATGCGGTACTCGGCAGGCGCGGCCTGCGCGCCATGCGCCACATCGATCAGCGAGTAGTGGCGCCAGTCGTGCCGGCCACCCTCCAGCGCCACGCGGATGCGCAGGTGCGCTCCGGCATCGAAGCCGGGCAGCGGCGCGCCATCGGCAGCGCGCAGCACCAGCAGGCGGACCATGGGATTGAGCAGCGCCACATGGGCGACGCGCACCGTCAGCGTGGGGGGACAGGCAGACATGGGGGCTCCTGGGCAGGGTGTTGGGCGGCGGTGGATGAAAGGGGCGCCCCCATCAGTCCGCCTGGATGCGCCTGGCCTTGACCAGGGCGGAAAAGCGCACGGTCTCGGCCTGCACAGCAGACCGGAACGCGGCGGGACTGACCGGCTGGGGCTCGGCGCCAAGCTCGGCAAACCGCGCCCGGATGGACGGCTGCGCGAGCAGCTTGTTGATTTCGGTGTTGAGCCGCCCCACCACCTGGGGCGGCGTGCCGGCCGGTCCGTAGATGCCGAAAAACGTATCGACGGCCACCTCGCCCAGGCCCTGTTCGGCAAAGGTCGGCGTATCGGGCGCCTCGGGCACGCGCGCCGGGCTCACGACCGCCAGCAGCCGGAGCTTGCCGCCGCGCACCCAGGTCAGCGCCGTGCCCGGCACGAACGCATAGTCGATCTGCCCGGACAGCACATCCTGCAGCGCCGGCTGCGCGCCACGGTAGGGCACATGGGTGACGAAGATGCCGGCAGCCTGCTTGAACATCTCGCCGGCCAGATGCGGCGTGCTGCCCGTGCCGGGAGAGCCGTAGGTCAGCTTGCCGGGATGGGCGCGCGCATGGGCGACAAAGGCTTTCAGATCGCGTGGCGGCAGGTCAGGCCGAGTGACCAGAAACAGGCGGCTGTTGGCCAGCAGCGCCACATGCACCAGGTCCTTGACCGGATCGAAGGACATGCTGGAGAACATGTACGGATTGACCGACTCGACGCTGGAGGCCGCCACCACAAAGCTGTGGCCGTCGCTGCTTTTGGCCACCAGATCGGCGGCCAGATTGCCCGATGCGCCGCCCCGGTTGTCGATCAGCACGGGCTGGCCCAGGGCATCGGCCAGCTGCGGCTGCAGCAGCCGCATCATCACATCGGCCAGCCCCCCGGCCGGGAACGAGACGACAAAGCGCACCGGCCTGGCCGGCCAGGCCTGGGCGGTGGCCAGCCCGCCGCCTGCGCACAGCAGCAGGGCCAGCAACGGCTTGCAGGCGCGCAGCATGCGGCGGCGCAGGCCGCAGGGCGGTGCAGAGGAGATCGTGCGGGCGTGGCTCATGTCGTGGCTCCCGGCAGGTCAAGGGTCAGGTCTGCCGCAGGCCGCCAGTGGCCGGCGTGCTGCAGCAGGGAAAGCGTGCGCGCCAGCACGTCATCGCGGCAGGCGGCGAGGTCGCGCCCCGCATAGTCGTAGAAGCCGCTGCCCGACTTCAGGCCCAGGCGGCCCTGCTCGACCATGCGGCCCAGGATGGCGGGGGCGGCATAGCGGTGCGCATCGATCGATGCGGACATCTCGCGGCTTGCGTGGTGCAGGATGTCGCTGCCGCCGAAGTCGATGAACTCCACCACGCCCATTGCCGCAAAGCGCAGGCCCAGCCCATGGCGCGTGGCCTTGTCGATTTCCTCGGCGGTGGCAACGCCCTCTTCGATCATGCGTGCCGCCTCGTTCATCACCAGCGCCTGCAGCCGTGGAACGATGTAGCCCGGCGCCTGCGCGCACAGCACCGGCAGCTTGCCGATCGATTCGAGCATCGCCGTCGCGCGGCGCACGACACCGGCATCCGTGCCGGCGTGCGCGCTCAGTTCGACCACCGGAATCAGGTAGGCGGGATTGAGCCAGTGCATGTTCAGAAAACGTTCGGGCCGGTGCACCAGCTCAGCCAGCTGCGTGACGAGAATGCTGCTGGTCGTGGAGGCGAGGATGGCGTCCTCGCGGCAGTGGCGGTTGAGCAGGCCGAAGGCCTCGCGCTTGGCCTGCAGCGTTTCCGGCACGCCCTCAAGCACCAGGTCCGCACCTGCCAGGGCCGCGTCTGCGGCGCTGGCGGCGACGAACACGATGCGCTCTTCGATGGCCTGCACCTGGGGGGCCTGCAGCGCCCCCAGGCGTGCCAGCGCCTGCAGGCTGGCGCGGATCTCCTGGAAGACCTCGCCGCGCAGGCGCCCGGCCGCCTGCGCGGTACGCGGCTTGAGATCGACCAGCGCCACACGGTGTCCCGCATAGGCGAACGCGATGGCGATGCCGCGACCCATGCGGCCGGCGCCCACCGCCGCGATGCGTGGCGTGCCTGGCGCCGTCATGGCCGCTCCCCTTCATGCAGATGCTGCTGCAGCGCCGCGCGGTCGAGCGCCATCAGGCCCAGGGCCTCGAAGGTGCGCGGCCCCTGGCGCAGGTCGCGCCCGAGAAAGCCGCCCACGACGGCCAGCAGGCCATGCGCAATGGGCGCATCGACCTGCGCCCATCGCGCGGCCGAGGCGAGCAGGGCCAGGCCCATCTCGGTGTCTTCCGTGATGTAGCGGTGGTGGTGCAGATCAATGTGCTCGCGCCAGTCGCCGGACTGGACCAGCCGCTGGTGCGCGTCGCCGTACATCCACTGGTCGTTGCGGTAGTGGTCGGCCAGCGGATAGTGGGGCGCGCCATAGCCCAGCGCCTCGCGCACCGCCATGCGCTCATGGTCGAGGCGGTCGGTCACGGCGCGCACTGCGGCCTGCGTGCCTTCGTTGTGGATGTCCCAGCGCTCGAAGTGCTGCAGCGGCGCCGCATTCATCACCATCAGCGGCGGATGGATCACCGGGCCCGCGTTCATCAGCGCGCCCGACAGCGCATCGCCGCAGGCATGTACGCACGGATAGGCCTCGCGGATCACGGCAATGGCCTCGGCCTGCCTGCGCGCCGGGTACACGCCGGTGGGCAGGCGCAGGGCGCGGACCGTGATGCGGACTTCGCGCTCTCCGTGCTTGCGCGCCAGATAGGGCAGCGTGCCGGTTTCGGCCCATGCCACATCGGCCCGGCTGCCGGCCGCCCGCACCTGCCGGGCCATCACATAGCTGCCGAACGTGCCCGGCGGCAGGAACACAACCTGCCCGTCGGCCAGATGCGGCGCCATCGCGGCGGCGATATCGGCCTGGGCCGTGGCAGGGCTCGGGATCACGATCAGCTGCGCGCCGCGCAGGGCCTGGCCGATATCGGGCGTCGCCAGCGCCAGCGGCACCTCGCGGCGGCCCTCGGCATCCTCCAGGAGGATGGTGCCGGCCGCCGCCAGCGGCGCCAGCGCCGAGGCATCGCGCCGCCACAGCCGCACTTCATGGCCGGCCTCGGACAGATCCGCCGCCGCTGCATAGCAGCCATGGCCGCCGCCCAGGATGGTGATTTTCATGAAGAGGCCTCCTTGGTGGATACAGGTGGATGGAATCAGCCCGGCATCAGTCCAGCGCATGGCGCTGCAGCGCGGCCCGCAGCGCATGGCCGTGCTCGTCCGCAAGCGCGGCCTCGCGCAGCGCCCGCAGCGTGGCGGGCGCCAGCGCGGCGCCTGCGCACTGCACGGCCTGCATCAGCCGCTGGAAGCTGGCCAGGCCGCGCGCATGGGTGTCGCCATAGCCCTTGACCAGCCGCTGGCACTGGGCCACCTCGGCGGCCAGGGCCGGGTTGAAAGCAGCCGTGGCGGCAATCTGCGCCAGCCATTGCTCGATGCGTGCGTTTTCGTGCTGGTAGCGCAGCGATCCGCGCCGCAGGCCGCGCAGCCGTGCCAGGCTCCACAGCAGCAAAAAACCGCGCAGCGAACTGGTGGACACGGTGCGCCCGCTGCGCGTCCAGCGCGCCACCATGCGGTGCACCGCATGCGGCCGGGCCAGCCAGCGGCCCAGGCCCGCAGGCAGGGTGTCGCAGACCTCCTCGATGCGCGGGTGCATGAATTCGTGGATGGCGATCTGCTGCCCGGCCTGCAGCCGCACCTCGGACTGCACGCGCTCGAACCGGCTGGCGCGCGTCTTGAGGTCGGCCACGCGCACCGTGTCCTCGTAGGACATCCACAGCGCCAGATGGCGGGCGGTATCGCGCAGCAGGGCGCCCGTGCCATCGCAGGGCAGGGCCTGCACGGCCTGCAGCCGGTCCAGGTAGAGCGCGGCGTAGGCCGGGTCCTGGTAGTCGATCAGGCGGCGCACGCCTTCGGTGATGAGCGCCTGGGCATGGCCGGGAAAACCGGCCACGCGCGCCAGCAGGGCAGCCACGGCAGGATCGCGCGGGGCGCGGGCTGGTGGCGCGCCGGCGCCCGGCACGCCAGCGCCCGACGCACCGGCGCCCGACGCACCGGCGCCCGACGCTTCGGCGCCAGCATCCGGGGCCTGCGGCGCGGGGCCTGCCGCCCGCGCATAGGCGGCGCCGAAAGCCTTCAGGCTGGACGGCACGCCCACGCCGCCACGTTCGATCGTGGCCTCGAACTGCGCGCGGCTCCAGGGCAGCACGCCGGTGGCGGCCAGCGCGCCGAACAGTGCGGCGCTGACCACGCTGGCGGCCTGCTCGGCCACCTGGGCCATGTCGAAGCCCACGAAGCGCTGCGCCGACTGGCGGGCATGAGCCAGCAGCGCATCGCTGTCCACGCGGCCATCGCCCATGGCGGTTTTCTCGGCGATGGAATAAACCCGGTGGGTGGATGCCACCAGGGTCGTGCGCTCGGGCGTGACCAGGCCGCGCTGCACGGCGCGGCCTGCCTCCATGAGTTCGGAGGCCAGCACCACATCCACATCGCCGGGCAGCGGCATCAGCGCCAGCACGGGCTGGCCGCCGTCCTGCTGCGCCCTGGCCTGGGCAAACATCTCGACGTAGTAGATGGTAGCGCCCGTGCGCTGCGCCACGCCGGGCACGGAGGTGCTCTGGGCGATGTAGCCGTTGTGCTCCGCGAGATCGACGATCCAGTCGGCCAGCACGCCGCCGCCCTCGCCGCCCATGGCCAGGATGGCGATCTTGATCGGTTGGGGATTTGCCATGCCTGCGCCCTCAGAAATCGTAGCGCGCGCGCCGCTGCTGGTCGCGGGCCTGCAGCCGGCTGATCACGGCGGTGCGCAGGCGCTGGCGCCAGCGGTCCCAGCGCGTAGGGTTGCTGACGATCTGCGCACGGTAGAACGAAGGGCAGAGCACGGCCGCATGCGCCACCTCGCCGCACAGGCCGCAGCCCACGCAGCTGTCGATGACCGTGGCGACGGGATCGGTGCGCAGCGGGTCGGGATGGGCACGGATGGACAGCGACGGGCAGCCCGAAAGGCGGATGCAGGAATGGTCGCCCGTGCAGGTCTCCGGGTCCACGCCGAAGCGCTCGCGCACCACGCGCTGGCCGCTGGCGATGGCCTGGCGGAGCTTGGGCTTTTCGCGGCGCTGCAGGTTCAGCATGCACTCGCTTTGCGCAATCAGCACCTTGGGCCCTCTGGCGGTGGTGGTCAGCGCCTCGCGCAGCGTGGCCACCATGGTCTTGAGGTCGTAGGTACGGCGCACGGTCCGCACCCAGTCCACGCCCACGCCGCGCACCGCCGACTCGATCGCATGGTTGGTGCTGCGCGTGGGGTTGGACGCCCTGGAGGAAAGAATGTCCTGCCCGCCCGTGGCCGAGGTATAGCTGTTGTCCACGACGATGGTCAGGTTGTCGCTGCGGTTGAACACCGCATTGGCGATGCCGCTGGTCAGGCCGTTGTGCCAGAAGCCGCCGTCGCCCATGACCGAAACCACGCGCTTGCCGCCATCGCGCGGCTGCACGGGATTGAAGGCCGCCGCCCCCGCCGCGCCCAGGCCGTAGCCCATGGTGGTGTTGCCCAGATTGAAGGGCGGCAGGATGGAAAACAGGTGGCAGCCGATGTCCGCGCTCACATGGTGCGGGCCCAGCTCGCGTTCGAGCAGCTTCATCGCCGTGAAGATCGGCCGCTCGGGGCAGCCGGTGCAAAACCCCGGCGGACGCGGCTGCACGCTGGCCTCTAGCGGCTGCGCGGGCCCGGCAGGCACAGGCTTGAGGGCAATGGTCCTGCGCGGCGCGGGCGCGGGCTGCAGCAGGCCATGCGCCTGCAAAAAGGCGCGCACCCCCTTGAGCACGGCCGCCGTGGTGTATTCGCCAAACGCCGGCAGCAGATCCTTGCCGTGCAGCGCGGTGGCCGAGCCGGCCTGGCGCAGGACGGCCGCCATGTTCTGCTCGACAAAGTGGGGCTGTCCCTCCTCGACCACCAGCAGGGCGCGCTTGCCCTCGCAAAAACGCAGCAGCTCGCTGTCCACCAGCGGATAGGCCACGTTCATCACATACAGGGGAATCTGCGTGTTGCCGTAGGCATCGGCCAGCTCCAGCTTCTGCAGCGCCCGGATCAGACTGTTGTAGCTGCCGCCCAGACAGGCGATGCCGACATCGGCAACGTCCGCCGCAAAGAACTCGTTGAGGCCCCGCTCCTCGATGAAGCGTACGGCCGCAGGCCAGCGCTGGCGCAGCTTTTCCTGCTCGTGCAGGAAACTGGCGGGCGGCAGCACGATGCGGTCCACATCGCGCTGCGGCTGCGCCATGGCCTGCTCGATCGTGTAGGCCGGCCGCCGGTTGTCGCTGGCGATGAACTGCCCATGCACATGGCAGGCCCGGATGCGCAGCTGCAGCATCACGGGCGTGTGACTGGCCTCGGAAAGCTCGAAGCCGTCCTTGACCGCCTGCACGATGCTGGGCAGGTTGGGGCGCGGGTCCAGCAGCCAGATCTGGGACTTCATCGCAAAGGCGTGGCTGCGCTCCTGCATGATGGACGAGCCCTCGCCGTAGTCCTCGCCCACGATGACCAGCGCCCCGCCCCGCACGCCGCCCGATGCCAGATTGGCCAGCGCATCGGATGCGACATTCGTGCCCACCGTCGCCTTGAAGGTCACGGCGCCGCGCAGCGGATAGTTGACCGAGGCCGCCAGCGTGGCCGCCGCCGTGGCCTCGCTGGCGCTGTTCTCGAAGCGGATGCCCTGCTCGGCCAGGATGTCCTGCGCATCGGCCAGCACATCCATCAGGTGCGAGATGGGCGCGCCCTGGTAGCCCGCCACATAGTTCACGCCCGACTCCAGCAGCGCCTTGGTCACGGCCAGGATGCCCTCGCCCCGGAACACCTCGCCAGCGCCCAGGCGCAGCTTTCTGACCTCTTCGACAAACGAGCGTTCTGCCATCTCGGAGCCCTTCGCATGGACCGCGTGGGGAGCGGTAATCGATGATTTTGGATGGAATATGACATGCATCAACCCTAAAGTAAATGCATCCAAAATCATGGTTTTCCCAGGCTTCTTGCACATGGCGTGCAGGCGTCAAGTGAGCAAAGAGCGCCAGAGCATGGCAAGTGCTCAATGGACATGCATGCATCACGCAGGACCGAATCTGCCCTTCACAAGCAGGCCCCCCATGAAGGCGCATGCGGCCAAAGCCCTGCCAACCCGTCAGCGCCCATGACAGGGCACAATGCGCACCCCATGAAATCCTCCATCCGCATCGTTGACGTTGACCGCCTGGACACCTGGAGCAAGTACAAGCCGGGGCTGTGCGACAGCTGCGCAGCCAATTGCTGCACCATGCCGCTGGAGGTGCAGCTGCCCGACCTGGTGCGGCTGGGGCTGGTAGATCCGTTCGAGGTGGACAACGTGGAGCCCCGGCTCATTGCCCGGCGACTGATGAAGATGCGGCTCATCGACCACTACAACCCCAAGCACAACCTCTTCACCATGGCGCGGCGCGCGGGCGGGGACTGCCATTTCCTGGATGCGCAGACGCGCCGTTGCACGGTCTATGAGCAGCGGCCCGAGACCTGCCGGCTGCACCCCAAGAAAGGCCCCAGGCCCGGCTACTGCGCCTACGGGCACAAGGGGCGCTGAGGGGCCCCTGTGGCACCCTCTGGCCGCTTCACGCAGCGGGCAGGCAGGGCAGCCAGATGCGGGCCAGCAGGCCCGGGCGGGTGTTCTCGAAACTGAGCCGGCCGCCGTGCAGCTGCACGATGGCCAGCACGCTGGCCAGGCCCAGGCCGTAGCCCTGGCGCTGCGATTCGGCGCGGTAAAAGCGCGTGCACATCTTCTCGCGGGTCTGCTCGTCCACGCCGGGGCCCTGGTCCTGGACGATGATTTCCACGCCCCAGGCGCCGCCATCGATGCCATGCTCATGGGCCACTCCCGCGCGCAGCAGCATGTCGGCGCCATGGACGCTGCCGGGCAAGCAGCCGTACTTGATGGCGTTGTCCACCAGATTGGCCACGGCACTGGCCAGCAGATCGCCATCGCCCAGTGCCATGGGCGCGCCCTCGACATCCAGGCGCAGCACGCCGCCCGCATCCTCGACCAGGGGCTCGTAGAACTCGACCACATCGACCAGCAGCGCCCGCAGGTCCACGGATGCAAAGTTCTTGCGGCTGGCACCGCTTTCCACTTCGGCAATCTGCAGCAGCTTGTCAAAGACCACGCCCAGCTCGGCCACTTCCTCGGCCACCAGCGCCAGCGTCTCGTTCTTTTCCTCGGCCGATGCCTGCTGGGCATTGCGCAGGCGCAGCAGGATGCGTGTCAGCGGCGTGCGCAGGTTGTGGGCGATGGTGTTGGAGACATGGCGTATGCCATCCATCAGCAGCTCCAGCCGGTCGAGCATGGCATTGATATCGCGGTTGAGCAGGGTGAATTCATCGTCCCTGCGCGTGACCGGAATGCGCTGGCGCAGATCGCCCGTGGCCACGCGCGCCATGGTGCTGCGGATATCGGCGGCACGCTCCTCCACCACGCGGCGAAAGGCTGCCGCGCCCAGCACCGCCATGCCCAGGGCCACCAGCCCGGCGATCAGGCTGGCGCGGCCAAAGAGATCCTCCACATCGCTTTGCGCCTGCATGTCGCTGCCCACGGCCAGCAGCTTGCCATCGGGCAGCCGGGCCACGGCCACGCGCCCCGCGATCAGCCGGCCATTGCGCCGCACCTTGAGGTCGCGCACCCCCAGGTCCGTGAGTCGGCGCGCGGGCACCACCTCGGCGTTGCCGATGATGGGAACGCCCGAGGCATGGGTGAGGATGAGGATTTCGGTATCGGTATTGACGCCATCGATCAGGGTCTGCTGGATCTCGGCTTCCAGCGCGGCATCGCCGTAGAGTTCGCTGTGCTCGACCAGGCGGCGCAGGTGGTTCTCGGCCTGGCGGTCCATGCGTGCGCGCAGCACGCCCACAGTCTGCACATAGAACACCGACAGCACGATGGACATGGTCAGCACCAGCAACACGCCATAGGTCAGCGCCAGCCGGAAGGCCGTGGAACTCCAGGGTTTGGCCAGCGGCATCAGGCCACCTGCGGCAGGTCCTGCGGACGGTCCGACAGGCTGTAGCCTACGCCGCGCACGGTATGGATCAGCGCAGGCTCGAAGCCTTTGTCCACCTTGCCGCGCAGGCGGCTGATGTGCACATCGATGACGTTGGTCTGGGGGTCGAAGCGGTAGTCCCACACGGATTCGAGCAGCATGGTGCGCGTGACGATCTGGTGGGCATGCTGCATCAGAAAGGCCAGCAGGCGGAACTCGCGCGGCTGCAGCGCCAGCGGCTGGCCCGCGCGCTCGGCGCTGCGCGACAGCAGGTTCAGGCGCAGGTCGGCCAGGCGCATCTCGCGCGCGGGCGCGGGAATCTGGGCGCGGCGCACCAGGGCTTCGAGCCGTGCCGACAGCTCGGAGAAGGCAAAGGGCTTGGTCAGGTAGTCGTCGCAGCCGGCCTTGAGGCCGCGCACGCGCTCGTCGGTGGCCGACAGGGCGCTGAGCACCAGCACCGGCGTCTGCTTGCCCATGGCGCGCAGCGTCTGCAGAATCTGCAGGCCGTCGAAGCCGTTGGGCAGCATGCGATCCAGGATGATCACATCCCAGCTCTCGCCCACGGCCATCGCGATGCCCTGCACGCCATCGCTGCACACCGCCACCTGCGCGCCCTGCTGGCGCAGGCCTTCGGCGATGTAGCGCGCGTTGAGCGCGTCGTCTTCGATGATGAGATAGCGGTACATGCGGGCGACAGGGTCTGTCTCGAAACTCAGACAGACACTATACGGCTCGCCAGGTTTCGCCGCCGGGGGAGGGGATGCCGACATGTCTAACACCTCTGTCCAATGCCAATGACCTGCAAGCCATGCCGCCGGCGCGCCTGGCGCAACAGGGTGGCGGGCAGCAGCCCGCCCGGCACCGCAGCGAGGCGGCTCAGGGGGTCACCCATGCCGTTCCGCTGGCCACGCGCACCTGCCACTCGGCCAGCAGCATCTCCTTGACCAGGTCCAGGTGCTCCAGGCGGTGCTCGTTGATGGAGCCCAGCGAATCGATCAGCTCCAGGATGGAGCCCTGGCCCAGCTTGTAGGCATCCTGGGCCATCTGGTGCAGCGGCGCGATCTGGGCCAGGCCCTGCTTTTCGTAGGCACGCACGGCATCACGGCGCAGCTTGAGCTGCTTGAGAGCGCGCTGCAGTTCCGTGCGGGCCTCGATCAGGGCGGCGTCGTAGCGCAGCTGGGCCTGTTCGGCCTCGACCTGCGCCCGCGCGATCTGGCCTTCGCGGCGGTCGAACAGCGGCAGCTCCATCGAGACGCCAATCTGGTTGTAGTTGCCGTCGAGCCGGTTGCGCACACGCGCCACGCTGACGCTGGGCGTGGGCAAGGCCTCGCGGCGCTCCAGTTCGATCTTGTGGCGCAGCTGGTCCAGCTCGGCCTGCGCAGCGACCAGGGCCGGCAGGCGCTGGCGAGCCTCTTCCCACAGCGCCTGCTCGCTGGGCAGCTGCGAGACAGGAACCGCCTGCAGGCTGCCTGCGGCACGCGGCTCCCAATGGGGCAGCGCAGCCAGCATGGCGGCGTGCGATGCCGCATCCAGCCAATCGGACTGGGCCTGGTTGACCTGCATGGCCATCTGGGCCTGCTGCAGATTCAGGCGCGCGCCGTCATAGCGGCTGCGCGCGCCCGCCTCGATCTGGCCGAGCACGATGCGCCCGGCGTTGTTCAGAGCCTCCTGCGCCTCCTTCCACACGGCCAGGCGCTGCTGTGCCATCAGCAAGTCGATGAAGGCCTGCGCCGCATCGCCCAGCGTGGCGACCACCGCCACATCGACGTTGGCGCGGGCCGTGGCCTCGCCCTTGCGCGCGTTTTCCATGCGCAGGCGCCGCTGCCCGAAGATGGGCAGGGGCTGCTCGATGCCCCACAGCTTCTCGCCGGGCTTGCTGCCGTACGAGGCCGTGGGGTTGGGGAAGGCCGCCGCCGTGCGGCTGTCGGCCTGGGCCGCGCTGATCTGCAGCCGGTCGGCGGCCAACCTCGGCTGGTTGCGCACCACCAGCTGCAGGTACTCCTGCAGGCCCACAGGCGCCTGGGGCGCAGCCGCCGGCGCGGCCTCGGAAGCGGGGGCCGCCGCCGTCATGGCGGGCGCTGCCTGCTGCGCCAGCGCGGAACCTGCCGCGCAACACAGCGCCACCGCCATCGCCAAGGCGCGATAAGGTGCGCGGTCCGAAAAACCGGCACGGCCCAAGTCAAGGCCGCTCAGGGGGTGCTTACTCTTTTTCATCCAACTCTTCCTGAGTCAACATGTTCTTGGGGCCCAGCAGGGCATAGAGCACCGGCAGCAGCACCAGGGCCACCAGCGGCAGCACCACCATGCCGCCCACGATCACGGAGGCGAAGGGCTTTTGCGTCTCGCTGCCCACGCCCGTGGACAGCGCCATGGGCAGCAGGCCCAGCAGCGCCAGCAGCGCCACCAGCAAAATGGAGCGCATGCGCTCGGCGGCGCCTTCGACCAGGGCCTGCATCATGGGCATGCCCTGGCGGCGCAGTTCCTCGACGGCCGAGATCACCAGCAGGCCAGCCAGCGCCACCTGGCCCAGCAGCGCGATGAAGCCGATGGCCGCACTGATGGACAGCTCGATGCCGGCGATGTGCAGGGCCGCGATGCCGCCCACCATGGCAAAGGGCGCGCACAGCAGGATGATGCCGGCGCTGCGCGCCTGGCCCAGCGCACCAAACAGCAGCGCGTAGACGATGAGCAGCGACAGCGGCACCACCACCTTCAGGCGCGCGGCGGCGCGCTGCTGGTTTTCCCACTCGCCGCCCCAGACGGCCTGGTAGCCCTCGGGCAGCTTGACGTTCTTCTTGAACGTGGCCAGCGTGTCCTTGACCACGGAGCCGATGTCGCGGCCTTCCACGTTGAACTTGAGCGCCATGTAGCGCGCATTGCCTTCGCGGAAGATGGAGGAGTTGCCGATCTTGATCGACACCAGGCCCACCGAATGCAGCGGCACCGAGCCGCCATTGGGCAGCGGAATGGCGATGTTGCGGATGCGCTCCTCGTCCATGCGGTCAACATAGGGCAGGCGCACACGCACGGGCACAGGGAATTCGCCCTCCCACAGCGTGGTCGAGATGTTGCCGGCCAGCGCGGCCTCCAGCGTCTTTTGCGCGGTCTCCATGGCAATGCCCTGGCGCGCCAGCGCCTGGCGGTCGAACTCCACATGGATCTGGGGCGCAGGGGCATCGCGGTACAGGCCCAGGTCCACCACGCCGTCGATATCCTTGACCAGACCCAGGGTCTGCTGCAGGATGGCGCGCAGCTGCGGGATTTCAGGGCCGAACACCTTGAGCACCACCTGGCCGCGCGCGCCCGAGGTCGATTCCTCGACGCTGTCGCGGATGGGCTGGGCAAAGTTGAAGGCCACGCCGGGAATTTCGCTGAGCGTGGCGCGCATCTGCTCGATGAGCTGCGGCTTGGTCAGGCCCTTGCGCCATTCGCCATGGCCCTTGAGCCGCACCAGCACCTTGGCCAGGTTCAGCGTCTCGTTGTCGGTGCCCGACTCGGGCCGGCCCTGCTCGGAGGTCACGGTGATGACCTCGGGGAAGGCCTTCAGGCGCAGGCGCACATCGCGCAGCACTTCCTGGCCCTTTTGCAGCGAGATGGAAGCCGGCATCTGCACCAGCACATAGGCATCGCCTTCGTCCAGCTCGGGCAGGAACTCCGTGCCCAGCCAGACGGCCGACACGCCGGCAGCGGCCAGAATGGCCAGCGAGCCCGCAACGACCACGAAGCGGCGGCGCCCGGCGGCCAGCACGCGCTCGATCCAGTGCTGGTAGCCATGGTGCATGCGGTCGAAGATCTTGGGCTCCTCGACCATCACATGCTTGGGCTTGAGCAGCAGCGCGCACAGCGCGGGCACCAGGCCCATGGCAAAGACCAGGGCGCCCAGCAGCGCGAAGCTGTAGGTCATGGCCAGGGGGCGGAAGATGCGGCCCTCGATGCTTTGCAGCGAGAACACCGGGATCAGCGCCGCGATCACGATGGCCATGGCGAACAGCGTGGGCTTGGCCACGGCCACAGCCGAGTCGATGATGATGTGGCGCATGTCGGCCTGCGTCTGCGGCTTGCGCAGGCGGGCATTGCGGATGATGTTCTCGGCCAGCACCACGGCGCCGTCCACCATGATGCCGAAGTCGATGGCGCCCATGGAGATCAGGTTGGCCGGCATGCCCAGCAGGTACAGGCCGATGAAGGCCACCAGCAGCGACAGCGGAATCACCGTGGCCACGATCAGCGAGCCGCGCAGGCTGCGCAGGAACAGCCACAGCACGCCCACGATCAGCGCGGCGCCGAACAGCAGGTTGTGCTGCACGGTGCCCAGCGTATGGCCGACCAGATCGGAGCGGTCATAGTTGGTTTCCATGCGCATGCCCTCGGGCAGGCCGCCGTCGTTGAGCGCGGCCACCTTGGCATGGATCTGGTCCAGCACGGCCGAGGGGTTTTCGCCGCGCTTGAGCAGCACGATGCCCTGGACCACATCGTTGGCGTCGTCCATGCCCACCGAGCCCTGGCGGGGCGTGTGCGACTGCACCACGCGCGCCACGTCCCCGATGGTCACGGGCGCGCCGCCACGCATGGCCACGACCACGCCCTGGATCTCCTGGGGCGTGCGCAGCAGGCCGATGCCACGGATGATCAGCGACTGCTCGCCACGGCGCATCAGGCCACCGCCCACGTTGCGGTTGGACTTGGACAGGGCTTCGCTGACATCTTCCAGCGACAGGCCCAGCGCATAGAGCTTTTCGGGATCGACCTCGACGTGGTATTCCTTGACGAAGCCGCCGATGCTGACCACGTCGGCCACGCCCTGCACCTGCTTGAGCACGCGCACCACGCGCCACTCCTGCTCGGTGCGCAGTTGCGCCAGCGTATGGCGGTCGCTCTTGAGGCGGTAGTAGAAGATCTTGCCCAGCGGCGTGTAGTCGGGCGCCATCTCGGGCGTGACGCCGTCGGGCAGCTCGGCCTGGGGCAGGCGCTGCGACACCTCGGCACGCGCATTGAAGCTGACGGCCTTGTCATTGAAGACAAGGTTGATCATGGCCAGCCCGAAGTAACTCTCCGAGCGCAGCGATACCAGGCCCGGCGTGCCGTTGAGCTCGCGCTCCAGCGGCTGGGTGATCTGGCGTTCGACCTCCTCGGGCGCCAGGCCCGGTGCCTGGGCGATCACGCCCACCTGCACATTGGTCACATCGGGATACGCCTCGATGGCCGTGTTCAGGTACGAATACACGCCGTAGATGGCGATGATGAGGGTGGCACACAGGGCGACAAGCCGCCGGTGCACCACGAAGGCAATCAGGGAATGCAGCATAGGGGGGAGTCTCAGAGCAGCTGGCTGGCAGCGCCGTCGAGCAGCAGCCCGCCGCGCACGACGATCTTCTCGCCGGACTTCAGGCCCGAGACCACGGGCACCATGCCGCGCGAGGGCTTGCCCAGGGTCACGGTACGGGCCTCGAACTGCAGCTCGCCCGTCTGCACGAAGACGATGCTGCGGCTTTCATCCTTGATCAGCACGGCAGTCACCGGAATCAGCATTTCATGGTCATTGGAAACCTCCAGGCCCACGCGCGCCTGCATGCCGGGGCGCAGCACCGGGTTCTGCGCATCGAGCTGCACGATGACGGCAGCGCGGCGCGACTCCTTGTCCAGCGTGGCGCCCAGATGGCGCACCTTGCCGCTGAGCGGCTTGGGCAACTGGGGAATATCCACCTGCACGGCGCTGCCCAGATGGATGCCGGGCAGATCGCTCTCGAAGACCTCGGCCACCACATTCATGGCGGCAGGATCGCCCACCAGGAACAGCTCGCCACCGGCCTCGAACGAAGCGCCGACCACGGCCTTGCGTTCAGCCACCACACCGGCGCGCGGCGCGCGCAGCACGATGCGGTCGCCGCCGCCCTGTCCCAGCAGCGCCGCCGTGCCCTGGGCTCGCGACAGCTCCTGCGCGCTCTCGCGCAGCTTGGCCTGGGCCGAGCGCAGATCGACCTCCACGCCCACGCCCTTGTCCACCATGGTTTGCTGGCGGCGCACCTCCACCGTGGCCACATCATGGGCGCTGCGCGCCGCCTCGACCTCGTAGCGCACGCGCAGTGCATCGGGACTGACCAGGGTGGCCAGCTCGTCGCCGGCCTTGACGATATCGCCCACATGGGCGCGCACCGACAGCACGCGGGCAGCGACCGGCACGGTCACCGTGGCCACGCGGTCCTCGGCAAAGGCCACGCGCGCAGGCGCCCAGGCCATGGGCGTGCCCTGCGGATCGGCCACCGCGGCAATCTCCAGCATCTTGAGCGACTCAGGCTTGAGCTGCACCACGCCGCTGGCGCGCGCAGCCGGCTGGGTAGGTTCGGGCTGAGCCGGGGCCTTGGGCTCATCGCAGCCTGCCAGGGCGCAGGCCGCCGCAATCGCAACGCACAGGGACGCCGCCGGGAGTCGGGCTGCCGTCTGCAGGCCCGCGAATGTCTTGATCATCTTGCCACCTTCAATCCAAGCCTGGAACAGCGGGGCCGCGGCAGGCCGCCCCTTCTGTCCGGAGATGGGCCGATGCTAGGAAGCCGCACACCAGACGTGCGTGAAGCCTTCATTACAGTTTGGTAAGGCGCGCCTTGCAGACTGGCGCACCGCCCCCGGCCAGGGGGATGGCGGCATGCGCGGCACTGACCGGTGCGGCAAGGCCGGCGCCGCCTGTGGACAAGCCGATGGCCAGGCACTGCGGACGGGCCAGACATGCGCACAGGCCATGTTATCCACAGTGGTGACAACTTTTTGCGCCAGCACATCTGTCAGGCACCCCTATTTTTTTCAAAAACCCTTTTTAAATCAATCAGATAAAAACATCCATCCATCTATTGTCAACATCATTTTCAACACCATTCCCACAAGCTGAAACCAGCAGAAATCACGCTCTGCGGTGTGCACAAGTCTGTGAACGGCGGCAAGCCTTGCGCCTGCCGCATACCACGGGACAATTCAGGAACAGCAGGTGGATAAATGGCCGGATACCCACCAGTCCATACATGCGATTGGCATACGCAGCGATGCACGTAGCAGCCTGCTTGTAGGCTGTACGGCATACATGGCAGGCGCTTTGTATGCTGTATTTCATAAGATTTCGCATCTTATTTAATACATATCATTGTACGAATTTTTATAAAACCATGGACCATTCTGATCCCATGGATCAAAAACCGCTGAAATGCATGAAAAAAAATGGGCTGACCAGGCCCTGAATTCCTTCGATGGCGTGGTCGGGGCCATGCCAGGATTCCGCCCCCGTGAGGGGCAGCGAAAAATGGCGGCCCGGATCGCGGAAACCTTCAGCCGGGCCCAGCTTGGAAAAATCGACGAAGGCGCACCGGAGCCGGTGCGTGCCATCGCCGTGGTGCAGGCTGGAACCGGCGTCGGCAAGTCGCTGGCCTACAGCATCCCGGCCATCTCGATGGCGCTGTCGCGCGGCACGCGGGTGCTGATCTCCACGGCCACGGTGGCCCTGCAGGAGCAGCTGGTGAACAAGGACCTGCCGGCCCTGGCCCGGCAGCTGGAACAGCCTTTCAAGTTCGCGCTGGCCAAGGGCCGTGGCCGTTTTGTCTGCAAGCTCAAGCTCGAACGCCTGGCCAGCACCGGCGAAGCACAGGACGACGACCTGGACATGGACACGGGCATGGATGACCTGTTCGCCGAGGAAAAAGCCCAGCTCCAGGCCCAGGCGCAAAACCGTGTGGCACGCCCGGCACAGGAGCTGGAGGCGCGCATGCAGTTCTACAAAAGCATGGCCGATGCGCTGGCCACCCAGGCCTGGGATGGCGACCGAGACTCCCTGGAAAGCCCGCCGCAGGCAGAGGCCTGGAGTCCCGTGGCCGCCGAGTCCTCATCCTGTACGGGCAAGCACTGCCCGGCCTTCAGCCAGTGCGTCTACTACGAACGGCGCAAGGACCTGGTCGCAGCGCAGGTCATCGTGGCCAACCATGACCTGCTGCTGTCCTCCCTGGGTGCGCGCCTGCTGCCCGAGCTGGACAACTGCCTGCTGGTGCTCGACGAGGCCCACCACCTGCCGGCCACGGCGCTGGACCAGTTCGCCGGCGAGATGGATCTGAGCCGCCTGGGCTGGATCGACAAGCTGTCGAGCCGCGCGCTGCGCGTGAACGCGCTGGCCGAAGTCGAGGAACTGGCCGATCTGCCAGCGCATGCCGGCCAGCTGCGCCAGCAGCTGCAGGAACTGGCGCGCCTGGTGCTGGAGCACTACGAGCACGCGCTCAAGGGCCACAGCGACCGCTGGGGCCCGGCGCGCGTGCGCGTGCCGCGCGGCCAGCTGCCCGAGCCCCTGCTGGAGCCACTGGGCCGCATCGCCCACCACGCCGATGCCTTCCTCGATGCGCTGCGCGCCATTGCCAAGACCCTGCGCACCGAAATCAAGAACCGTCCAGAGGAAGCACGCAGGCTGTCCACGGCTTATGCACAGGTTGGCGCACTGGCGCCTCGCCTGGAGTCGGTCTACGACACGGCCCAGCTGCTCCTGCAGCAGCCCGCGCAGGAGGACGAAAGCAGCCGGGTGCCCAACGCCAAATGGTTCACCCTGGAGACCGACGGGGACTACATCGTGGTCAAGGCCCATGCCAGCCCCATCCTGCCGGGGGCCACGCTGCGCCACCACCTGTGGTCTCAGGTCCGGGGGGCTGTGCTGACCTCGGCCACGCTGACCAGCTGCGGGCAGTTCGACTTCTTCCTGCGCGAGGCGGGCCTGCACGAGGATGCAGCCGTGACCACGCTGGAGGTGCCCAGCCCCTTCGACTATGCGCGCCAGGGCACGCTGGTGGCGCGCGAGACACAGTCCGACCCCAAGGAGGCAGCGCGCTTTACCGAGGAAATGGTCGATGCGCTGCTGCAGGACCTGTCCCGTGTACAGGCCGGGGCCCTGGTGCTGTTCACCTCGCGCGAACAGATGCGGCAGGCCGTCGATGCCCTGCCCACGGCCATGCGTCCCCATGTGCTGGTGCAGACGGCGCTGCCCCGCGCGCTGCTGCTGGGGCGCCACCGCGATGCCGTGGAAACGGGCGAGCCCTCGATCATCTTCGGCATGCAGTCCTTCGGGGAAGGGCTGGACCTGCCTGGCGCGCTGTGCGAGTCCCTGTTCATCACCAAACTGCCCTTTGCGCCGCCCGATGACCCCGTGGGAGAAGCCAGGGCCGAGTGGCTGCGCAGCAGCGGGCGCAATCCCTTCAATGAACTGGTGGTTCCTGCCACCGCCATCCGGCTGGCCCAGTGGGTGGGCCGCGCCATCCGGACCGAGGAAGACCGCGCCCATGTCTACTGCTACGACAAGCGTCTGGTCACCACCAGCTACGGGCAGCTGCTGCTCAAGGGCCTGCCGCCGTTTTCGCTGCAGCGCCTGGCTGCGCGCTGAGCGGCGTTCCATCCGGTGAACCAGGGGATGCCATCCACAGCGGTGCATCCCCCATATTCCCGCATGGCTGAATAACCCCTGCATTTGTGCACAGGCTGTCCGCCGGCATCCGGTGCTGCGCCAGGCAGAGCGTGCACACCCGCCATGTCCCAACGGCAGGCATGGCGCCTTCCAGGGCCTGCAGGCCCTCGCCAGCGCGCTGACGCCCATGTCTGTGCCCCTGGCATGTCCTGGCGCCGCAGGACGCGCTCAGCGGCCCATACAACGCCTTCTCCAGCCATCACTTTTCGTGATCACCTCACCCCGCTCGCAGGGGTGTGCATGCCATGCGCCATGGCGCATGCGGATGGCGCTGTGCACGAGGGTTGAATTTTTTTGAATCCGTTTTGCCGCTGCGCAGCCCCTGCGTGGATGGCCCGGTGCGCCTGCGCCACGCCCAGCCAGGCCATCGCACCGCTAGTTTGCCACGCGCTCTCGGCGTTCAGCAAAACAGACGCGCCAATTTCTCCAGACATTGCCGTGTGTCCATCTCTGCAGGTGTTCAGCGGCGTACGCGCGTCGCATCTTGCATGCCCTGATCGGCCTTCTTCTGGTTTTCCCGCATTTTTCACTGTTGTTCTTTGAAATTCTTATAAAAAATAGTCGTAGTAGTAAGGTTTGCATATCTCTGTGGATAAGTGCATTTTTTTTTTTGTATTCAATAATTTGAGATTCTGATAAACCTGTTATCAACACCCTTTTGCCGCTGTCTCGCCAACGGGGATAGATCCGCAGATCATGAAATTTATGTGGATAACTGCTGACTTGCCATCAAGTTATCAACAGTTTTGAAATTTGCTCTTTTTTTTTGTAAATCATTGATTTACAAGTATTTTTTTTGAAATTTAGGCTGCATGAGCCTTCTTGGGCCTGTGGATTGCCACATGCATGGCAGGGCATGTGTTCAGTTGCAGGGCTGTTTTTCAGCACTCCACCCCTGCTTTTTTTGTCAGACATGCGGTCTTCGCTGTGAAAAACTGCCCTCGGTTGTTATTCCTAACTTTCTTATTTTTTAACTAGTGGTAGTAATAAGCCATGCACTTAATTGTTGATAACACTATTTTTTCTTTGAAAATCAATAACTTATGTTTATTGAAATCCTGTGGCTGAACATACGTTCCTGATGAACCTGTTTTGGGCACAACTTTTTCCTGAATGACATACTTGTGGAAAAGTAGTGATTTACTATTTTTTTATACCCATGTTTATACACAGGTGGTCGGGGCGTAAAAAAACCACCGCTGGCTGGCGGTGGTGGCTGTGCTGGATCGGAACGGGGGGTGCAGGCCCTGGCCTGGCACGCAGCAGCGATGCCCGGCCTGCGCGTGCAGGCCATGGCATAGCCGTCAAAAAGGCCCTTGCACGAGCGCCTTTCTGACGAGGCGTCGTGGCAAGGGCCTGAGGTAAAGGTGGGGTGCGAGGCCGGATCCACCGGCCAGGGAAGGCTTACTGGGCGGGCGTAGGAGCCGGTGCGGGCCTGTGCTGGCCGTGCTTGTGCTCTGGGCGCGGGCCATGGTGGCCCATGCGGCCCATGGGTCCCATGTGGCGCGTGGCGTCGTCAAACGTCTTTTGCTGGGTGGCGTCGAGCTGTGCGTAGAAGGCCTTGGTGGCCTCGCCACGGCGGTCGGCTTCGGCCGCGTGCTGGGCACGCATCTCGCGCATCTTGTCGATGCGCTGGGGCGTGGTCAGCTTGGCAAAGGCTTCACGGTCATGCTCCATGCGCTGGGGACGCTCGGCGGGCTTGAGCGCTGCCGCATAGGTGTTCCAGGCGCTTTCCTGGGCGGGCGAGAGTTTGAGGTCTGCCTTGAGCCTGGCGATGTGCTGCTGCATGTGCTCCATGCGCTCGCCATGCGGTGGCATGGGGTGGGCCGGCCGGGCGCCTGCGGCAGGGCCGGCAGGCGGTGCAGGAGGGGTCTGGGCGAAAGAGGGCAGGGCGAACGCAGTCAGCAGGGCGGTGGCGGCGAAGCTGCGGCGCAAGGTGTTGGATGTCATGTCAGGATCCTTATCTGGCGGTTGGGGCTGAAGGCCGCCGGCATGGTCTTTTGCAGGCCCGTGCAGCGGATGGTTCAAGTGTGCTGGCCCGATGTATCTGGGCCATGAGGTTTTGCACACGCTGTGTAAAGAATTGACAAGCTTGTGGCCTTGCATCCGGCGCCACGCATGCACAATGGCCGGGCAGGGCGCCCATGCCAGGGCGCTGTCGCTGTCTTTGTTTTCCCCTGTGTTTTCCGATGCATGCCAACGCCGCAGCCAGGCTGCCGCATTGCATGCGAGAAAAGGTTGTCGATGTTCAAGAACATGATCGTCTATCGCATTGCCGAGAGCTGGCAGGGCGATTTGCAGTTGCTCGAAGAGGCTCTGGGCAAGAGTCCGTTTGCCGAATGCGGCGCTACGCAGGAGCGTTCCGCCGGCTGGGTGCCGCCGCGCGGCGAAGCCCATGGCCCGCTGGCCGAGTCGGTGGCCGGCCAGTGGATCATGCGCTTCATGACCGAGTCCAAGATGCTGCCAGCCAGCGTGCTCAACCGCCGCGTCAACGAGAAAGCCGCGCATATCGAGGCCACCGAAGGCCGCAAGCCCGGCAAGAAAGAAAAGAAGGAGCTCAAGGACGAGGCCAAGCTGGACCTGCTGCCCATGGCGTTCACCAAGCAGGGCGCGATGTGGGTCTGGATCGATCCCCAGGCCCGCACCCTGGTGCTGGACACGGGCAGCCAGGCGCGCGCCGACGAGGTGGTGAGCATGCTGGTCGAGGGCCTGACGGGCTTTGCGCTGGCCCTGGTCGATACCCAGACTAGCGCCCAGGCGGCGATGGCGCACTGGCTGATGACCCAGGAGCCGCCGGCGGGCTTTTCGATTGACCGCGAGTGCGAGCTCAAGGCCGCCGACGAATCCAAGGCCGTGGTGCGCTATGCACGCCATCCGCTGGACATCGATGAGGTGCGCCAGCACATCGAGCATGGCAAGCTGCCCACGCGCCTGGCCATGACCTGGGATGACCGGGTGGGCTTCGTGCTGACCGAAGGCCTGCAGATCCGCAAGATCGCGCTGCTCGATGCGGTGATGGAGGGACAGTCCCAGGACGACGGCGGCTTCGATGCCGATGTGGCGATTGCCACGGGCGAGCTGTCCAAACTGATCCCCGACCTCATCGAGGCGCTGGGCGGGGAAGGCCGCACGGGCCTGGGCCAGGGGCTGCCCGCACCGCTGCAGCCGCAGCCTGCCGCCGCGAAGCCTGCAGGCCGGGGCGCACTGACGGGGCCTGCCCAGGCCCCTGAGGACACGGCGCCTGGAGAGGCTCCGTTCTGACCCGGCACCGCCCTGGAAAACAGCGATGTTTCATGTGAAACATCGCCGGGGCCGCAGGCGTTTCACACCCGCTCGAACACTGCAGCAATGCCCTGGCCGCCGCCGATGCACATGGTGACCAGCGCATAGCGGCCACCCGTGCGCTGCAGTTCGGCGATGGCCTTGGTGGTGATGATGGCGCCCGTGGCACCCACAGGGTGGCCCAGCGAGATGCCCGAGCCATTGGGGTTGACCTTGGCCGGGTCCAGGCCGAGCTGCTGGATCACGGCGCAGGCCTGGGCCGCGAAGGCTTCGTTGGCCTCGATCACATCCATGTCCTCGATTTTCAGGCCCGTGCGCTGCAGCACTTTGTGCGTGGCCGGCACGGGGCCTATGCCCATGTAGGCGGGCTCCACGCCGGCGTGGGCATAGCCGACCAGCCGTGCCAGGGGCCTGAGGCCCAGTGCGGCCACGCGCTCGCCTGCGGCCAGCGCCACGGCGGCGGCGCCGTCGTTGATGCCCGAGGCATTGCCGGCCGTCACGGTGCCGCCTTCCTTGCGAAAGGCCGGCTTCATGGCGGCCAGCACCTCAATGGTGGTTGCCGCGCGCACATGCTCGTCGGTGTCAAAGACCACGGTGCCCTTGCGCGTGGCGATTTCCACGGGAACGATCTGTTCCCTGAAGTGGCCGGCCGCGATGGCGGCCACTGCGCGCTGGTGGCTGGCGGCAGCCAGCTCATCCTGCATTTCGCGGCTGATGCGGTAGCGCTCAGCCACGTTTTCGGCCGTGATGCCCATGTGCATCTTCTGCCAGGGGTCGTGCAGGATGCCCAGCATGTAGTCGATGCTTTTGGCATCGCCCATGCGCGCGCCCCAGCGCGCGGCCTGGTCGAAGTAGGGGCCGCGGCTCATGGATTCGCTGCCGCCGCCGATGGCCACATCGCAGTCGCCCAGGGCGATGGCCTGGGCCGCCGAGACGATGGCCTGCAGGCCCGAGCCGCACAGGCGGTTGACGTTGAAGGCCGGTGTCTCGATGGGGCAGCCCGCGTCGATGGCAGCCACCCGCGAGAGGTAGGCGTCCCGGGTGTCTGTGGGGATCACATTGCCCATGACCACATGTCCGACGGCGTCGGGCGCCAGGCCCGCGCGCTCGATGGCTGCCTTGACGGCCGTGGTGGCCAGCTGGGTGTTGGGGATGTCCTTGAGGCTGCCGCCGAAGGTGCCGATGGCGGTGCGCGCTGTACCGACGACGAAGACGTCGCGTGGGGTCATGGTGAAACTCCTCGAAGCAATGAACACGGGGATGGCGCATTGTGCCGGGGACACCGCAGGCCGCGCAGCCGCCTCGGCGTCAGTGCGCCGGGAGATCCACGCGCATGAAAGTTACGGTGCAGTGCTGTCTGGCGCCGCCAGATCGTCGAGGATGGGGCAGTCCGGCCGGTCATCCCCATGGCAGCAGTGCACCAGCGTCTTGAGCGTGCGCTGCATGGCCTGCATGGCGGCAATGCGTTCGGCCAGCGCTTCGATGTGGCGCTGGGCGATGGCCTTGACCTGGCTGCTGGCGCGGCCCTTGTCCTGCCACAGGCCCAGCAGGGTGGCGATTTCCTCCATCGAAAAGCCCAGGTCGCGGCTGCGGCGGATGAAGCGCAGCGCATGCACATCGGACTCGGCGTACTGGCGGTAGCCGCCATCCGTGCGGTGCATGGGCGGCAGCAGGCCCAGGGCTTCGTAGTGGCGCACCATGCGCGCCGAAACACCGGCGCGGCGCGCAGCCTCGCCGATGGAGACTGGCCAGCGTGGCGGCATTCTGGTGGGCATAGCGCGCGCCGGTCAGGCGACCTGGTAGCCCTCTTCGGCGATGGCCGCGCCCAGCGCCTCACGGCTGGCCGAGCTTTCGACTTCCACGCGCTGTGCCGCGCGGTCTATCTTGACCTGGGCCTGACTGTCCACGCCTTGCACGGCCTGCGTGACAGCGCGCTCGCAGTGGCCGCAGGTCATTCCCTGTACATTGAAGACATATTGCATTGCTTGCTCCTGAAGGCGCGCGCCGGTATGGTGCGCATCATGGGATGGCATGTTGAACCTTAACACCATGTCAATGTCAAGCGCGCAGCACTGTCCTGTGCTTGACATATTTCCAGGATGAACCGCCTCAATGATGAGACGCATGTACCGATAACCAACAAAATTTGGGTATATGCAAAGAAAGTCAAATGCGATTGGCGATCATCTGACAAACTGCAACAATTTGTATTTCCCCCGGCGCCTGGCATCCGCGACCCTGCAAGGCGTCTTGACAGACAGATAGGAGAAGGTCATGAATTTGCTGGGAATCATGCGGATGTTCACCATCCGAACACGGATGCTGGGGGCCATCGCCATGGTGCTCGTGCTGCTGGGGCTGCTGGGGGGAGCGGGCATGCTGGGCATGTTCCGCATCCATGACATGAGCCAGCAGTTCATGCATTCTTCCTACGCCAGGATGGGCTATATGGTGGAGCTGCGTGCGGAGCTGGGTGCCGTGCGTGCCCATGAAAAGGACATGATCATCCATTACGAGCGCACCGAGGAGGTGCGCAAGGCCCGCGCCCAGTGGGTGGCCGCCATCGACCGCGCCAAGGGCGTGACCGAGCGCTTCCTCAAGGACGAGGATGCTGCCGACGATGCCATTGTCAGCGGCATCGCCGAGCGGGTGGACCGCTACCGCCAGAATTTCGAGCATGTCGCACGCCAGCTCGAAGCCGGCGGCTATGACACGGCAACCACGGCCAACCGCATGAGCGGCAAGGCCCTGGCCGAGATCGCCGAGGTCGAGAAGCTGATGGCCCAGCTCGACCAGCTGCTGCGCCAGCAGGTCGATGCCATGGCGCTGCAGGAGCAGGGCGTGGCGGAACAGACGCAGTGGCTCTTCGTGGCTGCCGTGGTGCTGACTATCATCGTGGTGGTGCCGCTGACCCTGCTCAACATGATCTCCATCTGCCGTCCGCTGGTGCATGCACGCCAGATGGCGCTGACCATTGCCCAGGGCGACCTGTCCCAGAGCGTGAAGGTGGATGGCAAGGACGAAGTGGCCGACCTGCAGCGCGCACTGGACCAGATGCAGCAGGGCCTGGGTTCCATGGTGATCCAGGTGCGAGATGCCAGCGGCAGCATTGCCACGGCCAGCCAGGAGATTGCCTCGGGCAACCAGGACCTGTCCTCGCGCACCGAGCAGACAGCCAGCAACGTCCAGGAAACCGTGGCTTCGCTGTCCCAGCTCACTGCCACGGTGCAGCAGACCGCATCGTCTTCGCAACTGGCCAACCAGCTGGCGGCATCGGCTTCCACCACGGCGACGCGTGGCGGCGATGTGGTCTCCCATGCCGTGGTCAGCATGCAGGAGATTTCCACGTCCAGCCGCAAGATCGGCGACATCATCGGCCTGATCGACTCCATCGCTTTCCAGACCAACATCCTGGCGCTGAATGCGGCCGTGGAAGCGGCCCGTGCGGGCGAGCAGGGCCGGGGCTTTGCCGTGGTGGCCTCCGAGGTGCGCAGTCTGGCGGGTCGCTCGGCCCAGGCGGCCAACGAGATCAAGGCACTGATCCAGACCAGCGTGCAGGCCGTCGATGTGGGCGTGCGCCAGGTCGAGGATGCCGGCAAGACCATGAAGGAAATCGTGGACAGCGTGCAGCGCGTGGGCGACATCATTGGCGAGATCACCGCTGCTGCCAGCGAGCAGTCGGGCGGCATCAACCAGGTCAACCAGGCCGTGGGCGACATCGACCGCATGACGCAGCAAAACGCGGCCCTGGTCGAGCAATCGGCCGCTGCAGCCCAGTCACTGCGTGATCAGGCTGCACGCCTGGCCCAGGTGGTGGGCCAGTTCCGTGTCGCCGGCGCTGCCGGGGGCGGCGCTTCTGCGGGACTGTCCTATGGCCGGCCTGCCCAGGGCCAGACCGGCCTGCCATCCGCCAGGGGCCGTGCGCCGCTGTCTGCGGGTCAGGAGCCGCATCTGCTGGAGCATGCCTGACGCGGCCCTCCCGCGCTCCATGTGAAACCCATGAAAAAGCCCGCAGGCGCATCGCCTGCGGGCTTTTTTGATGTGCGGTGGCCGCGTGTTGCGGTCAGCCCGGATGGACGGCCGGGTAGTCGGTGTAGCCCTCGGCCCCGCCACCGTAGAACCTGCTCGTATCCCAGGCGTTGAGCGGCAGGCCGTCGCGCAGACGGTGAACCAGATCCGGGTTGGAGATGAAGGCCTTGCCGAAGGCCACGATGTCGGCGTGGCCGCTTTCCACGGCGCGCAGGGCCATGTCGCGGTCATAGCCATTGTTGACCATCCATGCCCCCTGGCCACCGGCCATGCGGTAGGCCGACCTGAGCGCCGCATAGTCAAAGGGCCGCTCGGGCAGTTCGCGCGGGCCGCCCGTGGAGCCTTCGATGATGTGGACATAGGCCAGGCCCAGCGGGGCCAGCTGGCGCACCACGTATTCGAACAGCGGCTGGGGATCGGCATCGACAATGCCATTGGCCGGAGTGACGGGCGACAGGCGTATGCCCACCCGGCCACCGCCTGCGGCGTCGACGGCCGCGCGGGTGCATTCGAGCAGCAGGCGCGCACGGTTCTCTATGCTGCCGCCGTAATCGTCATCGCGCAGGTTGGCACCCGTCTTGAGGAACTGGTCTAGCAGGTAGCCGTTGGCGGCATGCAGCTCCACGCCGTCGAAGCCAGCGGTCTGCACGGCATTGCGCGCGGCCACTGCGAAAGCATGGACGATGCCGGGCAACTCCTGCTGGGCCAGTGCGCGTGGCATGGAGGTCGGCTCGAACCGGCCCTGGCCCGTGGTCTCGTCGATCACATAGGTCTTGGTTTTCGCCACCACGGCGCTGGGGCCCACAGGGGCCTGGCCTTCGGGCTGCAGCGAGGTATGGGAGACGCGGCCCACATGCCACAGCTGGGTGACGATGCGGCCACCGGCTGCATGCACGGCATCAGTCACGCGCTTCCAGCCGTCGAGCTGCTCGCTGCCGTACAGCCCGGGCACATGGGCATAGCCCTGACCCTGGTGGCTGATGGCCGTGCCTTCGCTGATCAGCAGGCCGGCGCTGGCCCGCTGGCTGTAGTAGGTGGCCATGAGCCCGGTGGGAACGGCGCCAGGGGCGCGGTTGCGTGTCAGCGGCGCCATGGCGATGCGGTTGGGCAGGCGCAGATCGCCAGCCTGGATGGGATCGAACAAGGAGGACATGCGTCGGGGCTTTCTGTAGGTGAACGAGCGCGCCGCTTGCGCTGGCGGCAGGGCGCGCGTCACAGATTACCCTCCGCAGATTCAAGCGTGCATCCTGGCAATTTGCGTACTGTCGTACAGGTGACAGTGGTGTTGTCTGTGGCAGGGGTGATGCAAAATGCAGCGGGCCGGCAGGTATCCACCTGCCGGCCCGTGCCATGGGTGCGTATCGAGGCGTTGCTTACTTGAGCAGGCCTTCGGCCTTCATGGCAGCCTGCACGGCCGGGCGGGCCAGCACACGCTCGCGGTAAGCCAGGATATTGGTCAGTCCGGAGATGTCCACACCCACGAACTGGGCCCAGCCGGTCACGGTGAACAGGTAGGCATCGGCCACGGTGAACTGCTCTCCCATCAGGTAGTCACGGCCATGGAGCTCGCCATCCACCCACTTGAGCCGGTCCAGCACGCGCTGGCGCACGGCGGGCTTGTAGTCTTCGGGGGTGGCCGGGTTGAACAGCGGGCCGAAGCCTTTGTGCAGTTCGGTGCCGATGAAGTTCAGCCACTCCTGCAGGTGGTAGCGGGCCATGGTGCCGTTGGGCGGGGCCAGCTTCTTGTCGGGCACCAGGTCGGCCAGGTACTGGACGATGGCCGGGCCTTCGTGCAGCGTATCGCCGTCGTCAAGCACCAGGAACGGCACATAGCCCAGCGGATTGATGCCGTAGAAGTCCGTGCCGTCCTGCAGCTTGTGGCTCTTGGTGCTGGCCAGGACCGGCTCATACGCCAGCCCTGCCTCGTGCAGGACGATATGGGGGGACAGGGAACAGGCGCCAGGGCTGTAGTAGAGCTTCATGGTGGATTGCTTCCGAACAGAAGAAAAAGACAGGTGTCCATGCTAACCCCTGCTGGCGCTGCCGTGCATGACGCTACCGCGACGCTGGCAGGGTTCCCGGTCAGGATGCCAGGCGCTGCGCGGCCCAGAGCACCTGCTCCAGCACGGCCTTCATGCCCTGCTGGTCCTGGGCCCGCTGCAGGCGGCCGGCTTCATCGAAGGCTTCGCCAGCCTGGCCCACGGCATGGGCGCGAGGGGCCAGCCAGCACTGCAGGTTCAGTAGCAGCGGTGCCAGATGGGCCTGGCCGCGCAGTCCGCCCAGTGCGCCGGGCGATGCGCTGGCCATGCCGACCACCTTGCCCCGGAAGGGCAGGGTGCCGTCAGACCATACCGGGTCGCCAGCCACGGGGCTCGATGCCCAGTCGATGGCGTTCTTGAGCAGTGCAGGGTAGCTGCCGTTGTACTCGGGCGAGCAGATCAGCCAGGCCGGGTGGCTGTGCAGCGCAGCCTTGAGGCGCAGCACGTCGGCTGGCGTGCCACGCGCTTCCAGGTCGGCGTTGTACATGGGAATGTCGAAATCCGCCAGCTCCAGCAGCGTGGGCTGGGCGCCCAGTTCACGGGCCATGCCGGCGGCGGCGGCGGCCAGGCGGCGGTTGTGCGATTGTTGGCGGGTGCTGCCCGCGAAGATGAGGATTTGCATGGCAGCCATTGCATCACAGCGCGCGCACATGATTCTTGCAAGCCGCGCAGGACGCGGGCCGGGCAGCGCAGCATCCCGCCGTGTTCCACGTGGAACACGGCACCGTGCCGCCGATGCCCCAACCCCTTGCAAGGCATTGTTGCGCCAAAGATGGGAAAATCGCGGGTTCCCCGCTGGGTTGCCTGTGCCAAACGCAGGAAGGTGGCCTGCCAGGAGCGCCGGAGCGTGAGTGCTTCGTGTCGGGGGCTTGGGCCGGGCAGGCCCCCGGAGTCGATAAGCATGTTGTACCCACAGGAATTTGATGTGATCGTGGTCGGTGGCGGCCACGCCGGCACCGAGGCCGCGCTGGCGGCCGCGCGCATGGGCTGCAAGACACTGCTGCTTTCGCACAACATCGAGACCCTGGGCCAGATGAGCTGCAACCCCAGCATCGGCGGCATCGGCAAGGGCCATCTGGTCAAGGAAGTGGATGCGCTGGGCGGCGCCATGGCGCTGGCGACCGACAAGGGCGGCATACAGTTTCGAATCCTCAACAGCTCCAAGGGCCCGGCCGTGCGCGCCACGCGCGCCCAGGCCGACCGCATTCTCTACAAGGCGGCGATCCGCGAGATGCTGGAGAACCAGCCCAACCTGTGGCTGTTCCAGCAGGCGGTGGACGATCTGATGGTGGAGGGGGACCGCGTGGTGGGCGCTGTCACCCAGGTCGGCATCCGCTTTCGCAGCCGCACCGTGGTGCTGACGGCGGGCACCTTCCTTGATGGCAAGATCCATGTGGGCCTGAACAACTACGCCGCCGGCCGCGCAGGCGATCCGCCGGCCGTGAGCCTGTCGGCGCGGCTCAAGGAACTGCAGCTGCCCCAGGGGCGCCTGAAGACCGGCACGCCGCCGCGCATCGACGGGCGCAGCATCGACTTCTCGCAATGCGAGGAACAGCCCGGCGACGGCATGCCCGGCGGCATCAACGAAGGCGTGCTCCCTGTGTTCAGCTTCATCGGCCATGCCCGCATGCATCCGCGCCAGATGCCGTGCTGGATCACGCACACCAATGCGCGCACGCACGACATCATCCGCAGCGGCTTCGACCGCAGCCCCATGTTCACGGGCAAGATCGAAGGCGTGGGGCCGCGCTATTGCCCCAGCGTCGAGGACAAGATCAACCGTTTCGCGGACAAGGAAAGCCACCAGATTTTCCTGGAGCCCGAGGGCCTGACCACCCACGAGTTCTACCCCAACGGCATCTCCACCAGCCTGCCCTTCGACATCCAGTATGAGCTGGTGCGCAGCATGAAAGGGCTGGAGAATGCGCACATTCTGCGCCCTGGCTACGCCATCGAGTACGACTACTTCGATCCGCGCTCGCTCAAGAGCAGCTTCGAGACCCGCCAGATCCAGGGCCTGTTCTTCGCCGGCCAGATCAATGGCACGACGGGCTACGAGGAGGCCGCGGCCCAGGGCCTGTTCGCCGGCGTCAACGCCGCGCTGCAGTGCCGTGGCGAAGGCCCGTGGCTGCCGCGCCGCGACGAGGCCTATCTGGGCGTGCTGGTCGATGATCTGATCACCAAGGGCGTGACCGAGCCCTACCGCATGTTCACCAGCCGCGCCGAGTTCCGGCTGCAGCTGCGCGAGGACAATGCCGATATGCGCCTGACCGAAGCCGGCCGCCGCATGGGGCTGGTGGACGATGCGCGCTGGGATGCCTTCAGCCGCAAGCGCGATGCTGTTTCACGTGAAACAGAACGCCTGAAGTCCACCTGGGTCAATCCGCGCATCGTTTCGGCAGAAGAGTCCGGGCGCGTGCTGGGCAAATCCATGGAGCGCGAGTACAACCTGTTCGACCTGCTGCGCCGCCCCGAAGTGGGCTACAGCCAGCTCATGGGCATGAACGCGGGGCAGTGGGCATCGGCCGATGTGCAGCCCGAGGCGCTGGGTGATCTCAGCGGCCCGGTGATCGAGCAGGTCGAGATCGCGGCCAAGTATTCGGGCTACATCGACCGCCAGAAGGACGAGGTGCTGCGCGCCGCGCACTTCGAGAACCTGCGCCTGCCGGCCGAGCTGGACTACATGCAGGTGGCAGCCCTGTCCTTCGAGGTGCGCCAGAAGCTGCAAAAGCACCGGCCCGAAACCCTGGGCCAGGCTTCGCGCATTTCGGGCGTCACGCCTGCCGCCATCTCGCTGCTGATGGTGCATCTGAAGAAAAATGGATTCAGGGGCTTTGCCGCGCATGCGCAGGACGAAGGAGCCGCAGCATGAGCGAGCTTCGCATTGCGCTTGAAGCCGGCCTGCAGGCGCTGGGGCTGGAGCTGGCTCCCGCACAGGTCGATGCGCTGATGCAGTTCCAGGAACTGCTGGGCAAGTGGAACAAGGTCTACAACCTCACGGCCGTGCGCGATCCGCAGGAGATGCTCACCCACCACCTGCTCGACAGCCTGGCGGCCGTGCCGGCCCTGCGCCGCTACCTCGGTCAGATGCCCGCGCACGAAGGCCGCACCGCCATGCTGGATGTGGGCTCGGGCGGTGGACTGCCGGGCGTGGTCTTTGCCGTCTGCTGCCCGCAGATCGATGTGCATTGCGTGGACACCGTCGGCAAGAAGGCCGCCTTCATTCAACAGGTGGCGGCCACGCTGCGCCTGCCCAACCTGCGCGGCATCCACAGCCGCGTGGAGCAGCTGACGGCACGCTATCCGCTGATCAGCTGCCGGGCCTTTGCCTCGCTGGTGGACTTCACCACCTGGTCGAGCCAGGCGCTGCAGGAGGGCGGGGCATGGATGGCCATGAAGGGCAAGCATCCCAATGATGAGATGGCTGCCCTGCCAGACGATGTGCGGGTGTTTCACGTGGAACCCCTGGAGGTGCCGGGTCTGGATGCCGAGCGCTGCATCGTCTGGCTGCAAAAAAGCGTTGCAGACTGAAGATTGCCCTGGTTGCACGCACGCCTGAAAGGTCGGCCGCTGGCCGAGCCAGCGCAGTACTTGTGCGCTGATGCGAGGCGTCTGCGTTGTGGCGGCGCCATGCTCCGTGGGCACTGGTGGTTGCCCTCGCATAAACTCCCAGCTTTCAACGCTCAGGGGGCAGCATGTTCGGCATCTCAGATTTTGGCGCCTTCGCCGTTGCCGTTGTCCTGTTCCTGCTGATCCCCGGGCCTGGCAATCTGGCGCTGATCACCTCCACGGGCAAGGGCGGCATCCGTGCCGGCATGGCTGCTTGCCTGGGCGTGATCGTGGCAGACCAGGCGCTGATCTGGATGGCTGTGGCTGGAGTGGCCGCGCTGCTGTCTTCCTATCCGGCGGCCTTTCATGCCGTGCAATGGCTGGGTGCGGCCTACCTGGCGTGGCTGGGGTGGAAAATGCTCACGGCCAGGCCCGGCAGCAAACCCGTGCTCCATATCGAGCCGCGTCATTATTTTCGCCAGGCCGGATTGATCACGCTGATGAACCCCAAGTCGATTGTGTTCTATATGGCGTTCTTTCCTCTGTTCGTCGATCCGGCCCGGCACCAGGGCCTGTTCACTTTTGCGGTGATGGCGGCCACGGTGGCCGTGCTGACGTTTCTCTATTGCCTGATCGTGGTGCTGCTGACCGCGCATCTGGCCGAGCGCATGCGCGCCAATCCTGCGGTTTCCCGGATTCTCGAAAAGACTGCGGGTGTGTTTCTGATCGGTTTTGGCCTGAAGCTGGCCATCTCCAAATAAGCATCTCAATACCATGGCCAAAATCTTCTGTGTCGCCAATCAAAAGGGTGGGGTCGGCAAGACCACCACCACCGTCAATCTCGCTGCCGGCCTGGCCAAGATCGGCCAGCGCGTACTGCTGATCGATCTGGACCCCCAGGGCAATGCCACCATGGGCTCGGGCGTGGACAAGCGTGCACTGGAGCTGTCGGTCTACGATGTGCTGCTGGAGAACGCCAGCGTCAAGGAAGCGGCCGTGTTTTCCGAGCCCGTGGGCTACCACGTGCTGGGCGCCAACCGTGAACTCAGCGGCGCCGAGATCGAGCTGGTCACGCTGGAGCGCCGCAACGAGCGCCTCAAGGGCGCGCTCAAGGCGGCCGATGCCGACTACGACTTCGTGCTGGTTGACTGCCCGCCCAGCCTGTCCATGCTCACGCTCAACGGCCTGTGCGCGGCGCACGGCGTGATCGTGCCCATGCAGTGCGAGTATTTCGCGCTCGAAGGCCTGACGGATCTGGTCAACACCATCAAGCAGGTCCATGCCAACATGAACCCTGACCTGCAGATCATCGGCCTGCTGCGCGTGATGTTCGATCCGCGCACCACGCTGCAGCAGCAGGTCAGCGACCAGCTCAAGGACCATTTTGCCGACAAGGTGTTCGATACCGTGATTCCCCGCAATGTGCGCCTTGCCGAGGCTCCCAGCTATGGCGTGCCCGGCGTGGTGTTCGACCCTTCGGCCAAGGGCAGCAAGGCCTTCATCGAGTTCGCGCGCGAGATGGTGCGCCGCATCGAGAAGATGTGAGATGCAGGTTCCACGTGAAACAGGTGATGCGTGCGCAGCCGCAACGGCTGGCGCAGCACTGAATGCCGAGGACATCTGGCTGCTGCCGGGCTGGCAAGACTCGGACGCGGACCATTGGCAGAGCCACTGGGAGCGCCGCCATGGCTACCGCCGGCTGGAGCAAAACGACTGGCAGCGCCCGCTGCGCGGGGACTGGAGTGCGCGGCTGCAGGACACCGTGCTCGATGCGCCGCGCCCTGTGGTGCTGGTGGCCCACAGCCTGGGTTGCGTGCTGGTGGCCTGGTGGGCCGCGCATTCGCCGCAGGCAGCCAGCAAGGTGCGCGGCGCCCTGCTGGTCGCGCCCGGCGATACCGAACTGCCCCATCTGCGCGAGCAGCTGCCGGGCTGGGCCCCCGTGGCCATGCGCAGCCTGCCGTTTCCCGCCATCGTGGTGGGCAGCAGCAACGACATCCATTGCAGCCCGCAGCGCACGCAGGCCATGGCGCAGGCCTGGGGTGCCCGCCTGGTCGATGCCGGAGCGCTGGGGCACATCAACTCGGCCAGCGCGCTGGGCAGCTGGGACAGCGGCCATGCGCTGCTGCAGACCCTTTGACGAAGGAATGAACATGGTGACGAAGAAACCCAAGGGTCTGGGACGCGGGCTGGAAGCCCTGCTCGGCCCCAAAGTCGATGACAAGGCTGCAGCGGCAGCCTCGGCCGACGCCGGCCTGCCCAACGTGCTGGCACTCGACAGCATGGTGCCCGGCCAGTACCAGCCGCGCACGCACATGGACGAGGGCGCGCTCTACGAGCTGGCCGAAAGCATCAAGGCGCAGGGCATCATGCAGCCCATTCTGGTGCGCCGGCTGGCTCGGGGCGGCAATGCCGGCAAGTACGAGATCATCGCGGGTGAGCGGCGTTTTCGCGCGGCCCGCATCGCGGGCCTGGCTGAAGTGCCGGTGCTGGTGCGCGATGTGCCTGACGAGGCTGCCGCCGCCATGGCGCTGATCGAGAACATCCAGCGCGAAGACCTCAATCCGCTGGAAGAGGCCCAGGGCCTGTCGCGCCTGGTCAAGGAGTTCGGCCTCACGCACGAGCAGGCCGCGCAGGCCGTGGGCCGCTCGCGCAGCGCCGCCACCAACATGCTGCGGCTGCTGAACCTGGCCGAGCCGGTGCAGACCATGCTCATGGCCGGCGACATCGACATGGGCCACGCGCGCGCGCTGCTGTCGCTGGACCGCGCATCCCAGATCACGGCGGGCAACCAGATCGCGGCCAGGAAGCTGTCGGTGCGCGAGGCCGAGTCCCTGGTCAAGAAAATCGGCGCCGATTTCAGCCTGGTCCGCCAGAAATCCAAGAAGGATGTCAAATCGCGCGATGTCAAACGGGTGGAAGAAGAACTGTCCGATTTGCTGATGGCCGATGTGGAAGTCCGTATCAAGAAGACCGTGCGCCGTGGCGGCAAACTCCAGGAGGTTGGAGAAGTCGCCATCCAGTTCGGCTCGCTGGATGCACTCAATGGTCTGATTGATCGTTTGCGCCAGAATGCCGACTGATTGCAGGATTTTCTGTAACTGCTTGTCACCGTTGCATTGTTTGTGGCCTGGCGGCACAGTCGCGCTTTTTCGATTTCGGCAATAACGGTATATTCCACGCCGTTATGCAAGGTAATTGTCCGTAATCGGATGGCCCGGGATGTTTCAACCCGGGATTTCCATGGCTTTTGCCTTGCGACACCTTTCACTTCGACCAGACCAAGAGGATGACACCGTGAAGAAGTATCTTGCCCTGACCGCCATTGCAGCCGCGACCCTGACCGGCTGCGTGACCACCGACATGCGCATGGGCTCCCAGGACGCCAAAACCGTGGCCACGGGCGCGGCCGGCGGCGCCAATGCCGAAAACGCCAATACCGAACTCGAACGCTGCGACTCCCCTCTGGGCACGGTGTCGCTGGTGGAGAACCAGACTGCCGGCTGGTACACCATCCTGACCCAGCAATACCGCCTGCCCCCGACTGCGCAGCTGCTGCGCCTGATGATCCAGCAGTCCAACTGCTTCGTCGTGGTGGAGCGCAGCGCTGCCGGCATGGGGGCCATGGAGCGTGAGCGCGCCCTGATGAACTCGGGCGAGATGCGCGGCGGCAGCAGCATGGGCAAGGGCCAGATGGTGGCCTCGGACTACGGCCTGACGCCCGAAGTGATCTTCAACCAGAACGATGCCGGTGGCATGGGCGCCGCTGTCGGCGGCATCATCGGTGCGCTGGCGGCCGGCACCAAGACCCGCGAAGCCTCGGTCATGCTGGCGCTGGTGGACAACCGCTCGGGCGTGCAGGTTTCGGCCTCCGAAGGTTCTGCCTCCAAGACCGACTGGGGCGGCATGGGCGCGCTGTTCGGCGGCGGCGCTGGCGCCGCGCTGGGCGGCTACACGCGCACCGCCGAGGGCAAGGTGATCTCTGCAGCCTTCATGGATGCCTACAACCAGATGGTGCGCGCGCTGCGCAACTACAAGGCCCAGTCCGTCAAGGGCCAGGGCCTGGGTGGCGGTGGCCGCCTGGGCGTGGACGGCGGTGCTGCCCCTTCGCAGACTTCCGCTCCCACCGCCAGCAATGCGCCGATGATCTCGCTGCGCGCAGCCCAGCAAAAGCTCAACACCCTGGGCTACAACGCCGGCACGCCGGACGGCGCCATGGGCAAGGGCACCGCCAATGCGCTGCGTGAATTCCAGCGCGACCAGAACCTGCCCATCACCGGCCGCCTGGACCGTGCCACCTCGCAAGCGCTGCAGCAGTAAGCGGGCTGTCCCATGCCAGGGGACGGGCGCATGAAGCGGCCGCGCATTCCCTGGCCGGCTCCGGCGCTGCTGGCCTGGGCCGGGGCCTGGCTGACCTACGCCGGCCTGCGCTCGCATACAGGGCCGCTGGCGGCCTGGCTGGTGGCCTGCCTGCTGGGGGTGCTGGCCAGCCTCATGGCCCGCCGCTGGTGGCGGCGCCTGGCGGTGGCAGCGGGGTTTCCGCTGTCCTGCCTGATGCTCTGGGGCCTGGGGGGATTGGCCGCCATCAGTCCCTGGCTGTGGCTGGGCGCGCTGGGGATGCTGACCCTGGTCTATCCGCTCAACGCCTGGCGCGATGCGCCGCTGTTTCCCACACCTGCCCAGGCCCTCGACGGCCTGGCCGATGCCGCGCCGCTGCCGCCGGGCGCTGCCGTGCTCGATGCGGGCTGCGGCCTGGGCGACGGCCTGCGTGCGCTGCACGCCCAGTACCCGCAGGCGCGGCTGCACGGCCTGGAGTGGAGCTGGCCGCTGCGTTGGATGTGCGCGCTGCGCTGCCCCTGGGCACGCGTGCGCCGCGCCGATATCTGGCTGGCCGACTGGAGCAGCTACCAGATGGTCTATCTGTTCCAGCGCCCCGAGAGCATGGGCCGTGCAGCCGTCAAGGCAGCCACCGAGCTGCCCGAGGGCGCGTGGCTGGTCAGCCTGGACTTTGCGCTGCCCGGCATTGATCCGACCTGGCATCGCCAGGGCCCGGGGCGGCACAGCCTGTGGGTCTACCGCATGCCGCTGGGCGGCCCGGGCGAGGCTGTGGTGCATGTGCCCGAGCCCGAAGAGACGCCCTACGAGAAAGCGCTGCGGGAAATCCAGCAGCGCAAGGGCTGAGCAGATGGCTCTGCCTGCGTAAAACGGCGGGGCCTGCGATGCCGGTCCCGCCGCTGTAGCGTGGTCTGCTGCATGTGGCGTCACGCCATGCCCCATGGCTCGCCTTGCGGCAATCGCTATATCCATTTAAATATTTCGCGATATTTCCGCCTTCTTGAATAAGGCGGATGCGGCGCCGCGCCGGGTCTGACGGGCTCCAGATCGGCACCCTCCAAGGCCCTGTACGCAGCCCTGGGCACACACCACCTGTCCAGCCTTGAGCGGTCGCATTGCCTGCTTGCTGGCGGCCTGCTCCACGCCATGTGCGCACATCAGCGGCGGCTGTCGCTCTGGCAGGCCATCTCTTCCTATGCCTGCTGCCTTCCCCTTTTTCCGAAAACGCCCCAGGCGTGCGCCTGGCCAACCCTTGGCGTGGGCACTGCCGCGCTGGCCTGAAAAGTAGGGCGGGCGGCGAAGGGGTCATGCGTTGGATTGCATTTATTGATTGTGAAATGCTTTTTTCGCTTGCATTCAATGCATTCATATTGGTATGATGCATGCATTGAATGCACTTGAAAGGGCAGTTCCCATGGCCATGCTGACAGTCAGAAATCTTCCGGAGGAGGTCCATCGGGCACTGCGCGTGCGCGCGGCCCAGAACGGCCAGAGCATGGAGGCGGAGGTGCGCGAGATCCTGGTGTCCGCATTGACGCCCAAGGGCCGCGTGAGGCTGGGCTCCCTGCTGGCCGACATGGGCCGCCAGGCCCAGCTCAGCGAGACAGAGCTGTCGGCGTTCGAGCCTGCGCGCGATCAGGCGCCTGCCCGTCTGGAGGGCTTCGAATGATCCTGCTGGACGCGTGCGTTATCTCGGAGCCCCTGCGGCAGTCGCCAGAAATACGCGTCATCGAGTGGATCGATGCGCAGCCGCTGGAGACGATGTACCTGTGCGCCATCACGGTCGCGGAACTGCGCTCGGGCGTGGCCCTGCTGGCGCCGGGCAAGCGCCAGCAGGGCCTGCTCGAAAGCCTGGAAAAGCGCGTGCTGCCCCTGTTCGCAGGCCGTGTGCTGCCGTTTGATCTGTCCTGTACGCAGGCCTATGCGTCCCTGATGGCCAAGACCCGTGCTGCCGGGGTGGAACTGGGCATGGCGCAAGGCTATGTCGCTGCGGTGGCCGCTGCCAATGGCCTGACCGTCGCCACCCGCAATGCGGCGCCTTTCCAGGCGGCGGGCGTGGCGACCCTCAACCCCTGGTGGCTGTAATGCCCGCCTGCTGTCCGAAAAACCGCGCCGGCGGCATGCCTACGGTGCGGTGCACCATGGCGCTGAAGGCGCTGGGGCTGTAGCCCAGCTCGGCCGCAATCTGCTGGATGGGCAGGCTGCGCGCGGCCAGGCTCACGGCGTGGGCCAGCACGACCTGCTGGCGCCAGGCCGTGAAGCTGCAGCCCAGCTCCTGCTGGAACAGCCGTGCCACGGTGCGCGGGCTGGCGCCGGTATCGGCGGCCCAATCGGCCAGGCTGTCGTGCTGCGTGGGGTCTGCCACCACGGCCTCGCACAGCATGCGCAGCCGCTTGTCCTGGGGCATGTCCACGCCCAGGTTGACCTCGCGCGCATGGCGCAGTTCTTCGAGCAGCAGCACGCTCAGATGGTGCTCGCGCCGCAGCGTGGCCCCATCGGGCTCCGGCTGGTCATCGCTTTGCTTGGGCAGTGCGGTGATCAGCTCGCGCATCAGCGGCGAGATCTCCAGCACGCGGCAGCGTGCCCAGTCCCGGGGGTCGCAGGCAGTGCCTTCGCCATCATGGCCCGGCAGCACCGGGCCCTGGGCCGGTGCGTCCTGCCGCACATAGATGGAAATCAGGTCTGCCTCCTCGACCATGGCTACGGCATGGACCAGGCCGGGCGGTATCCAGACGGCTTTGGACGGTGGCGCGATCAGCGTGCCCTGCGGAGCTGCCATGTGCAGCACGCCGTTGAGCGAAACCGAGATCTGCGCCCAGCTGTGGCTGTGAGGGATCACGCGCGTTCGCGCCGACAGCCGGTGCTGCTTGGCGCGTACCGGGCGTTCGGGCGTAGGCTCGAAAAGATGGGGTGACAGCGCCTCCACCGGCTCCATCGGGCGCATCCTGCGGGCCGTGCGCGATGTCCTGGCGGGGCAGGCCTGGGTCGTGTCGTGGGCGTGAGAGGCAGGCATTGGCGTGTTGGCGATAGAAGTTGGCAGACTATCGCATACAAGACGGCGGCTCGCTGCCTAACATGCAGCCATGACCCGCTCCTCCTCTTCCGCTTTGGGCGCCGTGGCGCCAGACCTGCTGCGCCGCGATGCGCGAACCATCGGCCTGATCGGCCTGGCGCATGGCTCTTCACACTTTTTTCATCTGCTGCTGCCGCCGCTGTTTCCCTGGCTGATTGCCGAGTTCGGCTACAGCTACGCCGAACTCAGCGTGATGGTGTCGCTGTTCTTCGTGGTCTCCGGCGTGGGCCAGGCCATGGCCGGCTTTGCCGTGGACCGCTTTGGCGCGCGGCCCATCCTGTTTGCCGCACTGGGCAGCTTTACCGTGGCTGGACTGGTGGCCAGCACGGCGCAGGGCTACGGCATGCTGCTGCTGGCGGCTTTCTTCGCAGGGCTGGGCAATGCGCCGTTCCATCCTGTGGACTTCACCATTCTCAACAAGCGTGTGTCCCAGCAGCGCATCGGCCATGCGTTCTCGGTACATGGCCTGTCGGGCAATATCGGCTGGGCGCTGGCGCCGCTGTTCATGGCGGGCATCACCACGGCCACGGGCTCGTGGCGTCTGGCCTGCCTGTGCGGCGCGGCGCTGGCTGCCACCATCCTGGCCATCATGGTGATCAACCGCGAGGCCCTGGACGACCGGGCTGCCGATGCCAACGCCACCGCTGCGCGCGCGGCGTCCGCCACGGGTCCCCAGGAGCATCCCATGGCCTTTCTCAAGCTGCCTTCGGTCTGGCTGTGCTTTTCGTTCTTCTTCTGGAGCACCTGCGCGCTCAGCTCCATCCAGAGCTTTGCCAGCCCTGCCATGCAGGCCATGTATGGCCTGCCGCTGAGCGTGACGGCGCTGATCGTCACGGGCTACATGCTGTGCGGCGCGGCGGGCATGGTGGCCGGGGGCTTTCTGGTGGGCCGCGTGCAGCGGCTGGAGAAGGTGATCTCCCTGTGCATGATGGGCTCGGGCCTGCTGCTGTTCGTGGTCGGCACCGGCTGGCTGCCAGCCATGGTGGCCGTGGCCGTGGCTTCTCTGGCAGGTCTGGGCACGGGCCTGGCCGGTCCCTCGCGCGACATGCTGATCAAGCGCGCCGCTCCGCCCGGTGCCACGGGCCGCGTCTATGGCACGGTGTACTCCGGGCTGGATCTGGGCTTTTGCCTGGCGGCGCCCATCTTCGGCTACATGCTGGACCATGGCCTGAGCCAGGGCGTGTTCTACGGCGCAGCGATTGCGCTGGTGCTCAGCGTGGTCTCCGCCGTGGTGGTGGGTGATGGCGTGAGCAAGAAAAACCGCATGGCGCTGAGCGCAGGCTGAGCACGCCGCGCTCCACCGCAAAGCCCCGTGGCTCCTGGCCCCGGGGCTTTGTGTTTTGCGGGGTACGCAGGCACGGCGATTGCATGCGTTATGCACCATGCGCTATGCGCGCCTGCTATCGTGCGTGCACCCCTTTTTTTCACCACAGGAGACCTATCCGATGCCATCCGCCTTCTCCCCGATTTCCCGCGTGCTGCGCGCCGCGCCGCTGGCACTGGCCCTTGCCATGGCAGGCCTGGCAGGCGGCGCCCAGGCCGCGCCCCAGGCCGATATCCACACGCTGGCGCAAAAGCACCAGCAGCCGCTGCTGGACACGCTGCGCGAGCTGGTGCATATCGAGTCCGGCAGCAAGGACATTGAAGGCGTGACGCAGATTGCCCAGTACGTGGCCGGCAAGCTGCGCGAGCAGGGCGGCAAGGTCGAACTGCTGCAGCCCACCGATGTCTACCGGCTGGGCGACACGCCCGAGAAGATCGGCCCCATGGTGCATGCCGAGTTCAAGGGCAAGGGCAGCAGCCGCATCATGCTGATCGCGCACATGGACACCGTGTACCTGCGCGGCATGCTCAAGGACCAGCCGTTTCGCATCGACGGCGACCGTGCCTATGGTCTGGGCATCGCCGATGACAAGCAGGGCGTGGCCCTGATCCTGCACACCGTGGCCATGCTGCGCCAGCTGGGCTTTGACAACTACGGCACCCTGACCGTGCTGATGAACAGCGACGAGGAAATCAGCTCGCCCGGCGCGCGCAGCACCATCACGCGCCTGGGCGCCGAGCAGGATGCGGTGTTCTCCTTTGAAGGCGGCGGCGCCGACGGCGGCGTGCGCCTGGCCACCAGCGGCATCGGCGCAGCCTACCTCAAGGTTGAAGGCAAGGCCTCGCACGCGGGCGCCAAGCCCGAGGATGGCGTCAACGCGCTGTACGAGCTGTCGCACCAGCTGCTGCAGATGAAAGACCTGTCCAGGCCCGAGACCGGCCTCAAGCTCAACTGGACCGTGGCCCAGTCCGGCACCAACCGCAACGTCATCCCCGCCGAGGCCACGGCCCAGGCCGATGCGCGCGCGCTGCGCGTGGCCGATTTCACGGCGCTGGAGCAGGCCATGCATGCCAAGGTGGGCCACAAGCTGCTGGATGCTAGCAAGGTCCAGCTGAAGTTCGAGGTGCGCCGTCCGCCGCTGGAAGCCAGCGAGGCCTCGCGCCGCCTGGCACGGCAGGCGCAGACCATCTACAGCCAGGAGCTGGGACTGAAGATGAGCGTGATGGAAAAGGCCACGGGCGGCGGCACCGATGCTGCCTTCGCGGCCCTGAAGGCCAGGGGCGCGGTCATCGAAGGCTTTGGCCTGAGCGGCTATGGCGCGCACTCCAATGATGCGGAATACGTGCAGCTGAACACCATCGTGCCGCGCCTGTACCTGGCCACGCGCATGATCATGGATCTTTCCAAGTAACAGGCGCTGCGCTTGAAACCGGCGCGGCCCCAAGGGAGGGGCACCGAGCAAGGGCCTGTGCCGGCCGCGCCGCCCCGCAGCGAGGGTGTCGCCGGCTGCCCGTACGCCCCCCTCCCTTGCGAAGCAGGTAGAGAGGCACCGTGCAACGGGGGGAGCCGCGCAGCGGCTCAGGGGGAGCTTCTTTACTGCGAAGAGATGTTCTTGTCTTTCGCGATCTTGCTCCAGCGCGTGTAGTCGGCGTTGAGCCGCGCCTTCATGGCCGCGCCGTCCTGGTAGGTGGCAATGGCGCCAGCGGCCAGCATCTTCTTTTGCAGCTCCGGTTCGGCCAGGATCAGCCTGAGCTCCTGGTTCAGGCGCTGGATTACGGCGGGCGGCGTGTTCAGCGGGGCGATCAGGCCGCCCCAGGTATCGGCGTCGAAGCCGGCAAAGCCCTGCTCGGCCACCGATTTCACGTTCGGCAGCAGCTGCTTTGCCTTTTGCGAGCTGACGGCAATGGCGCGCAGCTTGCCCGCCTGGATATGGGGCAGGGCCGCGACCACATCGGCGAACATCACGGCGATCTGGCCGCCGATCAGGTCGGTCACGGCCGGCGCGCTGCCACGGTAGGGCACATGCTGCATATCGAAGCCGCCCAGGTCCTTGAGCTGCTCCATGGACAAATGGCCGAAGCTGCCTGTGCCGGAGCTGGTGTAGTTCAGGGCCGGCTTGACCTTCCTGGCATGTTCGATGAGCTGCGGCAGGCTGGTGACCTCGGGCAGCTCGCGCGGGTTGATGACGATGGCCATGGGCAGGTCATAGACCGTGGCCACGGGCAGGAAGTCCTTGCGCACGTCATAGAGATGATTGTTGAACAGCAGGGGCGCCAGCAGGGCCGGCATGCCGAACATGGACAGGGTGTAGCCGTCGGCGGGCGACTTGATGAAGGCTGCCGTGCCCACCGAGCCCGAGGCGCCGGGGCGGTTGTCGATGATGATGGACTGGCCCAGGCGCTCGGTCAGCCGCTGGGAGATGATGCGCGCAGCCGTATCGGTGGGTCCGCCGGGTGGGAAGGCCACGACCATTTTGATGGGCTTGTCGGGCCAGGCCGGTGCCTGTGCCTGTGCATGTGCCATGCCTGCGATGGCTGCCATGGCGGCAGCGCCGCCTGCCGCCAGGAGCTGGCGGCGCGAAGCCTGGAAAGGGGTGGATGCCATATGTCTCCTCAAAGGGTGTGTGGTGGAAAGAGCGCGTCTTCGCGCGCTCAAAGAATGTTCTGTGCGCGCAGCGCGGCCAGGGCCTGCGCATCCAGGCCCAGTCGCTGGCGCAGTACCTCGTCGGTGTGCTCGCCCTGGTGTGGCGGCGGGCGGCGCACGGGCAGGCGCTGGCCGTCCAGCGCATAGGGTGGCGCCAGCACGGCCTGCGTGCCAGCCTCGCTGTCCTCGAATCGGTGCAGCAGGCCCGCGTCGGCCGTGCGCTGCGAGTTCAGGGCCTCGAACAGCCCCAGCACTTCGCCGCAGGGAATCTGGGCAGCGCTCAGGCGATCGAGCAGTCCGGCGCGCGTGAACCGCAGCAGCTCGGCCTGCACCATCGGCATCAGCGTCTCGCGGTGCGCCGAGCGCGCGGTGTTGGTGGCGAAGCGTTCGTCGGCCGCCCATTCGGGCTTGCCGATGACATCGGCGCAAAAACGCTGGAACTGGCCGTTGTTGCCCACGGTGATGACCAGCGGGCCATCGGCAGCCTCGAACACGCCGTAGGGCACGATGGACGGATGGGCATTGCCGAATTTGGGCGGGTCTCCTGCCTTGAGCAGGGCTTCCATGCCGTAGTAGCTGGTGATCATCAGGCCGCAGTCGTACAAGGCCATCTGCACATGGCGGCCACGCCCGCTGCGCTCTCGCCCATAGAGCGCGGCCAGGATGGCCTGCGCCGCGTACATGCCGGTGAACATGTCCACGGCAGCCACGCCGAACTTGAGCGGGCCCTGGCCCTGCTCGCCATTCATGGCCATGATGCCGGACTCTCCCTGCACCACAAGGTCATAGCCGGGCCGCGTGGCCTCGGGACCGCTGCGGGAATAGCCCGAGATGGAGCAGTACACCAGGCGCGGGTGCAACTGCGACAGCTGCTCGTAGCCCAGGCCCAGCTTCTCGGCGCCGCCGACCTTGAAATTCTGGATCACCACGTCGCTGTCTGCCGCCAGCTGCCGCGCGAGGCGCTGGCCTTCCCCGGTTTGCAGGTCCAGCGTGACTGAGCGCTTGTTGCGGTTGGCGCTGTTGAAGTAGGAGGTGTTGCGCTGGCCCACGCGCACGCCCCAGTCGCGCGTGTCGTCGCCGCGTCCCGGGTGCTCGATCTTGATGACATCGGCCCCCAGGTCGGCCAGCGCCATGGCGCACATGGGGCCGGCCAGCACGCGCGACAGATCGAGAACGCGCACGCCGTCCAGCGGCAGGGAAAAAGAGGGAGCAGTCATGCGAAACCTTGTCGAACCGGCGGCAGCCATGGCAATGGGGCACGGCCTGCCCCGCAAAGCCTGCATTCTTGATTCGTTCGCTGTTTTTGACAATCGTGCTAAAAAATAGACATTGTGTTGATTGAAGTTTGACAATGGATGTGAGTGGACTGTCCCTGCTGGTGGACATCATCGAGGCCGGAAACCTCAGCCGGGCGGCTGCGCGCCTGGGCATGAGCCGCGCCAACGTCAGCCACCGGCTCAACCTGTTCGAGCGCCAGATCGGCCAGCAGCTGCTGCGCCGCACCACGCGGCAGGTCGAACCCACGGAGCTGGGCTTGAAGCTGTATGCGCATGGCCGCGCCATACGCCAGGAGGTGATGGCGGCTGCCGAGTCGGTGGACAGCCTGGGCCAGAGCCTGCGGGGAACGGTGCGCCTGAGCGTTCCCAGCGGTTACGGACAGCTGCAGATGTCCGCCTGGCTGACGCAGTTCATGGGCATGCATCCGGGCATCACGCTGGAGGTGATCTTCGACAACGACATCGATGACCTGATGCAGGGGGCTGTGGACTTTGCCGTGCGCGTGATGGCCGAGCCGCCCGAAAGCCTGGTGGCCTGCAATCTCGGCGAGGTGCGCTACGAGGCCTGCGCCACGCCGCAGTTCCTGCAGGCGCATGGCCGGCCCGACTCGCTGCTGGCGCTCAAGCGCCTTCCCTTGATCACCTCGGCGCTGACGGGCCAGAAACTGCGCACGGCGGGCATGGATGGCGCAGGCCCCGCCGAGCTGCGCATCCGTCCACGCCTGATGTCGCCCAACTTCCACTTCCTGCGCGACGCTGTGCTCCAGGGGCTGGGCGTGGCCCTGGTGCCGCGCTACATGGTGGCGGCCGAGCTGGCCAGCGCAGCGCTGGAGCGCCTGCCGCTGCCGCCGGGCAGCCTGGACTTCCTGACCGCGCGCCAGTACCTGCTGTACATGCCTTCGCGCTACCAGACGCGGGCCATCGCCACACTGATCGACTTCCTGCGCGAGAAGGCGGCTGCCGAAGGGCTCAAAGGCTGAAGCGCCGTGCCGCGCAGTGGCCGCTTCTCGCAGGCATTCCTCAAACGCATGTGCGGTGGCGCGCTATGCAGGTGGCCAGCACCTCGTCGCCGCTGCGCTGCCACCAGTCGGATTGCGAAAAAATCTCGACTTCGCTGAAACCGCGAAAACCTGCATCCTCGACCCAGCTGCGGATCTTGCGCAGTTCGACCACGCCGTCGCCCATCATGCCGCGGTCCGACAGCAGGTCGCGCGTGGGCGTGAGCCAGTCGCACACGTGGCAGGCCAGCAGGCGCTCGGCGCCGGCGCGTGCGATTTGCTGGCGCAGCTTCGGGTCCCACCACACGTGGTAGACATCCAGTGCCACGCCCAGAGCGCCGCTGCGCTGCGGGTCCAGCGCATCGCACAGGTCCAGTGCCTGCTCCAGCGTATTGATGCAGGCGCGGTCGGCAGCCTGCATCGGATGCAGGGGTTCGATGGCCAGTGGCATGCCCACCTGGCGCGCATACTCCAGCGAGGCGGCGATGCCGTCGTGCACCTGGGCCCGCACACGCTCCAGGCTTTTGTGCGCTGGCGCACCGTTGAGCGCGCCCGGCAGCGAGCCGGTCACCAGCACCAGGCAGGGGGCGTCCAGCGCCTTGGCTTCGTCAATCGCACGCCGGTTGTCGTCCAGCGCGGCCTGCAGCCCCGCTGGGTCCACAGCGGGGAAAAAACCGCCGCGGCAGTAGCCGGACAAGCCCATGCCCAGCGCGCGCAGCTGGCGTGCCACAGCGCCGAGCCCGGCAGCTGCCACCTGGTCGCGCCAGGGACTGATGGCGCGCACGCCATGCGCCGCACATTGGTCGATGATGCGTGTCAGCGGCACCTCATGGCCCTGCTGCCTGCGGATGGTGGCGGTGTTGATCGACAGCCAGTCGTGATCGGTTGTGAAGTCGCGCATGTTCATGCCTGCACGCCGTAAGTGAAGGCCAGGGCGCGCATGCGCTGAACGGCCAGTTCGGGGTGCTCCAGCAGGCCGGCCGCGTCGGCCAGACGGAACAGCTCGCTCAGGTGCTGCAGCGAGCGTGTGCTCTGCTGCCCGCCCACCATGCTGAAATGGCTCTGGTGGCCGTTGAGCCATGCCATGAAGACCACGCCGGTCTTGTAAG
>NZ_JACSYA010000002.1 GCF_029870285.1 Delftia sp. PS-11
AGCGATCCAGCATCTGGCGGGCATGAAGGATTCGAAGGTGATCGTGGCGATCAACAAGGACCCTGAAGCACCGATCTTCTCGGTGGCCGACTATGGCCTGGAGGCAGACCTGTTCCAGGCCGTGCCGGAGCTGGTGAAGGCACTGTAAGCGTTCCCATGGCGCCGCCAGGGAGGCGGCGCCACCGGGCCCGGATGCCCCACGGCGTCCGGGCCCTGGCCAGAGCGGCACACAGGCATGTGCCCCGGCCCCGTTTCGAGACTCAGGAGACAGACATGCAGATTTCCCTTGGCCGCCGCAGCTTTGCGCTTGCGGCTGCAGCTTTTGTAGCCGCCACCGGCGCCAGCGCCCCCGCATGGGCCCAGGCCAGCGACTACCCCACACGGCCCATCACGCTGATCGTGCCCTTCCCGGCGGGCGGCTCCACCGACCGCCACATGCGCACCCTGGCCGATATCGCCGGCAAGCAGCTGGGCCAGCCCATCATCGTCGAGAACAAGCCCGGCGCGGGCGGCACGCTGGGGCCGGGCAACATGGCACGCACGGCCAGGCCCGATGGCTACACCATCACCCAGTTCCCCATGTCCATGCTGCGCATGGCCCACATGCAAAAGACCGCCTGGAACCCGGTCACGGACTTCACCTACATCATCGGCATCTCCGGCTATACCTTCGGCTTCACGGTGCGCTCGGACTCGCCCTACAAGAGCTTCAACGAGTACATCGCCGCCGCGCGCAAGAACCCCGGCAAGATCGAATACGGCTCCACGGGCATCGGCTCCTCGCCGCACCTGCTGATGGAAGAGCTGGCCGAAAACGCCAAGGTCACGCTCAACCATGTGCCCTTCAAAGGCAATGCCGACCTGCAGCAGGCCCTGCTGGGCGGCCATGTGGCTGCGCAAAGCGATGCCTCGGGCTGGGACACCTATGTGGACGGCGGCCAGATGCGCCTGCTCATGACCTTTGGCGAAAAGCGCACCCAGCGCTGGCCCGAGGTGCCCACGGCCAAGGAACTGGGCTATGGCGTGGTCTCCACCTCGCCCTATGGCCTGGCAGGTCCCAAGGGCATGGACCCTGCCGTGGTGCGCAAGCTGCATGATGCCTTCAAGAAGGCCATGGACGACCCCCGCCATGCCGAGGTGCTCAAGCAGCTCAACCAGGATGTCTGGTACCGCTCGGGCGCAGACTATGCGCAGTGGGTGCGCGATGCCTACGCCAAGGACAAGGTCCTGATCGAGCGCCTGGGCCTGGCCGCCAAGTAAGAACCGCTAACACAACCCTTGATACGTCGTTGCTTCGCCTTGTCGTACCGTTTGTACTGCCTGCGGCTTCGCGCCTCGTCTCAACCGCAAATCTTCGATTTGCTGGGTCGTGTTAGCGGTTCTAAGTCCATCCGGCAAGCGCTCGCAGGGCCGTGCGGCACGCGGGCGCAACCCGCATGCCTATCCAGAAACGGAGCCTGCCCCATGACGGTTTCCCTGCCTTCCCCCGATGCGCCTTTCACCCCCCTGTCCGCGCTGATCAGCGCCCATGCGCGCCAGCGTCCCGGCCATGCCGCACTGCGCGACGATGCGCACAGCCTCAGCTATGCCCAGCTCGATGCGCTCATGGACCGCGTGGCCGCCGCGCTGCAGCGCGATGGCGTGCAGCCCGGCCAGTCGATTGCCATCTGCGCCTTGAACTCGGTGCGCTATGCGGCCCTGTTTCTGGGCGCGCTGCGTGCCGGCGTGGTGGTGGCGCCGCTGGCGCCATCCTCCACGGCCGACAGCCTGGCAGCCATGCTGCGCGACGCCCAGTCGCACCATCTGTTCCTTGACTGCGCGGCCCAGGACCTGGTGCCTGCCGATGGCGGCCTGCAGTGCATCTCGCTGGATGGCGTGGCGCCGGGCCTGGCCTTCGAGGACTGGCTGGCCCCCGAAGGCGCCCGGCCCCAGCCTGTGGCGGTAGAGCCTGCCGCGCCCTTCAACATCATCTATTCCTCGGGCACCACCGGCACCCCCAAAGGCATCGTGCAGTCGCACGGCATGCGATGGGCCCACATCAACCGGGGCAGCGTCTACGGCTACGGACCCGAGGGCACGACGCTGCTGGCCACGCCGCTGTACTCCAACACCACGCTGGTGGTGTTTTTCCCCACGCTGGGCAGTGGCGGCTGCGTGGTGCTGATGGCCAAATTCGATGCGGCGCGCTATCTGCAACTGGCCCAGCAGCACCGTGTCACCCACACCATGCTGGTGCCTGTGCAGTACCAGCGCATCATGGCGCTGCCGCAGTTCGGCGAGCATGACCTGAGCAGTTTCCGCGCCAAGTTCTGCACCAGCGCGCCGTTTGGCGCCGCTCTCAAGGCCGATGTGGTCGCGCGCTGGCCCGGCAGCCTCACCGAGTTCTACGGCATGACCGAAGGCGGCGGCACCTGCATCCTGGAGGCTCACCTGCACCCGGACAAGCTGCACACCGTGGGCCGTCCTGCCGAAGGCCACGACATCCGCCTCATCGACGAGCAGGGCCGCGAGGTCGGCCCCGGCGAGGCTGGCGAGGTCGTGGGCCACTCGCCCAGCATGATGACCGGCTACCACGGCCAGCCTGCCAAGACACGCGAGGCCGAATGGTTCGATGCCACGGGCAAGCGTTTCATCCGCACGGGCGATGTGGGCCGCTTCGACGCCGACGGATTCCTGACCCTGTTCGACCGCCGCAAGGACATGATCATCAGCGGCGGCTTCAACATCTACCCCAGCGATCTGGAAGCCCAGTTGCGCGCCCACCCCGCCGTCGAAGACGTGGCCGTGGTCGGCGTGCCCTCCGAGCAATGGGGCGAGACACCCGTGGCCTACGTGGTGTCGCGCACGGGGCAGCAGGCCCTGCCCGAAGAGATCATGGGCTGGTACAACCAGCGGGCCGGCAAGACCCAGCGTCTGGCAGACCTGCGCTTCATCCCCGAGCTGCCGCGCAGCGCCATCGGCAAGGTGCTCAAGCGCGAACTGCGCGAGCAGTACGCGGCGGGGCGCTGAGCCGGCGGCCACCCCTTCCACGAGATACACCACGAGGTACACCCCATGAGCAACGACACCACGATGTCCGAGGTCCGCCGCCAGGTGACGGCCGAGGAATGGCAGACCCGCGTCGAGCTGGCCGCCGCCTACCGGCTGGTCGCCCACTTCGGCTGGGACGACCTGATCTTCACCCACATCTCGGCACGCGTGCCGGGCCAGCCGGACCAGTTCCTGATCAACCCCTACGGCATGCTGTTCGACGAAATCACCGCGTCCAGCCTGGTCAAGGTCGATCACGAAGGCCAGCCGCTGATGCAGACCGAATACGACGTCAACCCGGCCGGCTTCGTCATCCACAGCGCCATCCACGATGGCCGCCCCGAAGTGCAGTGCGTGCTGCACACGCACACACGCTACGGCGTGGCCGTCTCGGCGCAAAAGGACGGCCTGCTGCCCATCTCGCAGCAGTCCATCTTCCCGCTAGCGCGCCTGGCCTACCACGACTACGAAGGCGTGGCCCTGCGCGACGACGAAAAGCCGCGCCTGGTCCGGGACCTGGGTGACAGCAACTTCCTCATTCTGCGCAACCACGGCCTGCTGACCTGCGGCCGCAACGTGGCCGAGGCCGTGCTGGCCATGTACACGCTGGAGTCGGCCTGCCGCATCCAGATCCTGGCGCAGTCGGGCGGCAGCGAGCTGACCCGCATCCCGCAGGACATCATCGCCGACGCGGTCAACCAGTCGCGCCAGGTCACCAAGGGCAAGGGTGCGGGCCTGGCCTGGCCGGGCCTGCTGCGCCGCCTCGACCGCCTCGATCCCTCTTACAAGGACTGAAGGAAACCATGGCAATTCTGGTCAATATCCACCCCAGCATGGGCGCGCCCATCGCCGAGTCGCTGCGCACGCTTGCGCCCGATGTGCGCGTGTGGGCAAGCCGTGACGAAGCACCGGCCGGCGAGGTCGAGGTCATGCTGGCCTGGAGCCTCAGGCCGGGCGTGCTGCCGGCGTATCCGCAGCTGAAGCTGCTGTGCGCGCCCAGCGCGGGCGTGGACAAGCTGCTGGCCGTGCCCGACCTGCCGGCCGGGCTGCCAGTGGCGCGCACCGTCGATCCGCAGCAGCATGTGGAGATTGCCCAGTATGTGGTCGGCACCACGCTGCGCCATACCCGCGAACTGGAGCTGTTCGCGCGCCAGCAGCAGGCCGGCGACTGGCTGCGCCGCCCCGTGCGCGCCAGCGCCGCATGCCGCGTGGGCATCCTGGGCCTGGGCGAGGTCGGCCGCTTCGTGGCCGGCGCCATGCAGGCCATCGGCTACCCCGTTGCCGGCTGGAGCCGCAGCGCCAAGAGCATTGCCGGCCTTGCCACGCACAGCGGCGCCCAGGGCCTGGAGCAGTTGCTGTCCGCCAGCGACATCCTGGTCTGCGCACTGCCGCTCACGCCCGAGACGCGGGATCTGCTGAACCGCCGCACCCTGTCCCTGCTGCCGCGCGGCGCCTATTTCATCAACGTGGGGCGCGGCGAGCAGGTGGTCGAGGACGAACTGCTGGCCCTGCTCGACGAAGGCCACCTGTCCGGTGCCGCGCTGGACGTGCTGCGCGAGGAGCCGCCCCTGCCCGGCAACAGGGCGTGGCAGCACCCCAAGGCCTTTGTCACGCCGCATATCGCCGCACAGGCCTCGGCCGACACCGTGGCGCGCCAGTGCCTGGAGAACCTGCGCCGCCTGCGCGCGGGCGAGCCGCTGCTGAACCTGGTCGATGTGGCACGTGGCTATTGAGAACCCCCTTATGACAAAAACTCCGGAGACAAGCATGCAGCAAGCGCCGACCCGTCGTGATTTCCTGCGCACGGCAGCGGCCGGCGCCGCCCTGGCCGCGCCGGCATCCTGGGCCCAGAGCCCCTGGCCCTCCAGGCCCATCCGCATCATCGTCCCCTACACGGCCGGCGGCTTCACCGACCAGATGGCGCGCCTCGTGCAGGCCGGCCTGCAAAAGGCGCTGGGCCAGCCCATCGTCGTAGAGAACAAGCCCGGCGCCAACAGCATCATCGGCGTGGACCAGGTCGCCAAGGCTGCGCCCGACGGCTACACCTTCGGCGTGGTGATTGCCGCCTATGCCGCCAACACCACGCTCTACCCCAAGCTGCCCTACAACCCCCAGAAGGACCTCGTCGGCGTTTCGCTGATGGGTGTCTCGCCCCTGGTCGCGGCCGTGGCCATGAACGCGCCGTTCAAGACCACGCAGGAGTTGATCGCCTATGCCAGGGCGAACCCGGGCAAGGTGGGCTTCGGCTCCTCGGGCAGCGGCTCCAGCGCCCACCTGACCACCGAACTGATGAAGCTGCTGACCAAGACCGACATGGTCCATGTGCCCTACAAGGGCGCAGCGCCTGCGCTGGCCGATCTGCTGGGCGGGCAGATCCCGCTGTTCCTGGACCCGCCGCCCAATCTCATCCAGCCCGCCAAGGCCGGCCGCATCCGCCTGATCGGCGTCGCCAGCGACAAGCGGCTGGCGGCGCTGCCCGACGTGCCCACCTTCGTGGAGCAGGGCTACGACGGCCTGCTGGGCAGCACCTGGGCCGCCATGATCGCGCCCGCCGGCGTGCCGCGCGAGATTGTGCAGCGCATGTCGCAAGAGGTCTCGCGCATCATCCGCAGCGCCGAGGTGTCGCAGCGCCTGGAGCAGGTGATGGGCACGTTCGCCGAAGGCTCCACCCCCGAGGAATGCGACCGGTTCATCGCAGCGGAGACGCACAAGTGGGGCCGGGTGATCCGGGAGGCGAAGGTGACGGTGGAGTAGCGCTTGGGTGCGCTGGTCTGCCGGGCATGGAACGACGCAGGCCCTGAAGTCCTAGCCCGGTTTGCCCAACTCGAGATACATGGACCGCTCACCCTGGATACAGGTCCTGAACCCATACGCCTCATAGAAGCGCTGCACCTGCGCATTCTTGGCGTCCACAACCAGCACCCTGACTCCCATCGTCTGTCGCATGGACAAGGCCAGATTCACCACATGCCCCAGCAGCAGCTGTCCATGGCCTTGGCCCTGCTCGGACTGTTCAACGGCCAGCCGTCCCATGCGCACTGCGGGCACCGGGTAGGCAGGCAGGCGCTTGCGGTCTTCCTCGTGCAATTGATGCAGGTGAAGCTGCGCAGCCGACAGCGCGCAATAGCCCAGGATGCGACCGGGCTGCGCGTCGTCGATCAGGACATGGGTTGTGGCAATGCCGTCGCGCTGGTGCTGCCCGGCACGCTGCTGCAGATAGTGGTCCAGTTCCGGCTGTCCGCAGGTGAAGCCCGCGCGGTCGTGAAGGCGGCCATCGAGAAGCGAGAAGATCAGCGCCATGTCCTGGAGCGTGCTTTTCAGCCCCGTGCAAGACGGTTGGCTGCATCCATGACCTGTTGCAGACGGTCGTTGGGCTGGAACGGTGCATCGAGCGCCTCCAGAAAACGGCGTGACTCCTGCTCGGAAAGCAAGGTCACGGTTTCTGCCGCAAGCGCGGCGTCGGCTTCTCGCATCACTGCATCACGCACGAAAGCCGACACGGCAATGCCGCGCAAGGCGGCGGCCCGTGCGATGCGTTCCTTGTCCTGGGCATCCAGGCGCAGGTCCAGGCGGGCGGTGGCAGTGGTCATGACAAACTTCCGTAGCTGGCATTCGTACGGAAATATACCGTACATTCTTTGCAAGAACCGCAGCCTGGGTTTGTACGTCTTTTGTACTCACACGATCTGTGTTGACTACAGGAGCCGCCACGCCCGCTGCCAGCCTGCGCGGCAGACCCAGGGCGACCACTGCGGTGGCTGCGGCAATCAGGGAGGAAAAGGGGCGGGTGCGGGTGGACATGATGCGGCTCCTGGTCGGGTGGATGGACTGGCATCTCCCATCGGCTTGCGGCGCAATGGAAAGATGGGCTCATCCTAGGAACCGGTGCCCTAGACAATTGGGTGAAATTTTTGTCAGCTTGCAAAAGCTGCTATGCGCAAAGGCCATGCACTGCCACCGAAGCATGGGCGTGAACAGGTATGCAACGGATATCTGTCCATGCCGATTTGCGCAGCCCCAGATACATGGCTGTGCCATCCCCAATACCACTCCTGAACCCATACGCTTCGTAGAAGCGCTGCGTCTGCGCATTCTTGGCATCCACAGCACCCTGCAGCGCACGCTCTTGCGCATGAGGCGGCTGCAGTACACATGCCCTGGTTCATAATCATCACCATCGGAACAGGAAAATCATGAGACTGCCCAAAATCTTGCTCGCTGCATGCATGCTGCTGTCATTTGGCGCACATGCCGAATCGCCATCCATTCCTGCCACAGTGGTGCCGAAAAATTACAAAGTGGTGGAGACGATTCGTGGCGACCTGAATAAAGACGGGCAAGAGGATATCGTCCTTCTGATCAAGGCAACCGATTTATCTCAGTGGGTCAAAGACGAGCGTGGTCAGAAGGTCGATCGCAATCGAAGAGGTTTGATTGTGTTGCTCAAAAATGGAGAAAAATACGAGCCAGTCTTGAAGAATTTGAATTGCTTTGCTTCGGAAAATGAAGATGGTGGAGTATATTTTCCGCCAGAATTGGAGATTCTGATCAAAAAAAGCAATCTCTTGATTGAGTACGGCCATGGCCGATATGGCTACTGGACCTATACCTTCCGACTCCAGAACGGCGACTTTGAGCTGATTGGCTACGATCACAGCAGCAACCGTGGGCCTGTTGTGGAGAGCTTCACCAGCATCAATCTGCTTTCACAGAAGATGCTCAGAAAAATCAATACCAATCAAGATGCGCAGGGAGGCGATGAGCGTTTCAAGGAAAGCTGGTCAAAACTGAAGCCATTCAAACCGATCAGACTCGCCGCCATCACCGCGTTTGATGAATTCTCCGTCAAGAGGGCGCTTGGAGTTTCTGACTGACAAGCCAGGGCTGAATCCATCAGATGCGCCCCGGCCGTGCGGCCCTACTTTGCGCTGTTTGCGCCAGGGGGCATGGCGCTTGCGCTCCGCCACCGGGCAATCGCCAGTCGAAACGGCAGCAGCAGGGCCACGCCCAGCACCAGTTTGACGCCCAGGTCGCCCAGGGCCCAGGTCACCCAGGGGTCGCTGGCGCCCGCGAAGGCGATGCTCCAGAACAGCAGGGTATCCAGGCATGCGGCCAGCAGCGTGGCCACCAGGGGCGCGCGCCACCAGTGGCCGGCACGCAGCCGGTGAAAGACCGCAATGTCCAGCCACTGCGAGGCGATGAAGGCCGTGCCCGAGGCCAGCGCAATGCGCGGCGGCGCCAGCACGGCCGAGGCCGCCACGGCCACGGCAAAGCCTGCCCAGGCCACGTGCCGGGCCTGCCGCGGGCCGAAGCGGCGGTTGACCAGCTCGCTGACCAGGAAGGCGAAGGGGTAGGTGATGGCGCCCCAGGTCAGCCAGTCGTTGATGGCGTACTGCACCAGGATATTGGAAGACAGCACCACCACGCCCATGGCCGCAACGGCTGCCACGAGCTGGCTGCGCGAAGGGGCGGCAAAGAGGCGGTCCATACTCATGCAGCGCCGCCCGAGCCGCGCGTGCCCGACGAGGGCAGGGCCAGTCCCAGCATGGCGCAGGCCACGGCCTCGCCGACCTTGACGCCGTCCACGCCGGCTGACAGGATGCCGCCTGCGTAGCTGGCACCTTCGCCTGCCGGGTACAGGCCGCGCGTGTTCAGGCTCTGGAAGTCCGGGCCCCGGCCGATCTTCACGGGCGAGGAGGTGCGTGTCTCCACGCCGGTGAGCACAGCGTCCGCCATGTCGTAGCCCCGGATTTTCTTGCCAAAGGCGGGCAGCGCTTCGCGCATGGCCTCGATGGCGTAGGCCGGCAGCGCGTGGTGCAGGTTGACCAGTGTGATGCCAGGCTTGTAGGAGGGCTCGACGCCGCCCAGCGCGCTGGACTCCCGGCCGGCGATGAAGTCGCCCACCAGCTGGCCCGGTGCGTTGTAGTTGCTGCCGCCCAGCAGGTAGGCCTTGCTCTCCAGCTGGCGCTGCAGCACGATGCCCGACAGCGGATGCAGTTCGCCATCGCGCAGGTTCTCCACGCCATGGGTCTTGCCGCCAAAGGCCCAGGCGAAGCTTTCGGCATCGCGCGGGTAGTCCACGGGGTCGATGGCGCAGACCATGCCCGCGTTGGCATTGCGCTCGGCGCGCGAGTACTGGCTCATGCCGTTGGTGACCACGCGTTCGGGCTCGCTGGTGGCGGCGACCACCGTGCCGCCCGGGCACATGCAGAAGCTGTAGACCGCGCGGCCATTGCTGGCATGGTGCACCAGCTTGTAGTCTGCCGCGCCCAGCAGCGGGTGGCCGGCATGCCTGCCCCAGCGCGCGCGGTCGATGACGCTTTGCGGATGCTCGATGCGAAAGCCCACCGAAAAGGGCTTGGCCTCCATGTGCACGCCACGCTCGTAGAACATGGCGAAGGTGTCGCGCGAGCTGTGACCCAGGGCCATCACGGCATGGTCTGTTTCCAGCCACTGGCGCTCGCCGCTGTCCTGGTCCTGCACTTCCAGGGCCGTGAGGCGGCGGCTGTCGCCCTCGCCCTCGATGCGCACGTCGCACACACGCTGGCCGAAGCGGATCTCGCCGCCCAGGCGGATGATTTCCTCGCGGATGCCTTCGACCACCTTCACCAGTTTGAAGGTGCCGATATGCGGATGTGCGGCGTAGAGGATTTCGGGCGGCGCGCCATGGTTGACGAACTCCTGCATCACCTTGCGACCCAGATGGCGCGGGTCCTTGATCTGGCTGTAGAGCTTGCCGTCGGAGAAGGTGCCGGCGCCGCCTTCGCCGAACTGCACATTGGACTCGGGTTGCAATGCGCGCTTGCGCCACAGGCCCCAGGTGTCCTTGGTGCGCTCGCGCACCGTGCGGCCGCGCTCGATCACGATGGGCCGAAAGCCCATTTGCGCCAGCACCAGGGCTGCAAAGATGCCGCAGGGGCCAAAGCCCACGACCACGGGCCGGCGCGCCAGGTCTGCAGGCGCCTGGCCCACGGGCTTCCAGGCCATGTCGGGCGTGGGGCCCACGTGGGGATGGCTGGCGAACTGCTGCAGCAGCGCCGCTTCCTGCGCCGGATCGGCCAGCGTCAGGTCCACGATGTAGACGGCCAGCAGTTCGGCCTTGCGGGCATCGAAGCTGCGCTTGTGCACATGCACGTTGGCGATGTCCGCCTCTGCAATGCCCAGCTGCTGCGCAGCCAGCGCGCACAGGCGCCCGGTGGGGTGGAGTTCGGTGTGGTTTTCGGGGTGGTAGGGCACTGCCGACAGGGGCAGCTTCAGTTCAGAGACGCGGATCATGGCTTGTACCTATCAAGCAGAGGGGCGCAGATGGTAAGGCAAGCGGCCGGGCGGCACAGGTCGCTGGCCGCACATCCTTGGTGTGCGCTCGGGTTCGGCCGGGCCATTGCAGCCGTGCCGTTTTGCCTGCGCGGGCGGGCATGTGATGTCCGCCACGGCCAGTCCAGATCTGGGCAGCTGTTTCCATGCGCTGCTGGCATGGAATATGCATTGATGAATGTCTCATGGCATGCGGCATCCGAATGGACGTAAGCTCATCGCCGGCGGCCATGCCGTGTGCCTGGGCGCCCTTCAAACTTCAGAAAGTACACCAACCATGAAGCAATACCCATCGAGACAACGTCCGCCCGCGTGGCAGTGGATCGGCCTGGCGGCTGCAACGCCGCTGCTGCTGGCCTCCTGCGGCGGCAGCGGTTCACCGATTCAGGATGAGCTGGCCGCCTGTGCCATGACCACGGGCGACGGCAGCGTGGTCGTGGGCTCGGGCCTGCCCGGCGATCCGGCTGCACCCGAGCCTTCTTCGGGCTACCGCCTCGGCAAGAAGGCCCTGCACAGCGCCAAGTACATGGTGGTGACCGCCAACCCGCTGGCCTCCAAGGCCGGCTGCGAGGTGCTCAAGGCCGGGGGCACGGCCGTGGATGCGGCCGTGGCCGTGCAGATGGTGCTGGGCCTGGTCGAGCCCCAGTCCAGCGGCATCGGCGGCGGCGCCTTCATGCTCTACCGCGATGCAGCCTCGGGCAAGGTCGTGGCCTATGACGGCCGTGAAACCGCGCCGGCAGCCGCCACCGAGAACTATCTGCGCTACGTGGACGATGCCACCGACCAGTCCGCGCCCAAACCCTCGGCACGCGCCAGCGGCCGCTCCATCGGCACGCCGGGCGTGCTGCGCATGCTGGAGTTGGCGCACAAGGACTATGGCAAGACGGCCTGGCCCCAGCTGTTCACTTCGGGCATCGATCTGGCGAGCAATGGTTTTCCCATCAGCGGCCGCATGGCGGCTGCGCTGGACGGCTCCAAGGCCGATCTGGCGCGCGATGCCGATGCCGCCAAGCTGTATTTCGATGCCCAGGGCAAGCCGCTGGCGCTGGGCGCCAAGTTCGTCAACCAGCCCTATGCCGACACGCTGCGCAGCATTGCCAATGGCGGCGCGGATGCCTTCTACCGTGGCGATCTGGCGCAGTCCATCGTCAATAAGATCGCCGTGACCCAGGCGGTATCGGACAACTCGCCCATCACGCCCGGCAAGACCACGCTGCAGGATCTGGCCAACTACCAGGCCAAGCGCCGCGATGCCGTGTGCACCACCTACCGCGCCCGCTACTGGGTCTGCAGCATGCCGCCACCGTCCTCGGGCGGCATCGCCGTTGCCCAGGCCATGGGCATTCTGGAGAACTTCGACCTGAAGGCCTATGGGCCCACGGCCATCGATGGCGAAGGCGGCAAGCCTTCGGTGATGGGCGTGCACCTGGTCAGCGAAGCGCTGCGCCTGGCCTATGCCGACCGTGACAAGTACGTGGCCGACACCGACTTCGTGCCCCTGCCCGGCGGCTCGCCGAGCATGATGCTGGACAAGAACTACCTGCGCCAGCGCGCCGCGCTGATCTCCACCACCAAGAGCATGGGCACGGCCCAGGCCGGCAGCTTCGGCCTGCCCGCCCAGGGCATCGTGCCGGTCACCGAGGCCGGCACCACGCACATGAGCATCGTCGATGCCAAGGGCAATGCGCTGAGCATGACGACGACGGTGGAGTCCAGCATGGGGTCCTTCCACGTCACGCGCGGCTTTGTGCTCAACAACCAGCTGACCGACTTCGCGGCTGTGCCCAGCACCACCGAAGGCCCCGTGGCCAACCGCGTGCAGCCAGGCAAGCGCCCCCGCAGCTCCATGGCCCCCACGCTGGTGTTCGACATGAAGGCCGATGGCGGCATGGGCGACTTCAAGATGGCCACAGGCTCGCCGGGCGGCAGCACCATCATCCAGTACGTGACCAAGACCCTGGTCGGCGCGCTGGACTGGGGTCTGGATGCGCAGCAGGCCACCTCGCTGGTGGACTTTGGCGCTGCCAACAGCCCGACGACCAATGTGGGCGGCGAGCACCCCAGCATCAATGCGGCCAACAATGGCAATGACGACCCGCTGGTCAGCGGCCTGCGCGCCCTGGGCCATGTGGTGTCGATCAGCGCACAGTCCAGCGGCATTGGCACCATCTTGCGCGTGCAGCGCAATGGCCAGACCCAGCTCGAAGGCGGCGCCGACCCGCGCCGCGAGGGGCTGGTGCTGGGTGATGCCGTGCGCTGATTGCGGCTGGTAAAAACCTGGTGACCCTGCGCCGCCGGCAGTGATGCCGGCGGCGTTTTGCATGGATGGGTGTCTCCTGCAGGACAGGGCCGTGCCTGGCTGCCCGCCATCTGCGGGCTTGCCCGATGCATGCAGTGCGCATGCTCTGCCTAAAGTGGTGGCCATGTTCCATCGGGTGGCCACCGGGCCGGGAGAGACAGCATGAAGCGACGCGAGTTTGGCGCATGGATGTGCACATCGGCCCTGGCCACGGGGGCCTGGGCCCAGGAGGCATATCCCGCACGCCCCATCAGCCTGATCGTTCCGTATGGCGCGGGCGGCGTGACCGATGTGGTGGCGCGCGCGCTGGCCCAGGGCATGGGCCGCCAGCTGGGCCAGAACGTGGTGGTCGAGAACAAGCCCGGCGCGGGTGCGTCCATGGGCGTGATGGACATGCGCTCGGCCCGCCCTGATGGCTACCGGCTGACGCTGGCGCCCGTGAGCATCTTCCGCCAGCCGCATATCCAGAAGGTGCAGTACGACCCGGTGCGCGACCTCAGCTATATCGCCGCCTACATGGCCTACGACTTCGTGCTGGCCGTGCCGCAGGACTCGCCCTTCAAGACCGTGCAGGATCTGGTGGAGTTCGCCCGCAAGAACCCGGGCGCGCTGGACTACGGCACGCCCGGCAAGTTCACGGCCAACCATGTGGTCATGGCCTTGCTGGAGCAGGCTACGGGCGCGCGCTTCACGCATGCGCCGTTCAAGGGCGACGCCGATGCGCTCAACGCGCTGATGGCCGGGCACATCAAGTCCGGCGTGTTCGCCAACACCGTGCTGCCTTACCTGAGTTCGGGCAAGCTGCGCGCGCTGGCATCGGCCTCGGAAACCCGTCCAGAAGCCTTTGCCAATGTGCCGACGTTGCGCGAGGCCGGCTATGCCTTCGACGTGCCTTCGCCGCTGGGCATCGCCGGGCCGCGCGCACTGCCGCCCGAGATCGTGCGCCGGCTCGAAGCTGCCATCCAGGCCGCCATGGACGAGCCGGCCTTCCGGCAGGTGGTCGCCAACTACGGCGTGCGCACCCAGTTCCGGGGCAGCCAGGACTACACGGCCTTCGCCCGCAAATCCTTCGAGGACGAAAAGAAGATCGTGCAGAACATCGGCCTGGAGGATTGAGGCCCGCAAGGCCTACGCTGGCGGCAGGCCCGCCATGGCGCGCAGATCCACCAGCCGGTCGTATTCCTGCGCCGTCAGCAGGCCCAGGGCGACGGCAGCCTCGCGCGGGCCTGTGCCGCGCGCCATGGCCTCGCGCGTGATGCGCGCCACGGCGTCGTAGCCCAGCACGGGATTGAGGACTGTGGCCTGCAGCAGCGACTGCTGCACCTGCTGCTCCAGCAGGCAGGCATGCGCCTGCAGGCCCGCCACCAGCTTTTCAGCGAACACGCGCGAGGCGTCGGCCAGCACGCGCATGGCCCGCAGCAGGTGGTGGATCAGCACGGGCTTGGCCACGTTCAGCTCGAAGTGGCCGGCCGAGCCGGCCAGCGTCACCGTCAGGTGGTGGCCCATGGCCTGGTAGGCCGCCTGAACCACGACCTCGGCCACGGTGGGATTGCGCTTGCCGGGCATGATGGAGGAGCTCAGGCCATCGTCGGGAAACACCAGCTCGCCCAGGCCGCAGCGTGGCCCCGAGCCCAGCAGGCGGATATCGTTGGCGATCTTGGCCAGCGAGCCGGCCAGCACGTTCAGCGCCCCCGAGACTTCCACCAGCGCATCGTGCGCGGCCATGCCCTCGAACTTGCAGGGGTTGGGTGCGACGGCCAGGCCCGAGAGTGCCTGCACCTGCTCGCAGAACGCCTGGTCGAACCCGGGCGGCGCGTTGAGCCCGGTGCCGGCGGCCGTGCCGCCCTGGGCCAGGCTCAGCAGGCGCGGTCCGGTGGCCTGCAGCCGCTCCATGCCGTGGCCTATCTGGTGGGCAAAGGCCTCGAAGCTCTGGCCCAGCGTCATGGGCACGGCATCCATCAGATGGGTGCGCGCCACCTTGAGCACGCCCGCAAAGGCCTGGGCGCGCTCCTGCAGGCGCTGGCGCAGCAGGGCCAGCGCCGGCAGCAGATGGTCGCGCAGCTCCAGCGCCGTGGCCAGGTGCATCACCGTGGGAAAGCTGTCGTTGGACGATTGCGAGGCGTTCACATGGTCGTTGGGGTGGACCGGGCTGCGTGTGCCCAGGGGCTGGCCCAGCCACTGGTTGGCGCGGTTGGCGATGACCTCGTTGGCATTCATGTTGGTCTGCGTGCCCGAGCCCGTCTGCCAGATGGTCAGCGGAAAGTGCGCATCCAGCAGGCCATCGCGCAGCTCGGTGGCGGCTGCCTCGATGGCGCTGCCGCGCTGGCTGTCCAGCACGCCCAGGTGCCGGTTGGCGCGGGCGGCCGCCAGCTTTTGCAGGCCGAATGCGTGGTACAGGCCTGCAGGAAAGCGCTCTTCGCCGATGGCGAACAGCTCCAGCGCGCGCTGGGTCTGCGCGCCCCAGAGGCTGCCGGCCGGAATCTGCACCGGGCCGAAAGCGTCGTGTTCGATGCGGGTGCTATCTGCCATGGCATCAGTCCAGCGAAATCTTGGCGTCGGTCGCCACCTTGCGCCAGCGCTCTACCTCGGCCGCCGTGTGGCGCGCCAGCGCCTCGGGGGTGTACTGCTCGGCAGCCAGCAGGCGTATGCCCTGGGCGGCCATCTTGTCGGTCCATGCCTTGTCAGCCAGGGCCTTGGCATAGGCCTGATGGACCTTTTGCACCATGTCGCGGGGCGTGCCTTTGGGCGCGTAGATGCCGTACCAGGTGGCAGCCTCGAAGCCGGGCAGCACCTTCTGGCCCAGCGCCACGGCGCCGGGGAACTGGGCCATGGGCTTGTCCGAGGTCAGCGCGATGGCGCGCACGCGCTCGCCAGCCATCTGGGGCAGGGCGGTATTGGTCTGGTCGAACATGGCATCGACCTGGCCCGATATCACATCGGTCATGGCCGGTGCCGCCCCCTTGTAGGCCACCTGGGTGATCTCGATCTGGGCGCGGCTGGCGAACAGCGCCGCCACCAGATGCGATGTCGAGCCCACGCCGGCATTGCCGAAGTTCAGGCGTCCCGGGTTCTGTTTGCCGAAGGCGACCAGTTCCTCGGCCGTCTTGTACGGGGAATTCTTGCCCACCAGCAGCACCAGAGGGGTGTCGGGGAAGCGCAGCACCGGCTCGAAATCCTTGACCGGATCGTAGGCCAGCTTTTTGTACAGCGAGGGCGCTGCGCCCATGTAGCCCATATGACCTACCAGAAAGCTGTAGCCGTCGGGCGCTGTGCGCGCCGCCTTGGCCGCGCCGATGGTGCCGCCCGCGCCGGGCACGTTTTCGATGATGATCTGCTGGCCCAGCTGGGTGCTGGTGCGCTGGGCGATGTCGCGCGCCATGGCGTCCGTGGGGCCTCCGGCCGCGAAGGGCACGATCCAGGTCAGAGGCTTGGCAGGGTAGGTGCCCTGCGCCTGGGCGGCGAAGGCCAGCACTGCAGCGGCAGCGGGCAGGGCCAGCCGTGCCAGACGGGTCATAGGAATGGGCATGGTGTTGTCTCCAGGGAAATGTGGTTCTGTGTGGCTCTGTGCGGGGTCAACCTGCGCGCGACAGCGCCACGGCGCGGTCCACCATCTGCGGGGCTTCGCCGAGGTAGTTGCGCGGGTCGGTCAGCCGCTGCAGCGCTGCAAGGTCCAGATGGGCCGTGACCTCGGGCAGGCGCGCCAGGGCCTCGGCCAGCGTGCCGCCTTCTGCATTCACGCTGCGGCAGGCGGCATAGACGATGTCGTGCGCCTGCTGGCGGCCTGTGTGTGGCGCCAGGCCCATCATCACGGCCTCGGCGACGATCAGTCCGTCGGTCATGTCCAGGTTGCGCGCCATGCGCTCTGGGTTGACGATGAGGCCGGCGAGCATGAAGCGCGCCTGGTGCAGGGCGCCGGCCGTGAGCACGAAGCTCTCGGGCAGGGCCACCCATTCGGCATGCCAGGGGCCGGTGGCGCGCTCCAGGTCCTGGACCATGGCGTCCAGCATCAGCCCTGCATGCTGGCGCACGGCCTTGGAAGCGGCCAGCATCAGTTCGCTGGAGATGGCATTGCGCTTTTGCGGCATGGTGCTGCTGGCGCCGCGCCCCGTGACAAAGGGCTCGAACACCTCGCCGAACTCGGTGGACGACAGCAGCATCACGTCATACGCGATCTTGCCCAGCGACCCCGTGACCAGGGCCAGGAAGTTCACGGCCTCGGCCAGCCCGTCGCGCGCCACATGCCAGGTGGTGGCGGGCACGCCCAGGCCCAGCTCCTGCATCAGCAGCTGCTGCACCTCCAGACCCCGGCCGCCCAGCGAGGCCAGCGTGCCCGCAGCTCCCGCGAACTGGCCCACCAGCACGCGCGGGCGCAGCTCCTTCAGGCGCTGGGCATGGCGGTCGAACATGGCCAGCCAGATGGCGGCCTTGTAGCCGAAGGTGACGGGCAGGGCATGCTGCAGATGGGTGCGGCCTGCCATGGGCGTGTCGCGGTGGCGCTCGGCCAGATCGGCCAGGATGGTGCGCAGCGCGGCAATGTCGGCATCGACCAAATCCAGCGCATCGCGCACCTGCAGCACCGTGGCCGTATCCATGATGTCCTGGGTGGTCGCGCCCCAGTGGATGTAGCGGCCGGCCTCGCCGCACTGCTTCACAAGCTGGTGCACCAGCGGCAGGATGGGGTAGCCGACAATGTCGGTCTCCTTGCGCAGCAGCTCGAAGTCCAGGGCTTCGAGGCTGCAGCGCTGCGCGATCTCCTGTGCCGCTTCGGCGGGGATCACGCCGCATCGCCCCTGGGCGCGGGCCAGCGCGACCTCGACATCGATGTAGCGTGACACCAGCGCGCTGTCAGCGAAGATGGCGCGCATGGCCGGCGTGCCGAAAGCGTCGCGGAACAGCAGCGAGTCGATGGCGGTGCTGGAGGCGAAGGATGGAATGGTCATGGAGTGGCTTTGCGATTAAGTTCGGACATATTGTTATTTTTATTTATGTACGTACATTACGAAAATCAGGGTTTGCCTGGGGTGGAGGCCTGCGCCCATGGCTGAGACACGCTATGCCCAGGTGGCGCGCGACCTGTCCGAGCGCATCGCCTCGGGCGAATACGCCGTGGGCGGCCTGCTGCCCACCGAGCTGGAGCTGTGCGACCGCTACGGTGTGAGCCGCCACACGGTGCGCGCGGCGATTGCCGAGCTGCAGCAGTCGGGGCTGGTGTCGCGGCGCAAGAAGGTGGGCACGCGCGTGGAGGCAGCCATGCCGAATGCGCACTACCGCCAGGCGCTGACTTCGCTGGAGGATCTGGTGCAGTTCGGCGCCACCCATGTGCGCGAGGTCCGGCGCATCGAGGAGGTGGTGCTGGACCAGGACCTGGCTGCCGAGCTGGACTGCCCGCCCGGCAGCCGGTGGCTGGCCATCTGCAGCCTGCGCCGCGATGGCGCCGCGCCACACCTGCCGATTGCCTGGACCGTGGTTTATGTGGATGCGCAGCGCTTCGACACGCAGGATCTGGCGCAGCGCGTGCGCGCCGCCCCTGACATGCTGATCAGCAGCCTGCTGGAGCAGCATTACGGCCTGCGCATCGCCCGGGTGCGCCAGGCCATGGCGGGCGCGCTGATTCCCGAGTCCCTGGCAGACGAGCTGCAAGTGCCTGCAGGGTCAGCGGCGCTGAAGATCGTGCGCCGCTACCTGGACACCGAGGGGGAGCTGATGGACCTGAGCGTGACGCTGCACCCGGCCAGCCGCTATACCTTGCATACGCAGCTGGACCGGAATGTGGCCAGCGTCTAGCCTCTAGCCCGCCACGCTGGTGGCCTCTGCCCCTTGTTCCGCGAGAAAGCCGCCGCTCTGGTGTGCCCAGAGTTTGGCGTAGATGCCGCCCATGGCCAGCAGCTGCTGGTGCGTGCCCTCTTCGACGATATGGCCCTGGTCCATGACGATCAGGCGGTCCATGGCGGCGATGGTCGAGAGGCGGTGGGCGATGGCGATGACCGTCTTGCCGTGCATGAGGTGGTCCAGGCTGCTCTGGATGGCGGCCTCGACCTCGCTGTCCAGCGCGCTGGTGGCTTCGTCCAGCAGCAGGATGGGGGCATCCTTGAGCATGACGCGCGCAATCGCCACGCGCTGGCGCTGGCCGCCCGAGAGCTTGACGCCGCGTTCGCCAACCTGGGCGTCGTAGCCGCTGCGGCCCTTGAGGTCGGTCAGCGTCTCGATGAAATCCGAGGCCTCGGCCTTGTGGGCGGCGGCGCGCATCTCCTGCTCCGTGGCGTCCGGCCGGCCATAGAGGATGTTGTCGCGCATGGAGCGGTGCAGCAGCGAGGTGTCCTGTGTGACCATGCCGATGGCGCTGCGCAGGCTGTCCTGCGTGACTGTGCGGATGTCCTGTCCGTCGATGGTGATGCGCCCGTCCTGCGCTTCATGAAAGCGCAGCAGCAGGTTGACCAGGGTGGACTTGCCCGCGCCCGAGCGGCCGATCAGGCCGATGCGTTCGCCGGGGCGGATGCGCAGGTTCAGGCGGTCGATGACCTGCTTGCCGCCATCCTTGTAGGCAAAGCGTACATCCTCGAAGGCAATCGCCCCGTGCGTGACCTGCAGCGGCCTGGCATCGGGCGCATCCACGATGGTGCGCGGCTTGGTCAGCGTCAGAATGCCGTCCTGGATGGTGCCCACGTTCTCGAACAGGCCCGTCATCTGCCACATCACCCAGTGCGAGTAGCCCATCAGGCGCAGCGCCATGGCGATCACGGCGGCCACCACGCCCGCGCTGGCCTGGCCCTGCGACCACAGGTACAGCGCCGTGCCTGCCGAGCCCAGCAGCAGCAGCGTGATCATCAGGTGGTTGGTGATCTCGAACAGGCTGACCAGCCGCATCTGAGCATAGCCCGTGGCCTTGAAGGCTTCCATGGCATTGCGCGCGTATTCGGCCTCGCGGCGCGTGTGCGCGAACAGCTTGACGGTGGCGATGTTGGTGTAGGCGTCGGTCACGCGGCCCGTCATCATCGAGCGCGCATCGGCCTGTTCCTTGCCGATGCGGCCCAGGCGCGGCACGAAATAGGCGCAGGCCGCCACATAGCACGCCAGCCACAGCGTGAACGGCAGCATCAGCCGCCATTCGAAACTGGCGGCCAGCACCAGAATGCCGATCATGTAGACGCTGACGCCCACCAGCACATCGACCACCATGAAGATCACTTCCCGCACGGACAGCGCCGTCTGCATGATCTTGGTGGTGATGCGGCCCGCGAACTCGTCGGCGTAGAAGGACATGCTCTGGCCCAGCATCAGCCGGTGGAACACCCAGCGCAGCCGCATGGGAAAGTTGATGGCCAGCACCTGGTGCATCACGGCGGTATGCAGCCCCAGCAGCAGCACGCTGGACAGCAGGATGCCTGCCAGGCCCCAGACCGTGCCGCGCTGTGCATCCCAGAAATTGGCGGGTGACACGGCGGCCAGCCAGTCCACCACATGGCCCATGATGGCGAACAGCGCCGCCTCGTAGGCCGCCAGCAGCGCCGAAGTCAGCGTCAGCAGCGCAATCCAGCCGCGCATGCCCTGGGTGCAGGCCCAGAGGAAAGCGAAAAAACCCTTGGGCGGCACCGTGGGCTCGTTGCCGGGATAGGGCGGAACGCGTTTTTCGAAGAAACCGAACAAGATTTGTGTACTCCTTGTGCTTGCCATCCTAGGGCCGGGTTTGCCCCATGCCTGGCAAGCATGACCTTGCCGCGCAACATGGTTTGTCAGAAATCTCCACACAAATGCCTTGTGTGCAGTGCGTCCATCGCCGCAGCCATGGTGTGATTGTCCGGGCGCGCAGGCAGTCCGTTGTGCGTGAACCGCCAACGCTGCATGCCTGCTTTGACAACAATGCCCTGACCGTAGCGGCGGGCCAAAGAAAAAGGCCCCGAAGGGCCTTGGCTCTGGTGCGCTGCTGTCCGCCATCAGGCAGGCAGGAAGCCTTCCACCGACAGGTAGCGCTCGCCCGTGTCGTAGTTGAAGCCCAGAATCCGGGCGCCTGCGGGCAGCTCGGGCAGCTTCTGCGCAATGGCGGCCAGCGTGGCGCCCGAGGAGATGCCCACCAGCAGGCCTTCCTCGCGGGCCGAGCGGCGGGCGTATTCGCGGGCCGGCTCGGCCTCGACCTGGATCACGCCGTCCAGCAGGCTGGTGTCCAGGTTCTTGGGCACGAAGCCCGCGCCAATGCCCTGGATGGGGTGGGGCGACGGCTGGCCGCCCGAGATCACGGGCGATGCAGCAGGCTCCACGGCGAAGACCTTGAGCTGCGGGAACCGGGCCTTGAGCACCTTGGCCACGCCCGAGAGGTGGCCGCCCGTGCCCACGCCGGTGATCAGCACGTCCAGCCCCTCGGGGAAGTCGGCCAGGATTTCCTGGGCCGTGGTGCGCACATGCACATCGACGTTGGCCGGGTTTTCGAACTGCTGAGGAATCCAGGCGCCGGGCGTCTGCCCGGCCAGTTCCTGGGCGCGTGCGATGGCGCCCTTCATGCCCTTTTCCTTGGGCGTGAGGTCGAAGCTGGCGCCATAGGCCAGCATCAGGCGGCGGCGCTCGATGCTCATGCTCTCGGGCATGACCAGGATGAGCTTGTAGCCCTTGACGGCCGCGACCAGGGCCAGGCCCACGCCGGTGTTGCCGCTGGTGGGCTCGATGATGGTGCCACCCGGCTGGAGCGCGCCGGATTTCTCCGCATCCTCGACCATGGCCAGCGCGATGCGGTCCTTGATGGAGCCGCCCGGATTGCCGCGCTCGGACTTGACCCAGACATTGGCGCCTGCGCCGAACAGGCGGTTGATGCGCACATGGGGTGTTTTGCCAATCGTTTGCAGGATGTTGTCAGCTCTCATCGGACCTCCGCGAATAGGTGGTGGTGGGACAGTGGTCGGGTGCGCAGCGGGCCTGCGCGTTCAGAGCATTGTGCACGCAGGCTTTCTGCATGCAGGCTATATCGATATGGCGGCCCGGGGGCTTGCGCCGACCGCGCCGCCTGCATGGCCTTGCCTCAAGCCCGTGCCAGCAACAGCTCCACCGCCAGGGCCACCGACAGCAGGCGCCGGTCCTGGCCGCCCAGGCCCGCCAGGCTCAGGCCCACGGGCGCCTGGCCGCTCTGGTGGCAGGGCAGCGAGATGGCGCAGCCGTCGAGGAAGTTGATCAGCGTGGGATTGCGCAGCATCAGGCCGTTGGCGCTGAAGTAGGCTTCGTCGCTGCCTGCCAGGTCGGCGATCCTGGGCGCCACCACGGGCACGGTGGGCATCACCAGCAGGTCGTAGTCGGCCATTTGCGCGCTGACCGCCGCGATCCACTGCCGGCGGCGCGCCAGCAGGTCGATGAAGTCGGCGGCGCTGATGTCCTTGCCGCGCAGGATGCGCGTGCCCACGCGCGGATCGTACTCCGCCAGGCGCGTGGCGATGTGGCCCCGGTGCCAGGCCCAGGCTTCGGCAGCAGTCAACCCTCCTTGGGCATTGATCTGTGCCAGCTCGCCAAAGGGGGCGACTGCCGCATGGGTGATGTGCGCTCCGGCCCGGGACAGCCGGGACAGCGCGCTGTCCCAGGCAGCGGCCACCGCGTCGTCCATGCCATCGAGCACCACGTTGGTGGGCGCCAGCAGGCGCAGGCCCTGCAGCGGCGCGGCATGCAGATCATCCCACTGGCCCGGTGGCTGCCCCGATAGGATGGCATCCAGCGTGGCGCAGCAGCGCACGCTGGGGGCCAGCGGGCCGATGGAGTCCAGATGGGCCGACAGGGGCAGCACGCCCTCCATGGGCACGCGGCGCGCCGTGGGCTTGAAGCCCGTCAGGCCGCACAGCGCCGAGGGAATGCGCACCGAGCCGCCCGTGTCCGAGCCGATGGCAGCCATGGCCATGCCATCGGTCACCGAGATGGCCGCCCCCGAGGACGAGCCGCCCGGAATGCGGCCGCCGTCCACCTCGCGCTGCCAGGGGTTGCGCGGCGTGCCGTAGTGCGGATTCAGCCCCAGGCCCGAGTAGGCGAACTCGGTCATGTTGGTCGTGCCCATGATGATGGCGCCAGCCTGGCGCAGCCGCCGCACCACTTCGGCCGTGCGCTGCGCGGGCGGCGCCTCTGCCAGCAGGCGCGAGCCAGCCAGTGTGGGAAAGCCCTCGATGTCGAAAAGGTCCTTGACCGAGATGGGCAGCCCTTCGACAGGCGAGCGCGCCAGGCCTGCGGCGCGCAGCGTATCGCTGGCCCGGGCTTCGGCCAGTGCGCTCCCCTGGAAGACACGTGTGAAGACATGGGGGCCTTCTCCCGCCATGGCCCGGCCCAGTGCCTGGTCTGTCAGCTGTACAGAGGTGGTGCTGCCCTGATCCAGGCGCCGCGATGCCTGTGCCAGGGTAGAGGGTGAAAAGGCTGTTGTCATCTGGAGGTCCTGTGTCTGTGAAAACGGCGCCGGCTGCGCAGATCGTACAGATCCCCGGCCGACTGCGCGATAATCCTGCCTGTGAAGCACGCCAGACCGCCGCTGGTGCAATCGTGGAAACACGGCACTGGAGGAACGTCCGGACTGCACAGGGCAGCGTAGCAGCTAACGGCTGTCCACCGCGAGGTGAGGATCAGAGCAACAGAGACGAGTTTGGATGGAGCAATTCCCCCCGGGTGCTCTGTGGGCCGGCGTAAGCCGTGCCGGCTGGCGCAAGCCAGACGGTCCATGCGCAAGCATGGAGCCCACAGCCACCTTGGACGGGAACCGTCCAAGGTGAAACGGGCAATCTCTACGCGCAGCAATACCAAGTAGGCACACGTTGACGGGGCCCCCGGAGTGTGCGGGTAGGTAGCACCGAGCCGGGTGGCGACACCCGGCCCAGATTAATGGCGGTCACATGCGGGCAACCGCGTGCACAGAATCCGGCTTATCGGCGCGCTTCACACTTTTTCCATCGCGGTGCCGCAGGCACCGCGTTCAGAACCGCTCCCAGGGCATCAGGTAGCGCCACTGTCCCTCGGGCACCTTGGCCAGCGAGATGCGGCCGATGCGCTGGCGGCGCAGGCTGACCACGGTCAGGCCGACTTCGGCGCACATGGCCTCGATCTCGTCGGGGGCGATGCCCTTGAGCGCAAAGCGCAGATGGTTCTCGTTTTGCCAGCTCACGCGGCAGGGCGGCAGCTGGCGCTTGCCGATGGGCAGGCCCGCCTTCATCAGCTCCAGGCCGTCCTCATGGATCTTGCCCTCGACGCCGACGATGCATTCCTGCTCCAGCCACATGCCATCTTCGGCCAGCTTGCGCGCCACGCGCCGGTCCTGGGTGTAGACAATGAGGCCGCTGGCCGGCAGGGGCAGCGGCAGGAAGGACTCCAGGTTCTTGAAGTGCTGTGCCAGCACCAGCAGCGGCATGGGCGTGTCCACCTCGGCCATGCTGGCTTCGCTCAGCAGCGAATGCGCGCTGCGCACCCGGCCATAGGGCTTGCCCTGGGTATAGCCCGCAGGCTTGTGCATCAGCAGGGTGACGGGCGGCACGGCCTCGGGGCGCGCGCCTTTGCGCAGCGTGACCTGCTGGTCGGGGCGCACGCGCGTCTCGGGCAACTGCACGAGCTTGCCGTCCACCTCGACATTGCCGGCGGCGATGTGCAGCTCGGCCTCCCGGCGCGAGCATTGTTCCTGTTCGGCCAGGCGCTTGGCCAGGCGAACGCTTTCAGATTCAGACATGCGCGCAGCTTAACCAGATCAGCGGCGCCGCGCGCGCTGTCGGTCATTGCCTGCCGCACAGGGCGCGGATGCGCTCCACATGGGCCAGCAGCGAGCGCTCGGCGATGGGCCACAGATGCCGGGGGGCGTCTTCATAGGCCAGGCGCACCCAGTCCTGCACGCTGCCATCGGGCAGCTGTCGCATGGCGGCCAGCACCCTGGCCTCGCGCGCCAGCCGGTGGGCCTTGAGCCTGGCGATGGCCTGGCGCGCAAAACCCAGCACATAGCCGTGGGCCGGAAGAATAAACTGCACGCCATGCCCGGCACACAATGCATCGAGCCTGTCCAGCGAGTCGATGTAGTCGCGCATATTGCCGTCCGGCGGGTCGATGATGGTGGTGCTGCCGTTGAGGATGTGGTCGCCGCTGAACAGCAGGGCGTCTTCTTCCAGCAGAAAGCACACATGGTTGGCCGCGTGGCCGGGGGTGAAGACCGCCTGCAGCGTGTGGGTGGCGCCGCCCTGGGCGTCCTGCAGCACGATGCGCTGGCCGTGCGCCAGTGCGTAGTCGGGCGTGAAGTGGCTGGCCGGCCGGGCGGTGGGTGCCGAAGGCAGGCCGCCGATGGCCGGGCGCGGCCGGCCCGCCTGCACGGCCAGCGCCTGCAGCAGCGCGGCGCCCGGCGAGTGGTCGGCATGGGAGTGCGTGCACAGAATGTGGCGGATATCGCCGCCGGCCGCATCGAACAGGCGCTGCACATGCGCGGCGTCGGCAGGGCCGGGGTCGATGGCGGCGTAGCCCGTGGCCGCATCGCCCACCAGGTAGCTGTTGGTGCCGGGGCCGGTCATGACGCCGGGGTTGGGCGCCGTCAGGCGCAGCAGGTTCTTGCGCAGCGGCACGGCGCGCTCGCTTTGCCAGTCCAGCGTGTGCAGGATCTGGCCGTCGGGGCAGACCAGCTCCAGTTCGCCGAAGGGCGCCTCGTCTTCCATATGGCGCGCCTCCTTGCCGTTGAGCCAGCCCGTGCGCGGGCAGCACTGCCACAGCGGCTGCTCACCTGCCAGGGCATCCAGCACGGCGCGCGTGTCGGCAAAGCGGCTGAGCCGGTCCAGCGTGCGGATGGTCGGGAAAATCATGGGGAAGCTGCCGGCGCGGTGGCGCTCCAGTGCCTGCTGCGGACGCACCCAGACGGGCTCGAACTGCTCGGAGCCGTCGGCATCGGGTTCCTGGCCCTCGGGCATGCGTGCCACGAAGAACGGTACATCGAAGCGCCGGGGCTGGTCGCGGTCGGCGGTCCAGTGGGCCAGGTACCACAGGGCGTCCACCGCCAGCTTCAGTCCGCGCGCTTCGCACTGGGGCACCAGGGGGGCCTTGCGGTCCAGCGACCGTACATCGTCGGCCGATACCGGCCGGCCCTGCGCATCGCGGGCCAGAAGGATGCCCAGCTCCTCGAAGGTCTCGCGCAGCCCCGCGATGGCCTGGGTCAGGCGCAGGCCCTGCTGTGCCGGGCGCGCGCTGGCGCAGGCATGGGCAGCACCTGTCTCATCCTGCGCCTCGATGCCGCCGCCCGGAAACACATAGGCGCTGGGCACAAAGCTGGCCTTGGGCGAGCGCCGCGTCATCAGTACCTCAAAGCCATTGCCGTCAGCGCAATCGCGCAGCAGCAGGACGGTGGAGGCCTTGAGCGTATCGACAGGCTGGCGCTGGGGGTGCAGGAGCTGGCTGGGGCGGTTCATGCCGGCATTATGCGGACTTGCCCGTGGGCTGCTGTCACGCCGCTGACGCACTGGCCGGTGCAGGGCATGCCCCTGGATTGCACCACGGATGCCGCACGCGGAGGATAATCACAGAATGCAGATCCGCTTTACCAAGATGCAGGGCGCTGGCAACGATTTCGTGGTGCTCGACGAAACCGCCGGTCCGCTGGGCCTGAGCGCAGCCCAGTACCGTTTTCTGGCCCACCGCCAGTTTGGCGTGGGCGCCGACCAGATCCTCACGGTGCGGCCTTCCCCCGCCGAGGGGGTCGATTTCGAATATGTCATCCACAACGCCGACGGCGGCGAGGTCGAGCAGTGCGGCAACGGCGCGCGCTGCTTTGCACGCTATGTGCACGACAAGGGGCTGACCGACAAGCGCGTGATCCGGGTGCAGACCCTGGCCGGACTCATCGCTCCCGAGCTGCATGCCGATGGCCGGGTCACGGTGGACATGGGGCAGCCTGTGCTCGATCCCGCTCTGGTGCCTTTCGATGCACAGGGCCTCGTTCCCCGGCCTCTGGGCCGTGCCCTGCAGTGGCCGTTGTCTCTGGCCGGGCCTGCACCGCATGCCACGGTCTGGATCGCGCCGGTGTCCATGGGCAATCCGCATGCGGTCCAGCTGGTGGATGATGTGGACCGTGCGCGGGTGGCCGAATGGGGGCCGCTGATCGAGCGCCATGCGCGCTTTCCCCAGCGCGTCAACGCCGGGTTCATGCAGATCGTCGATCGCGGCCAGGTCCGGCTGCGGGTCTTCGAGCGGGGCGCTGGCGAAACCCTGGCCTGCGGCACGGGTGCCTGCGCGGCCGTGGTGGCCGGCATCGGCTGGGGGCTGCTCGACGCGCGCGTCGATGTCCACACGCGCGGCGGACTGCTGACCATCGAGTGGGACGGCGGCGCCGTGCGCATGACCGGTCCTGCGGAGTTTGTTTTTGAAGGACAGATCGAGATTCCCGACCAGCCATGAACAGCACTACCGATATCGCCGTCACCGAAGAGACGATTGCCGACTACCTGCTGCACCATCCGGAGTTCTTCGAGCGCCATGCGGACATGCTGTCGCGCGTGCAGCTGGTCAGCAGCCATGGCCCGCGCGCCGTGAGCCTGCAGGAACGCCAGGCGGAGATGCTGCGCGAGAAGATCAAGACGCTGGAGCTGCGCATCATGGAAATGGTGCGCCACAGCAGCGAGAACGCCTCGATTGCCGAGAAGCTCCATGCCTGGAGCTGCGCTTTGGCCAAGGTACAGGATCTGCGCGAGCTGCCCCATGTGGTGACGGCCAGCCTGCAGAACATCTTTGATGTGCCCCAGGTCGCCCTGCGCATGTGGGGCCTGGTGGGCACCCATACCAGCAGCATCTACACCATGGGTGTCAGCGACGATGCCAAATCCTTTGCGGCTTCGCTGACCATGCCGTTTTGCGGGCCCAACATGGGCTTTGAGCCCGGCTACTGGCTGGTCGATCCGGACGCTGCCCAGTCCCTGGCCCTGCTCACGCTGCACGATGGCGACCCGGGCAACCCGGCCCACGCCTTCGGCATGCTGGTGCTGGGCTCGCCCGATCCGCTGCGCTTCGAGGCCACCATGGGCACGGAATTCCTGTCGCACATTGCCTCTCTGGCCAGCGCGGCCCTGTCGCGCATGCGGCCTGCGCCACTGACACTGGCCCGCGTCTGAGCCGCCAGACCATGGAGCAGCCTGGCAGCGAGGCGTGTCACGGCACATCCTCGCCGGATACCCCGGCGCTGCCGCTCGCTGTCCAGGCCTATCTGGAGCATGTGCGTGTGCAAAAGCGCCTGGCCGAGCGCACCTGCGTGCTGTATGCCAAGGATCTGGCCCGGCTGTGCGGCATGGCCCGGGCCGCTGGTCAGGAGCCGCTGGCGCTGCAGCCGGCCCATATCCGCCGTTTCGTGGCGCAGATGCACTCCGCAGGGCGCAATCCCCGTGGCATAGCGCTCATCCTGTCGGTCTGGCGCAGCTTTTTCCGCTGGGCGGCGCAGCAGTCGCTGGTGCCTTTCAATCCGGTCGAGGGGGTGCGCGCGCCCAAGGCGCCCAAGCCCCTGCCCAAAGCCTTGGGCGTCGATGATGCGGTCCGGCTTGCAGCCTTCCGCGGCGCAGGCGACGACCCCTGGATCGAGGCGCGCGATGCCGCCATCACCGAGCTGCTCTACAGCTGTGGCCTGCGCGTGAGCGAACTGGTGGGGCTGGATCTGGCGCCGGACGGGCATGTCCGGCAGCAAGGCCGTGGCTGGATCGACATGGAGGCTGCCGATGCCCATGTGCTGGGCAAGGGGGGCAAGCGGCGCGCCGTGCCCGTCGGTTCCGATGCGCTGCAGGCGCTCAGGCGCTGGCTGGCGGTGCGCGATGCAGGTCTGACCGGTGCAGCCGCGCAGGCCGCGCGGCAGGAGCCGGCCCTGTTCGTTGGCCGGCGCGGCGAGCGGCTGGGAGCGCAGTCGGTCTGGGCACGGCTGCGCCAGCGCGGCCAGCAGGCCGGGCTGGCAACCGGCGTGCATCCCCATGTGCTGCGCCATTCGTTCGCCAGCCACATGCTGCAGTCCAGCGGCGAGCTGCGGGCCGTGCAGGAGCTGCTGGGCCATGCCAGCATTTCGACCACGCAGATTTATACACGGCTCGATTTCCAGCATCTGGCCCAGGCCTACGAAAGCGCCCATCCGCGCGCGCGCAGAAAGAAGTAAGCCTGGCAGGGCAGGGGTTGCTTGCTCCAAGTCCCCTGTGGCAACGGCACTTGACAGGCTCGCTAAACTAGTTCGGAACGTCTTTTCGGCGGAGCCGGCCCGTGGTGGGCGGGCCCTGCCGCTTCCTCTCCTGAAAGCAACCCCATGGCACTGATTCCCGTCACCATCCTCACCGGCTTCCTGGGCTCGGGCAAGACCACGCTGCTCAAGCGTGTCCTTGGCGAGTCCCACGGCATGAAGATCGCCGTGATCGAAAACGAGTTTGGTGAAGAAAACATCGACACCGACATCCTCAAGACGGAGTCCAAGGAGCAGATCCTGCAGATGAGCAATGGCTGCATCTGCTGCACCATCCGCGAAGACCTGCGCGAAACCCTGCAATTGCTGGCGGCCAAGCGCCGCAAGGGCCTGGTGGAGTTCGAGCGCATCGTGATCGAGACCACGGGCCTGGCCGATCCCGGCCCCGTCGCCCAGACCTTCTTCATGGACGACGAGATCGCCGAGACCTACCTGATCGACTCCATCCTGACCCTGGTCGATGCCAAGCACGCCAATCAGCAGCTCGACGACCGCCAGGAGGCGCGCCGCCAGGTGGGCTTTGCCGATCAGATCTTCCTGTCCAAGACCGATCTGGTCAGCGAGGGCGACAAGGATGCGCTGATCCACCGCCTCAAGCACATGAATCCGCGCGCGCCCATCCGCGCCGTGCATTTCGGCGAGGTGCCCCTGAGCGAAGTGTTCGATCTGCGCGGCTTCAACCTCAATGCCAAGCTGGACATCGACCCCGACTTCCTCAAGGAAGACGATCACGACCACAGCCACTGCGATCATGACCATGGCCACTGCGAGCACGGCCACGCGCATGGACACGGCCACGATCATGACCATGAGCACGGCGAGCACTGCGGCCATGACCACGCGCATGGCGAGCATTGCAAGCACCCTCACCACCACCATCACGACGATGACGTCAAGAGCTTCGTCTACCGCGCCGACCGGGCTTTCGACCCGGCCCGCCTGGAGGACTTCCTGGGCGCCATCGTCAATATCTATGGCCCGCGCATGCTGCGCTACAAGGGCGTGCTGAACATGCAGGGCACAGAGCGCAAGGTGATCTTCCAGGGCGTGCACCAGCTCATGGGCAGCGACCTGGGACCGCAGTGGGCCGAGGGGGAAAAGCGCCAGAGCAAGATGGTTTTCATCGGCATCGATCTGCCACAGGACATCTTCCAGCAGGGTCTGGAGCAGTGCCTGGTCTGATGACTGATGATATTTGTGAATCTTTGTGAGGAATCTGGCTGTCTTTTGGCTGACATCTGATTGACGGCAGACCCTGTGCCTGCGCTGATGGACCGGGCACGGCCTTGCAGGCGATACGCAATGGCTTGCGCTCCCGTAGGGCATCGATACAATCGCGCCCCTGAAGAGAGCGCGCCCGCCAGCCCGATGGGCGGACAGTACCATTGACGGACCCGTCCGATGCCTTCGGTGCGGAATCAGTTAGCGAAACCAACACTATGCCTACCACTACGCAAACGCCTTCGTCGGGAGCGACGAAACGAGACCCCAAGCTGGCCAATGCCTGGAAGACCAAGTCGGCAGAGGAGTTGACGGATGCCGAAGTGCTGGCCATGTCCGACGACGACTACATGAACGAGAAGCAGCTGGCGTTTTTCCGCCTCAAGCTGCTCAATCTCAAGCGCGACATGCACATCAACGCTGGCGAGACGGCGGAAAACCTGCGTGAAGACACCGTGGTGGTTCCCGATCCGGCCGACCGCGCCACCATCGAGGAAGAGCACGCGCTGGAGCTGCGCACGCGCGACCGCGAGCGCAAGCTGCTCAAGAAGATCGAGCAGTCGATCGCGCGCATCGACGCAGGCGACTACGGCTACTGCGACGAGACTGGCGAGCCTATCGGCGTGGGCCGCCTGCTGGCCCGCCCCACGGCCACGCTGTCGCTGGAAGCGCAGCAGCGCCGTGAACTCAAGCAGAAGATGTACGGAGATTGAGCGGCGGCGGCCGCTGGGCCGCCGGTGCTGAACTGACCCGCCATGGCCAAAGAAGAGAACAGTAAACCCGGGGGATTGTTGTCCAAGATGGTGCGATTCGTGCGCCATCCCACGGTCAACTGGTCCGACCTGGACGGTCTCTACGATGAGCAGGAGAGCCAGTACAGCAAGCAGGCGCTCAAGGAGATGATCGAGCGCAAGCGCCGCAACGACTTTGTCCGCAAGCGCGAGTTCGAACAGCTGCGCCGCCTGCGCCAGGCGGAACAGCAGCAGGCCGCACGGCCTGCGGCCGCAGCGCCCGGACCGGTTGCTGCGGGCACGCATTTCCTGAGCAGCCTGCTCAGCCCGCGCGCTTCAGGCGAGCGGGCCGTGACGCTCAAGAAGATCGACGAGATCGAGGCGCAGATGTCCCAGCAGTGGTGGCGCGGCAAGCAGGCCGCCGATGCGGCGACCATGCCCCTTTCCCTGCCGGCTGAGGGCAATCCCATGCCCCCGTCCTTTCGCAAGCCGCCTGCCTCGTCCCGGATTCCCACGCTCAGCGATGCCCTGCCGCCGGCCATCGCTTCGGCCGCAGATGCCATGGGCTTTGCGCCGACGCAGCCGCTGGGCGCGTCCCAGCTGGACCTGCCGGCATCATCCGTGCCCGCTTCCGGCGCAGCCTCCCCGCCCGACTTGTCCAGCGCGCCGCTGACAGACCAGCGCCTCATGGCGCCGGCCTTGCATTCGCTGCAAAGCTCCACCGACTTCCTGCCTGCCTTCGCTGCCACCGAGGTCAGCGCACCGCAGCCGGCGAACATGGTGCCGCCATCGTTTGCCGTGTTCGAGCATGATCCGGACCTTGAGGAGCCAGCCATCCTGTTCGCCAATGGCGATGTCGATGGTGCTGAGCAGGGGCTGCTGGGCCTGATCGAGCGGCGTGAGGTGCCCGCGCAGCTGCCCGTTTGGCTGGCCCTGCTGGATCTGTACCGTGCCGCAGGCCGGGCAGACATGTTCGACAAGGCCGGCTACGAGTTCGCCGCGCGCTTCGGGCGTTCGGCTCCGCAGTGGTTTGCCATGCCCCTGCAGCAGGCTGCAGCTGCCACTGCGGCGCCACCCTCCGAAAGCGCGGCCCGTGGCCTGCGCTGGAGTGCTCCTGCCCAGCTCACGGCCCAGAGCGTGACCGCTCTGCAGTCCCTGCGGGCGAAAGGGGCGGGGCCCCTGACCCTGGATTGGGCTGCCGTGGCCGGTATCGATGCCGACGTCGCTGCACGGCTGGAATCCCTGCTGGAGCAATGGGCCGATGCGCCTGGCAGCTTCGTGCTGCTGCACGCGGACAGGCTGCAGTTGCTGCTGGCCAGCCTCAGCCCCTCGGGGGACCGCTCGGTCGATACCCTGTGGTGGCGCTTGCGCATGACGCTGCTGCGCTGGCTCAACCAGCAAGATGAGTTTGAGCTGGTGGCACTGGATTACTGTGTGACCTACGAGGTCTCGCCGCCGTCCTGGGCGGATCCTGCCTGCCAGTGCCTGGCGGATGCGGGCGACGCCGATGCGCCTGGGGCAGCGGTGCAGGCCAGCCCTGCGGCAGCACCGCCCGGCGATGCGGCAGCGTGCTTTGCGCTGTCCGGCACGCTGGAGGGCGATGCGGGCGCCTGTCTGGAGAGCGTGCAGGAAAAGGCTTCGCTGGGCGAGCCCGTCGTCATCGACTGCTCCCAGCTGGTGCGCATGGATTTCACGGCGGCCGGCTCGCTGCTCAACTGGGCAGCCCACATGCAGTCGCTGGGCCATGTGCTCCAATTCAGTCAGCTGCACCAGCTGGTGGCGGTGTTTTTCAATGTCATCGGCATCCAGGAGCATGCCCAGGTGACACCCCGCAAGGACTGACTTGCTGCCGGGCGGGCTGCGCGCCCGCCTGCGGCGTATGCGGCGCGCTCGCATTCTTTGCGGATGCTCTTGACAAGCGCATCCCTGTCCTCATCTATCAAGACTATGGAACAGTATCACGGCACCACCATCATCAGCGTGCGCCGGCAGACCCCCGAAGGCGTGCAGGTTGCCATCGGCGGCGATGGCCAGGTCACATTGGGCAACATCGTCGTCAAGGGCACGGCGCGCAAGGTGCGCAAGCTCTACCATGGCAAGGTGCTGGCCGGCTTTGCCGGCGCCACGGCCGATGCCTTCACGCTGTTCGAGCGCTTCGAGGCCAAGCTGGAAAAGCACCAGGGGCATCTGACCCGTGCCGCCATCGAGCTGACCAAGGACTGGCGCACCGACCGCGTGCTGCGCCGCCTTGAAGCCATGCTGGCCGTGGCCGACGCTTCGGCTTCGCTGATCATCACGGGCAATGGCGATGTGCTCGAACCCGAGCAGGGCATCGTGGCCATCGGCTCGGGTGGTGCCTACGCGCATTCGGCGGCCAAGGCGCTGCTCAGCAACACCGATCTGCCCGCCGAGGACATTGTTCGCAAATCGCTGGCCATCGCGGGCGAGCTGTGCATTTACACCAACATGCACCACACCGTCGAGACGCTTTGAGCGCCTGCGGCACGGCCTGACCCTGAAACCGACCGCTGCCGGCGCCATCGAAGGGCGTGCTGGCGGCGGATTTGACCGAAGAAACACCATGTCCTCTGCCATGACTCCCCAGGAAATCGTCTCCGAACTGGACCGCCACATCGTCGGCCAGGCCGGCGCCAAGCGCGCTGTGGCGATTGCACTGCGCAACCGCTGGCGCCGCCAGAAGGTGGCCGATGGCCTGCGCCAGGAGATCACGCCCAAGAACATCCTCATGATCGGCCCCACGGGCGTGGGCAAGACCGAGATCGCGCGCCGCCTGGCAAGGCTGGCCGACGCGCCTTTCATCAAGGTGGAGGCTACCAAGTTCACCGAAGTCGGCTATGTCGGCAAGGATGTGGATGCCATCATCCGCGATCTGGCTGAGGTCGCCGTCAAGCAGACCCGCGAAGCCGACATGAAGAAGATGCGTCTGCGCGCCGAGGACGCGGCAGAGGACCGCATTCTCGATGTGCTCGTGCCCCAGGCGCGCAGCGGCGAGGTGACGGCCGACAACACGGCGCGCCAGGTCTTTCGCAAGAAGCTGCGCGAAGGCCAGCTCGATGACAAGGAAATCGAGCTGGAGGTCGCCGACGCGCCGCCCCAGGTGCAGATCATGGGGCCCCAGGGCATGGAGGAGATGGCCGAGCAGCTGCGCGGCATGTTCAGCCATCTGGGCCAGGAAAAGCGCAAGACGCGCAAGCTGCGCATCGGCGAGGCCATGAAGCTGCTCACCGATGAGGAAGCGGCCAAGCTCGTCAACGAGGAAGATGTGCGCGCCCGCGCCATCGCCAGCGCCGAGCAAAACGGCATTGTCTTCATCGACGAGATCGACAAGGTCGCGGCCCGCCAGGAGGCCAGCGGCGCCGATGTCTCGCGCCAGGGCGTGCAGCGCGACCTGCTGCCTCTGGTCGAGGGCACCAGCGTCTCCACCAAATACGGCGTGGTCAAGACCGACCACATTCTGTTCATCGCCTCGGGGGCCTTCCATCTGGCCAAGCCCAGCGACCTGATTCCCGAGTTGCAGGGGCGCTTTCCCATCCGCGTCGAGCTGGAGTCGCTGTCCGTCCAGGATTTCGAGGCCATCCTCACCCAGACCCATGCCTCCCTGGTCAAGCAATACCAGGCGCTGCTGGCGACCGAAGGCGTGACCCTGGAATTCACGCCCGAGGGCATCACCCGCCTGGCCGGCATTGCTTTCGAGGTCAACGAGCGCACCGAGAACATCGGCGCGCGCCGCCTGTCCACCGTCATGGAGCGGCTGCTGGACGAGGTCAGCTTCGATGCTGTCAAGCTGTCGGGCCAGACCGTGACCGTGGATGCCGCCTACGTGGACCAGCGCCTGCAATCGCTGAGCCAGGACGAAGATCTCTCGCGTTTCATCCTGTAGTGCCCATGCCCCGCGCCACGGGGCATGACCGCACGCCCGTGCAACGACTGCCCGCCTTCGGGCAGTCGTTTTTTGCTGGCAAACCCGGTGTTGCATCCGGGTCTGTACGAATTGAATGGTTGCAATTGGACGCTGGCATTGAGAGTTCACTTGCAGTCAGACCTCTAAGTGCTTGTGATGGCTCGTTTTTTTGTGACTACTCACATTGCATTCGGCCTCTAAGTTATTGATTTCATTGCAAATAATTGTCGCCTGCCGGGTTGTGAAACGCCAAATTGCTGCTACAGTGGAAAAAAGTGCAATTAAGTGGTGAAAGTTGCCTTTGTGACCCGATTTCCGGGGCACGATGGCTGCATCCGACCGGGGTGACTGAGCGTGTTCCAAGGGGCGTCCTCGCTGAATCTCGATGGCAAGGGGAGGCTGTCCGTGCCAACCCGGCATCGTGATGCCCTTCTGGCCATGGCCCAGGGCCAGGTCACCCTCACCAAACATCCCCATGGTTGCCTGATGCTGTTCCCGCGTACGGAGTGGCTGCAGTTTCGTGAGCGCATCGCGCAGCTGCCCATGTCCGCACAGTGGTGGAAGCGCATCTTTCTGGGCAATGCAATGGATGTGGACATGGATGCCACCGGCCGTGTGCTGGTGTCGCCCGAGCTGCGCCAGGCCGTTGGCCTGACCAAGGAGGTGGTGCTGCTGGGCATGGGCAACCATTTCGAGCTCTGGGACAAGGCCACTTATGAAGCACATGAGGCGAAGGCCATGCAGGAAGAGATGCCTGCGGCCTTCCAGGATTTTGCTTTCTAGGAAAGAGGCCCGCGCTTGAATCAGCCGTTGCAACACATCACCGTTTTGCTCGACGAGGCCGTCGATGCGCTGCTCGACGGCGCAGGACAGCCTGTGGCCGGGCAGTGGGTGGACGCGACATTCGGGCGTGGCGGCCATTCCCGGCGTATTCTCGATCGATTAGGGCCGGATGCCACCCTGCTTGCGTTCGACAAGGACCCGGACGCAATCGAAGAGGCAGCGCGCATCACCGATGCGCGTTTTTCGATTCGGCACGAAGGCTTTCGCCACCTGAGCGAGCTGCCTGCAGGCAGCGTCCAGGGCGTGCTGATGGATCTGGGCGTGAGTTCTCCCCAGATCGACAATCCCGAGCGCGGCTTCAGCTTCCGCTTTGAAGGACCTCTGGACATGCGCATGGACACCACGCGCGGCCAGAGCGTGGCGGACTGGTTGGCGGAGGCCGATGTCCAGCAGATTGCGGAGGTGATACGTGATTACGGCGAAGAACGGTTTGCTGGCCCGATTGCAAAGGCGATTGTTGCTCGGCGCGAAAGCCAGGGCCCCCTTGTCAGCACAGCGCAGCTTGCCGAACTCGTGGCTGGCGCGGTCAAGACCCGTGAAGCCGGGCAGAACCCGGCAACCCGCACATTCCAGGCTCTTCGGATTTTCATCAATGCCGAGCTTGAGGAACTCGAACAGGCGCTAGAGGCCAGCCTGCGCGTGCTGGCGCCTGGCGGGCGGCTGGTGGTCATCAGCTTCCATTCGCTGGAGGACCGCATCGTCAAGCAGTTCATCGCCAGGCACTCCAAGGAGGTCTATGACCGCCGCGCGCCCTTCGCAGCGCCCCAGCCCATGCGGCTGCAGGCGCTGGGGCGCATCAAGCCCAGCGAGGCCGAGGTCGCGGCCAATCCGCGCTCCCGTTCGGCCGTGATGCGCGTGGCGCAGCGCACGGAGGTGCCGGCATGACGCGCACACGCTGCCCGCAGCACAAGGAGTCGGTGGCATGCTGCGCCTGAATCTGCTGCTGCTGCTGGCCGTGATGGCCAGCGCCATCTTCCTCGTGCACACCCAGTACGAGTCGCGCCGGCTGTTCACCGAGCTGGACCGCGCCGTGGCCGAGTCGCGCCGCCTGGCGACCGAGCAGCAGCGGCTGCAGGTCGAAAAGCGCGCCCAGGCCACGCCGCAGCGCATCGAGGTGCTGGCGCGCGAGCGTCTGCAAATGAAGGCTTCCACTCCGGCCATCGCCCAGTACGTCAATGACGATGCCCGCACAGGGGCTGCGCCATGACGCGCAGCGTGCTCTATACATCCAGTCCTTTGCTCGCCGCCAAGACCCCTCTGTGGCGCAGCAAGATGATTGTGGCCATGCTGGCCCTGGGCTTTGGCGGCCTGGGCGTGCGGGCGGCGTATGTGCAGGTGTTCGGCAATGACTTCTTCCAGCGCCAGGGCCAGGTGCGCTTTGCGCGCACGCTGGAGCTGCCGGCCAACCGTGGCCGCCTGCTCGACCGCAACGGCCTGATCCTTGCCTCCAGCGTTCCTGCCGCCAGCATCTGGGCCATCCCCGAAGACGTGGACCAGAATGATCCCGAGGTCAAGGCCAAGCTGCCGCAGCTGGCGCAGCTGCTGGAGATGCCGCTGCCTGCGCTGGTGGAAAAGCTGGCCGACGATGACAAGACCTTTGTCTGGATCAAGCGCCAGCTCGACTGGGATGTGGGCCAGCAGATTCTGGCGCTCAACATCAAGGGCATCTACCAGCGCAAGGAATACAAGCGCCAGTACCCGGAAGGCGAGTCTGCCGCCCACGTAGTGGGCTTCACCAACGTGGAAGACCATGGCCAGGAAGGCATGGAGCTGGCCTTCGACAAGGATCTGGCAGGCAAGCCCGGCTCGCGCCGGGTCATCAAGGATCGCCTGGGCCGCGTCGTCGAAGGCGTTGGCGAAGAGGTCCCTCCCCAGGATGGCCGCGACATCCAGCTGTCCGTGGACAGCAAGGTGCAGTACTTTGCCTACCAGAAGCTCAAAGAGCAGGTCATCGCCCACAAGGCCAAGGCCGGCAGCGTTGTGGTCATGGATGCGCACACGGGCGAACTGCTCGCGCTGGCCAACTACCCCAGCTATGTGCCCGACAAGCGCAAGAACCTGACGGGCGAACAGCTGCGCAACCGCGCCATCACCGACACCTTCGAGCCGGGCTCGACCATGAAGCCCATCACCATCGGGCTGGCGCTGGAGTCGGGCCGCTTCAAGCCGGACAGCCCCATCGATACCTCGCCGGGCCGCGTCAATGTCACGGGCTCGACGATTTCGGACACCCACAACTACGGCCTGCTGACCGTGGCGGGCGTGATCCAGAAGTCCAGCAACGTGGGCACGACCAAGATCGCGCTGCAGATGCCGGCCAAGGACATGTGGGAAACCTTCTCGGCCGTGGGCTTCGGCCAGAAGCCGCAGATTGCCTTCCCTGGCGCGGCCAGCGGTCGCCTGCGCCCCTACAAGACCTGGAAGCCCGTCGAGCAGGCCACCATGTCCTACGGCTACGGCCTGTCGGCCAGTCTGCTGCAGATGACGCGCAGCTATACCGTCTTTGCCAATGGCGGGCGCGTGATCCCTGCCACCATGCTCAAGACCAATGAGTCGCCTGTGGGCGTTCCCGTGTTCTCGCCGCGCACCGCCAACGAGGTGCGCAAGATGCTGGCCCTGGCGGCCGGGCCAGGCGGCACGGGCCAGCGGGCCCAGACCATCGGCTATTCCGTGGGCGGCAAGTCGGGCACGGCGCGCAAGCAGCAGGGCAAGGGCTATGCGGCCGGCAAGTACCGGGCCTGGTTCACGGGCATGGCACCCATCGAAAATCCGCGCATCATCGTGGCCGTCATGGTCGATGAGCCCAACGCCGGCACGTTCTACGGCGGCACCGTGGCGGCACCTGTGTTCAGCGAGGTGGTGCAGCAGACGCTGCGCCTCATGGGCGTGCAGCCCGACATGGAGGTCAAGCCCATGATCGTTGCCAATCCGGTGGAGGAGCCCTCGCTATGAACACGGCTTTGCTGACGATGCTGGCATCGGCCGCCGAGGCGGTGCAGTGGCTGCGTGCGCGCCTGGATGGCGGCGGCACGCTGCAGACCGACAGCCGCAAGGTCCAGCCCGGCGATGCCTTCATCGCCTGGCCCGGTGCGGCCACCGATGGCCGTGCCCATGTGGCTTCGGCCCTCGCGCGGGGCGCTGCGGCCTGCCTGGTCGAAGCTGACGGCGTCGAGGCTTTTGGCTTCTCGGGGCCGTGCATTGCCGCGCTGCCCGGGCTCAAGGCCGCCACAGGGCTGATTGCCGACCAGTGGTTCGGGCATCCCAGCGATCAGATTGAGTTGCTGGCAGTGACCGGCACCAATGGCAAGACCACCACCGCCTGGTGGCTGGCCCATGCACTGGCGCAGGTCAGCCGCCAGGGCCGCAGCGGCTGTGCCATCGTGGGCACGCTGGGCGTGGGCGTTCCGCCGGCGCTTGAATACACGGGCATGACCACGCCCGATCCGGTGCTGCTGCAGCGGGCCCTGCGCGGCTATGCCGATGCGGGGCTGGCCGCCTGCGCCATCGAAGCCTCGTCCATCGGCGTGGTCGAACACCGCCTGGATGGCGCGCGCATCCGCGTGGCGCTGTTCACCAATTTCACGCAGGACCACCTGGACTACCACGGCAGCATGCAGGCCTACTGGCAGGCCAAGGCTGCGCTGTTCGACTGGCCCGGCCTGCGTGCCGCCGTCGTCAATGTCGACGATCCGCAGGGCGCACGCCTGTGGGCGAAGCTGCAGTCGCGCCAGCAGGCCGCTGCGCTGGATGTCTGGAGCATCTCCACCGAGGGCGCTGCGCGCCTGCAGGCCAAGGACATCGCCCTGGGCGCCGAGGGCCTGGATTTCACGGTGATCGAAGCCGGCCACAGCCTGCGCATGCGCACGCGTCTGGTCGGCCAGTACAACGTCTCCAATCTGCTCGGTGTCCTGGCGGCGCTGCGCAGCATGGGCCTGTCCCTGGACGAGGCCGTGGCCGCCTGTGCCCATCTCGAACCCGTGCCGGGCCGCATGCAGCAGATCGCCCAGCCCGGCCAGCCGCTGGTGGCAGTGGACTATGCCCACACGCCCGATGCCCTGGACAAGGCGCTGCGCGCACTGCGCCCCGCCGCCGCCCAGCGCCAGGGCCGGCTGTGGTGCGTGTTCGGCTGCGGCGGCGACCGCGATGCCACCAAGCGGCCGCTCATGGGGCAGGCCGCCCAGAAGAATGCCGACTGCGTGCTGGTCACCAGTGACAACCCGCGCAGCGAAGTGCCCGACCGCATCATCGGCCAGATCCTGGCCGGCATGCAGCCGGGCGACAACCTTCATGTCCAGGCCGATCGCGCGGCGGCCATCGCCGAAGCCATCACGCGCGCCAGCGAACGCGACGTGGTGCTGATCGCCGGCAAGGGACATGAGGATTACCAGGAAACGGCTGGCCAGCGCCATCCGTTTTCAGACATGGCCGAGGCGCACAAGGCGCTGGCGGCCCGCGAAGGAAAGAAGCGGTCATGATGACCTTGCAACAAGCGCTGGAGCTGATCCAGTCGCATATCCCCGAAGCCCGGCTGGTCGGTGATGGCCAGACCGTGCTCGCTCGCGTGCATACGGACACCCGCACGCTGCAGCCGGGGGACCTGTTCGTTGCCCTCAAGGGTGAGCGTTTCGATGCCAACCAGTTCCTGTCCCAGGCGCGCGAATCCGGCGCCGCAGCCGCTCTGGCCCATGGCGGGCTGGAGGCTGCGCAGCTGGCAGGCATCGAAGTGCCCGATACGCTGCGTGCCCTGGGCGCGCTGGCCACGGCATGGCGCGCGCGCTTTGCGCTGCCGCTGATCGCTGTCACGGGCAGCAATGGCAAGACCACGGTCACGCAGATGGTGGCCTCCATCCTGCGCGCCCATGCGGGCGAAGCCTCGCTGGCCACGCGCGGCAATTTCAACAATGCCATCGGCCTGCCGCTGAGCCTGATGCGCATGACCGGCCAGCACCGCGTTGCCGTGCTGGAGCTGGGCATGAACCACCCGGGGGAGATCGCCGAGCTGGCGGCCATCGCCCAGCCTGTGGTGGCCCTGGTCAACAATGCCCAGCGCGAGCACCAGGAGTTCATGCATACAGTCGAGGCGGTGGCCCGCGAGAACGGCAGCGTGCTGCAGGCGCTGCCTGCCGATGGCGTGGCCGTGTTTCCTGCCGGTGATACCTACACGCCGCTTTGGCACACGTTGGCGGGCTCCCGCCGCTGCGTGCTGTTCGGCGAGGCGACCGATGGCGCGCAGGTGCATGCGCGCGATGCGCAGTGGCTGGGCGATGCCTGGCGCTTCACGCTGGCCGCCCCCCAGGGCGAGGCGCAGGTGGCGCTGCACATCGCCGGTCGCCACAACGTGCGCAATGCGCTGGCCGCTGCTGCGTGCGCGCTGGCTGCCGGCGTGCCGCTGACCGCCGTGGCCGAAGGCCTGACACGCTTCGAGCCCGTGCAGGGCCGTTCGCGCGCGCTGCGCGTGTCGCTGCAGGGCCGCAGCATCACCATGGTCGATGACACCTATAACGCCAACCCCGACTCGGTGGCTGCGGCCATCGAGGTGCTGCGCGAGCTGCCCGCGCCCCAGCTGCTGGTGCTGGGCGACATGGGCGAGGTCGGCGACCAGGGGCCCCGGTTCCATGCCGAGGCGGGCGCTCTGGCGCGCGAGCGCGGCATCCCGGCACTGTTCACGCTGGGTGCGCAAAGCGCCTCGGCCGCTGCGGCATTCGGCGGCGGCGCCCGGCATTTCGATGACATGGCTTCGCTGCAGCAGGCCGTGCTCGCTGCGCTGCCCCAGGCGGGCAGCATTCTGGTCAAAGGTTCGCGGTTCATGAAGATGGAGCAGGTGGTGCAGGCGGTCGAGGCGGCCGGTGCGGATGACGGTCGCAAGCAGGAGGCTGCATGCTGCTGATGCTGTCGCAATGGCTGCAGAGCCTGTCGCCGGAGTTCGGCTTCCTGCGCGTGTTCCAGTACCTGACGCTGCGCGCCGTGCTGGCCGCGCTGACGGCCCTGGTCATCGGCCTGCTGGCCGGCCCGCGCGTGATCCGCATGCTGACCTCGCTGAAGATCGGCCAGCCCGTGCGCGGCTATGGCATGGAGACGCATCTGGTCAAGAGCGGCACGCCCACCATGGGCGGCGCATTGATCCTGCTGTCGATCGCGGTGTCCACGCTGCTGTGGTTCGACCTGTCCAACCGCTTTGTCTGGATCGTGCTGCTGGTCACGCTGGGCTTTGGCGCCATCGGCTGGGTGGATGACTGGCGCAAGGTCGTCAACAAGGACCCCGAGGGCATGCGCTCGGCGGAGAAGTATTTCTGGCAGTCGGTCATCGGCCTGCTGGCGGCGCTGTACCTGGTGTTTTGCATCTCCGAAAACAGCAATGCCCAGGTCTTCGAGCTGTTCGTGACCTGGGTGCAGTCCGGCTTCTCGCTGGACCTGCCGCCCAAGGCCGGCCTGCTGCTGCCTTTCTTCAAGGAAGTCAGCTATCCGCTGGGTGTGCTGGGCTTCGTGATCATGACCTATCTGGTGATCGTGGGCGCCAGCAACGCCGTGAATCTCACCGACGGCCTGGATGGCCTGGCCATCATGCCGGTGATCATGGTGGGCTCGGCACTGGGCGTCTTTGCCTATGTGACGGGCAATGCCGGCTATGCCAAGTACCTGCTGTTCCCGTACATCGCGGGCTCGGGCGAGTTGCTGGTGTTCTGCGCGGCCATGATGGGCGCGGGCCTGGCCTTTCTGTGGTTCAACGCCCATCCGGCCCAGGTCTTCATGGGCGATGTGGGCGCGCTGGCGCTGGGCGCCGCGCTGGGCACCATCGCCGTGATCGTGCGCCAGGAAATCGTGCTGGCCATCATGGGCGGCATTTTCGTGGTCGAGGCGCTGTCGGTGATGCTGCAGGTCAGCTGGTTCAAGTTCACCAAGAAGCGCTATGGCGAAGGCCGCCGCCTGCTCAAGATGGCGCCCTTGCACCACCATTTCGAAAAGAGCGGCTGGAAGGAAACCCAGGTCGTGATCCGCTTCTGGATCATCACCATGCTGCTGTGCCTGCTGGGCCTGTCCACGCTGAAGCTGAGGTGAAACCATGCACGCCGAAGAACCCAAGGCCGACCTTTCCACGCTGACTGCAGCCAGGGATGCCGAGGCTTTCGTGGCCCGGATTTTCGCCGACCCTGGCGTCTCCGATGCGGCGGACGCCGAGGTCACGCCGGTCGTGCCCGAGAACGCGGGCGATGCGGCCGAGCCGCTGCAGCTGCCCCCCGTCTGCGCAGGCTGGCCCGGCGGACAGGAGCAGCATCTGCGCGGCCAGCGTGTGCTCATCCTGGGCCTGGGCGCTTCGGGTTTGGCCATGGCGCGCTGGTGCGCGCGCTGCGGCGCCGAAGTCACGGTGGCTGACACGCGCGAGGCGCCGCCCCAGCTGGAGCAGCTGGCGCAGGAGCTGCCCGGCGTGCGATTTGTGCCCGGTGCCTTCACGGCCGGCCTGGTCGATGGCCAGGGATTCACCCTGGTGTACCGCTCTCCCGGCCTGAGCCCGGCCGTGGTGGCGCCCGTGGCCGAGACGGCGCGGGCCCAGGGCCTGCCGGTGGGCGGGGAGCTGGATCTCTTTTCCATGGCGCTCAAGGCGCTGGTGCAGGCCCATGGCTACCGCCCTGTCGTGCTGGGCATCACGGGCACGAATGGCAAGACCACGGTGACTTCGCTGACGGGCCAGCTGCTGGAGCATGCCGACATGGCAGTGGCCGTGGCCGGCAACATCGGCCCCACCCTGCTCGACACGCTGACGCAGCGCATCGATGCCGGCAATCTGCCCCAGGCCTGGGTGCTGGAGCTGTCGAGCTTCCAGCTCGATGGCGTTCGCATGTTCGAGCCCACGGCGGCTGCCGTGCTCAACATCACTCAGGACCATCTGGACTGGCATGGCAGCATCGAGGCCTATGCCGATGCCAAGGCCTGCATCTTCGGTCAGGGTGGCACCATGGTGCTCAACCGCGAAGACCCTGCCGTCATGGCCATGCTGCCTGCGCCCGTGGCGCAGCCCGGCAAGCGCCAGAAACCCCAGCAGCGCGCCCACATCACCTTCGGCGGCGACATGCCGCGCCGCCCTGGCGACTTCGGCATCGAGGTGGTCAGCGGCATGGCCTGGCTGGTGCGCGCCCATGAGGCGGATGAGACCGCCAGGGGCAAGTCGGCCGACGAACTGCACATCCAGCGCCTGATGCCTGCGGATGCGTTGCGCATCCGTGGCCGGCACAACGCCATCAACGCGCTGTCGGCCCTGGCGCTGGCCAGCGCTGCCGGCTGCAAGCTGGCGCCGCTGCTGTATGGCCTGCGCGAGTACCGTGGCGAGCCGCACCGCGTCCAGCCCATCGGCCGCGTCCATGGCGTCGAGTATTTCGATGACAGCAAGGGCACGAATGTGGGCGCCACCGTGGCTGCGCTGTCGGGCCTGGGCGCCGACCACCGCATCGTGGTCATTCTGGGCGGCGACGGCAAGGGCCAGGATTTCTCGCCGCTGGCCGCGCCCGTGTCGCGCCATGTGCGCGCCGTGGTGCTGATCGGCCGTGATGCGCCGCGCATCCGCGAGGCGCTCAAGGACTGCGGCGTGCCGCTGTCCGACGCCGCCGGCATGGCGGATGCCGTGGAGCAGGCGGCCTCCCGTGCCCATGAGGGCGATGCCGTGCTGCTGTCGCCGGCCTGCGCTAGCCTGGACATGTTCCGCAACTACGAAGACCGGGCGAACCAGTTCGTGGCGGCCGTGCGTTCGCTGGCGCTCGACGCCGGCCATGAGCTTGGAGGCGTGGCATGACCGCCTCCACGGGTGTCCTGGGCCGCATACGCTCCTGGTTCGGCGGTTCGTCGGAAAAAGGCATCGATGTGCTGCCCGTGAGCCTGGGCGGGCCCCAGTACGACCGGCCCACGCGCCCGGCCGCCAGTGTCCTGGGCCTGGACCAGGCGCTGATCTGGGTGGTCATCGGCCTGCTGGCCTGGAGCCTGGTCATGGTGTACTCGGCCTCGATCGCCATGCCGGACAACCCCCGCTTCGGCAAGATCGCACCTACCCACTTCCTGGTGCGCCATGCCATGTCCATCGGCATGGCCTTCGTCGGGGCGCTGCTGGCCTTCCAGGTGTCCATGGCCACCTGGGAGCGCGTGGCACGCAAGCTGTTCCTGGTGTCGCTGGCGCTGCTGATCATCGTGCTCATCCCCCATGTCGGCACCGTGGTCAACGGGGCGCGCCGCTGGCTGTCGCTGGGCATCATGAATTTCCAGCCCTCGGAGCTGGCCAAGTTCGCGGTGCTGATCTATGCCTCCGACTACATGGTGCGCAAGATGGAAGTCAAGGAGCGCTTCTTCCGCGCCGTGCTGCCCATGGGGATGGCCGTGGTGCTGGTGGGCGTGCTGCTGCTGGCCGAGCCCGACATGGGCGCTTTCATGGTGATCGTGGTGATTTCCATGGGCATCCTGTTCCTGGGCGGCGTCAATGCGCGCATGTTCTTTCTGATCGCGGCATTGGTGGTGCTGGCCTTCGTGATAATCATCGCCACCTCCGAATGGCGGCGCGAGCGCATCTTCGCCTACCTCAACCCCTGGGATGAAAAGCATGCCCTGGGCAAGGGCTACCAGCTGTCGCATGCACTGATCGCCATTGGCCGCGGCGAGATCTTCGGCGTGGGCCTGGGCCGCAGCGTCGAGAAGCTGCACTGGCTGCCCGAGGCGCATACCGACTTTCTTCTGGCGGTGATCGGCGAGGAGTTCGGGCTGGTTGGCGTATTGCTGATCGCCGTCACCTTCCTCTGGCTCACGCGGCGCATCATGCTCATAGGCCGCCAGGCGATTGCGCTGGACCGGGTGTTCGCGGGCCTGGTGGCACAAGGCGTGGCGATCTGGATGGGCTTTCAGGCGTTCATCAATATGGGGGTGAATCTGGGCGCGCTGCCCACCAAGGGGCTGACGCTGCCTTTGATGAGCTTTGGCGGATCGGCCATTTTGATGAATCTGGTAGCGATTGCGGTGGTACTGAGAGTGGACTACGAAAACAAGCTGCTGATGAAGGGAGGGCATGCATGACGGCTCCCATCCACGGCGGCAGCCGCCAGCGTACGGCGCTGGTCATGGCCGGCGGCACCGGCGGCCATATCTTTCCCGGCCTGGCCGTGGCGCAGGCCCTGCGCGAGCGCGGCTGGCGCGTGCACTGGCTGGGCGCGCCGGGCAGCATGGAGTCGCGCATCGTCCCGCCCCAGGGCTTTGCGCTGGAGACCATCGACTTTTCCGGCGTGCGCGGCAAGGGCCTGATGACGCTGGCCTTTCTGCCGGCACGCCTGCTGCGCGCTTTCTGGCAGGCGCTGGCGGTGGTGCGCCGTGTGCAGCCCGATGTGGTCATCGGCCTGGGCGGCTACATCAGCTTTCCCGGCGGCATGATGGCTGCGCTGGCAGGCAAGCCGCTGGTGCTGCATGAGCAAAATTCGGTGGCGGGCATGGCCAACAAGGTGCTGGCCAGTGTGGCATCGCGGGTGTTCACTGCTTTCCCGGATGTCTTCGCCAAGGGGCGCTGGGTCGGCAACCCGCTGCGCAAGGCCTTTACCGGGCAGCCTGCGCCCGAGCAGCGCTTTGCCGGCCGCGCCGGGCCGCTGCGCCTGCTGGTGGTGGGCGGCAGCCTGGGCGCCAAGGCGCTCAACGAGATCGTGCCCCAGGCGCTGGCCCTGATTCCTGCCGATATCCGGCCCCAGGTTTTGCACCAAAGTGGTGCTGCACAGATTGAAGCGTTGCGTGCCAACTACGCTGCAGCAGGAGTCGAGGCCGAACTGACCCCCTTCATCGACGACACTGCTCAGGCATTTGCCGATGCCGATGTCATTGTCTGCCGCGCGGGCGCCAGCACCGTGACGGAGATCGCTGCCGTGGGGGCTGCAGCCATCTATGTGCCTTTTCCTGCCGCAGTGGATGACCACCAGACAGCGAATGCGCGCTTCCTGGTGGACGCCGGAGGTGGATGGTTGGCGCAACAAAGCCAGTTGACTGCCCAAGGGTTGGCGGAAATGCTACAAAATATGCAGCGTGCGACGCTGCTGGAGCGCGCTGTAAAAGCCAAGAAAATGCAAAAGATAGATGCCACCGAGGAGGTGGTTGCCGCCTGTGAGGAGTTGGCCGCATGAAGCACGCCATACACCGTATCCATTTTGTCGGCATCGGTGGCGCCGGCATGAGTGGTATTGCCGAGGTATTGCACAACCTCGGCTACGCCGTTTCCGGCTCCGACCTGACCGACAGCGCCACGCTGCGCCGCCTGGCGGGCCTGGGCATTGCCACGCATGTGGGCCATGCGGCGGTGCACATCGATGGTGCGGATGTGGTGGTCACCTCCACGGCGGTGCATGCCGACAATCCCGAGGTCGTGCAGGCGCGTGCGCGCAATATCCCCGTCGTGCCGCGTGCGCTGATGCTGGCCGAGCTGATGCGCTTCAAGCAGGGCATTGCCATCGCCGGGGCCCATGGCAAGACCACGACCACCAGCCTGGTGACCAGCGTGCTGGCCGAGGCCGGGCTGGACCCGACCTTCGTGATCGGTGGCAGGCTCAACAGCGCTGGCGCCAACGCCAAGCTGGGCCAGGGCGAATACATCGTCGTCGAGGCCGACGAGTCCGATGCCTCCTTCCTGAATCTTCTGCCCATGATGGCGGTGGTCACCAATATCGACGCCGACCACATGGAAACCTACGGCCACGACTTCGGCCGGCTCAAGGGCGCCTTTGTCGACTTCCTGCACCGCATGCCTTTCTATGGCAATGCCATCCTGTGCGTGGACAGTCCGGCCGTGCGCGAGATCCTGCCTCTGGTGGCACGCCCCGTCACGACCTATGGCTTTGCCGAGGACGCCCAGGTGCGTGCGCTCGATGTGCGCGCCGAGGCCGGCCGCATGCGCTTCACGGTGCGCCGCAGCGGCGCCAAGTCCTATCCGGACCTGGAGGTGGTGCTGAGCCTGCCCGGCGAGCACAACGTGCTCAATGCGCTGTCTGCCGTGGCCGTTGCCATGGAGCTGGACATCCCTGACGCAGCGCTGCTGCGCGCCTTCGAGAGCTTCAAGGGCGTGGGCCGGCGCTTTCAGCGCTACGGCGATCTGCCGGCTGCCGGCGGCGGCCATTTCACCGTCATCGACGACTATGGACACCATCCGGTCGAGATGGCGGCCACGCTGGCCGCTGCGCGTGGCGCCTTCCCGGGCCGGCGCCTGGTGCTGGCCTTCCAGCCGCACCGCTACAGCCGCACGCGCGACTGCTTCGAGGATTTCGTCAAGGTCATCGGCATGGCCGATGCCGTGCTGCTGACCGAGGTCTATGCAGCCGGCGAAACGCCGATCGTGGCCGCCGACGGCCGTTCGCTGGCGCGTGCCCTGCGGGTGGCCGGCCGGGTCGAGCCGGTGTTCGTGGAAAACGTGGCCGAGCTGCCTGCAGCCCTGGCCGCCAACGCACGCGATGGCGACGTGCTGTTGTGCATGGGGGCCGGCTCCATTGGCGCCGTGCCCGGAAAGCTGGTTGAGATGTTTCACAAGCAAGCGCTGCCAACGCAGCAGGGAGCCACGCAATGAGCGGCTTTGGTTCCCAGATCGATGTCAAGGCCCTGGGCAAGGTGGCCGTGCTCATGGGTGGGCGCTCCGCCGAGCGCGAGGTGTCGCTGATGTCGGGCACGGGCGTGCTCAAGGCCCTGCTGTCCAAGGGCGTGGATGCCCATGGCTTCGACCCGGCCGAGCGCGACCTGGGCGAGCTCAGGAAGGAAGGGTTCGACCGCTGCTTCATCGCGCTGCATGGCCGCTATGGCGAGGACGGCACGGTGCAGGGCGCCCTGGAACTGTTGGGCATTCCCTATACGGGTCCTGGCGTGATGGCGTCGAGCATCGCCATGGACAAGATCATGACCAAGCGCATCTGGCGCTTCGAGGGCCTGCCCACACCCGACTGGCGGCTGGTCGCCAGCGCCGGCGAGACCCGCGAGGCCCTGCAGGCGCTGGGCGCGCCCATGATCGTCAAGCCTTCACGCGAGGGCTCGACCATCGGCCTGACCAAGGTCTGGACGGCCGAGGAATGCGAGCAGGCCTATGCGCTGGCCTCGAAGTACGACCCCGAGGTGCTGTGCGAGGAATTCATCGCCGGCGACGAGACCACCTGTCCCGTGCTGGGCACGGGCGAGGATGCCCACGCCCTGCCCGTGATCCGCATCGTCGCGCCCGAAGGCAACTACGACTACCAGAACAAGTACTTCACGGACGACACCCAGTACCACTGCCCCAGCGGCCTGCCCGCTGCCGAGGAGGCCGAGATCCAGCGCATCGTCGAGAAGGCTTTCCGCACGCTGGGCTGCCGTGGCTGGTCGCGGGCCGACATCATGATCCGTGCCAGCGACCGCAAGCCTTTCCTGCTGGAGATCAACACCTCGCCCGGCATGACGGGGCACTCGCTGGTGCCCATGTCCGCGCGCGCCACCGGCGTGAGCTACGAGAACCTGTGCCTGGGCATTCTGGCCAGCGCAGCCCTGGACGCGCAACCGGAGCACGCATGAGCTACTCCCTGCCTGCCCCTTTCGACGTCAAGCTCATGAACGTGACCGCCTCGGTTCTGTTCGTGGGGGTGGCTGCGCTGGGGCTGGCAGCCGTGAGCTGGTGGGCGCTGCGCCATCCGACCTTCAATATCGGCCGCATCGTGGTCGAGGGCGAGCTGGTGCACAACAATGCCGTGACGCTGCGCGCCAACGTGGCGCCTGTGCTCACGGGCAATTTCTTCACCGTCGATCTCAAGGCTGCCAAGTCCGCCTTCGAGCAGGTGCCCTGGGTGCGTGAGGCCCAGGTGCGCCGCGAGTACCCCAACAGCCTGCGCGTGCTGCTGCACGAGCATGTGGCCGAGGCTTTCTGGGGGCCGGATACCGGCACCGGCCTGGTCAACAGCTTCGGCGAAGTGTTCGAGGCCAATCTGGGCGAACTCGACCGCGATGGCCTGCCGCGCCTGCAGGGGCCTGACGGCAGCGCCGTGCAGATGCTGCAGATGTACCGCCTGCTGGTGCCTGCGCTGGGGCCGCTGAATGTGGAGATCGACGCACTCACACTCAATGCCCGTGGCAGCTGGCAGCTCAGGCTGGCCAACGATGCCGAGATCGAGCTGGGCGGCGGCAGCATGGAAACCGTGCTGCAGCGCGTGCAGCGCTTTGTGCGCACGCTGCCCCAGATCACGGGCCAATACCAGCGCAAGGCGGACGCCATCGAGTCGGCCGATCTGCGCTATGAAGACGGATATGCGCTGAGGCTGCGCGGTGTGATCACCGGCACGAACAAGGCGCCAGCTGCGGCACGTCCCCGGCGATGAGGACGAGGGAGTACAGGAATATGCAGGCGCAAACCACGCAGCGGCACAGGGACAGGACAGAATCAACCGGGGGCGGATGCTGATATGGCAAGAGAATACAAAGACGTGATCGTCGGACTGGACATCGGCACGGCCAAGGTGATGGCGGTGGTGGCCGAAGTCCTGTACAACGGCGAGCTCAAGCTCGCCGGGCTTGGCGTTGCGCCCAGCAATGGGCTCAAGCGCGGCGTGGTCGTCAACATCGACGCCACCGTGCAAAGCATCCAGCAGGCGCTCAAGGAGGCCGAGCTGATGGCCGACTGCAAGATCCAGCGCGTGTGCACCGGCATCACCGGCAGCCATATCCGTGGCCTCAACTCCAGCGGCATGGTGGCCATCAAGGACAAGGAAGTCACGGCTGCCGATGTGGCGCGCGTGATGGAAACTGCCAAGGCCATCAACATCTCTTCCGATCAGCGCCTGCTGCTGGTCGAGCCCCAGGAGTTCGTCATCGATGGCCAGGAGGTGCGCGAGCCCATCGGCATGAGCGGCATCCGCCTGGAGGCCAAGATCCATATCGTCACGGGCGCGCAAAGCGCGGCCGAGAACATCATCAAGTGCGTGCGCCGCTGCGGCCTGGAGGTCGAGCAGCTGCTGCTCAATCCGCTGGCATCGAGCCAGGCCGTGCTCACCGACGACGAGCGCGAGCTGGGCGTTGCCGTCGTGGACATCGGCGCGGGCGCCACCGATGTGGCCATCTTCACGGGTGGCGCGATCCGGCACACGGCGGTCATTCCGATCGCCGGGGACCTGATCACCAGCGACATCGCCATGGCGCTGCGCACGCCCACCAAGGACGCCGAGGACATCAAGGTCGAGAGCGGCTACGCCAAGCAGCTGCTGGCCGACCCGGATGCGCAGGTCGAAGTGCCTGGCCTGGGCGACCGCAGCCCGCGCATGATCAGCAAGCAGGCGCTGGCCGGCGTGATCGAGCCGCGCGTGGAAGAGATTTTTTCCCTGGTGCAGCAGGTCGTGCGCGATTCCGGCTACGAGGAGGTGCTGTCCTCAGGCATCGTGCTGACCGGCGGCAGCGCCGTGATGCCGGGCATGGTCGAGCTGGGCGAGGACATCTTCCTCAAGCCCGTGCGCCGTGGCATTCCCAAATATTCGAGCGCTCTGGCCGACATGGTGGCCCAGCCCCGGGCTGCCACTGTGATGGGCCTGCTCGAAGAAGCGCGCCTGGCGCGCCTGCGAGGTTTCAAGGTGGCGCAAAAGAGTGGGTCCATGAAGACCGCTTTTGGCCGTTTCAAGGATTTCATCGTGGGGAACTTCTGATATGTGCTCTCATCGACTGCGCATCACCGGTCCGCCCACAGGATTCCGAATACCGGACAGAAGACAGACATTCACCCAGACGGGGGTGACCACTTACACAGAGCTACAGGAGAATCAACATGCCCATTGACATGATTGAAGTTGAAGAATTCAACCAGGGTACGCAGATCAAGGTGATCGGCGTTGGCGGCGGCGGCGGCAACGCCGTGGAGCACATGATCGCCCGCCACGTGCAAGGCGTGGAGTTCGTCTGTGCCAATACCGACGCGCAGGCGCTGCTGCGCAGCAGCGCGCACCGCACCATCCAGCTGGGCAGCAGCGGCCTGGGCGCGGGCAGCAAGCCCGACAAGGGCCGCGAGGCCGCCGAGGCCGCCGAGGAGGACATCCGCACGGCCATCCAGGGTGCGCACATGCTGTTCATCACGGCCGGCATGGGCGGCGGCACGGGCACGGGCGCTGCGCCGGTGATCGCGCGCGTGGCCAAGGAGATGGGCATCCTGACGGTGGGCGTGGTCACCAAGCCCTTCGAGTGGGAAGGCGGCCGCCGCATGGCCAACGCCGACAGCGGCCTGAGCGAACTCGAAGCCAATGTGGACTCGCTGATCGTGGTGCTCAACGAAAAGCTGCTGGACGTGCTGGGCGACGATATCTCCCAGGACGAAGCGTTTGCCCATGCCAACGACGTGCTCAAGAACGCCGTCGGCGGCATCGCTGAAATCATCAACGAGTACGGCCATGTGAACGTCGACTTCGAAGACGTGCGCACCGTCATGGGCGAGCCCGGCAAGGCCATGATGGGCACGGCCAAGGCCGCCGGCCCCGATCGTGCGCGCATTGCCGCCGAGCAGGCCGTGGCCTGCCCGCTGCTCGAAGGCATCGATCTGTCGGGCGCCAAGGGCGTGCTGGTGCTGGTCACAGCCGCCAAGGGCAGCCTCAAGCTGTCCGAGTCGCGCCTGGCCATGAGCACCATCAATGCCTACGCCTCGCCCGATGCGCACGTGATCTACGGCGCCGCCTACGACGACACCCTGGGCGATGAAATCCGCGTCACCGTGGTGGCCACGGGCCTGTCGCGCCCCAACTCCCGCCGCCAGAACATGCAGGTGGTGCAGGGCGGCCTGCGCACCGGTACCGACAACATGAACTACCAGCTGCCCACGGCCGCCATGGGCGCTGCCACGGCCGCCGGTGGCCTGTCTGCCGGCGCGGCCGGCGGTGCCGACTACGGCAACAACATGTCGGTGCCCAGCGTCTGGCGCACCAACCGCACACAGGCTGCGGCCCGCGTCGATGCCCTGGCCTCTGGCGGCATGGACGACCTGGAGATCCCGGCCTTTCTGCGCAAGCAGGCCGACTGATCGGCCACGATACGGCGGCTGCATGGCCGCGATAGCGAAAGCCGCGCCAGGGCATGCCCTGGCGCGGCTTTCGCACTTTAAAATGGCCGGATGCTCCAACAACGCACCATCAAGACGATCACCCGGGCCGTGGGCGTGGGCCTGCACAGCGGTCAGCGCGTCGAGCTGACACTGCGCCCTGCGCAGCCCGACACCGGCATCGTGTTCCGTCGCGTGGACCTGCCGGAGCCCGTGGACATTCCGATCTCGGCCGAGGCCGTGACCGATACCCGCATGGCTTCCACCATCGGCACGGGCGGTGCCAAGGTGCATACCGTGGAGCATCTGATGTCGGCCATTGCTGGTCTCGGGCTGGACAACCTCTATGTCGACATCACCGCCGAGGAGGTGCCCATCCTCGATGGCTCCTCTGCGTCCTTCGTGTTCCTGCTGCAAAGCGCAGGCATTGCGCTGCAGAAGGCCCCCAAGCGCTTTATCCGCGTGACCCGGCCGGTCGAAGTGCGCGAAGGCGAAGGCCAGAACCTGAAATGGGCGCGGTTCGAGCCCTACCACGGCTTCAAGCTGCGCTTCGAGATCGACTTCGCCCATCCGGCCGTGGATTCCACGGGCCAATGCGTGGAGTTCGACATGGGCGCGGACAACTACACGCGCGACATCGCGCGCGCGCGCACCTTCGGCTTCACCAAGGATGTGGAGATGCTGCGCAGCCATGGTCTGGCGCTGGGCGGCGGCCTGGACAATGCCATCGTCATGGACGACTACAAGGTGCTCAACAGCGACGGCCTGCGCTACGACGACGAGTTTGCCAAGCACAAGATTCTCGATGCGATTGGCGACCTGTACCTGATCGGCAAGCCGCTGCTGGCCGCCTACAGCGCCTTCCGCTCGGGCCATGGCATGAACAACCAGCTGCTGCGTGCATTGCTGGCCCAGCCCGATGCCTGGGAGGTGGTCAGCTTCGACAGCGAGCGCCAGGCACCCAGGGGCTTTGCCCAGCCCGCGCTGGCCTGGTAGGCCCAGGGGCCCTATGCTGATCTTCCGCTGGCTGGCCTCGCTGCTGCTGCTGGCGTCCGCCGTGTCCTTTGTCTTTTATCTGGGCACGGGCCAGCCGCGCTACAAGCGCTGGAGCATCATCGTCTTCAAGTGGACGGTGATCGCTGCCGCAGCCTTTTTTGCCGTCCTGTTCTTCGGACGCATCGCCTGACCCTCTCCGCCCGGGCGGCGCACTGCCTTATTCCCCGCGCACGGAGCGCGCCAACCAGCCTATCGGTCGCCAGGTTGATGTGCGTCAATCTTTCGGCATTCCTTCCTGCTGCCTGCTCTGCTAGCGTAGATGGTGCAGTTTCAGAGTCCATGCATTCAGCGGCTGAAGCCCGATGGCAGGTGGCTGCCATGCAGATGGATTCGACAAACTGGTAACAAAAAATTACAATTTTAATAATTCAATGCCTGGTGTCTGCCGCTACCAGACCGCCAGCCTGGGAGACGGCAAGACATGGCTGCCCTTTGCCACTGTCCGCCCTACACGATGCCTTCACCTGAAAACAAGAATCAGTCTGTACAGTCTTCCAAGTCGGGATATTTCACTTTTCACGGATTCTGGGCACCAGGCGTGCGCCTGTTCCGCAGCCTGAGGTTCCGTGCCAAGGCCGCCGTCATCTCGCTGGTTTTTCTGCTTCCCCTGCTTGCGATCATCGTCTGGCAACTGGAACACCAGACGCAGCAGTCATTTCACGCGCGTCAGGACTCCACCCGCCAGAATGTCGAGATTGCGCATGGCGTGCTGGTCGCAATCCACAAGCAGGAGTTGGCGGGCCAGCTCAGCCGCGATCAGGCACAGGCACAGGCCAAGGCCACCATTGCCCAGCTGCGCTATGACGGCACGGAGTATTTCTGGATCAATGACATGCATCCGCGCGTCGTGATGCACCCCATCCGGCCTGAACTCGATGGCTCGGATGCCTCTGACATCAAGGACCCTAACGGTCTGGCGCTTTTCAAGGCATTTGCCGCCAAGGTGCGCGACAGCGGCAAAGGCTTTGTTTCCTACCAGTGGCCCCGGCCCGGCAACAGCCAGCCTGTGGACAAGCTTTCCTATGTGCAGGGCTTCGAGCCCTGGGGCTGGGTGGTCGGCTCGGGCATCTATGTCGATGACCTGCGCCAGGCCAGACGCCATCAGATCGAATGGATGGCGGCCATCGTGCTGCTGGAGCTGCTGCTGGCAGGCTACCTGTTCTGGAGTTTCTTCCTGGTGATGAATGGCGGCCTGAACGAAACGCGGCGCCATCTCCATGCCATGACACAGGGCGATCTGACCACATCGCCGTCGCCATGGGGCAAGGATGAGGCGGCCGAGCTCATGCTGGACCTGCGCGAGATGCAGCAATCGCTGCGGCACATGGTTCTGCGTGTGCGCCGGGCCAGCGATGAGATCGTGCACTCCAGCAACGAGGTGTCCACCGGCACCATGGACCTGTCGGCGCGCACGGAGCAGGCTGCCGCCAATCTGGAGGAGTCTGCTGCTTCCATGGAGCAGATTTCCTCGACGGTCAACCTCAACGCGGACCATGTCAGCGAAGCCGCCAGGGTGGCCTCGGGCAATGAGGCCGTCGCCGCCGATGGCGGCAAGGTCATGCACAAGGTCGTGCAGACCATGGACAGCATCCGGCAGTCGTCCTCCAGGATCGAGGACATCATCGGCACGATCAACAGCATTGCGTTCCAGACTAACATCCTGGCGCTGAACGCGGCCGTGGAAGCGGCGCGTGCGGGCGAGCAGGGCCGGGGCTTTGCGGTCGTGGCCTCGGAGGTGCGCTCGCTGGCCCAGCGCTCGGCCACTGCGGCGCAGGAAATCAAGGCGCTCATCAGCCAGAGCGTCGAACAGGTCAACGAGGGTGCCATGGTGGTCCATGACGCCGGCAGCAAGATTGCCGAGATCGTTGCCGCCTCGCAGCGCGTCAATGGACTGCTGGGCGAGGTGGCCAACGGGTCGCGCGAGCAAAGCCAGGGCGTGGCCCAGGTGGGGCAGGCCGTCCATGAGCTGGACCGCATGACCCAGCAAAATGCGGCGCTGGTCGAGCAGACCGCTGCCGCCGCCGCCGCGATGAAGGAGCAGGCAGTCGATCTGGCCCGGGAAGTGGACCGCTTCCAACTGCCACCAGGCATGGCGCTGCCGGCGGCCGAGCCGCCGGCTGTGGTCTCTGACTTCAACTTCGACCAGGCGATCGAGGCGCACCGGCAGTGGAAGGTGCGGCTGCGCAAGGCGATTGCCGAGCATGCCCAGCTCGACGCCGATACCATCTGCCGCGATGACCAGTGCCCGCTGGGTAAGTGGCTGCACGGCGCCGGTGGCCAGCGCTGGGGCAGCAAGCCCGGCTTCGTGAACCTGCTGGACAAGCATGCGCAATTCCACCAGGTGGCCGGCAATGTGGCGCGGCAGATCAATGCGGGTTCCATGGCTGAAGCGGAAAGGCTTATCGGCTCCGGGTCACAATTCGCGCAGGTCTCGACCGAGGTCTGCACGCTGCTCACCCGCGCCAAACGCGGCCTGTGAGCCCGCAGCGCCAGGGCGCAGGGTGTCGTCAGTACACCCTGCCGCCCTTGTAGGCGGCATGCTGGCGCCGCTGCAGCTGCGTGGCCTCGGCCATCCTGGACATGGCAGCTCCCGCATGGGCATGGGTGATGGCCAGCCCCAGGGCGTCTGCGGCATCGGTGCCGGGCAGCCCCGGCAGCTGCAGCATGCGGCGCACCATCTCCTGGATCTGGCTTTTGGCCGCACGGCCATGGCCAGTCATGGCTTTTTTCATCTGCAGCGCCGTGTATTCCGCCACGGGCAGCCCGGCATGGACCAGGGCCGTGAGCGCCGCGCCGCGCGCCTGCCCCAGCAGCAGCGTGGACTGCGGGTTGACGTTGACGAAGACGATTTCCACCGCCGAGGCATCGGGCTGGTAACGGCTGGCCACCTCGGTGATGCCATCGAACAGCAGCTTGAGCCGGCCCGGCAGGTCGCCGAGTGCGATGCCGGTTGTGCGAATGGTGCCGCTGGCCACATAGGACAGGCGATGGCCATCGGCGTCGATCACGCCGAATCCCGTGGTCTGCAGCCCGGGGTCGATTCCAAGAATGCGCATGGCGTGACTGTAGCCGTTCCCTGGCCGGTCTTTGCCGCAGCATGGCCAGGAGGTCGTGTCCCTGCGTCACAGTCGGTTCAGGGAGGCGTCGCTTCCTTCATGCGCTGCATGATCAGGCGTGTGCGCTGCAGCAGATAGCCGGAGTTGGGCAGCACCTCGAAGCGCTTGGGCTGGGGCAGCATCACGGCCAGGCGGGCGGCCTCGGCTGCGCTCAGTTCGGATGCGCCCTTGCGAAAGTAGTGGCGCGCCGCAGCCTCGGCGCCAAAGACACCCTGGCCCCATTCCACGCTGTTGAGATAGATCTCCAGAATGCGCCGCTTGTCCAGCATCAGCTCCAGCAGCTGGGTCAGCAGCAGCTCCTGCCCCTTGCGCAGCAGGCTGCGTTCGCCCGACAGCAACAGGTTCTTGGCCAGCTGCTGCGTGATGGTGGAGCCTCCGTAGATCTTGGGCGGCTTGCCGTTGTCCGTCTGCTGCGCCTTGGCTTCGGCACGCTGGTTGCGCTGCCATGCCTTTTCCATGGCATCCCACTGCACGCCATGGTGTTCAGTGAAGCTGTCGTCCTCTGCGGCGATGACGGCGCGCTTGAGTGTGGGCGCAATGCTGTCATAGCCCACCCATTGCTGGCGCCAGCGCAGGCCTTGCGAGCTGCGCAGCAGCTGCCATGCCTCTGAGCGCTGGAACGCAGTGGACTCCGGGTCCACCACGGCCATGAGCGCTATGCGCAGCACGAAAAACAGCTGCAGCAGCAAGCTGGCGCAAAGCACCAGCACCAGTGCGCGCGCAAAACCCTTCATGACACCGCTGCTTCAGCCGCCCTGGGCAATATGGGCACGCAGTTCGGCCAGCACCTGGGCCGCTGGCGGGCGCTGGCCGCGCCACAGCGCAAACGATTCGGCGGCCTGCTCGACCAGCATGCCCAGGCCGTCCCGCGCATGGGCGCCATGGCGCTTGGCCCATTGCAGGAATTCCTGCGCCGCAGCGCCATACATCATGTCGTAGGCCAGGCTGCCCGGGCGCAGCACGCTGGCGGGCACGGGAACCCCGGCGCCGGCCAGGCTGCTGGCCGTGGCATTGATGACCACGTCGAAATCCTCGCCAAGTTCCTGCTGCGGCAGCGCGGCCAGCTGCACACCATGCCGTGAGGCGATCTCTGCATGGCGCTGCACCAGCGCCTGGGCACGCTCGAAGGTGCGGTTGACGACAGCGATTCGGCGCGGCCGCTCGGCGATCAGCGTGCCCAAGGCACCCGCAGCGGCACCGCCCGCGCCCAGCAGCAGCAGGTCGCGGCCGGCCAGCGGCACGCCTGCGTTGCGCACAATGTCGGCCACCAGGCCCAGTCCGTCGGTGTTGTCGGCATGGATGCCGTCTGCACCCAGCACCAGGGTATTGGCCGCGCCGGCCAGCTGCACGCGTTCGCTGGCCGTGTCTGCCAGCTCGGCCGCTTCCAGCTTGAAGGGCACGGTCACGTTGCAGCCGCGCCCGCCTGCACCTGCAAAGCCGTGGACGGCGGCGGCAAAGCCATCGAGCGGCACCAGCTGGCGGCCGTAGGCCAGCTGCTGGCCGCACAGTTGGGCGAAGCGGGCATGGATCCAGGGCGAGCGGCTGTGCTCTACGGGGTTGCCCATGACGCAGTAGCGGTCGGCGGGGAGGGCGGCAGATGTCATCTCGAAACTCCGTGGTGGGCGCGTGCCTTATTGCACGCTGGTCTGCAGCGTCTGCTCGCGGGTGAATTTGAAGCGCGATACCACGGCGATCTGGTCGGCCTTGGCGCGCATGGCAGGGCTGAACGGGCCGAATGGGCCTGCCGTGCGTGCGATGGCTTCGGCCCGCGAATCCAGCATGCGGTTGCCCGAGCCCTGGACGATTTCGGTGCTCAGCACGCGGCCGTCGTGGTTGACGGTCAGGATCATGACCAGTTCGCCATACAGCTTCTTGCCGCCGTACTCGGGGAAATTCTCCGTGCCCTTGTCCTCGACCTGGCGGCGCAGCGCGTCGTAGTAGACGGCATAGACCGCCTCGCGCGTGGATGGGCTGATGTAGCGTTTCTTGGGACGCGAGTTTTCTTCGTTGATGCGCTTTTCGATCTCTGCCAGCAGCTTGAGCAACTGCTGGCGGCGTTCCTGCTGGGCCTGCTGCTCGCGCGACTGCGGGTTGACCTCGCGGGGCTCCTGCGCCGGCAGTGCCGCGATCTGCTGGCGCAGCTGGGTCAGCAGCACCGCCTGCTGCTCCTGCATGGCATCGATCTGGCGCTGGCGCTCCTCGAAGTCGTCGCCTACGGCTGTGAGCGCCGAGTAGGGCATGGGGCTGGTGGCTCGGCCCTTGTCCGCCTCGCCGCCACCAGCCAGCGAGGTCTGGGCGATGGCCTGGGCCTTGTCCGGCGGCTCGCTGGACTTGGCGTTGACGAGAATGACTTCGAGCGGCGTGTCCTGGAAGACGCGTTCGAAGCGCTCCGGGTCCACGAACCGGACCGTGAGCAAAAGGGCGTGCACGGCAATCGACACGCCCAGCGCCAGCTGCAGCGTGCTCAGGGAACGGAAGGCAGTAGGCAGTTTCACGGCGCGGTCGGTATCAGGACTGGGTGGGGGCAGCGGCCGGTGCTTCGGCCTCGTTCATGTCCACGGCGATGGCGATGGGGCCTGCCACGGCTTCTTCGTCGTCTTCGCCGCCGTCTTGCGCCTGGGCCTCGGCATCGCTGTCCAGCCGCTCGATCAGCGTGCCGCTGACATCGAGCGCGATCTCGTCGATCTCGCCCAGCCGCACGCGCACATGGGCTCCGCGCGGCAGGCCGGTGACACCCAGCACCGGAAAGACCAGCGGCAGGTCATCGGCACGCACCAGCAGGCCGCCGCCCATGCCTTCCTTGATGACCGTGGCCGTCAGTTCGGTGATGCCGCGCTGCTGCAGGTACTTGAGCGTCCAGAAGCGCTCCATGCCGGCCTGGTAGCCGTTGTAGGCGCTGTAGGCGCCATCGAAGCTGCTGATGATGCCAAATAGCTCGGCGTCCTTGGGCTTGAAGGGCGCAGCCAGTGCTGCTGTCTTGCCATGGCGTGCGCAGGCGATGATCTGCCACTGGTTGACCAGATCCACGTAGCGGCGCAGCGGCGAAGTGGCCCAGGCATAGCTTTTGACGCCGATGCCCGCGTGGGGCAGGGCCTTGGTGGACATGCGTACCTTGATACCGGGCGCCATGCTCGCCTGGCTGCGGTAGATGCCGGGCACGCCCAGTTCGGCCAGCCAGCCGCCCCAGGTGCTGTTGGCCACGATGGCCGCTTCGGCCACGATCAGGTCTAGCGGCGCACCGCGCTTGCGCACGGTGATCTCCACCTGCTCATTGCCCGTGGGCACGGCTCCGTCATTGCCTACGAGGCGGAAGTTGTAGTCGGGCCGGTTGAAGTTCTCGGGCTTGCCGCGCACCAGCTCGCGCCCGGCCTTGAGGTGCCTGGCCCAGCGCTGCAGGAAGGTCAGCTCGGCGCGCTTGCCCTGCAGCACTTCGGGCGTGCCCTCGACCTCGAACGACGGATCGGTCAGCCACTGTTCGGTGACGATGTGGTCGAGCTTGTCGTGGCGGAAGTTGACCAGCACGGGAACGCGCTCCAGGCGCGTCTCGCTGGCGGTGGTCTCCAGCGTGGCCTCGTCGATGGTGACGTACAGCGACACGGCCGGGTTGGCGCGGCCCTCGTCCAGCGTGTAGATCTGCACCACCTCGTCAGGCAGCATGGTGATCTTGTAGCCCGGCATATAGACCGTGGACAGGCGCGAGCGGCCCAACTGGTCCAGCGGTGTGCCCGGCACGATGGCCAGGCCTGGTGCCGCGATGTGGATGCCCACGGTGACCGTGCCCGTGCCCAGGCCGCTGACCGACAGCGCATCGTCGATTTCGGTGGTGGCCGAGTCGTCGATCGAGAAGGCCTGCACCCCGGCCACGGGCAGGTCTGCCGGTGGCTGAGGCGCCTGCAGTGCCGGGAACTGCGTGCCCTTGGGGAAGTGGTCGAACAGGAAACGCTTCCAGTGGAACTCATAGGCCGAGTCGATGGCTCCGGCGCGGTGCAGCAGCTCCAGCGGCGCCAGGCGCGTGGCGCGGCTGGCTTCGACCACGGCCTTGTATTCTGCGGCGTTCTTGTCGGGTCGGAACAGGATCTTGTAGAGCTGTTCGCGGATGGGCGCGGGGCACTCGCCGGTGCCCAGCTGCTCTGCCCAGGCCGTGATCTGCGCCTGGATCTGCTTTTTCTTTTCTATTCCGGCCAGCGCCTGCTGCAGGATTTCGGCAGGTGCCTTCTTGAAGCGGCCCTTGCCTGCACGGCGGAAGTAGTGCGGGGCCTCGTACAGGCGCAGCAGCGCGCCGGCCTGCTCGATCAGCGTGGCCTTGTCCGAGAAATAGTCGCGCGCCAGATCGGCAAAGCCGAACTCCTCCTCGGGGGCGAATTCCCATGCCAGATCCAGATCGATCTCGGCGGCCTGCGCCTGCGCCTGCGCCAGCAGCTCGGCCGGCGCCGGCTTGTCGAACTTCAGCAGGATATTGGCGGCCTTGACCTTGACCCGTTTGCCCGAATCCAGCTCCACCTGGGCGGAGGTGTCGGCTTCGGAAAGGATGCGTCCGGCCAGGAACTTGCCGGCTTCTTCAAACAATGCGTGCATAGCCCTGCATTCTCCCACGCTGCGCGTGGCACCTGGCCACGCCGTGCCGCAGCGGTGCAACATGCCGCGCAATCGCTGCATGCACGCACGGTCTCCTGCGCGGGTCAGGCCAGGCTCAGGAACTCGTCCAGCTGAGGCAGGTATTCCTCGAAGTTGCTCAGCGCGTGGTCGCCGCCTTCCTGCACGATTTGCAGCGCATGCGGGTAGCGGGCGCTCATTTCGCGCCAGTCCAGCACCTCGTCCCCCTCGGCGACCAGCAGCATCTCGGGGGCGGCCTGCGTCATTGCACGCGTATCCAGCGCGCGCAGCTCGTCAATGTATTCCCTGCGAAAGAAGAAACGCTCTTCAGGGTCATGCCATGAAGTCTGCTCTCCAATGTACTTTTCGAGGTCGCGGGCCGGATTGACGGCCGGGTTGATCATCACGCTGCGGCACCGGGCCAGTTGGGCCACCCAGCTGGCGTAGTAGCCCCCCAGCGATGAGCCGACCACTGCCATGGTCTCGCGCGGCCAGCTGCCGATGCCATCGGCAATCAGGGCCGCAGCTTCGCGCGGCGAGGGCGGCAGCTGGGGACTCCACCAGCGCACATGGGGATGGTGCGTGGCCACGTGCTCGGCCAGCCGTCGGGCCTTGGCGGACTGGGGAGAGGAGCGAAAGCCGTGCAGATACAGCAGATGGGTGGTTGTCATGGCGGGCGCTCTCCTTGGCAGTACTGTGGGGGCCGGACACCGGCGGTGCCTGGCCGGCCCATGTCCCATTGTGGCGCCTGCGCCGAGCGTTGCCCACGGGGGAAGGCCCGAGAGTCCTCCCCGGGGCGTATTGCAGGGGCAACCCTGCGGCGGGCTCGGCCGCGCATGCCACGGGATAATGCCGGCCCATGTCCGTGACCGAATTCGACAAGCCCTCGCTGTGGCAGCGCATTTCGCCGCTGCTGCGCGGTTTTGATTTCCTGCTGCTGCTGTTTGTGGCGATGCTGGCCTGCGCAGGCCTGGTGGCCATGTACTCGTCGGGCTTCGATCATGGCACGCGGTTCATGGACCATACGCGCAATATGCTGATCGCCGCCACTTTGCTCTTTGTCGTGGCCCAGATTCCGCCCCAGCAGCTCATGAAGGTGGCCGTGCCGCTGTACATGCTGGGCGTGGCGCTGCTGCTGGCCGTGGCCCTGTTCGGCATCACCAAGAAGGGAGCGCAGCGCTGGGTCAACGTGGGTGTGGTGATCCAGCCCAGCGAGCTGCTCAAGATCGCCACGCCCCTGATGCTGGCCTGGTGGTTCCAGCGCCGCGAGGGGCAGCTGCGCGGCATGGACTTCGTGATCGCCATGGTCCTGCTCATGGTTCCCGTGGGACTGATCATGAAACAGCCCGACCTGGGAACCTCGCTGCTGGTGATGGCCGCAGGACTGTCCGTGATTTTTTTTGCCGGCCTGCCATGGAAGCTCATCGTGCCCCCGGTGCTGGCCGGCGTGATCGGCATCACCCTGATTGTCTGGTATGAGCCCCAGCTGTGCGCCGAAGGCGTGCGCTGGCCGCTGTTGCACGAATACCAGCAGACGCGTGTGTGCACCCTGCTCGATCCCACGCGTGATCCGCTGGGCAAGGGCTTTCACATCATCCAGGGCATGATCGCCATTGGCTCGGGCGGCGTCTGGGGCAAGGGTTTCATGGCGGGCACTCAGACCCACCTGGAGTTCATCCCGGAGCGCACGACCGACTTCATCTTCGCGGCCTACTCCGAGGAATTCGGGCTGGTCGGCAACCTCTTCATCATTGTCTCGTTCCTGCTGCTGGTCTGGCGTGGTCTGGCCATTGCGGTCCAGGCCGGGTCGCTGTTCGCCCGGCTCATGGCGGCCGCTGTGGCCATGATCTTCTTCACCTACTCCTTTGTGAACATGGGCATGGTCAGCGGCATCCTGCCCGTGGTGGGCGTGCCCCTGCCGTTCATCAGCTATGGCGGCACGGCCATGGTGACGCTGGGGCTGGCACTGGGCGTGCTGATGTCGGTGGCGCGCTCGCAGCGCCAGCTGCCGGGCGAGGGGGCCGGGAAACTGTAGCCTGCGCTGCAGGGGCTGCCGCTGGCGGCACGCGCGTGGCACGGTCATGGCGTGCTCTCTACAATGGGCGCATGATCTCCCGCGAACCCACCATTGAACGCCTGGCCACTGCGCGCAGCCTGCTGCTCGAACCCTTCGGCCTGGACGAATCCCACCTGGCGCGTGCGCTCGCCGAAATCCGCAGCCATCAGGTCGATGATGCCGATCTGTACTTCCAGTACACGCGTGCCGAAGGCTGGAGCCTGGAGGAAGGCATCGTCAAGACGGGCAGCTTCAGCATCGACCAGGGCGTGGGGGTGCGCGCCGTCAGTGGCGAGAAGACGGCGTTCGCCTACTCCGACGACATCTCCGAGGCTTCGCTGCTGGATGCCGCCCGCACCGTACGCGCCATCTCCGGCGTGGCGCAGAGCCGGCGCGTGCGCGCCGGTGCTCCCAAGATCGCCGCAAGCCGCAGCCTCTACCCCGGCATCGACCCCATCGGCACGCTGGACAGCACTGCCAAAGTGGAACTGCTGGGCAAGGTCGAAGCCCTGGCACGGGCCAAGGACCCGCGTGTGGTTCAGGTCATGGCGGGCCTGGCCAGCGAATATGACGTGGTGCTCGTGGCGCGCGCCGATGGCACCCTGGCGGCCGATGTGCGCCCGCTGGTGCGCCTGTCGGTCACCGTCATTGCCGAGCAAAAGGGCCGGCGCGAGGTGGGGTCTGCGGGCGGCGGCGGCCGCTTCGGCCTGGCCTATTTCAGCGATGAGCAGATCAGCCAGTATGTGAACGAGGCGGTCCATGCTGCCCTGACCAACCTGGAGTCGCGCCCGGCGCCTGCGGGCGTGATGACGGTCGTGCTGGGGCCGGGCTGGCCCGGCGTGCTGCTGCACGAGGCCGTGGGGCACGGGCTCGAGGGCGACTTCAACCGCAAGGGTGCCAGCGCCTTCAGCGGGCGCATCGGCCAGCGCGTGGCAGCCAAGGGCGTGACGGTGCTCGACGATGGCACGCTGGCGGACCGCCGCGGCTCCCTCAACGTGGACGATGAAGGTTGCGCCAGCCAGAGCAACGTGCTGATCGAGGACGGCATTCTCAAGGGCTACATCCAGGACGCGATGAATGCCCGTCTGATGGGCGTCAAGCCCACGGGCAATGGCCGCCGCGAAAGCTATGCCCACATCCCGATGCCGCGCATGACCAACACCTACATGCTCGGTGGCGACAAGGATCCGAAGGAGATCGTCGCTTCCATCAAGAAGGGGCTGTATGCCACCAACTTCGGCGGCGGCCAGGTGGACATCACCAGCGGCAAGTTCGTGTTCTCGGCCAGCGAAGCCTACTGGGTGGAAAACGGCAAGATTCAATACCCGGTCAAGGGCGCGACCATCGTTGGCAGCGGCCCCGAGTCGCTCAAGCACATCACCATGATCGGCAACGACATGCGGCTGGACAGCGGCGTTGGCACCTGCGGCAAGGAAGGCCAGAGCGTGCCCGTGGGTGTCGGTCAGCCGACGCTGCGCATCGACGGCCTGACCGTGGGGGGCACGGCCTGAGCGGCCCGGGTCGCATGAACGTCGCGGGGCGTGCATTCCATGACCCAGCTGCCGCCTGCTTCGCGGCCTGACGTGCCCACATCGGTTCACGTCCTGCTCAGCCGGCCTGCGCAATGGCGGGCCGGCTCCGGTGACTCGCGGCACAGCCGCTTCTGGCGCCAGGAACTGCTCGAAAGCGATCTGCGCCCCATGCAGCAGCAGCTGGTGCTGCTGTCTGCCGCCCTGGAAGAAGCGGTGCGCGTGCGCTGCGCCGGCCGCTCCCGCCCGGTGGTCGAGGAGGCCGTGCAGCAGCTCGGCCTTGCGGCGCTGGAGCACCAGTACTTTCTCACCACGCTGGCCTCGGGCTGGCGTCTTCTTTATGAGTTTCCGGCCTATCAGCGGCTGCTGCGCAGCTTCTGCAAGGCGGTGCGCGCCTGGCAGCAATCCGTACTGCTGGGAGACGCCCGTGAAGCCGAGCATTTCAGGCAGTGCGAGCGGCTGGGCTGGCGGCTGCTGGGCGACGCGTCGCTGCTGATCGACATGTTTGCCGAATCTGTGCGGGGCGGCTGCCCTGCCATGCATCCGCTGCCGGTGAAGACGTCTGCCGGACCGCATGGCATGGCCGGGCTGTTGCGCCGCCTGGCGCATTGGCTGCGCCTGGTGGCGCAGCGCCGCCGCTGAGACACCAGCCTGGCAGGCACCACTTTTTGCAGCGGCCGATCCGCAGGGCCTTGTCTGTCTGAAAAAGCATGCCCTGTTTTGCAGGAAAACGTCGTTTTTCCGTGGTTTTCATGGGTTGAATGACGGATTTTTGCGTTTGAATGAGAAAAATGCAGATTTCCTGATGCGTTGATTCTGGCAGTTTCCCTCTGTGGCTTGCGCCATGGCAGGCTGTTGCATCCCCGCTGCATGTTGCGCTGCGAAAAATGTCTGTGCTACATTGGGTGCCATGCAAGCACGCTCTTCCTTTTACTTTTACTTTTGGTTCTCCTCCCCGGCGGAAGAGAGGTAAGCGCGCGCACCCCCGAACACATACCTCCCTCAGAACCGCCGAAGCTGCAAAGCCCGGCGGTTTTTTGTTGCCCTTCCCGCTCTTTCGCTCCGTTTTCCACGATCCACTTTCCTCACGAAAGCAAGCAATGACTGCTCATCACGCTTCCCCTGCCGATTCCTGGTATCGCGGCGGTTCCCAAAAAACTGGCCAGACCGACGACGCACGTATCAAGGACATCACCGTGTTGCCCCCTCCCGAGCACCTCATCCGCTTCTTTCCCATCCGTGGCACGGCCGTCGAAACGCTGATCAGCGACACCCGCCGCACCATCCACAACATCATGGCTGGCAAGGATGACCGCCTGCTGGTCATCGTGGGCCCGTGCTCCATCCACGATCCGGCTGCAGCCATCGACTACGCGCGCCGCCTGGCGCCCGTGCGCGAAAAGTACAAGGACACGCTGGAGATCGTGATGCGCGTGTACTTCGAAAAGCCCCGCACCACGGTGGGCTGGAAGGGGCTGATCAATGATCCCTACCTCGACCAGAGCTACCGCATCGACGAGGGCCTGCGCATCGCACGCCAGCTGCTGATCGACATCAACCGCCTGGGCGTGCCTGCCGCCAGCGAATTCCTCGACGTGATCTCGCCCCAGTACATTGGCGATCTGATCAGCTGGGGCGCCATCGGCGCGCGCACCACGGAAAGCCAGGTGCACCGCGAACTGGCTTCAGGCATCTCGGCGCCCATCGGCTTCAAGAACGGCACGGATGGCAATATCCGCATTGCCACCGATGCCATCCAGTCGGCCAGCCGTGGCCACCACTTCCTGTCGGTGCACAAAAATGGCCAGGTGGCCATCGTGCACACGGCCGGCAACCAGGACTGCCACGTCATTCTGCGCGGCGGCAAGGCGCCGAACTACGATGCGGACAGTGTGGCGGCGGCCTGCGCCGACCTGGAAAAGGCCGGCCTGCCCGCAACGCTGATGGTCGATTGCAGCCATGCCAACAGCTCCAAGCAGCATGAGCGCCAGAAGGATGTGGCCAGCGATATCGCCGGCCAGATCCGTGGTGGCTCGCGCAGCGTGTTCGGCGTGATGATCGAAGGCCACCTAGTGGCTGGCGCCCAGAAATTCACGCCGGGCAAGGACGATGTGGCGGCCCTGAACTACGGCCAGAGCATCACCGATGCTTGCCTGGGCTGGGACGATTCGCTGCAGACGCTGGCCGAGCTGTCGCAGGCGGTCGCGCAGCGCCGTGTCCGGCAGGTCGAGCAGGCCTCGGCGCTGGCGGCTGTCTGAGCCCAAGGCCGGCGGCTTGGGGCCCTGGCCGGCTGTCAGTGGGGCGCCGCTTCGGGCGGCGTCAGACTGCCATGGTTCAGTGTCTCGTCGATGCGCAGCAGCAGGGCCAGAAGGTGGCGCTTGTCGAACTCCACCGGCTGGCTCCACTCATGTTCTGCCAGCGGGTGTACATGGCTTTGGCAGGGCAGCTGGCCACCGGCATCGACGACGGCGCGCAGCCTGGGCAGGAAGACCCACTGCAGCCATTCATGCAGCTTGAGGGTGTCGTACATGAAGGGCATGGTCGAGGCCATGGCCTGTGCGCTGGGCGCCGTGGGTGACCACAGGTTCTGGCGGCGCATCTCGTCTTCGAGCTGCTGCAGATGGTCCAGCAAGGGCTGGTGGGGGGCGTCGGGCATCATGCAAAGTGATCCATGAAAGGCAGGGGCAGATTCTAGGCTCCGCTGCCAATCACCTGCTGCGGCCAGTGCCGGGCAGGCGGCAGGCCCTGCCAGCCTTGAGGCAAGTCAACCCGGCCGCGCCGCCGCAGGCGCGCTTGCGGTTAAGCTTGAACCATGCACGGTGGCCGTTGTCCGCAGGGCGCGGGCGGGCCATCCCCGTTGACGAGAGGAGTTCCATGCGCAGCGAAGTGATTGTGGTGTTGGATGCCGGCAAGGAGTACAGGACCGATACCAGCGGGCTCACGCCCATGAGTTCCGACGAGGGCCGGCATTGGCTGGACCAGCAGTTCATCTCCATGGACTGCGAGCCGCTGCGGGCCAGCGGCAAGGTGCTGCTGGCCGACAAGCTGGTGGTCGTCGCACGTGCCGCGCGCTCGCGCGCCGGACTGTTCGACGATGAGCAGTGGCGCAACAGCTATGCGCGTGCAGCCCAGGCGGTGCTGTCAAAGCCGCTGATCCGGGTCGATGTCCCGGCCATGTCCATCAGCTATTGACGCACTGTGGACCCAGCCCAAAGCCCGGCCATGACGGACCGGGCTTTGGGCCTCAGAGGGCGGCTGCGCCGGTGTCAGGCGGCGGGCTGCAGCGCTGCCAGCAGCCTGGCATGTATGCCGCCAAAGCCGCCGTTGCTCATGCACACCACATGGTCGCCCGGCTGCGCGGCAGCACGTATCTGATCGACCAGCGTGGCAATGTCGCCTGCCGTGCGGGCCCCCGCGCCCAGCGGCTGCAGCGCCTCGGCCGCGTCCCAGTCCAGGCCCGCCGTATGGCAGAACACCAGGTCGGCGCTCTCCAGCGACCAGGGCAGCTGTGACTTCATCGCGCCCAGCTTCATGGTGTTGCTGCGCGGCTCGAACACGGCCAGGATGCGTGCCTGGCTGCCCAGCTTGCGGCGCAGGCCGTCGAGCGTGGTGCGGATGGCGGTCGGGTGGTGCGCGAAGTCATCGTAGACAGAAACGCCACCTGCGATGCCCCGCAGCTCCATTCTGCGCTTGACGTTCTGAAAGCGCGCCAGCGCTTCGCAGGCCTGGGCGGGCGAGACACCGACATGGTCCGCCGCCGCAATGGCCGCCAGCGCATTGAGCTGGTTGTGCGTGCCCGTCAGCTGCCATTCCAGGCGCGCGACCTTGCGGCCCCGGTGCAGCACATCAAAGGCTCCGGGCTCGCCTTCGGCGCTGAAATCGCTGACCACGGCCCCGAAACTGCTGACTTCGCTCCAGCAGCCCTGGTGCAGCACGCGGGCCAGGCTCTCCTCCAGGCCGTTGACCACGATGCGGCCAGAACCCGGCACGGTGCGCGCGAGGTGGTGGAACTGGCGCTCGATGGCGGCCAGATTCTCGAAGATGTCCGCGTGGTCGAATTCGAGGTTGTTGAATACGGCTGTGCGCGGCCGGTAGTGGACGAACTTGCTGCGCTTGTCGAAGAAGGCCGTGTCGTACTCGTCCGCCTCGATGACAAAGAGCGGTTCGCGGCCCGACGGGCCGGCGCCGGCCACGGGCCGGCTGGCTGCGCCCAGGCGCGCCGAGATCCCGAAGTCCAGCGGCACGCCGCCGACCAGAAAGCCGGGTGCCAGCCCTGCGCATTCGAGAATCCAGGCCAGCATCGATGTCGTCGTTGTCTTGCCGTGGGTGCCGGCCACGGCCAGCACATGGCGCGGGCACGAGGGGTGGTGCAGCACATGCTCGGACAGCCACTGGGGGCCGCTGGTGTAGGGTGCGCCGCTTTCCAGGATGGCCTCCATCAGCGGGAACTTGGGGCTGCCATCCGCAAGCCGCGCGCGGCTGACCACATTGCCCACGACATACATGTCGGGTTGCAGGGCCATCTGGTCTGCGCCATAGCCCTCTATCAGTTCGATGCCCAGCGCGCGCAGCTGGTCGCTCATCGGTGGATAAACGCCGGCATCGCAGCCCGTGACGCGATGGCCGGCCTCGCGCGCCAGCGCGGCCAGGCCGCCCATGAAGGTGCCGCAGATGCCCAGAATATGTATGTGCATGGCTGAAGATTCTAGGGCCCTCTGCAAGGGGCAAAGCCCGGCCCGTTCAGGTCATGGCGCGGCTTGGGGGACAATGGACTGCAGGCAGCCTGCGGGCTGTCATATATATACGAGGATTTACGCAGGCAGGACGGCAGAAGGCGGCTGTTCCCCTGGCGCAGAACGCACCGCATCCTGCATGCGTCAGTCCTGATGGATAGCGAAATACAGCCGATCGGGAAGCTATGGATCAAGCCACTGCCGAAATTGCCCATGTGGCAGCCCGCCTCGTGGTGGAGGAGGGCCTTGAATGGGGGCCGGCCAAGCACCGCGCCCTGCGCCAGCTGGGCCTGCCTGCGCGCACGGCCCTGCCGGGCAACGAGCAGCTCGAGGATGCCGTGCGCGAGTACATCGCGCTGTTCTGCGCAGATACCCAGCCCCGGGAGCTGCAGGCGCTGCGTGAGCTGGCGCTGCAATGGATGCAGCGGCTGGCCGAGTTCCGGCCGCACCTGGCCGGTGCCGTCTGGCGCGGCACGGCCACCCGCTTGTCGGACATCTACCTGCAACTGTTTTGCGACGACTCCAAGTCCGCCGAAATATGGCTGCTCAACCAGCATGTCAGCTATGAGCCCAGCACGGTGACGGGCTTCACGGGCGAACGCGTGGAGGCGTTGAGCATTCACGCCCTGTGCCGCCCGCTGGGCGAAACAGTGGGCGTGCACCTGCTGGTGCACGACCTGGACGACCTGCGCGGCGCTCTCAAGCCCGACGCGCGCGGCCACAGCCAGCGCGGCGGCATCGAGGCGCTGCGCAAGCGCATGGCCCAGGACGCATCCGAGGAGGCGGACCATGGCTGATTCGGTGGATGCCGGTCAAAACACTTCTTCCCGCCGGCGCTGGCTGACGCTGGGCGTGGCGGGCGCAGCCGCCCTTGGCGGGGCCGGGCTCGCCTGGTGGCGCCTGCAGCCCCATGCGGCGCAACCTGGCGCAGGGCAACCTGGCACAGGGCAACCTGGCGCAGGGCAGCCTGGCGCAGGGCAGCCTGGCGCAGAGCAGCAGCTGTGGCAGCAGCAGTTTCTGGCGCCGGATGGCACGCCGCTGTCGCTGCAGCGCTGGCGCGGCAAGCCTGTGCTGGTGAACTTCTGGGCGACCTGGTGTCCTCCCTGTGTGCGCGAACTGCCTATGCTCGATGCCTTTGCCGCCAAGCAAGACCAGCATGGCATCCAGGTCATTGGCCTGGCCGTGGACAAGCCCGAAGCGGTGCAGCGTTTCCTGGGCCGCACGCCGCTGCGTTTTCCCGTGGCGCTGGCCACCGAAGGGGGGCTGGGCCTGACGCGCAGCCTGGGCAATCTCCAGGGGGGATTGCCCTTCACGGTGCTGCTCGGCGGGGATGGCCGGATACGACAACGTAAAATAGGTGAGCTTACTACCGAAGATCTGGCCGCGTGGACCGCGAAAAGCTGATCCAGAGGATGGCGAAAGCTGTGCAAACTCAGGAAATGTCCTGAATTCCATGGCGACGTTGATGAAAAATATGCGTCGAAGCGCGCAGAAGGGCGAAATTGGAGTAAATTCGCGCCCTATTTAGTTTTAGCCGCTGGAGCTCCCATGGATTTGCGAAAACTCAAGACCCTCATTGATCTGGTGTCCGAATCGAACGTGTCGGAACTGGAAATCACCGAAGCAGAGGGCAAGGTCCGGATCGTCAAGAGCGAAGGCGCCGTGGTGCAGCAGTTCGTTGCAGCTCCCGTGCAGGCAGCGCCGCTGGCCGCCCCTGTGGCTGCAGCGCCTGTGGCCGCGCCTGCGGCTGCTCCGGCCGCCGAGGCTGCCGTGGCGGGCCACATTGTGAAGTCGCCCATGGTTGGCACTTTCTACCGTGCCTCCAGCCCTGGCGCCAAGCCGTTCGTGGATGTGGGCAGCCAGGTCAAGGAAGGCGACACGATCTGCATCGTCGAGGCCATGAAAATTCTCAACGAGATCGAGGCCGACAAGACCGGCACCGTGACGCGCATCATGGGTGAGAACGGCCAGCCCGTGGAGTATGGTCAGCCCCTGTTCGTGATCGAATAATCGGCAGGCGAGCGATGCCGCACGCGGCACGACGCCCTGGCGCGAACGCATGCTGCGGCGCGCCGGCGCCATTGGCTCAACTGACGGCAGCGGCCTGCGTACCGGCGCAGATGCCCAGCCGCGAGGATCTTCATGTTTAAGAAAATTTTGGTTGCCAACCGGGGCGAGATTGCCCTGCGCATCCAGCGCGCCTGCCGTGAGCTCGGCATCAAGGCGGTGATGGTGTATTCCGAGGCCGACCGCGACGCCAAGTACGTCAAGCTGGCCGACGAGGCCGTGTGCATTGGCCCGGCGCCTTCGCCGCTGAGCTACCTCAACATGCCAGCCATCATCTCGGCCGCCGAGGTCACGGACGCCGAGGCCATTCATCCTGGCTACGGCTTTCTCAGCGAGAACGCGGATTTTGCCGAACGCGTCGAAAAGAGTGGCTTCACCTTCATCGGCCCCACGCCCGAGAACATCCGCACCATGGGCGACAAGGTCTCGGCCAAGCAGGCCATGATCCGCGCCGGCGTGCCTTGCGTTCCTGGCTCCGACGGCGAACTGCCTGACGATCCGGTCCAGATCCGCCGCATTGCCAAAGCCATCGGCTATCCGGTCATCATCAAGGCTGCAGGCGGCGGTGGTGGCCGCGGCATGCGCGTGGTCCACACCGAGGCCGCGCTGGTCAATGCCGTGCAGATGACCAAGGCCGAAGCGGGCGCCGCCTTCGGTAACCCGGCCGTCTACATGGAAAAGTTCCTGCAGAACCCGCGCCACATCGAAATCCAGGTGATGGCCGACAACCACAGGAACGCCGTTTACCTGGGCGAGCGCGACTGCTCCATGCAGCGCCGCCACCAGAAGGTGATCGAGGAGGCTCCGGCGCCCGGCATCGCGCGCCGCCTGATCGAGAAAATCGGCGACCGCTGCGCGGCAGCCTGCAAGAAGCTGGGCTACCGCGGCGCGGGCACGTTCGAATTCCTCTATGAAAACGGGGAGTTCTACTTCATCGAGATGAATACCCGCGTGCAGGTCGAGCACCCGGTCACCGAACTGATCACGGGCGTGGACATCGTGCGTACCCAGATCCAGGTGGCTGCGGGCGAAAAGCTGCCCTACACCCAGCGCCAGATCAATGCCCAGCTCAAGGGCCATGCGATCGAGTGCCGGGTCAACGCCGAGGATCCATACAACTTCATGCCTTCGCCGGGCCGCATCACCACATGGCATGCGCCGGGCGGCCCGGGCGTGCGTGTGGACTCGCATGTCTACAACAACTACTTCGTGCCGCCCAACTATGACTCCATGATCGGCAAGATCATCGTCCATGGCGACACCCGCGAGCAGGCGCTTGCCCGTATGCGCACGGCGTTGCTGGAGACTGCGGTGGAGGGTATCAAGACCAATATCCCGCTGCACCAGGACCTGATGGTGGATGCCAAGTTCATGGAAGGCGGCACCAACATCCACTACCTGGAAGAGTGGCTGTCGCACCGCATCGGCAACAAGCGTTGAGCGGCGCTGCTTTCCATTTCCATGCTGGCCCCGGCGACGGGGACCAGCATTTTCATTTTTTGCATTGAGATAAAGGATGGGCCCATGTTCGAGTTGAGCCTGCTGTGCCCGGAAGACCGGGTCGAGACCATCAGCGACGCGCTGGATGCGCTGGACGCGCTGAGCGTGTCGGTGGAGGATGCCGATGCACAGACCGAGGCCGAGCAGGCCTTGTTCGGCGAACCCGGCATGCCGCCCCCCAAGGAGGGCTGGCAGCGCAGCCGCCTGGTGGCGCTGTTCCCGGCCCAGGAGGCTGCCGAGGAGGCGCGAGATCTGCTGCTGCCCCAGGACTTCTTCGAAGGCTGCAGTGTGATCGCCATCAAGCCTGTGCCCGAGCAGGACTGGGTGCGGCTGACGCAGTCCCAGTTCGCGCCGGTGGACATCACGCCCGAGTTCTGGATCGTGCCGACCTGGCATGAGCTGCCGCCCGAGGCGCGCGTGAGCATCCGCCTGGACCCGGGCCTGGCCTTTGGCACAGGCACCCATCCGACCACGCGCATGTGCCTGCGCTGGATCGCGCGCCAGCCCCAGGGCAGCCTGGGCCGAACCCTCGACTATGGCTGCGGGTCGGGTATTTTGGCCATTGGCGCGGCCAAGTTTGGCGCCACCGGCATCGATGCAGTGGACATCGATCCGGCGGCCGTGGAGTCCACGCGCTACAACGCGCAGGCCAATGCCGTGCAACTGCAGGCTGGCTTGCCCGATGCCGTGGATGGCGAGTACCAGACCGTGCTGGCCAACATCCTGGCCACGCCGCTCAAAGTGCTGGCTCCGCTGCTGTGCAGCCGGGTGGCTGCGGGTGGGCATCTGGTGCTGGCCGGCATCCTGGAGCGTCAGGCTGACGAACTCAAACAGGCCTATGCTCCCTATCTGGCGCTGGAAGTCGCCGATAGTGAGGACGGCTGGATCTTGATGACTGCAAGCCGTCCTGCCTGAGTCCTTGCGGCGTGGGTGCCTTCACGGCACCGCAGCCGCCGCTGCTGCCTACAATCGACCGCTGATGAGCCAAGTCACCCGCTGTCCTGCCTGTGGAACCCGCTTCAAAGTGGTGGCCGACCAGCTGCGTATTTCGCAGGGGTGGGTGCGCTGCGGCGTCTGCCATGAGATCTTCGATGCCACGCAGGATCTGATGCCCATGCCGGCACAGTCCGCTGCGGCACCTGCCCCCAGGCCCCCCTCCGTGCAGCCACCAAGGGCGGCAGCAGTGCAGCAGAGCCAGCCTCCCGACGAGCTGGACTTCGATACGCTGATGAGCCGCTTTGTGGGCGAAGATGCTGAGCCGCAGCCGCAGCCGCAGCCGCAGCCGCAGCCGCAGCCGCAGCCGCAGCCGCAGCCGCAGCCGCAGCCGCAGCCGCAGCCGCAGCCGCAGCCGCAGCCGCAGCAGTCGGAGCCGGTGGCCCCGACGGTGCCTGTACCTGCTGCACCCGAGCCCGCACCTGAGCCCGCTCCTGAGCCGGTGCCGGGGCTGGACGAAGCTCTGCACACGCAGCGCATGGATGCGCCGACGGTGCCACAGCCCTTGCCGCCTGCGCCTCCAGCTGCGCCGCCCGTTTCCGCTGCTCCCACCAGCATAGAAGGCGCCGAAGCGCCTGCCGGGCAGGATGCCTCGGTGCCTTCGCCCGAGTTTTCAGGCTGGCCGGAGAGTGGCGGCGATGCAGCCTCTCTGCCCGAAGCCGAGCCTGGCTTTGTGCGCCAGGCCCGGCGCAAGGCGTTCTGGCGCCAGCCTGCTGTGCGTGGCGTGCTGCTGGCTGGCTGCCTGGGAGGTGTGGCGGCGCTGGCGGGCCAGGTCATGTGGCAGCAGCGCGATGCGCTGGCGGTCCAGCATCCGGCGCTGGCGCCTGCATTGCAGGCACTGTGTGACCTGGCGGGCTGCGAGATACAGCCCCGGCGCCAGATTTCCGATGTGGTGATTGCCAGTTCCGGTTTCCGGCAGACGCAGCGCAGCGGCCAGTACCAGTGGAGCCTGAGCCTGGAAAATCGCTCCGACCTGCCTGTGGCCATGCCTGCCGTCGAGCTGACGCTGACCGATGCACAGGACAAGCCCCTGCTGCGCCGGGTGATCCGCCTGGACCAGCTGGGCGCACCGGAGCAGATGCCCGCGCGCGGCGAGTGGAGCGTGACAGCACCCGTCGAGGTGCAGGATCTCGGCACGGTGGTGGCAGGCTACCGCGCGCTGGTTTTCTATCCCTGACCTTCAAGAAGAAAGTTACACCATGGCTGCCCTTATCTGCGGATCGCTTGCGTTCGACAACATCATGACCTTCGAAGGAAGGTTTGCCGACCAGATTCTTCCGGACCAGCTGCACATCCTGAATGTGTCCTTTCTCGTGCCCACGCTGCGCCGTGACTTCGGCGGCTGCGCGGGCAATATCGCCTATGCGCTGAAGCTGCTGGGCGGCGATGCCTGGCCCATGGCCATGGTGGGCAGCGATGGCGCTGGCTACGTACAGCGCCTGCAGGAGCTGGGGGTGCATACCGCGCATATCGGCCAGCTGCAGGACACGCACACGGCGCAGTGCATGATCATGACGGACCGTGACAACAACCAGATCACGGCCTTCCACCCGGGTGCCATGATGCAGGCCCATCTCAACCAGATCACGCCGCAGCTCAAGGAGCAGGTGCGCGTGGGCATCGTGGCTCCCGATGGCCGCCAGGCCATGATCGAGCATGCTGCGCAGTTCAAGGCCGCTGGCATTCCTTTTGTTTTCGATCCGGGCCAGGGCCTGCCGATGTTCGATGGCGAGGAGCTGCGCAGCTTCATTGCCCAGGCGGACTGGGTGGCTGTCAACGACTATGAGGCCCGCATGCTCAGCGAGCGCACCGGCTGGAGCCTGGAGCAGATCTCCGGCCAGGTCAAAGGCCTGATCGTGACGCTGGGGGCGGCTGGGTGCGAGGTCTGGGAAAACGGCAGCAAGACCCAGGTGGCGCCCGTGCAGCCAGCGGCGGTGGTGGACCCCACGGGCTGCGGCGATGCATGGCGTGGCGCATTCCTGTTCGGCCTGGAGCGTGGCTGGGATCTGGTGCGCTGCGCCGAGCTGGGCAACCGCATGGGCGCGCTCAAGATTGCAAGCCGCGGGCCCCAGAACTATGTGCTTGATTTTCCGCAGCCTTGAGGGCGTGCCGGCAAGCGCAATCGCTGCCATGCCATGAAAAAAAGCCCGGCTCGAGAGAGCCGGGCTTTTGCTTTGAGGCACAGGCGCAATGCCTGGCTATCCTCAGGGCTTGTTGCCAGTCGGGAAGGGCCATGCGGCCTGGGGAGCCAACTGGGTTTGCGCGATGGGTGCCGGTGCGGCGGCAGGAGCAGGTGCGGCGGCGGCAGGCGCAGGTGCGGCAGCCTTCTTGGGAGCTGCGGCCTTCTTGGGTGCAGCAGCCTTCTTGGCGGCAGGCGCTTTGGCCGGCTCGGCAGCCTTCTTTTCGGCTGCGGGCGCAGCGGCCTTCTTGGCAGGTGCAGCAGCCTTCTTTTCGGCCGCAGCAGGCGCAGTCTTCTTGGCAGCAGCGGGTGCAGCCTTCTTGGCCGGCGCGGCGGCCTTCTTGTCAGCTGTCGCTGCAGCCTTCTTTTCGGTCGCAGCAGCGGCCTTCTTGGCGGGTGCGGCAGCCTTTTTCTCGGCAGCAGCAGGTGCGGCAGCCTTGGCGGCAGGCGCAGCCTTCTTGGCCGGTGCTGCGGCCTTCTTTTCGGCAGCAGGTGCAGCGGTCTTGGTGGCTGCAGCCTTCTTGGCCGGAGCTGCGGCCTTCTTTTCGGCAGCAGGTGCAGCAGTCTTGGCGGCTGCAGCCTTCTTGGCGGGAGCGGCAGCCTTCTTTTCGGTGGCAGCGGCGGCCTTCTTGGCAGGCGCTGCAGCCTTCTTCTCGGTCACGGCGGCTGCAGCCTTCTTGGCGGGAGCTGCGGTCTTCTTTTCGGCGGCGGCAGCGGCCTTCTTGGCGGGAGCGGCAGCCTTCTTTTCGGTCACGGCAGCGGCAGCCTTCTTGGCAGGCGCTGCGGCAGCAGTCTTCTTGGTGGCGGGTGCGGCAGGCGCAGCGGCCTCGGCCTTCTTGGCGGGAGCGGCGGCGGCCTTCTTCACGGCTTCGGCCTTGGGCGCCGCCGCTTTCTTCGCGGGAGTCTTCTTCTCGGTCGGGGCCTTGGTGGAGGCCGTCTTCTTCGCAGTTGCCATCATCTTCTCCTTCGTTGATTTGCACAAAACACTTCGGCGTGCGAGGCGTCGAAGCGATTCAATGCGATGTGGAGTGACGCATCGCAATGAACACGGACGCGCTCCACGCCGCGACGCTCCGATGGGACGTGGTGGAGCATGAAGCGCTTCATGAATCGCATTGTGCCTGCAGAGAAGCGATTAATCCCAGGAAAGTGCGCCTCCTGTTTGATACTCGATGACGCGTGTCTCAAAGAAGTTACGTTCTTTCTTCAAATCGATCATCTCGCTCATCCACGGGAAGGGGTTTTCCTCGTTGGGGAACAGGGCTTCCAGGCCGATCTGCGTGGCGCGCCGGTTGGCGATGTAGCGCAGGTAGCCCTTGAACATGGAGGCGTTCATGCCGAGCACGCCGCGCGGCATGGTGTCCTCCGCGTAGCGGTATTCGAGCTCGACGGCCTTGGTGAACAGACCGGTGATTTCCTGCTTGAACTCGGCCGTCCACAGGTGGGGATTTTCGAGCTTGAGCTGGTTGATCAGGTCGATGCCGAAGTTGCAGTGCATGGACTCGTCGCGCAGGATGTACTGGTACTGCTCGGCAGCACCGGTCATCTTGTTCTGGCGGCCCAGGGCCAGGATCTGCGTGAAACCCACATAGAAGAACAGGCCTTCCATCAGGCAGGCGAAGACGATCAGTGACTTGAGCAGGGTCTGGTCTGTCTCGAAGGTGCCTGTCTTGAAGCCCGGGTCCATGATGGCCTCGATGAAGGGGATCAGGAACTCATCCTTGTCGCGGATGGACGGCACTTCGAGATAGGCGTTGAAAATCTCGCCTTCGTCCAGGCCCAGCGACTCCACGATGTACTGGTAGGCATGGGTGTGGATGGCTTCCTCGAAGGCCTGGCGCAGCAGGAACTGGCGGCATTCGGGCGCCGTGATGTGGCGGTAGGTACCCAGCACGATGTTGTTGGCGGCCAGCGAGTCTGCGGTCACGAAGAAGCCCAGGTTGCGCTTGACGATGCGGCGCTCGTCTTCGGTCAGGCCGTTGGGGTCTTTCCACAGCGCGATGTCGCGCGTCATGTTCACTTCCTGCGGCATCCAGTGGTTGGCGCAGGTGGCCAGGTATTTTTCCCAGGCCCACTTGTACTTGAACGGAACGAGCTGGTTGACGTCGGTCTTGGCGTTGATGATGCGCTTGTCGGCGGCATTGACACGCTGGTGTGCGCTGCCGCCCGCTGCGGCGGCGGGCGTGTTCGAGGAGGTGGCGTCGTCGTCAAAGGTCAGCATGGTATTTCTCCGGCATGCCATGGGCATGCGTTGGGTTCGTTCGTGCGGCGCGTGGTGCCGTCTGCCGCGGCTTGCAATGGAAGGCTGCAGGCGCTGCGCCGCTGTTTTGCAGGCAGCGCGCAAAGCCCCGCTGGCGGGGCTTTGCGTTGCGCGGCTTACTGGCAGGCTTCGCAGCCGGGGTCGTCAATGGCGCAGAACTTGATGTCTGTCGCCGGCGTCTGGGCGCGCGCTGCTGCTGCGGCGGCTTCCAGCGCACTGGAGGTGCTCACGGCGGCGGGCTGGACGGCCGCTGTGGGCACGGCGTTGAGCACCCGGCTTTGCACCGTGGATTTTTCGATGTTGGTGGCGCTGGTGGTGCGCAGGTAGTAGGTGGTCTTCAGGCCGCGCAGCCAGGCCAGCTTGTAGGTGTCGTCGAGCTTCTTGCCCGATGCGCCTGCCATGTAGATGTTCAGGCTCTGGGCCTGGTCGATCCACTTCTGGCGGCGTGCGGCAGCCTCGACCAGCCAGACGGGCTCGACCTCGAAAGCGGTGGCGTACAGGCTCTTGATGTCCTGGGGCACGCGGTCGATGGGGCGCAGCGAGCCGTCGAAGTGCTTGAGGTCCATGACCATCACGTCGTCCCACAGGCCCAGGCGCTTGAGGTCGCGCACCAGATACTGGTTGATGACGGTGAACTCGCCCGACAGGTTGGACTTGACCGACAGGTTGCCGAACGAGGGCTCGATGGAGGCATCGACGCCGACGATGTTGGAGATAGTCGCCGTGGGCGCGATGGCCACGCAGTTGGAGTTGCGCATGCCGTGCTGGGCAATTTTGCCGCGCAGCGCTGCCCAGTCCAGGCGTGCGGTGCGGTCCACTTCCACATAGCCGCCACGGGCCTTCTCCAGCAGGTTCAGCGTGTCCAGCGGCAGGATGCCCTGGTCCCACAGCGAGCCCTTGTAGCTGGAGTACTGGCCGCGCTCGCTGGCCAGCTCGGTCGAGGCCCAGTAGGCGTAGTAGCAGATGGCTTCCATCGCCTGGTCGGCGAATTCCACGGCCTGCTGGCTGGCATAGGCGATGCGCATTTCATAGAGCGCGTCCTGGAAGCCCATCAGGCCTAGGCCCACGGGGCGGTGGCGCAGGTTGGAGTCCTTGGCCTTCTGCACGGCGTAGTAGTTGATGTCGATCACGTTGTCGAGCATGCGCATGGCCGTGTTGATGGTCTTGCGCAGCTTGCCGTGGTCGATAGCGCCATCCTTGATGTGGCGCGCCAGATTCACCGAGCCCAGGTTGCAGACGGCCGTTTCGGTGTCGCTGGTGTTGAGCGTGATTTCGGTACACAGGTTGGACGAGTGCACCACGCCGGCGTGCTGCTGGGGCGAGCGCACGTTGCAGGGGTCCTTGAAGGTGACCCAGGGGTGGCCGGTCTCGAACAGCATGGACAGCATCTTGCGCCACAGATCCACGGCGGGCACGCGCTTGAACAGCTTGAGCTCGCCGCTGTCGGCCTTGGCTTCGTAGGCCGTGTAGGCGCGCTCGAAGGCTTCGCCGTAGAGGTCGTGCAGGTCGCCGGCGTCCGAAGGCGAGAACAGGGTCCACTGGCCTTTTTCCATGACGCGCTTCATGAACAGGTCGGGAATCCAGTTCGCCGTGTTCATGTCGTGCGTGCGGCGGCGGTCGTCGCCGGTGTTCTTGCGCAGTTCGAGGAATTCCTCGATGTCCAGGTGCCAGGTTTCCAGGTAGGTGCAGACAGCGCCCTTGCGCTTGCCGCCCTGGTTCACGGCCACCGCCGTGTCGTTGACCACCTTGAGGAAGGGCACTACGCCCTGCGACTCGCCATTCGTACCCTTGATGCGCGAGCCCAGCGCGCGCACACGGGTCCAGTCGTTGCCCAGGCCGCCTGCGAACTTGGACAGCAGCGCGTTTTCCTTGATCGACTCGTAGATGCCGTCCAGATCGTCGGGTACCGTGGTCAGATAGCACGAGGACAGCTGCGAGCGCAGCGTGCCGCTGTTGAACAGCGTGGGTGTGCTGCTCATGAAGTCGAAGGACGACAGCAGCTCGTAGAACTCGATGGCGCGCGCATTGCGGTCGTCTTCCTGCAGCGCCAGGCCCATGGCCACGCGCATGAAGAAGGACTGGGGCAGCTCGATGCGCGTCTTGCGCACGTGCAGGAAGTAGCGGTCGTACAGCGTCTGCAGGCCCAGGTAGTCGAACTGCTGGTCACGTTCGGCCTTGAGCGCGGCAGCCAGGCGCGGCAGGTCGTACTGCAGCAGCTCCGGGTTGAGCAGCTCGTTGTCCACGCCCTTGCGGATGAAGCCGGGGAAGTAGTCCGCATAGGCGGCCTGCATGTCGGCGGGCTGCACTTCGCGGCCCATGGCTTCGCGCACGATGGTGTGCAGCAGCAGGCGGGCGGTGACGTAGGTGTAGTCGGGGTCTTTCTCGATCAGCGTGCGCGCTGCCAGGATGGCGGCCTTGAAGACTTCCTCGATCGGCACGCCGTCATACAGGTTGCGCAGCGTCTCGGCCACGATGGGCGCTGCATGGATGTCTGCATTGAGGTTGCGGCAGGAGGCCTCGATCAGTGCCTGCAGGCGGGCCTGGTCCAGCGGAACGCGCTGGCCATTGTCGGTCACGTGCAGCACGGGGGCCGCAGCGGCGACCGCTGTAGCGGCCTTCGCGGCCTTCTTCTGCTCGGCGCGTTCCTGGTTGCGGCGCTCACGGTACAGCACGTAGGCACGTGCCACATCCTGGTGGCCGCCACGCATCAGGCCCAGCTCGACCTGGTCCTGCACATCTTCGATGTGGAAGGTGCCGCCGCCCGGGCGCGAGCGCAGCAGCGCGCGCACCACGCCCTGGGTCAACTCGTCCACGGTTTCGCGCACGCTGGCCGATGCTGCGCCCTGTGCGCCGCGAACAGCCAGGAAGGCCTTGGTCAGCGCAATCGCGATCTTCTGCGGCGTGAAGGGCATGACATCGCCGCTGCGGCGGATGATCTGGTAGCCCTCCTGGATGCTGAGGCGGCTGGAGGCGGACGGATTCGCGGTGTCACCGTGCGCGGCGGCAGCCATGGCATTCAGCGCTTCTTGCATGGGTTTCCTCTACGGATATGGATAGAAAAGACAGGTGCGGGCACACGCCTGGGCAGGCACGCCTGCAAGGGTGGCAGCAGCGGTTTACACACTTTTTTTCACAGGGTGTTCACAGCTTCTGCACACTATATGTGGGGTAGGTTGGCTCTCTGAACCACTACCGGTAGTGTATCGCTGTCTGGCGGATCTGGCGCCCTGATCCATTTATCCCTGCGCTGCCAGGGGGGTGCTGACCGTGCCTTGACAGGGTGTGTTACGACGGCAGATGCCCGCCCCGCACAGGCTTCGGGCATTTGTAAAAATCCGTGGCGCATGGGGTGCGCGCCACACCCACGCAATCCGGGGTTGACAGCAGCCAGGCTTGCATGGCCGGGCTGGCGCACTTTGGCAGCCTGTATGGGCGGCCCAGCCTGTGCGGCCCAGCCTGGGCGGCCCGACCGCCCTTCTAGCGCGTGGCCGGCGGGGGCAGTTGCCAGTGCGCCGTGGCTTGTCCGCTGGCCAGCAGCGCCTGCAGGCGCTGCCAGTCGAAGCCCGGGCCGGGGTCGCGCTTTCGGCCGGGCGCAATGTGTTCGTGGCCCGCGATGAATGCCACGGGGTAGCGTGCGGCAATTGCGGTGCTCAGCCATTGCAGCGATGCGTACTGCGCCGTCTCGAACGTCAGGCCTTCGAGTCCTTCGAGTTCGATGCCGATGGAGTCGTCATTGCAGCGGTCGCGGCCCCGCCATTGGGAGATGCCTGCATGCCAGGCGCGTGCATCGCAGTCCACGAACTGCCAGATCACGCCATCGCGCGCAATGAAGAAGTGAGAGGACACTTCGATGCCGCGGATGCCCTGGTAGTAAGGGTGGGCATCCCAGTCGAGCTGGTTGGTGAACAGCTGCTGCACCGCGCCTGTGCCGTATTGTCCGGGCGGCAGGCTGATGGAGTGGACCACCACCAGGTCAATCGATGCCCGGGCGGGGCGTGGGCCGAAGTTGGGCGAAGGCAGATGCTTCGCTTGTGCGAGCCAGCCGCCATTCCAGTGCGGGGTTGCCGTGGCATGTGGTGCGGATTCAGGACGGGTCATACGCACTGGATGGCTGGGAGCCCTGGGTATCGCCCTGGCTGTCGCCGGGCAGGCTGATGTTGAGCCGGTCGATGCGGTAGCGGATCTGGCGCAGGCTCAGTCCCAGGCGGGCCGCCGTGGCCGTGCGGTTGAAGCCATTGTCCTGCAGTGCCCGGATGAGGATGCTGCGCTCCTGGTCGTCCAGCCAGGCCTGCAGATCCCGTGGCAGCTCTTCGGCGGACAGCTGGCAGGCGGCGGGCAGCGCCTGCGCCGGCTCGGCAGGCGGTGCTTCCTGCAGCCGGGGGTCGCCGGCAAGCTGCAGCGTTTCGCCGTCGCCCAGCGTGATGGCGCGGTGCAACAGGTTTTCCAGTTCGCGCACATTGCCGGGCAGGGGCAGTTGCCCGATCTGCGACAGCGCCTGCGCGCTCAGTTCGGGCAGGGGCAGGCCAGATTCCTGCGACAGCCGGGCCAGCAGCGCCCGGCACAGCGCGGGCAGGTCTTCGCGGCGCTCGCGCAGCGGCGGCAGCAGCACCTCGATCACGTTGAGGCGGTAGTAGAGATCCTGGCGAAAGCGTCCCTGGCGCACGTCGGCAGCCAGGTCGCGGTGCGTGGCGCTGACGATGCGCACATCCACCGCTTCCTCTTGCGTGGAGCCCAGCGGGCGCACGCGGCGCTCCTGGATGGCGCGCAGCAGCTTGGCCTGCATGGACAGTGGCAGGTCGCCGATTTCGTCGAGAAACAGCGTGCCGCCGCGTGCTGCCTGGAAGTAGCCGTCCCTGTCCTGCGTGGCGCCAGTGTATGAGCCCTTGCGTGCTCCAAAGAATTCGGCCTCCAGCAGGTTTTCGGGGATGGCGCCGCAGTTGACGGCCACCAGCGGTCCCTGGGCGCGCTGGCTGCAGGCGTGCAGCGCCCTGGCCACCAGCTCCTTGCCGGTCCCCGACTCGCCATGCACGAGAACGGGTGCCATGCCCCGTGCCACCTTGGCGATGCGCTGCTTGACTGCCTGCATGGCGGCAGAATCGCCCACCAGTGCATCCAGCGCGCCACCCGCATTGAGCAGCGGTGCTGCGCCCGGCGCCACCGTGCGTGGCGCAGGTGCCGTTCCTGGCGGCGGCACACCGCCCGTTCCCTGCGCAGCGGAGGCCACCACCAGCCGGAACTGCTTGAGGTCCACGGGCTTGGTCAGGTAGTCAAAGGCACCCGAGCGCAGGGCCTCTACCGCGTTCTCGGCAGATCCGTAGGCCGTCATGACGACGCAGCGCTCGCGGCGCTGCTGGCTGCGCAGATCCTGCAGCAGTTCCATGCCCATGCCATCGGGCAGGCGCATGTCGGTGATCACCACGTCAAAGCGCTGGGTTTTCAACTGCTCGTTCGCTTCGCCCAGGCTGGCAGCGGTTTCGACGCGGTAGCCTGCGCGCAGCAGGGTCAGTTCGTAGAGGGTGCGCAGGTCCGGCTCATCATCCACGACAAGGACCGAAGCAGCAGAGGGCAGGGGAGTCAGGGGCATCACACCACAATCTGGTCAAACAGGGTGGCCGGCAGGGCCGAGGCCGAGCCGGCACGGAAAACGATGCTGAAGGCGTTGCCTTCCACCGGGCCACGGGGGGTGGGGCGAGACAGCCTCTGGTAGCTGATATCGGCATCGTAGCGCTGGCACAGTTCGCGGCAAATGTACAGGCCCAGGCCGCTGGAGCGGCTCTCCGAAGAGAAGAAGGGCTCGAACAGGTGGCGCTGCACCGTAGGCTCCAGCGCCGCGCCATCGCTCCACACCTGCAGCCATGCTTGCCCGCCCGCAGGTGCGCCGGTCGTGATCTGCAGGGCGTGGGCGTCGTCGGCGCTGCTGCGGTAGCGCTGGGCATTGTCCAGCAGGTTGACCAGAATACGGCGCAGGTGTTCGCCATCGAAGACCACATGCTGCCCTCTGGCCTCCAGCAGCAGCTGCACGCGATGGGCCGGCGTGCCCTGTTCCTGCCATTCCCTGCAGACCTGTGCCACCTGCTGGTCCAGATCGAGCAGGCCAGCATGGGTCTCGCCGATGTGCTGCTGCGCGCGCGCGATGTTGAGCACGTCCTCGACGATTCTGGCCAGTCGCTCGGCATTCTGGCCGACGATGCGGCACAGCTGCTGCTGTGCCGGGTCGGTGCCCAGGTCCTCTGCCAGCAGCGCATTGGCCTGCGTGATGGCCGCCAGCGGATTGCGGATCTCGTGCGCCACGGCGGCCGACATGCGGCCCATGGAGGCCAGCTTCTCGGTGCGCAGCCTGGCTTCCATCTCGCGCAGGTCGTGCAGGAACACCACGCACAGCTGCTGCAGCAGCGCAGGCTCCTCGGCATCCTGGGGGGCGGCGACTTCGGTCAGCCAGGTGCGCAGATGCAGGCCCGTCATGCCTTCCTGCCCCAGGGCCTGCAGGTGCACGCTGGCCGAGACCGGCTGGTCCTGGGCAAAGCTCTGGGCCACCGCATCCTGCAGCCGCTGCCAGCCCGCATGCTGCCTGAGCGCGAAGGGCTGGGGCTGGCTTTCCGGTAGCCCCAGCAGGCGCAGCGCCGAAGGGTTGGCCTGGCGCACGTGGAAACGGGAGTCGATGACCAGAACGCCTTCCCCCAGGTGGCTGATCACCAGGGCATTGACCTGTTCCTGTGTCTGCGCGCTGCGCCGGTTGTGCAGTGCCAGCACGCGTTCGCGCCGCACGCGGCGCGCAAGCTCATGCGTCAGGTAGGCGACGGCGAAGTAGCCCGCGCAGGCGAAGCCCGCCTGATAGTAGGCCTGCGTAGTGTCCGTGCTGCCATGCAGGTCCTGCCAGGCGACCCAGGCCAGCGCCAGCAGCGTGACGCTGGCGGTCGTGGCCAGCGCCAGCATCAGGCTGCCGAGCACAGCCGATATCAGGATCGGGATGGCCAGCAGCGCCGAGTAGTTCAGGGGGCCGGTCTGCAGCGACTGCAGCAGGCTGATGGCCGCGATGTCCACGCCGATCACGGGCAGCCAGTGCATGCCGGCGCGTGGCTCGGGAGGGTGCGGGCTGGCCGTCAGCCGCACCAGCAGTGTCAGTCCCAGATAGCCCATGCAGACCAGCCAGACCAGGGCCGTGTCGCCCTGCAGACGCATGCGTAGCAGCGGCAGCTGCAGCAGCAGCAGTGCAGCTGCAATCAGCACCCGTCCCGTCAGAAAGCCCCTCCACAGCCGTGTGAAGGGCAGGTCCGGGTCCTCCGGTGCCTGCCGGGCCGAGGCCTCTGCGGCGAAGGCCGCATCGGCGTGCATGGAGGTGGTGTTCAGCATGTGCCTCAGCGGCGGGGCGCGCGCGACTGGGCCAGATGCTGCGCGCTGCAGTAGCTGCTGCCTGCGGCTTCGACCGCTTCGCTGCGCGGCAGGTGAAGGCCGCAGTGCGCACACTCGACCATGTCCTGTGGCGGCGCCAGACGGCCACGGCCTGGCTTGGCCGGCGCCGCCTGCTGCCGGCGCCGGCTGCGCCAGAGTCCGATGGCGAACGCGATCACGGCCAGTACCAGCAGGTACTTCATGCGGCGCGCTCCAGCAGCACTTCCAGCACGAACCGGGAGCCGGCATAGGCCAGCAGCAGCAGCAGGGCGCCTGCGTAGAGCATGCGCACGGCAATGAGCCCGCGCCAGCCGAAGCGCACGCGGCCGATCAGCAGCACTGCGAATGTCAGCCATGACAGCAGCGAGAACACCGACTTGTGGTTCCAGACCCAGGCCTTGCCATAGAGCTGTTCGCCGAACAGCCAGCCGGCAGCCAGCGTGGCCGTCAGCAACACGAAACCGGCAGCCACGAAGCGGAAGGTCAGCCGCTCCAGCGTCAGCAGCGGCAGGCCGCTGTCGTGGCCTGCGCCATGGCGCATGTGCTGCTCGGCCCGTGTCATCAGCGCCGCATGGACCACGGCGGCTGCGAACAGCCCGTACGAGGCGATGCCCAGGGCCAGGTGCAGCGGCAGCCAGGGCGAGGCATTGACCTGCAAGTGAGTGCCGGGAAACAGGGCGGCCGTCAGCACCGCAACCGCTCCCAGTGCCGACAGAGCCAGCCGTGCCCGCATCTGCGGGAACAGCTGCTGCTCCACCGCATAGACTGTCAGTACCAGCCAGGCGGTCATGGACAGGGCTGGCGCGAAGCCGAACCGAGGCAGCTCGCCCAGCAGCCCCCAGGCAAGCGCCAGGGCGTGAAGCACCCAGGCCAGGCGCAGCGCGGCACGCGTGCCCGCCTGGCTGATGCGGCGGGATGCCGCTGCCGGAACGGCGTAGGCCGCAGCAGCGGCGATCGCCAGCATCCAGCCCATGGGCGAGGCGTTGGCGGAAATCATGGGGACGGAGAGCATGTTTCTATGATAGCGGTGGCTCCCCTGGCCTGGCCTGCGCCATCGCAGTGCCTGGCGCGGATTCTTCATGGTGTATGGCGGCGGCAATACGGTTGCGCCCAAGGGACTTGGCATCGTAGAGAAGGCTGTCCACCCGCTGCAGCAGCGACTCGATGGTGCTGGACGACGGCTCGCGCAGCAAAAGCACGCCGCAGCTGACGGTCAGCTGCGGCGCCGTCGGCGATGCCGAGTGGGCGATGCCCATGCGCTGCACGTCCTGGCGGAACTGCTCGACCATGAACAGCACATCATGCTCGCCGGGCAGGATCAGCGCGAACTCCTCGCCGCCAAAGCGCGCTGCCAGATCATAGGGGCGGCGGGCGTGGCGCACCAGTACGCTGGCCACGGCCTTGAGTGCTTCGTCACCCTGCACATGGCCATAGCAGTCGTTGTATTGCTTGAAATGGTCGATGTCGATCAGCGCCAGGCCCAGTGCCTCACCCGTGCGGCGGTTGCGCCGGCAGGCGCGTTCCAGCATGTCATCGAAATGGCGCCTGTTGGCCAGGCCGGTGAGCCCGTCCACCATGGCCAGGCGCTCCAGCGCCTGGCGCTGCTGCGCCAGGCGCACCTGGTTGCTCACGCGCGCCTCGACCACGGCCGGGCGTATGGGCTTGGAGACATAGTCGGCGGCGCCCAGGCGCAGGCCGTACTCTTCGGCGGTGGCATCGCTCTGGCCGGTGACGAAAATCACTGCGATATGGGCCGTGCGCTCCTGCGCGCGCAGTGCCGTCAGCACTTCGTAGCCGCTCATGCCCGGCATGCCAACGTCCAGCAGCACCAGCAGCAGCCGGTGGGCCTCGCGCGTTGCCACTTCCAGCGCGCCAGGCCCGTCCTTGGCCAGCAGCACACGGTAGTGCTGGCTCAGCAGCTCGGCCAGCATCGTTCGGTTCAGGCGCTCGTCGTCCACGATGAGGATCGTGGGCCGGTCCTGCTCATCCGTGCTGCCATGCATGGCGTGCTCTCTGGCTGTGAATTGATTCATGGTGGTTCGCCAGTGGTCCCGTCGTGCGCGCTCCCGCATGCCTGCGCGGCAGCCAGCGCGTCTTCAAGCTGCTGCAAGGCGGCCAGGGCCTGCTGCTGCTGCAGATCCTCTGCGGCGCGTTGCAGCTGCTGCAGCAGGGCATCGTGGCGGCTGCCGGCAAGCCATTGCCGCAGTTGCTCGATCTGGGCCATGGCTGCATAGTCGCAGTCGGCGATCAGGCGGCCCAGGCGTGCCAGCGCCCCGGCAAGCTCCGCGGGCGGGGGCGGGCAGGTGCCGGGCGCAGCGGCGGCGGCGGTGTGCCGGGGCAGATTCGCGATTTCCCGCAACAGCCGCTGCAAGCCGTCTGCCAGAGCCGCCACCTGCCAGCCGGGCTGCTGCGGCTCCATGCCCTGCGCCTGCGCTGCCCCACGCGCCATGGCCTCTATGGAGCCTGCCAGCTGCATCAGCGGCAGCGCGCCCAGATAGCCCAGGCTGCCACGAAGTGTGTGAGCGATCACTGCTATTTTTTCCCATTCCTGATGGCCTGCAGCCTCCTTCAGCAGCTCAGGGGTTGCGGCAAAGTCGCGCACGAATCCGTCCAGCATGCGCTGTATGCGCTGGGGGTGCTCGCCAAAGCGCTGCACCAGAGGGGTCATGTCCAGCAGCGGCTGCGCCTGCGGCAGCTCCTGTGCCGGCGGGTGCTGCAGGCAGTTTTGCAGCACCGCATAGAGCTGCTCGTCGTGGATCGGCTTGGACAGACAGGCGTTCATGCCTGCTGCCTCGATGGTGGCGATGTCCTGGCCGCCAGCCTGCGCGGTCAGCGCGACCACCGGCAGACAGGCCAGCGCGGGGTGGGCCCTGATCTCGCGTGTCGCCGCCAGACCGTCCATGTCCGGCATCTGGATGTCCATGAGCACGGCATCGAAGGCCTGGCTGGCCAGCAGCTGCAGAGCCTGCCTGCCACTGGATGCCACCTGTGCTTGCACGCCTGCCAGCTGGAGCAGGCCTGCGGCGACTTCCTGGTTGAGCGTGTTGTCGTCCACCACCAGCACCTTGCGCCCTGCCAGGCCAGGGTAGCGTTGCGCCGGGCTGGCGGCGGCCTCCTGTGGCAGTCCTGCTGCACGCGGTGCGCGCAGCGTGCGCATGGCATCGAGCAGGGTGGATTCGGTCACCGGCTTGATCAGCACGCCCTGCAAGTCCAGCTGATCCGCACGGCGCAGCACCTCGTCGCGTCCGTAGGCCGTGACCATGAGCACGGCAGGTGTCATGGCCATCTCTTGCCGGCTGCGCAGATGGCGCGCGGTTTCCAGGCCATCCATGCCGGGCATGCGCCAATCCATCAGCACCAGGCTGTAGCAGTCTGCAGATAGCGCAGCAGACTGCAGCTGTTCCAGCGCTGCCGGTCCGTCTGCCGCCGTATCGCAGCGCATGCCCAGGCGCCTGGCCATGGCGGCAAGGGCTTCGCGCGCGCTGGCGCTGTCGTCGACAATGAGTATCCTGCCGCCAGGGGTGTCCGGCGGACCGGCGCTGTCTGCCGCCTGCTCCATGGCCACGGTGAAACGGAAGGTGCTTCCCTGTCCCGGCGTGCTGAAGGCATGGATTTCTCCTCCCATGAGTCCCACCAGCCGGCGGCATATCGCCAGCCCCAGGCCCGTGCCGCCGTAGCGCCGCGTGGTCTGCGTATCGGCCTGGGTGAACGGCTGAAACAGCCGCTGGGCCTGGGACTCATCCAGTCCTATGCCGGTATCGCTGACGCTGACGCACAGGCGGTGGCCCTGCCCTTGCGGCATGCCGGGCGGCGGCTCGATGCAGTGGATGGTCACGGCGACTTCGCCGTGTTCGGTGAATTTGATGGCATTGCCCACCAGATTGGTCAGCACCTGGCCCAGGCGCAGGGGGTCGCCACGCAGCCGGCGCGGCACATCGGAGGCCACTGCGTACACCATCTCCAGGCCTTTTTCCTCGGCATGCAGGGCCGTTGCGGTGGAGACCGCCTCCAGCACCTCGTCGAGCGCGAAATCCACTTCTTCCAGTGCCAGCATGCCTGCCTCTGCCTTGGAGAAGTCGAGGATGTCGTTGATGCTGGCCAGCAGGGCGTTGGCGGACAGCTCCACTTTTTCCAGATAGTTCCTCTGACGTGGCGTCTGCGCGCTTTGCAGTGCCAGGCGGGTCATGCCGATGATGGCGTTCATCGGCGTGCGGATCTCGTGGCTCACGGTGGCCAGGAAGTCGGACTTGGCCCGTTCGGCCGACTCGGCGGCCTCCTTGGCCTGCTGCAGCGCCTGCTCGGCTTCGCGCTCGCGTGTGATGTCCAGCATGATGCCATCCCAGACCATGCCGCTTTCGCCGCGCCGCGGCGCTGACCGGCAGCGCAGCCAGCGCACCTCGCCATCGGTGCGCAGCACGCGGAAGCTGCAATCGAAAACGCTCAGTGTCTCGATGGTGTCCTGCAGCATCTGCTGGTAGCGCTCCCGGTCCAGCGGATGGATGGCATCCAGATAGGCCTGGCGGTCGGCCATGATGGCATGGGCCGGCACGCCAATCAGCTTTTCGATGCCAGCGCTGATATAGCTCAGCCGCAGCTGGCCCTGCCGGCCTTCAAGGCGGTAGATGGCGCCGCTGGGCAGGTTGTCGGCCAGGGCCTCCAGGCGCGCGCGTGCATCCTCGCGCTCCGACAGATCCTGCACCGTGCCGCTGAGGCGGGTGATGCGCCCCTGTTCGTCGCGGTGGGCGCGGCCCAGGATGCAGGCGGGAAAATGCCGACCGTCGGGGCGCAGGTGGGTGACATCGATGCTGTAGGGCTGGCCGGTGCTGGTGCAGAGCGCGACCGCCGCCGACAGCCTGTCATAGTCCGAGGCAGGCAGCATGCTGCGCAGCGACTGCACCGTCAGGGGCGGGCCGGCAGGATCCATGCCATTCATGGCATAAAGCATTTCCGAAGCCTGGAAGACGCCTGTGGACAGATCCAGCGTCCAGCTGCCCAGCCGGGCGATTTCTTCGGCATGGCGCAGAAAGTCGTAGCTTTTTTGCAACTGCTCCTCTGCCTGGCGCATCTGCGTGACGTCGCGCGCAATGCCCAGAAGACCGATGGTGCGGCCTTCGGCGTCGCAGTAGGGGCTCTTGATGGTCTGGAAGATGCGCCGCTGTCCTGCGATGACGGCGAATTCGTCCGACATCACCGGGCGGTTGTCTCGCAGCACACTGGCATCGCTGTCGTGGAAATTGTTCTGTTGCGGGAACAGTTCCTGGTCGGTCTTGCCCAGGATGTCCTCGACGCTGCGCTGGGCCAGGCGCGCAGCGGTCGGATTGACAAAGGTATAGCGGCCCTGCAGGTCCTTGACGAAAACCAGATCGGGGGTCTCCCGCATCACGGAGGCCAGCAGCCGGGTCGAGTCCTGCCACAGGTTCGCATATTCCCGCACGCGCTGCTCCAGCTGTGCATGCAACTGCCGTATCTGCTCGTCATGCTGCTCGCGTGCACTGATATCCCGCGCCAGGGTGAAAAAGCGCCGCTGGCCGCTGACACTCTGGCAGCAGATGTGCAGTTCTGCAGGAAAGCTGCTGCCATCCCTGCGTGCCAGCCGGCATGAGGCCGTCACCACGGTGTCCTGCGGCATGTCCTGCCACATGGCCAGCAGCGCCTGACCGGGCAGGTCCGCGATGATGAGGGTCATCCGGACCTGCAGCAGTTCGGTCAGTGGATAGCCCAGGCTGGCGCAGGCCTGCTGGTTGACCTCCAGCAATCGCCCCTGCCCGTCATGCAGGAACAGGCCGTCTGCAATGCGGTCCAGGAACTGGCGATACGGCGTGTCGGGCATCAAAGGTCCTTGGGTGGGTCCAGGGAGGGCCAGATCGTTGCGTGCTGTGTAGGGCAGTCGTCTAGGTTTTTCCCGGATGTTACAGGCGCGGCGCTTCCCCATGCACCCCTTCCAGGCCCGTACTTACCCGCCGGGGGCAGCGGGTAGAATCGAAACTTCCTGCGGGCCGGCCTGTACTGGTGCTGGCCCCGGTTCCCGGCCGGGTCATGCGCTGAGGCGCGGCGCGGCTTCATTTCCCCGAAGACTCCAGCACTCTCCGCCTATGGCCTCCGCTCTGACCGATAAACTTTCGCGCCTCGTCAAGGAGATGCGCGGCCAGGCCCGCATCACCGAATCCAACGTGCAGGACATGCTGCGCGAGGTGCGCATGGCCCTGCTTGAGGCCGACGTGGCCCTGCCCGTGGTGCGTGACTTCATCGCGCGCGTCAAGGAAAAGGCCCTGGGCCAGGAAGTGCTGGGCTCGCTGCAGCCGGGTCAGGTGCTGGTGTCCATTGTCAACAAGGAACTCGCCGCCACCATGGGCGAGGGCGTGGCGGACATCAACCTCAATGCCCAGCCGCCGGCGGTGATCCTGATGGCGGGCCTGCAGGGTGCGGGCAAGACCACGACCACGGCCAAGCTGGCCAAGCATCTGATCGAGCGGCGCAAGAAAAAAGTGCTGACGGTCTCGGGCGACGTGTACCGCCCGGCCGCCATCGAGCAGCTCAAGACCGTGACGGCCCAGGCAGGCGCCGAGTGGTTCCCATCCACGCCTGACCAGAAGCCCCATGACATCGCCGTGGCCGCGCTGGACTACGCGAAAAGGCATTTCTTCGACGTGCTGCTGGTCGATACGGCCGGCCGCCTGGCGATCGATGAGCTGCTGATGGCCGAGATCAAGGACCTGCACGCCACGATCAAGCCCGTGGAGACGCTGTTCGTGGTCGATGCCATGCAGGGCCAGGATGCGGTCAACACGGCCAAGGCCTTCAAGGAGGCGCTGCCGCTGACCGGCATTGTGCTGACCAAGCTCGACGGCGACTCGCGCGGCGGCGCGGCCCTGTCGGTGCGCCAGATCACGGGCGCGCCCATCAAGTTCGCCGGCGTGTCCGAGAAGATCGACGGGCTGGAGGTCTTCGATGCCGACCGCCACGCCCAGCGCGTGCTGGGCATGGGCGACATCGTGGCCCTGGTCGAGCAGGTCACCAAGGGCGTGGACATGGAGGCCGCGCAGAAGCTGGCCGAGAAAGTCAAGAGCGGCGACGGCTTCGACCTCAACGACTTCCTGGCACAGATCCAGCAGATGAAGCAGATGGGCGGCCTGTCCACCCTGATGGACAAGCTGCCGGCCCAGCTCACGGCCAAGGCCGGCCAGGTGGACATGGACAAGGCAGAGCGCGAAATCCGCCGCAAGGAAGGCATCATCTGCTCCATGACGGCCAAGGAGCGCAAGAAGCCCGAGATCATCAAGGCCACGCGCAAGAAGCGCATCGCCGATGGCGCGGGCGTGCAGGTCCAGGAAGTCAACCGCCTGCTCAAGGAGTTCGAGCAGATGCAGGAAATGATGAAGAAGATGAAGGGCGGCGGCCTCATGAAGATGATGAAGCGCATGGGCGGCATGAAGGCTATGAAGGGCATGATGGGTGGCGGCGGCATGCCCAAGCTGCCGTTCTGAGCGCAGCATGGCCCTCTGAATCCAAGCCGCAGCGCCGTCTGCGGCTTTTCTTTGGCGGCCGGCCTGCTTTGTGAGAACATTCGGCGCCATGAAGGCTGGTGTTTCGACTTCCCCGGTGCCGCAGTCGCGCCTCTCGCGTCGCGACTGGAGCCTGCTGGCAGCGGCCACGCTGCTGGCGGGGTGCTCGTCCGCGCCGCGCAGGAATGCCGGCCCGGCATCTGCGCCGGCTGCGCCCGTGCCTTCGCCGCAGGCGCTCAGCCTGGAAGATGGGCTGCGCGAGGCATTGCTGGCGCGCACCATGCTGGTGGTCAACACGCCCTATACCTATGGCGGCAATTCTCCCGAAGGCGGCTTCGACTGCAGCGGACTGATCCAGTGGGCCGTGGGCGGCATCACCGCGAGCCGGCTGCCGCGCACGACGGCGCAGTGGGCGCAGGCCAGCAACCCTGTGTCAGGGCGCGGCCCGCAGCGCGGCGACTTTGTCTTCTTCAACACCCTGGGCACGCGCTACTCGCACATGGGCATCTTCGTGGGCAACGGCCAGTTCGTGCATGCGCCCTCCAGCGGCGGCACGGTGCAGCGCGTGCGCATGGACAGCCCGTATTTCGCCCAGCGCTTCACCGAGGTGCGTAGCATCTTCATGGGCTGAGCCCGTTCTGCATCGTGGCGCCTGCGCCGGTTCCGCGCCTGTCTGCTGGCGCATTGGTTGAGCCCTGGATTCAACCAATGATTTCATGCCTGTGGCAACAAGAAGTTCAAGAAAAATTCCACAGAAATTTAGCGTTCGGGCATGGACAACAAGCTTGAATTTGCGCAGCGCCTGCGCCAGGCCATGGAAGACGCGGGCCTGGAGCCCCGGCCCGGCGTGCTGTTGAATCTGTTCAACACCCACTACTGGGGACGCTCGGTCACTTTTCAGGCGGTTTCCCGGTGGCTGCGGGGCGAGGCCATTCCCGCGCAGGACAAGCTGATTGTGCTGGCAGGCATACTGAAGATCGAGCCCGAGGTGCTGCGGTACGGCACGGCCGCGCGGCATTCCGTGCTGCAGCACCGCGTGCGCTGGGAGCAGGACGTGGGCTACCTGGAGCGTGAAACCTTCGAGGCTTTCATGAAATTGCCGCCGCCCCAGCGCAAGCTGATCCGCGAGGTGATCATGACCTTTGCCAGCGTCCACGGCACGCAGTGAGGTGCCGTGGCGCCATCATCAGTGGCGCACCACCACCTCGCCGCGCAGCGTGAAGGTGCGCGCTTCGGTGATCTTCACATCGATCATCTGGCCGATCAGGCGCTCTTGCTGTCCGTGCGCGGGGAAATTGACCACGCGGTTGCACTCGGTGCGGCCCATGAGTTCGCTGCCGTCGCGCTTGGACAGGCCCTCGACCAGCAGGCGCTGCACCGTGCCTACGCGCTCCTCGCTGATGTCCTTGATGTTCTGGTTGATCACGGCCTGCAGCTCCTGCAGGCGGCGCAGCTTGACCTCGTGGGGAGTGTCATCGTGCAGGTTGGCCGCCGGCGTGCCGGGGCGCGGGCTGAAGATGAAGCTGAAGCTGTTGTCGAAGCGCACATCGTGGATGAGCTTCATCATCTTCTGGAAATCTTCCTCGGTTTCACCGGGAAAGCCCACGATGAAGTCGCTGCTCATGGCCATTTCGGGGCGGATGGCGCGCAGCTTGCGGATGGTGCTCTTGTACTCCATGGCCGTGTAGCCGCGCTTCATGGCCATCAGGATCTTGTCGCTGCCGTGCTGCACGGGCAGGTGCAGGTGGCTGACCAGCTTCGGAATCCGGGCGTAGGCCTCGATCAGGCGCGGCGTGAACTCGTTGGGGTGGCTGGTGGTGTAGCGGATGCGCTCGATGCCCGGAATCTCGGCCACGTATTCGAGCAGCAGCGCGAAGTCGGCCATCTCGGCTGTGTCGCCCATCTTGCCCTGGTAGGCATTGACGTTCTGGCCCAGCAGGGTGACTTCCTTGACGCCCTGCTCGGCCAGGCCCGCGACCTCGACCAGCACATCCTCGAAAGGCCGGCTGACCTCCTCGCCGCGCGTATAGGGCACGACGCAGTAGCTGCAGTACTTGGAGCAGCCTTCCATGATGGAGACAAAGGCCGATGCGCCCTCCACGCGCGCAGGCGGCAGATGGTCGAACTTCTCGATCTCGGGGAAGCTGATGTCCACCTGGGGCTTTTGCCGGGCGGCGCGGGCGTTGAGCAGCTCGGGCAGGCGGTGCAGGGTCTGCGGGCCGAAGACCACGTCCACGTAGGGTGCGCGCTTGATGATTTCCTCGCCCTCCTGGCTGGCGACGCAGCCGCCCACGCCGATGAGCACGCCACGCTCCTTGAGGTGCTTGAAGCGGCCCAGGTCGCTGAAGACCTTTTCCTGCGCCTTTTCGCGCACCGAGCAGGTGTTGAACAGGATCAGGTCGGCCTGCTCGGGGTCGTCGGTGCTCTCGTAGCCCTGGGCCGCGCCCAGCACATCGGCCATCTTGTCCGAGTCGTACTCGTTCATCTGGCAGCCGAAGGTTTTGATAAAGACTTTCTTGGACATGGTGCAGTGTGGTCGGGCAGCCGCCGCTGCGGGCAGGCGGCTGCATCAGGGGAAACAGGAGCCCCGTGCCTGGCGTGCGGTCACGGTGCGGTGGGTGTGGTGCGCCAGGGCGGCTGCCCTGGCGCGGGCCTGCCGGCTTCAGCCGCCGAACAGGCTTTCGAGCAGGCCGGGTTTGCGGTGCTTTGCGATCTCGGCCGGCGTGAGAATCCAGGCCTGGTGCAGCCACTGGGTCTGGGGCTCGATCAGATAGGCCACAGTCAGCTTCTGTCCCTGGTAGGTGGACGCCTGGACCAGCGTGCGCTCGGGGCTGAACAGCCGGAAGCCAGGCGATGTGCGCACGGCCTTGCCATCGACCTCGACAGTGGGGAACTGGGTGACGGCCAGCGTGCCGAACTGTGCCTGGGGCGGAAAGTTGCGGGTCTCATCCGAAGCCAGGCCCTGGGCGGATGCGCCCAGGCTGGCGCAGGCCGCAATGGCAAGCAGGGCGCCAGCGTACCAGCGGCGCGCGGGCAGGAAGGTGTTGTTGCAGCGGGTCATGGTGTACATCCAGGGGCTGGGCCCGCGATTTTACGAACTTGCCGCTGCTCAGGTGCCGCGCTCGGGCATTGCCTGGGGGCAGGGCGCATAAAGAACGGCCCTGGGCGGCCGGCACAGGCCCCACAGCCGAAGTCCCGTGAGCTCTGCCATCTGCACACCCATGGCCGTGGGCGCTGAAATCGTGGCCAGCGCCGCAATGCCGACCCTGGCGCATTTGCGCACCAGCTCATGGCTGCCCCGGCTGGAGAGCACGGCAAAGCCGGGCTCGCCCAGCCGTCCCGTGCGCGCCATGCGCCCCACCAGCTTGTCCAGCGCATTGTGCCGTCCCACGTCTTCCAGCACATCCGTCAGTTGCCCGTCGAGCCGGGCCCAGCCTGCGGCGTGCACGGCGCCGGCTTGCGCATTGAGCTGCTGCAGCGGCGCCAGCGCTGAGATGGCGGCGCACACGGCGCCAGCATCGACCCGGCTGATCCAGCCGTGCGCGGGCAGTGCGGGCAGGGACAGGTCCAGCGCCGCGAAGCTGTCCACGCCGCAGACGCCGCAGCCCGTGCGTCCGCTCATGCTGCGGCGCCGATCCTTGAGGCGCGCGAAGCAGCGCGAGGCGACCTCCAGCCGGACCTCGATGGCATCCACGCCCGCAGGCAGGCCCGCCGCCTCTGCGGCCACCGGGCGCGCCTCGATGCCATAGCAATCGGCGCGGCTGTCCACAATGCCCTCGGTCAGCGCAAAGCCCAGCGCGAAATCCTCGATATTGGCCGGCGTGCCCATCATCACGGCGTGCGAGATGCCGTTGAAGACCAGGGCGATGGGCACTTCGCTGGCCAGCACTTGGGTTCCTGGCTGGGCGTGCACGGTGCCATCGTCGTGCCGCTGCAGGCGCGTGACGTCAATGGCGCGCAGCGCGGCAGGCACTGGCACCGTGGCCGGGCAGGCGGCGCCGGATTCGCGGGGGTCTTCGGTGGTGGCGTTCATGGCGTGGTCCGCGCAGGCGGTGCGGGCATGATATCGGTCCCCGTGGCAGCGCTCAGTCCAGCAGCGCCATGCCCTTGATCTGCGCAAAGACATGCAGGCCCGGCGCAATCGCCAGCTGCCGCGCCGAATGGGCGGTGATGCGCGCCAGCAGCCGGGCCTGGCCCAGCTGCAGCGAGACCATGACCTGGCCCGGGCCGTCCTCGCGCATGTCCAGCACGGCGGCGGGGACAATGTTGAGGATGCTGCTGTCTTCGGGACGCCTGAGGCTCAGGCTCACATCGCGCGCCTGCACGCGCAGCTGCACCGGCGTGCCCATCGGGCGCGGCGTTGCCATGACCATGCGCAGCCTGCCGCCATCAAAGTCCAGTGTGGCCAGATGCATGCAGGGGTCGTAGTGCAGCATCTGGGCATGGACCACGGCGGCGGCATCGCCCGCGCCCAGGGGCAGATCCAGGCGGGTCAGCAGCTCCTGGGCGGGGCCTGCCGCCACGATGCTGCCGCTGCGCAGCAGCACCATGTGCTGCGCCAGGCGCGCGACCTCATCAATGGAGTGGCTCACATAGACCACGGGAATGTCGAGCTCGCGGTGCAGCTGGTCCAGGTAGGGCAGGACCTCGGCCTTGCGCTGGGCATCCAGCGCGGCCAGGGGCTCGTCCATCAGCAGCACCCTGGGGCTGGTGGCCAGGGCCCGCGCAATGGCCACGCGCTGGCGTTCGCCGCCCGACAGCGTGGACGGCATGCGCTCCATCAGGTGGCTGATGCCCAGCAGGGCCACGGCCTGTTCCTGCGAGACCTTGCGCCGGGCGGGGGGAGTGCGCCGCAGGCCATAGTCGATGTTGCGGCGCACGCTCAGGTGCGCGAACAGGCTGGCTTCCTGGAACACATAGCCCAGCGCGCGCCGGTGCGTGGGCAGCCACTGGCCGGTCGCGTCATCCTGCCAGACCTCGCCATTGACGGTCACGCTGCCCCTGGCGCGCTCCAGTCCCGCGATGCTGCGCAGGCAGGTGGTCTTGCCGCAGCCCGAGGGGCCGAACAGGGCGGTGACGCCACGGCCGGGCAGGCACAGTTGCACATCCAGGCGGAAATCGGTGCGCTGCACTAACAGCGATGCCGTGATTTGCGCAGGGCTGTCCGCGCCAGGGACAGCGGGTGCGAAAGGAGCGAAGGCCGCCTTCATGCGCGGCGGTCCTCGCGTGGCTGCAGCAGGTGCAAGGCTACAAGCACAAGGAAGGAGAACACCACCATGCCACCGGCCAGCCAGTGGGCATGGGCGTATTCCATGGCTTCCACATGGTCGTAGATCTGCACTGAGACCACGCGCGTCACGCCGGGAATGTTGCCGCCCAGCATCAGCACCACGCCGAATTCGCCCACGGTGTGCGCAAAGGTCAGTACGGCGGCTGTGATGAAGCCGGGGCGCGCCAGCGGCAGCGCCACGGTGAAGAAGCGGTCCAGCGGTCCGGCCCCCAGGCTGGCCGCAGCTTCCAGGGGGCGTGGCCCCAGGGCTTCAAACGCACGCTGCAGGGGCTGCACGGTGAAGGGCATGGAGTAGATCAGCGAGCCGATGACCAGGCCCGCGAAGGTGAAGGGCAGGGTGCGCAGGCCCAGCGCCTGCGTGAGCTGTCCCACAGGGCCATGCGGCCCCATGGTGACCAGCAGGTAAAAGCCGATGACCGTCGGCGGCAGCACCAGCGGCAGCGCCACCACGGCGCCGATGGGCCCGCGCCAGCGCGAGCGCGTGCGGGCCAGCCACCAGGCCAGTGGCGTGCACAGTATCAGCAGCAGCACCGTGGTCACGCTGGCCAGCTCCAGCGTCAGCCGTATGGCGGCGTAATCGTCGGCCGTCAAAATCATGCGGGGCAGGCAGCCGCAGTCGGCTGCGAAGCACGGCCCGGGGCACCGGCACAGCCGCTCAGGGGATGATCAAAGGCCATATCCATAGGAGCGGATGATGGCACGCGCCTTGTCGCCGCGCAGGTATTTCATCAGTTCGGCGGCGGCCTCGCTGTCCTTGCCGCTTTGGAGCACGATGGCGTCCTGGCGAATGGGCTCGTGCATGCCAGTGGGCACCTGCCAGGCCGAGCCTTCGCGCAGCCTGCCGTTTTCCATCACCTGCGACAGCGCCACAAAGCCCAGCTGGGCATTGCCCGTGGCCGCGAACTGGTAGGTCTGGGCGATGTTCTCGCCCATGACGATGCGCGGCTGGACCTGTGCCGTGATGCCCAGCTTCTGGAGCACTTCCATGGCGGCCGTGCCGTAGGGTGCCAGCTTGGGGTTGGCGATGGCGATATGCTGGTAGTCACCGGTTCTGAGCACCTCGCCCTTGTTGTCCACATAGCCGGCCTTGGGGCTCCACAGCACCAGCTGGCCGATGGCGTAGGTGAAGCGCGTGCCTGCCAGGCCGCGGCCCTCCCGGGCGAGCCTGTCGGGCGTGGTGTCATCGGCGGCCAGCAGCACCTGGAAAGGGGCTCCATTGGCGATCTGCGCATAGAACTTGCCCGTGGCGCCAAACGACAGCTGCGCCTTGTGGCCGGTGTCCTTCTCGAACTCGGCGGCAATCTTCTGCATGGGCGCCGTGAAATTGGCGGCCACAGCCACCGAAACCTCGGCAGCCTGCGTGCCAGGCAGGCTGAACAGGGCAAGGGCCGCCAGGGCGGTGGCGCGCAGGGGCATGTTCGCTGTCATGGAGTTCTCGCTATTCCGTTTGTGAATAGCGAAGTGTAGCCACATGTGCCAGCGCATCCGGGTCGCAGGTGTTTTGACCTTCTGGCAGGGCTGCGGCCCGGGCATGATGTCGCGCATGACTGCCGATACTTCCCTGCCACTGTCCGGCCTGCTGCCTGCGCTGGGCCATGATCTTGCTGACCGGCGCATCGCCATCCTGCGCCATATCGCTGCCGGCCATTCCATCTCCCAGGCTGCGCGCGAGGCGGGCATCAGCTACAAGGCGGCCTGGCAGGCGCTGGATGTGCTGACCAACCTGGCGGGCCGCGCCCTGGTCGAGCGCTCGGTGGGGGGCGCCGGCGGCGGCGGTGCGCGCATCACCGAGGCGGGCCTGTCGCTGCTGGCCATGGCCGATGCGCTGGATCAGGCCAGGGAGCAGGTGTTCAGGCGTTTTGCGGCGCAGGGCGCGGGCGGGCTGGCGCCTGCGTTCCGGCTGGGTCTGCGCACCAGCATGCGCAATCTCTGGCCATGCCGCATCGAGTCGCTGCACCCGCAGGACGGCCAGATCCAGGTCTGGCTGGTTCCCGACGGCACGCTGGACGGCTCCCGCATCGCGGCCCGCATCACGCGGGAAAGCGTGCAGCTGCTGGCGCTGGCGCCTGGGGTGCCGGTGCTGGCGCTGTGCAAGGCGACGGCCGTACGGGTCCTGCCCGCCGCTGCGGATGCCGGGCAGTCCGGGGTCAACCTCTGGCCTGCCCGGGTGCAGCGCGTGGCACGGGGCGGTACGGCCTGCGCGCGCGAGGTGGTGGCGCAACTGCCCTGGGGCGGCAGCGGCGTGGGCCATGCACCAGCCGGCGAGGGCCTGCGCGCAGGCCGCAAGGTCTGGCTGCAGGTGGCGGAATCGGCGGTGGCGCTGGCTGTTGCGGGTTGACTCCTGGCGCAGCGGGTCGTGCTGCCGGCGGGAACCTGGGCTGCGGTTCAGAGTCCATGGCTGTCATGAAAAACCGTCTCTCTTCTTTGGCGCTGGTCTGGCTCCTGGGCCTTCCGGCGGCCGGCCATGCCAGTCTGTTCGATGCCAGAGCCCTGGATGCCCATCAGTTCAACCTGGGCCTCGCAGGTTTTGCCGGGCAAGTCTCGCCCGCCGAGGCCTATCTGGAGGACATGGTCAAGCGGCCCGAGGCGAACGCCATCTTGCTGTCGGTGATCGACGACCCCAGGCGCTCGCCTGTGGCCAAGCTCTATGCGCTGTGCGGGCTCAAGCGCATTGGCAGCGGTGGGTATATGGCGGCGCTGGACAGGCTGCGGGGGCTGCAGGGGCAGGTCTCCATCATGCTGGGCGACCAGATGCTCAGGGAAGACATCCGTCAGGCCGTGGACCGCATCGAGCACCAGCAGTGCGACGCTGTGCAGTGAGGTGTGAAGGGCCGCCGGCCCGGGCATAAAACCTTGGCCTGCAGTGCGGCGATACGGTATTGATTTTGTCAATAAGAACAATTCTTATTACATTCTGGCGTTCCATATTGCTTTCTTCCACCACTGTCCCGCCATGCAATCCATTCTGATTGCGGCTGCCCTTGCCCTGGGCGCAGCCGTCCCGATGAGCCAGGCCACTGCCGCCGGCACCGCCCAACAGCCCGTGAAGAAAAGCCTGTCGGCCCCGGAGGTGGTCAGGCATTACGGCACGCTGGTCCATGCCAACTACGCGGACTCTATCGCTTCGGCCAAGACCATGCGCCGGGCGATCCAGGCCTTTCTGTCCGCGCCCAGCGAACAGGGCCTGCAGCGCGCGCGCCAGGCCTGGATCGATGCCCGCGAGTACTACGGCCAGACCGAAGCCTTCCGTTTCTATGCCGGCCCCATCGACAACGACGACGGCCCTGAAGGCCAGATCAATGCCTGGCCCATGGACGAGTCCTATGTGGACTATGTCGAGGGCAACCCCGATGCCGGCATCATCAACAACCGCAAGCAAGCCATTACCAAGAAGCGGCTGGCCGAACTCAACGAGCATGACGGCGAGGAGAATGTCTCCACGGGCTGGCATGCCATCGAGTTCATGCTCTGGGGCCAGGACCTCAGCGACCAGGGACCGGGCAACCGCCCCTATACCGACTATGTGGATGGCAAGAAGCCCAATGCCGACCGCCGGCGCCAGTACCTCAAGGTCGTGACCGAACTGCTGATCGATGATCTGCAGTCCGTGGCGGACCAGTGGAAGCCCGGCGTGGCAGGCAACTTCCGCGCCCGGTTCGAGAAGACGCCCGAAGACGCGCTGCGCCGCATCTTCGTGGGCCTGGGTTCGCTGTCGCGCGGCGAACTGGCTGGCGAGCGCCTGGAGGTGGCCATGGCCAGCCGGGACCAGGAAGACGAGCACTCGTGCTTTTCCGACAATACGCACCGCGATGCCGTGGCCAATGCCCAGGGCATTCTCAATGTCTGGCTGGGCCGCTACCGGCGCCTGGATGGCAGCGTGCTGCAGGGCCCCGGCATCCGGGACTGGGTCGCCGCCAGGGACAGCGCCCTGGCCGACAGGACCACCCGCCAGATTGCGCAGTCGGTCGAGGCGGCGCAGGCCATTCCCGCTCCCTTTGACCAGGCCATCCAGGGCGCGCGCGACGCGGCCTCGCGCACCAGAATCCAGGCCACCATCGACAGCCTGGTGCAGCAGAGCAAGGATCTGGTGGATGCGGCCAGCGCCGTCGGCATCGCCCAGCTCAACCTGGTGGACCCCAAGGCCCCTTGAGAGCCCGCATCCACTCCCTGTCCAGGCCGCTGCCCCTGAAAGGGGCCGGCGGCCCCGGCATTTCCAGGCCAGCCCTCCCCACCATGAACATTTCTCCCTTGCTGATGGCAGCCGCCATCCTGGGCCTGCCGGGCTGCATGGTCCAGCGGCAGGGTGCTGCAGCGGCGTCCGCAGTTGCGCCCGCAGTTGCGCCCGCAACGGTACCCGAAACGGCACCCGCAACGGTGCCGGATGCACAGCGGCTGTTTGCCGCGCCCGCAGCGCCACTGCCGCCCGGCGGACAGACCACGGTCCATGCCACCGGGCGCAATGCTTTCTCGCTGCCCGCCGCCAACCTGGATGATGCCGAACGCACGCGCTTTGCCATCGGCAACTCCTTTTTCAAGCGCAACTGGGTGCAGGCGCCGGCCTCGACCACGGCCCGCGACGGCCTGGGGCCGCATTTTCTGGCGCGCTCATGTGGCGGCTGCCATGTGCAGGATGGCCGTGCCCAGCCGCCGGACTTCCACAACCCGCTCAAGCCCCAGCCCTTCGCGGGCCTGCTCATGCGCCTGTCCATCCCTGGCGCAGGGCCGCATGGCGGGCCGCTGCCCGAGCCGGTGTATGGCGACCAGTTCAACACCCAGGGCGTGTCCGGCGTCAAGGGCGAGGGCGAGCTGCGCATCCGGTATGAGCCGGTGCACGGGCAGTTTGCCGACGGCACGCCCTACACGCTGGAAAAACCGCTCTACGAGTTCACGGGCCTGAACTACGGGCCCATGGCCGCCACCGCCATGGCCAGCCCGCGCATTGCGCCGCAGGTCATCGGGCTGGGGCTGCTGGAGCAGATTCCCGAATCCGAGATCCTGGCCAACGCCGCTGCCCAGGCCGCCCTGGGCGGCCCCATCCAGGGCCAGCCCAACTATGTCTGGGATGCCTACGGCGAGCGCATGATGCTGGGCCGCTTCGGCTGGAAGGCCAATGTCGCCTCGCTGGCCCACCAGACCGCTTCGGCCTTCCTGGGCGATATCGGCATCACCTCCAGGCGCTTTGCGCAGCAGACCTGCACACCTGCGCAAAAGGACTGCCTTGCCGCCCCGCACGGCAGCGGGGCCGAGGGCGTGGAGATCGAAGACCGCGTGCTGGACGACGTGATCTTCTACCAGGCCACGCTGGCGCCTCCTGCACGGCGCCATGCCGGCGACCCGGTGGTGCGCCGTGGCGAGGCGCTGTTCCACCAGGCACAGTGCGCGCAATGCCACCGTCCCAGCTACCAGACGGCGGGCGAACTGTTCCCCGGGCTGTCCCCCGCGCTCAGCAGCAAGGCGCTGTCGGGCCAGACCATCGCGCCCTATACCGACTTGCTGCTGCACGATATGGGCGAGGCGCTGGCCGATGGCCGACCCGACTTCCGTGCCTCGGGCCGCCAGTGGCGCACGCCGCCGCTGTGGGGCATCGGCCTGCTGCCCGACGTGAACAACCACCAGCGCCTGCTGCACGATGGCCGTGCGCGCGGCGTGCTCGAAGCCATCCTCTGGCATGGAGGCGAGGCTGAGGCATCGCGCGAGCAGGTGCGCCGCTTCAGTGCCCAGGACCGCGATGCCCTGGTTCGATTTGTGGAGTCCCTCTGATGCCCTGCCTGCCCACCATACCCCGCCAGCTCCTGTGCGCCGCTGCGCTTTCGCTGCTGGCCGCTGCCCCGCTGCAGGCCCAGGAGGTGCAAGCCCATATGGCTATCCCCTTCTACAACACCGCCCATGCCGTGCAGGGCCTGTACGGCCAGTGGTACGCCCCGCAGGCCCGGGCTGCTGCACAGTCCGCGCAGGCGCTGCGCCAGGCACTGCAGGCGCATTGCGCAGCCGATGCCGCAGGCGCTGGCGCCGCGCTGGAGTCCGCGCGCCAGGCCTATGTGCATGCGGCAGGCCGTTGGAGCGCGCTGTCGGCAGTGGCCCTGGGGCCGCTGATCGAACGCCGCTCGGCGCGCCTGGTGGACTTTCGCCCCATGCGTCCGGCGCTGCTCGGCAAGGCCCTGCAGTCCGCACCGGCCAGTCTGGCGGCGATGGAGCGCATCGGCGCACCCGCCAAGGGCTTTCCTGCGCTGGAGCATCTGCTGTGGACCCAGCCTGCCGCGCCGCAGACCCCGGCCTGCGCCTATGCGGTGCTGGCCGCCGAGGAGATCGCTGCCGAGCTGGGCATCCTGGAGCAGGGCTTCGCCCGGCTGGCAGGGCAGGACTGGTCCGAGGAGGGCGATGCCGCCACAGCGGCCATGGCGGAATTCATCAACCAGTGGGTGGGCGGCCTGGAGCGCCTGCGCTGGGCCGACATGGAAAAGCCATTGCGCAGTGCTGGCAGCACAGGCGGCAGGCCGCCCGCCTGGGAGCATCAGGCCAGCGGCAGCGCCGTGCAGGTCTGGCGCGCGCACTGGCAGGGCCTGCGCAGTCTGGCCGTGAGCGTGGACCGCAGCGTGCCCCGGCCCGGCGCGGACATCGTGCCCATCGAGTCCTACCTGCGCGGGCGGGGCCTCAATCCGCTGGCCGACCGCTGGCTGCAGGCCGTCAACGACGCCGATGCCGGCATGCGCGCGATGGCGCAGCAGCCGACGGCCCCAGCCGTCGAGGCCGCCGCACGGCCGCTGTCGCGCCTCAAGCGCCTCATGGAGAGCGAGGTGGCCCCTGCCCTGGAGGTCAACATCGGGTTCTCGGATGCCGATGGAGACTGAGCACCCGCTGCACCGCCGCCGGTGGCTGCAGGCCATGGGCCTGCTGGCGGCCATGCCCTTGCCGCAGGCCCGCTCATCCCAGGTGCCTGGCCTGCTGGCCGCCGCCTGGATGCGCGGCGAACAGATGCATGTCGGCATGGTGCGCAGCGGCTCCCCTGCCGCTCAGCTGCAGGTGCTGCAGTCGCTGGAGGTGCCCACGCGCGCCCATGGCATGGCTGCGCTGCGCGACGGGTCGGTGGTCTTTGCGAGCCGCCGCCCTGGCGACTGGCTGGTGCGCCTGCGCCCCCGGCAGGCCGCCAGGCATGCACAGTGGCTGTGGATAGAGAGCGACCGCGTCTTCAATGGCCATGTGATCGAAAGCGCCGATGGCCGCCACCTCTACACCACTGAGACCGATCTGGCCGACGCCCAGGGCCTGATCGGCGTGCGCGATGCCGCGACCCTGGAGAAGGTGGCCGAGTGGCGCACGGGCGGCATGGACCCGCACCAGCTGCTGCTGGACACCGACGGCACGCTGATGGTGGCCAACGGCGGCATTCCCACGCAGTCGGAGACCGGGCGGCGCAAGCTGCAGCTCGACCATATGGACTCCAGCATTGCCAGGCTGCATCCCGCCGAGGAAGGCGCCATCGCCGGCCTGTGGCAGCTCGGTGACAGCCGCCTGAGCCTGCGCCATCTGGCCTGGGGGCCCCGGATCGGCCCTGGTGCGCCGCGCCGCTGGCTGGGCATCGCCTTGCAGGCCGAGCACCGCGACCCCGAGGCACGCGCTGCCGCGCCCGTGCTGGCGCTGTTCGACGGCGATCGCCTGCACGCCGTGCCGCTGCCCGAGGGGCAGCCTGCGCTGGCCGGCTATGGCGGCGACATCGGCAGCGATGGCCGGTTCTTTGCCGTCAGCTGCCCGCGCGCAGACACCGTCACCTGGTGGCAGGCGCCCCTGGAGCCTGCAGGGCAGGGCCGGTGGCTGCGCAGCGATGCCATGCAGGGTGTGTACTGCGTGGCCAACAGCAGTGTCTCGCTGGATGCGCAAGGCCGGCCACTGCCCCACCTGCCCGCGCTCTGGATGGGCGGCGCGCGGCAGGCCCAGTTGCGCCAGCGCGGGCAACTGCTGGGCGCGGCGGGGGTGGAAGGCATGGCGCTGGACAACCACTGGATACCGCTGCAGGCCGCAGCGGCTGCCGGGTAGGCTGCGCCCCCATGGCAGGACCGCGCCCGCCTTGACTGGCAGGGTGCGCATTTGTGCCGAATGGATGGCGGTGAAACCGTGGCGGACCTCGCCCGATGCCGGATTTCATCAAGAAAAACTAAATGATTCGGCAAATAAATTTAGTTTGCCATTTGCGGCGTGGATTCGTTCAATCGAATCGCTGAAGGCGCAGCCGCATGGGGGCGCTGTTCTTCAGCCGGCAGGCCACCCGGCCTCTCGATCACGAATGGAAGCCACGCACTTTCCATCCCAGCGAGGAGACACCATGTTCAAAAGATCATTGCTCGTTTTGACGCTGCCTGCCTGGGCATGGGCCGCCCATGCGGGGGCCGCCCATGCTGGGGAGTCGGTCGTCGGCCTCATCACCAAGACCGACACCAATCCCTACTTCGTCAAGATGAAGGAAGGCGCCACCCAGATGGCCAAGGCCAAGGGGGTCAAGCTGCTGACGGTCGCAGGCAAGGCGGATGGCGACAACGGCGGGCAGGTCACGGCCATGGAAAACCTGATTGCTGCAGGTGCCAGAACCATCCTGCTCACGCCCAACGATGCCAAGGCCATCTTGCCGGCCGTCAGGAAGGCGCGGGATGCCGGCGTGATGGTGATCGCCCTGGACAGCCCGACCGATCCGGCCGAAGCGGTGGATGCCCTGTTCGCCACGGACAACTACCAGGCCGGCGTTCTGATCGGCAAATACGCCCAGGCCGCCATGGCCGCCAGGACGGCGGGCGGACCGGTGAAGATCGCGATGCTCGACCTGTTCCCTGGCCAGCCAACAGGGGCGCAGCGCCACAACGGATTCCTCAAGGGCTTTGCCGGCGTGCCCAGCGAAAGCACCACCACCACCCTCGCCACCAGCCCGCAGGTGGTGTGCATGGCCGACAGTTTCGGCGACCGGGCCAAGGGCCAGACGGCGATGGAAAACTGTCTGCAGAAAGATCCGCAGATCAACCTGGTCTATGCCATCAATGAGCCCGCTGCCGCCGGTGCCTACAACGCCCTGAAGAAGGCCGGCAGGCACAAGGATGTGATGATCGTTTCGGTGGACGGCGGGTGCGACGGCATCAGGGACGTCGCTGCCGGAAAGATCGCCGCCACCTCGCAGCAGTACCCGCTGAAGATGGCGGCGATGGGCGTGCAGGCCGCCGCCGAATATGCGCGCACCGGCAAGAAGGCCAGCGGCTACACCGACACCGGCGTGACCCTGATCGCCGGTACGCCGGTGGCCGGCGTGCCGAGCCAGAGCGTCTCCTACGGCATGGATCTGTGCTGGGGCCGCAAGTAAATGCGTGGCCCCGTGCGCCGCTGCGAGGCCGGGAGGCAAGCTGCGTGAATGCGTTCAGGGACCACATGCCCCCGATCGGGCAGTTCGGGCCTTTCATTGCCCTGCTGATCGCCTGCACGGTGTTTGGCAGTGCCACCGATCGGTTCTTTTCCGGGGGGAATTTTTCGCTGATCCTGCAGCAGGTGAGCGTGGTGGGCGTCATCGCCATCGGCCAGACGCTGATCATCCTGACCGCAGGCATCGACCTGTCCTGCGGCATGCTCATGGCGCTGGGCAGCATCGTGATGACCAGGCTGGCGGCAGACCAGGGCGTGCCGGCGCCGCTGGCCATCCTGTGCGCCATCGCCGTGACCATGTTGCTGGGGATGTGCAACGGCCTTCTGGTCACGCGGATCAAGCTGCCCTCGTTCATCGTGACGCTGGGGACTTTCAACATTGCGTTCGCAATGACCCAGATCTACTCCGAAGCGCAGACCGTCACGGCCGTGCCGGAGCTGATGCTCTGGCTGGGCAACACCTTTGGCATCGGCAGCACGAAGATCACCTACGGCACGGTGCTGATGCTGCTGCTGTACCTTGCCACCTGGCTGTGGCTGCGCGAAACCGCCTCGGGCCGGCATGTGTATGCCGTGGGCAACAACCCCGAAGCCACACGTCTGGTAGGCATTGAAACCGATCGTGTCCTGCTGGGTGTCTACACGCTGGCGGGCGCCTTCTACGGCATCGCTTCCCTGCTGATCGTGGCCCGCACCGGCGTGGGAGACCCCAATGCGGGGCAGACGGACAATCTGGATGCCATCACCGCCGTGGTGCTGGGCGGCACCAGCCTGTTTGGCGGACGGGGAGCCCTCCTGGGCACGCTGGCCGGGGCTCTGGTGGTGGGCGTGCTGCGCAATGGACTGACGCTCATGGGCGTGTCATCGGTCTATCAGATGCTGATCACCGGCATCCTCGTGATCCTGGCGGTCACGGTGGACCAGCTGTCGCGCAAAGGCGGCCGCGCATGACGGCCCCTGTTGTCCTGTCCGCCAGCGGACTGGTCAAGCGCTACGGGCGGGTCACCGCGCTGGATGGCGCCGACTTCGAGCTGCGCGCCGGAGAGATTCTGGCAGTGATCGGCGACAACGGCGCCGGCAAGTCCTCGCTGATCAAGTGCCTGTCCGGCGCCATCATCGCGGATGCCGGGCAGATGATGCTGGGCGGCCAGCCGGTCCATTTCAAGAGGCCGATCGATGCGCGCCACCGGGGCATCGAAACCGTCTACCAGGACCTGGCCGTGGCGCCGGGCATGACCATTGCCGAGAACCTTTTTCTCGGACGCGAGCTGCGCCGCCCCGGCTGGCCGGGCAGGCTGCTTCGCCTGCTCGACAAGAAGGAGATGCTGGCGCAAAGCGTGGCCCGCATGGCGGACCTGAAGGTCGGCATCCGTTCGATGACGCAGGCTGTCGAAACGCTCTCCGGCGGGCAGCGCCAGTGCGTGGCGGTGGCGCGTGCGGCGGCCTTCGCACGGCATGTGGTGATTCTGGACGAGCCCACTGCCGCGCTGGGCGTGAAGGAAAGCGACATGGTGCTTGCGCTGATCCGCCAGGTGCGTGACCGCGGCCTGTCGGTGGTGCTGATATCGCACAACATGCCGCATGTCTTTGGCATCGCCGACCGCATCCACGTGGCCCGGCTGGGCCGCCGGGCGGCAGTGCTCGACCCCCGCCGGATCAGCATGAGCGACACCGTGGCGGTGATGACCGGCGCGCTGTCCCCTTGCGAACTGCCTGATGACTGCCTGGCGTGAGCGATGCCCGAGTTCATCACGGCCAGCTCAATGGCGCCCCCTTGAGCACCAACGTCTCCTTGGTTGAACTTGTTCTTGCCAGTGCGGGTGCATTCAGTGCCGGACGCGCCTCTCATTCCAGCGGAACGCGCAGGCTTTCGATGACCGCCTCGGTCCGCGGACGCACGCCGCGCCACCAGGCAAAGGCCTCAGCAGCCTGCTCGGCCAGCATGCCGACGCCGTCGGCGCAGCGGGTCACGCCGGCGTTGACCGCCAGGCGCAGAAAAGGGGTCATGCCCTTGGCATAGGCCAGCTCGTAGGCCAGCGCGCAGCCGGAAAACACGCTGGCAGGCACGGGGGGCAACTCGCCCCGCAGGCTGGCCGAGGTGGCGTTGAAAACGACATCGAAGCGCTGGCCCTCCAGTGCGCCATAGCCGCTGGCGCGCACGCTGGTGCCAGCCGGCGCATGGCGCAGTGCGATGGCGGCCAGCTCCTGGGCCTTGCCATCGCTGCGGTTGGCGATGACCAGCTCGGCGGGCCCTTCGGCCAGGAACGGCAGCAGCGCGCCGCGCGCTGCGCCGCCGGCTCCCAGCAGCAGCACGCGGCGGCCGGCCAGAGGCTGGCCCAGGTTGTGGACCGTATCGCGCACCAGGCCCACGCCGTCGAAGTTCTCGCCCACGATGCGCGGACCGTCGAGCTTGAGGCAGTTGACCGCACCGGCCAGTTCGGCGCTGGGCGAGCGCTCGTCGGCGTAGGCGAAGGCGTCGAGCTTGAAGGGCGCAGTGATGTTGATGCCGCGGCCACCCGCTGCGCGCAAGGCATCCACCGCCTCCTTGAAGCCGCCGATGGGGCCCAGAATCTTGGTGTATGCGATGTCGTGGCCCAGGGAGCGCGCGAACTCGCCGTGGATGAAGGGCGACTTGCTGAAGTCGATGGGGTTGCCGATGACGGCGTACTTGTCGGTCATGTGCCCACCTTGGCTGGCGCCGTGGCCGGTTTGGAAAACAGGACGCCGTCGCGCTGCATCTCGGCGATTTCCTCACGCGAGAAGCCCAGGCTGGCGGCAATGGATTCGTTGTGCTCGCCCAGCTCGGGCGCCACATCGCGGATGGTGGTGTCGCAGGCTGAGAAGCGAAATGGCAGATTGGGCAGCTGGATGCGACCCAGCACAGGGTGGTTTTGCTCCACCAGCATGCCGCGCGCCTGAATCTGCGGGTCGGCCAGCACTTCGTCGATGCGCTGTACCTTGGCGGCAGGCACGTCGATCGCGTCGCACAGTGCCAGCAACTGTGCCACCTTGCGCTGCGCCACCCAGGGCTTGACCACCGAGAGGATCTCCAGGCGGTGGGCGTTGCGGCCCGCCGAGGTGTGCAGGCGCGCGTTGGCTGCGAAGCCGGCCGGTCCGCCGTTGGATTCGAGCATCTGCGCGAAGCGCTTCCAGGCGTCGTCCACCTGCGCGGCAATCACCAGGTCGCCGTCGGCGGCGCGAAATACGCCATAGAGCGTGGAAGTGGGCATGTCGTGGCCGGTCTGTACCGGCACTTCATTGCCGCCCGACAGCGTATAGCACTGGATGGCGTACTCGTGCATGGACACCAGGGTGTCGTACAGCGCCATGTCGATGTGCTGCCCGCGCCCGGACTTCACGCGCCCGAGCAGGGCGGCATTGATTGCGGCCACCGCATGGATTCCGGTGTACATGTCGCCCAGCGAGATGCGAAGCAGCGGAGGCGCCTCGCCGGGCGTGCCCACCATCTGCATGATGCCGCTCTTGGCCTCGGCAATCAGGCCGAAGCCGGCACGGTGCGCGTCGGGGCCGGTGTGGCCGTAGGCGGAGATGGAGCAGTACACCAGGCCGGCGTTGCGGGCCGCCAGTTCCGCGTAGCCCAGGCCCAGCTTGTCCAGCGCGCCGGGGCGGTAGTTTTCGACGAACACGTCAGCACTGTCGCACAGCTTTTGCATCAGCGCGCGGCCGCGCGGGTCCTTGGTGTTGACGCTCAGGCCCTTCTTGCCCATGTTCAGCTGCAGGAAATAGCCGCTGTGCTCGCCCACGAACCAGGCATGCTGGCGGCCTGCATCTCCGGTGCCGGGGCGTTCCACCTTGATCACTTCGGCGCCCATGGCCGCCAGGCAGCGGCCCACGTAGGGGCCGGCCAGGAAATGGCTGTAGTCGATGACGCGGATGCCCTCCAGCGGGCGCGATTGCATCGGCAGCATCAGAAGGCTCCCGGGCGGCGCGGGATCATCAGGCGGTGCTCGCCCTTTTGCACCGCTTCACCGTGCTGGTTGATCAGCTCCGAGGGCAGGATGACGATGCCCCAGCCTGGGCGGCTCTTGCTGGCGCGCAGGCCCGTCACACGGAACTTCACGTGCAGCGTGTCATTGATCTTGATCGGCAGCAGGAAGTCCCAGGTCCATCCCAGCGACATGCCGGGCAGGAAACGGTACTCGCTTTGCGTCTTCAGGCCGTCGGCAATGGACAGGCCCAGCAGGCCATGGGCCACGCGGGTGCCGAACGGCGTGGTTTTGGCGTAGGCCTCGTCGATGTGCACCGGCGTGAAATCGCCCGTGAGTTCGGCATAGGCGTTGATGCGCGCCTCGGTCACCTCGTAGGTGGGGCTCACGCACTCGTCGCCCTCGGCGGCGTCGTCCCAGTAGCGCTCGGGGGTCTTGAAATCGATCTTGGGGATCTTGATCATGTCGTTCTTCTCTGTGGATGCGGATCAGGCGCGCGGTTGCACGGCCAGGGCCTGCGCGACGCTGCCGGGCGCGGCCTGAATCAATTCAATGGCCAGGCCATCGGGCAGCTGAAGCCAGTTGAAGCCCTGGGGCAGGGGGGTCACGCCCCAGGACGAGGCCGCGAAAATCGCGGCATCCAGGTCCTCGACCATCACGCCCAGGTGGGCGAGCCAGCCGGCGTCATTGCTCGCAGGGGCTTCAAAGCCGGGGGTGGCGATCAGCTGCATGCCGCCCAGCGTCCAGTATTGGCTGGGGTTGTCCGCCGGGCCTGCCACCTCGCGCATCTCCATGCCCAGCACCTCTCGGAAGAAGCGGATGTGCCAGTGAATGTCGCGTACGCGCACGGCCACATGTTCCACATAGGCGCGGGTGGGCGCGGCGGTCTTGACGGGTTCTGTCATGGAGGGTTCCTGGGCAAGAGTCGTGGCGCGCTCGATGCCCTTGATGCAGGCCGCGAGCGTGCGGTTCACCGGGGTGGCCACGCCGCAGCGCTCTCCCCAGCGCACCACGGCGCCGTTGATGAAGTCAATCTCGGTCACGGAGCCCTTTTCGAGGCTCTGCAGCATGGATGTCTTGAAGTCGGCCGGCAGGCCGGCGCTGGCCTTGGTCCAGGCCGCCCGGGCTTCGGGTGTGGTCAGCGGGATGCCGCAGGCGCGGGCCACGTCCATGGCCTCCTGCACTGCGGCGATGGCGGTGGCTTCGATCTCGGGCAGCTGGTACAGCGGGCCGTAGGTCAGGCGGGTGATGGCGGCCACTGCGCCGGTGGCCACATTCACCAGCAGCTTGTCCCAGATGATCCCCTGGATGTTGTCGCTCACCGTGGTGGCCATGCCCGCCGCGTTGAAGGCTTCGCCGATGGCCAGTGCACGGGGCGTGATGCGGCCATCGAGTTCGCCGATCAGGGTCTCCTTGCCGGTGACGCCGGCGATGATGCTGCCCGGCGCCAGCATGACGCCGCCCACATAGGTCTTGCCTGCCAGCAGGCGCTCGCGCCCCACCAGTTCGGCCAGAACGTCCTCGTGGCCCAGGCCGTTTTGCAGCGACATGACCACCGTGCCGGGCCCCACCAGTTCCAGCGCGCCGGCCATGGCCTCGCGGGTGTGAAAGGACTTCACCAGCACGATCACCAGATCCTGCGGGCCAAGGCCCTGGGCGCTGGTGGCGGCGCGGGCGCGCACCGTCAGCTCGCCCTGGGCAGTGCGCATGCGCAGGCCATCGTGGTTGATGGCGTCCACATGTGCGCGGTTGCGGTTGATCAGCGTGACCTCATGGCCCGTCCGGGCGAGCGTGCCGCCGATGGAACATCCCAGGGCCCCTGCGCCCAGAACTGCGATCTTCAAGACTTGCCTCCTGTATCGAATGGAGGCGATTTTGGGAATCCGGATCAGATATGGAAACACCATGAATCTGATAGTCCGTATGAGAATTTGAAATAATGGGGCATGTCTCCCCTGGATGAACTTGGCTCCCTGGACCTGCGGCTGCTACGCCTGCTGGAGGCGCTTTACCGCACTGGCAGCGTCACGCGCAGCGCCGAGCTGCTGGGGCAGGGGCAGCCCACGGTGAGCCTGTGGCTCAGGCGACTGCGCGCGCAGTTCGCCGATCCGCTGTTCGTGCGCACGGCCACCGGCATGCAGGCCACACCCCGTATGGATGCCATGATCGGCACCGTCCGCGAGGTGCTCGATGGCATGCGCCGCCTGGCCGAGGCCGGGCGCGCGTTCGATCCGGCCATCGCCGACCGGGAGTTCCGTGTGCTCATGACGGATGCCAGCCACGTCACGCTGCTGCCGAGGCTGTTCTCGCATGTGCAGGCGCTGGCGCCGCAGGTGCGCATCGAGGCGGGGGCATTGCACGCCAGCATGGCCGAGGAGCTGAGCGATGGCAGGGCCGACCTGGCGCTGGGCCTGATCCCGCAGCTGGAGTCCGGCTTCTACCAGCAGACCCTGTTTGACCAGGACTGGATCTGCCTGGCCAGCAGGCAGCATCCGCGCGTGCGGCCGCAGGCCTTCACCCGCCGCGATTACGAGCGCGAGGCGCATGTGGGCATCGTCTCGGGCACCGGCCAGCAACTGCTGGAGGCCACGCTGGAGCAGCTGGGTTTGCGGCGCAACGTGACCCTGCGCCTGCCGGGATTCCTGGGCCTGCCAGCCACGCTGTCCACGACGCAGCTGATCGCAACGCTGCCGAGGCATATCGGCGAGACCCTCGCGCGCACCGGGGGCGGGCTGCAGGTGCTGCCGTGCCCGCTGCCGATTCCCAAGTTCCAGGTCAAGCAGCACTGGCACGCGCGCTACCACCAGGACCCTGCCAACCGCTGGCTGCGCGGCGTGTGCGCCGAGCTGTTCATGACCGAAGACCGGCAGTCACCGGGTTAGGGTGTCTGTTCTCCTGCACATCAGGGCGGCCAGCGTGCCGCCCTGCGGTGTTCGCTTCGTGCCTGATGCCATGAGTCTGGCGCCTTTTCCCTCAAGAAAAGGTGCTGCCTGTGCAGCCAGGGCAGAAGCCGCCAACGAACCAGCCTGGCATGCGCAGAAAGTTCCGCTCTGAAATGATTACTGCCTGTCGATTTTTGCGGACTCGGCCACCTGTCCCCACAGGAGTGAATTCTCCCGGAGAAGCTTCGAAAATCCCTCTCCGGTCACCACATCCGGCACGGCCCCTATGCTGTCGGCGAAATCCTTGATTTCCTTGCTGGCCATCGCAATCGAGATATCGTTCTGGAGTTTTGTCACGATGGCTGGCGGCGTGCCTTTGAGAAGCCAGAGCCCCGTGAAATTCACCACCCCATAGTTCTTGACGCCCGCCTCTGCGAACGTCGGAACATCCGGCAGTGCCTTGAGTCTTGCGTTGCCGGTCACGGCGAGCAGCCTCAGCTTGCCACCCTTTACCTGCCCGATGACTCCGGCGGTCGAGGCGAGCTGAAAGTCGATTTGCTTGCTCAGCACCGCCATGGTTGCTTCGCCGTTGCCCTTGAACGGCACATGGGTTGCATCGAACCCTGCAGCCTTCTTCAACGCCTCGGTACCGAAGTGGGGCATCGTTCCCGCACCACCCGTGCCGTAGTTGAGCTTGCCTGGATTGGCCTTGGCATAAGCCACCAGTTCGGAGAGGGTGCGGAATTTGGAGTCTGCAGCAACCGCAATCGCCACGGGCGCAAAGTTGAAGGCCGCAACCGCAATGAGGTCCTTCTCGTAATCCCAGGCAAGCTTGTGGAAGACGTGCGGCAAGATAGAGTACGTCAGGTCGTTGGCGACAAGAGAGTAGCCGTCAGCCGCGGAGCGCGCCACAAGACTGACGCCGATGGTGCTGGTGCCTCCGGGCTTGTTATCCACATAGAAGGACTGGCCGGTCTGCTCCGTCAGCTTCTGTGCCACACGCCGGGTCACCTGGTCGACAGCGCCTCCGGGGGCATATGGAACCACGATCTTGACGGACTTGCTCGGATAGACATCCGCCGCGCACACGGCCGAGGCACCAGCCGAGACGGACAGGGCAATGGCCGCCACTCGCAGGCCGAAAAACGCAAATGATTTTTTGGTCATGATTTCAGGGGGGAGTTGCAGTGGCTGCTCAGTCGGACTTGATGTTGCCGGCCTTGATCACCTTCGCCCACTTGGCGGTTTCCGATTTCACGAAGGCGGCGAAGTCTTGCGAGCTTGAGCCCACGCCTTGCACGCCGGCTTCAGCGAACCTTTTGGCGACTGCAGGGCTTGCAACCACTGCCCTCGTCTCTGCCTCAAGGCGCTCCACAATGGCCCGTGGTGTATTGGCTGGAGCGAACAAGCCATTCCATTCGCTGACTTCGAAGCCCGGGATGGCACTTTCCGCGACGGTGGGCGTCTGCGGCCACGTGTCCACCCGCTTCGCCGACGTGATCGCGATGGCCTTGAGCTTGCCGCCCTTCACAAACGAACCACTGGCGCTGGTCGCACTGAACATGAGATCGACCTGCCCGCCAATGAGGTCGGTCAACGCAGGAGCGCCGCCCTTGTAGGGAATGTGCGTGAGCGAGATTTTCTCGCTCTGCGCGAACAGCTCTGCCGCCAGATGCTGTGCGCCCCCGCTGCCGGCCGAAGCGAAGGTCAAGGTGCCGGGTTTCTCCCTGGCAGCCTTGATGATTTCCGGGACGCTGCCGTAAGGCGATTTCGACGGCACGACCAGAAGCAGCGGAACTTGCACGACCAGCGAAATGGGCGAGAAGTCCTTGGTCGGGTCATAGTTCAGCTTCGGAAACAGGCTCGGATTGACGGCATGCGAAGTGGCGTCGAGCAAAAGGGTGTACCCGTCCGCTGGGGACTTGGCCACCGCTGACGCACCGATGGTGCCGCTGGCTCCGGGACGGTTGTCCACGATGATTTGCTGCTTCAGGCGCTCGCCGAGGTGCTGCGCGAGGATGCGGGCGGTATTGTCCGCGGCGCCTCCTGCCGGGTAGGGCACGACGAGCTTGATGGGCTTGTCGGGCCATTCGGCGTGGGCAACGCCCATTGCCATGGTCAGCGCGGCTGCGACAAGGGTTGGCTTGATCAGGTGCTTCATTTTGTCTCCGTTGAGTTGGCGATGGGACCGCCTGCACAACTGCCGGCAGGCCTGTGCATCCTTTGCGTTATCGTTCAGACCGTTGCGATGGGCGTTGCGGGAGAACCCACCGCGCCTGGCAGCCTCAGCGGCGGCGCAGTCAGCAGGAATCGGGAGCGATGGTTCTGACGCAGCCACTGGGCCAGCGGCGTGAAATGCCACAGCTCGCCCAAATGAATTCCGTGCTTGAAAAGGCAGTGTTCATGCAGCGGCAGGCGCGGCCCGCGAATGGGGGTCGGCTGCAAGAGCCGGGGGACGACCAGCTCCACTGCCGGGTTGTCTGCCAGGAGGCAGGCGAGCCGGACGTCGACAATCCAGTTGAGCAGCCTGGCGTCGTTGCCATCCAGGCCGCTGCCTGTCTTGTGCAGCAGATCCAGGTCGGGCTGGCGATTCATGCCCAGCAGAGTGTCTGCAAAGCCTGTGTGGATGCACACCATATCCCCGGCTTCCACGTCGATCTGGTCGGCCTCGAGAATGCGCATCAGCCGGTCATATCCGACGGCCTCGCGGCGCCTGCCGATATGGTGTTCCAGATCGATGAGAACGCCCCGGCCCTGCACGCCGTGCTCGGCCAGGTTCTGGATGCCCAGGGCTTCGGCCCGTGGGCCAGGAAACCGCATCCAGTCCTGTGGCGCATGCGGCTGCTCTGGAGCCGCGTGGATGTCCACGCCTGCACGGAATCCGTTGTAGAAAACCGCCTCGCTCTGACCGTCGCCGTCGGCGTCGAACCGGCTCCCCATGTGCGCCAGGCTGTCCCACTGCGTGGAATACTGCGTATTCATCACCAGGACTTCATCGCACACCACGTCGGTCAGCGTCGGGTCCTCGTCGGCATATGACCAGCAGAACCCTTGCGCCCCGGCGCTTTTGCCGTCACGCAGCGTGGAAAACGTCTGCGCAGGCATGCGGCGCGGATTCATCGTCATGCCGCCGGGGACATCGAGAGGCAGCGACAGGCAGAAGGTAATCCCCTCCTTGACCTCGGCAACGCCTTGCATGACTTTGCTGCGGTCAACGAGGTTCATGCGGCCGCGCTGGTCGTCCACCCCGAACTCGCCCCAGCTGCTGCCCTCAGGGGCATTTTTCCATCGCTGCATTGCGCGTCCTCAGGCCACCAAAGGCTCTTGTGCAAGCACTGCCAAGGCGTTCTTCGCAGCGTACTCGCCCATGCTGATGTAGGCGTCAGAGGTCACCGAGCCCACATGGGGGCTGAGCACGAAGCCTGGCTCAGTTTGGAAAGGATGTCCGGCCACCATCGGCTCGACGGCGAAGCTATCGAGGCCGGCCGCCCGAACGTGGCCTTGCCGCACCGCATCGAGCAGTGCCTGCTCATCGATGAGCCCGCCGCGTGCCGTGTTCACGACAATGACACCGCGCTTGCAGCTTTTCAGCGTCTGCGCATTGAGCAGGTGCTGGTTGTCTTCGGTGAGAGGGCAATGCAGCGAGATGACATCCGACTGCTCGAACAGCGCCGTCAGGTCCACCAGCTCCACATGGCTGGGAACCTCCCTGGCAAATGGGTCGAAGGCGATGACACGCATGCCGAACCCCTCGGCCATGCGTGCGAAGCGGCGGCCGATGGCGCCCAGGCCCACCACGCCCACCGTCCGGCCGGCGAGTTCCAGGCTGGAGTGGGTCGCTTTTTCCCAATGGCCGGCATGCATCCGCGCGTTGACCGAGGCAATGGATTTGGCACACGCCAGAAGCAGCGCGAAGGCGTGCTCTGCAACCGCATTGGCGTTGGCGCCGATGGCTGCCACGACGGCAATGGCGCGCTCCTTGGCCGCGGCTTTGTCGATGTTGTCTGTGCCCGAGCCATGCTTGGAGATGACGCGCAGCGCCGGTGCGGCATCCATGGCTGCACCGGTAATCTTGCCGTAGCGCACCACCATCGCCACGGGGTTGTGCTCACGGCAGAGCGCAACGATGTCTTCCGGCGTTGGCGTCTTTCCCGTGTAAACCAGCTCATACCCGCTGAGCATGGCCACTGCGCTGGGAGCGATGGCATCGCTGGTGATGAGAATCTTGCTCACAGGGTCTCTCCTTCCTGGAGAACGCCTGCAGAGCGCAGCGCAGACACCAGCCATTTGGCATTGGTATCGCCACCCTTGATGGCTTCGATCCGGGCCGCTTCGTCCTTGACCTTCTTGGTGGCCAGCGGAATCAGCGACTCGATTTTCTCCCGCTCGACGACCACGACGCCATCGGCATCGCCGGTGATGAAGTCGCCGGGATGGACCGTGACGCCGCCCACAGAGACAGGATGGCCGATGCGGCCGGGCACGAGCTTGGTGGGGCCGTTGGGATTCGTGCCCACCGAGAAGACCGGGAAATCCATCTCCTCAATCTCCAGGCTGTCCCGTGCTGCGCCATCCAGGACGACTGCCGCGATGCCGAGCTGCTTGCACGCGGTCATCATGATGGTTCCCATCAGCGCAGCGGTCTGGTCAGCCTTGCCGTCGACCACCAGCACGTCGCCGGGCTTGGCCATGGCCATGGCCGCATGAATCATCAGGTTGTCGCCTGGCCGCACCTCCACGGTGAAGGCCGTGCCTGCAAACTTCATGTGCGGACGCAGCGCCTTGATGCGGCCATGGAGCGCTCCACGGCGGCCGGCGACGTCGGCCAGGATGGCCGGCTGGAATACGGAGGCCTCTTGCACGATGTGCGCGGGCACACGTTCGAAGTGGCGGATGATGTCGGGCAGTTTGCTCATGATTTGAACGTTGGAAGGGAAGAGATTTGCAGCCATGGCGGTGCCGGGCGCCGGGCGCCGGGCACTGGGCACTGGGCGCCAGGCTGCGGATTGCGTGCGCAGGGTCAGTCGACCTTCGCGCCAGATTCCTTGACGACCTTTGTCCAGCGCACGGTCTCGTCCTGCAGGAGGGCGGCGAACTGTTCCGGCGTCCCGCCCAGAACATCCGCGCCTTGCTCCACCAGCTTTGTCCTGACGTCTGGCGACAGAAGTGCTTTGTTGAATGCGGCATTCACCTTGGCGATGACGTCCTTTGGCAGATTGGCAGGGCCGACAAGCCCAAACCAGGTCACCGCCTGAAAGCCTGGATACCCGGATTCCGCGACGGTGGGCACCGACGGAAGGTCTGCAGTGCGTTTGGCAGAGGTCACCGCCAAGCCCCGCATCTTTCCGTTCTTGATGTGCGGGCTCAGCGTCACGGTGGAAGACACATAGAGCTGGATCTGACCGCCCAGCAAGTCTGTGATGCCCTGCGCCGCCCCCTTGTAGGGAACATGCGTGAGCTTTACCTGTGCAATCCGTTGCAGTTGCTCGGTGGCGAGATGCGCGACCGTACCGCTGCCCGAACTTGCGTAGTACAGGCTCTCTGGCTGCGCTTTCGCTGCGGCCAGGATGTCTTTCAGGCTCTTGTAGGGGGAATTGCTGGCCACCGCGATGGCCAGCGGGGAGCTGGCAACCAGGCCGATAGGGGCGAGGTCCTTTTGCGGGTTGTATGGCAGCTTGGCGTACAGCGAAGGATTGATCGCCATGTTGGACGTCTGTCCCATCGCCAGGGTGTATCCATCGGGCGCGGATTTGGCGGCCGCATCCAGCCCAATGTTTCCGCCAGAGCCGGGCCGGTTGTCCACGACGATGGTCCAGCCTTCCTGGGCGGCAACCTTGGTGGAAAGCTCACGTGCAATCATGTCCGGCCCGCCACCAGCAGGGAACGGCACGATCAGTTTGATGGGGCGGCTGGGGTACGGCTGGGCTGCAAATGCCGGCGCGGCAAGAGCCAGTGCTGCTGCGGCTGCTGCGAAGCAGAGGGCGCTTTTCGTGAAACGCATTCGGTTGTCTCCATAGGTTCACGTGCTCGGGCGTCACGTTTCTGGAGCCGAAGTATTTGCGTCGCTCAGGATTGCGTCCAATCGAAGTTTTCTTGTAAATGATAAAAAATACTTTGCCTATCGCTGGTTCGGCAGACGTGCGTACTTGGTCAACAGGGTGATGAGCCGCTGTGCTGCCGGCGAGACATAGCCGCTCTCCCGGAAGGACACGACGGTCCGGCGTCTCATGGTGGTGCCTCTGAGTTTGACTTCACGAAGGGCCGCCCCGCTCTTGCCTTCTTGCAGGTGCAGCCGCGAGATGAAGCTGAGCAGCCCTGTCTCGCCGATCAGCGCTGGCAGCATCAGGAGCATCGTGCTCTCCACCTGCGCCTGCGGGCGGGGCAGCTGATGCCTGTCGAAAGTCTGGTCCAGCCAATCGCGGATGGGGGCGCCCTGTGGCTGGAGCACCCATTTGTAGGGGACGAGATCTTTCAGGGTGATGCGAGGCCGTGCAAAGAGCTCGTGGTTGGCACAGGCGGCAACCACCATCTGGTCTTCTGCCAGGACTTTGGACACGAAGCCCGGCTCGCTCGTAGTCTCGGACCCCACAAGCAGGTCAATGTCTCCGCTGCGAAGCAGCGGCAGCAGAACATCGCCCAGCGCGACGGTCGTGCGCACCGTCACATCGGGGGCCTCTTTCAGCAGGTCGCGCGCTGCAGGCGGCAACAGGAACTGGGCAGCGGTTGGCGCGATGCCGAGCTTGATGTGTCCGGACAGTCCTCTGCCGATGTCGCCGATTTCGCGCCGGGCGCTTTCAACGTCCAGACGCGTACGCTGAGCCCATTTGAGAAGTGCATGGCCGGCGTGCGTCAGGCGTATGCCACGCCCGGCCTTTTCGAACAGGATGGCGCCGTACGCTTGCTCAAGCCGGCGAACGCAGCTGGTCAGTGCCGGCTGAGTCTTGTGCAGCCGTTCGCTGGCGCGTCCCATGTGCTCCAGCTCGGCCATCACTTCAAAATACTTCAGATCCCGCAAATCCATCTGCCATACCTTTCTCTTGAGCCTGCCTCGCCATGCGCCAGCTTCGGGGCATTTGGCGCAAAGCATATGCCACAGGCGACGCCGGGGTGTCGGGCGGTCGCTGACATCGGGCTGTGGGGGAGTTGGGCGCTGACTGTGGTGACGAGTTTGCCGGCCCATTTCGGGCCACCCGTCCGAGGCGGTTTCCTGGCCTGTGCCTTGCCGGGTGTGCCTTGGCGTGCATCGCCGGCCTGGCTGGCGCGGCTGGGATGCCAGACAGGCATCCGTGCGTCGTGCATTCCGGCACGCGTGTCTACGGTACAGGTGCGGTGTGGCCCACCCCATACAATGGAAGCGCCGAAAACGAAAAAGCCTTTGAGATCTGTGACCTCAAAGGCTTTTGAATTTGGTGGCGCTTCACGGACTCGAACCGCGGACCTGTGGATTATGATTCCATCGCTCTAACCGACTGAGCTAAAGCGCCGTAATACCTAGATTATATACACAACTTTCGGTCGATCCGGCAAGTTTTGCAAATTTCTCGAAATTTCTTGCGAGAGGCTTGCTGCTGCTTGCCGTAAGACTCGCATTGTAGCGGGTTTTTCAGGGGTTTCAGAGATGTTGGAAGTTTGCAGGGCGCTTGTTGACGAAGGCGTCCATGCCTTCCTTCTGGTCCTGGGTGGCAAACAGCGCGTGGAACAGGCGGCGCTCGAACATCACGCCGTCGGACAGCGAGCCTTCAAAGGCCCGGTTCACCGATTCCTTGGCGGCCATGACAGCAATCTGCGAGAAGCCGCTGATGATGATGGCCGCGCCCAGGGCTTCGTCCATGAGCTTGTCATAGGGCACGACGCGGCTGACCAGGCCTGCGCGTTCGGCCTCGGCGGCGTCCATCATGCGGGCCGTCAGTGCCATGTCCATGGCCTTGGACTTGCCCACCGCGCGCGGCAGGCGCTGGGTTCCGCCGGCGCCGGGGATGACGCCCAGCTTGATCTCGGGCTGGCCGAACCTGGCGTTGTCGGCGGCGATGATGAAGTCGCACATCATGGCCAGTTCGCAGCCGCCGCCCAGTGCGAAGCCGCTGACGGCGGCGATCACGGGCTTGCGGATGGCGCGGATGGTTTCCCAGTTGCGCGTGATGTAGTCGCCCTTGTAGGCATCGGCGAAGCTGTACTTGGCCATGGCGCCGATGTCGGCACCGGCTGCGAAGGCTTTTTCGCTGCCGGTGATGATCATGCAGCCGATGCGCTCGTCGGCATCAAAGGCCTGCAGGGCCTGGCCCAGCTCGTTCATGAGCTGGTCGTTGAGCGCATTGAGCTGCTTGGGGCGATTGAGCGTGATGATGCCGACCTTGTCGGCCTCCACGCGGACTTCGATCATTTCGTAGGCCAAGGGAGTCTCCTGAACGGGGTTGTCGTCGTGATCCTCAAGAATAACCGGCTGGCGGCACGGGCCCGGCGGTGATCGCTGGGCCCGCTGGGGCCATCGCTCAGGCGCTGGCGGACGCTGCTGCCACAGGCGCATGGCCCGCCAGCCAGCGCTGGGCGGCCTCTGCGTCCGTGATTTCGAGCCCCAGATTGCTGGGCGATGGCTCGGCAGCGGTGCCGGACGTGGCAGCTTTTGCATCGCCGTTGTCCGTTTTGCCGACGTCTGCCGCAGTGCCTGCCTGCGCGGCCTGGACGCTGCCCCAGGGCAGTTGCAGGGCCATGAGCTGTCTGTCACGTGCAACCCAGGCCAGGATGCTGCTGGCCTTGCCTGCATAGAGCGCCAGATCATCGAGGCGCTGGATGCGCCAGCGCGTGGGCTCGGCCTGCTGGGCCGCTGCGGGCACTTCGATGGCCAGCCACTCATCGCCGGGCATGAAGCCCGCCTGCTCGGCCACGCTGGCGCGCAGCACGTTCTTGATGATGATGCTGTGGGTTTCCTGCACGCGCAGGCCCAGGCGCTGGACCAGTTGTGGCGGCTCGGCCTTGGCCTGTACGCCGTGGGTGGCCAGCAGTTCGGGCAGCGGCAGGTCGTCCGTGCCGTGGACCCATTGCGCGATCTCCGTGGCAAAGCTGCGCTCGCCCAGCTCCTGCAGCACGGCCAGCACGTCGGCCTCGCGCATGGGGCCGGCTGCGCAGCGCTGCCACAGCGCGCGCATCACGTCATCCAGCGTGGCGCGGCCTTCGCGGCGCAGTTGCAGGTCCAGCGCCAGCGCGACCAGCGAGCCCTTGGTGTAGTAGCTGACGGTCTGGTTGGGCGTGTTCTCGTCCTGGCGGTAGTACTTGACCCAGGCATCGAAGCTGGCCTGGGCCACGGTCTGCACATGCCGCCCCGGTGTCTGCAGCACCTGGTTGATGGTGCGCGTAATGAGCTTGAGGTACTGGCCGTTGTCGATCAGCCCGGCGCGGCGCAGCAGCAGATCGTCGTAGTAGCTGGTGAAACCTTCGAAGAACCACAGCAGCTCGGTGTAGTTCTCCTGCCCGTAGTCGTAGCGCGTGAATTCCGCAGGGCGCAGGCGCTTGACGTTCCAGGTGTGGAAATACTCGTGGCAGATCAGGCCCAGCAGTGTGTTGTAGCCTTCAGTGGCCTTGCGCTCTCCCACGCGGGGCAGGTCGCGGCGGCCGCAGATCAGCGCCGTGCTGTTGCGGTGCTCCAGGCCGCCGTAGCCATCGTCCACCGCATTGAGCATGAAGACATAGCGCTGCATGGGCGCCGGCGACGCGCCAGCACCCTGGCCATGCCAGAAGGCGATGACGGTTTCGCAGATGCGGCGCGTATCGGCAATCAGGCGCGCGCCATCGAAGCTGGGGGCTGCGCCGGCCACCACGAAGCTGTGCGGCACGCCCGCAGCCACGAAGTCGCAGCGCCAGAAAGCGCCCATCTCCACGGGGCAGTCCACCAGCGCATCGTAGTCAGGCGCGCGGTACAGGCCCCAGCCGCGCTCGTCGGTGTCCACGGCATCCAGGCCGGTGGCCACCTGCCAGCCGGCTGGCGCATCGCCGGGAGACAGCTGCAGCGTATGGACCGCATCTTCCTGCCCCTGCACCCGCAGGCACAGGCTGGTGCCGTTGAAAAAGCCACGGCGGCGGTCCAGCCAGGCGGTGCGCACCGAGTTGTCGTAGGCGCAGTACTGGTAGCTCAGGGTCAGCGGCGCGCCGGCGGCGCAGTCCACGACCCACAGGTTCTTGCCCTGCTGGGCGATGGCCACAGGCTTGCCGTCCTGCTCGGCCGCCAGCCCCTGGAGGTTCTTGGAGAATTCGCGCACCAGATAGCTGCCGGGAATCCAGACCGGCAGCGACACGGCCTGGCCCTGGGCCGGCCGTGCGATGTGCAATTGCACACTGAAAAGATGCGCGTCGGCGTCGAGCGCCTGTACGCAGTAATGGATGCCGGCGGCATTGGAGGCAGCAGTCATTCGGGCTCCCGAAGCGTGTGGCCGGGAGGCGGACTGCGCCCGCCGGGGCGGGCTGGCGCCACAGGCCCCGGCCGGTCAAAAAGAGGCGCCAGACCCGGTGCACGGGTCCGGTGCGGTCAGCGCGCGGCGGCAGCGAGGTTCTTCTCGACTTCCTGCGCGCTGATGGCGCCGGGCACTCGCGTGTTGTTGGAGAAGATGATAGTCGGCGTGCCGGTGATCTTGTACTTGCGGCCGAAGCTCAGGTTGCGCTGCAGTGCCGAGGTGTCGCACTGGACGGTGGCAGGAGCCTTGTCGCGCAGCATATGGTCGTTCCAGGCGCCCGCCGGGTCCTTGGCGCACCAGATGTTGCGCGACTTCTCGGCCGAGTCGGGGCTCAGGATCGGGTAGAGGAACAGGTAGACGGTGACGTTGTCCACGCTTTGCAGGTCGCGCTCGAAGCGCTTGCAATAGCCGCAGTTGGGGTCTTCGAAGACGGCCATCTTGCGCTCGCCCTTGCCATGCACCAGGGTGATGGCGTCCTTGAGCGGCAGCTGCTTGAAATCCACCGCTGTCAGCTGCGTCATCCGGTCCTCGGTGAGGTTGCGGCGCGCCTTGGTGTCGATCAGCTCGCCCTGGATCAGGTAGTTGCCCTTGGCGTCCGTGTAAAACAGGTCGGTGCCGATGCGCACCTCATAGAGGCCGGGCATGGGCGTGGGCCGGATCTCGTCGATCTTTTCGAGCTGGGGAATGCGTTCGGACAGGGTCTTGCGCAGGTTGGCGTCCTGGGCATGGGCGCCCAGGCTCCAGGTCAGGCAGGCAGCGGTCAGCAGGCAGGCAATGGGTTTCATGGCAAAGCGTTGGGTGGGTGGGGCGGCATCGGGGGAAAGCCTGCCCGGCCCGGTGGGAACGGCCGGGCTGCGCAGGTCCTGCGACAGGGGTGTGAGTCGCCCGGTGCAAAAGGGTTCACCCGGGCGCTGAAATCAGGCCTGGCTGCGCTGTGCCAGGCCCATGGCCTGGCGCGCCATCCAGTCCTTGAGCGGACCGAAGCGCTCGAAGCCGTTCATGCCCCAGTTGCGCAGCACCTGCACAGGCGCCTCGGGCCGGCTGAACAGCTGCTGCAGGCCATCCATGGCCAGGCCCATGGGCGCCAGCGCGGCCTTGCGCTCGCGCTCGTAGCGGCGCAGCAGGCGCAGGTCCTGCGTGCCGCGCCAGTAGCCGCGCTCTTGCAGGATGCGCGCCAGCGCCTGCACATCGCCCAGGCCCAGGTTCAGCCCCTGGCCGGCCAGCGGGTGCACATTGTGGGCCGCATCGCCGACCAGCACCCAGCTGCGGGCCGTGCTTCGGGCATCGCCGTCGGGCATGGCGCCGCACCAGCGCGAAGCCACGGCCTGCTGCAGCGGCCATGCCATGCGGGGGGCGGCCAGTTCCAGCCGGCCCAGCGCGCCCTGGCTGATCTCTTCCAGCCGCGCCGTGAAGTCCTCGGCATCTGCGGCCAGCCAGCCATCGGCCTGCTCGCGCGCCACCGACCAGACCACGGCCACGCTGTGGCCGTCCGGGCCATCGAGCGGCAGCAGCGCCAGAATTCCATCGGCCGTGAACCACTGGCGCGCCACCTGACCATGGGGATGCTCGCAATGCAGCCGTGTCGCAATCGCGTGCTGTGCATAAGGCGTCACGGAGAAGTCCACGCCGAATTCGCTGCGCGTGCTGCTGGCGCGGCCTTCGCAGATGGCTGTCAGCGGAGCTGCCACCGGCTCGGAGACGACCTCCACCATCGGCTGGTAGCGCACGGCCTCGGCCAGACGGCGCTCCAGCGCGGGCACATCGACGATCCAGGTCAGGGCATCGACATGCTGGCTGGCGGCGTCGAACACCACGCGGCCATCGAGATCGCCGAACACCTGCATCTGCGTCACCGCCGTCGCATGCTCCTCGTCAGGCCAGCAGCGCAGGGCTTCCAGCACGCCGCGCGAGCCCGCATTGAGGGCATAGGCGCGCACATCGGGCGCACCACCGGACGGCGGCGCCACGACCAGGGCCACGCGCAGCCGCTCGCGCGCCAGCAAAAGAGCCAGAGTCCGGCCAGCGATGCCAGCCCCGCGTATACATACATCAAAGGTTTGCGCCATGGCCGGCATTGTAGGAGCCCGTGCCCAGCGGCGGCTGGCATCTGGCGCAAACTCCGGCATTGCGCCCGGCTGCCACGCGCCGCGACAGGCTCTGGCACAGTGGCGGACCGTCCACAAGAAGGAGGTGTGCCATGTTTTCCGAAGCACAAGAGGTGCAGGGCCGTATTGCCGGGCTCTGGGTCTATCCCGTCAAGTCCTGCGCCGGGATGGCCCTGCAAAAAGCCCGGCTGGGCCCCACCGGCCTGGCCTGGGACCGCCACTGGATGGTGGTCGATGCCCAGGGCGCGTTCCTGACCCAGCGCAGCCATCCGCGCATGGCCTGGATACAGCCCGAGATCGGCGCCGGGCACCTGGTGCTGCATTTTCCCGGCCTAGAGCCGCTGCGCATGGCGCTGCAGGCCACAGGCGCCGTGCGCGAGGTCCGCGTCTGGTCGGACACCGTCCGGGCCTGGGACATGGGCGCCGAGGCCGCGCGCTGGCTGGGCCAGGCACTGGGCACGGACTGCGCCCTGGTGCGCTGCGACCCGGCAGCGCCGCGCCATACCAGCGGGCGCTGGACGGGGGGCGAGATGTCGCCCGTGCATTTTGCCGACAGCTATCCGCTGCTGGTGCTGGGCCAGGCCGCCATCGATGACCTGAACCAGCGCCTGCGCGCCGCAGGCCATGCCCCCGTCGATGCGCGCCGTTTCCGCCCGAACATCGTGATCGCCGGGCTGCAGGCCCATGACGAAGACCGGGTCGATGGCTTCGACCTGGACGATGCCCAGGGCCTGCGGCTGCGCATGGCCAAACCCTGCACACGCTGCCCCATCCCCGACATCGACCCCGCCACGGCCGTGCAGGGCACCGCCGTGGGTGATGCCATGCGCGCCTACCGCCAGGACGAGCGCGTGGGCGGCGCCATCACCTTCGGCATGCATGCCGTGCCGCAGGGCCTGAGCGAAGGCGCCGAACTGGCCGTGGGCCAGCGCCTGGCCGGCGACTGGCAGTTCGCCTGAGAACGTCAACACGTTCTGAAAGACCGCGCAGGCCGGGAAATGGCCGCGCGACTAAAATAACGGGTTTGTCCCCAGAATTCCTGTAGAAAGCCCTGCCATGAGCCTCAAATGCGGCATCGTGGGCCTGCCCAACGTGGGCAAGTCCACCCTCTTCAACGCGCTGACGAAGGCCGGCATTGCCGCCGAGAACTATCCCTTCTGCACCATCGAGCCCAACACCGGCGTGGTGGAAGTGCCCGATCCGCGCCTGCAGCAGCTGGCAGGCATCATCTCGCCCGAGCGCATCGTGCCGGCCATCGTCGAATTCGTGGACATCGCAGGCCTGGTGGCAGGCGCCTCCAAGGGCGAAGGCCTGGGCAACCAGTTCCTGGCTCACATCCGCGAGACCGATGCCATCGTCAACGTGGTGCGCTGCTTTGAAGACCCGAACGTCATCCACGTGGCAGGCCGCGTCGATCCCATCGCCGACATCGAAGTCATCCAGACCGAACTGTGCCTGGCCGACCTGGGCACCGTGGAGAAGGCACTGAACCGCTACAGCAAGGCCGCCAAGTCGGGCAACGACAAAGAAGCCGCCAAGCTGGTGTCCCTGCTGACCCCCATCCAGGCCGCGCTCAACGAAGGCAAGCCTGCACGCTCCGTGCCCGTCTCCAAGGAAGATGCGCCCCTGCTCAAGCAGTTCTGCCTGATCACGGCCAAGCCTGCCATGTTCGTGGGCAACGTCTCCGAAGACGGCTTCGAGAACAACCCTCTGCTGGACCGCCTCAAGGAATACGCCGCCGCCCAGAACGCGCCCGTGGTGGCCATCTGCGCCAAGATCGAAGCCGAAATGGCCGAAATGAGCGACGAAGACCGCGACATGTTCCTGCAGGAGCTGGGCCTGGAAGAACCCGGCCTGAACCGCCTGATCCGCGCCGGCTTCGGCCTGCTGGGCCTGCAGACCTACTTCACGGCCGGTGTCAAGGAAGTGCGCGCCTGGACCATCAAGGTCGGCGACACCGCCCCCCAGGCCGCCGGCGTCATCCACGGCGACTTCGAACGCGGCTTCATCCGCGCCCAGACCATCGCCTTTGACGACTTCATCGCCTACAAGGGCGAGCAAGGCGCCAAGGATGCCGGCAAGATGCGCGCCGAAGGCAAGGAATATGTCGTCAAGGATGGGGATGTGATGAACTTCCTGTTCAACGTCTGAGTTCGGACTGTTGCCTCATGCGGTGGCATGGGGTGTTAAAAAGCCCCGCAAGTCTTTGATTTGTGGGGTTTTTTGTTGGATTTTCGTCTTGTGGCGTTTTTCAATAGGGGGCATCAAAGTGGGTGCGATGATCGTCCGGGATACGACATGTTTCTGGTTCTAACCGGTGGTGAGAGGGCGTCAAAGGGGAAGTCCAGGTAGGTCCGGCTTTCTGCACATTGAAGGAGGCCCGTGATGCGCGCTCATGCTGGAGAAATTCCAAAGCCACTTGAGCGCGCGACTGAGTGCCTGCCTTTGTTATTTTTTGTGAGTAATTCAGTGTGTATGTGACTCAAAGTCAGGGTTGCTGCGAGCTCACCATATTGCACCACTCTGGTGTAAAATGGTGTAATTAAACTAAAGCGGGCATAGCACCCATGACACTCTCCACAAAACAGCATCCTCCGTCTAAGGAAGGGACCCGTGCGTCAGTCACGTTCCCTGCCGATCTCTATACCGAGCTTGAGCGGATCGCAGGAGAGAAGAAAGTTTCTGTCGCCTGGGTCGTTCGCGATGCGGTAGAGAAATATGTTGAGGCGCAATACCCCCTTTTTCGTAGCCAGCGGTGAAGGCCCATGCCAAGCAAAATAAAAGGAAGCGGTGATACCGTGAAGACCAACACCCGTGCCATCAAGCAAAAGATTGCTCGCCTGAAGGCTGGCGGAAATCCGCGTGTGCTTGATCTTTTTGCCGGCTGCGGCGGTATTTCACTTGGGTTCTCTGCCGCTGGATTCACTATCGCTGGTGCAGTTGAATTTGACCCTGATGCGGCGGCCTCCCATGGGCGCAACTTCCATGGGGGGCATGCAGCGCATTCGCAGGCCCGTGATATCACGAAGACGAGCCCCGATCAGCTTGCAAAGGACCTTGAAGTGGGATCGACCGCTGAAGCATTCGATGTGCTCGTCGGTGGCCCGCCCTGTCAGGCATTCGCTCGCGTTGGCCGCCCCAAGCTGCGCGAGGTGGATAACCACGCGGAAGCGTTCAAGCATGACCCGCGTGCCCAGCTCTACATCGACTATCTGCGGTACGTTGAAGCCTTCGCGCCGCTCGCTGTCGTGGTCGAGAATGTGCCCGATGTGCTGAATCATGGCGGGCAGAACATCGCCGAAGAGATCGCCGATGTCCTGGAAGACAAGGGCTATGTCTGCCGCTACACCCTGCTGAACGCCGCTTTCTACGGCGTACCGCAGATGCGTGAGCGGATGATCCTGATCGCCTACCGGCGTGAGATTGCCGAGACAGTCACGTTCCCGGAACCGACGCACTTCATCGACCTGCCGCCCGGCTACGAAGGCACGCGTTCCGTTGCGCTCAAGTTCCTCGACAGCGAGATCGCCGACGATGCGCATCGATATATCCCCGCACCGAAGGCCGCGCGATCGCTGCCGCCGGCTATCACCGCCGAACAGGCGCTTGGTGACCTGCCAGCGATAGACGCGCGCAAGCTACTTAAGAGCGGCGCACTGCGCCGCGGGGCGAGGCGTTTCGATGAACCGATGCCTTATGGCAAGGAACCACATACAGCCTATGCAAAGCTGATGCGCACTTGGCCGGGTTTTGAGGCACCCGAAGCTCTGACCGATCACGTAATTCGCTATCTGCCACGCGACTATCCTTTGTTCGCGCGAATGAACCCTGGCGACCAGTACCCTCAGGCCTACGGACACGCGATGGAAATGTTTGAGCAGCACCTGGCGCAGCTCGTCAGGCAGGGTATCAAGGTCAAGCCGGGCTCCAGCCAGTACGAAGAAATCAAGGCTTCGATCGTGCCGCCTTACGACGTCAGCAAATTCCCGAACAAGTGGCGCAAGATGTGGCGCGACCAGCCGGCGCGAACGCTGATGGCGCATCTCGGCAAGGACAGCTACAGCCACATTCACTACGATAGCGAGCAGGCCCGGACGATCTCAGTACGCGAGGCCGCGCGTCTTCACTCCTTCCCTGATGGTTTCGCGTTCTCCGGGACGATGAATCCGGCATTCCGCCAGATTGGCAATGCGGTTCCGCCGCTGCTCGCGAAGGCTGTCGCCGTGCACATCATGAAGACGCTCAAACAACCAGAAAGGGAGATGGCGGATGAGTCTCGAAGAGCGGCAGCAGCAGTTCTTTAAGGAAGCGCAGCGGCACTTCCACGCTACACGCGCCACAAGCGGATACCGGCTCTTCGGGGTCTCGAACAGTGCCAAAGTTGTCGAAGGCGGCCTGCAGATTGGTGTGGGCAGTCTGAACGGGACGCCTCACGACGCTGACGCTCTGATCTTCGCGTGCGTGATGAAGTTTCCGCCAGAGGACGAAGTTTATTTCGCTGTCCTTGTGCGCAAGGATGCGTCGAAGTTTTTAGCCCGTCTCGCCGACATGAAAAAGCTCGGTTCTGCTGCAAAAGCAGCTGCTCCAGCCGAACCGGCAGACCTGCTGACTGATGGCAGCGAAGACGACTCTGTTGCAGAGGAATCCGGGCCGTCGATCAAGTACAGCACCCGCAACAACCTTGTGCCGATCTACCTTGCGGAAGATGGGCGGCTGTGGATGCGGAATTCGGGCTTTTGGAACAGCCTCGATTTCGACCTGTCGCCGTTCGGACCTGCGGTGGAACCTGACGAGATCGTCGTCGCGCTTTATCCCCCGACCGCATCAGCCCGGCGCAGCCTGCTGGCGCGCGAGTTCATCGGCTGGCTCGGCACACTCGCTGGACGTGAGAAGATTCACGAGATCCCGGTTTGGAAAGACACCGCTACCCTTGCGCCCGCGATGCAGCGTATGCCGGCGTCTATCCCGCTGTCAGACATCGAGGCTGCCGTGAAGGCGCTCGGCGGTCACTATCCCAACGGTGAAGTTCGGCGCTTTCACGCGGCGCTGAATTTTCTGCCACACAAGCACTTCGTGATCCTGTCTGGCCTGTCTGGCACGGGCAAGACGCAGCTCGCACTGAAATACGCCAGGGCCGTCCATGGGTTGACCTCGAACGCCGACGACGATCCGCTGATCTTCGAGTGCCCGGTTCGACCAGAATGGACCGACCCGACCGGTCTGACCGGCTATTTCGATGTGCTCACGAACCGCTACGTCGTGCCCGCATTCCTTGAAGCTGTGCTGGTCGCGACCGCACACCGGGAGTCCCCGGTTTTCGTCATCCTTGACGAAATGAACCTGGCGCGCGTCGAGTATTACCTCTCTGATGTGCTCTCCTGTATGGAGAGCCAGGGCAGACTCCAACTGCACTCTAACAGCGTGCCCCTCGAAGGCACGACAGGCACCAGCATCCGGGCCGAGCTACCGCTGCCCACAAACCTGTTCATCATCGGCACGATCAACGTTGATGAAACGACGAACCCGGTCAGTGACAAGGTCCTCGACCGCGCGTCGGTGATCGATATGTCCACAGTCGATGTTCCTGGCTTCCTTGCTTCGCTCGAAAGTCGCCATCCCGAGCTGAAGGCTGCGCGCGCCGCATCCGAAGCCAAGCTGATCGAAATCCACGGATTGATGCAGCAATACGGCCTTGGTTTCGGTTACCGGCTGATCGAGGAGTTCGTGCGCTATCACGCCTTCGACGCGGCGAACCTCAAGAGTCCCACTGCCGACGTGACTGATCAACTGCTTGTGCAGAAAGTACTGATTAAGTTGCGCGGCGCCGAGCGGCAGCGCTCGCTGCTGACCGCCCTAAACAAGGCATGCGAAGGTCTGCCGCGAGCTCAGGCCTTCGTGCGCCGACTGTTGACCGATCTCGACGATTTCGGTTCATTCCAGGCCATGCGGTGACCCGTGACGGTGCTCTATATCCAGGCAGAAAGCGGTGGGCCAGCATGGCAGGTATGGCCCGTGCCGGATACGGTACCGGCTGGTGCAGTGCGGGAGGGGGCATCCTATCTCTTTGAGCTGCGCGACAGCGACGATGCGCTTGCTGCCGACCTGCTGATCGACGATGCGCCGGTCGAAGCACTGCGGTCACGCGAGCCACGCAGTGCCCGCTGGCGCTGGATGCCCGGCTTTCATGCCGGCCTGGTTGAGGTCGTGCTGCGCCTGCCTGGCGTGGGGACGCGCCGCTTCGAGGTCACGACCGATCCTGACCTGCGAAAACTCACACGCGACGACTTCGACGCGATGGTCCGCGAAGTCCTCGAAGACACCTTCGCCCTGTTCTCGCTGAGCGCGTTCCGGAAGGGCATTGCCCGCCAGCCTGGCAACCGTCTGCCGCCGCTGGCCCGCCTCGAGTTCCTGCGCTCGCGCGCTGAAGCCATTGTGGCAACGGTCGAAGCCATTGCCCGTGCTCCACGCCACTATTTGCGCGCCGAAGACATCACCGTGCCGGCTCATCGCGCCACGCGCGCGACTGGCCCTGAAATCATCAAGTCCTTCCGCTCGGGGGTAATCAGAACCGAAACGGTACGACCTTCGCGTCTGCCGGCTGCACTTAAGGGCCGTCTGCCGGCTCAAATCACACTACGGCAGTGCCGTAACAGCGCGGACATTCCCGAGCACCGGCAGATCAAGGCCTGCCTGCGCTCTTGGGCTGCGTGGCTCTCCAGTATCGCTGAACTGCTGGCTAAGTCAGCTGCTGCCGATACCGAAATCATCAGCACAGCAGGTAGCTGGGCCGTACGGGCTCGCCGTATCGCGCGGCGGCTCAACAATGTTGCGGTGGCCGGCTTTATGACCGAAGTTGGTGAGGGGCCTGCGCTGCTGCGCATGTCCTCGCTGTTTCGCAACGATCCCGTCTATCAGCGCTTTTACAGGCTCTGGCATGACATGAATCTCGGGCTCACCGCGTTGTTCGGCGATTTCCTGCAGATGCCGCTGGCCCGGACCTACGAACTGTACGAACTGTGGTGCTTCCTGCGCCTGCTGCGCGCCGCCGTCGAGGAGTACGGCGCCACGGACGTGGACCTGAGTAACCTGTTCATTAGCGCAGCGGGCGGCGGCGTGACGATTGCCGCTGGCGCAATCAGCGTTCCGATAGACAGCGACCGCATGCTTTGCTTCCAGCGACAGTACCGTGAATACTGGGTCGACGACAGTCGCGAAGGAAGCTTCAGTCGCACGATGGTTCCTGATGTCGTGTTGGCGGGTAAGAACCTGGGCGGACCCGAGCGGCGCGTGATCGTGCTCGATGCAAAGTACCGCATCAACGACGGCCTCAATGATGCGCTGAACTCAATCCACACCTACCGCGACGCACTTGTGCAGGAGGTGGCCAGCGGCCGTACGGAGGGTATCGTGACAGCGGCCTATCTGCTGACTCCGCATTTGCCGGCGTGTTTAAAGCCGGACTTCAGGGATACGCCCGTACCCGGCCGACTTTTCCATCCAGAGTACCGCGAGAAATTTCGCTTCGGCGCAGTCACATTGCGACCAGGCATGTCGTGCGAAGAGCTGCGAGGCAGCCTGCGGACGATTGTGGCGGACGCGGGAGCGGGAGCGTGAATGGCCGACGTGCTCACACCGGAACAGCGCCAGTTCAACATGAGCCGCATCCGGGGCAAAGACACGAAGCCCGAGATGCTGATACGGCGGGGCCTCCATGCGCGGGGGCTGCGCTACCGGCTGCATGACCGGTCGCTGCCAGGTCGGCCCGATCTGGTCTTTCCGAAGTACCGCACTGCCGTTTTTATTCACGGCTGCTTCTGGCATGCGCACGGCTGCGCATTGTCGAAGCTGCCGGCAACGCGACAGGACTTCTGGCATGCTAAGTTAGAGGCCAACGCTGCACGCGACCGCAAGGCTGTCGATGCGCTGCGGGCGGGTGGCTGGCGCGTGCTGGTGATCTGGGAATGCGCGCTGCGGGGATCAGCACGCGAGAAAGAATCGGTTGTGCTTGAGCTTGCGGCCAGCTTTATTGAAGGCACTGACAGGGATCTGTTCGAAATTACAGCCGTAGGTACCGGCAATTGACTGTCATATGGGTGCCATGGTGGCAGCACTCGATGCGGTCTATCACTGCTCCTATGCAGAACGCGAACCCATCGAGGTGCGCATCAGCAACGAAGAACTGGTCATCTTGAGCCTCCCCGGCCCAGATCGATCGATTCGGCTGGAAGATTTTCAGGCGGGGCGTGCGGTCAGCCGCCGCTATCGTAATCGGCGGATCGGGTAGTTCCTGAAAGAGCTGGAGATGACCGAAGGACGTTCCACCGGCATCCCGAAAATTCTGAAGGAAATGGCAGCCAACGGCTCGCCCGCGCCATTATTCGAGACGGACGATGACCGCCTCTCGTTCGTGATCCGCCTGCCGCGCCATCCTTTGTCTCTGGTCCCGACCGTTGGTGAGGGGGAAGTCACAGGGGAAGTCACAGGGGAAGTCACAGGGGAAGTCACAGGGGAAGTCGAACGCTTGTTGCGCGCAGTGGATGGCGAAATGTCGCGGCAGCAAATCCAGGCTGCGCTGGGTCTGAAGGGCGAAGAGCACTTCCGGACGGCGTACTTGAAACTGGCACTGGCCATGAAGGTGATCGAGATGACCCTGCCTGATGTGCCCCGAAGCAGCAAGCAGCGTTATCGCCTGACAGCCCTCGGTCAACGCTGGCTGAGTACACATCCCAGAGGTGCTGCACCATGACTGTTGAGCCACATCCCACCCCACAACACCTCTCCAGCCCTGATCACCTTGCCCCCTGCGTCTGCTGCATCAGCCAGGTCCGGAAGGCGGCGATCTGCGGCATGGTGGATTTGCTTTCGGGGATGGCGAAGTAGTACGCGCGGTCGCTGGGGCAGTGGTGTTTGAATGGGATGACAAGACGGCCTGCCGCGATCTCGTCGGCGAGGTCGTATTCGGGCACGAGCGCCACGCCCAGGCCCACGGCGGCGGCCTGCAGTGACATGGAAAACAGTTCATAGCGGGGGCCGACCAGGTCGCCCTGCGGGCGCAGTCCGACGGATTCGAACCAGTGCCGCCATGCGTAGGGGCGGGTGCTTTGCTGGATCAGCGGCAGCTGGGCAATCTGTTCGGGCGTCAGGTGCTTGCGGCTGCCCAGCAGTTTGGGGCTGCACACGGGCACCATGTTTTCGGGCATCAGGTAGTCGATGGCCGCCCCCGGCCAGTTGCCATCGCCGGCATAGATGGAGGCGTCCAGCGTGCTTTCCTCGAACAGGAAGGGCCGGGTGCGGCTGGACAGGTTCACGGTGATGTCCGGGTGTTCCCGCGCGAAGTCTGAAAGCCGGGGCAGCAGCCACCGGGTGCCGAATGTGGGCACGACGGCCAGCTCGATCGTGCCGCCACGGCCCTGGCGGGCCATGAGGTTGAGGGTTTCCCTTTCGATGGCATCGAGCCAACCGGCCACCTGCTGCCGGTACGCGACGCCCGCTTCCGTGAGCACCACGCCCCGCCCGGCGCGGCGAAAGAGCTTGGTGCGCAGCACCGCTTCCAGTGATGCGATTTGCCGGCAAATGGCGCCCTGGGTCAGGGACAGTTCGTTGGCCGCGACCGTGAAGTTCGAGTGCCGTGCGGCGGCCTCGAAGGCGGTGAGGGCAGCGGTGTTGGGGATCATGCGTCGCATGGGAAAGCCTCGTGATGGGTTGAGTAGTGATTATTTTGCACAAATCACTGAGAAAAAATGGATTGCCCCTCTTGTTTCTCGTCACTAGACTGCCATCCATATCTGAGAGATATGCACTAATAGAGATTCGAGACAAGGATGCCGCCATGAGCCACAACCGCCCGGTGGAGCGCTTTGCGCCTGCCTTTGAAGGGGGCAGCGCCCACGCTGTTGCATGGGCCTGCCATGCCTGCGCCGCCGATCGCACTCCATCCTGTACTGAGGCATTCTGATGAGCGCCGCACCCACTGCAGCACAAGCCCTGTCGCACCTGCGCGTGCTGGATCTTTCTCGTGTACTGGCGGGCCCCTGGGCCAGCCAGATGCTGGCCGATCTGGGCGCCGAGGTGCTCAAGATCGAGCACCCTGACCGTGGCGACGATACGCGCGGCTGGGGGCCGCCGTATCTGAGCGATGCCGCCGGCGAGCGCGTGGAGTCGGCCTATTTCATGTGCGCCAACCGCAACAAGCAGTCCGTGGCCCTGGACATCACCAGCGAGCAGGGGCAGGCGGCCGTGCGCGAGCTGGCGCTGCAGTCCGATGTGCTGATCGAGAATTTCAAGGTGGGGGGGCTGCGCAAGTACGGGCTCGACTATGAGAGCCTGGCAAAGCTCAACCCGCGCCTGATTTACTGCTCCATCACCGGCTTTGGCCAGACCGGCCCCTATGCGCGCCGCCCTGGCTACGATTTCATGATCCAGGGCCTGGGCGGTCTCATGAGCCTGACGGGTGTGCCCGACGGGGAGGAGGGCGCGGGGCCGATGAAGGTGGGCGTTGCGCTCACGGATGTGCTCACCGGCCTGCATGCGGCCACCGCGATTTTGGCGGCCCTTGCCTGGCGCGAGCGCTCGGGGGAGGGCCAGCATATTGATCTGGCCCTGCTGGATGTGCAGGTGTCCTGCCTGGCCAACCAGGCGATGAACTATCTGGTCACCGGCGAGGCGCCCGTGCGCCAGGGCAATGCGCACCCGAGCATCGTTCCCTACCAGAGCATGCCCACCGCCGACGGGGACATGATTCTCGCGGTGGGCAATGACACGCAGTTCGCCGCGTTCTGCCGCGTGGCGCAGCACCCTGAATGGGCCGACGATGCGCGCTTTGCCACCAATGCAGCGCGCGTGCAGCACCGCGCCACGCTGCTGCCGCTGCTGCGCCAGGCCACGGTGCTGCGCACCACGGCCGAGTGGATCAGCTTGCTGGAGCAGGCCAGCGTGCCCTGCGGTCCCATCAATGACCTCCAGCAGGTGTTCGCCGATCCGCATGTCCAGGCGCGCGGCCTGCGCATCGATATTCCGCATCCGCAGCTGGGCACGGTGCCTTCGGTGGCCAGTCCGCTGCGTTTGTCCAAGACCCCTGTGCGCTACCACCATGCAGCGCCCGCGCTCGGAGAACACACCGGGCCTGTCCTGTCCTCTCTCATTTCTTCCCTGGAGACAAAGCCAAAATGAAACTCTTGTCCTTTGAATACGCCGGCCGTGCAAGCTGGGGTGCCGTGATCGGCGATCAGGTGGCTGACCTGGGCCGCGCCTTCCCGCAGTACCCGACGCTGCAGTCCTATCTGGCTGCGGGCCGCCTGGGCCAGGTGCAGGCCGATGCCGCCACGGTGCCTGCCGATATTGCGCTGTCGGCCATCCGCTACCTGCCCGTGATCACGCAGCCCGAGAAGATCGTCTGCGCGATCCGCAACTACCATGACCACCACCGGGAAGTCGTGGCTGCGGGCCTGGACCGTGAGCTGTCCGCATTTCCGCCCATCTTCCTGCGCACCTGGCGCTCGCAGACGGCGCACGATGCGCCCATCGTGCGCCCGCATTGCTCCGAGTCGCTGGACTGGGAAGGCGAGCTGGCCGTGGTGATCGGCAAGACCGGCCGCAATATCCCGGCAGCGCAGGCGCATGAGTACATCGCAGGCTATTCCATCTACAACGATGCCAGCATCCGCGAGTGGCAGTTCCACGCCAAGGCCATCGCTGCAGGCAAGAACTTCGAGGACACCGGCGCTTTTGGTCCCTGGATGGTGACGGCCGATGAGATTGCGCCCGATCGCCCACTGGCGCTGGAGACGCGCCTGAACGGCGAAGTCATGCAGCGCACGCGCACCGACGACATGATTTTCTCGGTGGCGCAGCAGATCGAGTACGCATCCACCATCTTCACGCTGGTGCCCGGTGATGTGATCGTGACCGGCACGCCCGGCGGCGTGGGCTGGAGCAAAAAGCCGCCGCGCTTCATGGTGCCTGGCGATGTGGTGGAGGTCGAGATCGAGGCCATCGGCGTGCTGCGCAACCGCATCGAACAGGCGGCCTGAGCCAGGCCGGATTTTCGAGAGCGGCCATCCCGAGGAGACAAATATGAATAAGCCAATCAAGCGCCGCCGACTGCTCGCATGTCTTGCAATGACCACCACCATGGGCATCGGCATGCTGTCTTCGGCACAGGCGCAGGCAGCCACTTATCCCGAGCGCCCCGTGCGGGTGCTGCACGGGTTTGCTGCGGGCGGCAACGCCGATACCGTGGCGCGCATTCTTGCCGTGGCACTGCAGCAGCGGCTGGGCCAGCCTTTTGTGGTCGAGCCCAAGGTGGGCGCAGGGGGCACCATGGCCTCTGATGCGGTGGCCAAGGCTGCGCCGGACGGCCATGTGCTGCTGCTGGCCACTGGCGGGCACGCGATTGCGGCGGCCATGAATGACAAATTGCCCTACGACACCGAGAAGTCGTTTGCGCCTATCTCGTCGGTGACGGCGTTTTCATTCCTCGTGGTGGTTCAAAACGCCAGCCCGCTGCGCAGCCTGCGCGACTTGCTGGCCAGCGCCCGCGCCAAGCCGGATACCCTGACCTACGGGTCGGCCGGCATCGGCACGGGCCAGCACATGGCTGGGGCGTTCCTGGCGCACAAGGCGGGCATCAGCGCCACGCATGTGCCTTACCGGGGCGATGCGGCTTCCATCAATGCCTTGCTGGGCTCGGAGGTGGACTTCGTGCTGGCAGCGCCCACCACGGCGGTGCAGCACATCCGGGTGGGCAAGCTGCGCGCGCTGGCCGTCTCGGGCGGCAGCCGCTGGAGCGGCTTGCCCGATGTGCCCACGGCGGCGGAGCAGGGCGTGCGCGACTACGAGGTGCGTTCGTGGACGGCCCTGATGGCGCCTGCCGGCACGCCCGCGCCTGTGATCGAGCGCCTCAATGCTGCGGTGCGCTCTGCGCTGGCCGACCCGGCAATCCGCCAGAAGCTGGAGGATGCCACGGGGGGCGATGTGCGCGCCAGCAGCCCCAAGGAGCTGGCGGCCACGCTGTCGTCGGATGTCCAGCGCTGGACCCAGCTGGTGAAAGACGCGCGCATACAGAGGGAGTGAGACATGAGCCTGATACAAATCCGCCGGACTGCTTTGACGCTCGAGACGGTCTATCACGAAAACGGTCCTGCGCCCGCCGTGCCGCTGCGCCAGGGCTGCGCGCTTGCCGTGGTGCGCAACCCCTACGCCGGGCGCTATGAGCCCGATCTGCTGCCCTTCATGTCGCAGCTGCGCGAGCTGGGCCGCCAGCTGGCGACCGAGCTGGCCACCGCGCTGGGAACGCCCAATGTGGAGGCTTATGGCAAGGGCGCCATCGTCGGCGTGGCGGGCGAGCTGGAGCATGCCGCCTTGTGGCACGAGGCGGGTGGCTGGGCCGTGCGCGAAGTGCTGGGCGAGCCCAAGGCCATCGTGCCGGCGAGCAAGGCCGTGGCTGCCACGGGCTACCGGCTCATGGTGCCGATGCATTGCATCCACGCGGCTTATGTGCGCAGCCATTTCAATGCCATGGAGATGGGCCTGCAGGACGGCCCGCGCCCCGACGAGATCGTGTACGGCCTGGTCATGGCCACGGGCGGGCGCATCCATTCGCGCATTGGCGGCCTGAGCATCGACAACATCAGCGTTCACGACGGACAACGCTAAACACCAAGGATTTACCATGAATGTCACCCGACCCACACCCGCCCATTTCGGCATCTTTGCGTACGACATCGACCGCATGGTGGACTTCTACGTGTCGGTCTTTCGCCTGACCATCACCGACGAAGGCATTGGCAAGAATTTCGGCAACCGGCTGGTGTTCATGAGCGCCACGCCGGACCAGCATCACCAGTTCGTGATCTCCGCAGGCCGCTCGCAGCAGTCGCCCGTGAGCACCGTGATGCAGCTGTCGTTCCTGGTGCCCGACCTGGCCGAGCTGCGCCTGAACCGCGACATGGCGCTGGCCAAGGGAGCCACCGAGCTGCGCCCCATGAACCACGGCAATGCGTGGTCGCTGTACTACTTCGATCCCGAAGGCAACCGCGTCGAGGTGTATCTCGATACGCCGTACTACGTGGCCCAGCCCTATGGCGAGCCGCTGGATCTGGACAAGTCCGAAGAGCAGCTGCTCAGCGAGACGTACCAGATGGTGAAGGACGATCCGACCTATATGCCGCTGGCCGACTGGCAGGCGCGTTTTCTCAACCGTGGCGCCGGGCGTGCCTGAGGCAGGAGCGGGCATGAAGAGCAATTTCATTGGCGGCGCATGGGTCGATGGCGCCTCTGCGGTGGACAACATCAATCCCTCGGATACCCAGGATGTGATCGGCGCCTATGCACAGGCGGATGCCGCGCAGGCGCGCAGCGCGGTGGATGCTGCCGCAGCGGCCTTCGGGCAGTGGAGCCTGAGCACGCCGCAGCAGCGCTTCGAGGTGCTGGACAAGGTGGGCAGCGAGCTGCTGCTGCGCAAGGAGGAGCTTGGCGATCTGCTGGCGCGGGAAGAGGGTAAGACCCTGCCCGAGGCCATCGGCGAGGTGGGCCGTGCGGGCCAGGTTTTCAAGTTCTTCGCGGGCGAGGCGCTGCGCTGCGCGGGCGAGGTGCTGCCTTCCGTGCGCCCGGGCATTGGCGTGGAGATCACCCGCGAGCCCATCGGCGTGGTGGGCCTGATCACCCCCTGGAATTTTCCCATCGCCATTCCGGCGTGGAAGATCGCGCCTGCGCTCGCCTATGGCAATACGGTGGTGTTCAAGCCTGCCGAACTCGTGCCCGGCTCTGCCTGGGCGCTGGCCGAGATCCTCTCGCGCAGCGGACTGCCCGCAGGCGCATTCAACCTGGTGATGGGGCGTGGCGCCGTGGTCGGCCAGGCCCTGGTGGAGGACCCGCGCGTGGCCGGCATCAGCTTCACGGGCTCGGTCGGCACGGGCCAGCAGCTGGCGCGTGCCTGCGTGGCGCGCGGCGCAAAGTTCCAGCTGGAGATGGGTGGCAAGAACCCCATGGTGGTGCTGGACGATGCCGATCTGGACGTGGCGGTGAACTGCGCGGTGCAAAGCGCCTTTTTCTCCACCGGGCAGCGCTGCACCGCAGCGAGCCGGCTGATCGTCACGGAGGGCATCCACGACCGTTTCGTCGATGCCGTGGTGGCGCGCCTGCGCCAGCTGCGCATTGCCAACGCGCGCAGCGCAGGCACCGACATCGGCCCTGTGGTGGATGAGCGCCAGCTGGGCATCGATCTGCAGTACATCGCCGCTGCCAAAAGCGAGGGCGCGCACCTGGCCTTTGGCGGCGAGGCGTTCGGACACGATGCGCAGGGCCATCCGGGGTTTTACCTGCAGCCCGCGCTGTTCACCGGGACGCACAACAACATGCGCATCAGCCGCGAGGAAGTCTTCGGCCCCGTGGCCAACGTGATCCGTGCGCGCGACTACGAAGAGGCGCTGTCCATCGCCAATGACACGCCATTCGGCCTGTCCAGCGGCATTGCCACCACCAGCCTCAAGTACGCCACGCACTACAAGCGCCATGCCCAGGCCGGCATGGTCATGGTCAACGTGCCCACGGCCGGGGTGGACTACCACGTGCCCTTTGGCGGGCGCAAAGGATCGAGCATGGGGCCGCGCGAGCAGGGGCGGCACGCTGCCGAGTTCTTCACCACGATCAAAACTGCATACACCGCACCATGAACCACACGGATGCCCTTGACCGCGCTTTCACCCAGGCGCGCACCCATTCGGCTTTCAAGCCCGATGCCATCCCCGATGCAACGCTGCAGCAGCTGCAGCAGCTGTCGCAATGGGGCCCTACCGCCTTCAACAGCCAGCCGGCGCGCTATGTGTTCGTGCGCAGCAGCGAAGGCAAGCAAAAGCTGTCGGCCTGCCTGAGCCCGGGCAATGTGGCCAAGGTGGCTGCGGCGCCGGTGACGGTGATCGTGGCCATGGACACGCGCTTTTACGAGCACCTGCCCACGCAGTTCCCGCACAACCCCGGCCTGCGTGCCGGCCTGGAGGCAGATGCCGCGCGCGCCCACGCCACGGCGTTTCGCAACAGCAGCCTGCAGGGGGCCTATCTCATGGTCGCGGCCCGCCTGCTGGGACTCGACTGCGGACCCATGAGCGGCTTTGATGCGCAGGCGCTGGACAACGCCTTTTTCCCGGATGGCCGCTGGCGCAGCAATTTCCTGGTCAACCTGGGCTACGGAGATGACAGCCAGCTGCACCCGCGCGGCCCGCGCCTGGACTTTTCCGAGTGCGCCACTTTTCTCTGAGGACACACCATGCCATTCATCGACGTGAAAATCATTGAGGGCGTGCTTGACCACGCCCAGCAACAGGCCCTGATTGCCGAACTCACGGAGGCCGTGGCCCGCGTGGGCGGCGAAGGCATGCGCCCCATGACGCGCTGCGCCATCCAGGAAATCCGCAGCGGCCTGTGGGGTGTGGCCGGCAAGCCGCTGACCACCGAAATGGCCCGGCCCAAGCCCGCTTCCTGAGCACTGGGCAGCACCGTGCCCCGCGTGCAGCGGGGCACGGTGCTGCCGATGGCCCCACGTTGGCTGGTGTGTGAGGAAACATCGGGCGCATTTCTTGGGCGCAAGATTATTCGTGCATTTGCGTCGGAATATTTACGCCTGTTAACAAATAAACTAAGATTAAGAGGTAAGCCTGCCAAAACCAGATCAACCATAAGCTCCCGAGGAGTTTCGATTGCACCGCATTTCCCGTCTTGCGCGCTTTTCGCTGTGGTCACGTGCAATTGCCTCGCTGGCGCTCTTGTCTCAAGCACCGATCGTTGCCGCACAGGGCGTTGGTGCAGCCGAATCGTTGGACCGGCAGGTGGAAAACGCTTTCCGCCAGGTCCTGAAAGCACCTGCATCCCAGGAAGCCGGGCTCAAATACGCACGATTGCTCATAGAGTCGGGCAATTACGAGGGGGGCGTTGCTGCGCTGGAGCGCTTGCTGCTCGTGCCCGACCCTTCACCATCGGTTCGCCTGGAGCTGGCGGTCCTGTATTACCGGATGGGCTCATACGGCATGTCCGAGACGCTGCTGCGCCAGGCGCTGGACGATGGCAGGCTGGAGGATGCCCAGCGCGCGCTCGCCCAGTCGATGCTCAGCGATACCTCAGCCCGCAATCAGCCTTCGCAGCTGACTGGCTTGATCATGTTGGGGGTGCGGCACCAGACCAACCCCAGCATGCGCAGCAATGAGGCGTGGGTTTACTCCGCTGGCACACAGGTGCCCTTGCTCAACCAGTTCAAGCCCCAGTCGGACACGGATACCCAGCTGACGGCCCGTATCGACCATCGGTACGACCTCGGGCTGCAAAACGAAGCGGCTGTGGTGAGCTCGCTGGTGGCGCAGGTCACCAAGTTCCAGTCATCCAGTGGAAGCCAGCTGCAGCCCAATCAGGTGGCGCCTTACAACCTGGCCTGGGGCGAGTTGACTACGGGTATCCGTTTCAAGCCTGCTCCTGTGGCCTTGCCAGGCCTGCGCCTGCGCCCTTACCTGATTCTGGCGGAACTGGGCGCGCAGGGGCACCGCTATCTGAGCAGCAAAGGCGTAGGTCTGGATGCGCGGTTCCAGATCGATGAAAAAACCGCTGCAGGGGTGGTGTATGAACACCGCAACTACCGCTATGCAGAGCGTATTGACGTGCCCAATGCCAGCCTGCTTGGCGGGCCAGACAACAGCGTGCGCATGCTGCTGAGCCGTGAGGTCGCTCCAGGGCAGGTGGTGAGCGCTGAGCTTGGGCTGCGCTCGCACGGGGCCGGTGCCTCCTACTACGACTATGACAGCCCGGAGCTGCGTATGTCCTATCAGGCCAGCTTTGCGAGTCCATTTTCCGAGCGCAGCAGTTACTGGACCGGCACGCTGTGGACCAGTGCCTTGCAGCGCAAATATGGCGGTGCTGACCCTGGCGTCACGGCAGACCGCAGGCGCAAAGACAATGAATGGCGCATCGGTGCGAACCTCTCGGTGCCTGTGAGCGAGCGCTGGTCTTTGCTGCTCCAGGTAGAACATGTTCGGATCGACTCCAACCTGCCGAACTATCAGGCCAGGAATACCGCAGTGCAGGGGGCGCTGGCCTACCGGTTCTGATGGATACCGTCATTTCTTCCCTATCGGGCAAGTTCACTATCGATTTCTCCAGGAGTTCGCAATGAGCCCACCCTTTTACCAAGACTGGTGGCTTGCCGCTGCCTTGAGCGCTACCGCACTGCCAGCGGGCAGCGCATTTGCCACAACACCCTCCCCATCGCCCATCGGCGTGGTGACTGCCTCTGCGCAGGGCGATGCCGGCCAGGGCCAGGTGTTGCATGTCATCGGCAACGATGTCTCTTCAGGCCAGCGCCTGCAGACCAGCGAAGCCGGATCGCTGCACATTCTGCTGCTCGACCAGTCCGCACTGACGCTGGGGCCTGATTCCGAGTTGACGATTGATGAGTTCACCTATGACGCAGATACGCGCCAAGGGCAGATCCGTCTCGGTCTGCTCAAAGGGGCTGTGCGTTTTGTGGGGGGGCACATCAGCAAGAATAACGCAGTGGTCATCACCACGCCTTCCAGCACGGTGGAGGTGACAGGAGGGATCAGCCTTGTTTCTGTTCGGGGCAACCAGACCCAGGCGACGTTCCTTTTTGGGCAGCAGATGCGTGTCAGCAATCCATCCGGAACCCAGTCTGTGACCCGTCCTGGATTTTCTGTCACCAGCAGTTCGCAGACCCCGCCATCGGCTCCCACGCAGAGCACAACCGAGCAGTTGCAAGCGCAGCTGACTCAGATTGATCGTTCGAACGTGGAGCCCCAAGAGATCCGGCCACAGCTGGCGCAGGCGACGACCCATGACGCGGACCCATTCCGCAGCAGCAACCGCATTCCTCCGAACAATCTCCAGCAGCAACTGGCCCCAGACCGGGTGCAGACATCGGCACAGAACCAGGTTCAGGCCAATCCCAATCTGACACTGAGCAACTTGCTCAGCAGCGGTGCCAGCACCATACAGTCCTGATGGCTGTCTGATTTCTGCCGAGTCTTCCTGAGTCCGTCTGGCCCACATGCGTGTTCTTTTCGTTTCGAACTATCCTCATCTGCCAGAAATCCATGGTGGGCTGCAAACCACTACGCATGACCTGTGCCTTGCCATCAAGGCGCTGGGCGCAGAAGCGGCCGTGCTGTGCGGCAGGCTTCACGCAGACGGGCGCCACGGCGCTGCAGATTGTGACGAACAGCTGGGCTATCTGGTCATGCGCGCGGATGATCCAGAAAGAAACCTGGCAATGGCAGCCGCTGCCTGGAATGCCAGCATCATCGTCGTGCAAAGCGGCACCACGCTATTGCCCATGATTGTCAGCAGCCTGGCCACAGGGCGGCCTACGGCGGTGTACCTGCACAATGTCGAAGTACACCAGCTGGCGGGGACGCTGGTGCCCGACCCGTCGCTGCTTTATTTGGCCAACTCCCGTTTTACTGCCGAACGCTGGCGTGCGCTCAGCGGCATTGAATGCTGCATCGTACCGCCGGTCGTTGACCCTGAGGACTATCTGGCCGCCAGCGCTGGCGACAAGGTGCTGTTCGTCAACCCCTCTCCCATCAAGGGTGTCGAGATCCTGTTTTCCCTGGCAGCCCAGTGTCCGGACATTCCATTCCTTGTCGGCGAGAGCTGGAATCTGGATCCGTACTGGCGGGAGCATTGCATGCGCCGGGCGCATGCACTGGGCAATATCGAGTGGCAGGCTCCTACCCGTGATATGCGCGCGTTTTATGCACAAGGGCGCATGCTGCTGATGCCTTCGGTCTGGGAGGAGTCCTTTGGCAGAACCGTACTTGAGGCACAGCTCAACGGTCTGCCCGTGCTGGCCAGCAATCGGGGCGCGTTGCAGGATCTGGTGGGTGGCGGCGGATTGGCCCTGGACCCGCATGCACCGCTTGAGGAGTGGACGCTGGCGCTGCGCCAGCTGTATGCATCGCCGCAGCCCTGTGCCGATATTGGCCGCCATCAGGCGATGACACATGTTGCATCCACTCCGCTGATCGTGGGGAATATGCTCACAGCGCTGGCCCTGCATGCCAGTGCAAATTCACCGGCATCTGCCCCATTGCGCCAGGGCTGAGGCAGCGCCTGTGTGGCGTGCAAGCGTGCTGTCTGCCTGCTTCCCGGCCATGCGGGCCTGTGCCAGCACATCCTAAAGGACTTCTTCCATATGCCCGCTTCCCCGAACGCTGCATCTTTGTTCAAGACATATCCGCGTCCGTTGCGCGAGGACTGCTGCTTTTACCATTCCTTTTCCTTGCCAGATGGCGAGGTCATCGGGCAATGGGATTTGCGTGCCAATACAGCACAGTATCTGGGCAACATCGAGTTCGGTCATCGAACTGTCCTGGAAGTCGGTCCGGCCAATGGTTTCCTGTCTTTTCATATGGAAAAGCAGGGAGCCCAGGTGACCTGTGTGGAGCCACCGCTTTCTTATTTGTGGGATGCTGTTCCGTTCGAGGGAGAGGATCTGAATACATGGCGCCGCGATTTTTCTGCTGAAATTCAACGCGTACGCAATACATTCTGGTATGTGCACCACTTGGAGCAGTCGAATGTCAGGCTGATCGAAACAGATCCCTATGACATTCCTGCAGATGCGGGCCAGTTTGATATTGGCCTGCTGGCATCGGTGCTGCTGCATTGCCGGCGGCCATTTGATCTGCTGGAGAGTGTGGCCAGGCGTGTCCGAAAAACCATGGTTGTCACGGAGGTGTGGAACCCTACCCTGGGCGATGGGCCTCAGTGCATGCTGTTGCCGCACCAGGGCCACAAACAATTGCATACCTGGTGGCATTTCACGCCGCAGTTCTTCATTTCTGCACTGGGGATACTGGGCTTTACCGAGGCACGGGTGACATTCCATACCCAGCAGCAGCCCACTGAAAACCGGGAGGTGCAGTTTTTCACGGTGGTCTGTGAGCGCAGCGCAGACAGCGTGCCCGTTCAGCTTCGTGCCTGACCATGTCCCATGGATACGGAGATTGCTTTCATGCTTGAGCAAGCCTGGCAGTGCTTTGCGGCTGGCGATGCGGGCCGTGCATTGCAGCTGGCGCAAGAAGCCCATGTCAAATCCCCGCAGTCTCCGCATGCAGCGGCAACGCTGGGCTATTTTTTGCTGGAGGCGGGCCAGCATGAGCGGGCCGGTGCCGTGCTGCACGCTGCCCGTGCCGATTGGCCGCAAGATGCGACGCTGTCCTGGTATCTCGGCTTGCTGGAGTTGCGCAAGGGACATGCCGACCTGGGGATTGCCTACCTTCGGCAGGCCTGCCAGCTCAACCCTGGTCTGCATGAGGCCGCTTTTGCCCTGGCCTGGGCCCTGCATGACCAGGGCCAGCCGCAACAGGCGCTGGGCTGGGCCCGGCACGCACTGGCGCTGCAGCACAATGCCGCTCACCTGCTGCTGACCGGGTGGCTGCTGCAGTGCCTCGGCCATTACGCCGAGGCAGCCAGCTCCTATCAGGCGGGCATTGCCTGCTGCAGTGGTTCTGGCGCCGAATTGCGCAAGCTGCATCTGCACTTGGCGGACTGCCAGCGCCAGCTCGGACAGCTTCTCCAGGCCCAGGAGACCCTGGGGGCCGGGTTGGAGCGCTTTCCTGACGATGCCGACCTGCTCATGTCTCTGGCCCATGTCGAGTGGCGGCTGGGGCGGGGTGATGCAGCTCTTGATGTGGCCCGTCGCCTGACAGGCATATATCCGGATCACACGGCAGGCTGGCATCTTTTGGGTTCGTTCCTGCAGGATACGGGGGATTGGGCTGCTGCGGACCGCTGCTTCAACGAAGTGCAGCAACGCGATCTGAGTCTGACGGATGCGCTGTTTCGCCGGGCGCAGATCCAGGCTCGTGCACAGCGGCCAGCGGATGCTCTGTGGCTGCTGCAGCAGGTATTGCGGCAACAGCCGGAGTCCGAATCCGGACCGGCGAAAGCGCTGCTGGCCCAGGTTTTGATGGACATGCAGCAGTATGACGAGGCGCGCCGTCTGTTGCTCGCCCAACTGCGGATGGCGCCAGCGCAAAGCGAACTGTGGCGCCTGCTGGCCGTGGCGCAGGGCCTGCGTGGCCGCCCGCGTCCTGCACGGCGGGCTCTGGCCCGCGCGCTGCGGCTGGATTCTGCCAATGTCGAAGCCTGGCGCCTGCAGGTCTGGCAGGCGCTGGAGGACACGCAGCCGGCGCAGGCCGAAGCCGCAGCCAGGCATTTGCTGGCCCTGCGTCCGCAGGATGCGTACACACATGTGCAGGCCGCCTTTGTTTTTGCTGCGTCTGGTAACGTGCCACAGGCGGCTTTCCATGCGGAGAGTGCCGTCCTGATCGAACCGGACAGTGCAGAGGCATGGCGCGCCCTGTCTCAGGCACGGTATCAGCAGCAGCGTCTGACTGAGGCAGAAGATGCCATCGATACCGCCTTGCGGCTGGCGCCAGACCGGCCTGACAGCTTGCGACAGCTGGGCTGGATTCTGGTGGCCAGCCAGCGTTTTGGCATGGCCGAGCTGGCATTTCTGCGCGCATGCGAAGTGGCGCCTGAACAGCCTGCCGCCTGGCTGGAGCTTGCCGAGGTGCGTTTGCGGGCAGGGCAGTTCAGTGCAGGGTTGCAGGCCCTGGATCAAGGGCAGGTACATGGTCCGCTGGGGCCCAGGGCCGTATGGGTCCGGTTGCAGTTGCTGGTCGAATCAGGGCGGTGGGACGAGTCCGTGGCCCTGTGCCGACGCCTGTTGATGCGGCGGGAGAATGAGGCTGGCGTCGCCAAAACCGTGATTCGCCTGCTGGGGCTGGGTGCCGATGCAGCCCGTCCGTTGACTGCTATGCTGCCACGCACCCTGTGGCGCGAAACCTGCCAACAGGCGTTGAATACCGCGATTGCACACCACGGCCACTCCTGTCTTGTCCGGATGGCAGCAGTCGCCCGCGAAGATTTTCCCGATGCCGCCTGGATTGGCTTTGCCTGCCTCTATGTCGACTCGCTGCGCCAGGACTCTGACGCCTGCAGCCTGTCGCTTGCAGCACGTCATGCCTATCGCGCTCTCAAGCTGCAGGTCGGCCTGGCCCCCACCTGGGGACAGATGCCCGCCAGGCAGGCGGGCGCACGACCCAGGTTGGCCTATGTGGTGGGCCAGCCTCATGCACGGCTGCTGCAGCGTGTGCTGGCCAGCCATGACCCGGCGCAGGTCGAGGTTTTTATCTTCACCAGTCAGCCGTTGCCTGGTTTGCCTGCCCATCTGCGTTGCCTGCCTCTGGATCTGGAGCAACTGGCCCGCTCATGCGCTGCCAATCAGATCGATGTACTCATCGATACCGGTGGCCTGCAGCCCTTCGAGGGGCAGTACGCCCTGCTGGAACTCTACGCCCGGCGGCTTGCGCCTTTGCAGGTCGGCTGGCTGGGCAGTTGGGGAAGTTCCGGCGGATTATTCGATGTATTGCTGACGGATCGCACAGCCGTCGCGCTGGCGGATGAGCGCCACTATGAAGAAGCCATCTGGGCCCTGGATGGTGGCCAGTGGTGCTGGGCACCCCCGGATCACGCACCAGTGCCCCAGTCGCCACCGTCCAGCGATACGGACTGGATCACACTGGGTGTGGTGGCGAGGGGGCTGCGCCTGAATGACAGCACGCTTGCCAGTTTTGCGGCAGTCATGCGGGCGCTGCCTTTGTCCCGGCTGCGCTTTATTGGCACTGCAGGCTTGGACTGGCCGCAGCAAACCGAAATCCTGTCACGGCTGCAAGTCCATGGCGTGGCTGCGGACCGGGTCTGCTTTGACCCGCCGCGCAGCTACGAGGGCCTGTTGGCCTGGTTCCAGCAAGTGGATATCGTCCTGGACAGCTTCCCTGGCAACGGCGGCCTCGGCCTGCTCGATGCTCTGTGGATGGGGGTGCCCGTGATCACCCGTGCCGGCCAGTGGGCCGGTGCACGTCAAGGTGCATCGATTCTCAAGCACCTGGGGCTGCAGGCATGGGTTGCTGATAGTGAGCCGGACTTTGTCAGCAAAGCTATCGCCTTGGCCCGTGACCTGCCTGCCCGTGCCAGCCACCGTGCCGGGCTGCGCCAGCGCATGCAGAACTCCCCCTTGCTGGATGGCCGCAGAATCGCCCGGCAGATCGAGCAGCGCTGTGTGGACTTTGCCTGCGCGCAGGCAGCAGCGCCGACACAGCTGGGGCAAAAGGCTGCCGTACGTGCCCATGCCCGCCGAACGCTGCAGACCTGGCTGGATAAGGCGGTGCCCCTTCAACTGCCCTGCGTGCCTGAAAGTCAGGTCCCGGATCTGTCTGTCATCATCATTCTTTACAATCAGGCCGGCCTCAGCCTGCGTACGCTGCAGGCGCTTGCCGATCAGCGGGATGTATGCTTTGAAACCATCATCATCGACAACGCGTCCGCCGATGAGACGGGACTGATGCTGCAGCATGTCCGTGGCGCGAGGGTGGTTCGCAATACGGACAATATCGGGTTCCTGCTGGCTGCCAATCAGGGCGCGGCCATGGCGCTGGGCCGGCATCTGCTGTTCCTCAACAATGATGCCATCGTGCAGCAGCATGCTTTGGCAACTGCCTGCCAGCGGCTGGATGCAGACGCCTCGATCGGTGCGCTCGGTGGGCGGATCGTGCTGAGTGCAGGCGGACTGCAGGAGGCCGGCAATGCCATCTTCCGTGACGGCTCTACCGCCGGTGCAGGCCGTGGCGAAGATCCTTTTTCGCCTGCTGCCCTTGCCAGCCGGCCGACCGACTATTGCTCGGGTGTCTTCCTGGCGACGCCTCGCAGGCTGTGGTGCATGCTCAATGGCTTTGATACGGCACTGGCCCCAGCGTACTACGAGGATACCGATTTTTGCCTGCGTGTCTGGCAGGCTGGTTTCCGCGTGATCTATGAGCCCCGGGTCCTGGTCGAACATCTGGAATGGGGCAGCGCAGGCAATGGTGAAGCAGAGCAGCGCATGCGCGACAACAGGCGCCTGTTTCAGGAAAAGCACCGGGACTGGCTGCGCCTGAAACCGCAGCCGTGCCGCCTGTCACTCGATGACGATCTATGGCAATCGCCGCTGGATGTGCCGCGCAAGCCCCGCATTCTGATCCTGGACAATGAGGTTCCGCTCATCACCAGGGGCGGCGGCCTGCCTCGCGCGCGGCTGATGCTGCATGCCCTGCGGGACTGGCCTGTGACGTTCTATCCGCTCTGGGGGCTTGATGAAGATTGGACGGCAGTCTATGCCTCGGTCCCGGACAGCACGCAAGTCATGCTGGGAATGGGCATGGGACAGCTGGAAAGCTTCCTGGAGCGCCGCAGGGGTATTTACGACGTGCTGTGGGTCAGCCGCCCGCCGAATCTGCAGGCGATTGCCCCTTTGCGATCCCGGCGGCCTGAGCTATTTGCCGGGATGCGGCTGGTCTACGACTCCGAGGCGCTGTTTGCCTTGCGTGAAATCGGTGAGGCTGCGGTCAAGGGCATGCCCATGTCCCGTAGCGAGGCGCGTGCGCATTTGCAGCGCGAACTGGATTCGGCGGGCAAAGTCGATCGGGTGGTGGTTGTTTCTGAGCGCGATGCGGCGCCATTTCGCGCTGCTGGCCACGATGTTGCCATTCTCAGTCATGCCTTGCCGGTGCGCCGTACGGTCCCGTGCCCTGCGCAGCGCGAGGGTCTGCTGTTTGTGGGCGCACTGTATCCTGACACGCCCAATGAAGACGGGCTGTTATGGTTTGCCAAAGAGGTCATGCCTCGTCTGGCTGCGCTGGTTCCTGTGCTGCCGCCGGTTTATGTGGTGGGGGGATGCCGCTCCAGCCGGGTTGCCGAGCTGGCCGGGCCGCATTTCCAGATACTGGGGGCGCAGGAGGACCTCCGGCCGCACTACGACCGGGCGCGCGTGTTCATCGCTCCCGTGCGCTATGCAGGTGGCGTGCCGGTCAAAGTGATCGAAGCTGCAGCGCAAGGTATTCCCGTGGTCGCTTCAGCCATTCTGGCCCGGCAGCTGGGCTGGCAGCCGGGCATCGAGATCCAGAGTGCCAGGGATGCTGCTGCCTTTGCCCAGGCGATTGCCTTGCTGCTGCGTGACGATGGCCTCTGGCTGCGCCAGCAGCAGGCAGCCTGGGCGCAGTGCGCAGCACATTACCATCCGGATAATTTTGCGCACGATGTCCGTGCGCTGATGATGCCGCCCGAACAGGTGCATACGCCATGAGCATGCTTGCTGCAGATGTTCCTGTCCTGCGCCAGTTCCAGCGCGCTATGGTGCAAGACGATCGTGAGAAGGCCGAGGGCATCCTGCGCCAGGCATTGGTGCAGGAGCCCAACCGTCCGGCCATCCATGTGGCATTGGCTCGCCTTCGCTGGCCTGGGCCGGACTATCTCCACTGGCTGGCCTGGTTCCACCGCCAGTTGCAGCCGGCCGTCTATCTGGAAATTGGCGTGGAGTCCGGCAAATCCCTGGCACTGGTTCAGCCGCGCAGCCATGTGATTGCGATTGATCCGGCTCCGGTGGGCAATCCGTTGCAGGCCTGCCCGGCAAAGGGGGAGCTGTTTTGCCAGACCAGCGCAGCGTTCTTCTCGCACGTACCCCCCGACAGCCTGCTGGCCCGTTCGGGCTTTGACCTGGCGTTCATCGATGGTGATCATCGCTTCGACACTGTCCTCGATGACTTCATCGCGGTGGAAAAGCATGCGAGTGCAAATGCATTCGTACTTTTGCATGACACGTTGCCGTTGACCGCTTCAACCTCGGGAAGCATTCGCGCCACGGGTTTTTACAGTGGTGATGCCTGGAAAATCGTCCCTTGCCTGCGTGCATTGCGGCCCGATCTGCGCATCACGACTGTGCCAGCAGCACCCACAGGACTGACCGTGATCACGGGGCTCAATCCCGGATCGACGCTTCTGCGTGAGCAGCGGGATGCGATTCGCCAGGCGTATGCCGACTTGCCCAGCGAGATGGCCGTTGACCATCCGCATGCGCTGCTCATGCTGGGACGCAATGATCCGGCATGGATGCAGGATTGGCTGGCGCACGTGCGATGACGCAGGCGAAGTCATGTGGCAGCTGGCCGGTCTGGCACAGTTCGTCTTCTGCTGCGATCACACTGCGCAGGTATGGCGCAGCCTGCTCACCGGCAAAATTCTGTGCCACGCCTGCCAGCAGCATGTGCAGCAGCGATCCTCCGTAGGGCCGCACGGCAGATTGCGGAAAATAGCGGGCCAGTACTGGAAGCAGCGCCGAGGAGCGTACCGCCTCACTGGGGTCTACCGCAACGACTTCTTCGACGCTGGGGCGGCTGAAATGCTTCTTGCAGCGTCCATCCCTCATGGTCATCAGATGTTCCGGGAGCAGCGCTGCAATCCGGTTCAGGTGGCGGATTTGATGGTCTGGCCACTGGAATTGGTCGGCTCCCACATATTCATTCATGAAAAACCAGCCTTGCGGCGCAAGCAGACAAAGAATATCCTGGTACAGCCGCTCCAGGTTGGCGCAGTGGTGCACGCTGGCAACACCGAGCACGGCATCGAAGCTGCCAGGGGTGAAGGGAGGGCGCCCTACGGGAAGGCTGTTCATGTCTGCCTGGAAGTACTGTATCCCGGTCAGTCCGAGCGCCTGGGCCTGAGCTGCCGCTACGGCCAGCACCTTGCTCGAAAGATCAATAGCGACGATTTCACGGGCCCAGCCTGCCTGCATGATTTCCCGTTCCAGCATGCCGCCGCCGCATCCCAGCACCAGAATCCGGCGCAAGGGCAGAGGGGTTTTGGTCGCTACAGTCTGGAAAAACCATGCCAGCGGAGTCAGGGCTGCATCTCCCGTCACTTTGATGTTGATGTGGGACAGCACCTCTTGCAGATGCGTCCAGTGCCAGCCCTCGGCGCTCCAGGCCTGGGGATCTCCCCAGGTCTGGTCCAACTGACTGGCGAGATGGGTGTTGATAGACCCCATCGGAGAAATGAGTGACATGTGGCAGTCCTAAAGAAATGGTCGGGAAGGTGTCGTCATGAGCATGTACTGCTTAGCGGTGAGCTATTTTCAAACGGTCTTCCGTGCATGACTGGAATGCAAGAATATCAGCATTTCCGTAGACTCGTCCATTCATATAGTGATCGATCCGGTCAAGCATGCGCAGTTTGTGGCAGTCAGCCATTTTTTCATCCTTCAGAAAAACTGCGACACTGTCACTCCATATATCCTGGTCCTGGTATGCAGTGAACGACTCCAGCAAGATGCAGTCAAATCCGGATTTTCGTCCCCAGCGAGCCAGAGCTTCCCCTGCATCGGGGTAGAACCGCCAGCAGTCCACAGGATATCGGTGATAGTCTCCGTTGGAGGGGGCATTCAGATAAAAAAGGCCGGATGGCTTCAATACTCGCATGACCTCGTTGAACATCAGCCAGAAGAATTCAATATGCTCAAAGCAGGAGCTGCTGACAACTGCATCGACACTGGCTTCACCAAGTGGGAGGTGGTAAGGATCATCCAGTACGATGTCAACGCCCCGTCCCGCCACAAAGTCAATGCCCAAGTAATGGCAGTTGCTAGGAGCGCAATTTCTTAAGCTGCCATTGATATCCTGCGCTCCCAAGTCAACAATAATTGATGATTCATTTTTTTGAAAATAGGTTTCAAAAAAAATCTGACCATTTTTGAATGCACTGCGATGCATGGTGAACTTTCGGCTTTAAATTTTGATTATCCAGTCTGGAGTGGCTGATCTGGATGAGAATGTAGTATGATGTTGTTGTTGATTTTTGTAAATAGTTGGTATTTAATAAGCCAAAAGCCTGAATACTGAATTAGGTTCCATTTTGTTATGAAAGCAGTTATTACTGGAATTACTGGTCAAGATGGTGCCTACCTGGCAGCTCTGCTGCTTGAAAAAGGTTACATCGTATATGGAACCTATCGCCGGACAAGTTCGGTCAATTTTTGGAGAATCGAAGAGCTGGGTATTGCAAATCACAAAAATCTGCATCTGATTGAATATGATCTCACCGATCTTTCTGCCAGTATTCGCCTGCTGCAAAAAACGGAGGTGGACGAAATTTATAATCTGGCGGCGCAGAGTTTTGTGGGAGTTTCATTTGAACAGCCGGTAGCCACATCAAAAATAAATGCCATTGGACCTCTCAATCTTCTGGAGGCCATACGTATTGTCAATCCTGGAGTAAGATTTTATCAAGCATCCACATCTGAGATGTTTGGCAAGGTGAAATCTATCCCACAAGTTGAAGATACCCCATTTCACCCCCGGAGCCCATATGGTGTTGCCAAGCTGTATGCACACTGGATGACGATCAATTATCGTGAAAGCTACGGTATTTTCGGTTGCAGCGGTATTTTGTTCAACCATGAGTCTCCGCTGCGCGGGCGTGAGTTTGTGACCCGCAAAATCACGGACGCCGCTGCCAAGATCAGGCTGGGCAAGCTGGATATGCTGGAGCTTGGCAACCTGGAGGCACGGCGCGATTGGGGCTTTGCCAAGGAGTACGTGGAGGGCATGTGGCGCATGTTGCAGGCCCCTGAGCCTGACACCTATGTGCTGGCCTCCAACCGTGCAGAGACGGTGCGCAGCTTTGTGTCCATGGCGTTCAGCGCGGCCGGCTATACCCTGTGCTTCGAAGGGCAGGCAGAGAACGAGGTGGGGATTGATGTTGACAGCGGCAAAGTGCTGGTGCGCGTCAATCCCAAGTTCTACCGTCCTGCAGAAGTCGATCTGTTGATCGGCAACCCTGCCAAGGCCCGTGAAAAGCTGGGCTGGGAGCCGCAGACCCGGCTGGAGGAGCTGTGCCAGATGATGGTGGCCGAAGATCTGCGCCGCAACCGGCAAGGTCTCTCGTTCTGAAAACACCGATCAGGCTCATCAAAGCGATTGATCCGCTCAGTGGTGCCTGTCGTCCCGCCCACTGCGTGGCCGCCGGCCCGAGGCCTGCGGCGCGGTCAGCTGCTGCCGCATCAGGTCCCACAGCGCCTGGGCAGGCTCGCCCAGCAGCGCATCCTGGCGGCGGATCATGCCGATGGGCCGCACGATGGCGGGCTCGTGCAGGGGACGTGTGCGCAGCTCGGCCATGTCTGCCGAATGCAGCGCCAGCCGGGGCAGCACGCCAATGCCGACGCCTCCGCGCAACAGGCCCAGCATGGACGACAGGTGCTCCACCTCGTCAAACCATGGCGGGACGATGCCTGCCTGGGCCAGTGCGGCATCTATCTGCTGGCGGTTGGCGCTGGTGGAGCGCAGCGCAATCACGCGCAAGTCCTCCAGCGCCCGCCATGGGACGCGCTGCAGCCGCTCCAGGGGGTGGCCGGGGGCGAATGCGATCACATAGGGGTCGTCGGAGCAATGCTCCGTGGCCAGCCCCGGCGGCAGTCCGCTGAGCACGCCGATGCCGAATTCCGCCTCCCTTGCCAGCACGGCCTGCGCCACGCGCTGGCCTGTGTCATCGCGCAGGTGCAGCCGCAACTGGGGGTACTGGCGCTGGAAGATTTTGAGCACAGGCGGCAGCAGCGCGTAGGCCACGGTGGTCAGGCAGGCCACGGTCAGGCGGCCTGACTCGCCGCGCGCGCAGCGGGCCGCTTCGGCCAGGGTGTCGTCCAGCTGCTCCAGCAGCGGCCCTGCCTTGCGCACCAGATCGATGCCCAGGCTCGTCATGGCCACCTTGCGCGTGGTGCGCTCCACCAGCGGGCCGCCCAGGGCCGATTCGAGCTGGGCAATGCGCCGGCTGAAGGCCGGCTGGGTGATGTGCAGCTGGCTGGCTGCACGCACAAAGCTGCCTGTGGCGTGCAGCGCGAGCAGGGCGCGCAGATCATCGGCCCTGTAATTTATAGATGGCATGCATTAATTGCGCAAAAAATAGCAATTTACCGAATGAATCCAGGTTCTCACAATCCGGGCCATTCCCTGTTGTGCATTCATGCCTGAGTCCATGCCCGTCATCAAAATATTCACCACTGAAGCCGTGCCCCGCGCCGCCACCGAGGCGCTGGCCTGCGAGCTGGAAAAGCTGTGCCTGGATCTTCTGCGCGCGCAGCCCCACGCCATTCAGATTGCCCTGATCCAGGCGGCCATGCCGCGCGGCGCCCAGGTGCTGGTGGAGGCGCACTACCGCGCCCAGCCCTACCGGGACGAGGCCGCGCTGTCGGGCTTCATGGATGGGGTCGAGCAGTCGGTGCAGCGCCATCTGTCGGCCCTGCCGCGCATCCGCTGTTTTGCCGTGGACCAGGCGGGCCTGTCCGCGCGCCACTGAAAGGCCGTCCATGCAAGGCAAAGCCAATGCGCCGCTGCGGCTGCGGCAGATCACCAGTTTTTTCATCGGCGGGGAGATCCGGTCGCTGCAGGGCCTGCCCGTCGAGCAGTTGCGTTTCGCGCAGAACGGCCCGCTGCGCCCCGTGGATCCCAATGGGGACTATGTCAGCGGGCAGATGTATGTGCAGGCCTATCTGCAGGAGCAGCCGGTGCTGCCGGTGCCGCTGCTGTTGTGGCATGGCGGCGGCATGACCGGCGCCAATTGGGAGAGCACTCCCGATGGCCGCCCTGGCTGGCTGGATATGCTGCTGCGCGCGGGGTTCGATGTGTATGTCTGCGATGCCGTGGAGCGCGGGCGTGCCGGCTGGTCGCGCTGGCCGCAGATCTATGACAGCGCGCCGCTGCACCGCACGCTCAATGAAGGCTGGGACATGTTCCGCATCGGTCCTGCCGAAGGCTACAGCCGCGATGCAGCTGCGCGCCGCGCCCATCCCGGCCAGCAGTTTCCCGTGCATGCCTTTGATGCGTTTGCTGCCCAGTGGGTGCCGCGCTGGGCGGGCCATGAGGCCATGACCCTGCAGGCCTATGGGGCGCTGCTGCAGCGCCTGGGCCGCAGCATTGTGATCGGCCACAGCCAGGGCGGCGGGTTCGCCCTGGAGGCCGCACGCCGCTGGCCGCAGCATGTGGCTGCGGTGGCCGCCATCGAGCCTTCGGGCGCGCCGCGTCCGCAGCAGCTGGCCGAAGCCGCCGGGCCTTTGCCCGCCCATTTGTGCATGTGGGGCGATTTCCTGGATGCCCACCCGGTCTGGCTGCGCTACCGCGAGGCGGTGGATGCCTATTGCGCCGCCGTGCAGGCCTCGGGGGCGGCATTGGAGCTGTGCGACCTGCCGCGTGAGGGCATCCGGGGCAACTCCCATTTTCCGATGATGGACAGCAACTCCGGCGTGGTTGGGCAACGCCTGCTGGCGTGGCTGGCTGCGCAGGGCGTGTAAGCGCCACAAACGATATTCGATCAGGAGACACCCATGACCCGCCGTTCCTTTTTGCGCGCAGCCGGTGCTGCCACCGCGCTGTCCTGCGCCACGCCCTGGGCTGCGCTGGCCCAGCCAAACGCCCAGTGGCCTGCCAGGACACTGCGTATCGTCGTTCCCTTTGGCGCGGGCAGCGGCAACGATATCGTGGCGCGCCTGGTGGGCGACCATCTGGCGCGTGCGCTCAGGCAGCCTGTGGTGGTGGACAACCGCGTCGGTGCCAATGGCGCCATCGGCGCCGAGGCTGTGGCGCGCTCCGCGCCCGACGGCTATACGCTGTTCGTCACGACCAACACCACGCAGGCCGCCAATCCGGCCTTGATGAAGAAGCTGGGCTATGACCCGATACGGGACTTTGCCCCCATCGGGCGCATCGCCAATACCCCGGCCATGCTGGTGGTGCATCCCTCGCTGCCGGTGCGCAGCCTGCAGGAGCTGATCGCGCTGGCCAAATCGCGTCCCGGCAAGCTGACCTATGCGTCGGGCAGCGCGGGCACTCTGGTGCCGGCCGCCATGCTGACGAGCATGGCCGGCATCGACATGCTGCATGTGCCTTACAAGACGATTCCCCAGGGGCTCAACGATGTGGTCGCGGGCCAGGTGGACATGATGTTCACGGACATGGCGACCGGCACGCCGCAGGTCAAGGGCGGCAAGGTGCGCGCGCTGGGCGTCAGCAGCCTGCAGCCTGTGGCGGCGCTCCCCGAGGTGCCGCCCATCGCCGCGACGCTCAAGGGCTTCGAGCTGGTGGCCTGGTATGCCATGTATGCCCCGGCCGGGACGCCGGAGCCGGTCATTGCCCGGCTCAATCGCGAAATCCGCGCCGCCGTGGACAGCCCGGCCTTGCGTGAGCGCTTTGCCGCCCTGGGCCTGCAGCCCGTCACGAGTTCGCCGCAGGAGCTTGCCGACTTCGGGCGCGGTGAACTGGCCCGCTGGGGCCAGCTTATCCGCAGCGCAGGCATCGAGCCGGAATAAGCGCCGCGGGCTGCGGGCCTCTGGCATGCCTGTGCGCGCCCGCGCACTACGGCGAGGCGGGGCCTGCGCTGTCGAAGCGCTCGGTCCAGGGCTCGGGCCCGGCATGGGCGGGCCAGCCGGGGTTGCCGGTGCGCGCAAAGCCTGCCCAGGCCGCGTGCATGCGCACCGCCAGGGGCTGCGGCGCATGGGCGCCTGCCAGTTCCCGGCCTGTGGCCGATGCCAGGCTGTTGAAGACAAAGGGCAGCTCGACCCCGTGCGCGGCGCCCAGCATGCCGGCCCACTGGGGGGAGGGCCACTGGAAGACATAGTGGTGCACGCTGCGGGCGTGCTGGCTGGCCAGCTGCGCGATGCGCCGCGATGGCTGGCCGTAGTAGTAGTCGGACTGCAGCGCGCAAAGCTGCTCGCCGGGGCTGTCCGTGACTGTGGCGGGCGGCAGGCCGGCGTCCTGGATGAAATCCTGCAGATCGGCCTGCGTCAGTCGCTGCAGCCCATTGCCGGGGACATGGTAGAGCCGCATTTCTTCGGCGTTGTGGCCGACCATCAGCTGCCAGGGGCAGGGCCGGGCCTGCCAGGCCTGCGCCAGCGCCTGCACGGGGTCTGTGCGCAGGCACTGGCCGTCGATGACCGGGCGCAGGGGGAAGAACTGGCGGCTGCCCATGCCATGCGCACGGCGCAGCGCCGGGCTGGCCGCGAGCTGGTGGACGGCATGGACCAGCCGCTGCAGCGGCACTTCGGCCAGCGCCTGGCGCTGCGGCGCGGCGCCCGCCAGGGATGCAATCGCGCGCAGCGCGGTGTGCGCTTCCTCGGGTGTCTGGCAGGCCACGCTGGGGCTTTGCAAAATCGCGCGCTGCAGCAGGCCCTGGCTGGCTGGCATGCCCATCCAGCAAGCCATGGCGCCTGCGCCGGCGGACTGGCCGAAGACCGTCACCTGCCCGGGGTCGCCGCCCCAGGCGGCAATGCAGTCCTGCACCCAGCGCAGGGCGGCCAGCTGGTCCAGCAGCCCCCGGTTGGCAGGCGCATCCGGCAGATGGGCGAAGCCATCCACGCCCAGGCGGTATTGCACCGACACGAAGACCAGTCCCTGGCGCGCGAAGGAGGCCCCGTCATAGAGGGGGTCGCTGGCGCTGCCCCGGAAAAAGCCGCCGCCATGGATCCACACCATGACGGGCAGGCGTTCTGTGACCGATGCCTGGGGCGCCCAGATGTTCAGGCGCAGGCAGTCCAGCGCACCCAGCATGCCGCTGCCTGCGCGCGGCCACTGCGGCGATGGCGGGCCGAATCCGGTGGCATCGCGCACGCCCTGCCAGGGCGGCTCTGCCACGGGGGCCTCGAAACGCAGTGCGCCTGCAGGTTCGCGCGCATAGCGGATGCCTTTGAACACCCGCAAATCGCCGTCCCAGGTTCCGCGCAGCCGCCCGCCATGGGGCAGAGTGACTTCAGGTGCGCAGCGGTCCGCGCTCATTCCGCTGCCAGCCCCAGCCGCTCGATCAGCGGGCGCCAGACGGCGGCATCGCGTGCGGCCCAGGTGCGTACATCCGCCGGCGCCGAGGCCGTGACCGTGACGCTCATGGCCTCCAGCCGCGAGCGGTACTGCGCGTTGCTGCGGCACTGCTCGGTGGCGGCATGCAGGCGCGCAATCGCCGATGCGGGCGTGCCCGCCCTGGCCACGATGGCGATCCAGGAGGGACGTGCCAGATCGGCGGCGGCAGGCAGCAGCTCCGCCACGGTCGGCACATCCGGCAGCAGCGGCGAGCGCTGCGCATCGAACACGGCCAGGGCCACCAGCTTGCCAGCCTTGACCTGTGCAGCGGCCGTGCCCATCACCAGCGTCATGGCCTGGATTTGCTTGCCCAGCAGCGCGGTCACGCCTGCGCCTTCGCCCACGAAGGGCACATGGGTGCCTGCGGCGCCCAGCCGCTCCAGCAGCGCCGTGGTCAGCAGATGGGCCGGGCTGCCCTTGCCGGGCGAGCCGAAGTTCAGGCCCCCGGGCACCGCCCTGGCCGCTTTTTGCAGGTCTGCGAACCGCGCGATGCCCTCGCCGGGCGCCACCGCAAGCACCAGGGGCGAGGTGCCGATGAGGGCCACGCCGTCGAAGTCTGCCGCCGGGTCGTAGGGCCGCTGGCGGTAGGTATAGGGCGTGATGCTCATCTGCGACATGCCGATGCTCATCAGCGTATAGCCGTCGGCGGCCTGGCCCTTGAGGTGGTTGATGGCCAGCACGCCATTGGCGCCGGGCTTGTTGAGCACCACCACAGGCTGGCCCAGCTCATGGGCGGCGCAGTCCGCCCACACACGGGTCATCGCATCGGAGCCGCTGCCCGGCGGCTGCTGGGCGATCAATTGGATGGGCCTGGCAGGGTAGGTGGCGGGCTGCGCCCAGGCGCTGGCGCCAGCAAGCATGCACAGGCCCGCCAGCAGGGTTGGGCGCGCGCAGGCGCAAAACAGAGATGACATCATGGCTGGATCAGTGTTGATGGGGCAGGCAAGGGGCCGGTACCGCCTTGGCAGTGCGTTGCGATCAGATTCGCCAGGCAGGCCAGTTGTCCGCTGGCCTGCTCCGAAGCCGGGGTCTGGGGGCCGCCGGGAAACAGCTGCAGCATGCCCAGTCCGCGCAGGGCCGACAGAACCAGTCCCAGAAAGGCCTGCCGCTCCGGCAGCGCCGCCAGCTCCGGAAAGGTCTCGAAGAAGCCCGCTTCCATCTGCCCGCCGACCTGGGCGCGCAGGGCTGCGACATGTTCGAGGATCTCGGGCTGGCTGCGGCTGCCCAGGTAGATGTTCCAGGCCACGATGAAGCGTGGCTGCGCATAGATCAGTTGCCATGCGTTGTGCACGAATTGCATGGCGCGCTCGTGCACATCGAGGCTGGCCGCAGGCCATAGCTGGCCTGCATCGGCGTGCACCTGCAAAAGCTCGCCCAGGATGTGCATCATCAGCACCGCCTTGGATTCGAAGTGGTGCTGCACGGCGCCCGAGGTCATGCCCGCCGCCCTGGCGATTTCATGGATGGAGACATCTTCCAGGCTGCGCCGCTGCATGACATCGATGGCCGTATCGATCAGATGCCTGCGCGTGGCAGCACTGCGCTGCGCATGCGAGCGCCGGGCTGGTGGGGTGGGGTGCGTCATGAATTTACATTTTGCATTTTGAACGTAATGTAAATGCCGTGCGCTCAGGGGCACCACAGGGGATACCCGTGCCGCAGTCGTATGCCACGGGCCTGATGCCTGCCGTGGTGTGTGCTGCCCGCAGGGGATGTGGATGCAGTGATTGCCCTGCGCCATGGCATCTGGCGCCTGCTGGTATCTCTTTCGGCAATAAGCTTAATTTCCGAAACGAGCCATTGCTTTTTAAATCAATGGCTTGTGCCATGACGTGCACGCTATAAACAAATGTGAATTCCGTCTTGGACCGGCGGGCGGCACGGTGTTGCAATGCCTCCAGAGTTCTTGTCCACGGGCGCCATGCGGCGCGGGCCAAGGCCTCTTTGAAGGAGCCATGCCATGTCCCATCGCAGAAGAACATTTACCCTGTCACTCGCCGCCACGCTGGCGCTGCCCTGCCTGATGCAGCCTGCCCTGGCTGCTGCTGCACTGAAGATCGGTGTCACGCCTGGCTCCCTGGCCGATTCGGTGGAGGTGGCCGCGCGGCTGGCGCGCGCCCAGGGCCTGGATGTGCAGGTCATCGAGTTCACCGACTGGACGACCCCGAATACGGCGCTGGCAGCCGGCGATATCGATCTCAATTACTTCCAGCACCAGGCCTTTCTGGACAACGCCATCCGCGAGCGCGGCTACCGCTTTGCCAGCGTGGCCACGGGGCTGCTGCCCAATATCGGCCTGTACTCGCTCAAGGTCAGGCGCTTCGATGAGTTGAAGGAGGGCGCGCGCGTCGGCGTGGCCAATGACCCGGTCAACCAGGGGCGTGGCCTGCTGTTGCTGGAAAAAGCCGGCCTGATTCAGCTGCGCGAAGGCAAGGGCCCGCGTGCCGGCCTGGACGACATCGTGGCCAATCCGCGCAGGTTGCGGTTTGTCGAGATCGAGGGGCCGCAACTGGTGCGCGCGCTGGACGATGTGGATCTGGCGCAGGGCTATCCGGCCCACTTCGTCAATGCAGGCCGGCCTCAGGTGGCGGGCAATGCGCTGCTGTATTCGGGCACCGACGATGTGTATTACGCCATCCGGTTTGTCGCGCGCCAGGACAACGCACAGGACCCACGCATTGCGCAGTTTGTGCGCATCTACCAGACCTCTGAGGCCGTTCAGGCCCGTATCCACCAGTCCTTTGCTGCCAATGACCGGCTCTACAGCCTGCCGTGGCGCAAGCCGTGACGCTTTTGCCTCTTTCCCAGACACCCTATTTTCCCCGGAGATCCCGATGAAGCTTTCCCGTTTCCTGCTCGCACCGCTGGCCGCCCTGACCCTGCTGACCGCCCATGCCGCCGACAAGCTGCGCATTGGCGTGGTGCCCGGCGCCTATGCCGATTCCGTGGCCGTGGCCGCCAAGGAGGCCAAGGCCCAGGGCATCGATGTGCAGGTGGTGGAGTTCACCGACTGGACCACGCCCAATGTGGCCGTGGATTCGGGCGATCTGGACATCAACTATTTCCAGCACCAGCCTTTCCTGGACAACGCGATCCAGAAGAACGGCTACAAGCTGGCCAGCGCGGGCACGGGCATTCTGGCCAACGTGGGCCTGTATTCGCTCAGGCACAAGGCGATTGCCCAGGTGCCGCAGGGCGGCAAGGTGGGTATTGCCAATGACCCGGTCAACCAGGGGCGCGGCCTGCTGCTGCTGCAGAAGGTGGGGCTGATCAAGTTCAAGCCCGGCGTGGGCTACCTGGGCAGCCTGAATGACATTGTCGAGAACCCGAAAAAGCTCAGCTTCGTCGAGGTCGAGGGGCCGCAGCTGGTGCGCATCACCGGGGACGTGGATATCGCCCAGGGCTATCCGCACTTCATCGTGGCGGCCAAGGCTTTCGATCCTTCCAGCGGCCTGGCCTATTCGGGCATCGAGGATGCGCGCTTTTCGATCCAGTTCGTGGTCAAGGCCAACCGCACGCAGGACCCTGTCGTGCAGAAGTTCATCCGCATCTACCAGAACTCCGAGGCTGTGAAGGCGGACATCCACCGCGCCTTCTCCAGCGACAAGCGCCTGTACAACCTGGCGTGGATCAAGCCCTGAGCGCCCCGAGGAGGACTTTTCCTATGTCCATCAGCATTGCAGCCAGGCAGGCCCTGGCGGGCGGGCCAGCCAGCGGCACGGCCACGGGGCCGCGCCCCTTGGCGGCCTCCGGCACCACGCCGCAGGCATCCGCGCGCGGGCCCGGCGCGGTCGCTTTCAGCAACGTTGCCAAGACTTACCAGTCCTCGGCGGGGCCGGTGCGCGCGCTGGATGCGATCAGCCTGGAGATTGCGCCGGGCAGCATCTTCGGCATCATTGGGCGCAGCGGCGCAGGCAAGTCCAGCCTGCTGCGCACCATCAACCGGCTGGAGCAGCCCAGCAGCGGCCAGGTGCTGGTCGATGGCGTGGACATCGCCACCCTGGACGAGGGGCAGCTGGTGCAGCTGCGCCGGCGCATCGGCATGATTTTCCAGCACTTCAATCTGCTGTCGGCCAAGACGGTGTATGACAACGTGGCCCTGCCGCTGCAGGTGGCGGGCGTGCCCCGCCAGCGCATCGAGGCCCGTGTGCGTGAGCTGCTGACCCTGGTGGGCCTGCAGGAGAAGGCCGATGCCTACCCGGGCCGTCTGTCGGGCGGGCAAAAACAGCGTGTGGGCATTGCCCGCGCACTGGCCACCGACCCCGAGATCCTGCTGTGCGACGAGGCCACCTCGGCGCTGGACCCCGAGACCACGCAGTCCATCCTGGAGCTGCTGCGCGATATCAACCGCCAGCTGGGCATCACCATCATCCTGATCACGCACGAGATGAGCGTGATCCGCGAGATCGCCGACCGCGTGCTGGTGCTGGAGCAGGGGCGCATTGCCGAGCTGGGCGAGGTCTGGAAGGTCTTCGGCAACCCGCAGCATCCGGCCACCCGGTCGCTGCTGGCGCCGCTGCAGCACGGCCTGCCCGACGATCTGCGCCTGCGCCTGCAGTCCGAGCCGCCTGCGGGACGCCACGAGCGCATCGTGCAGCTGGCCTACCGTGGCGAGGATGGGCTGGAGCCCGACTTCCCGCGCATCGCCCAGGCCCTGGGGGGCACGGTGCGGTTGCTGCATGGCGGCATCGACCGCATCCAGGGCCACGCCCAGGGGCAGCTTCTGATCGCGCTCAGGGACGGCCCTGCCGCGCATGACTGGCACACGCTGACGCAGGGCCCGGCGGCCATTGCGCATGACATCAAGGACCTCGGATATGTCGCTGACTCTGTCCATTCCCATTGAGCGCTACTGGAATGCGCTGGCCGATACGCTGATGATGGTCGGCGTCTCGGGCGGCATCGCCTTTGCGGCCGGTATTCCGCTGGCGGTGCTGCTCATCGTCACTGCGCCTGGCGGATTTCTGGCGTCACCGCGCGTGCACCGCGCCGTGGGCAGTGTGGTCAACGGCTTTCGGGCCACGCCGTTCATCGTGCTGCTGGTGGCGCTGATTCCGTTCACGCGTCTGGTGGCTGGCACCACCATCGGCGTGTGGGCCGCGATTGTGCCGCTGGCCATCAGCGCCACGCCGTTTTTTGCACGCATCGTGGAGGTCAGCCTGCGCGAGGTCGATCCCGGCCTGATCGAAGCGGCGCAGGCCATGGGCTGCCGCAAGTGGGACATCGTGCGCCATGTCTATCTGCCCGAAGCCCTGCCCGGCATCATCGGCGGCTTCACCATCACCCTGGTGGCGCTGATCAGCTCGTCGGCCATGGCGGGTGCCGTGGGAGCGGGCGGACTGGGTGATCTGGCCATCCGCTATGGCTACCAGCGCTTCGACACCCAGGTCATGGTGCTGGTGATCGCGCTGCTCATCGTACTGGTGACCGTGGTCCAGACCCTGGGCGACGGCTACGTGCGGCGGCTGCGCAACCGCTGAGGGCGCGCGCCGCGCCATCCACTGTTTTTTCCAGGAGGCCGCCCAGTGCGCGGCCCCTTCCCGAACCGATTGAGGAATGAGGCACGGAATGACCATAGCCGATGCTCAGGGCGAAGCCTTGCCCGACAACAGGCAGGAGCGGGTGCTGCAGCGCCTGCCTCTGCCGCCCCGCACGCCGCACCGCATTGCCAGCGAGGCACAGGCCCTGGCGGCCGCGCAGGCCCTGGCGGATGAGTGGCGCCTGGATGCAGCCGGCCGCGACCGCGAGCGCCGCCTGCCCTGGGATGAGATTGAGCGCCATACGGCCAGCGGGCTGGGTGCCATCACGGTGCCGCGCGCCTATGGTGGCCTGGGTGCTTCATACGAGACGCTGGCCCAGGTCTTCGTGACCCTGTGCGCCGCTGATCCCTCGCTGGGCCAGATTCCGCAGAACCATTTTGCCGTGCTGCAAAACCTGCGCGACATGGGCAGCGAGGCGCAAAAGCAGCGCTGGTTCGCCGACGTGCTGGCCGGCCACCGGCTGGGCAATGCCGGGCCTGAGCGCAAGGGCCGTGCCGCCCATGTGCTGCAGGCCACGGCCCGCCTGTCGCGTGGCGCCGATGGCGGCCTGCGCGTCAACGGCACACGCTTTTATTCGACGGGCTCTGCCTTTGCGCATTGGGTGCCCTTTCGCGCCCAGGACGAACAGGGCCGCAGCGTGCAGGTCTGGGTACGGCGCGATGCGCCGGGCGTGACCGTCTTCGATGACTGGGACTCCTTCGGCCAGCGCACCACGGCCAGCGGCAGCGTGCAGCTGCAGGATGTGCGTGTGCATGAGGACGATGTGGTGCCGGTCTGGCGCTTCGAGAACACCCCCACGCTGTCGGGGCCGGTGTCGCAGCTGATCCAGGCATCCATCGATGCGGGCATTGCCCAGGGCGCGCTGCGCGATGCCCTGGACTTTGTGCGCAGCAAGAGCCGGCCATGGGTGGATTCGGGCGTGGACCGCGCCAGCGATGACCCCTACATCATCCACGAGGTCGGCCAGCTGCAGATCGAGGTGGATGCCGCCCATGCCGTGCTGCTGGAGGCCGCGCGCACACTGGATGCGCTGGCCGCAGGCCCCGTGGACGAGCAGGTCAGCGCCCGGGCTTCGGTGGCCGTGGCTGAGGCCAAGATCCTCACGACCGAGGCTGCGCTGCAGGCTGGCGAGCAACTGCTGGCTCTGGCCGGCTCGTCCGCCAGCCGTGCCGCGCACAACCTGGACCGCCACTGGCGCAACGCCCGCGTGCACACGCTGCACGACCCCGTGCGCTGGAAATACCACCTGCTGGGCAATTACCTGCTCAATGGCGCCCTGCCGCGCCGCCACCAGTGGAACTGAACCCATGACACAGACATCGACCCGGGAACTGCAGGCCCTGGCCTCCACGCACGCCAGCCCGCCCGCCCCGCTGCCGGCCCAGCCCGCCCATGTCATCGGCAGCGAGGCCGAGGCCCTGCAGGCTGCGCGCACTTTTGCCTACAGCATTGCAGCTGGTGCCCGGCAGCGCGACCGCGACCGCATCCTGCCCTGGCAGGAGGTGGAGCAGTTCAGCCACAGCGGCCTGTGGGGCATCACCATTCCCCGGGAGTATGGCGGCGCGGGCGTGTCCACGGGCACGCTCACGCAGGCCATCTCCCTGATTGCGGCCGCCGATGGCAATTTCGGCCATATCCCGCAGAACCATTACTACGCGCTGGAAGTGCTGCGCGTGGGCGGATCGCCTGCGCAAAAGTCCTTTTTCTATGACCGTGTGCTGCGCGGCGAGCGCCTGGGCAATGCGCTGGCCGAGATTGGCCACCGGGACTTCAAGCGCCGCACGCAGCTGCTGCGCGAGCCGGGCGGCTGGCATGTGCAGGGCAGCAAGTTCTACTGCACAGGCGCTTTGTTCGCGCACTGGATTCCCACGCTGGTCAGCGCGCAGGAGGCGCAGGGCGAGCGCATGTACCTGGTGTTCATCCCGCGCAATGCGCCCGGCGTGACCATCACCGACGACTGGGACGGCTTCGGCCAGCGCGTGACCGGCAGCGGATCGGTGCAGTTCGAGCGGGTGCGCGTTGAGCCCGAGTGGGTGGTGCCTTTCACCAGCTCGTTCGAGCAGCCCACCACCATCGGCCCTTTTGCCCAGATCATTCATGCCGCGCTGGATGCGGGCATCGGCCATGGCGCGCTGCAGGCCAGCCTGCCCTTCATCCGCGAGCATGCGCGGCCCTGGGTGGATGCGGGCGTGGCCAGTGCCGCCCAGGACCCGCTGCTGCTGCAGCAGCTGGGCAATGTCCATGTGCGCCTGCGCGCCGCCGACGCGCTGCTGGCACGCGCTGCCCTGGCCGTGGATGCCGCGCAGCGCAGCCCGACGCAGGACAGCGTCGCCGCCGCCTCGGTGGCCGTGGCCCAGGCCAAGGCACTGAGCACCAGTGCCAGCCTGCTGGCCGGCAGCAAGCTGTTCGAGCTGGCGGGCACGGCATCGACCCTGGCCGGCCAGGGCCTGGACCGCTTCTGGCGCAACGCGCGCACCCATACGCTGCACGACCCCGTGCGCTGGAAATACCACGCCGTTGGCAACTATGTGCTCAACGGCATACGGCCGCCACGCCATGGCGCGCTCTGATTTTTTTCAAAACCTGACGAATGGAATGACCATGACCCCCAAGACGCTATGGCCCCGGCTGGCCGCATTCATCGGCGCGGCGCTGCTGGCCGGCGGCGCCCTTGCTGCCCCTTTGAAGATCGGCGTGGTGCCGGGCATCTTCGCCGACTCGGTGGAAGTTGCCGCCAGGGAGGCCAAAAAGCAGGGACTCGATGTCCAGGTGGTGGAGTTCACCGACTGGGCCACGCCCAATGTGGCGCTGGATGCGGGCGACATTGATCTCAACTACTACCAGAACAGCAACTACCTGGCCAATGCCGCGCGCAGCAAGGGCTTCAAGTTCACCAGCGTGCAGGCAGGCATCCTGTCGTACCTGGGGCTGTATTCCACCAAACACAAGTCGCTGGCAGACCTGCCCCAGGGCGCCAAGGTGGCCATTGCCAGCGACCCCGTCAACGTGGGCCGCGGTCTGCGCCTGCTGCAGCACGCCGGCCTGATCACCCTGCGCCCCGACACGGGCCTGCTGGGCACCCAGGCCGATATCACCGCCAATCCCAGGAAGCTGCAATTCGTGGAAATCGAAGGCCCTCAGCTGGCACGCGCCACGCCCGACGTGGATCTGGCCCAGGGCTTTCCGTATTTCATCATCGCTTCCAAGGCGTTCGATGCGACCAAGGCCCTGGCCTACACCAGCTACGAGGATGACTCCTGGGCCATCCAGTTCGTGGCCCGCACCGACCGCGCTGCCGATCCGCGCATCGCGCAGTTCCTGAACATCTACAAGAACTCCGATGCGGTGCGCCAGACCATCCATGCCTTCTACCTCAACGACCAGAGGCTGTACCGCCTGGCCTGGCTGAAGAAGTGAGTGCCCGGGCGGCAGCAAGCACCATGACCTCACCCCGGCGCCATATCCACGTCAACGCGTTCAACATGAACTGCGTGGGACACATCCACCATGGCCTGTGGACGCATCCGCGCGACCGCTCCACCGAATACGGCACGCTGAAGTACTGGACCGACATCGCCCAGGTACTGGAGCGCGGCCTGTTCGACGGCATTTTCATCGCCGACGTGGTCGGCTACTACGACGTCTACCAGGGCGGCGTGGACCTGACTCTGCGCGAAGCCATACAGCTGCCCGTCAACAACCCCTGGCTGCTGGTCTCGGCCATGGCGGCGGTCACCCGCTACATCGGCTTCGGCGTCACCGCCACCGTGGGCGCGCACAACCCCTATACCTTTGCGCGCGATGTGAGCACGCTGGACCAGCTCACCAACGGGCGCATTGGCTGGAACATCGTCACCGGCTATGTGGACAGCGGTGCGCGCGGCCTGGGCCAGCAGGGCCTGGCCGAGCACGACAGCCGCTATGACCGCGCCGACGACTTCCTGGAGCTGTCCTACAAGCTGTGGGAAGGCAGCTGGGAGGAGGGCGCTGTCATCGCCGACAAGGCGCGGCGCATCCATGCCCTGCCTGGCAAGGTCCATCTGGTGGTGCACGAAGGCCCGTTCTACCAGGCCAACGCCATCCACATGAGCGCCCCTTCGCCCCAGCGCACGCCCGTGCTGTTCCAGGCCGGTACCTCGGAGCGCGGCCTGCGTTTCGCGGGCCGGCATGCCGAGGGGGTGTTCATCGGCGCGCGCACGCCGCAGGCGGCGCGCGAGGCCTCGCGCAAGCTGCGCCAGGCCGCAGTGGACGCTGGCCGCCGCCCCGATGACATCAAGATCTACGCCGGCGTGGCCGTGGTGCCAGGCCGCACCGAGGCCGAGGCCCGCGAAAAGCATGCCGATTACCTGGCCCATGCCAGTGCCGAGAGCGGGCTGGCCCATTTCGCTGCCAGCACCGGCGTGGACTTTGCCAGGTACGGACTGGATGACCCCATCCCTTTCGGCGCCACCAACGCCATCCAGTCGGCGGCCCAGGCCGCGCAGCAACAGGGCCTGACGACACGGCGCAAGCTGCTGGAGCAGTTCACGCTGGGCAGCCGCTACACCACCATCGTCGGCGACCCTTGCCAGGTGGCGGACGAGCTGGAACGCTGGATCGACGTGGGCGAGATCGACGGCTTCAACCTCACGCGCATCGTCGTGCCCGAGACCTGGGAGGACTTTGCCACTCTGGTCGTGCCCGAGCTGCAAAACCGGGGCCGCTACCGCACCAGCTATGGCGACGATGCCACGCTGCGCCATCGCCTGTTCGGCCAGGGCAGCCGCCTGCCTGCCAGCCATGCGGCGGCGCGCTGGCGCCGTTGAACCTCGTTTTCCTGTCTGCACAGGCATGGGCTTGCCGCAGGAAAAAACAGGCCGGGACAACGGCTTGCAAGCGTGGAAAGCTCATAAGCAAATGCGCTGAAGGTCGTTCACCGCAGGCGCATTCGGCCCTGTAATCAAGGCATCCACTACCCCGGCGACGGGACGGCCATGCACCGCTCCCGGAACCCTTTCAAGGAGCCTCCATGAGCCGATCGCTGAAGACTGTCATCGTCAATGGCAGCCTGAGCCACCCCTCCCGCACCCGCATCCTGCTGGACGCCCTGCATGCACGCCTCGGTCAGGCGCTGCCACTGCAGGCCCAGGTGATCGACCTGCTGGACCTGCAGCCGCACCTGGGCGCAGCCCTGTCCAAGGACGACCTGCCCCCATCCACACGCCAGGCGGTCGATGCCATCGAGCAGGCCGACTTTCTCATCGTCGGTGCACCCGTGTACCGTGCCAGCCTGCCGGGCCTGCTCAAGCATTTGTTCGACCTGATCGACCTCGATGCGCTGCAGGGCAAGCCTGTGCTGCTGGCCGCCACGGGCGGAAGCCCGCGCCATGCACTGATCCTCGACCACCAGCTGCGGCCGCTGTTCGGCTTTTTCTCGGCGCTGACCCTGCCCATCGGCGTCTACGCCACGCCCGAGGACATCCAGGGCGGCCAGGTGGCCAGCGAAGCGCTGCGCCAGCGCATCGAGCTGACGGTGCAGCTGTCTGCCCCGGTGCTGCGCGGCGCGCTGCAGCAGCTGGAGCCTGCCCTGGCCGAGCAGGCTGCGTGAGCCGCCTGAGGCCATCGCCTGCATGGCCTCTTTCCCCGGAGTCTTCATGACCGCATCCCTCTCCCATACGCCAGCCAATTCATCCGGGAAGGTACCCGAGATTTTCTGGTTCCTGCCCACCTCGGGCGATACGCGCTACCTGGGCCAGTCCGACTTCGGCCGCGCGCCCACCAATGGCTACATGCGCCAGATCGCCGTGACGGCCGAGCAGCTCGGCTACGACGGCCTGCTCATTCCCACGGGCAGCTCCTGCCTGGACCCCTGGGTCGTGGCCTCCAGCCTGGTGCCCGTGACCCAGCGCATCAAGCTGCTGGTGGCCCTGCGCACCTCGCTGGGCGCGCCCGTCTCCAGCGCGCGCCAGGCCGCCACGCTGGACCAGGCTTTGGGCGGGCGTCTGCTGCTCAACGTGGTGCCGGGCGGGGATGCCACCGAGCTGGCCGCCGACGGCGTCTTCCTGGAGCATGACGAGCGCTATGCCTATGCCTATGCCGACGAATTCCTGACCATCTGGCGGCGCCTGCTGTCGGGCGAGACGGTGGACCTGGAGGGAAAGTACTTCAAGGTGCGTCAGGGGCGCAACTTCTTTGCCCCTGTGCAAAAGCCCCATCCGCCGCTGTACTTCGGCGGCTCCTCCGATGCCGCCCATGACCTGGCGGCACGCCAGGTGGACGCCTACCTGACCTGGGGCGAGCCCCCGGCCGCCGTGGGCGAGAAATTCGCCGACATCCGCTGCCGGGCCGCGCGGCACGGGCGGCAGGTGAAGCTGGGCGTGCGGCTGCATGTCATCGTGCGCGAGACCAACGAGGAGGCCTGGGCCGATGCCGAGCGCCTGATCAGCAAGCTCACCGACGAGGACATCGCCAGTGCCCAGGCAGGCTATGCGCGCATGGACTCCGTGGGCCAGGCACGCATGGCCGCGCTGCATGGTGGGCGTCGCGACAGGCTGGAAGTCTCCCCCAACCTGTGGGCGGGCGTGGGCCTGGTGCGCGGGGGCGCGGGTACGGCCCTGGTCGGCGATGCCGCCACCGTGGCCGAGCGCCTGCGCGAGTATGCGGACCTGGGTGCCGATACCTTCGTGCTGTCGGGCTACCCGCACCTGGAGGAGTCCATCCGCTTTGCCGAGCTGGTCTTCCCGCTGCTGGGCAAGCCCGCAGTCACGGTGGCCGACCAGGCGCAGACCGGCGGCGCATTTGATGTGCGCCATGTGCGCCGCCAGGCTAGCGCGTCCTGATCCAGCCTGCGGCGGGCATGCGCTGCGTGGTAATCTCGCGCCGCCCCGATCCGATTCCCGCCCCGCCATGCCCCGCGTCCGCACCTCTCCCCGATCCACCCTGGCAGAGCAGGCCCCTGTGCCTGCCGGCCAGGGGACGGTCGATACTTCCTACCTGCGCACCCTCGTGGGCTACAACGCGCGGCGCGCGGCCCTGTCCATCATCAAGGTCTTCGTGGAGCGCATGGGCGTCTATGAGCTCAAGGTGGTGGAGTTCTCCGTGCTGTGCCTGGTGGCTCACAACCCGGGCATCACCTCGCGCCAGCTGTGCGCGGCGCTGGATGTGATGCCGCCCAATCTCGTGGGCCTGGTGGCCACGCTGGAGCGCAGGGGACTGATAGAGCGCAGGCCCCACCCCAGCGACGGGCGTGCCGTGGGCCTGCACCTGACGGCCGATGGTGCCGAACTCACTGCCAAGGCAGAACACACTGCCGTGGACCTGGAAATCGATGCCACCAGCCGGCTGACCGGCTCCGAGCGCCAGACATTGATCCGCCTGCTGCAGAAAATCTACGACTGAGCCGCCGGCGCGCCGCTGGTTGCCTGCTCCAGCCCCAGCAGGCGCACGGCATTGCCCTTGAGGATGCCGGGCATGACCTCCGGCTTGAAACCCGCCTCCTGGAAATCCTTGATCCAGCGCTCGGGCGTGATCAGCGGGTAGTCGCTGCCAAACAGCACCCGGTCCTTGAGCAGGGTGTTGGCGTACTGCACCAGCTGTTTGGGGAAGTACTTGGGGCTCCAGCCTGACAGGTCGATCCAGACGTTGGGCTTGTGCGTGGCCACCGACAGGGCCTCGTCCTGCCACGGAAAGCTGGGATGGGCCATGACGATCTGCATGTCGGGAAAATCGATCGCCACATCATCCAGGTGCATGGGATTGCTGTAGGCCAGCCGCAGGCCGCCGCCGCAGCGCATGCCGCTGCCGATGCCGCTGTGCCCCGTGTGGAAGATGGCAGGCAGTTTGTGCTCGGCGATGACCTCATACAGCGGCCATGCCATGCGGTCGTAGGGGTGGTAGCCCTGCACCGTGGGGTGGAACTTGAAGCCCTTCACACCTTCCTGCTCGATCAGCCGGCGCGCCTCGCGCGCGCCCATGCGCCCCTTGTGCGGATCGATGCTGGCGAAGGCCACCATCATGTCGCTGTTGGCCCGCGCGGCCTCGGCGATTTCCTCGTTGGGAATGCGGCGCCGGCCCAGCTGCGACTCGCTGTCCACGGTGAACATCACCAGCCCCATGTTCTGCGCACGGTAATAGGCCACGGTCTCGGCAATGGTCGGGCGGCGGCCGTTCTTGAAGTACTTGTCGGCGGCGCGGTCGTACTCCTCGCCGTAGTTGTCGAACGGATTCCAGCAGCTCACCTCGGCGTGCGTGTGGATGTCGATGGCGATCAGTTTCTCGTGGTCCATGCATGTCTCCTGTTTTGTCTGCGCCATCTTCCCCGATCAAGGGGAAGCCCTAATAAAAATGCCGGGCAGGTGGCTTGAATTAGTTATTAAATATAACCAAAATCCCGGCCATCGGAAAGCGATGCACACCTGGCTGACAGGGGTGTGACGCCACCAGGAAAGACACCACCTCCCGAGGAGACACCCATGGACAGACAGATCCAGAAAACCCGTTCACGCCCCCTGGCGGTTGCATTGGCCACGGCCGTTCCCGCGCTGCTGCTGGCCGCCTGCGGCGGCTCAAGCGACAGCGTGGCCCAACTGGCCGAAGCCCGTCCGGCCAGCCTGCTGTCCTGTACCGACCTGGCCGGCAAGATCAGCTTTCCCAACACCCGCATTACAGGCGCCGAAACGGTGGCCGCTGGCGCGCTGACCGTGGCGGGCAAACCCGTGGCAGAGCACTGCCGCGTGACGGGCCGCATGCATGAGCGCGTCGGTCCCGTGGACGGCCAAAGCTATGCCATCGGCTTCGAGATGCGCATGCCGCGCGACTGGAACGGCCGCTTTTTCTACCAGGCCAATGGCGGGCTCGATGGCGTCGTGAGCACGGCCGTCGGCGCCCTGGGCGGCGGTCCGCTGACCCACGCGCTGCAGATGGGCTTTGCCGTGCTCAGCTCCGATGCCGGCCACGCAGGCAGCCTGGGGCCGCTGTTCGGGCTGGACCCGCAGGCGCGGCTGGACTACGGCTACCAGGCCGTGGGCAAGCTCACGCCCATGGCCCGCAGCGCACTGCAGACAGCCTATGGCAAGGCGCCGGACCGCTCCTACCTGGGCGGCTGCTCCAACGGCGGGCGCCATGCCATGGTGGCTGCCGCGCGCTATGCCGACCAGTACGACGGCATCATCGCCGGCAACCCCGGCACGCGCCTGCCGCTGGCGGCCATCGCCAACATCGCAGGTGCCCAGGGCTATGCCAAGCTGGCCACCACGGCAGGCGATCTGGGCACGGGCTTCACCCAGGCCGAGCGCCGCCTCGTCAGCCAGGCTGTGCTGGGCAAGTGCGATGCACTCGACGGCGCCACCGACGGCATGGTCCAGGCGGGCGCAGCCTGCCAGGCCGCCTTCGATCTGGCCCGCGATGTGCCCACCTGCAGCGGCGCGCGCGATGGCACCTGCCTGAGCGCCGAGCAAAAGACCACCATCGCCGGCCTGTTCAAGGGCGCGACCGGCAGCAGCGGCAACCGCATCTACCAGACCTTCCCCTATGACGCAGGCCTGGACACCGCTGGCTGGGCCAGCTGGAAGTTCTCCAACCCCATCAGCCGTGATGCAGGCGCCGTGGCCTTCATCTGGCAGACCCCGCCCGAGAGCGCGGCCAGCTTCAATGATGCGCAGTTCGCCCTCAATGGCAGCATCGACAGCATGCTGGCCAGAATCCAGGCCACGAACGCCACCTATGCCGAAAGCGGCCTGTCCCTGATGATGCCGCCCAACTATGGCCAGCTGCCTGCGCTGCGCGGCCGGGGCGGCAAGCTCATGGTCTACCACGGCACAGCCGACCCCATCTTCTCCAGCGAAGACACCGTGCAGTGGTACGAGCAGCTGCGCCGCAACCACGGCGATGCCTCCGACTTCGCCCGCCTGTACCTGGTGCCAGGCATGAACCACTGCAGCGGCGGCCCGGCCACCGAACAGTTCGACATGCTCTCCGCGCTGGTGGCCTGGGTCGAGAAGGGCCAGGCGCCGGACCGTGTCATCGCCAGCGCACGCGGCGCAGGCAATGCGGGCGGTGTCAATGCCGACCTGCCTGCCAACTGGTCGGCCACACGCACCCGCCCCCTGTGCCCCTATCCGCAGACCGCCCGTTACAACGGCAGCGGCGACATCGAAAGCGCAGCCAGCTTCAGCTGCCGCTGAGCGCGCCTCCCGCCGCCGTGCGGGCAGCCAGGCCATGACAGCGGCCTGCTGACCCGCACGCACTTGCTTGCTGTATTTACAGCCCCGCCGTTGGCGGGGCAGGGCCCTGCTGCGCCCGCGCTGCACTCGCGCTGCACTCGCGCTGCGCCCGCGCTGCCCCCGCCTCTTTCACCAACCGAGGAGACATCTTGATGAAAACCACCCGTTCCCCCATCGCCATGGCCGCTGCCGCCCTGGTGGCCTTCGCCGGCGCCAGCGCATCCGCCCAGGGCGTGTCCAGCGTCACGCTCTACGGCATTGTCGATGTGGGCGTAGAGCATCTGACCAACGTGGCCGCAGGCGGTGGCCTCAGCCGCATGCCCTCCACCACCAGCATGGTGCCCTCGCGCTGGGGCATGCGCGGCAGCGAGGATCTGGGCGGCGGTCTCAAGGCCATCTACACGCTGGAGGCCGGCTTCGCCCCCGACCAGGGCACGCCCAACCAGGGCGGCCGTGGCTTCGGCCGCCAGACCTGGGTGGGCCTGAGCAGTGACTGGGGCAGCCTCACTCTGGGCCGCCAGAACTCCATGCTGTTCTGGTCGCTGCTGGACTCCGACGTCATCGGCCCGGCGGTCTTTGCCATGGGCTCGCTCGATGCCTACATTCCCAACTCGCGCGCCGACAACATGCTGGCCTGGCGCGGCAACTTCGGCGGCCTGTCCCTGGGCGCCGGCTACAGCTTCGGCCGCGATGCCGTCAACGCCGGCCCCAGCCCGGCCGGCACCAACTGCCCTGGCGAGAGCGGCTCGGACAAGCAGGCCTGCCGCCAGTGGTCGCTGTATGCCAAGTACGACGCGCCAGCCTGGGGCGTGGCCCTGGGCTACGAGCAGCAAAACGGCCGCACGCCGGCCTCGTCTACCGATCTGGTCTTTGGTGGCCTGAACTCCAGTTCCAAGCGTGATGAGCGCCTGCATCTGGGCGGCTACGTCAAGCTGGCCGGCGTCAAGATCGGCGGCGGCCTGCTGCGCCGCGACAACGACGGCGACGCCGTCAAGCCGCGCAGCAACCTGTGGTACCTGGGCGCTTCCTATCCCGTCACCCAGGCCCTGGTGCTCGAAGGCCAATGGCTGACGCTGCGCTACCGTGGCGTGTCCGACTACGACTCGGACATGCTGGTGGCCCGCGCCGTCTACAACCTGTCCAAGCGCACTGCCGTCTACACCCAGGTCGGCCACATCCGCAACGACCGCCTGGCCACGGTGTCCGTCAGCGGCGGTGCGCCCGGCAGCAACACCGCTCCCGGCCGCTCGCAGACCGGCATCAACTTCGGCATCCGCCATTCGTTCTGATCCGCAGCCACTGATTCACCAGGAGAGATATCCATGCCAATGCATCGCCGTCAACTCATCCAGGCCCTGGGCAGCGCCGCCGCCCTGGGCGCGCTGGCGCCCCTGCAGGCCCTGGCCCAGGCGCTGGACCAGGTCAAGGTCATGTACGGCTTTCCGGCCGGCAGCTCGGGCGACAGCGTGGCGCGCCGCGTGGCCGAGCGCCTGGTCGGCACGGCCTACAGCAAGGGGCCCGGCTTTGTCGAGAACAAGCCCGGCGCCGGTGGCCGCATCGCCGTCGAGGCGCTGAAGAACTCGCCGCCCAACGGCTCGGTGCTGGTGCTGGCGCCCGTGTCGGCCTTCTCGGTCTACCCCCACATCTACCCCAAGCTGACCTACAAGCCGGAAGACGCGACGCCCGTATCCATCGGTGCCGTGATGTACCACGGCCTGGCGGTCGGTCCGGCCGTGCCGCCCGAAGTCAAGACACTCAAGGACTTCCTGGCCTGGGCCAAGGCCAATCCTGAACGGGCCAGCTTCGGCTCGCCGGGCGCGGGCTCCATGCCCCACCTGCTGGGCGCATTGCTGAGCCTGCGCTCGGGGGTGGAACTCAAGCACGCGCCCTACCGGGGCACGGTGCCCAGCCTGACCGACCTCGTGGGCGGCCAGATCGCGGCGACCATGAATCCCAGCGGCGACTACCTGCAGTACCTCAAGGCGGGTCGCCTGCGCGTGCTGGCGACCTCGGGCAAGAAGCGTTCGCCCTTCCTGCCCGATGTGCCCACCTTCACCGAACTGGGCTTCCCCGATGTCACGGTAGAAGAATGGTTCGGCTTCTACGCGCCCGCCAAGACGCCGGCTGCCACCATTGCCAATGCCAATGCCGCCATCACGGCAGCACTCAAGGACAAGGCCGTCATCGATGGCCTGGCAGCCCTGGGCCTGCAGGCGCGCGGCAGCACGCCGCAGGAAATGGCCGCCGACCAGCAGGCCGAGTACGAGCGCTGGAGCGTGTTTGTCAAGCAGATCGGCTTCACGGGCGAGTCCTGAGCAGGGCAGGGCGCAGCGGAGTGGCGCGGTGGCAGGCCAGGCCTGCCACCATAATCACGCATCTTCCCGCCATCCACTGCCCTGCTGTTCGTGCCCCAGTCCAACGCCATCTCCGCCTCGCCCATCCACGCAGAACTCGTCGCCGTGCTGGCGGCCGTCACCCAGGGCACGCCGCGCGTGCTGACCACGGCTGACGGGCAACTGCTGCCGGCGGGCCCTTTCGAGGTGGAGCACCGTTCGCTGCAGGCCGGCCTGCGGGCCTGGGTGGAAGCCCAGACCCACCATCCTCTGGGCTATGTGGAGCAGCTCTACACCTTTGCCGACGGCGACCGTACCGACGCCAACGGCGCGCGCGTGATCTCGGTCAGCTACCTGGGCCTGACGCGCGAGTCGGCCGGCCGCAGCGCAGGACAGGCCGTCTGGCAGGACTGGTACCGCTACTTTCCCTGGGAAGACTGGCGCAGCGGCGAGCCGGCCCTGCTGCGCGCGCAGATCGCGCCGCGCCTGCATGCCTGGATGGCCGAGGCGCGCGGCGCCCAGCGCGCGCTGCGGCGCCAGCGCGCCGACATCGCCTTCGGCCTGGACGGCGGCGCCTGGAACGAGGACATGGTGCTGCAGCGCTATGAACTGCTGTACGAGGCCGGGCTGGTGCAGGAAGCGGCGCACCGCGTCCATGGCGCAGCCGCCATGCTGCCCGGCGTGGCCATGCGCCACGACCACCGCCGCATCCTGGCCACGGGCATGGCCCGGCTGCGCGCCAAGATCAAGTACCGTCCCGTGGTCTTCGAGCTGATGCCACCCGAATTCACCCTGCTGCAGCTGCAGCAGACCGTCGAGGCCCTGGCCGGGCGTGGACTGCACAAGCAAAATTTCCGCCGCCTGATCGAGCAGCAGGACCTGGTCGAGGAGACCGGCCAGCTCACCGCTGGCGCCGCAGGCCGGCCCGCCAAGCTGTTTCGCTTCCGCAGCGATGTGCTGCTCGAGCGCGCGATCTCCGGCAGCAAGCTGCCGCTGGCCAGAAGCGATTGACGCTTTGCGCAGGCGGCGTGCATGTGCCTGTCAGCGCATTGTGACAATGGCTTGACAGGGTTTATGCTCGTATCTAGCATAAGTGCCTCGCTCAGGTCATTGGCCGGGCGTTCGAATTTTTTTGGCCAACATATACTCAAAATGAGCATTAATTCTGCCCGTGCCATCAGCGCCCGACTGCCCGTGCCGCCGCTGCCCGACCTGATGCTGGAGCCGCTGGTGCGCTCGGCGCTGCTTGAAGACCTGGGCCGCGCGGGCGACCTGACCACCGATGCCATCGTGCCGGCCGATGCCCAGGCCACGCTGCGCCTGGTGGCGCGCCAGGAAGGCGTGCTGGCCGGGCTGGACATGGCGCGTCTGGCCTTCCGTGCCCTGGATGCCCAGTCGCGCTTCGAGGCGCTGCTGCCCGACGGCAGCGACCTGGCTCCGGGCCAGGAGATCGCCCGCATCCATGGCAGCGCGCGCGCCATCCTCAGCGCCGAGCGCGTGGCGCTGAACTACCTGTGCCACCTCAGCGGCGTGGCCACGGCCACGGCCTCGATTGCGCGGGCCATTGCCGACACGGGCGCGCGTGTGACCTGCACGCGCAAGACCATGCCCGGGCTGCGGGCGCTGCAAAAATACGCAGTGCGTGTGGGCGGCGGCAGCAACCACCGCTTCGGCCTGGACGATGCGGTACTGATCAAGGACAACCACATCGCCCTGGCCGGCGGCGTGGCCGAAGCCCTGGCCCGCGCGCGCGCGGGGGTAGGCCACATGGTCCAGATCCAGCTGGAGGTGGACACGCTGGAGCAGCTCGAAGTCGCGCTGTCCCTGGGCGTGGAAGTGGTGCTGCTCGACAACATGGACCTGGATACGCTGCGCACGGCCGTGTCCATGGCGCGTGGCCGTGCTGTGACCGAAGCCTCGGGCCGCATCACGCCCGAGACGGCGCGCGCCGTGGCCGAAACCGGCGTGGACCAGATCGCCGTCGGCTGGATCACGCACAGCGCCAGAGTGCTGGACATCGGCCTGGACGCCTGAGGACTGCAGCATGGCATGCATTGCGCGCAGGCGCGGACTGTGGACGCTGGCAGCCTGTGCGCTGCTGGCGGGGGCATCGGGCCTGGGGCTGGCCGCGCCGGGCAAGGCCGGCATGCGCCTGGAGCGTCCGCTCACCATCGTCGTGACCTTTCCGCCGGGCGGCGGCACGGACCTGCTGGCGCGGCGCCTGGGCGAGCAGCTGCAGCAGCGCCTGGGCCAGCCCGTGGTGGTCGAGAACCGGCCCGGCGCCAGCGGCAACATCGGTGCCCACGCCGTGGCCCAGGCCGTGCCCGATGGCGCCACCCTGCTCATGGTCAACAGCTCGTTTGCCATCAACCCCGGCGTCTATGAGCGGCTGGACTTCGATCCGCGCAAGGACTTCACGGCGGTCTTCAATGCAGGCTATATCGCCTCGGTGCTGGTGGTGCCCGCCGACAGTCCGCTGCGCAGCCTGGAAGATGCGCTGGCCCAGGGGGCGCGGCGCGAGCAGCCGCTGCTGTTCGCCTCCTGCGGCAATGGCACGCCGCAGCACCTGGCCGGTGAAATGCTGGCCCGTCAGGCCCAGCGTTTCGTGCAGCATGTGCCTTACAAGGGCTGCGGCCCGGCCGCCATGGCCGTGGCAGCCGGACAGGTGCCCGCAGGCATGGTCACGGCCAGCAGCGCCTCGGCCCTGATTGCATCGGGCCGCATGCGCGCGCTGGCCGTCACGGCGCCCCGGCGGCTGGCGCAACTGCCCGATGTGCCCACGGTGGCCGAGCGCGGCATGCCCGGCTTTGCCGTGGAGCAGTGGCATGGCCTGCTGGCGCCCGCCCGCACCCCCCGCGCCGTGGTGGATGCGCTGCATGGCGCGCTGGCAGAGGCGCTGCGCGATCCCGCGCTGCGCACCACGCTGGCCGAGCAGGGCTACAGCGAGGCCCGCCAGACGCCGCAGCAATTCCAGGCCCTGATTGCCGCCGATATCGAACGCTACGCTGCCGTCACACGGTCGCTGGGCCTGCGCGCCGACTGAGACTGGCGCTACCCAGGCCGCCGAAACAGCTCGCAGACCAGCTCGCGCAGCCAGCGCTTGGCCGGTTCCTGCTCGAAGCGCCAGCTCCAGTGCAGCGCCACGTCGAAGCGGTGCTCTGGCAGGTCGGCATCGCGCACCACATGGCTGCCGCTGCCGACGAACCCCCGGGCGATTTGCGCCGGCATGATGACAGCCAGATCGGTGTTGCCGACGATGGAGGGCACGGCCATGAAGTGCGCGGCCGACAGCCGCACGCGCTCGCCCAGCTGCAGGGCCTGCAGGATGCGCAGCGTCTCGGCATGGGAGCGCACGGCCACATAGTCCAGCTGGCCCAGGGTGTCCGGCCCCAGCGGCGCATCGGCGGCCAGCTGGCGAAGGGCAGGGTGGTCCCTGCGCAGCAGCACGGCGTAGTGGTCCGACAGCAGCACGGTCTGCTGCGTGTTCGCGACACCGGACAGAAAGCCGATGGCGATGTCCAGCGTGCCCCGGTCCAGCGCATCGGCAATCCCATCCATGGGCACAGGCAGGGTTTCCAGCTGCACATGGGGGGCGCGCTCGCGCAGGGCCTGCATCAGCGGCGGCAGGAAGCGGGCCTCGCCGATGTCGCTCAGGTGAATGCGAAAGCGCTGGCGCGCCTGCAGCGGGTCGAAGCTCTGGGCCTCGGACATCGCGACCTGCAGCGTCTCCAGTGCCTGGCGCACGGCCTGCGCCAGGCGTTCTGCGCGCGGAGTGGGGCGCACGCCCGCATGCATGCGTTCGAACAGCGGATTGCCCAGCAGCAGGCGCAGCCGCGTCACGGCCTGGCTGGCTGCGGGCTGGGACAGGCCCAGCTCCTCGGCGGCACGGCTGACGCTGCGGTGGCGGTAAACGGCATCGAAGACGCGCAGCAGGTTGAGGTCCAGGTTTTTGATATCCATGTGATGAATATTTCTTAGATGATTTATTCAATTGCTGGAAATTATCAAGGCTTGCACCATAAGCGCCAGATGTTCCAGGCCGGTGCCTGGCCGCTTTTCTCAGGAGACCACTCTTGCAAGCCCCCACCACTGTCCGGCCCGCAGAGGCCCACCAGGGCGCCACGCCCGCCGCCGCGCACACCGTGCGCCATGCCGTGATCGCCATGCTGCGCGAGCTGGGCATGACCCGCATCTTTGGCAATCCGGGCTCGACCGAGCTGCCGCTGTTTCGCGACTATCCCGAAGATTTTTCGTATGTGCTGGGCCTGCAGGAGACCGTGGTCGTGGGCATGGCCGACGGCTATGCCCAGGCTACGCGCAATGCCAGTTTCGTGAACCTGCATTCGGCCGCCGGCGTGGGCCATGCCATGGCCAATATCTTCACGGCCTTCAAGAACCGCACGCCGATGGTGATCACGGCGGGCCAGCAGGCGCGCTCTCTGCTGCAGTTCGACCCTTTCCTGCATTCCAGCCAGGCCACCGAGCTGCCCAAGCCCTATGTGAAGTGGAGCTGCGAGCCTGCGCGTGCCGAGGATGTGCCCCAGGCGCTGGCGCGCGCCTACTACATCGCCATGCAGGAGCCGCGCGGCCCGGTGCTGGTGTCGATTCCGGCCGACGACTGGGACAAGCCCGCCGAGCCTGTCACGCTGCGCCATGTGGGCTTCGAGACCCGGCCCGATCCGCGCACCCTGGCCCTGATCGGCGAGGCGCTGGACGCGGCGCGCGCGCCCGCCCTGGTGGTGGGCGCGGCCGTGGACCGGGGCCTGGCCTGGGATGCCGTGGTGGCCCTGGCCGAGCGCCACCAGGCGCGCGTTTTCGTGGCGCCCATGAGCGGGCGCTGCAGCTTTCCCGAGGACCATCCGCTGTTTGCCGGTTTTCTGCCGGCCATGCGCGAGCGCATCGTGCAGCTGCTGGGCGGCCATGACGTGGTGTTCGCCGTGGGCGCTGCGGCCTTTACCTACCATGTGGAAGGCGAGGGGCCGCACATCCCCGAAGGCACGGCGCTCTACCAGCTGATCGAAGACCCGGCCATTGCTGCCTGGGCACCCGTGGGCACGGCCGCCGTGGGCAATATCCGCATGGGGGTGCAGGAGCTGCTGCAGCGCCCGGCCCTGGCACAGCGCGCAGCGCCTGCGCGCAGGCCTGCAGCCCCTGTGCCTGCCGCGCCCGCTGCGGGCGAACGCATGTCGGTGGCCTTTGCCATGCATACCCTGGCGCAGGTGCGCAGCCGCCACAGCATCGTGGTGGAGGAGGCGCCCAGCGCCCGCCCCACCATCCAGACCTATCTGCCCATCTTCCACTCTGGCACCTTCTACACCATGTGCAGCGGCGGGCTGGGCCACAGCATGCCGGCGGCCGTGGGCGTTGCGCTGGCCCGGCCCGAGGCCAAGGTGGTGGCCGTCATCGGCGATGGCTCTGCCATGTATGCCATCCAGGCGCTGTGGAGCGCGGCCCAGCTGCGCCTGCCCGTCACCTTCGTGATCCTCAAGAACCGCCGCTATGCGGCGCTGCAGGACTTCGCCCATGTCTTCGGCTACCGCGACGGCGAGAAAGTCGAGGGCACGGAGCTGCCTGATATCGACTTCGTGGCGCTGGCGCGCGGCCAGGGCTGCGACGGCGTGCATGTCGAGGAGGCGTCCCGCCTGGCCGATGTGCTGTCGGCGGCGCTGGCCAATCCCCGCCCCACCGTGGTCGAGGTCGAGGTCGCCTGAGGCGCGGTCATGCACTGCGAGGACACGGAAATGAGCATGGAAAACACGATAGGCATCCTGGGCGCGGGCGCCATGGGCACTTTGTTCGCAGCCCGGCTGGCCCGCATCGGGCTGGATGTGACGATGGTCGATGTCAACGACGAGCTGCTGCAAGCGCTGCGCCGCGACGGCGCGCGCTGCCACGCCGACGAAGGCCTGCTGCAGGCCCCGGTCCGGGCTGCGCGCGCAGAGCAGCTGGAGGCGGGCCCGGCGCTGTGGCTGGTCTTCACCAAGTCGGCCCATACGCGCTCTGCACTGCAGGGCATTGCCCACCTGATTGGGCCGGACACGCATTTCCTGAGCCTGCAAAACGGCATCGGCCATGCCGATGTGCTGCGCGAGCTGGTGCCTGCGCAGCGTGTGGCCGTGGGCGTGACGACCTGGCCTGCGCGCGTGATATCGCCGGGCGAAGTCAGCTCGCTGGGGCAGGGGGGCATCCGCTTCATGCCGCTCGATGGCGTGCCGGGGGCGGTCTTCGAGCGGCTGGCCAGCGATCTCAACCGCGCCGGCATGCATTGCCGCATCGATCCGCAGGTGCAGGAAGCCATCTGGGAGAAGCTGGCCTTCAATGCGGCTTTCAACGGCGTGTGCGCATTGACGCGCCAGCCCGTGGATGGCCTGGCCACTCCCATGGGCGAAGGCCTGCTGCAGCGTGTGCTGGCCGAGGTGCTGGCCGTGGCCCATGCCCATGGCGTGGCAGCCAGCGCCGAGCGTGTGAATGCGGCCGTGCGCGATGCGCTGGCGCACCACCGTGGCCATCAGCCTTCGATGCTGCAGGACCTGCTGGCAGGCCGGGCCACAGAAACCGGCGCCATCCATGGCGCCGTGCTGCAGGTAGCCGACCGCCTGGGCATTGCGGTGCCCGTGACCCGCACGCTCTATGAACTGGTCAGCCTGTCCGGCCATGCCGGTGCCATAGCGCCGCGCTGACGATGAAGGCCGCGGCCCGCCACGGCAGGCTGCGGCATGTGAACCACAAGACAGTACGAGGAGACACAATGCAGAGAAGACACGCGCTCAAGGCGGGGCTGGCCGCAGGCATGCAGCCGCTGCTGGGCATGGGGGCGGCCATGGCCCAGTCTGGCAAGCCGATCGAATGGGTGGTGGGGTTTGCCGCAGGCGGCGGCTCGGATGCCGTGGCGCGCAGCGTGGCCGAGGTCTGGGGCAGGTCCCTGGGCCGCACGGTGGTCGTGATGAACAAACCGGGGGCGGGCACCAATATCGCCGCAGAGTATGCGGCGCGCACACGCGAGCTGGGCAATCTGGTGTTCACCGCAGACTTTGCCACGCTGGCCGCCAACCCGCACCTGTTCCGCAAGCTGTCCTACAACGCTGAAAAGGACTTCGTGCCCATCGGCCTGCTGGCGCGCTTTCCGCTGTTTCTGGTGGTCGGCAACCAGCTGCCCGTGCACAACCTGCAGGAGTTCTCGGCCTGGGCCCGGTCGCAGTCCTCGGCCATCAGCTACGGCAGCCCCGGCCTTGGCACGCCCCACCACCTGGCGACGGAACTGCTGTCGCAGCGCATGGGCGTCAAGATGGTGCATGTGCCTTACCGCGGCGCGGGGCCGGCACTGATCGACGTGATCGGCGGGCAGCTGCCCTTCATGCTGGCCGACAGCGCAGCGGCTGCCCAGCATATCGCGGCCGGCAAGGTCCGGGCCATCGGCGTGGCCAGCGCGCAGCGGCTCAAGAGCCATCCGGAGGTGCCGACGCTGGCCGAGCAGGGCCTCAAGGATTTCGAGGCCCATGCATGGCAGGGGCTGGTGGCGCCAGCGGGCACCGATGAGGCCACGGTGCATGCCTGGTCCGAGGCGCTGCAGCAGGCGCTGCGCTCGCCCGCCGTGCAGGCGCGCTTCGAGGCGCTGGCACTGGAGCCGCTGCCAGGAACGCCCGCGCAGATGCGCGAATACTGGCGCAGCGAAAGCCGCCGATGGGGCCAGGTCATCGCATCGGCGGGCATACGCCTGGACTGATGGGACCCCGGGTGCGCTACAGGCCGCCTGCATATTTCATTACCGAAGGAGACATTCGACATGCACAAGACAACCCCCTTCAGCCGCTGGCGCCGTCTGGGCCTGCTGGCCCTGCTGGGCGCCGCCGCCTCGGCGCCGGCGCTGGCACAGAAGGCTGGTGACAAATGGCCCGAGCGCCCGGTGCGCCTGGTGGTGAACTTTGCGCCCGGCGGCGCGGCCGATGTGCTGGCGCGGGCCATCTCGCCAACCCTGACCCAGGTGCTGGGCCAGTCGGTGGTGGTGGACAACAAGCCGGGTGCGGGCGGCAATATCGGCATCAGCGAGACGGTGCGCGCGCCCAAGGACGGCTATACGCTGCTGCTGAGCTCGGGCGGCGCCATCACCATCAATCCGCTGATCTACAGCAAGCTGGCCTTCAATCCCGAAAAGGACCTGACGCCCGTGGCCGCCGTGGCGCGCGTGCATGTCTTCCTGGAAACCCATCCCGGCGTGCCCGCTGCCAGCGTGGGCGAGTTCATCAGGTACCTGAAGGCCAACCCCGGCAAGCTGTCCTATGGTTCGCCGGGGCAGGGCAGCTCGCCCCATCTGGCGGGCGAGATGTTCAAGCGCATGGCCGGTGCCGATGCGGTGCATGTGCCCTACAAGGGCGCGGGCCCGGCGCTCAGCGATGTGCTCAGCGGCCAGTTGCAGTTCTGGTTCGATCCGGGACCGGGCCTCAGGCAGGTCGAGGCCGGCAAGCTGCGCCTGCTGGCCATCGGCAGCCCGCAGCGCTCGCCCCAGTACCCCAATGTGCCCACGCTGGCCGAAAGCGGGCTGCCGGGCTTTGATGCGGACTCGCTGTTCGGCATCTACGCGCCTGCCGGCACGCCCGATACGGTGGTCGAGGCCGTGCGCGCCGCCGTGGCCCAGGCGCTGGAGCAAAAGAGCGTCATCGACGTCATCAACACCCTGGGCGCCACGCCCGCCCCCATGGGCCGCCAGGCCTTCATCGATCACCATGCGGCCGAGCGCGCGCGCTTTGGCGATCTGGTCAAGTCCATCGGACTGCGCGTGGACTGATCTGACCCGCCTGCCTGTCTGATCCGCAAGCCGCCGGCACCGCGCCTGCGGCTTTTTCTTTGGCTGCTCCCTCAGAGGGCTGCCATGCATGCCGCTGTGCGTGCCGCCATGTGTGTCGCTATACCAAGGTATATGCGGCATCGACCAATGGCCATTGCCACCATTCCAAACTTGGCTGGCCGCCAGCCTTGGGCGCTTTGATAATGGCCGGCGCCGGTCCCAGGGACTGCGGCAGGTGCGCAAGCACCTTTACCCATATTTGCTGATCTGCCCGGTCCGGGAGGGAGTCTGTGATTGCCTGAACGGTGCGCGGCTTGCACGGGCCCTGGCAGCCGGAGACCTCAGGATGACCGTATTTTTCCCCAACAGCTGGCGCCCCCGCCAGTCCCTGGCCACCTGGCCCGTCTGCGGGCTGCTGTTCAGCCTGTCCCTGTCCGCCTGCAACGGCCCGGCCGAGCCTGCCGCCTCCACGGCTGCTGCTCCTTCGGCAGCAGCGCCCGCACCCGCAGCGCCCGCACCCGCAGCGCCCGCACCCGCAGCGGCCGTGCACCGCGAAGGCGCGCTGGTTGTGGTGCCCGAAGGGTCGCCGGTGCGCGAGCGGCTGCAGATCACCGAGATCGTGCCCCAGGACCTGCAGGCCAGCCTGTCTGCGCCCGCAACCATCGAGGCCGAACCCGAGAAGCTGGTGCGCATCACGCCGCCCGTGGCCGGCCGCCTGGTGCGCCTGCACCACCAGCTGGGCGATGCCGTGCGCGCCGGCGAGCCGCTGATCACCATGGATTCTTCCGAAATCTCGGGCGTGCGCGCCGAGCATACCAAGGCCCAGGCGGCGCTGATACGCGCACGCCAGGAATACGAGCGCCAGAAGCTGCTGTACGACGCCGAGATCGCTGCCCGCAAGGACTATGAGGCCGCGCAGCAGTCGCTGGCTTCCGCCAGCGCCGATGCACGCGCCGCTGCCGATCATCTGGCCCAGCTGGGCGCGGACGTGCAGGCCAGCTCGCGCGGCAGCTATGTGGTGAAGTCGCCCATCAATGGCCGCGTGGTCGAGATGGCGGGCTCGCAGGGCGGCTACTGGAACGATGTCAACGCCTCAGTGATGACCGTGGCCGATCTGCGCAAGGTCTGGCTCAGCGCCAGCGTGCCCGAGCGCGATCTGGCCCATGTGGATGTGGGCCAGCCGGCACACATCGTGCTGGCCGCCTATCCCGACCTGCGGCTCGAAGGCCGCGTGCAGTATGTGGGCGAGATCGTGGATACGGCCACGCGCAGCGTCAAGGTGCGGGTATCGGTGGACAACCCGCAGGGCCGCCTGCGTCCGGGCATGTTTGCGCGCGTGGCCTTCGACGGCCCGGCCCGCCAGGCCATGATGGTGCCGGTCTCGGCCCTGCTGCAGGGCCAGGTGAGCACGCGGGTGTTCGTGGACAAGGGCGGCTGGCGCTTCGAGCCGCGCGATGTGCAGGTCGGCGTGCAGCAGGACGGGCGCGCCGAAATCGTCTCGGGCCTGGCGGCCGGCGAGCGCGTGGTAGCCAACGGCGGAGTGCTGCTGCAATGATCGAGCGCCTCGTCAACCTCTGCTTCACGCGCCGCGGCGTGGTCTGGCTGGTCTTCGTCTTCGCGGCTCTGTACGGCGTTTTCAGCTGGAAGCAGCTGCCGCTGGAGGCCTATCCCGACATTGCCGACGTGACATCGCAGATCGTCACCCAGGTGCCGGGCCTTGCGGCCGAGGAGGTGGAGCAGCAGATCACCATCCCGCTGGAGCGTGCGCTGCTGGCCACGCCCGGCATGCATGTGCTGCGTTCGCGCAGCCTGTTCGCGCTGTCGCTGATCACCGTGGTCTTCGAGGACGGCGTCGATGGCTACTGGGCGCGCCAGCGCCTGAAGGAGCGCATGGACGAAGTGACGCTGCCCTATGGCGCGCGCGCCGGGCTCGATCCCTACAGCTCGCCCACGGGCGAGGTCTACCGCTATACGCTGGAGAGCCCCGTGCGCAGCCTGCGCGAGCTGTCCGAACTGCAGCGCTGGGTGGTGATACCACGCCTGAAGAAGGCGCAGTCCGTGGTGGACGTGACCAACTTCGGCGGCCTGACCACGCAGTTCATGCTGGAGCTTGACCCCGCGCGCCTGCTGCAATACGGGCTGACGCTGCCCCAGGTGATCGATGCCATCAACGCCAACAATGCCAGCGGCGGCGGCAGCGTCATCGACCGGGGCGATGTCTCCTATGTGGTGCGCGGCGTGGGCCTGCTGGGCTCGCTGGACGATATGGGCAACGTGGTCGTCAAGACCACGGACAGCGGCACGCCCGTGGTGGTCAAGGACCTGGGGCGCCTGACCTACGGCAACGTGGAGCGGCGCGGCATTCTGGGCAAGGACGGCAACTCCGACACCCTGCAGGGCATCGTGCTGCTGCTCAAGGGCTCCAATCCCTCGCAGGCGCTGGAGGGCATCCATGCCGCCGTCGAGGAGCTCAACAGCAAGCTGCTGCCCGCCGATGTCAAGGTCGTGCCCTATCTGGACCGCACCACGCTGATCGAGCGCACCACGCACACCGTGGGCAAGACCCTGGCCGAAGGCCTGATCGTCGTGACCCTGGTGCTGCTGGTCTTTCTGGGCAGCCCGCGCGCGGCGCTGATCGTGGCGCTGACCATTCCGATGGCGCTGCTGATGGCCTTCATCTTCATGCACCATGCCAGGATTCCGGCCAACCTGCTGTCGCTGGGCGCCATCGACTTCGGCATCCTCGTCGATGGCGCCGTGGTGGTGGTCGAGAACATCCTGCGCCGGCGCGAGGCCGAGCAGGACCGGCCCCTGACGCCGCGCGACGCCATCACGGCCACGCTGCAGGTGGCGCGGCCCATCTTCTTCGGCATGTGCGTGATCGCGGCGGCCTACCTGCCGCTGTTCGCCTTCGAGCGCATCGAGTACAAGCTGTTCTCCCCGATGGCCAGTGCCGTGGGCGCGGCCCTGGTAGGCGCGCTGGCCGTGGCCCTGCTGCTCACGCCCGCGCTGGCGTGGCTGGCTTTCCGCCGGCCGCGCAAAATCTTCCACAACCCTGTGCTGCACCGGCTCAGCGAAGGCTATGACCGCTTCCTGGGCGCTGCCGTCGGGCGCATGCGCTGGCTGGCGGGCGCGGTGGCGGCCTCGCTGCTGGCCCTGTTCGTGCTGGCGGGCACCATGGGGCGCGATTTTCTGCCCTATCTGGACGAAGGCTCCATCTGGCTGCAGGTGCAGATGCCTGCGGGCATCACCCTGGAAAAGGCGCGCGATATGGCCGATGCGCTGCGCAGTGCGGCGCTGGAGTTTCCCGAGGTCTCCTACATCGTCACCCAGACCGGCCGCAATGACGACGGCACCGACTACTGGACGCCTTCCCACATCGAGGCCAGCGTGGGCCTGCACCCCTATGACAGCTGGAAATCCGGGCTGACCAAGCAGCAGCTGATCGCAAAGATGGGGGCGCGCTTTGACCAGCTGCCCGGCTATACCGTGGGCTTCATGCAGCCCATGATCGATGGCGTGCAGGACAAGCTGTCAGGCGCGCACAGCGACCTGACCGTGAAGGTCTTCGGTCAGGATCTGGCCGAAGACCGGCGCGTGGCCGATGCGCTCGTCGCCATCCTCGAAAAAGTGCCTGGCGCTGCCGATGTGGCCGTGGACGTGGAGCCGCCGCTGCCCAATCTGCGCATCGCCCTGGACCGCGCAGCCGCTGCGCGCTACGGCATCAATGCCGCCGACGTGGCGCAGCTGATCTCCACCGGGGTGGGGGGCGCCTCCATCGGCCAGCTCTACGTGGGTGAGCGCAGCTACGACATGGCCGTGCGCTTCAAGCCCGAAACCCGTGGCAGCCCCGAGACCATCGGCGCACTGCGCCTGCCGGCTGCCAACGGCGCCCAGGTACCGCTGGCCGACGTGGCGCGCATCAGCACCACGGTGGGCCAGAGCGTGATCGTGCGCGAGGGCGGCGAGCGCCATATCCTGGTCAAGCTCAATGTGCGCGGGCGCGACCTGGCGGGCTTTTTGCAGGACGCGCACGCCGCACTCGATGCCCGGCTCGAATACGACCGCCAGAAGATCCATATCGAGTGGGGCGGCCAGTTCGAGAACCTGCAGCGCGCCGAGGCGCGGCTGCTGATGATCCTGCCGCTGACGCTGGGCATCATGCTGGTGCTGCTGTTCGGCGAGTTCGGCAATCTGCGCCAGCCGCTGCTGGTGCTGGGCGTGGTGCCGCTGGCCATGATCGGCGGCTTCGCGGGCCTGCACCTGCGCGGCATGACGCTCAATGTCTCCAGCGCCGTGGGTTTCATCGCGCTGTTTGGCGTGGCCGTTCTTTCGGGCGTGCTCATGGTCTCGCAGATCAACCGGCTGCGCCGCGAGGAGGGCATGGGCCTGCGCGAGGCGGTGCTCGAAGGCGCCTCCAGCCGGATGCGGCCCGTGCTGATGACCGCCACGGTCGCGGCCTTCGGCCTGACGCCCGCCATGCTGGCCACGGGCCTGGGCAGCGATGTGCAGCGGCCCCTGGCCACGGTGGTGGTCTGCGGCCTGTTCAGCGCCACCTTGCTGACCCTGCTGCTGCTGCCCAACCTCTACTACGTGATCGAGCAGCGCGCCGAGCGCGCGGCCGAGCGCCGCCAGCGCCGCGCTGCCGAACTGCCGGGCGAGGATGCCGATGCCGCTGCGCCCTGAAGGAATCGCCATGCCTTTTTCTCCCCGCTTTCCCGGCCGCTGCCGCCTCCTGGCCGCTCTGGTGGCCCTGTGCCTTTCGACCGCTGTGCAAGCTCAGCAGGCACAGCCTGCACAGCAGGCCGCAGCACCCGCCGGCCTGCGCTTTGCCGACTATCTGGACGCCGTCGAGCGCTACAGCCCCCTGCTGGGATCGGAGCAGCAGAACGTGGCTTCGGCCCAGGCCGGCATAGGCATTGCCGGCCTGCGGCCCGATCCCCAGCTGTCCGTGGGCGCCTCGCGCGAGCAGGTGCGCACGGGCCAGCCGCGGCCCACCACGCGCAACTACCAGATCAGCGTGGAGCTGGAAACCGGCGGCAAGCGCGCCGCGCGCATCCAGGCGGCGCGCAGCCAGGTGCGGCTGGCCCAAGCCGGTGTCGAGGGCCTGCGCACCCAGCTGTTTTCCGAGGCCGCCCAGGATTTCACCCAGGCCTGCCGCGACAGCCGTGCGCTGGAGCGGCGCCAGCAGACCCTCAAGGCCCTGACCGACGTGGTGCAGGCCAACGAGGTGCGCCGCCGTGCAGGCGACATCGGCGGCGTGGAGCTGCTGCAGTCGCGCGTGGAGCGCGACCGCTTCCAGGCCGAAGTCGCGCAGGCGCGCGCCGATGCCCAGACCTCGCGGCTGGCCCTGGCCGTGCCGCTGGGCCGGCGGCTGGGCGAAGTGTTCACTGCCGACACGCTGCAGTGCGAGTTCCAGTCCCAGGACGCCAGCGTGAATGCCGAAGATGCCGAGGCCCTGGTGGCGCGCGCGCTGGAGGTGCGCAGCGATGTGCGCGCTGCCCAGGCCGCGCTGGAGCATGCGCGTGACAGCGCGGGCGTGGTCCAGGCCAACCGCTGGGTCAACCCCACGGTGGCCGTGGGGGTGGCGGCCATCCCGGCCACGGGCGGCGGCGAAGGCCAGGACGCCAGTGGCCGCTCGCGCACGCTGTCGGTCTCGGTCAGCATGCCGCTGCCGCTGTCGCGGCTGGACCGGGGCGATCTGCTGCAGGCCGAGGCGGCCGTGACCCAGGCCATGCTGGCATTGCAGCAGGCTCAGAACAAGGCCGAGGCCGATGTGCGCTCGGCGCGTTTCCGCTTTCTGGCGGCCCGAGAGAATCTGGAGCACTACCGCGAAGGCGTGCTGCGCGACGCGCAGCGCGTGCTCGACGGCATCCGCCTGTCCTACCGGCAGGGTCAGGCTTCGCTGCTGGAGCTGCTGGCGGCCCAGCGCGCCGCCGATGACGCCTATCTGGGGTCACTGGAAGCCGAAACGGACCTGGCCAAGGCCACGGTCGAGCTGCAATTGAGCCTGGGCCATCGGCCGGCACTCTGAACAGGGCGGCATCTTGCGACACAATCGGGGCGCCTTTACCGTGCACCTCCCTGTCCTGCATGCCATGACCGCCGCATTGAGCCGCCTTTCACACTGGCCCCGGGCCCTGACCCTGGCAGCCATGCTGGGCGCCATGGCCGCGATTTTTGCGCTGGACACGCTGACCGAATACGCGGTGGCGGCCGCTGTCTTTCACACGGCCGTCATCCTGGTGGCCGTGCGCTGGTTCAGTCCCCGCCTGGTGATTGCCATCACGGGCCTGTGCATCGCGCTGACGCTGGGCAGCTTCGCGCTGACGCCGGCCGGCGCCTACCGCACAGGGCTGATCAACACCGTCATCAGCATCCTGGCCATCGTCATCACCGCCTACCAGGGCCTGAAGATGGTGGCGGCCCAGAATGCGGCCCATGCGGCCCGCACCCAGCTGATGCGTCTGGCACAGGCCACGAGCCTGGGCCAACTGACCGCCTCCATCGCCCATGAGGTCAACCAGCCTCTGGCGGCCATTGTCACCAGCGGCAGTGCCTGCCAGCGCTGGCTGGCCCAGCAGCCTCCCAATCTCGCCAAGGCCGGGCAGGCGCTGGAGCGCATCCAGGGCGACGCGCAGCGTGCCAGCGAGGTCATTGCGCGCATCCGGGGCATGGCGCGCGGAGAGGCGCCGCACAAGCAGCGGTTCGATCTCAATGAGGCCGTTCGGGAAATGGCCCGGCTGTCCGAAGCCGACCTCGACCGCCGTGGCATCGCGCTGGACCTGCTGCTGGCGCCCGGCCTGCGCCCGGCCTGGGCCGACCGGGTGCAATTGCAGCAGGTGCTGGGCAACTTGCTGCTCAATGCCATGGATGCCATGGACGGCATCAAGCCCACTGCCGCCGCACCACGGCGCATTGCCGTGGCGACCCAGGCGCTGGGCCAGCAGCTGGTGCTGACCGTTACCGACGCGGGCGCAGGCCTGTCGCCCCAGGCCAGGAGCCATCTGTTCGACGCCTTCTGGACCACCAAGCCCAATGGCATGGGCCTGGGCCTGAACATCTGCCGCCACATGGCCGAGGCCAATGGCGGCCGCATCTGGGCCACGGACCGCGAGGATGGCCGCAGCGGCGCGGTGTTCCATGTCACCCTGGCCGCCGCAGGCGACACAGCCGCAGGAGTACTTCATGGCTGAGCCGTACACCGACGAAGCTCCCGCTCTGGTCTATGTCGTCGATGACGATGCCTCGGTGCGTGCTGCCGTCGAGGATCTGCTCGCATCGGTGGGCCTGTGCGTGGCGGCCTTCGGCGCCACGCGCGACTTTCTCGCGCACTTCGAAAGCAGCCCGCCCCAGGGGCCGGCCTGCCTGGTGCTGGACATCCGCATGCCCGGCCAAAGCGGCATGGATTTCCGCCGCCAGATGCTGGAGCAGGACCTGCGCCTGCCCACGATCTTTGTCACCGGCCATGGGGACATCCCCATGAGCGTGGAGGCCATGAAGACCGGCGCCATCGAATTCCTGACCAAGCCTTTCCGCGACCAGGACCTGCTCGATGCCATCCAGCAGGGCATCGCGCTGGACCGCCAGCGGCGCGAGCGCGATGCTGCCGGACAGGCGCTGCGCGAGCGCTGGCAGTCCCTGTCGCGCGGCGAACAGGATGTGGTCATCGGCGTGGTGCGTGGCCAGCTCAACAAGCAGATTGCCGCCGACCTCGATGTCAGCGAAATCACGGTCAAGGTGCGCCGCGCCCAGGCCATGCGCAAGATGCAGGTGCGCACCCTGGCCGATCTGGTCAGGGCGCTGGAGCGGCTGGAAATCCGCTGAGCCTCACAGCTGCCATGACGCCGGAATCAGCTGCAGGATCACGGACGTCATCACCAGATAGCGCAGGAACTTGCCGACGGCCATGTAGAACACGCAGGGCCAGAAGGGCAGCCGCATCCAGCCGGCCACCGCGCACAGCGGATCGCCCACCACAGGCAGCCAGCTCAGCAGGCAGGCCCTGGCGCCCATGCGGCGCAGCCAGATGCGCGCGCGGCGCTCGTGGCGCGACAGGTGCCTGGCCGGGCGGGTCCGCGCATCGGCCGGCAGGCCGGCGCGCCGCCGCTCGCGCGCCGCATGCCAGGCCTTGCGCGCACCCAGGCCCATCCACCAGCTGATGGCGCCGCCCAGCGTATTGCCGGCAGTGGCCACGCCAATCGTCTGCCAGAACAGTTCGGGCCGCAGCTGCAGCAGCCCGACCACGGCCGGCTCCGAGCCCAGCGGTAGCAGCGTGGCCGATACCAGGGCGATGACGAAGACCGTGCTCAGTCCGAATTGCGGCAGGGCCAGCCAGCCCAGCAGCTGATGCATCCAGATTTCCATAGAGCCGCGTGTTGTGCAAGATGGCGCAAGTGTAGGTCTGCACCGGCTGACGCCTGGCCGTCCTGGCGCTATCTTGGGGTTTTGTTCCGTGCAAAGGATCGCAACATGGCGCAATGGCAGATGGGCAAATGGACGATGGCGCTGGCCATCGCGGTGGCGCTGGCAGGCTGTGCTGCGCCGCAGCATCCGCAGCATCCGCAGCATCCGCAGCATCCGCAGCATCCGCAGCATCCGCAGCAAGCGGCAGAGCCCGCACAGTCCTGGGCGCAGGCTGGGCAGGACTGCGCGCCGCCATCCATCTCACTGTCCGACAGGATGGAGCTTTTGCAGCGCGAACTCGAACCCCTGGGGCTGCAGGCACGCATTGCCGGCTGCACCACCCCGCCGCAGCCGGCCCAGGGCGTGCAGGCGCTGCTGATCGACGCCTGGGTGCTCGATGGCCGCAAGGCCCGTGCCGTGGTGCGCGGCCCGTTGGCCGACGGTGAGCCGCTGGATCTGGGCCTGATGCCGACAGGCGCCAAGGCCCTGTCTGAGGAGGCAGTCTCGCCCGACGTGCGCTTCAACCGCCGCTGGTGGCATGAGCGCCTGCATGCCTATGGGCTCAGCGCCGTGGCGGGCCAGGTGCGCGTCTTCGTTCCTACACCATGAAACCGCCAGCCTGTCCGGCCGCCTTGGCTTGGCCGCCCCGGCGCACAGGTATTCGTGCTTTTTGTGCTGCTGAAAAATTGGGCAGGTACAATTCTGGTCCTTTGTTTGCCACCCATGCCGTGACCTGTGCATGGGCCAGCCAGCCCTATCCATGTCCCGTCCGCCCCTGACCATCGGCCCCCATGCACTGGCCAACCGCCTGTTCGTCGCCCCCATGGCCGGGGTGACGGACCGGCCGTTCCGCCAGCTGTGCAAGGCCCTGGGCGCAGGCTACGCGGTCAGCGAGATGGTCACATCCCGCAAGGATCTGTGGAACAGCCTCAAGACCTCGCGCCGGGCCAACCATGAAGGCGAGCCCGGCCCCATCGCCGTGCAGATTGCGGGCACGGACGCCGCGATGATGGCCGAAGCCGCGCGCTACAACGTGGACCGTGGCGCCCAGATCATCGACATCAACATGGGCTGCCCGGCCAAGAAGGTCTGCAACAAATGGGCCGGTTCGGCCCTGATGCAGAACGAGGCCCTGGCCGTGGAAATCGCCGAGGCCGTGGTCCAGGCCTGCGCGCCGCACGGCGTGCCCGTGACGCTGAAAATGCGCACAGGCTGGTGCGAAGCGCACCGCAACGCCGTGGTGCTGGCCCGGCGCTTCGAGCAAGTGGGCATCCAGATGCTCACCGTCCATGGCCGCACGCGCGAGCAGGGCTACAAAGGCTTTGCCGAGTACGACACCATCGCGGCCGTCAAGGCGGCCGTGCGCGTGCCCGTGGTGGCCAACGGCGACATCACCAGCCCGGAAAAGGCGCGCGACGTGCTGGCCTATACCGGCGCCGATGCCATCATGATCGGCCGTGCGGCCCAGGGCCGGCCCTGGATCTTCCGTGAGATCGGCCACTTCCTGGCCACCGGCGAGCACATGGCGCCACCGCTGGTGGCCGAGCTGCGCCGGCTGCTGCTGGACCACCTGCAGGACCACTACCGCCTGTATGGCGAGGGCACGGGCGTGCGCAGCGCGCGCAAGCACATCGCCTGGTATGTGCGCAGCCTGCCGGGCGGCGAGCCATTGAGACAACACATCAACACTATCGAGGACTGCGCGGTGCAATGGCAGGCCGTTGCCGACTATCTGGATGCGCTGGGCAGCCAGATGGACCGGCTGCCGGCCGCCATCGGGACCGGCGCCACAGGCGCCGGTCTTGCACAGCCCGCAGGAATGACTGCATGAGCAACCAGAACATCGAACAATGCGTGCGTGAAAGCCTGGAGGGGTATTTCCGCGATCTCGACGGCGAAAAGCCCAATGGCATGTACGACATGCTGATCCGCCTGGTCGAAAAGCCGCTGCTGGAAGTGGTGATGAGCCAGGCCGACAACAACCAGTCGCGCGCCGCCGACTGGCTGGGGCTCAACCGCAACACCCTGCGCAAGAAGCTGATCGAGCACCACATGCTCTGAACCACGCATACCCCACCCATGGCCGTGCAAGCCACTCCCGCCCGATGCGCGGCCTGTTTTTTCAAACTCCGTACTGACGCCCATGAAAGCCCTGCTCTCCGTCTCTGACAAGACCGGTATCGTCGAATTCGCCCAAGGCCTGCACGCCCTGGGCATCCAACTGCTGTCCACCGGTGGCACCGCCAAGCTGCTGGCCGATGCCGGCCTGCCCGTGACCGAGGTGGCCGAAGTCACCCAGTTCCCCGAAATGCTCGACGGCCGCGTCAAGACCCTGCACCCCAAGGTCCACGGCGGCCTGCTGGCGCGCCGCGAACTGCCGGCCCACATGGCCGCGCTCAAGGAGCATGGCATCGAGACCATCGACCTGCTGGTCGTGAACCTGTACCCATTCGAGGCCACCGTGGCCAAGGCCGGCTGCACGCTGGCCGACGCCATCGAGAACATCGACATCGGCGGCCCGGCCATGGTGCGCTCTGCGGCCAAGAACTGGGCCGATGTGGGCGTGGTCACCGACGCCGGCCAGTACGAGGCCGTGCTGGGCGAGCTCAAGTCCCAGGGCAAGCTCTCCGACAAGCTGCGTTTTTCCCTGTCCGTAGCCGCCTTCAACCGCATCGCCCAGTACGACGGCGCCATCAGCGACTACCTGTCCAGCGTGAAGTTCGAGGACGACAAGCTGTCCGAAGACTATGTGCCCGAGCGCAGCCTGTTCCCCGGCCAGAGCAACGGCCAGTTCATCAAGGTGCAGGACCTGCGCTACGGCGAAAACAGCCACCAGCAGGCGGCCCTGTACCGTGACCTGCATCCTGCCCCCGGCTCCCTGGTCACGGGCGAGCAACTGCAGGGCAAGGAGCTGTCCTACAACAACATTGCCGATGCCGACGCGGCCTGGGAATGCGTCAAGAGCTTCGAGCTGCCCGCCTGCGTGATCGTCAAGCACGCCAACCCCTGCGGCGTGGCCGTGGGCAAGGATGCGCACGAGGCCTATGCCAAGGCCTTCCAGACCGATCCCACCAGCGCCTTCGGCGGCATCATCGCCTTCAACCGCACGGTGGACAAGGCGGCTGCCGAGGCCGTGGTCAAGCAGTTCGTCGAAGTGCTCATGGCCCCCGACTTCACGCCCGAAGCGCTGGAAATCTTCAAGCCCAAGGTCAATGTGCGCCTGATGAAGATCGCGCTGCCGAACACCACGGCTGCGTCCGCCACCGCCTGGGAGCAGGGCCGCAACGCAGTGGACACCAAGCGCGTGGGCTCGGGCCTGCTGCTGCAGACCGCCGACAACCATGAGCTGGCCCTGGCCGACCTCAAGGTCGTCACCGTCAAGCAGCCCACGCCCGAGGAACTGCAGGACCTGCTGTTCGCCTGGAAGGTTGCCAAGTACGTCAAGAGCAATGCCATCGTGTTCTGCAAGAACGGCATGACCATGGGCGTGGGCGCAGGCCAGATGAGCCGCCTGGATTCGGCGCGCATCGCCTCCATCAAGGCCGAAGCCGCCAAGCTCAGCCTGCAGGGCACGGTCGTGGCCAGCGACGCCTTCTTCCCGTTCCGTGACGGCCTGGATGTGGTCGTCGATGCCGGCGCCACCTGCGTGGCCCAGCCCGGCGGATCCATGCGCGACCAGGAAGTCATCGACGCCGCCAACGAGCGCGGCGTCGCCATGGTCTTCACGGGCGTGCGCCACTTCCGCCACTGAGGCACGAAGGAGTCCGCGTCCATGGACCGTAATCCCTACGAGGATGAGGACGCGGCCCCGGCCCGGCCGCGCTGGCTGGGCTGGGCGCTGGTGGTGTTCATGCTGATGGTGGCGCTGGGCGTGCTGCACATCGGCTGGCGCATCATGCAGCCCACGCCATCGGCCGCCGCTGCGCCTGCCGGCAACCAGCTGGCCGCCGGCAAGGCGCTGGTCGAAGGCAGCGACTGCATGCGCTGCCATGGCCTGGCCCGCAACTATGTGGGCCCGGCCTTCGAGCAGGTCGCACAACGCTACCGCGACCGCGCCGATGCCGCCGCCTACCTGGCACGCCGTATCCGCGAAGGCGGGGCCGGCGAATGGGGCCGTGCCATCATGCCGCGCCACCCCCAGATCACCGAGGAGCAATCGCTGCTCATGGCCGGCTGGCTGCTGTCGCTGCCTGCCACTGCTGCCGCCCAGCCCTGATTCCCCGCGGTTTCTGCCCTGTTGCGGGCTTATTTTTGAGAATGGTTATCATTACATTTTCATCAAGGAGCAGCGCCATGCGGCCAGAAACAGGGTCAGTTCCACTGCAAGACAGCGGCACCGGTGTGCCGCCCGCCGCACCTGCCGGTCACTTCAGCCTGCGGCCGCTGCTCGCTGCCAATCTGGCCTGCACCCTGTCCATGATGGCTTTCGTGGCGCTGGTCGGGCCGATTGCGCGGCTGCTGGGGCTGGCGCCCTGGCAGGCCGGTGCCTCGGTGACGGTGGGCGGCCTGCTGTGGATGCTGCTGGCGCGTGTCTGGGGCGCGGCCAGCGACCGGCATGGACGCCGGCCCGTGCTGCTGGCCGGCGCGGCGGGCTTTGCGCTGGCTTACTGGGCCATGGTGGGTGTGATCGATGCGTCGCTGCATTGGCGGCCAGCGCCGCTGTGGGTCTTTGCGGGGCTGGTGCTCACGCGCGGTGCCATTGGCGCCTTTTATGCAGCCGTGCCATCGGTGGGGCAGGCCCTGGTGGCCGACCATGTGCCGTCCGAGCGGCGTGCTGCATCCCTGGCGGCACTGGGTGCAGCCAGCGCCGTGGGCATGGTGGCTGGGCCTGCGCTGGCCGCCACGCTGGCGCCGCAGGGCCTGAGCCTGCCGCTGCATGCCACGGGGCTGCTGCCGCTGCTGGCGCTGGCCGTGCTGTGGCGTACGCTGCCGCGCGGCCCGCGCCGCGAGGGCATGGTGTCCGGCGCACTGGCGCTGTCCGATCCCCGGATGCGCCGCTGCATGTGCGTGGCTTTCGCCGCCATGTTCAGCGTGGCCGTGGCCCAGAGCACGGTGGGTTTTTTTGCGCTGGACCGCCTGGCCCTGCCACCCGCCGAGGCCGCGCGCACGGCGGGCCTGGCGCTGACCTGTGTGGGCGTGGCCCTGATCGCGGTGCAGGTCATGGCCACGCGCCTGGGCTGGACGCCGCAGCGGATGATCCGCACCGGCGCCCTGGTGGCTGCCGCTGGCGGCGCGGGCATGTGGTTCGTCAGTGGCGCCGTGCCGCTGTACATCGCCTTCGCCACGATGGCTGCCGGCATGGGCTGGGTCTTTCCCGCCTTCCAGGCGATGGCGGCCAACGCCGTACAGGCGCACGAGCAGGGCGCGGCAGCGGGCGCCATCGGCGCTGCCCAGGGGCTGGGCATGGTCAGTGGCCCGCTGGTGGGCACGCTGCTGCATGGGCTGGCACCTGTGGTGCCGTATGCCCTGCTGGCGCTGCTGATGGGGGCTGTGGCGCTGTGGCCGGCACGCCGGCCATAGCGAAAGCGTGCGTTCGGTTATTCTTGCAGGCCATGCCAGAACTCTTCATCGCGCCCGACGGGCGCGCACGCTGCCACTGGTGCGCAGCCACGCCCGGCTACCAGGCCTACCATGACCATGAATGGGGCTTTCCCGTGGCCGATGACCGGCGGCTGTTCGAAAAGCTCAGTCTCGAGGGCTTCCAGTCCGGCCTGAGCTGGCTGACCATTCTCAACAAGCGCGAGAACTTCCGCGCGGCCTTTGCCGGGTTCGACTTTGGCGCGGTGGCACGCTTTACCGAAGAGGATGTGCTGCGCCTGCTGGGCGATGCGGGCATCGTGCGCCATCGCGGCAAGATCGAGGCCGTGATCCACAATGCGCAGCGTGCGCTGGAGATGGTCGAACGCGAGGGGTCGCTGGCCGCTTTCTTCTGGCGCCATGCGCCCGCTCCCGCGCAGGTGGCAGGCCCCGCAGGCCCCACAGGCCCCGTCTCCCAGACCGACGAGTCCCGCGCCCTGTCCAGGGAACTGAAAAAGCGCGGCTGGAAGTTCGTCGGGCCCACCACGGTGTACTCGTTCATGCAGGCCATGGGGCTGGTCAACGACCATGCGCCCGGCTGCGCGGTGCGCGATGAGGTGGAACAGGCGCGCCGCAGCTTTCGCCGTCCCTGACATGCAAAAGGCCTGCCAGCCAGGGCAGGCCTTTGCGTGTAGACCGGGAGCAGGTTCCTCAGAGCGTCTTGAAGACTTCGCGGGCGGCCTCGACGGTCCTGTCGATGTCCGCATCCGTGTGCGCGGCGCTCACGAAGCCGGCTTCGTACAGCGCGGGTGCGAAGTAGTGGCCGCGCTCCAGCATGCCGTGGAAGAAGCGGTTGAACAGCGCGCCATCGGTCTTCATGACCTCGGCCCAGGTGGCGGGCAGCGCAGGCAGCAGGTAAAAGCCGAACAGGCCGCCCTGGTGGTCCACGCTGAAGGGCACGCCTGCGGCATCGGCCTCGGCCTTGAGGCCGGCCATCAGGCGGCCGGTCTTGGCGTGCAGCGCCTCGTGAAAGCCGGGCTGGCTGATCAGCTCCAGCGTCTTGAGGCCGCAGGCCGTGGCGATGGGGTTGCCTGACAGCGTGCCGGCCTGGTAGACCGGACCCAGCGGCGAGAGCTTTTGCATGATCTCGCGCCGTGCGCCGAAGGCCGCCATGGGCATGCCACCGCCGATGACCTTGCCCAGCACCGTGATGTCGGGCGCAAAGCCTTCGATCTGCTGCGCATACAGGCTTTGCGCGCCGCCCAGGGCCACGCGAAAGCCGGTCATCACCTCGTCGTAAACCATGAGCGCGCCATGCTCGCGCGTGAGTTCGCGGATGCGGCGCGTGAACTCCACGCTGGCACGCACGAAGTTCATGTTGCCCGCGATGGGCTCCAGCATCACGCAGGCGATCTCGCCGCCGAACTGGGCGAATGCCTCTTCGAGCTGGCCGACATCGTTGTATTCCAGCACCACCGTGTCCTTGACCACGTCCTGGGGCACGCCGGCCGAGGACGACGTGCCGAAGGTGGCCAGGCCCGAGCCGGCCTTGACCAGCAGCGCGTCCGCGTGGCCGTGGTAGCAGCCATTGAACTTGATGATCTTGTTGCGGCCCGTGAAGCCGCGCGCCAGGCGCAGCGCGCTCATGCCGGCCTCTGTGCCCGAGCTGACCATGCGCACCATGTCCATGGAAGGCATGAGCGACAAAATCTTTTCAGCCAGCACCACTTCGCGCTCGGTGGGCGCGCCGAACGAGAAGCCTTCGAGCGCTGCGGCCTGCACGGCGGCCAGCACCTCGGGATGGCCATGGCCCAGGATCATCGGCCCCCAGGAGCCGATGTAGTCCGTGAACTGCTGCGCATTCTCATCCCAGAAATAGGGGCCCTGCGCACGGCGCACGAAGCGCGGCGTGCCGCCGACCGCATTGAAGGCGCGCACGGGCGAGTTCACGCCGCCGGGAATCACGGCCTTGGCGCGCTCGAAAAGGGGAAGGTTCAGGTCAGTGCTTTGTGTCATGGGGTGGCATCACGAAGCCTTCAATAGGCTTGGCGTCTGAATCGGTGTCTGCGGCTGGCGCGGATGCGGCGTCCGCCTCCTCATCCTCAGGCTCGGGCTGGGCCCAGAACATGCGGTCGGGGATGAAATGGCCCATGCCGGGGCGAAAGCCGCTGTCCAGGCTGCGGTCCAGGTATTCGAGGGCCTCCTGCGTGGCCAGTCCGAGGTCGTTGCCGCTGGCCACCAGGGCCGTGAGCGCGGCCGACAGCGTGTCGCCAGCCCCGGTGAAGCTGGCGTCGAACATCTCGTACTTGCTGCTGCCCAGCACGGACTGGGCTGTGGCCAGCACGTTGTCCACGAACTGATCGGGCAGGGGCATGCCGGTGACCAGCACATAGGGCACCTCCAGCGCCTCTGCCGCCATGGCGATATCGCGCGCCGTGGGACTGCGGCTGCTGCTCCAGTCCGGCAGCAGCCAGCGCCACAGCGTGCTGTGGCTTCCTACCAACACCGAGGTTTGCGGCAGCACAAGTTCCTTGAAGGCATCCTGGTACTGCTCCAGCGCGTCTTCTTCCCACCACGACAGGTCAGGCATGTAGCTGACGATGGGGATGTCGGGATAGTCGGAGGCGATCTCTGCAATCGTGGCCAGATTGCCCGCGCTGCCCGCAAATCCCACCTTGATGGCGGCCACGGGAACATCTTCCAGGGCTGCCCGGGCCTGCTCTGCGACCGCCTCGTCATCGAAGGGGAAATGCTCGAAGATCCGTGCAGTATCGCGCGCGTACGCACCCGTGACCACGGGCAGCGGATGGCCCCCCACGGAGGCAATGGTGGCGATGTCTGCAGACAGTCCGCTGGCGCCGCTGGGGTCGCTGGCGTTGAATACCATGACGCAGACCGGAGCGGTCTCGTCGGCGGCTTCGGTGTCGGGGCCTGGGGAGTTGGAGGGATTCAATGCCATGGCTCGGCCCAGTTTGCGCCCTGCCGGCACAGGCCGGTCCAGGGGGTTGTGACTAGATACAATCATTGCATTCTATGTGAAGGCCCTTTAAGCTGTGACCGACCATCAAACTTGGATGTGCTTGATTTGCGGATGGATCTACGATGAGGCTCAGGGCTGCCCGGAGCATGGGATCGCACCCGGCACGCGCTGGGCAGACGTTCCCATGAACTGGACCTGTCCCGAATGTGGAGCGCGCAAGGACGACTTCGAGATGGTCGAAATCTAAGCGTCAGAGCGCGGGACCACCTGCGCCGGCAATTGAATTCCTGGGAGGCTCACAGTGACGACAACGGGTAAACCCTTGCGGGTGCTGGTGGTGGACGACAGCAACACCATCCGGCGCAGCGCGGAAATCTTTCTCAAGCAGGGCGGACACGAGGTGTTGCTGGCAGACGACGGCTTCGATGCGCTGTCCAAGGTCAACGACTACCAGCCCCAGCTGATCTTCTGCGACATCCTGATGCCCAAGCTCGACGGGTACCAGACCTGCGCCATCATCAAGCGCAACGCACGGTTCGCCGAGACCCCTGTTGTCATGCTTTCCTCCAAGGATGGTGTCTTCGACAAGGCGCGCGGGCGCATGGTGGGCTGCCAGGACTATCTCACCAAACCCTTCACCAAAGACCAGCTGCTGCAGGCCGTGGAGCAGTTTGGCAAGCAAACCATAGGAGCGCTTTGATGCCCATCCGCAAAGTCCTGGTCGTGGATGACTCCAAGACCGAACTGATGTTCCTGTCCGACCTGCTGCACAAGCAGGGCCTGCAGGTGCGTACAGCCGAGAATGGCGAAGAGGCGCTGCGCAGCCTCGCCGAGGACCGCCCCGACCTCATCCTGATGGATGTGGTGATGCCCGGCCAGAACGGCTTTCAGCTCACGCGCGCCATCACGCGCGATCCGCAGTATGCGGACCTGCCCATCATCATGTGCACCAGCAAGAACCAGGAAACCGACCGTGTGTGGGGCATGCGCCAGGGAGCGCGCGACTACATCACCAAGCCGGTCGATGCGGGCGAGCTGCAGGCCAAGATCGCAGCCCTGAGCTGACGCGGCACGCTTTTCATGGCGAACCGTGAAGCATTGCGGGACCTGCAGTCCCGCCTGGCAGACCGTCTGCAGGCGGCGCGCAGCGAAGGTGTCAAGGTGGCCGCCTGGCTGGCCGTGCAGGCCGGCGGCCGAGGCTACCTGCTGCCGCTGAGCCAGTCCGGCGAGATCTTTCCGTGGACAGGCGTGCAGCCCGTTCCTTACACCAAGCCCTGGTTCCTGGGGATTGCCAACCTGCGCGGCACGCTGGCGGGCGTGGTCGATCTGGCGGCCATGCTGGGCCATGGCGTCGCCCGCAGCGAGCCCGCGCTGGCCGAGTCCAGCCTGCTGGCCCTGCATGCGGCGCTGGAAGTCAATGCTGCCCTGCTGGTGGATCGCCTGCAGGGGCTGCGCGGCACCGAAGCATTTGTGGGCACCGAAGCACCGCCTGCCGATGCGCCCGTGTTCTTCGGCCCCGTGCATATCGATCCGTCCGGCAACCGCTGGCAGGAGCTGCAGCTGCAGCGCCTGTCCCAAACCTCCGAGTTTCTGAGTATTCGTGCTTGAGTCCCTGAAGGCCGTGTCATGTCATTTGCGCAACGTTTTGCAAATTGGTTCCAACGCAAGCCGGCCGACTCTGGTGCTGGCGACGACAGCATGCTGGGAGACACCATCTCCCAGGAGTATGCGGTAGCGCCTGCCCCTGGCGGCGTCCATGGCGCCAAGCGCGAGGCCGGTGCCGATCACGACCAGGTGACGCTGCCGCTGCTGGGTACGGCGCCCGCCGCGCACCATCAGCGCAAGCTGTCCACCATGCTGGGCGTGCTGGTGCTGCTGCTGGTGCTTGCCTCCGCCTGGGCGCTGCGCCTGGCCGACGGCACGGCGCAGCAGCTGGCGGCCACGGGCCAGGCCCTGATGCAGTCGCAGCGCCTTGCCAAGTCCGTCTCCATGGCGCTGACCGGCGCGGCGCCGGCGTTTGCCGACGTGCAGGACAGCTCAGGCGTGCTGGCCCGCAACGTGCGTGCCGTCGCCTCGGGCGACGACACCATGGACGTGCGCGCGCTGGGCGAGGCCTATGCCGATGAGATGGGCAAGATCTCGCCGCTGGTGGACCGCGCCGAGCAAAGCGCCAAGGTGGTCATGGAGCAAAAGCAGATCCTGACCCAGGTCGGCGATGCGCTTCGCACCATCAATCGCCAGTCCTCGGAACTGCTGGAAATCGCGGAAACCATCTCCTCGCTCAAGCTGCAGCAGGGGGCCAGTCCGGCAGAGATTTCCGCTGCCGGCCAACTGGTGATGCTGACCCAGCGTATCGGCAAGTCGGCCAACGAATTCCAGACGGCCGAGGGTGTGAGCCCGGAGGCGGTGTTCCTGCTGGGCAAGGACTTGAACTCCTTCAAGGAACTCTCCGAAAGCCTGCTCGCTGGCAACAGCGAACTGCGCCTGCCGGCCACCCGCGATGCGCAGACCCGTGAGCAGATCGAGTCGCTGATCAAGCTCTATGAGGAAACCCGCACCCAGGCCAGCGCCATTCTGGGCAACCTGCAGGGCCTGGTGTCCGCCCGCGAAGCCCAGACGACGATCAATGCCGACAGCGAACCGCTGCGCCGCTACCTTGAAGAACTGCAGGGCAAGCTGCAGGCCGGCGCCGGCATCGGCGCGCTGCAGATGGGCCTGCTGGCCCTGGTGATTGCGCTGGTGCTGCTGTGCGGTATCGGCCTGTCGCGTGTCCAGCTGCTCGACAGCCGTGCCCGCCAGGAAGCGGCCGAAAGCCGCCAGGCAGAGGCGCGCGCGCTCGAACAGGAAGCCAAACGCATCAACGACGCCAACCAGGCGGCCATCTTGCGGCTCATGAACGAGCTGCAGTCGGTGGCTGAAGGCGACCTGACCCAGGAAGCCACGGTGACCGAGGACATCACGGGCGCCATTGCCGACTCGGTGAACTACACCGTGGAAGAGCTGCGTGCCCTGGTGGGCAGCGTGCAGAACACGGCCACCCGCGTGGCCCAGACCACGTCCCAGGTGGATGCCAACTCGACCGAGCTGCTGGCGGCATCGACCGAGCAGCTGCGCGAGATCCGTGAAACCGGCCGCTCGGTGCTGGACATGGCCGGCCGCATCAACGAGGTCTCCTCGCAGGCGCAGGAATCGGCCCAGGTGGCGCGCCAGTCGCTGCAGGCGGCCGACTCGGGCCTGAAGGCCGTGCAGGACGCCATCGGCGGCATGAACTCCATCCGCGACCAGATCCAGGAAACTTCCAAGCGCATCAAGCGACTGGGCGAATCCTCGCAGGAGATCGGCGAAATCACCGAGCTGATCTCCGACATTACCGAACAGACCAACGTGCTGGCGCTCAACGCGGCCATCCAGGCCGCATCGGCTGGCGAGGCGGGCCGCGGCTTCTCCGTGGTGGCTGAAGAAGTGCAGCGCCTGGCCGAGCGCTCGGCCGATGCGACGCGCCAGATCGCGGCGCTCGTGAAGGCCATTCAGACCGATACCCAGGATGCGGTGGCCGCCATGGAGCGTTCCACCCAGGGTGTGGTCGAGGGTGCGCGCCTGTCCGACTCCGCCGGCACGGCGCTGACCGAGATCGACACGGTGTCGCGCCGCCTGGCCGAACTGATCGAGCAGATCTCTGCATCCACCTCGAACGAAGCCGAACTGGCCAACGATGTGGCCGAGAACATCCAGCATATTTTCGCGGTGACGGAACAGACCGGCGAGGGCACGCGCACCACGGCGCAGCAGGTGCGCGAGCTGTCCCACATGGCTGAGGAGCTGCGCCAGTCGGTGGCGCGTTTCAAGATTGCCTGATCCGGCCCACCGCCTATCTACCTACGCACAGGCCCGCAGGGCTTGGGGAACTGCCCATGTCAGTGGTTGACGACTCGCAAACCGGGGCGGCGCATGCCGCCCACACCGAACAGGATCTGGGCCCGCTGGCCTGGGTGCTCGATGAGCTGCGCAAGTCGCTGGAAGGGGCGAGCAAGGCCGTGGGCCGCTTCGTCCGTGATGCCGATGCGGCCCGCGCCTCGGAACTCGAAAGCCTGGATACCTCCTCGCTGCGCATCGCACGCCAGCAATTGCACCAGGCCTGCGGCGCCCTGGAAATGGTGGGGCTTGGCAGCCCGGCCCTGGTGCTGCGCGGCATGGAAACCGCTGTGCAGCGCTTCGTGCAGCGCCCCGAGCTGTGCACCGACGAAGCCGCCGCCGTGCTGGAGCGCGCCAGCTTTGCGCTGGTCGAATACCTGGAAACCGTGCTGGCCGGCAAGAACGTTTCTGCCGTGGCCCTGTTTCCGCAGTACCGCGAGACCCAGGCGCTGGCGGGCAACGACAAGGTCCATCCAGCCGACCTCTGGCCTGCCGAGCGCCGGGCCCGCGAGCCCGAATGGGCCCAGCCCCAGCCCGAACCGCTGGCCTATGGTCCTGATGCGCGCAGCCTGCTCGATGGCGTGGTGCTGCGCATGGTCAAGAGCGATGACCGCATGGCGTCGGCGCAGATGCGCGACCTGTGCCTGCGCTTTGCCGCAGGCCAGCAGGACGATGTCACGGCGCGCAGCTTCTGGAAGGTGGCGGCAGGCTTCTTCGATGGACAGGCGCATGGACTGATCCCTGTCGATCTCTACGTCAAGCGCATGGCATCGCGCGTGCTCATGCAATATGCGGCCATGGTCAAGGGTGACCGCACGCCGCCTGCGCGGTTGCTGCAGGACCTGCTGTTCTTCTGCGCCCAGGCGCGTCCTGATGGGACGCAGTGCCCTGCGCTGCAGTCCGTGCGCGAGGCCTACGGCATGCAGGGGCTGGCCACCGCCAACTACCAGGTCACCCGCTTTGGCCGTTACGACCCCGCAGTCCTGCAGCAGGCGCGCAAGCGCATCACCACGGCCGCGGACACCTGGTCTGCGCTGGCGGGCGGCGACCGCGCCCGCATCCGCACTGTCGTCGATCAGTTTGCCCAGGTGGCCGAATCGCTGGTCAAGCTGCACCCCGCCAGCCACGGTCTGGCGCGCATGCTGATCCGGATTGCCGAAACCGTGGCCCGCATCGGCGAGCCGCCGCCGGTCGAGCTGGCCATGGAGGTGGCGACGGCAGTCCTTTACCTGCAGGCGGCCTTTGCCACCATGGACATGGACGATCAGGATCTGGCCACCCAGTCCGGCATCCTGGTCGAACGCCTGGAAGAATCTCTGCATGGCGCGCCTGCCCGGCCGCTGGAGTCCTGGATGGAGGAGCTGTACCGCCAGGCCAGCGACCACCAGACCATGGGCTCCGTGGTGGGCGAGCTGCGTGCCACGCTGGCCGATGCCGAGCGCCATCTGGACCAGTATTTCCGCGACCCTTCGGACGCCGCAGTGCTGGCGCCGGTATCGGGCCAGATGGCCCAGATGCGGGGCGTGCTGTCCGTGCTCGGGCTGGAGCAGGCGACGCAGGCCATGCAGCGCATGCGCGAGACCGTCGATCGCCTGGTGCTGGGTGAAATCGCCGAGGCCGAGCGGCCTGCAGTCTTCGAAAAGCTGGGCAACAGCCTGGGCGCGATGGGCTTTCTGATCGACATGCTGAGCTACCAGCGCAGCATGGCGCGCAAGCTGTTCGTCTATGACGAGGCCGAAGGCGGCCTGCGCATGGTCATGGGCCGCCGCAGCCAGCGCGCTGGGGATGCTGCCAAGACGGCCCCGCCCGCGCCCGATGCGCAGAGCATTGCACCGCAGCGGCAACCCGTTGCTGAGGTTCAGTCGCTGCCCGTGCCTGCGCAGGAGATGCAAGCGCCTGTAGAGCCGCCGCAAGCCACGCCCGAGCCCGAGCGGGCGGCTGCGCCCCCCAGCGCACAGCCCGTGGCGCAGATTCAGCCCGAGCCTGACCAGGCCACCCATGCCGAGCCGCTTGTCGAGGCGCCTGCCGGGCTGGCCAGCGAGCCTGCGCCCGAAGCGCAGCCCGAGCCTGAGGCTCAAGCGCAGCCCGAGCCGGTGGCCGAAGCCATCCAGCCCGAGCCTGTGGTGGCCGCAATGCCGACTCCCGAGCTGGAGCCGGAACCGGAACCGGAACCGGAGCCTGCTCCCGCCCCAGTTCCTGCTGCACAGGCCGAGCCTGCGCCAGCCGCTGGCCTGAGCGTATCGGATGATGATTCGGACGATGAGCTGCTGGATATCTTCCTCGAAGAAGCGCGCGAGGTCGTGGACAACGGCCTGCAGGCCCTGCGGGTGCTGGCCGACGAGCCGGGCAATCTGAGCGAACAGACCACGCTGCGCCGTGCGTTCCACACGCTCAAGGGCAGCTCGCGCATGGTGGGCCTGGATGAATTCGGCGAAGCCGGCTGGGCTATGGAGCAGATGCTCAATGCCTGGCTGGCCGAGCAAAAGCCCATGCCCGAGCCCATGCAGGCGCTGGCTGGCGATGCCTTGCGCGCCTTTGGCGCCTGGGCCCAGGCCATCGGGCAGCGCCAGGCAGACGACTGGCAGGCCACGCCCTTCCGCGCCGCCGCAGATGCCATGCGCCTGCAGGGCGAGCGTGCCGAGGTGGCCCTGGTGCCACGCCGCCGCGCCGAGGCCGCGCAGGTGCAGGGCTTTGCACCGCAGGATGGCGAAGGCGAGCCCGTTCAGATCGAACTCGAAACCCCGCTGGATTTCGGCTTTCTCGATGCGCTGGCCACCGAGGAGGGCGATGCGCAGACGGTGTCCGAAGCGCCATCGTCTGGCCACGTCGAACAGCCTGACATGCTCGCAGCGGCCACGCCGCAGGCGCCAGAGGATGTGCACCCGGACCCGGTGCCCGCCCCCGCGCCCGATGCCGTGGAGGAAATCGATTTCGCAGCCTTCGAGGCCGCCATGCGCGACAGCGAGCAGCAGGCCCTGGCCGCATTGTCTGATGTGCCGCCTGCCGTGGCCATGCCCGAAGAGATCCAGGAGGCCGGGGCTGACAGCGTTCAGGCGCCTGATATCCTGGCACAGGACGAAGCTGGTGCCGATGCTTTCGTGCCGCCGCAGGCGCAGCCCCTGCCGTTCGAGGGCCTGGACCTGACGCTGGACGCGATGCCCGCGCCAGCGCAGGAGCAGCCCGAGCCCGAGCCCGAGCCCGAGCCCGAGCCCGAGCCAGTATCCGAGCCACAGCCCGAGCCGGCTGGCATATGGGCGCAGGAGCCTTTGCCCGCGCTGGAAGTGGCGCCTGAGCCTGAGCCTGAGCCTGAGCCTGAGCCTGAGCCTGAGCCTGAGCCTGAGCCTGAGCCTGAGATTTTGCCGCAGGCCGTGCAAGAGGCCATGCCGGACATCGAGCCCGTGCCCGAGCTGCCGCAGCTGTCCGCCGACAGCGATGGCTTCAAGGACGTGGATGGCCTGCGCATCAGCGCGCCGCTGTACAACGTCTATCTCGGCGAGGCCGACGAGTGGTCGCGCCGCCTGGATGTCTCGCTGCACCAGTGGATGCAGGATCCGTCACAGCCCGTGCCCGAAGACGCGATTGCCCTGGCGCATTCGCTGGCAGGCAGTTCTGCGACCGTGGGCTTCAAGGCCCTGTCGGATCTTGCCCGCCTGCTGGAGCATGCACTGGCCCATCTGCAGCCCCAATGCTGCGGCACGCCCGCGCAGGTGGCCGACTGCGTGGCTGCCTCGGATGAGGTGCGCCGCCTGCTGCACCAGTTCGCGGCAGGTTTCCTCAAGACGCCGCAGCCAGCCGTCGAGCAGGCGCTGCAGGCCATTCTGGCGCTGGACATCGAGCCTGCCGACATGCCTGACAGCCGGCTGGACCTCGAACACGACAGCCTGCTGGCAGCGCTGGACGCACCGCCTGGCGACGAGCCCGCCGCAGAGGACGCCGCAGACCTGGCCGGGCAGGCGGCCGATGCCGTGCTCGATGCCGCTTCATCTGCCGAAGCCGAGCCGGCCATTGCCTACTCGATGCGTCCCCTGGTCAGCGATGTCCGGCATGAGGCCGAGCTGCAGCGCCGCATCGACGAGGCCATTGCCCATGCCGTCGCGGTGAGCGCCGATCTGGACGATGACATCGACGCGCTGGACGACGTCGATCCTGACCTGTTCCCGATTTTTGAGGAAGAGGCGGTCGAACTGCTGCCGCGCCTGGGGGCTGCGCTGCGCCGCTGGCATGGCCGGCCCTCGCTGTCCGAGGCGCGCAATGAAGCGCTGCGCGCCCTGCACACCCTCAAGGGCAGTGCACGCCTGGCGGGCGCCATGCGCCTGGGTGAAATGGCCCACCGGCTGGAGTCTGCGGTGGAGCAGGTCGATGGTGATGCGCCTTCGGCCGAGCAGATAGAGCCGCTGCTGGGCAGCTTCGATGCGCTGCAGGCGGGCTTTGACGTGCTGCGCGTGGTGGGCGAGCAGGCGCAGGAGTCGCCGCAGCCGCTGTCCGGCGAACCCGAGCTGCCCGGTGCGGCAGCCGAGGCGCCGCAGCAGGACGTGTCCGCCCCCGGCGCTGGCGCAGTCCTGCCCGCGCCGGTGGCGCCGCCATTGCGTGCTGGCGCCCAGCAGACGGTGCGTGTTCGTGCCCAGTTGCTGGACCGCCTGATCAGCCAGGCTGGCGAGGTGCTGATCGCACGCTCGCGCGTCGATGCGCGTCTGGCCCAGGCTCGCGGATCGCTGGACGAGCTGACCGGCAACCTGGAGCGGCTGCGCGTGCAGCTGCGCGACATCGAGGTCCAGGCCGAAAGCCAGATGCAGTCCCGCCTGGCCCTGTCCAAGGACTCGGCTGCCGGTTTCGACCCCCTGGAGTTCGACCGCTTCACGCGTGTGCAGGAACTCACGCGCATGATGGCCGAGTCGGTCAACGACGTGGCCACCGTGCAGCGCAACCTGCAGCGTGACCTGGCCGGCGCCGAGGATGATCTGGTCGCCCAGGGCCGCCAGGCGCGGGAGCTGCAGCGCGACCTGCTGCGCACGCGCATGGTCGAGTTCGACTCGCTGGCCGAGCGCCTGTATGCCGTGGTGCGCCAGACCTCCAAGGAGATGGGCAAGCAGGTGCGCTTGAGCATTCTGGGCGGCACCATCGAGATGGACCGCGGCATGCTGGACCGGATGATGCCGGCCTTCGAGCACCTGCTGCGCAACTGCGTGGCCCATGGCATCGAATCGCCCGAGCAGCGCGCCGCAGCCGACAAGCCCGCCATGGGCACCATCGAGATCATCCTGAGCCAGGAGCGCAACGACGTGGCGCTGTCGGTCGAGGACGATGGCGCCGGTCTGAACGTCGAGCGCATCCGTGACAAGGCGGTGGCCCAGGGCCTGTGGCCCGCAGACCAGCCGCTGACCACGGAGGACGCCGGCCGCCTGATCTTCGAGCCGGGCTTCACCACGGCCACGGAGGTGACCGGCGTGGCGGGGCGGGGCATTGGCATGGATGTGGTGCGCTCCGAAGTCAACGCGCTGGGCGGTCGCATCGAGACCCACAGCGAGGCAGGGCGCGGCAGCGCTTTCCGCCTGGTGCTGCCGCTGACCACCGCCGTGACCCAGGTGGTCATGCTGCGCGTGGGACGGCTGCTGGTCGGCGTGCCTGCCAGCCTGGTCGAGATCGTGCGCCGTGCCACGCTGGAGCAGCTGCAGCAGGCTTACCGCTCGCACTCCTTTGACGATGGCATCGATGCGCTGCCGTTCTACTGGGCCGGCGCGCTGTGGCAGTCCTCGCTGCGCAGCGAGGAAACCGTGGGCCGCACGCGGCCCGTGGTGATCCTGCGCAGCGCGGCGCAGCGCATTGCGCTGCACGTGGACGAAGTGCTGGGCAACCAGGAAGTCGTGGTCAAGAACCTGGGCCCGCAGCTGGCGCGACTGCCGGGCCTGACCGGCATGTCGGTGCTGGCTTCGGGTGCCGTGGTCCAGATCTACAACCCCGTGGCGCTGGCCAACGTCTATGGCGACGAGGTCCGGGCCATGACCGAGGCGGCCGAGCGCGCGGCCACCGAGGGTGCGGCTGCTGCGGGCGGCGACTCGCTGGCCGACGGCGCCGGCCCGGCCTCGGTGCCGCTGGTGCTCGTGGTGGACGACTCCATCACCGTGCGCCGCGTCACCCAGCGCCTGCTGCAGCGCGAAGGCTATCGCGTGGCGCTGGCTGCCGACGGCCTGCAGGCGCTGGAGCGGCTGGCCGAGGAACGCCCGACCCTGGTGCTGTCGGACATCGAGATGCCGCGCATGGACGGTTTCGACCTGCTGCGCAATATCCGTGGCGACGAATCCCTGCATGACCTGCCGGTGGTGATGATCACCTCGCGCATTGCCCAGAAGCACCGCGAGCTGGCCCGCCAGCTGGGCGCCAACCATTACCTGGGCAAGCCCTATTCCGACGAGGAGCTGCTGGGCCTGATCCAGCATTACAGCCTGCAGGGGGGGCGCACCGGCGGCTCCGGGCCTGCGCCGCAGACCTTGCAGGAGGATCCTCAGTCCCAGGGCGAAGACGCCTGAGTGCCTGTCGCCGGCGGCGTCACCCTGAAAAAGAGCAGCCGCCGTGCTGCTCTTTTCCTTTCAGCCGGCCTGCTTGACCACGCCGTAGCGCGCCAGCGTGCGTTCGCGTGCAGCGGCATGGTCCACGACCGGCTCGGGGTAGTGCGTGCCCAGGGCCACGCCGGCCTCGGCCCGCTCCAACGGCCGGGCCTGCCAGGGCGCGTGGCGCAGCGCGGGCGCCAGCCGGGCCAGCTCGGGCACATAGCGTGCGATGAAGCGGCCATCGGGATCGAACTTCTGGCTTTGCGTGACCGGGTTGAAGATGCGAAACCACGGCTGTGCATCGCAGCCCGTGGAGGCCGCCCATTGCCAGCCGCCGTTGTTCGCTGCCAGGTCGAAGTCATTGAGCTGGCGAGCGAACCAGGCCTCGCCCCTGCGCCAGTCGATGCCCAGATCCTTGACCAGGAAGCTGGCGGCCACCATGCGCAGGCGGTTGTGCATATAGCCTGTGGCATTGAGCTGGCGCATGGCGGCATCGACCAGCGGATAGCCAGTGCGGCCCTCGCACCAGGCGGCAAACAGCGCGTCCGCCTCGGGGCCTGTCTCCCAGACAATCGCGTCGAAGGCAGGCTTGAAGCTGGCGTTCACCACATGCGGGTGGTGGGCCAGAATCTGGAAATAGAAATCGCGCCAGATCAGTTCGGACAGCCAGGTGGCGGCGCCTTCGCAGTCCTGGGGCTGCTGCTGCATCTGCTCCCAGGCCAGCCGCGCCAGGCGCCGGATGGAGACCGTGCCGAAGCGCAGGTGCACGCTCAGGTAGCTGGGGCCCTTGACGGCGGGGAAGTCGCGCGCCTGCTTGTAGCGCGGCAGGCGCGGCAGGAAATCGGCCAGCAGTTCTTCGGCGCCTTGCATGCCTGTGGGAATGCGCAGGCCGTCCAGCGTGCCAGCCGCAAAGCCCAGCTCGGCCGCTGTGGGCACGGCGCGGCGCTCGCCTTCGGGGCGCGGCGCCAGGCCCTCGGGCAGGCCGCGTTCGCTGGGGTAGGCAGACAGGAAGAACGGCGTGATCCGGCGCAGCCAGGCGTTCTTGTAGGGCGTGAAGACCGAAAAGGGCGCGCCGGCCTGGGTCAGCACCTCGCCGCGTGCGAAGACCATGTGGTCCTTGAAGCTGTGCAGCGCCGTGCCGCTGCCGGCCAGGGCCTGGCGCACGCGCGCGTCGCGCTCCAGCGCGCCGGGCTCGTCGTCCCAGTTGCAAAATACGGCCTGGGCGCCGAGCTGGCGCGCCAGCGCCGGAATCTGCTCCACGGCCCGGCCCCGGCGCACGATCAGCCCGGTATCCGCGCGGCCCGAGGCCTGGCGCAGCGCCTGATCGAGTTCGGCCAGGCTCTGGCAGATGAACTCCACGCGGCGGTCTGCACGCGGCAGCGGCTCCAGGATGTCGTCGTCGAAAATGAAGGCGCAATGCACCAGCCGGCATTGGCGCAGCGCATGGTAGAGGGCGGCATGGTCGGCCAGGCGCAGATCGCGCCGCAGCCACACCAAGCCCACAGGGTAAGAAGAAGGCATGGATCGCCAGTAAAATCGATGATATGTCTGCTGAAACTGCGCCTATCAACCTGACGCACCACTTCCTGATCGCCATGCCGGGACTGGAAGACGAAGCGTTCTCGCGCAGTGTGGTCTACCTGTGCGAACACAGCGAGCGCGGAGCGCTCGGCCTGATTATCAACAAACCTTCCCCCCTCTCGCTCGAAGGGCTGCTGCGCAAGGTGGACCTGGCGCTGGGCCGGGAAGACCTGCGCGGAGACCCTGTCTACCATGGCGGCCCCGTGCAGACCGACCGGGGCTTCGTGCTGCATGACCCCATGGTCATCGAAGGCGCTGCCAGCGACGAGTCGGCCTATGCCTCGACCATGACGATTCCCGGAGGCCTGGAGATGACCACCTCCAAGGATGTGCTGGAGGCCCTGTCCGATGGCGCCGGCCCCCGGCGCCTGCTGGTCACCCTGGGCTATGCCTCCTGGGGCGAGGGCCAGCTCGAATCGGAGCTGGCCGAGAATGCCTGGCTGACCGTGGGCGCCGATGCCAGCGTGATCTTCGACACGCCGGTCAACGACCGCTACGACCGCGCCCTGTCCCTGCTGGGCCTGCAGCGCTGGATGCTTTCGCCCGAAGCGGGGCGCGCATGAGCGGGCAGACTCCCGCTTCCCCGGCAGCAGCCGCGGCCGGCACTGCCGTGCCGCCCGAGGTTCCCTCCCATTTTCAGAGCTTCGTGGCCTTCGACTTCGGCGCCAAGCGCACGGGCTGCGCCGTAGGCACGCGCATGCTGCGCTCTGCCAACCCGTTGCCGACGATACGCGCCGAGGCCGGCGAGGCCCGCCTGGTGCAGGCGGGCGAGCGCATCAAGGCGTGGCAGCCCGATGCCCTGGTCATCGGCGTGCCCTACCACCCCGACGGCGCGGCGCACGAAAACACGGCGCGCGCGAAGAAGTTCGGCCGCCAGCTCAAAAGCCGCTTCGGCCTGCCTGTCTATGAGGTGGACGAGCGCTACAGCACCACCGAGGCCCTGTCCGGTGGCGCATCGGATGCCGATGCGGCCTCGGCCTGCATCATTCTTGAACAGTTTTTGAGGAGTCTTCCATGAGTGAAACCATTGCGGGAAGCGGCAGCCTGGTGCTGGACGCCGAGGCGCTTTACCGCGAACTGCTGCGCGGCGTGCGCAGCCTCATGGGGCCCGAGACCCGTCTGGCCGGCATCACCTCGGGCGGCGCCTGGCTGGTCGAGCGCCTGCACAAGGACCTGAACCTGCCCGGCAGCCCCAGCGTGCTGTCCTCGGCCCTGCACCGCGACGACTTCGCGCAGCGCGGCATGGCCACCACTGCCCAGACCCAGATCGACTTCGAGGTCGATGGCGCCGACATCCTCGTGCTCGACGATGTGCTCTACACAGGCCGCACCGTGCGCGCCGTGCTCAACGAACTCTATGACTACGGCCGCCCGGCCTGCGTGCGCCTGGCGGTGCTGGTGGACCGTGGCGGGCGCGAACTGCCCATCCAGGCCGACTTTGCCGCCGCGCGCGTGGCGCTGCCGGCCGGCCGCCTGCTGTCGCTGGCACGCGACGACGCTGGCGCCTTCCAATTCCGCATCCAAGAGGCCTGACCGTGCTGTACAAGCGCAATCCCCAGCTCAACAAGAACGGCGAACTGATCCACCTGCTGTCCACCGAGGGACTGTCCAAGGACATCCTGACCCACATCCTGGACACGGCGGCCAACTTCGTCAGCGTCAACGACCGCGAAGTCAAGAAGCTGCCGCTGCTGCGCGGCAAGAGCGTGTTCAACCTGTTCTTCGAGAACAGCACGCGCACGCGCACCACCTTCGAGATCGCGGCCAAGCGGCTGTCGGCCGACGTGTTCAACCTGGACATCGCGCGCAGCTCGGCCAGCAAGGGCGAGTCGCTGCTGGACACCATCGCCAACCTCTCGGCCATGGCCGCCGATATCTTTGTCGTTCGCCACAGCGAATCGGGTGCACCCTACCTGATCGCCCAGCATGTGGCGCCCCATGTCCACGTGGTCAACGCCGGTGACGGCCGCCACGCCCACCCCACGCAGGGGCTGCTGGACATGTACACCATCCGCCACTACAAAAAGGACTTCGCCAACCTGCGCGTGGCCATCGTCGGCGATGTGCTGCATTCGCGCGTGGCGCGCTCGGACATCCATGCGCTGACCACGCTGGGCGCGGCCGAGGTGCGCGTGGTCGGGCCACGCACCCTGGTGCCGTCGGACCTGTCGCAAATGGGCGTGCGCGTCTTTCACACGCTGGAGGAAGGCATCAAGGACTGCGACGTCATCATCATGCTGCGCCTGCAAAACGAGCGCATGAGCGGCGCGCTGCTGCCGTCCAGCCAGGAATACTTCAAGAGCTTCGGCCTGACGGCCGAGAAGCTGCGCCTGGCCAGGCCCGATGCCATCGTCATGCACCCGGGCCCGATCAACCGTGGCGTGGAAATCGACTCCGAAGTGGTCGATGGCCCGCAGGCCGTGATCCTGTCGCAGGTGTCCTTCGGCATTGCCGTGCGCATGGCTGTCATGTCCATCGTCGCCGGCAACGAGGCTTGAGCCCTCGCACGCCTATGTTTTTGATTGCCGCAGGCCGCAGTCCATGCGCCGCCTGTGGCCTATGGGGTAGCAAACCATGAAGATACTCATACGCAATGGCCGGGTGATGGATCCGGCGCGCGGCTTCGACCAGCAGGCTGATGTGGCCATCGAGGATGGCAAGGTGCTGGCCATTGGCACGGCACCCGCAGGCTTTGCCGCCGAGCGCGAAATCGATGCCGCCGGCTGCTGGGTGCTGCCGGGCCTGGTCGATCTGGCCGTGCGCCTGCGCGAGCCTGGCCATGAGCACGAAGGCATGCTGCAGTCCGAGATGGCTGCGGCGATGGCCGGCGGCGTGACCAGCCTCGTGTGCCCGCCCGACACCGATCCCGTGCTCGACGAGCAGGGCCTGGTCGAGATGCTCAAGTTCCGCGCCGAGAAGCTGCACCAGTCGCGCCTGTTTCCCCTGGGCGCGCTGACGCAGGGCCTCAAGGGCGAGGTGCTGACCGAAATGGCCGAACTGACCGAGTCGGGCTGCGTGGGCTTCAGCCAGGCTGAAGTGCCGCTGACCAGCACCCAGACCCTGCAGCGCGCGCTGGCGTATGCGGCCACCTACGGCTACACCGTGTGGCTGCGTCCGCAGGAGCTGTACCTGGGCAAGGGCGTGGCCGCCAGCGGCCCGCTGGCCACGCGCATGGGCCTGTCCGGCGTGCCCGTGGCAGCCGAAACGATTGCCCTGCACACCATTTTTGAGCTGATCCGAGGCACCAAGGTGCGCGTGCACCTGTGCCGCCTGTCCAGCGCTGCCGGCGTGGAGCTGGTGCGCCGCGCCAAGGCCGAGGGCCTGCAGATCACGGCCGACGTGTCCATCAACTCGCTGCACCTGACCGATACCGACATCGGATACTTCGACAGCAGCGCGCGCCTGACGCCGCCGCTGCGCCAGCAGCGTGACCGCGATGCGCTGTCCGCAGCCCTGGCCGATGGCACCATCGATGCCCTGGTCTCCGACCACACGCCGGTCGACGAGGACGCCAAGGTGCTGCCCTTTGCCGAGGCCGAGCCCGGTGCCACGGGCGTGGAGCTGCTGCTGTCGCTGGCTGTCAAGTGGTCGCAGGATGGCAAGGCGCCGCTGTCGCGCGCGCTGGAGGCCATCACGGCGGCACCCGTGCGTGTGCTGGGGCCGGCTCTGGGCGGGCTGCAGGACCGGATCGGCCGCCTGACGGAAGGCGGCGTGGCCGACCTGTGCATCGTCGATCCGCAGGCTGCATGGACCGTGCAGCCCCAGGCCCTGGTCAGCCAGGGTAAGAGCACGCCGTTTGGCGGCTACGAGCTGCCTGCCCGCGTGCGCTGCACGCTGGTGGCTGGCCGCGTGGCATTCGAGCGCCACTGAAGCATGAAGCTGCGCAGGGGTGCGCGTGCCGCCTTGCGCGCCATGCGCCTGATCGGCCATCTGTGCAAGGGCCTGTGGATCGTGGCCCTGCAGTTTCCCCGGCTCTCCGAGGAACGCCAGCATGCCCATGTCCAGGCATGGTCCGCGCAGCTGCTGGCCCATGCGGGCGTGCGCCTGCAGATCCAGGGCCAGCCCCCTGTGCAGGGGCCTTTGCTGCTGGTCAGCAACCACATCTCCTGGCTCGACATCCCCGTGCTGCATGCAGCACGCCACTGCCGCTTCATCTCCAAGTCCGACGTCAAGGGCTGGCCGCTGATCGGGGCGCTGGCCACGGCAGCCGGCACGCTGTATATCGAGCGCAACTCGCGCCGCGATGCACGGCGCATGGTGGAGAGCATGCAGCAGGCGCTGGAGCGCCGCGAGATTCTGGCGGTCTTTCCCGAGGGCACGACAGGCGATGGCCGCAGGCTGCTGCCCTTCCATGCCAATCTGCTGCAGGCAGCTGTGCAGGCCGATGCGCCTGTGCTGCCGGTGGGCCTGCGCTTTGTGGATGGCAAAACAGGACAGATCAGCCATGCGCCCAGCTACGAGGGCGATGAAACCCTGGTGGGCTCGATCTGGCGCACGCTATGCGCCGATGAACTGGTCGCTGCTGTCCACTACGGCGCACCGCAGACGGCCGCCGGCCGTGACCGCCGCATCTGGTCCCAGGACCTGCATGCCGAGGTGGACCGGCTGCGCCAGGCCGGGCCGCGCCAGGCCGGGCCGCGCGAGGTTTGAGTCTGGCAGCGCGCCTGTCCGCTCAGGCTGCGCCGGCCTGCCGCTCGAAGGCCACCACGTGGTTCATGTCCAGGCGGATGCCTACCCATTCGCCCACGGCATGGTCATGGTGGCTGGGCACGTGGGCCATCACGCTGTGTCCGCTGGCCAGCTCCAGCGTATAGAGAAACTCCGAACCCCTAAAGGCCTTGCGCACGATGCGGGCCTGCACGGGCGAGCGGTCGTCATGCACCACATCGTCGGCGCGCAGCAGCACATCGCATGCACCGCCGGGGAACTGCGCTGGCAGCGGGCAGGTGGCCGGATCGACCAGATCGCCCAGCGCCGTGCGCGCCACCACGCCGCCAGCCGCCGTGCGCGCCAGCGTGGCCGGCACAAAGACGCCATGGCCGATGAAGTCGGCCACGAAGCGCGTGGCCGGGCGGTGGTAGAGCGAATAGGCATCGTCCCACTGCTGCAGCTGCCCCTGGTGGACCACGCCGATCATGTCGCCGATGGCGAAGGCCTCCAGCTGGTCGTGCGTCACGAACAGGGCTGTGGCGCCAGCGGCCTTGAGAATGCCGCGCACCTCGTGGGCCAGCCGCTCTCGCAGGTCCACATCGAGGTTGGAAAACGGCTCGTCCAGCAGCATCAGCTGCGGGCTGGGCGCCAGCGCCCGCGCCAGCGCCACGCGCTGTTGCTGCCCACCCGACAGCTCATGCGGAAAACGCGCGGCGCTGCCGGCCAGACCCACCAGCTCCAGCACCTCGGCCACACGCTCTGCCTGGCGCGCCTTGGGCAGGTGGTGGATGCCGAAGGCCACGTTGCGGCCCACGTTCAGGTGCGGAAACAGTGCATAGTCCTGAAAGACCATGCCGATGCGCCGCTGCTCGGGCGCCAGCGAGAAGCTGGCGCTGCCCACCAGTTGTCCCGCGATGCGGATCTCCCCGCCGCTGACAGGCTCCAGCCCGGCCACCGTGCGCAGCAGCGTGGTCTTGCCGCAGCCCGAGGGCCCGATGAGCACGCCGATATCCCCGGCGGCCAGATTCAGCGAAACGCCTTGCACCGCAGGCTTGTCACGGCCCGCGTAGCGCACCTCAAGTTGGGAGACGGTCAAAAACATGCAGGAGATTGTAGAACTTCGCAAATGAATAGAATTCGCATTTGCATTGGAGGCATACGTGCATACTGATCCAAGCGTCCGCCCGTCCATCTTCCTGCATTTTTCCGAGCCTGCTGCCTTGCGCCGACTGCCGTCCGTACTCCGATCCCTGCCCCTGCTGCTGCTGGCCACGGTGCTGATGCTGCCCGTGCTGGCCGTGCTGGGCGCCTGGCTGCCCTGGGGGCAGGGCGATGCCCAGGCCGGCTCCATCCTGCGCGAGATGGCCGCCACTGTGCTGCCCGGCTACTTGTGGACCACCATCTGGCTGGGCCTGCTGGTGGCTCTGGGCGCGGCCATCGTCGGCACGGCCACGGCGGCGGCCGTGACGCTGTTCGACTTCCGTGGCCGGCGCCAGCTGGAGTGGCTGCTGCTGCTGCCCCTGGCCATGCCGGCCTATGTGACGGCCTATGCCTATACCGATTTCCTGCAGTTCAGCGGCCCGCTGCAGACCTGGCTGCGCGACACCTACGGCCTGGAGGGCCGCCTGCTGCCCGAGGTGCGCAGCCTGGGGGGCGCAGTCTGGGTCTTCATCTTCTCGCTCTACCCCTATGTCTACCTGCTGGCGCGCACGGCGCTGGGCGAGCGCGCTGCCCACCTGATGGAGGCCGCGCGCCTCATGGGCGCGCCGCTGGCGCGGCGCGTGTGGTCAGTGGCGCTGCCGCTGGCACGCCCGGCCGTGGCCGCTGGCGTGGCCCTGGTGGTGATGGAGACGCTGGCCGACTTCGGCGTCGTCAGCTACTTCGGCATACAGACCTTCACCACGGGCATCTACAAGGCCTGGCTGTCCATGGACAACCGCATTGCAGCCGCGCAGCTGGCCACCTTTTTGCTGATACTCGTCGTGCTTTTGCTGCAGCTGGAGCTGCGCGCGCAGCGCCGCATGCGCTTCGTCACCGGCAGCACGGGCCGCGCGGGGTCGGCCGAAGCGCAGCCGGTGCGCCTGCGTGGCTGGCGTGGCGCGCTGGCCGCGCTGGTATGCCTGCTGCCCGTGCTCATGGGCTTTGCCGCGCCCGTGCTGTTCATGCTGCGGCCGCTGGCCGCCGACTGGTCGGTCCTGCCCTGGGGGCGCTTTCTGGAGTGGGCGATGCACAGCGTGCGCCTGGGCGCCATCACCGCCGTGCTGGCCGTGGCCGTCGCCCTGGCCCTGGCCTTTGCCGTGCGGCGCAACCGGCAATCGGCCATCACGCGCGGCGTGGTCCAGCTGGCCAGCCTGGGCTACGCGGTGCCGGGCGCCGTCATCGTCGTCGGCCTGCTGCTGCCCGTGGGCTGGCTCCAGCAGGCACGGCCCGAGTGGGGCTTCGCGGGGCTGGTCACGGCCACGGCGGCGGGCATCGTCTGGGCCTATCTGGTGCGCTTTTGCGCCGTGGCGCTGCAGTCCATGCAAAGCGGCTATGCGCGCATTCCCGCCAGCCTGGATGACTCGGCGCGCATGCTGGGCACGGGCGCCTGGGGCATGCTGGCGCGCGTGCACTGGCCGCTGCTGCGGCGGTCCACGGCGGCAGCAGCGCTGCTGGTCTTCGTGGACGTGATGAAGGAGCTGCCCGCCACCATGGTGCTTCGCCCCTTCAACAGCGACACCCTGGCCGTCGTCGCCTACCAGCTCGCGCGCGACGAACGCCTGGGCGAGGCGGCCCTGCCGTCGCTGGCCCTGGTGCTCGTCGGCCTGGTGCCCGTGATCATGCTCAGCCGCACGCTGCGCGCCGGGGCCGCGCGCTGAACGCCTGGCCCGGCAGGCCGCTCCAAAGCCGGTTACGCTGCGCGCATGCACGCCAGAGTTCTGCGCTATCTTGATGAAGTGGTCCGCCGCGGCTCCATCCGCAAGGCGGCCGAACACCTGCATGTGGCGCCGACGGCCGTCAACCGCCAGATCCTCGACCTGGAGGCCGAGCTGGGCATGGCGCTGTTCGAGCGCATCCAAAGGCGCCTGCGCCTGACGCCTGCGGGCGAGATGGTGCTGGCCCATGTGCGCGCCACGCTGCGCGAGCATGCGGCACTGCGCGAGCGCATTGCCGAACTGCAGGGCGCGCGCAGCGGCGAGATCACGGTAGCCGCGACCACGGGACTGGCGGGCTCGCTGCTACCCTCGCTGGTGCATGAATTCCGCCAGCGCCATCCGGGCATTGCGGTGCGTGTCATCGACCTGCCCGTGGCCGGCATCGAAGCAGCGGTGGAAGGCGGCGATGCCGACCTGGGCCTGGCCTACGACCTGCCCGCGCGCCCCGCGCTGCGCGCGCTGGCTGCCAGCGAATGGCAGATCGGCGCCATCGTGCCGCCCCGGCATGCGCTGGCCCGCCAGTCTTCCGTGCTGCTGGGCGACTGCATCGGCCATCCGCTCATCCTGCCATCGCCGCCGCTGTCCATCCGCGCCCTGCTGGACGAGGCTTTCTCGCGCAATGCCATCGAAGTCACGCCGGTGGCCGAGTCCACCTCGGTGGCCCTGATCCAGCGGCTGGTGATGCTGGGCGAGGGCATTGCCCTGCTCAATCCGCTGGATGTGATGGAAGAGCGCAGCCGCAACGCGCTGGCCTTTGTGCCGCTGCGCGACGCGCATCTGCGGCGCCAGACCCTGGTGCTGGCAGCGCGGGCCCGGGGGCAACTGAGCGCAGCGGCGCAGCTCATGGCCGACAGCATCGGCGAGGCGCTGGCGCGCCTGTTCGCCAAAGGCTGCTGAAGCAACTTTCAGGTGTCCACTTTTTGTGGACACATCAAGCGAAATTAAGTGCTATCGGCAAGGGCTTGAGCTTCCTAGACTGGCGGCTTTCCATCCATCGAAGAAGACCTCGCCATGACCCTGATTGCCCTGAACGCTGACGTACTTGTGACCATGGACGCGCAGCGCCGCGAGATCCGCGATGGCGCCCTGGTGGCCGAAGGACCTGCCGTGCAATGGGTGGGCGCGACGGCCGACCTGCCGCCGCAGTACCGCCGCCTGCTCGATGAGGGCAGGGCCCGTGTGCTGGACATGCGCGGGCACGTGGTGATGCCGGGCCTGGTCAACACCCACCACCACATGTACCAGAGCCTCACCCGCGCCGTGCCGGCTGCGCAGGATGCCGAGCTGTTTTCGTGGCTCACCCACCTGTACATGCTGTGGTCGCATCTCACGCCCGAGATGATCCATGTCTCCACCCAGACCGCCATGGCCGAGCTGATGCTGTCGGGCTGCACCACGACCAGCGACCACCTGTACCTGTACCCGAATGGCGCCCGTCTCGATGATGCGATTGCCGCCGCGCAGCAGATGGGCATGCGCTTTCATGCCGCGCGCGGCTCGATGAGCCTGGGGCGCAGCAAGGGCGGGCTGCCGCCCGATGCCGTGGTCGAGCAGGAAGAGGCCATCCTGCGCGACAGCCTGCGCCTGATCCAGCAATACCACGACAGCGCGCGCCACTCCATGCTGCGCGTGGTGCTGGCGCCATGCTCGCCGTTTTCGGTGACGCGCGAGCTGATGCGCGAGTCCGCCGTGCTGGCGCGTGCCCATGGCGTGTCCCTGCACACCCATCTGGCCGAAAACGACAACGACGTGGCCTTCTCGCGCGAGAAATTCGGACTGACGCCTGCGCAGTATGCGGACAGCCTGGGCTGGGTCGGCCCCGATGTCTGGCATGCCCACTGCGTCAAGCTCGATGCCGAAGGCATTGCGCTGTTCGCACGCACGGGCACGGGCGTGGCCCATTGCCCCTGCTCGAACATGCGCCTGGCCTCGGGCATCGCCCCCGTGCGCACCATGCGCGATGCCGGCGTGGCCGTGGGCCTGGGCGTGGACGGCAGCGCCTCCAACGATGGCGCCCATATGCTGGGCGAGGCGCGCCAGGCCCTGCTGCTGCAGCGCGTTGGCCATGGCCCGGCCGCACTGAGCGCCCGCGAGGCGCTGGAGATCGCCACCCTGGGCGGCGCACGCGTGCTGGCACGCGACGACATTGGCGCGCTGGCGCCGGGCATGTCGGCCGACTTCGTGGCCTTTGACCTGTCCGGCGTGGGCCATGCCGGAGCAGGCCACGATCCCGTGGCTGCACTGGTGTTCTGCACGCCCGCCAATGTGCAGACGAGCGTCATCAACGGCCGTGTCGTGGTCGAGGACGGCCGTCTGCTCACAGCCGATCTGCCCCTGGTGCTGGAGCGCCACCGCACGCTGGCGCGCACGCTGTTCGAGCGCGCCGCAGGACACTGAGGCTTTCCCGGCGCCTACACTGCGGGCCATGAACACGACCGCACCCCGCACCGACATCACCATCTACCACAACAGCCGCTGCAGCAACTCGCGCGGCGCGCTGGCCCTGCTGCGCGAACATGGCATCGAGCCCGCCATCGTGGACTAAATCGCCTCTCCCCTGGACGCCCCGCAGCTGCGGGCGCTGGTGGCGCAACTGGGCGTGCCCGTGTCCGATCTGCTGCGCAGCAAGGAAGCCATCTTTGCCGAACTGAACCTGGGCGATGCAGCCGTCACCGACGCACAGCGCATCGACGCCGTGGCCGCGCACCCCGTGCTGCTCAACCGCCCCATCGTGGTCACACCCAAGGGCGCAGCCCTGTGCCGGCCGCCGGAAAAGGTGCTGGCGCTGATTTGAGATCATGAACAGGTTCTGAGGCTCCGGTGCCAGTCGTTGCCTGACATGGCGGATGTCCCTGGTGCAGCGCGAATGGCGGGTGCATCCGCCGTTGTGCCTACCCATTCCGATGGATAGCAAAAATCAGCGACGCTGTCCTTATCTGACAGCAAGTCTTTCTGGACAAAGTGACAAGTGGTGACTACCATTGATATATACCAATCAGGGAGCCCGCCATGGACACCGCACGCCTTTTCCAATCTGGCCGCAGCCAAGCCGTACGGCTGCCCAAGGAATACCGTTTCACCGGCACCGAAGTGGTGGTGAAACACTTTGGCAATGGCGTACTGCTGCTGCCCGCAGACGACCCCTGGCAAACGCTGCAAGCCGGGCTGGCCGCCTTTGAGCCCGGCTTTGTGCTCACCCGCCAGCAGCCTGATGCCCAGCAGCGCGACGAGATCACACCATGATCCTGCTGGACACCAACATCTGCATCTACATCATCAACGCCAAGCCTCCAGCCGTTTTAGCGCGCTTCCAGCAATACCGCATGGGCGAGGTAGGGCTGTGCAGCGTGGTGGCCGCCGAGCTGGCCTTTGGCGTAGCCAAAAGTGGGTCGGCGCGCAACCGTCAGGCGCTGGAGATGTTTCTGGCACCGCTCACCATCCTGCCGTTTGACGAGGCTGCCTTGTGGGCCTATGGCGACCTGCGTGCCGACCTGGAGCGTCGCGGCACTCCCATTGGCGCACTCGACACCATGATCGCCGCCCACGCCCTGAGTCAGCAGGCCATGCTAGTCACCAACAACACTCGCGAATTCGCCAAAGTGCATGGCCTGCAGTTGGACAACTGGGCCACTGCCGTCTGATGGTTCAGGGCCTGTGCCTCGCCTAAGCCTCGCCTAAGTCTCGCTGCGCAGACTTTCCCCATCGCAGCACCAAACGCTGCTTTCGAGGAAAGGTCTGCCATGAACAACATTCTGTCCACCCCCCGCCGTCTGGTCCTGGCCCTGGTGGCCGCAGGTGCCATCGGCGCCCTGGGCGCCACGGGCGCCGGTCTGGTTGGCGCAGTCCACGGCGATGCGCGTGCGACCACGGCGCTGGCGGCGCCTGCGGCCCAGCCCGCCTCGCAGTTCTCGCCGGCAGGCGCCGTCGCGGCGCCCAACTTTGCCGACATCACGGCGCGCAATGGCGCGGCCGTGGTCAATATCAGCGTGGTCGGCAGTGCGCGCGCCATGGGCGAGGAGGGCGAAGAGGCTGCTGCGCGCCAGGGCCAGCAGGGCGTGCCCGGCATGGACCCCAGCGATCCTTTCTATGAATTCTTCCGCCGCTTCGGTGTGCCCGGCATGCCGGGGGCGGGCCAGCCCCAGCGCGATACGCCGGTGCGCGGCGAAGGCTCTGGCTTCATTGTCTCCAGCGATGGCCTGATCCTGACCAATGCGCATGTGGTGCGCGGCGCTCGGGAAGTTACCGTCAAACTCAATGATCGGCGCGAATTCAGCGCCAAGGTGCTAGGCGCGGACCCCAAGACCGATGTGGCCGTGCTGCGCATCAACGCCAGAGACCTGCCCACCGTCACGCTGGGCAAGACCGCCGATCTGCGCGTGGGCGACTGGGTACTGGCCATCGGCTCGCCCTTTGGCTTCGAGAGCAGCGTCACGGCTGGCGTGGTCAGCGCCAAGGGCCGCAGCCTGCCCGAGGATTCCTTCGTCCCCTTCCTGCAGACCGATGTGGCCATCAATCCGGGCAACTCCGGCGGGCCGCTGTTCAACGCGCGTGGCGAGGTCATCGGCATCAACAGCCAGATCTACACCCGCTCGGGTGGTTACCAGGGCGTGTCCTTCGCCATTCCCATCGAGGTCGCCACGCATGTGCAGCAGCAGATCGTGGCCACCGGCAAGGCGCAGCATGCCCGGCTGGGCGTGGCGGTGCAGGAGGTCAATCAGGCGTTTGCCGACTCCTTCAAGCTGGACCGGCCCGAAGGCGCTCTGGTGGCCAGCGTGGACAAGAACGGCCCTGCCGCCAAGGCGGGTCTGGAGCCTGGCGATGTGGTGCGCAGGATCGACGGCCAGCCCATCATCGGCTCGGGCGATCTGCCGGCCTATGTAGGCCAGGCACTGCCGGGCCAGAAGGTCACGCTGGAGGTCTGGCGCAATGGCGAGGCCCGCACGCTGTCTGCCGTGCTGGGGGATGCGGGCGACAAGACCGCCAAGGTGGCCCAGGATACGCCCGATGCAGGCAAGGGCCGGCTGGGCCTGGCCTTGCGGCCCCTGCAGCCCGACGAAAAGCAGCAGGTCGGCGTGCAGGCCGGCATGGTCGTGGCCGATGCGGCCGGGCCTGCCGCCGAAGCGGGCATCGCCCAGGGCGATGTGCTGCTGTCCATCAACGGCGCGCCTGCCGCTGACATCCAGGCCGTGCGTGCGGCCATGGACAAGGCTGGCAAGACTGTCGCCGTGCTGATCTGGCGCGATGGCAACCGGATTTTCGTGCCCGTGCGTCTGGGCTGAGTGCGGCCAGCCCTGGCGCTCCGGCGCCCGGGCTGCTGCCTGCAGAGCCATGAACGCACGCAGGCAGCACGCCTGCGGACTGTCGCGTGTTCTCCAATTCAGACCATTCTTATGCCTTGCCTCAGAATGATCTGAATCCCGTGTGAATTTGTGAATGCCTGTTCCTGCATGAGGCCGCCACGCCTAGACTGCGCCACTTGCCTGGCGTTAAGGGCAGGTCCTTGGTGCATTTCCTTGCAGCAAGGAGGCATAGGGCAGGCAAGCGGTTTGCGGCGTCGTGCCGTGCCCGCTGAAGCATCGATTCACAGGCAAAAAGGGAGAACTGCGATGAGCTTGGAAAACACTCTGGGGCAAATAGTGGGCACCGTGCCCGAATGCGTGGCCATCGGATATGTCGATGCTGCCTCGGGAATGCTGCTGGGCATGCGCACGGTGGATTCCCACCCGCGCGAGGTGATTGATCTGGTGGCTGCTGCCACAGCCGACCTGTTCAACGGCCCGAATGTGTCGATGATCGAAAGCCTGTTCAAAAGGGCCAGGGGCCTGCAAAGCGATGGGCACCACTACTTTCAGGAGCTGATTGTCAACAGCGACAACCTGATCCATGTGTTTTTGCGTGGCAAGCAGACTCCCGACTACATTGCCGTCTTTGTGTGCCGCCGCACCGCCAATCTGGGCATGGCGTTGACCAAGGCGCGCATGGCAATGCCCCAGATCGAAGCGGCCGTCTGATGGCATGGCGCTATGGCTCTGGCCGCGCCGTGGCGATCGCATTCCGGGCTGCAAACACCCGCCGCAATGTGGCCTTGGAAGCTATTCGAGACGGCTTACGTTAAAGCAACACCCATTTGCGATAGTAGTGTTTCTTTTTGTGACGATTTGATCTAGGGCAAACCGCTTAGACTGCCGGCCCGTCAAGCCTGCGCTGGCTGTCTCGGGTTCACCCATGAACAAGCGGTCCTGGAGGGCCACATATCGCATCACAGGAGGCATGGCATTGAAGCACGACTACAGCTTGCAGGTGGCAGGTTTGGGCGCCTCGTTTGGTGCGCGCGTCATTCTGGCAGAGGCGGATTTCACGCTGCCTGCGCGTGGCATCACGGCGCTGCTGGGGCCTTCCGGATCGGGCAAGTCCACGCTGCTGCGCACGCTGGCCGATCTCAATGCCGCCAATCCGCGTTTTCGCCGCTGGGGCAGTGTGCGCTATGCGGGCCAGCCGTGGAGCCGTGGCATGCCTGCGCCGCGCCTGGTGCAGCAGCAGGCCCGGCTGATGCTGGCCAGCACCTTCGACGCCATCGTGGAGCTGGCCAGGCCCCGGCTCAAGCTGGTGCCGCATGCGCTGCGGGACTGGTGCCAGGAACAGCTGCAGGCCTTCGGCTTTCCGGAGCTTGGGTCGGTGCTGGACCGGCCTGCACTGGAGCTGTCTGCCGTGCAGCAGCGTGCCGTGGCGATATTGCGCGAGGCGCTGGCCGAGCCCGCCCTGCTGATGGTGGATGAGCCCACGGCGGAGTTGCAGGGCTACGATGCCTTTGTGCTGCTGGAGTTGCTGAGCCAGGTGGCCCAGCGCACGGCCGTGCTGATGAGTACGCACCAGCAGCAGCATGCCCAGGCCGTGGCGCAGGACATGCTGCTGCTCGCAGGGGGCCGCATTGCCGAGGCGCAGTCCATGGAGGCTTTCTTGCATGCGCCGCTGTCGCTGGCAGGCCAGCAATTCGTGCGCACCGGCAGCTGCTGCGTGCCTTCCCCGGATGCACGGGCCGAGGACCTGGAGGAGGGCATGCCTTTGCCGCCCCCCCTGCCAGCAGCGGCGCTGGCGGCCATCTCTGAATTCCAGGCAGACGGGCAGGCTTCGCAGGCCTTGGCCGCTTCGCCTGCCGCACCCGCCATGCCAGAGCCTGTGGCAACCCCTGCCGCTGCGCCGCTGCCGCGTCCTGTCAAGCCTGCCGTGCTCGCGGACTGGGCGCCGCTGGCCGCCGATCCCCAGGCCGTGCCCGCCAGCCGTGGCCCCGGCGGCTTCGCCTGGCTGGTGCCTGGCCGGCTGGCAGGCACGCCCCTGCCCGGCGTCGTGCATTCCGTGGATACCGATCTGCAGGCGCTGCGCCGCTGCGGCGTCACCATGCTGATCACCCTGACCGAGAAAGACCTGCCCCAGGAGCCTCTGCTGCGCCACGGCCTGCGCAATCTGTACCTGCCGGTGCGCGACCAGGAGCCGCCCACGGTGGCGCAGATCCAGATGCTGCTGGCACGCATGTCGGCCATGCTGCGCGCCGGCGAAGTGCTGGCCGTGCATTGCCTGGCGGGGCTGGGGCGCACAGGCACGGTGCTGGCCGCCTGGCTGGTGCGTGAGGGCCTCACCGCCCAGGAAGCGCTGCGGCGCGTGCGCCTGATCGATGCCCAGTATGTGCAGTCGCAGGCACAGGAAGACTTGCTTCACGCCTACGAGGCAGCCTTGCTGCAGAAGATGGGCTGACCGGATATTTCAAAACTACAAAGGAAAGTATCGATGAGTTTGGACAACGTTCTGAGCGAAGTGGTGGGCTCGGTGCCCGAGTGCCTGGCCATTGGCTATGTGGATGCGGCCTCCGGCATGCTGCTGGCCATGCGCACCGTGGACTCCCATCCGCGCGAGGTCATCGACCTCGTGGCGGCTGCCACTGCCGACCTGTTCAACGGACCGAATGTGTCCATGATCGAACGCCTGTTCAAGAAGTCGCGCGGCCTGCAGGACGATGGCCACCATTACTTCCAGGAGATGATCGTCAACAGCGACAACCTGATCCATGTTTTCCTGCGCGGCAAGCAGATGCCGGACTATGTGGCGGTTTTCGTCTGCCGCCGCACGGCCAATCTGGGCATGGCGCTGACCAAGGCGCGCATGGCGATGCCAAAAATCGAGGCGGCGGTGTAACTGCTGCAGCCGAACAGCAGGCTATGCTTATTGCATGCGGTTATTGCTGGTTGAAGACGATGCCATGATCGGCGAGGCCGTGCACACGCTGCTGCGCGGCGAAGGCCATGTGGTGGACTGGGTGCGCGATGGCCTGCAGGCCGATGCAGCCCTGCGCGCAGGCCCCGGGCAGGGCCATGGCTATGACCTGGTGCTGCTGGACCTGGGCCTGCCGGGGCAGGACGGGCTGCAGGTGCTGCGCCAGCTGCGTGCGCGCCGCGACCGCACGCCGGTGCTGGTGGCCACGGCCCGCGATGCCGTGCGCGACCGCATTGCCGGCCTGGATGCCGGGGCGGACGACTACGTGGTCAAGCCCTACGACCTGGACGAGCTGCTCGCTCGGCTGCGCGCGCTGGCGCGCCGCGCATCAGGTGCCGTGGAGCCGCTGTACGAGCGCGGCGGCGTGCGCCTGAACCCCGCCACGCGCGAGGCCAGTGTCGATGGCTGCGGTGTCGTGCTGTCCGGCCGCGAGTGGGCGGTGCTGCAGGCGCTGCTGGCGCGGCCCGGCAGCACGCTGTCGCGCCAGCAGATCGAGGACAAACTCTATGGCTGGGGCGACGAGGTCAGCAGCAACGCCATCGAGGTCTACATTCATGGCCTGCGCAAGAAGCTGGGTGCCGGGCTGATCCTCAATGTGCGCGGCGTGGGCTACATGGTGCCCAAGCCATGAAGGCCCTGCCTGACCGACTGGCCTCCTGGATGCGCGAGCGCCTGCCCGGGGCCCTGGGGGCAAGGCTGCTGCTGTTCATTGGCGCTGCCATCGTGTTCACGGCCCTGCTGCAGGGGCTGCTGACCTACCGCAACGCCCTGCTGCAGACCGATATTCTGTTTGACTACCAGATGCAGCAGACCGCTTTCGCGCTGCGTGCCGGGCTGCCGGTGGATGCGCGCGGCCATCCCGAAGGCACGCCCCCCGAGGATGAAAACCATGACTTCATCGTCCAGGTCTGGACCAATGAAGGGCTGCGCATCTTCGAGTCGGCCCTGGGCGCGGCCCTGCCGCAGATGGCCGTGCTGGGCTTTGCCGATGTGCCTGCGCGCGGCACGGTCTACCGCGTGTTTTCGCTGCAGACACGCTCCCAGGTGATCCAGGTCGCCCAGGACATGCGCGTGCGCCGCGCGCTGGCGCGCGATGCCGCATGGCATGGCCTGCTGCCGATTGCGCTGCTGGCCCCCGTGCTGGCGCTGGCGGTCTGGTGGGGTGTGCGCCATTCGCTGGCGCCCGTGCAGCGCGTGCGCCGCGAGCTGGCCGTGCGCCAGCCCACCGATCTGGCGCCCGTGCCCGCCGATGGCCTGCCAGACGAAGTGCGCCCGCTGGTGGCCGAGTTCAATGCGCTGCTGCAGCGCGTGGCACAGGCCTTCGAGGCCCAGCAGCATTTCGTGGCCGATGCCGCGCATGAGCTGCGCTCTCCGCTGGCTGCCTTGAATCTTCAGCTGCAGACCTTGCGCCGCGCACCGGACGATGCAGCCCGTGAAGACGCCGTGCAGCGCCTGGCCCAGGGGCTGGAGCGCGCCACGCGCCTGGTCGAGCAATTGCTGGCACTGGCGCGGCAGGAAGCCCGGCAGGCGGCTGCACAGACGCTGCCCCTGGTGGATCTGGGCGATGTCGTCACCCAGGCCCTTGCCGACACGGCGGTGGCCGCGCAGCAGCGCGGCCTGGACATGGGCATCAGCGAGTCGCCCGCGCTGCAGCAGCCGTTTGCCGTGCCCGGCGATGCCCATGCCCTGCAGATGCTGGTGCGCAACCTGCTCGACAACGCCATCAAGTATGTGCCCGAGGGCGGCCGCGTCGATGTGGGCTGGCGCAGCGATGCGGCAGGCCGGGCCCTGATCGTGGAAGACTCGGGGCCCGGTATTCCCCAGGAGCAGCGCCCGCAGGTGCTGCGGCGCTTCGTGCGGGGACCGTCCGCCAGCCAGCAGGCCGGCGGCAGCGGCCTGGGCCTGGCCATCGTGCAGACCATTGCCGAACGCCATGGCGCCCGCCTGCTGCTGGACCGCTCCCCCTCGCTGGCGGGGCTGCGGGTGCAGATTGTCTGGCAGGCGGCTGTCACTGTAGCAGGCGAATAACAACCATCGCCCAGGCATTACCGTGTCCGGTACACAATGCTCACAGCGCGCTATTTCCCCGCGTGGCGTGCGCAATCACCCCTGCCGTTTTCAGAAATCACAAGAGGTCCTTGCCATGGAGTCCGTTGTTCAGCGCCTGTCCCAGTCCCTGGCCCAGGCGCAATCGCTGGAAGAACTCACGCGCCCGATGCTGCAGATGCTGGAGGAAGCCACGCAGCTGGCCTCTACCTACCTGACCACGGTCGATGAGGCAAAGGGTGTCCAGCAGGTGCTGTTCGCGCGCAATGCGCAGCAGATGCAGATTCCCGAAGGTCTGGTCGTCCCCTGGGGCGATACGCTGTGCAAACGGGCCATTGACGAGGGCCGCATGTACACGCCCGATGTCGGCCAGTGCTGGGGTGACTCCGAAGCCGCGCGCGAGCTGGGCATACGCACCTATGCGAGTGCGCCTGTGCGCTTTTCCGATGGCCGGCTCTACGGCACGCTGTGTGCCGCCAGCGACAAGCCCATGCCCGTGGGCCTGGAAGCGCAAAGCATGCTGAGCCTGTTTGCCAAGATACTTTCCGAGCGCCTGGAGCGCGAGCAGCTCATCGTCACGCTGAAGCAGCGCAACCAGGAACTGGCGGCCATGGCCCTGCTCGACCCGCTCACAGGCGTGCCCAACCGCCGCTGCCTGACCGAAGAGCTGCAGCGCCTGATCGCCCGGTGCGCGCGCAGCCAGGAGTGGGTGGTGGTCGGCTTCGTGGACATGGACCATTTCAAGCGGGTCAACGACGTATATGGCCATGATGCTGGCGATGCGCTGCTGTGCGCGATGAGCGAGCGGCTGACTGCCAGCGTGCGCAGCAGTGACATGCTGGCGCGTTTCGGCGGTGACGAGTTCGTGCTCATCGGCGTCGGGCCGCTGCTCGGCGACGATGCTGACGCGGTTGCGTGCGACCTGCAGCAGCGCCTGACGGCCGCATCGGCATTCCAGCTCGACCTGCCCGATGGCCGCTCGCTGGACTACAGCGGCGCCAGTGTCGGCGTGGTGTGCCTGCGCGCCGATGCCACAGATGCCGGCGATGCCCTGCAAAAAGCCGACGCCGCCATGTACCGCGTGAAGCTGGCGCGCACAGGCGCCAAGGGGCAGTCGGCCCTGCACTGAGCGCGCCTCAGCCCTGGTGCAGCCTTTTCATCAGGCCGCGCCGGGCCATGCGCAGGGCGCGCGCATCGGCATCGGCGCGGCTGCCGCAGGGCTCGTCGTCGGAGACGGCATCGAGCGCAGTGCCTGTGGCGGCATCCTCCAGCCGTGCGCAGGGCATCCACTGGCCAGGCTGTGACGGGTTTTCAAAGGAGTCTGGCGTGATGCGCACGCCCATGTAGAGATGGCTTTGCATGGCTGTACATGCTACCCCTATGGTAGTGCGCACCTGCATCTCCAGCCAGTCTGTGGCGTTGCAGCAGAACCAGCCTCTGTCCCGTTGGCGCCGGGCGGCCTGTGCACGGATCAGGCGGCTGCCGTGAAGGGCACGCGGCCCTCGACGGGATGCCCAGGGTCGGTGAAGCCCGGCGTGGAGGGGTGGCCGGCGGCCACCAGGCGGTCCACCAGGGCTTCGTCCTCGGCGGTGAAGCGGTATTCCAGCGCTTTCACATAGCCTTCCCACTGCTCGGGCGTGCGCGGCCCTGCGATGGCCGAGGTCACCAGCCGGTTGTTGAGCACCCAGGCCACGGCGAAGTCGGTGGTGCTGATGCCGCGCTCGGCCGTGTGGCGGCGGATCTGCTCGGCGATGTCCAGCGATTCGGGGCGCCATTCGGTCTCCAGCAGGCGCTTGTCCTTGCGCGCCGCGCGCGAGCCGGCTTCTGGCTCGGCGCCTGCGGGGTACTTGGCGGTCAGCACGCCGCGCGCCAGCGGGCTGTAGGAGACCACGCCCAATCCATAGGCTGCTGCTGCGGGCAGCTGCTCTGCCTCTGCCGTGCGGTTGACGATGTTGTAGAGCGGCTGGCTTGCGATGGGGCGGTCGATGCCTTCAGCATCGGCCAGATGGGAGACTTGCGCGATGCGCCAGCCACGGAAGTTGGAGACGCCGAAGTAGCGCAGCTTGCCTGCGCGGATCAGGTCCCCGATGGCGCGCACGGCCTCTTCCAGCGGCGCATCGAAGTCTGCGCGGTGAAAGTACAGCAGATCAATGTAGTCTGTGCCCAGGCGGCGCAGGCTGGCTTCCACGGACTCGATGATCCACTTGCGCGAGGTGCCCCGGCGGTTGGGGCCTTCGCCCAGCGGATTGCCGAACTTGGTGGCCAGCACCCAGTCGTCGCGGTGGGCCCGGATGCCCCGGCCCACGACTTCCTCGGTCACGCCTTTCTGGTAGACATCGGCCGTATCGATGAAGTTGATGCCCTGGCTGCGCGCGCGCGCGATGATGGCGTGGGACGTGGCCTCATCGGTGGGGCCTCCGAACATCATGGTGCCCAGTGCGAGGCGGGAGACTTTCAGGCCGCTGCGGCCCAGGTAACGGTAGCTCATGGAGTCAGCTTTCTGCTTGCGTGGCGGTGAAGGGGACAGGGGTGCGCGCTGGCACACGGGCGGGCGCCTGCACCACCGCCTCCTCGGGGTGGTGGCAGGCCACGAAGTGGCCGTCTGCCGCGCGCTCCAGGGCTGGCTTCTGCGCAGTCCCCCGGGCACTTTATCCGTCCAAAGTGCGCAAGGCGCTGCACCGCCTCATGTACGATGCCAGGATCAATAATCTGAAAGGGAGAGGCAATGCCCGGAACGACGATCTTTGAACCTGGCTCGCAAACGGACTGCGCGGCATTTCTGTCGTCGGCGACAGAGCCCGTGTTCCAGGTGGGAGACGTGATTTATGTGGGCAGCGGCTCCAGGCGCCTGCGTGTCAAGTCGGTGGAGTATGTGCTGATGGTCACCCGCAGCCCGACCGGCCCCAATGGCGACGTTGCGGGACGGATGATCCATACGCAGGAAGCGCCAGCGCCCTGACAGTCGCGGGCGTTTCAGGCTCCGCCCGCGTATTCACGTGCCAACTGCGCCACCAGCGTGGCCACGGTCGGGGCCTCGCGCACACCCGACACCGAGTGGCCGGCGCTCCAGATGTCAGTCCAGCGCTGGTTGGGTGCGGGGTCTGCTCCGCCGCCATAGCGGCGCCGCGCCTCCTGCACGGTGACATTCTCGTCCAGCGTCGCTACATCGATGCCCAGCCGCTCGGCCGATGGGCGCAGAAAGCTGGCCGGCAAGCCGGTGAAGGCGCGTGTCAGCAGCACGTCGTCCAGGCTGCTGTCGATCAGCATCTGCCGATAGGCGTCGCTGGCCAGGCTCTCGCGTGCCGCGATGAACCGTGTGCCCATGGACCCCAGGTCGCAGCCCAGCGTGCGGGCTGCGCGCAATGCCACGCCGTCGGACATGCCGCCAGCCAGCACCAGGGGCCCATCGAATACATCGCGCACTGCGCGCACGAAGGCGAAAGGATTGGCCCAGCCCGTATGGCCACCGGCGCCGGCGGTCAGCAGCACCAGTCCGTCCACGCCCGAATCGATCGCGCGCAGCGCATGGTGCAGCGATGCTACGTCGGCAAATACACGGCAGCCCGCTGCATGCAGCTTCGGCACCACGGCTGCGGGCGAGCCGACGCTGGTGATGACCATCTGCGCGTTGTGCCGCGCGATCACTTCGACTTCGGCCATCACCTGCGCCGGATCGCGCCGCATGATGAGGTTGGGGCAATAGGGGGCTGTGCTGCCGAGGGCTGCGCCAGCCTCCTCATCCAGCCGCGTCAGCCAGGCATCGAACTCTTCGAGTGTGCGGCAATTGGCGGTGGGGAAGGCGCCGATCACGCCTGCAGCGCATGCGGCCGACACCAGTTCAATGCCGGAGATGCGCAGCATCGGCGCAGCGATCACGGGCAGTGCCAGACGGTCCAGGAAGGCAAGGGATGTGCTCATGGCAGAGTTTCTGTGGGTAAGAAAGAGGGCGGTGATGCCGTGCACCACCGTCCGGCCGCCGTGTCAGGCGGGGGAACTCACCATCGCTGGTGGCGCGCATTGTCCAGCGCTGGTGCTTCGGCCTCGGCCTGCTGGTCCATGCCGGCCAGGTCCACGGGGTACCGCACCAGCGACAGCGGCTTGTCGCCCACAAAACGTCCTCGCTGCACGAACTGCGGCAGTGCAGCCAGGTCTGCGGGCGCAACCACTGGCGCGACCGGCAAATCGTGGTGCGACAGGCGCTCGAAAGCCTCGCCGGCATCCTCGCTGGCGAGCTGCTCGCCGATGCGGGCATTGATCGCCTGCGCTTGCGCCTTGCGCGCGCGCAAATGGCGATAAGCCTCCCCGGCAAAGACCCCCATGTCCAGCACCTGGCAAAGCCGCGCCCAGAAGTGATCTTCCAGCGCCGCGAGCGAAAGGTATTGCCCGTCGCGGCAGCGGAAGGCGCCATAGGCCGGCTTGAGCAGCGCAGCCTGGCGCTGCGCGTCCAGATCAAAAGCCTCTTCGGCGCGGTAGGCCCCCAGCCGCGGGTTCATCCAGTGCAGCGCGCAGTCGGCCAGAGCCACATCCAGATGCTGGCCCTGGCCGCTCGACTGGCGCTGCAGCAGTGCGGCCAGCGTCGAAGACAGGGCATACATGCCGCCGCACAGATCGGCCACCGGCAGGCCGAAGTTCAGGGCCGGCGGCCCCTCGGGCTCGCCTGAAACGCCAAGCACGCCTGCCGCCGCCAGATAGTTGATGTCATGGCCGGGCAGACCGGCCCATGGGCCATCCTGCCCGTAGCCGCTCAGGGACACGTAGACCAATCGCGGGCAGCTCTCGCGCAGGCTGGCATAGTCCAGCCCCAGGCGGACCATGACACCTGGGCGGTAGGACTCGACCAGTACATCGGCCTCGGCCACCAGTGTGCGGATGCGCGCGCGCTGCTCCTCGTCCTTGAGGTCGGCCAGCAGGCTGAGCTTGCCACGGTTGACTGCATCGAATCCGCCCGGTCCCATGCGGCGCGCGTTGTCGCCATGGGGAGGCCGCTCGATCTTGAGGACACGCGCCCCCATCTGCGCAAGACTTTGCGTGAAAAAGGGGCCGGGGAGCAGTTCACTGAAATCGATGACCTTGATGCCGGCCAGCGGAGGCGCTACGGCGCTCATGCGTGGCTCCTCTCCAGAATCACCGCGTCCAGGGGCAAAGCGCCCTGGCCCTCGGCTCCGACCCAGATCGGGTTCAGATCCATCTCCTCCAGGGTGGCGGCATGCGCCATCACGAAATCCGACACGGCCAGCAGCAACTGCTGCAGCGCCGCGATGTCGGCCGGGGACCGGCCCCGTGCGCCGGTCAGCAGGGGCAGGCAGCGCATCTCGTGCACCATGTCGGCCGCATCCTGCGGCGTGAGCGGCAGCAGCCGCCGCGTGACATCGCGCAGGATTTCGACATAAATGCCGCCCAGCCCGAAGGTCATGACATGGCCGAATACCGGGTCGCGCGTGACACCGGCCATGAGCTCGATGCCGCCGCGCGGTGCCATCTTCTCGATGAGCAGCCCGTCAATGGCCGCATCCGGCTTATGGTGCGCCACCGACGCCATGATCTGGTCCCAGGCCGCCTCCACGCTGGCGCCATCCTCCAGGCCCACGCGCACGCCTCCGATATCGGATTTGTGGACGATATCGGCGCTTGCGATCTTGGCGACCACCGGGTAGCCCATGGCATCTGCCAGCCGGCGCGCCTGTTCACGGCTGCTGGCCACATCTGCGGGCAGCAGCGCGATGCCTGCCTGCCGAAGGCGCCGCTTGGCCTCGAACTCGGGCAGGCTCTCGATGCGTGCCGTGGCCTGCACGGCAGCGGCTGCGGCGGCTGCTGGCGGGCGGCGCAGTGCCGTGCCTGCATGGCTGCGCTGCCAGCGGCCCCACTGCACCCAGCGGCGGATCGCTGCGACAGCCTTGCCCACCGATCGCGGCGGCGCAAAGCCGCCAGCGACCAGCATGCGGTAGCCTTCGCCCAGGCGGTCGCTCATCCAGATCGGCACGATCGGCGTGGTGCAGCGCTGCTGCGCTGCAATGATGGTCTGCGCCATGCGGATGGTGGTTTCCCCATATTCCAGCGCAATCGGTGCGATGACACAGCCCAGATGGGGATCTGCGGCCACCGTGCCCAGCGTCTGCTCGATCAGCTGTGCATCGCTGAGGATGGCGGCCGTGGTGTCCACCGGGTTGCCGATGGCCGCGTAATCGGGCAGCCGCTCGCGCAGCACCTGGGTGGTCTCAGGGGCGAATTCAGCCAGCGTCAGGCCGGCCGTGCCCACGGCATCGGCGGTCAAGGCCGCCGTGCCGCCCGAGGAGCAGTAAATGCCGATACCCTCCTGCGTGCCCGGCAGTGCGCGGGCGAACAGCCATGCGGTGTCCACCAGCTCATCGATATCGTCCACCTCGATCACGCCGTACTGGCGGAACACGGCGCTGTTGACCTCGGCCGAACCGGTGAGCGATGCCGTGTGCGACTGCGCGGCTCGCCGGCCATACTCCGACTTGCCCACCTTCAGCGCAATCACCGGCTTGCCGTTTTCCGCCGCGCAGCGCAGCGCGGCCAGAAAGCGCGGGCCGTCCTTGATGCCTTCGAGCAAGGTGACGATGACCTTGATGTCAGGCGCTGTCGCCATGTACTGAATGAAATCGGCCACCTGCAGGTCCACCTCATTGCCGGTGGATGCCCACAAGCCAATGCCGATGCCGCGCTCCATGGCCTGCATCACATTGCGCCCCAGGCCGCCACCCTGCGTGGCCAGCCCGATGGGGCCCTTGACCAGATCGTGCGGGAACGAGGGCGAGAAGGTCATGCCCAGCCCTTGGTTGACGTTGGTCAGCCCGGGGCAGTTGGGGCCGTAGATGCGCATGCCGGAGGCTGCGGCGATTTCCTTGAGCTGCGCTTCGGCGCGCTCGCCCTCGGCACCGGCTTCGCCGAAGCCGGAGGTCAGGATGATGGCGAAGGGCACACGCCGCGCCGCGCACTCCTGCACCACGCTCAGGGCATTGGCCGCCGGCACGGCAATCACGGCCACATCGGGTGTTTCGGGCAGACTGGCAACGCTGGGCCAGCAGCGCCGGCCGCGCAGTTCGGTCTTGGTCGGGTTGACGAGGTAGAGCTCGCCACTGAGCGTCGAGTGATCGATCAGGTTGGAGAGTGTGCGTCCGCCGATGCTCTGGGGCCGGTCGGAGGCGCCCACCAGGGCGATGAAGCGGGGATGGATCAGGCGCGACAGGTCGCTGTGGGCCATGCTGGGGGTGGTGGTTGGCATGTGGGCACTTTCCCGTGGTTGCTCGGGGCTCAGGCGATGGCCGAGATGCCCAGGATTTCGCGGCCGACGATCAGCGTCTGCACCTCCGTCGTGCCCTCCGGAATGGTGCCGCCACGGGTGTCGCGGAAGATGCGCTCGATGGGGTAGTCCGTGGCATAGCCCAGGCCGCCATGCACCTGCAGTGCCATGCTGGCCACCTCGTGTGCGGCCTCCGTCGCGTAGAGCTTGGCGATGGAGGCTGCGGTGCGCGCATCCTTGCCCGAATCGAGCGCGGCGGCGGCGCGCAGGCCCAGCGCACGTGCCGCCTCGACGCGGATCGTCATATCCACGATGAGCTTTTGCACCAGCTGGAAACTGCCGATCGGCTTGCCGAACTGGGTGCGCGTGCGCGCATAGTCGATGGACAGATCCAGCGCCGATTGCGCAGCACCCACGGCACCCATGGCGATGTTCACGCGCGCGCTGTCCAGGCCCATGAGCATCTTCTTGAGCGCGCCGCCTTCCTCGCCCAGCAGGTTCTCGCGCGGGACCCTGACGTTGTCGAAACCCAGCTCGGCCGTGCCCGTGCTGCGCAGCACCATGGTATCCACGCGGCGCATCTCGTAGGGCGAGACATCGCGCTCGACCAGGAAAGTGGACAACTGGCCCTGGCAGTTCGGGCTGAAAGTGCGCGCCACCACGATGCCGAAGTCGCCGAAGGCGCCGTTGGTGATCCACAGCTTGCGGCCATTGAGCACATAGTGATCGCCCTGCAGATCGGCGCGGGTCTGTACCTGGGCAATGTTCGAGCCCGTGCCCGGCTCGCTGATGGCGCTGAAGCATTTGCGTTCATTGGCCAGCAGGGGCTTGAGAAAACGCTCCTTCTGCGCTGGCGTGGCCTCGGCGGCGAGCTTGTGAATGGCTGCGTTGGTGATGTTGAGCATGGTGCGCAGCGACAGCCACGTGTAGCCCGCTTCCTCCATCAGCAGCGCCCAGGTGAGCTGGTCCAGTCCCATGCCGCCTTCCTCCTCGGACAGGCGCCCGCCCAGGTAGCCGAACTCCGACAGCGGCTTGAGCAGCTCGAACGGGAAGGTATGCGCCTGGTCATGCTGAGCAACCACAGGAGCGACATGCTCCTTCATGAAGCGGCGGATGTTGTCGCGCAGCAGCTCCTGGTCGGCGGTGGGAATATGCATGGAATGTCTCCTGATGTATGAATGGAAAAGCAAGCCCTACGAGGTAGAGGCGGGTGTCTTGCGGCCGCTGCGCCGCGGATGGCCGGCGCCTGCAGGCGGCTCGGCCGGTGATTCGTCCTTGCGCAGGCGGAACACCAGGGCCTGCACCTCCTGCAGCGCCTGCAGGCAATGCGCGCGCTGGGTCCGCATGCGGTCGGTTGGGCCGGCAACCGAAATGGCCAGAGGTTCGCCCCCGACCAGCCCCGCCACTGCCAGGGCGCTGAGCCCTTCGCTGCCCTCGTTTTCAACCCAGATCCAGCCTTGCTCGCGCGCCTGCGCCACCTGCGCCTCCAGCGCGGCCAGATCGGTGATCGTGCCGCTGGCCAGCGGGCGCAGCGGCTTGAGCCGCAGTTGTCGGGCAGCCTCCTCGGGCGTGCCCAGTGCCAGCACGGCCTTGCCCAGTGCCGAGACGTGCAGCGCCAGCTTGTCGCCCACGTTCTGCATGTAGCGCAAAGGGTGGCGCCCCTCGGTGAATGCCAGCACCTTGACCACGCCGTTCTCCAGCCGGCCGCACAACCCTGTCTCGCCCGTCTTGTCACGCAGCAGTTCACAGGCCTCCGCGCCCACGGCATAGAGCGGGTCGCTGGCGGAAATCTCCTTGGCCACGGCCAGCAGACGGGCCGTCGGATAGAAGCGCCGGCTGCGCGCTGTGCGCAGCAGATACCCCAGCTCGTGCAGGGTATGCAAAAGGTCCGAACAACTGCTTTCGGGCAGGTCCATGAGCCGTGCCAGGTCCGAGTTGGACAGCTCACGCTTTTCACGGGCGAACACTTCGAGCAGGGTCATGGTGCGGGCAGCTGCAGGAACGATAGTTGGCATGTGATCTCCGATATTTCGTAGTAACAGATCCATCATATCGGAGCTTCCATGCAGCAATCTTTCTGATGAATTAAAGCATTTATGCCTGATGTTAGAGGGGATTGAATCAGGTTTTGTTGGGGTTGCAGGTCTGCGATATTTTGAAGTAGTCTACGGTAAATCGTAGAAATTTCAAGCAAGACATTTTCATAACCACCCCGGAGACAAGCCTGTGAAGCCCTTTTGGAAACCCATTGCCTTCAGTGCGCTGGCACTGCTGGCCGCAGGCGCTGCCTGTGCGGCGGGCGATACCGACAACTGGCCGGCCAGGCCCTTGACCTTTGTCGTTCCTTTCACCCCTGGCGGCATCACCGACGGCACCTCCCGCCTGATTGCGCAAAAGCTGGGGGACAGACTCGGCCAGCCGGTGGTGGTGGACAACCGGCCCGGCGCAGGCGGCTCCATTGGCGTGGACTACGCCGTGCGCCAGCCTGCCGATGGATACACCCTCATCTACGGCACGCAGGGCACCCAGGCGGCCAACCTGGCGCTGTACAAAAACCTGCGCTACGACCCTGTCAAAGACTTCATCGCCGTGCATGGCATGTCGGAGGCGCCGCTGGTGCTGGCCATCCATCCCAAACGCTCCTTCAAAACCGTGCCGGAGCTGGTGGCCTACGCCAAGGCCCACCCCGGCGGCCTGAACTTCGGCTCGGCAGGGCCGGGCACCGGCACGCACCTGACGGCCGAACTGTTCCAGTCCACGACCGGCACCAAAATGACCCATGTGCCCTACAAAGGCAGCAGCCCGGCACTCACCGACCTGATCGCAGGCAACCTGGACCTGGTTTTTGACTACGCGGCCGTGGTCATGCCGCTGGTGCAGGCGGGCAAGCTCAAGGCGCTGGCCGTGACCGGCAAGGCGAGATTGGCCAGCGCGCCCGACCTGCCCACCGTGGTCGAGCTGGGCTACCCCGGTGCCGAGTCCGTGGCCTGGAGTGCCGTCTTCGTTGCTGCCAATACGCCAGCGCCCATCGTCAAGCGCCTGGCCGATGCCCTGGGCGAAGTCATCGTGGAGCCCGATGTCCTTGCCCTGACTGACAGGAACGGCAGCACCCCCATGCGCGGCATGCGCGGCGACAAGCTCAACGCCTTTGTGAAGTCCGAAGTGACGCGCTGGCGCGAGGTGGTGCAGCGCTCGGGTGCCAAGCTCGACTAGACCTGTCCGCCGGCACGCCTTCCATACAGCTTTCCAAGGAGAACAACATGACTGACGACTTGCGCGGCTTGCGCCCGCAGCACCCCAGCCTCTACCAACTGGCAGCGGATGGCCATTCGCTGGAATTCCTGTACGCGCAATGCCCGTCCTGCGGCAGGCTCGCATTTCCGGCCAATGTTCCCGGCTGCGGGCACTGTGGCGACCCTTTGCAGCAAGCCCGCATCGTGGCCCGGCCCGGCAGCGCAACGCTGCTGGAGTTCGTGACCTTGCACGTGCCTTTGCTGCCCGGCCTGGAGACGCCGCGCATTGCGGGGGACATCCGCATCGCCGACGGCGTGGTCGAAGAAGGGGTGATCGCCGTTTCCGACGAATCACAGCTGCATGCAGGCATGGAGCTTTGCGCTGTGGCGGTGCCCCTGCCATCGGGCGAGGAATTCACGTGCCGCTTCGTGCCGGCCCTGCAAGGAGGTGCGGCATGAGCGGCTGGATGGATCACAACGACGGCGTGTATGTGGCCGGCATCGGCATGCACCCCTACCAATTTCCCAGCGAGACGCCCTACACCCATCTGGGCCTGACGGCCGTGCGCGCCGCGCTGGCCGATGCCGGCCTGTCCTGGCCTCAGGTGCAAAGCGCCTACGTGGGGACGACCTCGATCGGCATGGCCGCCGGGCGCGTCATGTTCCGGCACCTGGGCGCCACGGGACTGGCGGTCACGCAGGTGGAGAACGCGTCCGCTTCCGGCTCGTTCGCCTTTCGCCAGGCCTGCCTGGAAATCGCCTCCGGCGCCAGCGACGTGGTGCTGGCCGTCGGCGTGGACAAGCACGGCGACGGCCGCCGCGCCGCCGACAAGGAAGGCCTGCAGCGGCTGAGCGAGACGGCCACCATCCCAGCCGTGAAATTCGCCATGATGGCGCGCAGCTACCTGCGCGAGCGCGGGGCAGATGCCGCCTCCATGGCCCGCGTGGCCGTCAAAAACCACGGCAACGCATCGCTCAACCCGTTTGCGCAATACCGCAAGCCGCGCACGCTGGAGCAGGTGCTGGCATCGCCCAAAGTGGCCGGTGACCTGACGGTGCAGCAGTGCTGCCCGCGTGGCGAGGGCGCCGCAGCGGTCTTGCTGGTGTCGGGCCGCGCGCGGCACCGGCTGGGCCTGGATCTGGCGCGCTGCGTGCGCGTGCGCGCCTCCGCCGCGTGCAGTGAAACCGAGGAAACCGCCTACGGCGCCGCTGCGGTGGACCTCGTGCGCCTCAGTGCCCAGGCGGCACTGGCGCAGGCCGGCATCTCGGCCCAAACCCTGGACCTGCTGGAGCTGCACGATGCCTTCTCCGTGGAAGAACTGCTCTACAGCGAAGCCATCGGTGTGTGCGAGCCCGGCGAGGGCGCTGCCTACCTGGAGCGCGGCGACTCGCGCATCGGCGGACGCTGCGCCATCAATGCCTCGGGCGGTCTCATCGGCATGGGCCATCCGCTGGGCCCCACCGGCATCGGCCAAATCGCCGAGATCACCCGCCAGCTGCGCAGCGAAGCCGGTGAACGCCAGCACACACATGCCCGCTGGGGCATGGCACACATGATCGGCCTGGGCTCCGTGGCCATCGCCCACGTTCTCTCTGCACCCGGTGCCTGAATCACAAGGAGATATGCATGACAGCAAGCAATAGCCGCCCTGACCGGGTCGAACTGCCGACACTGATTTACGAAGTGCAGGGCAGGGTGGCCACCATCACCTTGAACCGTCCCGACCGCATGAACACCATCGGCTCCAGCATGAAGCCGGACCTGGCCCGCGCCTTCTTCGAGCTGGCGCGTGCGGATGAGCGTGTGCGAGCCGTTGTACTGACAGGGGCCGGAGACCGAGCCTTCTGCGCAGGCGCCGACATCAAAGAGCGTGCGGACCACCAAGTCTGCGCCACTGAGTTCTTTATGACCCAGAAGGCCACGCACGAGCTATGCCGCAACATCGAAGAGTTTGAAAAACCCGTGGTGGCTGCCATCAACGGCGTGGCGCTGGGCGGAGGACTGGAGCTGGCGCTGTGCTGCGATCTGCGGCTGGCCTCCTCGTCCGCCCGGCTGGGCCTGCCTGAAGTCCGCCTCGGCGTGATCCCCGCTGCGGGCGGAACGCAGCGGCTGCCCCGCCTCATCGGCGAAGCCCGTGCCAAGGCCCTGATGCTCACGGCGGCCCAGATCGATGCCGGGCAGGCGCTGCAATACGGCCTGGTCACCCAGGTCCTGGCGCCTGAGGCACTCATGCCCGCTGCGCTGGAGCTGGCAGCGCAGATCGCCGAAATGCCGCCGCTGGCCGTGTGCTTTGCCAAGCGAGCCGTCAATCGCGGCATGCAGACGGATATGGACAGCGGGCTCGAATTCGAACGGTACGCGGCAGCGCTGCTGGTGGACACAGAAGACCGCAAAGAAGGCATGCGCGCCTTCGTTGAAAAGCGCAAACCCGTCTTCCAGGGCCGCTGAAGAACCAGGGCGTGCCCTCACCGATGCATGGCACGTCCTTCACACCACCCCATCCACATATTCATACCCAAGGACAAATTTCATGAAACTCGGACTTGACTCCCAGGTAGCGCTGGTCACTGGCGGAGGCCAGGGCGTGGGCCGGCAAATCTGCCTTGAGCTGGCACGCGAAGGCGCACGCGTGATCGTCAATGACCTGTTTGCCGAACGCGCGCAGGCCGTTGCCCGCGAAATCGAAGCGCAGGCAGGCCAGGCACTGGCCATTGCCGCCGACATCACCCAGGCCGATCAGGTCCAGCACATGGTCGATACCGCCATGCGCCACTACGGCGCCCCTGTGCAGATACTGGTCAACAACGCAGGCATCATTCCCGAGCGGCGTGAAAAAGGCGGCCGCACGCCAGCGTTCCTGGATATGCCTGTGGCCGACTGGGCCAAAATCGTCAATCTGAACGTCTATGGAACCATGCACTGCTGCCTGGCCACCCTGCCTGGCATGGTGGACAGGAAAAGCGGGCGCATCGTCAACATCATCTCCGAAGCCGGGCGCATCGGCGAGGCCAACATGGCGGTCTACTCCGGCGCCAAAGCGGCCATCGCCGGCTTTGGCAAGGCCTTGGCCCGCGAACACGGCCGCCATGCCATCACGGTCAACTCCATCGCGCTGGGCGCGGTGTCGCACGAAGGCATCAAGGACGGTCCGCTGCACATCGATGCCACAGTGCAAAACAACGACCTGCTGGCCAAGATGGTCAACCTGTACCCCATCTCCAAGGGCGTAGGCAGACTCTCGCGTCCGGACGACATCTCGGGCCTGGTGGCTTTTCTGGCCTCCGAGCGGGCGTTGTTCATCACCGGCCAGACCATCGGCGCTTCGGGAGGATTCACCATGGTGTGACCGGCGGTATCCGCAGGCCCGCCACGGCACCTGCCGCGCCCCCATCACGCCCGTCCCGCCCGCTCCACCGTCACCCCGCCCAGCCAACGGCACTCGCGCCATGGCATGTCCGGGCTGTCCACCGTGCAGCGGCCGCTGGGGTCTATCTGCACGCGCGATGGGTGGCCGCCGGGCCAGGCACTGGTGCTGCCAAAGGGCAGGGCCAGCAGGGTGCGCGGCAGCAGCGGCGCGGGCATCGGCGCCTCCAGATGGGTGCGCGGGCGCGCCGATGCCGGAGGCGCCGGATAACGCTCCACGCCCATCACCCAGGCCCAGAACGCGCTGGGCAGGATGCCATCGTGGCGTGCCGCTTCCAGCCACAGCAGTGAGCAGCCGCCGTGCAGCAGGGCCTGTGCACAGTGCAGTGGCGCCAGTGCCGGGAAATGCTGCGCCAGCACATGCCAGCCGGGCAGCAGCGCCTGCAGCACGCCAGCCACTTCACTGGCGCTGGGCAGGGCCGGAAGGTCTGGCGGCAACTGCACCGAGCGCCAGGGGCGCTGCTGCAACACGGCGGTGCAGCGCCGGGCGCACCACCATGCGCCACAGAGGTCGTGCAGCGCATGCATGTCATCGCTGCCCACAGCTTGCGCCATTGGCAGCGCCGCCCAGCGGACCCTGTCCGATGGAGCATGCATGGCGTACTGCCATGTGCCGGCAAAGCGCAGCCCCGGCATGAAACGGTGATTGACGGATCGTTGCAAGCCAGAGGCTCCTTTCATTGGTGTTCAGTACGCAGTTGCCGGGGAGACCGCAATCGCGGCAAGGCAACGGCTTTGTCGCCACTGTCTGCCGGTGCCTGCGGTCTGACCAGCAGCCGGTGCAACCCATTCGAGCCTCCCTCAGGCGTGTGTTTTGGCTATTGATGTCATGGTTTTCATGAAAGAAATTTAGCATAGCTAAATGATTGTGTGAAGCCATGCTAAACAACTTGTTAATTAGCATCGCTGCATGATCGAATGGACAACCGAGGAAGAAGCTGCGAACCTGAAGCGCTTGCTTTCCCAGGTAGAAAACAAGGCCAAGTTCGCCCAGGACTTCAAGATTCCTGGAGGTGCTTCCATGTTGTCCCAGCACCAGAGCGGCCACCGGCCTATCAATCTGGAAGCCGCAAGTGCCTACGCCAAAGGCTTGCAGGTATCTCTCTTCGAGATCAGTCCCAGGCTTGTCCGGCTGCTTTCCGATCTGCCCCCTTTGATGCCCGGAGATGACCCGACGGTGCAAAAGCATCGCCGGGCCCTTCGCCTGTACCCCGTCATTTCTTCTGCACAGGCTGCAGCGGTAGGGGAGGGCAGTGCTCTGCCCCATTTGGGCGATGCCCTCGATGTGGAGTTTGGCAGAGGTAATGTGTCAGCCGGCTCGTTCTTCTTGCAGCTTGAAGATGACTCCATGGCCCCTGAATTTCGCGCAGGCGACCGTGTATTGATTGACCCGCAAGTCAAGCCGCAGCCCGGCGACTGCGTGGTTGCGGCATCGTCAGGCCAGCGCGCCCTGTTTCGCAAGTACCGGCTGCGTGGCGGCGATGCGCATGGCACGCAAGTCTTCGAGCTGGTACCGCTCAACCCGGATCATCCTGTTTTGCGTAGCGACGAATTGGCGTTGTCCGTGACGGGGACCATGCAGGAGTTGCGGCGCCGGTTTTGGCGCCGCTGATCACCTTCAACGCGGGCCATGTGCAGTTTCGTGAAATCTGCCTGACGCACCAGGATACCTTGCGATGCAGTGTGCACCCGTTGCCGGTGTGTGGCCGGGCAGTCCGGGTGGGTGCGAAGCTGTAGCGTGCCATCGCACAACACGCCTGGGCCAGCGCTGTTGCTGGCCCGCCAACTGTCCCGCATACTCATATATTTACACATGATTACATAGAGATGAAGGGGCTGAACATGGTGATGCGCCGGGTGGGACAGGTGGTGGTCCCGATGCTATGTGCCCTGATGGCGTGCACGCAGGCCAACGCTGGCGAAGTGCTGGAGCGCATACGGCGCGAGGGCGCCATCACGGTGGCCTACAGGGACTCTGCCTCGCCGTTTTCGTCTGTACCGGCTGGCGCCACAGCCCCGGTCGGCTATGCCATTGACCTGTGCTCACGCATCATCGACGGGCTGGCGCAAGAGCTCAAACGCCCCATCGCTGTCCGCCATGTGCGAGTGAGCGTGACGGACCGCATTCAGACCATTGCCAGCGGCGCTGCCCAGCTGGAGTGCGGCTCCACGACCAATACCGCTGAACGGCGCCAGCAGGTGGCGTTCACCGTGCCGCACTACGTCACGGGCACCCGCCTGCTGGTGAAGACAGGCGGCCCGGTGCGCGACTTGCGCGGGCTGGGCGGCAAAACGGTCGTTGCCACCACCGGCACCACTGCCTTGCCGCTGATCCGCAAGCTCGTTGATGAACGGATGCTGGGCGCGCGGGTCATCGAGGCCCCTACATACGATGCAGCCATCGCCATGCTCAGTGCGGGTCAGGCGGACGCATTCGTGCTGGATGAAGTCATGCTGTATATGCTGCGGGCGCGGCAGCCCAAGCCGGAGCAGTTCGAGGCCGTCGACAAATTCCTGTCGATCGAGCCGCTGGCCATCATGCTGCCTCCCGGAGACAGCGAATTCAAGGCAGCGGTAGACGGCCAGATGAAGAAGCTGATTCGCTCCAATACCGCCCACGAGCTGTATGCGCGGTGGTTTACCTCACCGTTGCCCGATGGCGTCAATCTGCAGCAGCCCATGAATTATCTGCTGCGCGCAGTGTTTGCCCACCCCAGCGATTACGTGCCTGAGTGATCTGGCGCAGCGGACGGACTGGATGCTGTCCGTCCGCTGCGCGCCGGGTGCGCAGGCCGTTTACTGCATGAAGCCGATGCGCCCGCGCCCCGAGGCGGCCTTGGGCAGGTCGGCCAGCTCCACCGTGCTGCGCCGCTCCAGACGTGCATTGCCAAAGCCCGTCATCAGCGCGCGCCGCATCTCGCGCGGCGGCATCAGGGCCAGCTGATCGAGCACATCCGCCTTGGGCTCCGGGTCCAGCAGGCGGCCCCAGTCGTGTGCGGCGCGTATGCCCTGGTACAGGTTGCGCGCGATGGCGCGCGCCTGATCGGGCGTAGGCGCCTGCACCTCGAACACGTTCATGCGGTTGAGGATGGGGTCGGGGATGCCGCGCGCATCGTTGGCGGTGGTGATCCAGATCACCTGGCTGGCATCGATGGCCACCTCGGCGAACTCGTCGGTGAAGCTCTGCGCCGTGTCATGCTCCAGCAGGCTGTAAAGCGCACCCAGCGGGTCGTACTGCGCATCGGTGGCAGCCTTATCGATCTCATCCACCACGATCACCGGGTTGGCGTACTCACCCTCCACCAGGGCCTCGAACACCTTGCCGGGGCGTGCGCCCTTCCACTGCGAGGACGAGCCCGACAGCAGCCAGCCTGCCGTCATCGAGCTCATGGGCAGCAGGCTCATGCCCGTGCCGAGCATGTCGGCCAGCTGGCGCGCGAAGTGCGTCTTGCCGATGCCCGGCGGCCCCAGCAGCAGCATGGGGGTGACCTCCAGGCTGTCGCTGCTGTCGCGTGTCAGGGCAACGTGGCGCTTCACGTCGTCCAGCACTTGCGTGAAGTTGGGCAACTGCTCGTACAGGTCCGCCATGTCGGGCACGCCCGAAGGCTTGACCTGGAAGCGCTCCGGACCGCGCTCCAGCATGCGTTCGTACACGCTGCGCAGGTTGTCGTAGTCGCGCTGGCTGTTGGCTTCCTGTAGCCGTGCCAGCTTGCGCTCCACGTCTGCGGGGTGGAAGACGTTACGCATCTGCGCTACGGGCAGGCTCAAGGTGGTGTGCTGGGTAACGAGGCTGTGCGAAGTCATGAGCGGCCCTCCTTGCTGTACTGCAATCGTGGTTGCAAATTGATTCAAACACAAGCCATACCCGCTCTCAATGTCGTAAAAACCCCATTCATGGGGCTGGCGCCAACCCAGGCAAAAAGAGTGATCCTCGGGAAGTCGCCGCAGGAGCGTTGTGCTGGGCAGCCCTGCATCCGGCCCATCGACCCCGTGCTTTCCGCAGCAATGCGCGCAGTGCCGGTGCATGGTGGATTCGAGGCAGGCACCGTCGCACACTGGCGGCTTGAAGGCAGATGCCTCTTCGCCTGCATGGGCGCAGCCCAGTCGTTGGGCCAGAAGCACCGCATGGGCATTCGGCGCTCACCGGCCTGGGCTCTTGGCTGGCCCGGTTCACACGTCGCTTTTGCTGGTCTATGGCGCTCCATCGGAGCTTCGGTGAGGCGTGACCCAGTGATTCATCATGGTGCAGAGAATGCAATTTTGATTAATGGGTCATGCATTGGGTGCATATACTCCGGCAAAAAATCCTGCAATCTTTGTGGAATTGAATGCAAAGATTGCATTGATCAATGTGGGCATTTCATGCACATGTGAATCTGATGGTGTTTTTTCGATCTCGGAGGGTTGCTGGTCACGCATCGTTCTGGTGCATATCTTGCAAGTTGTTGATTTGATTGAGTTATTTGATTTTATATTTTCATGAATTTTTGTAAAAATTTGTTAATGAATTGATTTTTAAAAATTCATAATAATTTAAGGGTAAATACTTTGCCTGTTCATTTCGTGGTTAAATATAATCAAAATCTTAATTTTAAATAAATATTTAAAACAACCATATTTTTAAAATCAATATTTTGAGTGGTTTTTGACAGCGCCCTGTCAATTGCCTGCATGAAAATTCACCACAGTGAGCTGAAGCTACGCCAGACTGGTCACTCCTTGCATCAATGAGCAATCGATGCAACTTCCCATCTCATGCAATCTTTTAAAAACCATTGAAATAGATTGAATGAGTGGGCATGCCAATTTTTGGGGTGAGATTCTGTGGGTGGGTAATATCAATCTGCTGAATCAGAAAGATAATTGAAATTTCTTGGCGGATTTATATGGATTATCCATGCTATTTTTACTGGTCTTTCTGAAATCAATGCCAGCAAATAATTTGTGAAGATTTTTGTCTTCAGTGTAATTTGAGGTTTGGCATGAATACATTTGAAACAAGAAAAAATACCCATTCCATTCATTCGGTCATCATCAAAGTTTGTCATGAATTGAATGTTGTCAAAATGATGTTAAGGGAAAACACTGATTGATTTTTACAAATTGTTGTAAATTAATGTGACTATGTCACTCTGATGTCTCTGGATTAAATGATCATTTTTCATGGAGAGTGAAGATGGCTTTGGGTATCTCCTCTTTGAATTTGTCCAAGCGCCTTGCGCTTGGGTTCGCATGCATGCTGGCCATCATTCTGGCTGTCGTTGTATTTGACCAGTATTCTGTATCTCGAATGCAGTCTCAAATGCAATTGATTACCAGGTCAAATGCTGTAAAAATAAGATTGATCAATAGGATGCTGCAAAGCGTTGATTCTATTGGTCTCAAGGCGCGATCTGTGGCCATGCTCTCGGAAAGTGACGAGAAACGCTCTGCTGAGCAGGCAGAGCTGCTCAAGAAGTCGGTGGCTGAATATTCGCAGCAGCAAGCAGATTTGAAGCAGCTTTTTCAGAAAGACCTTGAAGGAGTCAAAGAGCAGGAGTTGCTTGAATCCATCGAGAAAATCTCTAAGGAGATTATTCCTGAAATGAATCAGGCTGTGCAGTCGGCACTGGATGGCGATGCGGTGGGCGCCACAATGGCATTGATGAACAGGGTTGCACCCCAGGAAGAAAAATGGCGGGCGCAACTGGCCGATCTCATTTCCCTGCAAGACAGCCTCAATGAGCTGGCCGCAGACCAGGCCCAGGAAGTGCAGGATCAGTCTCAAGTGATCTCTCTGGTATTGCTCTTGGTTTCATTGAGCGCTGGGGTGACGATCGCCTGGAGGATTACCAGAAGTGTGACCCAGCCTTTGTCGCGTGCGGTAGTGGTTGCTGAGCGTATTGCCAACGGGGATTTGACCTCTAAGATTGATATCTATATCAATGATGAAACCGGTCGCCTGCTTGAAGCGATTGCGCGCATGCAAGATAGGCTGCGAGAGCTTGTTGGTGAAATCGGCGATGCAGCTGAAGCAATCCATGTTGCAAGCTCCGAGGTCGCTGCGGGCAATCTGGATCTGAGCCATCGCACTGAGAATGCATCCAGCAACCTGCAGTCAGTATCGACAGCATTGACGGATTTGACGGATACGACAAGCCATACCGCAGCCTCTTCTCTGGAGGTCAATCAGCTTGCAGCCAATGCGGCCGATGTCGCGGGTCAGGGCGGGGAACTGGTCAAGCGTGTTGTCATGACCATGGATGAGATAAGCGTCAGCTCTCGAAAGATTGCGGATATTATCGGTGTCATTGATGGTATTGCATTCCAGACCAATATCCTGGCATTGAATGCCGCAGTAGAGGCTGCGCGGGCTGGTGAGCAGGGCCGGGGATTTTCAGTCGTGGCGGGTGAAGTCCGAAAACTGGCCGGGCATGCAACACAATCTGCAAAAGAGATCAAGAGCCTGATTTCTGCCAGTGTCGAGCATGTCGAGAATGGCGGGGTGCTGGTGAGAGATGCAGGCAAGACGATTGCCAATCTTGTTGCATCGGTTCAACAGGTTTCGAGCATCATGGCAGAGATTACACAGGCATCCCAAAGACAAAGCCATAGCATAGGCGAAGTCAATGATGTTGTGGGCCGTATAGACGAGGTGACCCAGCAGAATGCGGCGCTTGTGGAACAGGGGGCAGCCGCTGCCGATAGCCTTCATGAACAGGCATCGCGGCTGACCCAGGTCGTTAAGACTTTCAGGTTGAGCCGTGACGCCTCAGATCACGATCCACTGTCCCATAGTGGTGGGGCTGAACTCCGGCGCAATACCGCGTTGCAGCACAAGCCACCCCTGCCACTGCGCAGCCTGGGGCGGTGAGTCCGCTTTTCCCCGGCGGCCGTGAGCAGGCGCCGGGGGCCTGTGCATGCGGGTGCCCTTTGTTGGCTGAGGAATGCAGGCCAGGCCCTTTCGGGCCTGCTGCCGCTCCAGCGTGTGCTCAGATATGCAGCATTGCCAGCCCGCCGATGCCAAGGCCGAGCGCTGCCACGCCGAGCATGGCGTATTCGAGCCATTTTTTCTTGGTCAGCAGTGCAATCGCTGCCAGTGCAATGGAGACCTGCAGCGCGGTGGTAGCCTGAGCCCAGCGGTGATGCAGATGCATCTGCGTCTCAGACTGCTCGTCCCAGTGCTGGGCCTCGGATTCCAGTCGGACAGCATCGCGCTTGATGTCATCCTTTTCCTTTTCGTACCGCTCCACCTTGGCCTGGTAGGCTGTCCGCTTGTCATCCGTAGTTGCCAGATCACGCGCGAACTCGGCCAGCGATTGCTTGGTGCTCTTGGCCTGGAAGAAGGCCCACTGGTTGGCCGCTTCCGTCTTCTTGATGGCCGCGTTGTTCTTGTACAGACCGGCGTTTGCCTGGGTCGCACCGCCCATGTACGAGAAGAGAGCGCCCACCGTGGCGATGACGGCGGTGCACATGGCAATCTGGTTGGTCAGGCTGCCGCCACCGATGCCGTGGTGGGCGGTTTGGCCATGCTCGCCCTCGGCGGCATGTTCGAGTTCGTGATCGTGCGGGCCATGGACGTGAAAGCCGCCGGAAGACATAGGTGCCAACTCCTTGATAGCAATGGGTGGCGCATTATGGGGCCGGTATGGGGCCATCGCAGCATCTCCGCAGCCTGGGGAGCTAGGGAAAGTCCGCCGTCGCAGTGCCTGAAGAGACGTTGCCGGCCTGAAGCACACGTGTGCAGTGACTTCATGCACCTCGATGGAGCATTCCAGACGCTTCACCGATCGATCTCCTCGCCCTGCTGGCATCCCGCAGACAGGCTTGGACTCACAGGTTTTGCCGGCTCCGGTGTGCCGCCGTGACCGCATGCACGGCATGCCGGCGTTCACCGCTGTTTTCCCAGCGTGTGTCACAGCGTCTTCGATTCAAACGTCTTGTGGGCAGGAGGTCAGCTTCGGCCTCCGTCCATCATTCACATCGAAGGAATCTGATTCATGAATCGCGCTGTTTGGTTCCAGACATCTCCTGAGGGTGCCAAGGCTGTCGGGACGCTGCACCACTTCGTCACCAAGAGCACCGGCCTTCCGAACTTGCTGACGCACCTGGTCTTCCTGCGCGTGTCGCAGATCAACGGCTGCGCACACTGCATCGACATCCACACGCGGGACCTGCTGGCCGAAGGCATGTCCGTGGAAAAGTTGGTGCTCATTCCCGTCTGGCGCGAGACGCAACACCTCTTTTCTGAGCGTGAGCGTGCCGCGCTTGCATGGTCCGAGGAGGTGACCCTCGTGAGCGAAACCCATGCTTGCGATGAAGCCTATGCTGCCGCATTGGCCGTGTTTGGTGAGAAGGATCTGGTCGATCTGACTCTCACAATTGCCGCCATGAATGCCATCAATCGCATGGGCGTAAGTTTCCGCATGAAGCCAAGGGCCCAAGCATGAAGCCTGCCAGGCCGCCAATGCGCGCCTGTGTCCTGGGCATCGCTGATGTGTCCATGGGGCGGTGCCCATGTCTGTCTGCACCGGATGACGAGTTGCGTGTCAGCGGAGCGTTCGTTAGTGGCCGATCTACGGCGCTCGCAAACTCGCCGTCGGCGGCATCCCAAAGCTGGACTGCCGCTGCCACTTTGCCTGGCACAGGTAGGTCGGTCTCGGTGAGAGGTTGCACGCTCTGGCGCTACTTGCTGGCCAGGTAGTTACGCCACAGCAGGCCAGCGGCCCAAGCAGCGGACTGCGGCAGGCTTGCCCCAGCGCGGCGGCGCATGGCAGCCAGGCGGCAAAAGCAGAGTGCGGTTTTCATGCATTCCTCCATTCCCGCCATTCGCGGGCGTGCTGTTCAATGGCAGCGTGTTCAAGGGCGCCGTACTCGGGGCAGTCGCGCAGCAGGCGGTTGCGCGCAAAGGTGCCGATGAGGGCCTGGCAACTGGCTGCGCTGCGGCGGTGTGTGCGGGCCTGGATGGTTTCGCGGCCTGTGTGGGGATCCAGGGGGAGGGCGTCGGCTGCCTGGGCATAGAAGCTGGCAGCGAGGCCCCATTGCATGGCCAGCTGGGCACGTTTGCCTGCTTTGGCCAGCATGGCGCTTTGCGTACTCGCTGCCTTGGCATTGCTGGCACCGAGGAATGCCTCAAGGTTCATGACCACCTCCAGAAGGCGCGCGCAACCCAGGTGACTGCACTGGCAAGGCGGGAAATGCCGGCCAGGACGATGGCGAGTGCGCCGCGCTGGATGGCGCGTGAGCAGTGCCCAAGAGATTCAAGCGGGGTCATGCCTTCTCCGGCTGCGGAAAAGAAAAGCCCACGGCAGGGCTGGCCTGGGGTTGGCTGTGCAGGGCAATCACATGCGGACTTCGAAATAGGCTTCTTCCACCGCGATGTCGCGAAAGCCTGCCTGCCGGGCGGTGTCGCAGGCCTTGACCCAGGCGTGGGCAAGCCGCTCTTGTGCCTTGCTGATGATGCCGCCCTCGGCGGCATCGGTGTAGATCTTGTACGCCTCGGTCATTGCCTCCTGGTTGGGAAAGCAACGCCACAGCGCCTTGGCGAACCTGGCTTCTGCCTTTGCCTTGAGTTCCTCGCTGACGCCAGTGCAGTCCTGCAGCGTCACCTCGAACCGTTGTTCGTCGACCATGTTGATCTCCTGTGCTGTGTGAAAACACAGTGATAATATCAACAGTACTGGCTACAAGTACAGTATTTTTTGGTTAAAAAAGAAAGTGCACGCAGCTATGCGTCGTGCATGGCATCTCCTGTGCAGCGCGTGGCTGCTGGTGTGGTTGGCTGTCTTTCCTCACCCGATTGCACCGTGTACCGTGCTGGAATGCACCACTGGAACAAGTGGCAGCCGAGGTGGGCGTGAGTGTCTCTCCCCTGTAGCGTTGGCGTGGTGACGAGCTGAGCCAGCCACGAAGTGACAGCAAGATCTGGAGAGACGTTGGAGGCGATCTTCCAAAAGGACAGAGACGAGGGCGCATGGCCTCGCTTGAAGATCGTCAACAGATGTCTGAACGCATTGCCCAGGCCTGTAACGCCGGGGCCCGGCTGGTCAAGGCCTGCTAGCTGTGCGGCCTGAGCAAACGCCCCCTGCAGCGCTGGCGAAGCCAGGCATCGGGCGCTGTGCTGGACTGACGCGGGTTTTCCTCATAATTATCAGGACAAGCCATATAGCATCAACTCCAGGTTTTGAACTGCAGCACCGGAAGCACCTTTGCCTAGGTTGTCGTATACGGCAGCTAGAAGGATCTGGTCCTGATCTTTTGATCCAAAAATCCATATATTCAGCTTATTTGTGTTGTTAAGGATCTCTGGTTCTAGTAATTTTGTCGATTCTGCATCTCGCAGAGGTTGGACATTTACATATTCGCTGTTTGCGTAGTAAAGGTCAAGCGTCTCATGGACCTTCTCCAAACTAGAATTGGATTTGAGTAAACGTGTGTGAAGTGGTATATAGAGAACAATTCCTTGCTTGTATTTTCCATATGCTGGTGTGAAGAGTGGGCGATGGCTCAGCAGACTGTACTTCTGCATTTCTGGCACATGCTTGTGTGACAGATCCAAACCATAACCGATAAAGGGAGATGTTTTGTGCTCCGGATGGCTAGGGTCCTCGTATTGATCAATTAATTGCCTGCCAGAACCTGAATATCCGGAAATTGCATGCACGTTGATGGGATAGTCGTTCGGAATGACTTCGGAAGCTACAAGCGGGTGGATAAGTAAAATAGCACCTGTGGGGTAACATCCAGGATTGGAGACGCGTTTTGCTTTGCTGATTTTCAGGGGTTGCTCGCTGTCGAGCTCAGGCAAACCATATACCCAGCCTGGAGTTGTTCGGTGTCCTGAACTGGCATCCAGTACGCGAACCTGAGGGTTTGTAATGAATGAAACAGCTTCTTTTGCAGCCTCATCGGGGAGGCACAAAATAGCAATATCACATGAGTTCAATGCCTCGGAACGCCGAGCCTGAATTTTCCGCTCATGCGCTGCCAGACTCAGCATCTGGATGTCACTTCGACCGTGGAGACGTGAATGAATCTGCAAACCAGTGGTTCCAGCTTCACCATCGATAAAAATGATAGGTTTCATGATGATTTTCTAGGTGTTTATGATTTGTTGGAAATTTCGATACGACCTTTCAAAATTCCACTGACTCCTTCCGGGGCGTATATTTCAACAAACCGTCCAGCTGCATTTTATGAGCCTGCTACGGAAGCCAGTACTTGTGCGACTTGCACCAGCATGAGTACAAAAAAAGACCATCCAAACTACCGTTCGCTCTACTGTGCCCTCTGCACATGGTGTGGGTCAAGGCAGTTGACACTTGGTTCATGCGCGCCTAGGCGCTTTATCCTGCGCTACCGTGCTGGTCTGTAGGGATGGGCTGGTGATTTTGGGCAGCGGTGCGAACAGACATGAATCCAAGATGAACTGCCCTGAATTCTGCAAGGGCTGTTTGGCTTGATTCAGCCCGAAATCAGACCGTGTGATGTCAGGCCATTAGAACGTGTTATGCACTTTGCTCCATCAATTGCCAAGCTCCGGTAGATTCGGATGAGGCCCAATGGCCTGCCACCTTGGCAAGCGCTCTATCAGCAAAACATGCGTTGGCTGGAAGCCGGCTGCTTTGAGGCCATGGTCAGTGACCTGAGCCCCATCATTTGCGTGGCACAAGGCCGCCAGGGGCAGCCTAGCGCAGTCGTGTTGGATGGGCGAACACTGTAGTCCAACTGCGGGAGCGGCCCAAGTGCATGCGTGGCAGCAAGGTGCATGTGGCCGTGGATATGGACGAAAAAGCGGCAGCTACAGCGGGAGAAACAAAAAGGCTGCACGCCTGTGGAGCGGTGCAGCCTTGAAATTGGTCCCCCCGACAGGAATCGAACCTGTATCTGACGCTTAGGAGGCGTCCGTTCTATCCATTGAACTACGGGGAGGAACAGCCAGCTATTGTAAGGCCTTGCGCGGCGTGTTCCCGGTCAGTCCTTGCGCACGGTGTAGATCAGGTCCATGGCGCTGGTTTCACCTGTCTGGCCGCGCAGCGTGAGGCGGCGCGAGAGGTCGTAGAAGATGTAGATGGTGCCCATGGCGCCTGACAGGCTTTGCTCGTAGGTAACGTAGAGGTCGCTGGACAGGCGTTTGCCCAGGGTCAGCGCTGCGCCGCCGGAGCCGCCTTCGCCCGGGCCTTTGAAGCCCACTTCATCCAGTCCCAGGTTGCTGGCGAGCTTGCCGCCGCTGCTGCGGCCGCCGCTGAGCAGCGAGAGTGCGGCCTGCTGCAGCAGGGCGCTTTCGGCGCCGCCGGTGGCGGGGTCGCGGCCCATGGCGACCCAGGAGAGTTTTTCAGCGTCGGGCAGTTCGGGGTCGGAGTACAGGCGCACGCGTGGCGAGCTGGCCGTGCCCTGGACCTGAACGCCTGCGCGCACGGCGATGTTGGGGCGCAGCGCCAGGATGTCGAGGGAGGGGTTGGCGTAGGGTCCGTTGAAGCGGATCAGGCCCGTTTCCACGTCCAGCGACTGGCCCCAGGCACGGTAGCGGCCCTGCACGGTGCGGATTTCTCCGGTGATGCGCGGCGCCCCGCCTGCCACGGTGGCGCCCTGGACTTCCAGCGCGCCTTCCAGCCGGGTGGTGATGCCATAGCCCTGCAGCGCGAAGTCGCGGCCCAGGTCGAGTTTGACGAGGATGTCCGGCGGCTTGCGGGTCTGAGCCCTGGCCTGCGCTTTGTTCTCGGCCTGTTGCCGTTTGCGCTCGGCTTCCTGCTGGGCCTTGCGCGAGGCTGCCGAGTGCACGACCACGTCGCTGTCCAGCGAGGGGGCGGATTCCTCGGGCAGGATGATGGTGGCGCGGTCCGTGGCCAGGTTGCCGCGCAGCGTGAACTGGCCTTGCTCCAGCCGTGCCTGCAGGTCGCCGGAGATGCTGACCTGGCGGTCTGCGCGCACCAGGACCTGGAGCTGGCGGGCCTTGGCCTGCAGGTCCATGCTCAGACCCGAGGATGTGCCATCCGGCCCGGGGGGCTGCCACAGCACAAAGCCCGATCCTGTGAGTTCACCACCCTCGCGCGGCGCGGCAGTGAGGTTGCCGCTGTAGCCCGCAATGCGTGCGCTGCTGCCACGGCCGCCCTTGAAGCGCAGCTCGGTCAGGTCCAGCCGGTTGCCTTGCAGCCGTGCGCGCAGCATGCCGTCCTGCAGGTCCACGCCGTCGATGGTGGACAGGACGCTGAGTCCGTCTGCCGACAGGCGGCCCTGCCATTGCGGGTTCTGGCGGTCGCCGCTGATCTCTGCCTGGGCCTGCAGAGATCCGGTCACGCGCCACCCCGGCGGTGCGAACAGCGCCCAGATGCCGATGTCGGGCATGCGGGCGTCGATCTGGCCCGACAGCGGCGCTTTCTCGGGCCAGCTCCAGCTGCCGTCTTGCATGGCCAGGCGGGTGCGCAACTGGGCCGTGACCGTGCCGGCGCGTTCGCTGTCCCAGTCGAGCCGTGCCTGCACTTCATCGCCCTGTGCCAGCAGGCGCAGGCGCGCCTGCCGGATGTGGGTGCGCATGCCGGTGCCGCGCACGGTGCGCGTGCGCACTTCGCCGGGCTGGTCGGCGCGGGGCCCTGTGGTGCGTACCACGGTGGTTCCCTGGCCGTCTTCCACGGCCAGCCGCAGGTCGCCGCCAGCGCGGTCGAGCAGCCATTCAGCCTTGAGGGCCCCACCGGTGGTGTCGATGTCCCAGCGGGTGTTGAAGCTCAGGTCGCCGCTGAGGCCCATGGCGGCCAGCGGCGGCTCTTCGGCCATGGACAGCGCATCGACCCATGCCAGGGGCAGGGCCTGGGCGCGGCCTGTGCTGCGCAGCAGCCAGCGGCCATCGCCGCCCAGTGTGGCGCGGGTGTCGTCCCATGCCAGCAGGGCGGGCGTGGGCGGTTCTGCCCCGCTGCGTGGCGGCGTCCGCGTGGGGGCCGTGATCTGGAGGCTGCCAGAGGTCACCGTGTAGGTGGTTGATGTTGCGGCCCGGCCTGACGTGGCTCGGCCAGGCGAGGACCCGCCCGTGCTGCGCTGTGTGATCTGCACGGGCTGGCTGCCGGCCAGCTTCAGCTGCCAGGGGGCTGCCTGGCCTGCGCCTGGCGACAGGCTGGCCTGCAGCACGGCAATGCTGGCCTGCCAGTCCAGCGGTGCGGCACCGCGTGCAGTCGCCAGGCCCGCCTGCAGACGGGTATCCCACTGCGCGTTCTGGCCTGCCCGGCTGGCCTGGCCTGCCAGTGTGATGCTGGCCTGCTCGGGCGAGCCTTGCAGTGCCAGTTTCAGCGTGGGCAGTTGCAGCGCCTGCTCGGGCGCAGTACCGGCGGGCAGGTAGCGCAGCTTGTCCGCCTGCAGGTCTGCCTGCAGCTGCAGGCCGCTGGCAGGCAGCGGCTCGCCTGCGCCCGCCTGCAGGCGTTTGTGCAGCGCGCCCCAGCCACCTTGCCAGCGCACATCCAGCTGTGCCTGGCCTTCGAGCAGGGCACCGGCCAGCGGGTCTTTCAGGCCGGGCAGTCCGCGCAGCCACTGCGTGAGCGCGGTCATCGAGCCCAGTTGCAACTGGCTGCGGCCCTGGCCTGCGGCGGGGCTGATGTGGCCATCGAGCGTGAGTTCAGCGCCCGGCAGGCGCGCCTGCAGTACGGTTTGCAGTTTTTGCTGCTGCGTATCGAGCTGCAGGCTGCGGCTGCGCACCGAGGCTTGCAGCGCCTCGATCTGCAGCTCTTCCAGCGAAAGCAGGGGCTGTGCCCAGCGGCCCCGGGCCGCGAGTTTTTGCAGGCGCAGTGTGGCCTGTTTTGCGGCCCTGGCGGCAGGGGCAGCCTGCAGGCCGATGGCGAACTCCACCTGCTGCTGGTCCGTGGCGCGGGCGCTCAGCTCGCCGCGCAGGGGCGCGGCTTCCAGCGTGCTGTACAGCGCGGCGGGGTCGAGCCTGTCGATGCTGGCCTGTCCTTCGAACAGCTGGCTGGCAGGCGCAAAGCGGCCTTCGGCAGAGATACGTCCCTGGCCGACCTCGATCTGCGACTGCTGCAATTGCCATTGCTGGCCGTCGTAGCGTACGGAGACATCGATGCTGTCCACGGGCAGGCGCTGGCGGTCCCAGGGGCCGGGGTTGCCGTTGCGCAGCCGGGCCTGCAGCTGCCAGATGGTGCTGGCGATGGCCGCGCCCGGTTCTGTGGAGGGCGGCGCAGCCTGCGCGGGGGATGCCTGTGCGGCGGGCCCGGCCTGCAGTTCGCCGCTGAGCTGTGTGCGCGGACCCTGCGGCCAGAAGGCGCCGATGTCGATGTGGCGCAGCTGGACGCGCGCTGTCTCCAGCGGCTGGGGCTGCCAGGGGTGGATGCTGGCCTGCGCTTCGGCCTGCATGGGGTCAGGGGGCGCGGCGCGGCGCGGGCCTTTGGGCGGGCGCAGCGCGGCCGCCCCGGCCTGGTCTGTGCTGTCTGGCGTGGCATCGACCTTCAGCTGCAGTTGCAGCCGTGCCGCTGCCGTAGCCAGCGTGCCGCTGATCCGGGCGTTGGCTTTCACTGCCAGCGATGGCGGCATGGGGCTGTCTGCCTGGCCGGAGGCAGGTGTCTGCAGCTCGCCCTGCAGTTCGGCCTGGATCGCCATGGGGGCGTGGGCCTGCAGGCGCAATTGGGCCTGATAGCTGCCGTCCGCCCACCGCAGCCGGTCCACGCCGAGCTGGTGCGCTGTGCCGTCGTAGGCGTAGCGGCCGCCAAGGCCGAGCACCTCGGCCTCTGAGGGGCCTTGCCAGAGGATGCGCTCCACCTGGAAGGGCGCATCGATCCTGATGGGCAGTGCCAGCTGCTGCAGTGGTTCGACGGGCGTTTTGTCGTCGGGGTCGGGCGTGCTGGCGATGTGCAGTTCGGCGATGCGTATTTCGTCCAGGCGCAGGGTGCGTGCCAGCAGGGGGCGCAACTGCCAGCCGATGCTGGCGTCATGCAGTTGCACCTGCATGGTGGGGCTTTGCCATTGCAGCCAGCCGATATGGCCGCCGTGGCGCAGCGTGCCGGTGACGTCCCGCGCCTGCAGGCTCTGGCCTTCGGGCAGCCAGCCAGCCAGGCGCTGCAGGGTGTAGTCCAGCGAGCCGGGGCGGCCGCTGAACCACCATGCCGTGCCGAGCAGGCCGCTCACCAGCACGGCCAGGACCAGCCATGACCATAGCAGTGCGCGCAGCCAGCGGCGCCGGGGGGGCTGTGGCGCGGCGGCGGGCGGCGGGGCGTCGGAGGGGGCGGGGGTATGCAAGCGGGAGTCCACCATGGTCAGAAGTTGAAGCCCAGGCGCAGGTGCAGGCGCAGTTGTTTTTCCTGGGCGCCCCAGGCGATGTCGGCCTGCACGGGGCCCACGGGGCTGCGCCAGCGCAGGCCCGTGCCTACGCCCACGCGCATATACATGGCATTGGGCGAGTCGCCCACGGTGCCCGCATCGAGAAAGACGGCATGCTCCCAGTCCTGGGTGTTGCCCTGGATGACGACGGGCCGCTGCCACTCGATGCTGCCCACGGCCATGTAGCGTCCGCCGATGACCTGGCCGCTGTCGGTGCGCGCGCCGATGCTCTGGTAGCCGTAGCCGCGCACGGTGTTGTCGCCGCCCGTGATGAACAGCTGGGTCACGGGCAGGTCTGCGCCCTTGCGCGCCAGCACGGCCCCGCCCGAGGCGCGCAGCGCCAGGCGGCTGCGGCGCTTGGTTTCGGGGTCTGCCTCGCCGATGGGGATCAGGCTCAGCCAGCGCCCCGAGGCGCGGCCAAAGGGGGTGCGCTCGGGTGTCAGCGTGGTGCCCGCGCCGACTTCCCAGGCAAAGCCGAAGCCGGAGCTGGGGCTGAGCTGGCTGTCGAAGTAGCGCCCCGTCCAGCCATAGTTGGCCGTGACCGAGGAACTGGAGGGCGGACCTCCCACGCCCTGCGTGCGGGCAATGTCGTACTGCAGGTAGTAGTTGCGGTCGATGCGGTCTTCGGACTTGGTGCGGCCCGCGCGCAGCTGCAGGCTGTTGACATCGAAGTCCCCCGAAGGCGCGCGCTCGGCCTTGGCGCCGGCGAACCAGCGCCACAGGGTGTCATCGGGCAGGGCGGTCCATTGCGTGGACAGCAGAGGGTTCTTGCGGTCCAGGCGCGCGCGCGTGACGGCGCGCCAGCCCAGCCAGGGCAGGCGGTTGTGGATATGGTCCACGCTCAGGCGCGGTCCGGTGTCGGTGCTCATGCCCACGCCGAACACCCATTTTTGCAGCAGGGCCTCGCGCACCTGGGCGACGACTGGCGAGGTCACCTGGGCATTCTGGCGCTGCTGCGCCTGTCCGTCGGCTTCGGCACTTTCGCCCTGCGCAGGCACATCGGCCAGCGTCAGAAAGACGGAGTCGTAGTAGCCGCTGCTGGCCAGGCGCAGCTGGGCATCGACCAGGGCCGTCTGGCTGTATTCCTGGCCTTCGGGCAGGCGCGCAATGCGGGCTGTGCCCACGGGGTCGTAGCGCTGCGCGCCCTCGATGCGCAGCGGTCCGAAGGTATAGGCCGGGCCCGGCGCATAGGCCACGCTGACATCGGCTCCATGCGTGTCGGCGTCGATGTCGGCCAGGCTGGTGTCGATGCGCGCCAGCGGGTAGCGGCGTGCCTGCAGGGTGCGCAGGCCCTGGCTCTTGGCCTGGCTCCATTCGGCCTGGGTGAAGCGCTGGCCGGGCTGCAGCGGCCATTGACTTTCGATGCTGGCGCGCTGGGCTGCGCCGCCGGGATCGTCGGCATTGATGCCGGTAAAGCGCACCTGGCTGTGCGTGATGGTGGCAGCCTCGCCAGGGTCCACCTGGACGGTGACTTCCAGCGGCGCCGCCCCGGTGTCCGGCGTCTCCCGCACCTGGACCGTGACCGTGGGGCTGAAGTAGCCCAGCGTGCCGATCAGGTCGCGCACGTTGGCATCGGTGGCGCCCAGCAGCCGGGTGAGTTCGCGCCGCTGCAGGTCGCTCTGGAAGCGGTAGCGGCGCAGTTCGAGGTGCTTTTCCAGCAGCTCGCGCACGTCTTTCGGCGCATCGACGACGAGGGTGAAGGCGGGATCGCCGCTCGCCATTGCCGGGTCCTTGTCCCCGTCCTTGGCTGGAAGAAGGCTGCAGCCGCCTAGCGTCAGGGCTGCACTCAACAGAAACAAAAACGCCGGCCCTCGGGCCGGCGCTGTTGCGGGGGGGAGCTTGGGCATCGGGCTATTTTGACAGCATGCGCATGGCCTCTTCCAGACCTTTGAGTGTCAAAGGGTACATGCGGTTGCCCATGAGCTGTTCGATGATGCTGATGCTCTGGCGGTACTGCCAGACGCCGGGCGGCTCGGGGTTGATCCAGGCAAAGCGCGGGAAGGCATGGGTCAGGCGCTGCAGCCATTCGGCGCCGGGCTCCTCGTTCATGTATTCCACGCTGCCGCCGGGCTGCAGGATCTCGTAGGGGCTCATGGTGGCGTCGCCCACGAAGATCAGCTTGTAGTCCTTGTTGTACTTGCGGATGATGTCCCAGGTCGGGAATTTTTCGGCGAAGCGGCGGCGGTTGTTCTTCCACATGAAGTCATAGACGCAGTTGTGGAAGTAGTAGAACTCCAGGTGCTTGAACTCGCTCTTGACGGCCGAGAACAGTTCCTCGACGCGCTGCACATGCTCGTCCATGGTGCCGCCCACGTCCATGAGCAGCAGCACCTTCACGTTGTTGTGGCGCTCCGGAATCATCCTGATGTCCAGATAGCCCGCGTTGGCGGCCGTGCTGCGGATGGTGTCCGGCAGGTCCAGCTCCAGCTCGCCGCCCTCGCGCGCGAACTTGCGCAGCCGGCGCAGCGCCACCTTGATGTTGCGCGTGCCCAGCTCCTGGGTGTCGTCGTAGTCGCGGTAGGCGCGCTGCTCCCAGACCTTGACGGCGCTTTTGTTGCGGCCGGGGCCGCCGATGCGCACGCCTGCCGGGTTGTAGCCGCCATGGCCGAAGGGGCTGGTGCCCCCCGTGCCGATCCACTTGTTGCCGCCTTCGTGGCGCTCCTTTTGTTCCTCCAGGCGCTTTTTGAGCGTCTCCATGAGCTCGTCCCAGCCCATGGCTTCTATGGCGGCCTTCTGCTCGGGCGAGAGCTCGCGCTCCAGCAGTTTGCGCAGCCAGTCCTGGGGGATGTCGCGCGTGAGGTCGGCGACCATCTCCACGCCCTTGAAGTAGGCGGCGAAGGCGCGGTCGTACTTGTCGTAGTGCTTCTCGTCCTTGACGAGCACGGTACGGCCCAGGTGATAGAAGTCGTCCAGGCTCCAGGCGTCCTCGCTCATGGGGCCGACCACGCCGGCCTGCAGCGCCTCCAGCAGGGTCAGGAATTCCTTGACCGAGACGGGCAGCTTGGCCGCGCGCAGGGTGTAGAAGAAGTCGATCAGCATGGCATCTCCCGGCCTGGGCCGCCCGCTTTCATGTGCGCGCCACGGCGCTGCCGCCGCCCGCGTGGCGCTGCAGCTGGTCCAGCAGCTGGGCACGCGATTCGGGCCACTCGCCGCTGCGCAGGCTGTACATGACGGTGTCGCGGATGGTGCCGTCGCGGCGCAGCGCATGGCCACGGATCACGCCGTCCTTTTTCGCGCCCAGGCGCTCGATGGCGCGCTGGCTGGCGAAGTTGAAGCAGTCCGTGCGCCAGCCCACCACATGGCAGGCCAGCGTGTCGAAGGCATGGCCCATGAGCATGAGCTTGGCCGAGGTGTTGACATGGGTGCGCTGCACGCTGCGCGCGTACCAGGTGTAGCCGATCTCCACGCGCCGCACTTCGGGCAGGATGTCGTGGTAGCTGCTGGTGCCCAGCACCTGGCCGCTGGCGTCATCGAGCACGGCGAAAGCAAAGCGCCTGCCCTGGCTGCGCTGCTCCAGCGCGGTCTCGATGTAGGCCAGCACCTCTGCGGGCTCGGGTGCCGAGGTCACGCGGATGCGCCACAGCTCGCCGTCCTGCACGGCGGCACGCAGGCCTTCTTCGTGCGACAGGGCCAGCGGCTCCAGCCGCACGCCATTGAATCGCATGACCACGGGCTGCACGAAGCCCTGCTGGGCCACGGCGCCGCCCACGGCCACGGTGCTCACCTGGCCCGTGATGGCCGGCACGCGGGCATCGCCGGCATGGTTGTGGTGTTCGTTATGTCTCATGATGGCTGCCTCAACGGTTGCGCTGGTTCATCATGACCAGCTTCTCGAAAAGACTGACATCCTGCTCGTTCTTGAGCAGGGCGCCCACCAGGGGCGGCACGGCGACCTTGCCTTCGGCGGTCTGCAGCGACTCGACAGGAATCTCCTCGGCCACCAGCAGCTTGAGCCAGTCGATGAGTTCGCTGGTCGAGGGTTTTTTCTTCAGGCCGGGCAGGTTGCGCACGTCGTAGAAGACCTTCATCGCCGCCGACAGCAGCTCGGACTGCAGCTTCGGGAAATGCACGGCCACGATCTGGCGCATGGTGTCGGCGTCGGGGAACTTGATGTAGTGGAAGAAGCAGCGGCGCAGGAAGGCGTCGGGCAGTTCCTTTTCATTGTTGGAGGTGATGAAGACCAGGGGCCGGTGCCTGGCGCGGATCATCTCGCGCGTTTCGTAGCAGTAGAACTCCATGCGGTCGATCTCGCGCAGCAGATCGTTGGGGAATTCGATATCGGCCTTGTCGATTTCGTCGATCAGCAGGGCCACGGGCCGGTCCGCCGTGAAGGCCTGCCACAGCACGCCCTTGACGATGTAGTTGTGGATGTCCTTGACGCGCTCATCGCCCAGCTGCGAATCGCGCAGGCGGCTGACGGCGTCGTACTCGTACAGCCCCTGCTGTGCCTTGGTCGTGGACTTGATGTGCCACTGCAGCAGCGGCATGTCCAGCGCTGCGGCCACTTCCTCGGCCAGCATGGTCTTGCCCGTGCCAGGCTCTCCCTTGACCAGCAGCGGGCGCTGCAGCGTCGCGGCGGCATTGACCGCGAGCATCAAATCCTGGGTGGCGACGTAGTTCTCGGAACCTTGAAATTTCATGGGCGGTATCAGCGTAAGTATTGATGGGTGCCCGGACGGCGACTGCCATAATTGATTGCGCTAGCTTGCAAGCATTGGGGCATCCGTCAGAACTCTCTTGAAGGATTGTGCGCGCAAAATGATAAAAAATTTGACCACGGTATTGGCGCTGGCTGTCGCATCTGTGACCTCCCCGGTACAGGCCCAGCCAGTCAAGGGTGACGCCAAGGCAGGCGAGGGCAAGATCGCCATGTGCATAGGATGCCACGGCATCCAGGGCTATCAGGCCAGCTTCCCCGAGGTGTACAAGGTGCCCAAGATCTCGGGCCAGGGCGCGCCCTATATCGTGGCTGCGCTGCAGGCCTACCAGAAGGGCGAGCGCCGCCACCCCACCATGCGCGGCATTGCCGAATCCCTGTCCGAGCAGGACATGGCCGATATCGCGGCCTACTACGCCGGGCATGGCAATGCCCAGGCCGCCGGGGCCCAGCCCCGCGAGCCCGGCACCCAGGTCGCGGCCCTGCTGCAAAAAGGCGCCTGCGTGTCCTGCCACGGCCAGGGCTTTGCCAAGCCCATCGATCCGTCCTACCCGAAGGTGGCCGGCCAGTACGCCGACTACCTGTACTCCGCCCTCAAGTCCTACAAGACCGAAGGCAATGCCAGCGTCGGGCGCAGCAACGGTGTGATGGGCGGCATTGCCAGGCAGTTCACCAACAGCGAACTCAAGGCGCTGGCGAACTACATCGGCAGCCTCGAAGGCGAACTGCAGACGCTGCCGCAGCCGCATTTCCGGCTGGGCCAGAAGGCGCAGTAGTCCGCTGCACCGTGAAAAGACAAAGCCCGTTGGCACGGGCTTTGTCTTTTGCGCAGGGCGGGTGGCGAAGGGTCAACGCGATGCGTTGCCCGTGGCCTTGGCGCCATCGCTCGTGGCGCGGCGCTGTACGGCGGCGATATAGGCCTCGCCATCCGGCGGACGGCCCGAGCGCTGGCTTTCCCAGAGCATCTGGCCCAGGCATTCCATGGTGGCGTGGTGGGCATCGTGCAGCGAGTCCAGGCGCCGGCTCAGCAGCTCCACCGCCTGGCGGATGCCGCGCGGCTGGTCGATGCTGCACTGCTCGCTGATGGACAGGTGCATGGACAGGTGCAGGAAAGGATTGGTCACGCCCGGCGTGGCATCGTAGTTGCGCAGCAGGGCCGCGTCCACGTCGGCGAGGTCGTCGAAGTATTCGGGATGCTCGGCAATCCAGAGGCTGGCCAGCGTCTCGATGGCCTCCATCGGCGCGCCGCTGAGCATCTTGGTGCGCACGCCACAGAAAAAGCGCCGCACATCGGCTTGGGTGGGGTTGAACATGGTGGCGCGCAGCGTAGCACGCAGTCCATGTTCACGGGGCCGCAAGGACTTTGGCGTGCGCCAGGGCAGCAATGGTCAGCCCTGGGTGTCGGCCTGCTGCGCCTCCTGCCGTTCCTTGGCCATCTGCTCGACCAGTTGCTGGCGGCCCTGCCGGGCAACGGCAATGAGCTGGGCCTCGTCCTTGTGGTGCGGATACATGCGTTCGGCCAGCGCGATGTTGTGCTCCCGGAAGCGGTTTGCCATGCGCAGCGCCTCGGCCGGGCTCTGGCCCATGCATTCCAGCACGGTGCGCGCCGAGGACAGACTGGACTCGAATACTTCGCGCTGTGCATGCAGCACGCCCAGGTCGCGCAACTGGTACCAGTGGGCCAGGTCGCGCGCCCGGGCCACGATCTCCAGGTGCGGGAAATGCTTGCGCACCCGCTCGGCGATCTTCACCGACTGCTCCGGCGAGTCCACGGCGATGACCAGCACGCGGGCCTTGCCGGCACCGGCGATGCGCAGCAGGTCCATGCGTGTGGCGTCGCCGAAGAACACCCGGTAGCCGAAGGTGTGGGCCACTTCCAGCATTTCCACGCTGTGGTCGAGGATGGTGGCGGGAATGCCCTGGGCCAGCAGCACGCGCGCCACGATCTGGCCGTAGCGGCCAAAGCCTGCAATGATGATTTGCGCTTCCTGCGGCTCGGTGATTTCGTGGGCCTTGGCGGCCTGTCCTGCCGCGTCGCCCTGGCAGTCCTTCATGTCGGCAAAGCGCCTCAGCAGCAGCCGGTCCAGCAGCACCAGCAGCAGCGGGCCCAGCAGCATGGACAGGGCTACGGCGGCCACCAGCATGGATGAGATGCTGTGGTGGAACACCTTGTACTGCGCTGCCGTCTGGAACACCACGAAGGCGAATTCGCCGCCCTGCGCCAGCAGCAGCGTGAACACGGGGCGCTCGCGCCAGGGCAGGCCCATCACGCGCGCCAGGCCATACAGCATGGCGGCCTTGAGTGCCAGAAAGCCCAGCACCATGGCCGCCATGGCCCAGGGCGCGCGCAGCAGCACGCCGAAGTCGATGCTCATGCCCACGGCCATGAAGAACAGGCCCAGCAGCAGGCCCTTGAAGGGCTCGATGTTGGTCTCCAGCTCGCTGCGGTACTCGCTGTCGGCCAGCAGCACGCCCGCAAGGAAGGCGCCCAGCGCCATGGACAGTCCCACCTGCACCATGAGCATGGCGATGCCCACGACCAGCAGCAGCGAGGTGGCCGTGAAAATCTCGGGCGTGCGGCTGCGCGCGATCCAGCGCAGCAGGGGGCGCAGCAGCAGCCGGCCGCCGATGACTACGGCCGCGATGGTGCCGACAGTCTTGAGCACCTGCAGCCACAGGTGGCTGTCGGCATGGGTGCCGTGCGCAGCCTTGACGGCTCCCAGGATGGGGATCAGCGCCAGGATGGGAATGGCCGCCACGTCCTGGAACAGCAGAATGGAAAAGCCGGCCTGCCCGCTGGGCGTGCGCATCAGGTTGCGCTCTGCCATGACCTGCAGGCTGATGGCCGTGGATGACAGCGCCAGCCCCATGCCGGCAATCAGGCTCACGCGCCATGAAAAACCAAAGGCCCAGGCGGCCAGGAACAGCACCCCCGTGCAGACCAGCATCTGGGCCATGCCCCAGCCCAGGATGGGCCTGCGCATCTCCCACAGCCGGCTCGGCTGCAGCTCCAGCCCGATCACGAAGAGCATCAGCACCACGCCGAATTCGGCGAAATGCAGGATGTCGTCCACATTGCTGACCAGGGACAGGCCCCAGGGCCCCATGGCAATGCCCGCGCCCAGGTAGCCGATGATGGCGCCCAGCCCCAGGGCGCGTGCGAGGGGCACGGCCAGCACGGCTGCGGTGAGGTAGATGAAGCCGTAGCTGAGCCAGATGGGGGCGCTGTGTTCCATGGGTGTCGTAGGTTCTTGGAGTGGTGTTTACCCGGAGATGATTGATTGTGTCACTCTCATGGCTGGGTCAGTTTTCTGACAGGATGAAAAGTGCCACCGAATGCTTCAGCGTCCCTGCCGGCTTTGTCCTGCCAGCGCACCGGATCGGCGCGGCGGTTTTAAGATGGCGGGCTGCTGTCTATTTTTAAGGTGTTTGGCATGGATTGGCATACATGGCTGGCGTACTTTGTGGCCTGCTGGATCATTGCGGTTTCTCCAGGCTCGGGGGCCGTGCTGTCCATGAGCCATGGACTGTCCTATGGCGTGCGCAAGAGCAGCGCCACCATCTTCGGCCTGCAGTTGGGGCTGCTGACGATCTTGCTGATCGCGGGGGCGGGCGTGGGCTCGCTGCTGCTGGCTTCCGAGTGGGCGTTCAATGCCGTCAAGATCGTGGGCGCCTGCTACCTCATCTATCTGGGCATCAGCCAGTGGCGCTCGGGCGCCGCGCCGCTGGCTACCCAGGAGTCCATGCCGCAGCTCAGCGTGCGACGGCGCGTTCTCACAGGCTTTCTGACCAACGCCACCAATCCCAAGGGCATCATTTTCATGGTGGCCGTGCTGCCCCAGTTCATGAGCGCCAGCCGTCCGCTGTGGCTGCAGCTGCTGATTCTGGCTGCCACCATGCTGGCGGTGGACACCATGGTCATGCACGGCTATGCCGCCAGCGCCAGCGCGCTGCGCAATTTCATGCGCAGCGCCCGTGCCGTGCGCGGCCAGAACCGCGTCTTCGGCGCCTTGCTGATGGCGGTGGGTACGGGCCTGTTCTTTGTGCAGCGCGCCGCGAAGTAGCGGTTTCCCCTAGCCTGTCGCGCGTCCGACATCGTGCGCGCGCCAGCGGCCTCTACAGTGGGGCCATGAAAACCTTCAGCTCCTATTCCGAGGTGCGCGCCTGCATCGGGCAGGAAGTCGCCGTCAGCGACTGGATCACCATCACCCAGCAGCAGGTCCAGCTGTTTGCCGATGCGACTGGCGATCAGCAGTGGATCCATGTGGACCCCGAGCGCGCGGCCCAGGGGCCGTTCGGTGCCCCTATCGCCCACGGCTTTCTGACGCTGTCCCTGATTCCGCAGTTCTTCCAAAGCTGCTTTCGCATCGAGGGTGCCCGAATGGGCGTCAACTACGGCCTCAACCGCGTGCGCTTCACCGCGCCCGTTCCTGTCGGCAGCCGCCTGCGCGCGCGCCTGACGCTGCAGCAGGCCGAGCCCATCGAGCCCGAGGGCCTGCAGATGACCTGGCTGGTGACCGTGGAGCGCGAGGGCGCGGACAAGCCGGTGTGCGTGGCGGAGTCCGTGGCCCGCAACTACGGCGCGGCGGCCTGAACGAAAAAGCCCGCAGGCAGTGCCTGCGGGCTTGGCTGTGCACAGGCCGTGGCTTTGGCAGCTCAGGCGCCGAAGTCCAGCTTGCCTGCGCGCTCGGCGGCAGCCGCTTCCTGGCGCACCTGCTCGCGGCTCAGGGTGGAGGCGGCCGTGTTCTGGGCCGGCTGGTAGCCTTCACCGACAGACAGCAGCGTGCCATTGGCCTGTGCCGCCTTCAGGTCAGCGATGACCTGTGCGCGGGTCAGCGTGCTCTGGGTCTGCACTTCAGGCGGGTAGCTGCTGTTTTCGGCGAAATCGAAACCAGCGGCCTGTGCGGCAGCGGCGGAGACGGTGAGCGCGGCAATGATGGCAAAACGGCGGGTGTTTTTCATGATTCAGTCCTTTGCTTTTGGTTCTGGGACAGGGCGTTCCTTGCGGAGATCGCTTGGTAACGGAGAGCCCATGGATCAAATGTAGGATCGAACGGAACTGGGAAAAACCCTCGGATTGGCAATGCGCTTTTTCAGTCTTTGAAACAATCGGCCCGGAACTTCTGCTGTCCTGCGCGCTCATGTGGGCAACGCGGCTCCGGCAAAGCCCTGCTGGCGCCAGGCCTCGAAGACGGTGACGGCCACAGCATTGGACAGGTTGAGGCTGCGCTGTCCCGGCAGCATGGGCAGGCGCAGGCGCTGCTGTGGCGGGAACTGCTCGCGTACCTCGGGCGGCAGCCCCTTGCTTTCCGCGCCGAAGACCAGCCAGTCTCCGGGCGCGAAAGCGATGGCGTGCGCCGGGCTGCTGCTGTGGGTGGTCATGGCGAACATGCGCTCCCGGTCGGGGCTGCAGTCTTGCAAAAAAGCGGCCCAGTCGGCATGGCGCCGCACGGGTGCGTATTCGTGGTAGTCGAGGCCGGCCCGGCGCATGAGGCGGTCTTCCATCGAAAAGCCCAGCGGCTCGATCAGGTGCAGGCTGCAGCCCGTGTTGGCGGCCAGGCGGATCACATTGCCGGTGTTGGGCGGAATCTCCGGCGCGACGAGAACGATATTGAACATGGTGGGCCGTATTGTCTCGCGGCCACGGACCGCGCTACAGCGGCGTGCGGGCCAGCACCAGTGCGCCGACTTCTGCGGCGCCTGCCCTGCGAAGGCATTGGGCCAGCGCATGCAGGCTGGCGCCGGTGGTCATGACATCGTCGAGCAGCAGCAGCCGGCGGCCTTCGATGCGGCTGCGCTGGTCCGGCGCAACGGCAAAGGCCGAGCGCAAGTGGCGCAGGCGCTGCGCGCGTGCAAGGTCATGCTGCGGTGTGCCGGTATGCCTGCGCTCTGCGGCCGCAGCGAGTATCTGTACCGGCTGCTGGCGCGCCAGGGCCCTGGCCAGCAGCAGCGTCTGGTGAAAGCCGCGCTCGCACAGCCGTTGCGGCGACAGCGGCATGGGCACCAGCGCATCGCACCTGGCCAGCTGTTCACATGCCTGCGGCGATTGCAGCATCAGCGCAGCCAGGCTGCGTGCCAGCCCTGTGTCGCCACGGAATTTGAAGTCGGCGATGACCCTGTGCCACGGGTAGGCGTAGTCCACGGCCGCCAGGCAGATGGAAAGCGGCGCAGGGCCGCGCAGGCAGGCGCCGCAGACCTTCACGCCAGCCGGCACGGCGATGGCGCACAGCTGGCAGCGCGGCGTGGCCGTGGCCCAGCGGGCGCAGCAGTCTGCGCACAGCCGGCGCGCCGGCCAGCGGCTGCAGACAGCGCACTGGCTGGGCAGGGCGTCGATGAGGCCGTCCAGCGCCCGACGCATCGGCTCGCAACGCAGCGGCGCCCGACGCTTCGGCGCCCGACGCCCCTGCGAAAGCCATGTCGCGGGCAGGTTGGGCATGGAGTCAATATACTCGCGCCGCGCAAGGCTGCTTGCTTGGCACTCCGGGCCGTGCGCGCATGCCTTTCACGGAGCTGCCTGCACAGTCACGCTATGTCCCACGAGTTGCCCCCCACCATCGATCCCGCCGCAGCCTCGCGCTGGCAGCGCGCCGTGCCAGCCGCGTCGCCCTGGCTGCACGAGGAGGTGGCAAGGCGCATGCAGGAGCGGCTGGACTGGATCGTCAAGCCGCCCCGCAGCTGGTGCCACTGGGAGCCGGTGCGTGGCGGCCTGCAGGCCCATGGCCTGCTGCGCCAGCGCTATCCCAAGGCGGCATGCCAGGTGGCCGAGTCCACGCCTGCCCATGAGTCTGCTGCCCGTGCGCAGCTGGGGGAGCGCTGGTGGCAGCCAGCGCGCTGGAGCGATGCCGGCACGCGCTTTGGCATGCCTGCGCCCGCCAGCGTGGACATGCTGTGGGCCAACATGGCCCTGCACCATTGCCCTGATCCACAGGCACTGATCGGGCGCTGGCACCAGGCGCTGTCGGTCGATGGCTATGTCATGTTTTCCTGCCTGGGGCCGGACACGCTGCGCGAGCTGCATGCGCTGTATGCCCGGCTGGGATGGCCTGCGCCGGGCCAGTCCTTCACCGACATGCACGACTGGGGCGACATGCTGGTGCATGCCGGCTTCAGCGAGCCTGTCATGGACATGGAGCACATCACGCTGACCTTCGCCACGCCCGAACGCCTGCTGCAGGAGCTGCGCGAGCTGGGGCGCAACCTGCATCCGCAGCGCTTTGCGGCCCTGCGCGGCCGGCGCTGGCAGCAGGCGCTGCACGATGCCCTGCGCGAGCAGCTGGCAGGCCCCGACGGGCAGCTGTCGCTGACCTTCGAGATCGTCTACGGACACGCCTACAAGCCGCAGCCACGGGTGCGCCTGGAGTCCCACAGCGCGGTGTCGCTGGACGATATGCGCAGCATGCTGCGCCAGCCGCGCAACGCGGGTTTGCGATAGCCTGGATGTCGCTTTCCGGTCATTGATTCAAAACAAAGCCGCCTACAATTTCCCCAGCAACCGCTTTTCCTGCGGCCCCCTCTCCTGGCCAGGGAAAAGACCAGCGGCCCGCAGGCCGCAAGGGGAGAAAACTTGGTGTTTCGCTTTGCCACGGTAACGGGCCAGCGGTTTGAATGGCGCCTGGCCCGCGCATTTGATCATCACCGGTTGACGCATGGCCTGGCGGCTTGCGCCCAGGCACTGTGTTTGCTGTCCCTGCTGGCGCTCAGGCGCCTGCCATCCCTGATGCCGCCCGCCTGCGGCGGCGCAGCCCTTTGCTCCCCCTTCTCTTTTTTGACGGCCATGCGCGCGGCCCGCTCATATGCGCCTGCATGGCCGTGCCGCCCGCAATTGCATGGCCTGAGGGCTTTGCGATCTGCCCCGCTATTGGTGATTGCGCGCAGGCGCATCTCCCATGCTTTCATGCATGCTCGTGAGGGCGAGGTCGGTCACTGCCGTTGCGGCAGGCGTTGAAGGGGCTGGCTGGCGCGGTCCCACGCCGTGCCGGCAGGAGCGAGTGGACAACCTGAAGGCTTAGACGCAAGTGAAAACTATGAAAAGTATTTCCACCAAGCTGGGTTTCTGGGGCACGCTGGCCATGGCGCAGGGATGGTCCCTGGCGCATGCGGCGGCGGATCTGCCAGGTGGTCCGGCCGTCAATCAGCTCAACCTGCACCCTGCGGCCACGCGCATTGCACAGGAACAGCATTTCCTGCACTGGATGATGCTGACCATCTGCACGGTGATCTTCATCGGCGTGTTCAGCGTGATGTTCTATTCGATCTGGAAGCACCGCAAGTCGCGCGGCGCCCAGGCTGCGAACTTCCATGAGTCCGCCACCGTGGAGGTGGTATGGACTGTCGTGCCCTTCATCATCGTCATTCTGATGGCCTTGCCTGCGACCAAGGTGCTGGTGGCCCAGAAGGACACGACCAATGCCGATCTGACCGTCAAGGTCACGGGCTACCAGTGGAAATGGGGCTATGACTACATCAATGGCGAGGGCCAGGGCCTGAGCTTCATCTCCACGCTGGACAGCAGCCACCGCCGGCTGTCCGACAGCGGCGATGTGTCCAAGGCGCCCAACGACTACCTGCTCAAGGTGGACAACCCCCTGGTCGTGCCCGTGGACCGCAAGGTCCGCATCATCACCACGGCCAACGACGTGATCCACTCGTTCATGGTGCCGTCCTTCGGCATCAAGCAGGATGCGATACCCGGCTTTGTGCGCGATACCTGGTTCCGCGCCGACAAGACCGGCGACTATTACGGGCAGTGCGCCGAGCTGTGCGGCAAGGAACACGCCTACATGCCCATCCATGTCAAGGTGCTGTCCGGCGATGACTACAAGGCCTGGGTCGAGGCGCAGCGCAAGATGGCGGCGGCCCGCCAGGACGACCCCGGCAAGGTCTGGACGCTGCCCGACCTCGTGGCACGCGGCGAGAAGGTCTATGCGGCCAACTGCGCGGCCTGCCACCAGGCCAATGGCAAGGGCGCGGGTCCGATCAAGCCGCTGGACGGCAGCGCCCTGGTGCAGGGGCCGCCAGCCGAGATGATGCATGTGCTGCTGGAAGGCCGCGCCAACGGCGCCATGCCGGCCTGGAAGCAGCTCAGCGACACCGAACTGGCGGCCGTGGTCACTTTCGCCAAGAACCACTGGTCCAACAAGACCGGCCAGATCGTGCAGCCGTCGCAGTTCGTCGCGGCCCGTGCGGGCAAATTCCCCGAGGGCGGCGCAACGGCCGCCGCGAGCCAGTGAGCGCGCAAGACAGATCAGCGATTGGAGATAAGAGATGAGTGCCGTACTTCCACCTGTCCACAGTCCTGCGGGCCACGACCATGGCCATGATGACCACCACCACGCCACGCCCACGGGCTGGCGCCGCTGGATGTTCGCCACCAACCACAAGGACATCGGCACGCTGTACCTGCTGTTCTCGTTCGCCATGCTGATGGTGGGCGGGGTGCTGGCGCTGCTGATCCGTGCCGAGCTGTTCCAGCCGGGGCTGCAGATCGTCAATCCCGAGCTGTTCAACCAGCTGACCACCATGCACGGCCTGATCATGGTGTTCGGCGCCATCATGCCGGCCTTCGTGGGCTTTGCGAACTGGATGCTGCCGCTGCAGATCGGCGCATCGGACATGGCCTTTGCGCGCATGAACAACTTCAGCTTCTGGCTGCTGATCCCTGCGGGCATCATGCTGGTGGGCTCGTTCTTCATGCCGGGCGGCGCGCCCGCAGCAGGCTGGACGCTGTATGCGCCGCTGACGCTGCAGATGGGGCCATCCATGGACACTTCCATCCTGGCCATGCACATCATGGGCGCCAGCTCCATCATGGGCGCCATCAACATCATCGTCACCGTGCTCAACATGCGCGCTCCCGGCATGACGCTGATGAAGATGCCCATGTTCGCCTGGACCTGGCTGATCACGGCCTACCTGCTGATCGCCGTCATGCCCGTGCTGGCCGGCGCCATCACCATGACGCTGACCGACCGGCACTTCGGCACCAGCTTCTTCAACCCGGCCGGCGGCGGCGACCCGGTGATGTACCAGCACATCTTCTGGTTCTTCGGCCACCCCGAGGTCTACATCATGATCCTGCCGGCCTTTGGCATCATCAGCCAGATCGTGCCGGCCTTCAGCCGCAAGAAGCTGTTCGGCTATGCGTCCATGGTCTATGCGACCTCGTCCATCGCCATCCTGTCGTTCATCGTCTGGGCGCACCACATGTTCACGACCGGCATGCCCGTGACAGGGCAGCTGTTCTTCATGTACGCCACCATGCTGATCTCCGTGCCCACGGCGGTGAAGATCTTCAACTGGGTGGCCACCATGTGGCGCGGCTCCATGACGTTCGAGACGCCCATGCTGTTTTCGGTGGGCTTCATCTTCGTGTTCACCATGGGCGGCTTCACGGGCCTGATCCTGTCGATGGCGCCCATCGACATCCAGCTGCAGGACACCTACTACGTGGTGGCGCACTTCCACTATGTGCTGGTGGCGGGCTCGCTGTTTTCGATGTTCGCGGCCTACTATTACTGGGCGCCCAAATGGACCGGCGTGATGTATTCGGAGACGCGCGGGCGCATCCACTTCTGGGGCTCGCTGATCTTCTTCAACATCACCTTCTTCCCGATGCACTTTCTGGGACTGGCCGGCATGCCGCGCCGCTATGCCGACTACCCCATGCAGTTCGCCGACTTCAACATGGTGGCATCCATCGGCGCACTGGGCTTTGGCCTGATGCAGGTGTATTTCTTCCTCTTCGTCGTGCTGCCCGCCATGCGCGGCAAGGGTGAGAAAGCGCCGCAAAAGCCCTGGGAAGCCGCCGAGGGCCTGGAGTGGGAGGTGCCGTCGCCGGCACCGTTCCACACGTTCGAGACGCCGCCCAAGCTCGATGCGACGGCGACGCGCGTGATCGGCTGACATGCAGGGGCGAATGCATATGGACACACAGCAACGCAAGGCCAACCTGCGCCTGGCTCTGATCCTGGTGTCGGTGGCGCTGGCCTTTCTGGCCGGGTTCGTGATCAAGATCGCCGTGCTGCACTGAGGCGCAGGCGCCCTGCGGGGCGGAAGGCGGGCAGGCAAAAGGAGGCAGACCGTGAGCGTGCGCAGGGAAAACACGAAGATGGTGGGCAAGCTGGCCGTGGTGGCCGTGGGCATGTTCGCCTTCGGCTATGTGCTGATTCCCATCTACAAGCACATTTGCGAACTCACGGGCATCAACATCCTGTCGCTGTCCGAGCGTCAGGTGCCGGGCAACGGCTCGGCCGGGCGCGATGTGCGCCTGCCGGCCAATTCGCAGGTGGACAGGAGCCGCACCATCACCGTCGAGTTCGACGCCAATGCGCGCGGCCCCTGGGACTTCAAGCCGGCCCGGCGCTCCATGCAGGTGCATCCGGGGGAGCTGGCGACCGTGATGTACGAGTTCCAGAATGTGCAGAACCGGCGCATGGCCGCCCAGGCGATTCCCAGCTATGCGCCGCGCCAGGCGGCGGCGCACTTCAACAAGCTCGAATGCTTTTGCTTTTCGCAGTACACGCTGGAGCCCGGCGAAAAGCGCGAGTGGCCCGTGGCCTTCGTCATCGATCCGCGCATCTCCCGGGACGTGACGACGATCACCCTGTCCTATACCTTCTTCGAGGTGGGCGGCAGGACGCCGGCGGCGCCGCCCGGCACGGTGGCCGGCTCGCACGGCGGGGAGCCGGCCTCATGAGCGCGCGCGGACCGCAGCAGGGTCCCAGCCTCTGGCGCACGGTGCGCGCCGTGGCTTGGTCGATCTTCGGCGTGCGCAAGGGGCGCGAGTACCAAAAGGATGTGGAACGCATCACGCCGCTGCATGTCATCGGCGTGGGGCTGGTGGCCATCTTCGTGCTGGTGCTGGGGCTGATCGCGCTGGTCAGGCTGGTGGCCTGAGCGCCAGGGCCATGAAGTGATGTGATGGACGGCAACACGGAAACAAGAATGTCAGGAGCAGAGCAATGAGTGCAACCACCCACGGCAAAACGCCTTACTACTACGTGCCGGCGGAGTCCAGCCATCCTGTGATGGCGGCGGCGGGCCTGTTCTTCGTGATCCTGGGCGCGGGCCACTGGATCAATGGGCATGAATGGGGCAAATACAGCCTTTTCGCCGGTCTGGCCTGGTGGCTGGTCGTGCTCTTTCGCTGGTTCCGCGAGGCCGCGCACGAAAGCGAGGCCGGCAAGTACGGCCGCAAGATCGACCTGTCTTTCCGCTGGAGCATGAGCTGGTTCATCTTCTCGGAGGTGATGTTCTTCGGGGCCTTCTTCACGGCGCTGTGGTGGGCGCGCGCGCACTCCGTGCCTGCGCTGGGCAGCCTGGACAACGCGCTGCTGTGGCCCGATTTCAAGGCGGTCTGGCCCAGCATGGCGTCGGGCGCGACGGCCTCTCCCGCCAATACGGTCGAGCCCTTCCAGACGGTGGGCCCTTTCTGGCTGCCCACTATCAATACGGCGCTGCTGCTGACCTCGGGCGTGACGCTGACCATCGCCCACCACGCGCTGCAGGCCGGCCAGCGTGCGCGCACCATCGCCTTCATGTGGATGACCGTGATCCTGGGCTTCGTGTTCCTGTGCGTGCAGGGCTACGAGTACTACCACCTCTATACCGAACTCAACCTGAAACTGTCCTCGGGCGTGTTCGGCTCGACCTTCTTTCTGCTCACCGGCTTTCACGGTTTCCACGTGTTCGTGGGCATGCTGATGCTGCTGTTCATCACGCTGCGCCTGCACGCAGGGCACTTCACGGCGCAGCGCCATTTCGGCTTCGAGGGCGCCGCCTGGTACTGGCACTTCGTGGACGTGGTCTGGCTGTTTCTCTACGTGCTGGTCTACTGGATGTGACAGGGCTTTGCCTTGCCTGAAGAAGCGCTGCGGCGCTTCTTTTTTTGGACAGCCATCACCTGCCGGCGGTCCAGCCGGTAGGATGGATGTAGCCCAGCTTGGCCGCGAGCAGCACGCACAGGAACAAAGTCACGGACAGGCCGACGCGCAGCGCCAGCGAGCGGAACATGGCGCGGCTGCGGCGCCTGTCATCCAGCGCATCGTCCTGGCCTTCAGGGGGACGGCGCATCATGAAGAACAGTGCGCTGCCCAGACTGGCGACAATGGCCAGCAGGGCGAGAACGATCACGAATTTCATGGATGGATTATCCGGTGCGTGTTTCCAGAATGCCAGAGCGCTGGCGGTTTGTACTGATCTCCTTGGCTGCGCTGATCGGCATCGCGGTCACGCTGTCCCTGGGCCGCTGGCAGCTGCAGCGCGCGGGCTACAAACAGGCGCTGTTCGAGGCGGTGCAGCGCCAGCAGCGCCAGCCCCCCTGGGACAATGCACAACTGGCGGCCGGGCTTGCCGGGCCCGCCGTGCAGGCCAGCCCTGCGCCCTGGCTGCACCGTCCTGTGCAGTTGCATGGCCACTGGATTGGTGCACAGACGCTGTATCTGGACAACCGCCAGATGCAGGGGCAGCCGGGGTTCTTTGTGCTCACGCCGCTGCGGCTGGCACCGCCCCATGGCGATGTGGTGATCGTGGTGCAGCGCGGCTGGGTGCCGCGCAATTTCCAGGAACGCACGGCGCTGCCCGAGGTGCACACGCCCGAGGGACTGGTCACGGTAGAGGGACGCATGCAGGCCGCGCCTTCCAGGCTCTATGAGTTCGGCGGCCGGGCAGGGGCAGACCCTGATGGGCAAAAGTCGCGCATCCGACAGAATGTGGACATCACCGAGTGGGCTGCGGCCTCGGGGCTGCCGCTGCGCGATGCCAGCCTGCTGCAGACGGGCGAGGCCAGCGAAGGGCTGCGCCGCGACTGGCCCGAGGCTACGGCCGGCGTCGAGAAACACCATGGCTATGCGTTCCAGTGGTTTGGACTCGCGGCCCTGATCACGCTTTTGTATGTCTGGTTCCAAATCATCCGACGCTTTGTCCGCCCGTCCCGCAGCCGCTCCTGAGATGCCCCTGGAGATGACCATTCACGGTCTGCCGCCGCTGCAGCCCGGCGTGGCCGATGCGCGGCGCACGCGCAGCGGGCGCTGGAAGATGCTGGCAGTGTTCGCGGTGTGTGCCGCACCGGTGGTGGCGTCCTATTTCACCTACTACGTGCTGCGGCCTGGCCAGCAGCGCAGTTTTGGCGAGCTGATTGCCGCCCAGCCCGCCCTGCCTGCGGCCACGGCCACCACGCTGGACGGCGTGGCCCTGCCGCTGCAGTCGCTCAAGGGCCAGTGGCTGCTGGTCAGTGTGGCAGGGGGAGGCTGTGGCCCCGCCTGCGAAAACAATCTCTATCTGCAGCGTCAGCTGCGCGAGGCCCTGGGCCGGGAAAAAGAGCGCCTGGACCGGGTCTGGCTGGTTTCCGACGGCGCTGACGTGCCTGGGCACCTGCGCCCAGCGCTGGCGCAGGCGACGGTGCTGCGCGTGCCCGAGGCCGTGCTGCGCAGCTGGCTGCAGCCGTCGCCGGGCCATGCATTGCAGGACCACCTGTACGTGGTGGACCCGCAGGGCCACTGGATGATGCGCATGCCCGCGAACCTGGGCAAGGCCGATGCCGGCAAGGCCAAGCGCGATCTGGACCGGCTGCTGCGCGCCTCGGCCTCCTGGGACACGGCGGGCCGTCCGGGCGGCTGACGGCTGCCGCAGTCTTGCTGGCGCTGGGGTTTTGCACGGATCGGTTATGGTCGCCAGCTAGTGTGCGAAGGCTCCGGCCGAGGGCTTTCGCTTTCCTTCTGATCCCTTGTTTGGTAGAGAAAGCATGAAAAAACGGACAGCGCTGCGCGTGATGGGCGCGGCCGCGATGGCGTGGGGCGCTCTGGCGCTGGGCGGGTGCTCGCGAGAGGCCAAGACCAGTTTCCAGGGTGTCGATGTCACCGGCGCCGAGTACGCCAAGGACATTCCCCTGCGTGACGCCGATGGCCGGCGGCGCAGCATCCAGGATTTTGCGGGCAAGGTCGTCGTGGTGTTCTTCGGCTACACGCAATGCCCCGATGTCTGCCCCACCACCATGCAGGAGCTGGTCGAGGTCAAGCAGCAGCTGGGAGCGGATGCGGACCGGCTGGTCGGCGTGTTCGTGACCCTGGACCCCGAGCGCGACACGCCCGAGGTGCTCAAAGCCTATGTGGCCAATTTCGATCCCGGCTTCGTCGGCCTGCACGGCACGCCCGAGGAAACTGCGGCTGTGGCCAAGGACTTCAAGCTCTTTTACAAGAAGGTGCCGGGCAAGACCGAGGGAACCTACACGCTGGACCACTCGGCGGGCAGCTATGTCTACGACACGGCCGGGCGCCTGCGTGTCTATGAGCGCTATGGCAGCGGCCCGCAGGTGGTTGCGGCCGACGTCAAGGCCCTTTTACAGGAAAAGCGATCCTGAGAATGAGCGTCCGAAACACAGTGTGATGCGTATCACATTGAAGTCATTTAGCCGGGCAAGCACACATCATCCCTGATGTGCATTGCCGCAGGACTGCTTAGAGTGGCCCGCCTGGAATGTCATGCCGATGTTCCGCCCATCTCCGAGAGACCTGATTCATGCGGCGAAATGAGTACGTCACCCAGCGTGAGTACCCCCTGAGCGAGGGCGATACGCTTCTTTCCGTGACTGATCTGCAGGGACGCATCGTCTACGCCAACGATGCTTTCATCCGCGTCAGCGGCTTTGAGGCGTCCGAGCTTTATGGGCAGTCCCATAGCATCGTGCGCCACCCCGATATGCCTTCGGCAGCTTTTGCCGATATGTGGTCCACCATCAAGCGCGGCCTGCCCTGGAGCGCGCTGGTCAAAAACCGGCGCAAGGATGGCGACCACTACTGGGTACGCGCCAATGCAAGCCCCATACGCCAGGGCGATGCCGTGGTGGGCTACCTGTCCGTGCGCACCCGCCCCGAGCCTGCTGAAGTGCTGCAGCACGCTGCCTTGTATGAGCGTTTGAACGCTGGCTCGGGATCGCTGGGGCTGTACCGGGGCGTTCCCGTCTGGCGCGGCACCTGGGGCGCCGTGGCGAAGTGGTGGCGCTTCCGGCCGCTGGCCTGGCAGGTGAAGGCCCAGGTGGCCGGCCTGTGGCTGCTCGGTTCGGTCTGTATGGCCGCGCCCTGGCCGAAGATAGCGGCGGCACCTGCCCATGTCCTGCCTGTCTGGCTGCTCTGGACTCTGGCCTGTGCTGCGGCAGTGCGCTGGCTGGGCCGCAGACTGCTGGTGCCACTGGCAGTATTGAGTGGCCAGGCGCAGGCAGTGGCCAGCGGCCAGCCTGCGGCTGATCTGCAACTGATGCGCACCGATGAGATTGGCGCTATTGGCCAGGCGGTACGCCAGGCCGGCCTGAACATGGTTTCTCTGGTCAGTGACATCCAGGGCAAAAGCGACCAGGTGCGCCGCTGCGCAATGGAGGTGCAAAAGGGCAGCACTGCGCTGAGCGAGCGCACCGAGGCGGCCGCGACCAGTCTGGAGCAGTCTGCCCAGGCCATGCAGTCGCTGGCGGTGGCCCTGCAGCAAAGCAGTGCCCAGGCAGGCCAGGCGGCCGAGCGCGCCCGGCATGGCGTGGGCGTGGCCGAGCGCAGCAGCGAGGTGGTGGGCCAGCTGGACCAGAGCATGCGCCGTGTGGCCGATGCCAGCGACCAGGTGGGCCAGATCAGTGCGCTGATCGATGGCATTGCGTTTCAGACCAATCTGCTGGCGCTGAATGCAGCAGTGGAGGCAGCGCGTGCCGGCGAGCATGGCAAGGGGTTTGCCGTGGTGGCCGATGAGGTCCGCCGCCTGTCGCAGCGCAGCGCCCAGGCCGCGCACGAAATCAAGGCCTTGATCGACACGTCGCGGCAGCAGGTGCAGCAAAGCTGCGCCATGGCGCGCGAGGTGGATGAGGCCATGCAGGCCGTGCGGACCGATATGCGTGAGCAACTGCGGCTGGCCGAGGAGATGCAGCAGGCGTGCCAGACGCAGGCCAGCGGTGTGCAGCAGGTACAGGCAGCCGTGCAGCAGCTGGAGCAGGTGACCCAGCACAACGCGGTGCTGGCCCGTGAAACGCTGGACCAGGCCCGGGTGCTCGCCGATCAGGCCGTTGCGCTGGAGGCGGCGGCCTCGGTATTCCAGGGTGGCGGGCGGGACACATGACGGCTCCGCGCAACGATGCCCAGGCATTGCCGGCGCAGCCAGCGCTGGAGGATGACCTGCAGCGCGTGGCCTTGGATGCCGCGCCCGATGGCATCTTGCTGGTGGACCGTGCCGGCCGTATTTTGCTGGCCAACTGCGCAATGCAGGACATGAGCGGCTATTCGGACCAGGAGCTGCTGGGCCAGCCGCTGCACATGCTGCTGCCCTCCGAGTCCCGCACGGCCCATGTGCCAAAGCTGGAGGCTTATTTCGCCGAGCCTGCGCGCCGTCCCATGGGGCAGGGGCGCGACCTGTGGCTGGTGTGCAAGAGCGGCCAGCGCCTGCCGGTGGACATTGCGCTGGGCCATTCGAACCATCGTGGCGGCGTGGCCGTGGCTTTTGTGCGCGATCTGTCGCAGCTGCGCCAGATGGAAGCGTGCATGCACTACCACGCCACGCACGATACCCTGACGGGCCTGCTCAACCGATGGCAGTTCGGTCTGCAGCTGGAGCAGGCCATTGCCCAGGCCGCCGATGGCACCGGGCCGGGCTCGTTTGCCCTGCTGTTGCTGGATCTGGACGACTTCAAGGCCATCAACGACGGCTATGGCCACGACGTGGGCGACCAGGTGCTCAAAGAGGTCGCCCGCCGCATGCAGGCTGCGTTGGGCGCCACCGTGACCACGGCGCGCATGGGGGGCGATGAGTTCACAGCCTTGATCCATCCCTGCGACGATGAGGCAGCACTGCGCGTGCGCATCGATGCCCTGCTGGCCGAGCTGTGCCGGCCCTGCCCGGTCGGGCATTTCGCGCTGAACTTCGGCGCCAGCGTGGGGGCGGCCTTTTTTCCCCATGACGCCAGCGATGCGGCCACGCTGATGCGCTACGCCGACATGGCCATGTACGAGGCCAAGCAGCACGGCCGCGCTGCCTACGCACGCTATGCGAGTGCCATGGGGTTCGCCATGGCCGAGAAGGTGATGCTGCACGAACGCCTGAAGCAGGCCCTGGAGCAGGATCGGCTGAGCCTGCATTTCCAGCCGCAGGTGCAGGTCTGCGGGGGACAGGTTCAGAGCGTGGAGGCCTTGCTGCGATGGCATGACGACCAGATGGGCTGGGTCTCTCCCGAGCGTTTCGTGCCCGTGGCCGAATCCACGGGCCTGATCCTGGCGCTGGGCGAATGGGTGATCGAGGCCGCCTGCCGGCAGGCCGGCGCCTGGCTGCGTGCGGGCATGCCGCTGCGCGTGGCCATCAATCTTTCCGCCCAGCAGTTGCGCCAGGCGGATTTGCAGCAGCGCCTGATGGGCAGCCTGGCGCGGCATGGTGTGCCGCCGTATCTGCTGGAATTGGAGGTCACAGAGTCGGCCGCCATGACCGACCCGGACCAGGCGCGAGAGCTGCTGGGCAATCTGATGGCGGCAGGCCTGTGCGTGGTGCTTGATGATTTCGGCACCGGCTATTCCTCGCTGGCCCATTTGCGTGACCTGCCGGTTTCGCGCGTAAAGATCGACCGCACCTTTATCAGCCCCATGCTCGACAGTCCGGCAGATGCCAAGATCGTCAAGGCCGTGATCGCGCTGGCACGCACCCTGGGCCTGCAGGTCGTGGCCGAGGGCGTGGAAAATCTGGAGCAACTGCGCCTGCTGCGCATTCTGGACTGCGATGCCTACCAGGGGTGGCTATTCGCGCGCGCCGTGCCTGCAGAGCAGATTGGCGCACTGCTGGGCATCCCCATGACGGACTTGCTGGCCCGCAGTGAGGTGTCGTGAGCCGTGAGCCGCGATGCCGGGTCATACGGTTTCCTGTGCCATGTGTTCTTCGCTGATGCTGTGCAGCACCTTAGGGCATAGCGTGCAGTGCCATCGGTCCACCCGCTCCAGTGCCTGGAGGCGGGCCAGCCGGTGCAGGCAGCGTGCAATAGTTTCACGGCGCGTCGCCAGCAGCGCTGCCAGCGCGCCCTGGCTGGGCAGGCGCACGAGCAGGCTGGTTTGGAGGCGTGACAGCTGCAGCAGCGTGGCTGCCAGCTGGCGCAGCACACCGGGCACGCGCGCGATGCGCGCCCATTCGGCAAGCATTGCGTTGTGCTGCGTGTAATGGATGGCCAGGGCCCGGATGAAGCCGGCATCGACCAGCCCCTTGCGCGTGATGGTGGCAATGTCCACGCTGCAGATGCGCCCGTGGCCCAGGGCCTCGAAATGCATGGCCGAAGGCTGCTGCAGCCAGCCCGGGCTGCCCAGCGCATGGCCATTGCCCAACAGTGCCACCGGCCGCGCCACGCCATCATCGCCCTGGCGCATGGCCAGCACGAACCCCAGCTTGATGACCTGGAACTCGTGGGCGATGCTGCCCTGCGACTGCAGCCGCTGCCCTTTGGTCAGTGCGCGTTCCTGGATATGCGGCAGCCACTGGCGCAGCACGGTGCCTGGCAACCGGCCCAGCAGGCAGTGGGATACACGCATGCATTCGCTGCAGCGAACGGCTGAAGGCATGAGGGAGGGCGGTGGCATAGCGCTGGCAAAAGGCCCCGGCGCAGTTGCCAGAGCGAAGCCGTGCAG
>NZ_JACSYA010000030.1 GCF_029870285.1 Delftia sp. PS-11
GGCGGGAAATGGAAATGTAGAAACGCGCATGGCCTGGATTCCTGTCCTTCTGCAGGGGGTGCAAGATGCGGCGTGAAGATGTCAGGCTTCGGGTGCTGGCCAGAAAAGGAGATGCCGAGGCGCGGCTGAAACTGGGCGAAGCCTATCTGGCAGGAACCCTGGGCATGCCCAGGAGCGTTCCTGTGGGGTTGGTCTATCTGAAGGCGGCCCTGCCCCAGGTGCGGCAGAGGTCCTGCATCTGCATCGTGCGCCACCTGCAGCTGTGCGAGCTGCTGGAGCACGATCTGCTGGAGCCCTTGCGCACGGCTGCCGAGTGCGACGATGCAGGGCGCCTGAAGCTGGCCGCCTGGCACCTGATCCGTGGCGAACGCGATGTGGCCATGCAATGGCTGGCGCAGTGCAGCAGCCCGCTGCCGCGCAATCTGGTGCGCCAGACGGCCGAAATTTCTGCCAGCGACCTGCTGCAGGCCTTGCAGGCCCTGCGGGCCATCCAGCCCCAGGACATTGCCCAGGTCGTGGTGCGCGAGGGCCGCGAGGCCCTCGGGCGGGGCCAGTCACAGCACGCCGTCCAGATGCTGGAGATTCTTGCCGGCCAGCCCCAGGTCGATCCCTGCCTGTCCGTGCAGCAACTGGTGACCGATGTCATCCACCATGCCGAAACGGCGGGCCACGATCTGGGCGGGCTCGATGCCGGCTGGATCGAGGCCCGCCTGGACCGCCATGCCACCGGCGGCGACCTGCGCGCCTGCCATCTGCTGGGCCGGGCGCTTGCGGGACTGCCTTGCGCCCATCTGGAGCCTGGCCACCTTGTGCAGACACAGAACCTGCGCAAGGCCGCCGCCTTGCTGCTGCGGGCAGCCGATGGCGGCATTGCCATTGCCTGGCTGCACCTGTTTCGCATCTGTTCAGACTACCGCAGCTCGGTGGCCAATCCCACGCTGGCGCGCTTTTGCCTGGAGAAGGCGGCCCGGTACGGGCTGCCCGAGGCCGAGCGCCGCCTGGGCGCGCTGATGCTGCGGGATGCGACGCATATCGATGCCATGGAGCAGGGCGTGGCGCTGCTGCACGCAGCCGCCAGCAAGCAGGACACGCTGGCCCAGTTGCTGCTGCGTTCGCTGCTGCTGCCTGTCAGCGGCAGCGATGAGGAGGCTTTTGCGGCCATCGACGAGGTGCAGCAGACGGCGCCACTGCTGGCCATGCGGCTGCGGCTGGCACGTGTCTTCGGCCTGACCCGGCTGGAGGCGCTGTCGGTCAATCCCGCAACGGCCATCCGCCCCTGGGGCATGGTCGTGGGACGCAATCCCTTCGTGGCCAAGGCGCGCCTGTGCGAGCCCCGGGCAGTGCCTTCGGTGTCCGGCTATGCGCAGCAATGCCTGGAGCGGGCTGCCACGATGTTTTCCACCGACCATCAGGAGTCGGTGCTCCCCGAGGGCTCTTTGCGCGTCAGGGCGCTGCAGATGCGGCGCCTGTTCCAGCGCCTGCAGCTGCAGGAGGCGATGTTTTTCGCCTCGGCCTCCTCCCATCAGCGCGAGGCGCTGCGCGTGGGCACCAAATGGGCCAGAAGGCAGCGCGACATCCTGCAGCAGGTTCTGGGTTGAGCGCACAGCAATCCGGCGCACGGCCAGGGAGGATGGGCATGAGAGTCTTGATCGTGGACAGCGAGCAGTCCGACGCGCAGGTGCTGCGTCAGGAGCTGCTGCGCAATGGCTTCAACGTGGATGTGGCGGGCAATGGCCTGCAGGGGCGTGCGCTGGCCTTGCGCCACGCATACAGTCTGGTGGTGCTGGCGCTCGATCTGCCCGGCCTGGACGGACGCGCGCTTTTGCGCGGCCTGCGTGCGCTGGAGAAAACGCCCGTGGTCATCGTCACTTCCAGCGACAGCCTGGAGGACCAGGTGTTCTGCCTGCAAAACGGTGCCGACGACTATCTGACCAAGCCCGTGAGGCCGCAGGAGTTTCTGGCCCGCGCGAACCTGCGCATGCGCAGTGGCCGCCGCAATCAGGCCGCAGGCACCGGGCACAAGCTCAGCCTGGGCGATCTGGTGCTGGATTTGTCGAAAAAGCGTGCCGAGCGTGCAGGGCGGCGGCTGGATCTGACGCGCCAGGAATATGAGCTGCTGCGGCTGATGCTGCAGCACCAGGGCAGCGTCGTCGAGCGGCTGGATCTGGCTGAACAGATCTGGAAGCTGCCCGGTGGCGCGCAGACCAATGTGGTGGATGTGGCCGTCAGCCGGCTGCGGATCAAGCTCGATGCGCCTTTCGCAGACAAGCTGCTGCACACGGTGCGTGGCATCGGCTATGTGCTGGAGCAGCGCTGAGCCGGTTCACCACGCGGCGCAGGTCAGTCCAGCCACTGCCGGATGCGCGCAGCCAGCGCGTTGACGCTGATGCCATAGCGCTCATGCAGCGTGGGCAGGGCGCCGGCATCGAGGAAGGCGTCGGGCAGGCCCGCAAGACGCAATCGCGCGGGCCTGATGTCCTGCTCCAGCAGCGCGCCGGCCACGGCTTCACCCAGGCCGCCGATGACCGAGTGGTTCTCGGCCACGACGATCAGGCGCGGCTGGCTGGCGACGGCCTGCGCGATGGTCTGCACGTCCAGCGGCTTGATGGTGGGGCAGTGCAGGACGGCGGCGCCCACATTGTCCCGGGCCAATGCCTGCGCCGTCTCCAGCGCGCGCATGGTCATGAAGCCGCTGCTGATGATGAGCACATCGCGGCCTTCGCGCAGCATCCTGGCCTTGCCCAGTTCGAACTGGTAGTCGTACTCGTCCAGCACCAGCGGCACGTTGCCGCGCAGCAGGCGCATGTAGACGGGGCCACGGTGGGCGGCGATCTGCGGCACGGCCTGGCTGATGTCCAGCGCGTCGCAGGGATCGACGATGGTCAGCCCTGGCACGGCACGCATCATGGCCAGATCGTCGGTGGCCTGGTGGCTGGGGCCGTAGCCTGTGGTCAGGCCCGGCAGTGCGCAGCAGATCTTGACGTCCAGGTTTTCCTCGGCGATGACCTGGTGGATGAAGTCGTAGGCCCTGCGTGTGCCGAAGACAGCGTAGGTGGTGGCAAACGGTGTCAGTCCTTCCTTGGCCATGCCGCCGGCAGCGGCCATCAGCAACTGCTCTGCCATGCCCATCTGGAAGAAGCGCGCGGGATGGGCCTGCGCGAACAGGTGCAGGTCTGTGTACTTGGCCAGGTCGGCGGTCATGCCCACCACGTCGGGGCGGCTGGCGGCCAGTTCCACCAGGGCCTTGCCAAAGGGGGCTGCCTGCACGCGCTGCCCCTCGCTGGCGATGGAGGCGATCATGGCGGAGGTGGTCAGGCGCGGTTTTTTCTCGGCGGTTGCGGTGTTCATGGCTGGGCTTGCTCCGTAGTCTGCGCTGCGTCCAGGATGGCGATGGCCTGCTGCCATTCGGGGGGATCGACGCGGATGAAATGGTTCTTTTCGCGCTGCTCCAGGAAGGGCACGCCCTTGCCCATGAGGGTGTCGAAAAGGATGACGCGGGGACGGTCCTCGCTGAGCGCGCGTGCCGTGTCGAAGGCCTGCAGCACCTGCGCCAGGTCGTTGCCGTCCACGCGCTGCACATGCCAGCCGAAGGCGGCCCATTTGTCGGCCAGCGGCTCGAAGCCCAGCATGCGGGTGGAGGGGCCATCGGCCTGCTGGTTGTTGATATCAACCAGGCAGATCAGCCGGCCCAGCCGGTGGTGGGCTGCCGACATGGCGGCCTCCCAGGTCGAGCCTTCGTCGAGTTCGCCATCGGACATGGAGTTGTAGACGAAGGCATCGCTGCCCTTGTGGCGCAGTGCCAGCGCCATGCCCACGGCGATGGGCAGGCCCTGTCCCAGCGAACCGCCGGAGATTTCCATGCCGGGCGTGTAGGTGGCCATGCCCGACATGGGCAGCCGGCTGTCATCGCTGCCATAGGTTTCCAGCTCCTCCTCGGGCAGGATGCCGGCTTCTGCCAGGGCCGCATAAAACGCGATCGCATAATGTCCGTGCGACAGCAGGAAGCGGTCGCGGCCTTCCCACTTGGGCTCATCGGGCCGCAGCCGCAGCGCGTCGCCGTAGGCCACGGCCAGCACATCGGCCCATCCCAGGGCCTGGCCGATATAGCCCTGGCCCTGTACCTCTCCCATGCGCAATGCGCGCCGGCGTATGCGCCATGCGCAGCCCGCGAGCCTGTCCAGGCGCTGCTGCAGTTCTTGGTTCATGTGTTGTCTCCTTTGTCGAAAGCGGTGGCCGGCTCAGCGCAGGATGCTGGCAGGCACGTAGGACACCAGCGCCAGCACAGCCAGCGCCACCAGGTAGAAGGGAATGAGTTCGCGCACTGTCTGGCCCACCTTGACCTGGGCCAGGGAGCTGGTGATGAACAGCGTGGTCCCCACGGGCGGCGTGTACAGGCCCAGCGCCAGGTTGACGACCATCATGATTCCGAGCTGGGTCATGTCCATGCCGATGCTTTGGGCCAGCGGCACGAAGACCGGGGTCAGCAGCAGCACGGCGGCCGGCAGGTCGATGAACATGCCCACGAAGAGCATGAGCAGGTTCATCAGTACGATCACCATCCATGCGGTATGCACATGCGACTGCACCCATTGGGCGATGCCGCTGGGCATCTGGTCGAAGGTCAGCAGCCAGCCGATGGCCGAGGACGCCATGATCACCAGCAGCACCACGCCTGTGGCCAGCCCGGCATGCACCACGGCATCGTTGAGCCGGCGCCAGCCCAGGTCGCGGTAGACCGCAGCCGACACCACGCCCGCGTACAGCGTGGACAGCACGGCCACTTCGGTGGGCGTGGCGATGCCAAAGCGCAGGAAGGCGATGATCAGCACCGGCAGCAGCAGCGCGGGGCTGGCATACAGCAGGTGGCTGCGAAACGCCTGCCAGTCGAAGGGCGTGGTGTCGCGCGGGAAGTTGCGCCGCCGGCCCACCCACCAGCACACGCCCATGAAGCCCACGCACATGGCAATGCCCGGCAGGATGCCCGCCACGAACAGCGATGCGATCGAGGCATTGGCGCTGAGCGCGAACAGGATCATGGGGATGGACGGCGGGATCAGGATGTCGATGGTGGCCGCCGCCGCCAGCGTCGCTGCCGAGAATGCGGGCGGATAGCCCAGGCGCTTGTGCCAGGGGATCATCAGCGAGCCGATGGCCGAGGCGTCTGCCACTGCCGAGCCCGAGACGCCGCCGAACAGCGTGGACGACATCACGCCCACCTGGGCGGGGCCGCCGTGGAAGCGGCCGATCAGCGCCGACAGCACGCCGACCAGCGCCTCCCCCAGCCGACCGCCCATCATCAGCGAGCCGGTGAGCATGAAAAACGGGATGGCGATCAGCGGAAAGCTCTGGACCTGGGCCACCATCTGCTGCACCAGCAGATCCAGGGGCACGCGGTCCGAGGTGGCCGCTGCCGCCATGGCGCCCATGAGCAGCGCGTGAGCGATGGGCATGGCGATCACGGCGCTGGCCATGAAGACAAAGAGCATGACGAGGGACATCTGTGCCTGCCTTTCTTACCAGTGCGCGCCGGCCACGGCGCGGGCGGGTTCGGGCTGCGCGGCGTCCGGCCTGGTGCCGCATGCCACGCAGGCGCGCCAGGCCGACTGCAGCGCCAGCAGGCTCAGCATGGCCATGCCCGACATGACGCAGGCATAGGTCACCGAGCCGGGAATGCCCAGGATCTGGCTGCGCTCGTCGTGGACGATCTCCAGCATGTTCAGCGTGGACCAGGCCAGCACGGCATACAGCCCGGCCACGGCCAGCCAGCCTGCGATGGCGGCGGCGCGCTGCACGCGCACCGGCAGGGCCTCGACCAGGAAGGTGGTGGTGATGTGCGCCCCCTGGGCGGCCGCCAGCACCACGCCAGACATGACCAGCCAGGGAAACAGCAGTTCGGGCACTTCGTTGGCCCACTGCAGGCTGGCGCCGCTGGCATAGCGCAGCGCGGTGTTGCACACCAGAATGACAAAGATGACGAGGGTGCTGACCCACAGCACGATGCGGCACAGCCCCGTGACGATGCGTTCGACGATGTTCATGACATGCTCCCGGCGGCGTGCCTCACTGGCTGCCTGCGGCCTTGACGACCTTGGTCAGATAGGGGCCTGCAGGGCCTGTCAGCCATTTGTCCTGCACCTTGGCAGTGGCCTGGGCGAAGGCCTTGGCGTCGATGGTGTGGACCTCCACGCCCTTGGCCTTGATGTCGTCCAGCAGGCGCTCGTCGGCCTCGCGCGAGAGCTGGCGCTGGTAGGCCGTGGCCTCCTGCGCGGCCTGTGTCAGCAGGGCGCGGTCGGCGGCGGGCAGCCGGTCCCAGCTGCGCTTGCCCATGACCAGCGGCGTCATCTGGAACATGTGGCCGCTGAGGGTCAGGTGCTTTTGCACCTCGTAGAGCTTGCTGGCGTAGAAGTTCGCCAGCGGGTTTTCCTGGCCATCGACCACGCCCTGCTGCAGTGCCACATACAGCTCGGCGAACTTGATCTGCTGCGCCTCGGCGCCCAGGGCCTGCATGATGTCCACCAGCACCGCGTCGGGCGGGGTGCGCATCTTCAGCCCCTTCATGTCCTCCACGGTGCGGATGGGGCGCTTGCTGTTGGTCATGTGGCGTATGCCGTTGTCCCAGTAGCCCAGCACCACCATGCCCTTGGCTGCCGACTTGTCCGCCAGCTCGCGCCCCAGCGGCCCGTCCAGCACCTGGAAGGCCCGCGCCGGCGAGGCAAACAGGAAGGGCATGCCATAGGCCGCGTATTCGGGCACGGCCGCCGCCATGGCGCCCTGCGAGTTGGCCGACAGGTCCAGCGCACCCGTGCGCAGGGCCGTGACCATGGCCGCATCGTCGCCCAGCTGTGCCGAGGGGGCAACCTGCACCTCGATGCGGCCTGCGCTGCGCGCCTTGACCAGTTCGGCGAATTTCACCGATGCGAGGTGGCGCGGGTTGTCGGGGGCGGCGCCGTGGCCCAGCGTCAGCTTGATGGACTGGGCGCAGGCCAGTGCCGGCAGCAGCAGGGTGCAGGCGGCCAGGATGGCGCGATTGAAACGCTTGCGTTGCATGGTCTTGTCTCCATTGGTGTTGTCATGCGGCCATGGATGCCATGGCCGGTGCGGGCGCTCAGCGGGCTCAGTGGATGAGCATGCCGCCGTTGACATCGAGCGTGACGCCCGTGCAGTAGGCGGCCAGGTCGCTGGCCAGGAACACGCAGGCGCCTGCCACATCGTCGGCGCGGCCCAGGCGTGCCAGCGGGATGGTCTGCGAGATTTCCAGCTTGCGCTCGGGGGTGAGCTTGCCCTGGGTGATGTCGGTCTCGATCAGGCCCGGCGTGACGCAGTTGATGCGGATGCCCTCGGTGCCGAACTCGCGTGCCATGGCGCGCGCCAGGCCCAGCACGCCGGCCTTGGCGGCCGAGTAGTGCGGGCCGCCGAAGATGCCGCCGCCGCGCTGCGCCGACACCGAGGAGATGCAGACGATGGCGCCCGAGCCCTGGGCGCGCATCGCCGGCAGCGCTGCCTGCGACATGTACAGCGTGCCGCGCAGGCTCACGTCGAGGATGCGGTCGTAGTCGGCGCCGCTGATCTCCAGCGTCTTGACCGGCTGCGTGATCCCCGCGTTGTTGACCAGCGCATCGATGCGCCCGAACGCCTTGAGCACCGCCGCTGCCGCCGCCTCGCAGGAAGCCTTGTCCGTGACATCGGCCACCAGGCCCAGATGGCCTTCGCCCAGCCGTGCGGCTGCACCGGCGGGATCGGCCCGCTCCAGATCGAGGATGGCCACGCGGGCGCCCTGGGCGGCCATTTGCCGCGCCGTGGCAAAGCCGAGTCCGTTGATGCCTGCGCCGCCAGTGATGATGGCAACCTTGTCCTTGAGCAGCATGGGTATGTCTCCGAGTGGGTCGTTGTGGATGCCTGCATCTTGGGACAGCTTGAACATGAAGACAAACGATCATTCATCAGCCTAAGATGACGATCCTTCAGCTAACGTGCGGGGTCTCCCTATGGCATCCATTCCACCCAGCGCCAATCTGCTGGCCTTCGAGGCCGTGGCGCGCCGCCGCAGCTTTGCCCTGGCGGCGGCCGAGCTGCATCTGACCGCCTCCGCCGTCAGCCACCAGGTGGCCAAGCTGGAGGCTCAGCTGGGCGTGCGGCTGTTCGAACGCAGCGCCCATGGCGTGCGCCTGAGCCGCGACGGCCAGTCCTACCTGGAGCGTGTCTCGGGCGCGCTGTCGGCCATCGTTTCGGCCACCGAGGACCTGCGCCACAGCGTCAGCAACAGCCTGTATGTGCACAGTGCCCCCAGCATCGCCAGCCTGTGGCTCATGCCCCGGCTGCGGGCCTTTGCCAGGGCCTGCCCCGACATTTCGCTCAATCTCTCGGCCGCGCATTCGCACAGCGATTTCGCGCTGGGCCAGGCCGATATCGATATCCGCTACGGCATACCGCAGTGGCCGGAGCTGGAGGTGGAGCCGCTGTTCGAGGAGCGCATCGTGCCGCTGGCCAGCCCGTCCTTTGTGCGCGAGCACGGCCTGCAGCGCATTGAGCAGTTGCTGGAAGTGCCGCTGATCCAGAGCAATGTCAGCATCGTGCAGTGGTCGGACTGGTTCCGCGCCTTCAGCGGCCTGCGCGCACCCGAGCGCTATGCCGTGCGCTTCGACCGTGCCCAGATGTCGCTGGATGCCGCCACCCAGGGCCTGGGCGTGGCGCTGGAAAGCGCGATGAACGCGGGCGGCCATGTGGCCGATGGCAAGCTGGTGGCGCCTTTTGGCATGGACAAGGCGATTGCGGTCAAGGCGCACTTCGCTGTCTATCCGCCACGCAATGCCCGCAAGCCGGCCGTGGCAGCCTTTCTGGCCTGGCTGCATGGCGAGGCGGCCAGAACTGACCAGATGCCACGCGCCCGGCGCCGACAATAGGGCTGGCCGCCGCCGGGGCCTTCATCATGGAAGAAACGCGTGCAGCGTTTCCGTGAAGCGGGTAGCCTGCTCGATATTGCCCATGTGCGCGGCTTCAGGCATCGCCACGAACTCGGCCTTGGGCAGTGCGCCCGCCAGGGCTTCGCTCACCTCCAGGGGCACGGCCTTGTCCTGTCCGCCGCCGATCACCAGTGCGGGGATGTGCAGCCGAGCCAGCAGGTCACGATGGTCGAGGCGGCAGATGGCATGCGCGGCGGCGACATAGCCTGGAAGTGGCGCTGCAGCGACCATTTTCCCAACCCAGGCGCAGCTGGCGGGTGCCTGCTGCCGAAAATCCGGCGTGAACCAGCGTTCCAGGGTGCCTTGCACCTGCGCCTGCATGCCATCCGCCTGCGCGGCGCGGATGCGCTCCTGCCATAGCCCAGCCACGGCAGGCGAGGTACTGGCGCCGCAATGGGCCAGGACCAGCCGCTGGACTCTCTCAGGCTGTGCCAGCGCCATGGCCTGCGCCACCATGCCACCGAAGGACAGGCCTGCCACCGCGATATCGGCAAGCCCGAGCGTGTCGATGCTCCGCCAGATGGCCTGTGCATAGTCTTCGACCCCCGCCCCCTCTGGCAGCAGGGCAGATTCGCCATGGCCCGGCAGGTCCGGCACGATCACCAGGCGCTTTTGTGCCAGAACCGGCCATTGCGGGCTCCAGATATCGCCCTGCACCGCGATGGGGTGCAGCAGCAACAGCGGGGCCGCTCCGGGCGAGCCGAAGACGCGAAGGCGCAGGGAGTCCGGCGCGCTGCTCATGGCCGAGCCTCCCAGGACGCCAGCGCGATGCCGGTGTACCAGTCGGGAACGGCTTCGTAGAAGTGGCTGCGGAACGCCGCTCCCCGGGCCGCGCCTTGCGCCACCAGCCAGTTGCGAATCTCTTCGGCGCCATTGCCTGCCTGGTTCACGTTCTGCGCAGAGAAATGCGCCAGATCGTTCTCGTCGCCGCACGCCAGCAGCCGGAGAAACTCGCGGTCAAAGGCTTCATTGACCATCCCCATGCGCGGTGTGGCCACGTCGTGGCTGATGCCACCGGTGGCCAGCACGGCCACGCGCACATCCTCGGGATAGGAGTCGATGGCGCTGCGCAGCATCCGTCCCCACATGAGGCAGCGGCGCATCGTGGGCAGCGGTGGCTGCACGCAATTGATCAGCAAAGGCACGATGCGGGCCTTGTGCTCCAGGCCGGCCAGAAGCAGTGGCGTCAGCACGCCATGGTCCAGCGTCAGGTGCATGGAAAAAGAGGGGTCGAAGTCGGCGCTCAGTGCCTCCCCGAGCAGATGGGCGCCGAATCCGGCATCACCCGCCAGATCAAGCTTCGGTGCGTTGAGCCAGTGCTCGGCCGGCACCGGGTAACGATTGCCTGCACCGATGCAAAATGCCGGGAAGTTGTCCAGGAAAAAGTTGTGCAGATGGTCATCCGAGACCACCACCAGAATGTCGGGGCGACTGGCTGCAATGGCTGTGCCAAATTGCCGGAAAGCCGTGTAGACGCGGTCGCGAACCTCGTCCCCTACGGCCTGGGGCAGATTCAGCATCACCGGGGTATGGCTGGCCGCGAAGGCGCCAACGAATTCAGCCATGGGATGCCTCCTGCGCCACGGCGCGCAACGATTGCAGAAATTCATGTTCGGGCATGTGCACTCCAAGCGCATGTGCCCGCAGCAGGTAGGGATTGGCACCCGCCAGGTACAGCGCGCCGATGGCGTTGTCCCGGATCTGGTGCTTGACGGCGGTGGGCAGGTCGATGTGCTGCATGTATTCCAGGGGGTTGGCCAGATAGCGCTGGAGATGCCCTTCCTTGTGGTGGACATCGAAGAGCACGCGATCAATCCAGTAGCACTCGGGCGTGGGCATGGACAGCTGCCAGTTGCGGGTGCTCATTTCGCATCTCCGGTGGCGCCGACGCGTTCTGCCAGCCAGGCAACGATGGTCGGCAGCGTTTGCGGCGTGAGTCCCATGTGGCCGCCAGGAAAAAGCCGCACATGCTTGGGGCTGCCGTGCGAGCACAGCAGGTAGAGGTCTTCGATCGGGCATTGCCTGTCCTCGCGGCCATTGACCAGCAGCAGCGGCGCGCTGCGGCGATCCAGCAGGCCCTGGTCGAGCAAGGAAAGGCGCTTGAAGAATGCCAGGTATTCCTCATCATTGCGTGCGCCCAGCATGCGGCAGCGGGTTTCGACCAGGCCCATGAGGTAGCTGTCCGGGTAGCGTGATGCCCCGATCCACTCTGGCTGGAACATATGGTGCGCACCGCCTCCCCAGTTGACGGCGCCGCGCAGGCGGTCCGGATAAAGCAGTGCCAGCTTGGTCGCCCAATATCCGCCGAATGAGCGGCCCAGGCATGCCATGCGGCTGCCGTCCAGGTCCGACTGAGCCTCGACCCAGTCGAACACGGTCGCGAACTGGCGCTCGGCATCCGGAACGCCCCGCACTGGCGATTCGCCGGTGCCGGCATTGTCCATGGCCACGGTGGCTATGCCCAGGGCCAGCAGCGCCTCGCAGGCCTGTGTCATCTGCTCCTTCCAGGCATCGACGCCACCCCACATTACCACGACAGGCGGGCGCTCCACGCCCGGTGGGGTGCGCAGCAGCACCACCACTTCCCGGCCTTCGTCCGCACGGCCTGCGAAAGGAATGGCAATACGCCTTGCCGGCACATCCCACAGGCGCGCGGCCTGGAGGTAGGACTCGCGCTCCAGCTCGGCGCTGCGTGCCTTGCCTGGGTGATCGGGGCAGGGAAAGCGTCCCATGAAGTAAAGGCCGCTGGCTTTCATGAAGAGCCGGCTGGCGGTTGCGGTGTCCTCTTGCGATAACGCCTCTTGTGCCTGGCGGTAGACCACTTGTCCGTGCTGCATCCAGTAGGCGGACCAGCTTTCTCCATCCAGGCCCGGCAGATGGTCGATCAGCGCAATCCCTTCCTCTGCATCGAGTGCGTTCATGGGGTGGGTGCGTGATGCCAGCCGGGCCTTCATCCAGGCACGGGTTTCGTCCAGCGTCTTGGGCCGTCCTTGAATTGCGGCCTCGGGGGCCGTCTGCTTGCTCATGTCCATTGCGTCTCCGTTGCGGTGGCACGCGGGCAGGCCGATTGGCTTGCCGCCAGTGTTCCCCGAAATGCTAGGCGTGGGCGCCGCCCTGGGCTTGCCTGCACAGGCACTCACTCTTGACTCGGAATGCGCTCGTGGTGTGCCGGTGCGGCAGCCGTCATCAGCGGCTGGGTACTGCGCGCAAACCCTTGCTTTTGCCTCGGTCTGAAGCCGCCTTTGACCGTTATCGCAATACGGCGCAAAGCCCGTTGACGATTGGCAGGCTCAGCCGCTTCAATCGCCTCCCAACCAACCTGGAGACAAATCAATGACCAAGGAACGACAGGTCCTCGTTGTCGGTGGAGGCATCGCCGGCATGGCCACAACGCTCATGCTGCGAAGGCTCGGTGCGCAGGTTCTGCTCATCGACCTCGACCCCGGCTGGCGGGTGTACGGCGCGGGCATCACCATCACGGGACCCACCCTGCGCGCCATGAAGCAGCTCGGCATCTACGACGAAGTGGCTGCACAGGCTTATGTGGGGCAAGGCATCCGCATCTGCGATGTGCAGGGACAGCCCATCGACGAAGTTGCGACGCCGATTGCTCCGGACGCTGGCGTGGCCGGCTGTGGCGGCATCATGCGACCGCTGCTGCACCGGATCATGTCAGCCCATGTGCGGGAGTGCGGTGCGCAGGTGCGCCTGGGCCTGACCGTCGATGTCCTCACCGACCAGGACAACGGTGTCCAGGTGCAGTTGAGCGACGGCAGCGAGCACCGCTTCGACCTTGTAGTCGGTGCCGATGGCCTGTTTTCCCGGGTGCGCCAGCTGCTGTTCCCGCAGGCCGAAAAGCCGCGCTACATGGGGCAGTACGTGTGGCGTACCGTGGCACCTCGGCCGCGCGGCCTGGACCAGCGCCATTTCTTCCTCGGAGGGCCTCACAAGGTGGGGCTGACGCCTGTTTCGCCCGACGCCATGTACATGTTCCTGCTGGAAACCAGCGCGCAGCGCGGCCATGTGCCGGATGCGGATTTGGCGCCTCAGCTTTCCCGCTTGCTGGCGTCCTACGGGGGACCGCTGCGCGAGATTCGCGAAAGCCTGTCGGAGAACTCCCCCATCATCGTGCGCCCCTTGGAGGCATTCCGTCTGCCCAGGCCCTGGTCGCGCGGGAACACGCTGCTCATCGGCGATGCGGCCCACCCGACCACGCCCCAACTGGCGTCCGGCGCCGGCCTGGCGATCGAGGATGCTCTGGTGCTGGCCGAGGAGTTGCGCGGCACCGACCATGTCGCCACCGCGCTCCAGCGTTTCATGCAACGCCGTTATGAACGCTGCCAGCTGGTGGTGGAGAACTCGTTCGAAATCGGCAATCGGGAGCGAGCGGGCGCACCCGCAGGTGAACAGACCGAAATTCTGGCCCGAAGCCTGGCTGCGCTCGCTGAAGACATTTGAGTCCAAGGCAGCGCATGGCTGCCAGTCAACAGAGACCTATAACCACGGCGGAGTTCCCGCCAAGGAGACAAGCATGAATCCATCCCCGGTGCTGGCGCGCTGCGCCCTGCTGACGGCGCTGGCGGGCGCCCATTGCATCGCCCATGCGCAATCCGGCGCCACTCTCTACGGCATTGTGGACGTGGCAGTGGAGCGGTTGACCAACGTGAACAGTGCTGGCGCAAGCCTGGTCCGCGAGCCATCGCTGACAGGCTCCCTGCCATCCCGCCTGGGCCTGCGGGTCCGTGAGGATCTCGGCGGTGGCCTGTTCGCGCTGGCACAGCTTGAAATGGGACTGGCGCCCGACACTGGCGGCCTGAATTTTGGCGGGCGCTCCTGGGGCCGTGGCAGCTTCGTCGGCCTGGGCACACCATACGGCACCATCACTGCCGGCCGTCTGCCGTTGATGACAACGCAAGCAATCCACTCGGCAATGGGGCCCAGCCTGTATTCCCTGGGCTCCCTGGATGCCTACATTCCGGCGGCTTTCAGCGACAACGCGATCGGCTACCTGGGGAGTTTTGGCCCCATGACGTTCGGGGCAACCTACAGCTTTGGCCGTGACACCGTCGCGGGTGTGGGGCCTACCGCGACCAACTGTCCAGGCGAAACAGGCGGGCAAGCATGCCGCCAGTGGACGGCCATGGTGAAGTACACCCGCCAGGACTTCAGTGCAGCCATCAGCCATGATGTGATGAATGGCGGGCCCAACGCCACCCTGGGGCTCAACGACTCCCGGTTTCGCGACAGGCGTACGCTGGTATCCGCAAGCATGCAGGTTTCTGCCCTGCGCGTGTTTGCCGGCGTGCTGCACCGCTCGCGCAGCACGGCTGTGGAAATGCGCACCAATATCTACTATCTGGGCGCAAGCTACCCGTTCGCCCCCCGCTGGACCCTGGATACGGAGGTTTACCGGTATGGCGTGCAAAACAGTTCCGATCGGGCCAATATGGTCGCGTTGCGTGTCAGCCATGCATTTTCACCGCGCACGACAGCCTACCTCAGTGCAGGATATGTGCGCAATTCTGCTTCGGCCGCAGTGTCCGTCAGTGCTGCATCAACCGTTGGTGCTGGCATGAATCAAATGGGTATTGCTGCAGGTCTGCGCCACTCATTCTGATCTTTTCTCTGTATATTCAATCAGGTGGAGTTCGAAATGAACGAAAAATCCATGACCCGCCGCAGCTTGGTCAAGCGCGCTGTACTGCTCGCTCCAATTCCAGCTTCTACCGTATCTTCTTTCTCTCTGGCACAAAGTTCAGGTGCGCTTTCTTTGGCGCGAATTATCGTGGGTTCTGGCGCAGGATCGGTCATAGATACCCTTGCTCGCCGGGTGTGCGAGAGGTTGACTCCTCACTATTCGCAATCGGCGATTGTTGAGAACCGCACGGGTGCTTCCGGCCAGCTCGCGGTGAGCTATGTCAAGAATGCACCCAAGGATGGGGCGACGATCTTGCTGACGCCTTCTCCTCATCTTGTGCTTTTTCCTTATACTTTCCAGAATCTGCCTTATCGACCGGCGACAGATCTGATGCCCGTATCGATTGGTGCGACATTCGACTTGGCTTTTGCTGTGGGGCCGGCTGTTCCTGAACAAGTCAGAAATCTTCATGATTTCGTCCGCTGGTGCAAAGCTAACCCTGATAAATCACAATTCGGCTCACCTGCCGCCGGGTCTACACCACACTTTGCCGGAGCCATGCTGGCCCGTGCTGGAGACTTCAGGCTGGATCATGTCGCTTACCGTGGCCCGGGACCCGCAGTGCTTGACATGGTGGGTGGCCATATTGCTGCAGCATGCGCTCCATTGGGGGATGTTCATACATTTGCCAAATCCGAAAAATGCCGGATTCTGGCCACTACAGGAAGCCGGCGCAGCATTTTCATGCCAGGTGTGCCGACATTTTCTGAAATGGGATTCAAAGATGTCGTCATTCAGGATTGGGTGGGATTTTTTCTGCCAGCAAATACTCCTAAGCCGCTGCAGAAAAATGCACAGGATGAAATTGTGCGCGTCTTGTCAAACAAAGAACTGCAGGAAGCCATGGCCGCCAACTGCTATGAAACAGGGGGCGGGACCGCTGAAGCGCTGGCTGAGCGCATGCGTATTGAAACCGCGCGTTGGAAGAGTGTGGTCACAGCACTGGGATTCACTGCTGTGAGTTGATATTTCGCTGTGTGCTGTGGGAGCGTAAGACGGCAGGTCATCAGCCTGCAAGCAATCGTCTTTGTTGCACTGCATCACGGCGGAATTCGCGTGGCGCAATACCGAAGCGTTTCTTGAAGGAGCGACTGAAATGGGCGACATCATTGAAACCCCAGTAATAGGCGATTTCTCCGATCGACCGTGCCGCCAGCGCAGGCGATGCCAGATCGCTGCGGCAGTGCTCAAGCCGCTGGGACCAGACGCTTTTCATCAAAGACTCGCCATCGCCCGCGAACAGCTCATAAAGGTATCGGGTGGACAGTCCCACCGCCTCGGCCACGCTGTGGGCTTCCAGCGTGCTGTTGCGCAGGTTGTCTCGCAAATAGTCCATGACCCGTTGCCGGTGCAGCGCCCGAAGGCGCGAGGGGGCCGTGCCGATTTTGCGGACTGTGTGGCTGAGCGCGGCACTCAGGACATGGGGCAATGCGCCGGCCAGATGGTCTGCCTGGTGCTCGTCGAGTGTGCTGGCACAGGAGAACATCTGATCCACAAAAGCCGCGAACAGATGGGCTGCGCCATCGTTGCACGATACCGCTGTGGCTGTCAGGGTATCAGCCTCTGGAATGGAGCGGCGCAAGGCATCGGGCTCCAGATAAATGGATTGGGTATAGATATGGTCTGTCCGGATGGAAAAAGGCCTGGAGGGATCAATCAAGAAAAGATCGCCTGCTTTCACTTCCGAGGACCGCCCATCTTGCATTACGAACGCTGTACCTTCGCGCTGCAGTGTCACCAGCCAGCGTGTGGGGCGGAAGAAATGCTGTGATTTGGTGATATGCGGGGAAAAACGCAGTGCTGCGATATGCAGTTTACGTCCGCTGTACGCAGTGATGTGAGACGTAAAAGAACTCACATCTGGCTGCTCCACCGCCAGATCGACTGCGAACAGCCTGTGCATCGCGTCCGAGAAAATGGCCGGGGCAGGTGCTCCTTCAAAAGAGATGCTTTGGTACGGAGTCATACGGCAGGTTGGGTCAAAGTCTTGTCGATAGTGTTTGATTTCTTGATGTACGTCAATACGGGAAACCCTTGGCGATGTTCTTCGGCAACCACCTTGGTTGGCGGCTTTTGAGCTGCCTTGGATGTTCATGAAATTTATTGCGAATGGTTTTTATTCGCTTTTTAATGAAAAGGAGACAGTATGAAAAATTTTGAAATCAGTCGCCGCAATCTGCTCAATTCATTTGGCGCATTGGCGGCTGGATGTGCCAGCGCTTCCCTGAGCGGTTGTGGCGGCACGGCTGCGGCCGCTGAGTCTGCGGTAACGCAGGGAGAGTTGCTTCTTCAGGGTGGTCGCATATTGACTATGGATGCCGCCGGCACAGAGATCATCAAAGGTGATGTGCATATCAAGAATGGAGTGATTGCCGCTGTAGGTGCCAATATTTCTGCGCCTGCAGCACAAGTGATTGATGCCTCCAATACTGTGGTGATGCCTGGATTTGTGGAAACCCACTGGCATATGTGGAATGGGCTATGGAAAGGTATGGCGAATGATGCGACCGAGTATTTTCGCCTCAGGAGTCTGGCTGCCAATTACACATCTAAAGATCATTATCTGGCGGTAAAGTACTCTGCTTTGCAGGCTATCAATGCTGGTATTACAACCTGCCATGACTGGGCGGATGGTGCCAGAAATTACGATGATTTCGCTGCTCATATGCAGGCGCTGGCTGAAGTGGGTATCCGTGCAAAAGCCAGCTACCCAGGCACCAGCTCGGGAATTGCTGCGCCGCGCGGTGAGCTGGTACGTGCACGTGACTGGATGCAGGCCAACAGCGAAGGCCGGATGCAACTCGGATTATTGCTCGATGGTGCCGGTGGTTTGTTTGAGCAGCAGGTCAGGATGGCGCGCGAATTGGGTATTGCCCCTCTTACCAACCACGAAGGATTCCTGAACCACCCTGGCGTACTGGGGCCTGAATTCGTATACACCCATGGTACGGACATTCAGGACGCAGATATCGCTATGGTCAAATCATATGGCATCAAGATCGGGCTGTGCCCTTCCACGGATCCGATGATAGGCGTCGGCCTGCCTCCCATATACAAGCTCATCACGCAGGGCATCAAGCGAGAAAACATGGGGCTGTCCGTCGACGTGACTGCGCAGACCTCGCCCGAACCCTTCGAAATGATGCGTGTTCTGGTCAATGCCTCGCGCATCCAGCAAAGCGGAATGAACGCCATCTTTGATGTGGTGAAGGCCGCTCCCAGCTGGGTATTCGGTTACAGCGATGCCTTGAAGCTGGCCACTGCAGGCGGAGCCAATGTGCTGGGGTGGGCGGACAGCATCGGCTCGCTGGTGGCGGGCAAGCGGGCAGACGTCATCATGGTCCGACTCGACGACATCAATATGCAGCCCTCGGCCCAGTCCAGCATCCATATCCAGCTGGTGCAATGCGGTGCCACCCACAATATCGACACCGTGATCGTGGATGGCGTGGTCCGCAAGCGTGGGGGCCGTCTCCTGGGGGTTGATGTCAAGCAGCTGACTGCCCAAGTCGCTTCTGCGCAAGAAGCGCTGCGTTCCCGCGCCGGGCTGGCCTGAGCGCACGCATTTGCTGGGAAGAGGGCGTGCAGATACGGGTGCGCTGACAATACGGCCGGTTTTCCCTTCTCACGGACCTTCTTCCCATGCAGATTTCCCTGATCCACCGCGACGTGGACGCCGCCATCGTCGATCTCGACGGCACCATGGTCAACACCCTGGGCGACTTCGCCGAGGCCCTCAACCGCATGCTGGCCGACCTTGCGCTGCCTGCCATCGCTCCGCAGGCCATCGAAAACATGGTGGGCAAGGGCTCCGAGCATCTGATTCGCTCGGTGCTGGCCCATGTGGGCGCAGCCGATGTGGACGCGGCCTATGGCCAGGCCTGGCTGCGCTATGAGCACCACTATCTGCAGATCAACGGCCAGTTCGCCGATGTCTATCCCGGTGTGCGCGAAGGACTGCAGGCGCTGCGCGCACGTGGCCTGCGTCTGGCCTGCCTGACCAACAAGCCGCTGTCCTTTGCGCAGCCGCTGCTGGCGCAAAAGGGCCTGGCGCCGTTGTTCGAGCGGGTGTTTGGCGGCGATTCCTTCGAGCGCAAGAAGCCCGACCCGCTGCCGCTGCTCAAGACCTGCGAGGCTCTGGGCACGCAGCCTGCGCGCACGCTGATGCTGGGCGACTCCAGCAACGATGCCCAGGCCGCGCGCGCCGCAGGCTGCCCCGTGGTGCTGGTCAGCTATGGTTACAACCATGGCCGCCCGGTGCGTGAGGTCGATGCCGACGGCTTTGCCGATGCGCTGACCGAACTGCTTTGATGGCGGATTTGTTTTAATTTGTTGCAAGAAAGCGCTGTTTTGGTGGTGTTTAACGCACTTTAAAGGTGTGTTTTATGTTTTTGCTAGAGTTGTCCGCTTCGCATCCTGGCCGCGATCCGGCCGCAGACAAGGGGGAAGCACACGACATGCACGGACTGCACCTGACCGCCGATCTTTACCAGTGCGCGGGCGACGCGCGCCACATGCTCGATGCTGGCGCCATCGCCGCGCTGTGCCGTGCACAGACTGCGATGGCCGGGCTGACCCAGGTGCAGGAGCGGTGGGTCAAGTTCCCCGACCACCAGGGGCAGCCCGGCGGCGTCACCGGCACCGTGCTGCTGGCCGAGTCGCACCTGGCCATCCATACCTGGCCCGAGGCCGGCTGCGTCACCATCGATGTCTATGTGTGCAATTTCTCTGCCGATAATTCCGGCAAGGCCCGCGCATTGATGGACGGCGTGATCGCCGCCTATGTGCCGGGCCGTGTGGTGCGGCAGCAGCTCATGCGCGGCGACATCGGCCCTGATGCCGGTGGCGGCGCATCAGCCGGGGAAGGCGACTGGGCCCTGGAGACGCTCACCCCCCATGCGCGCTTTGGCTGGCGCGCCACGCGGCGCGAGGCGCTGTGCACGCCCCACCAGCAGATGGAACTGCTGCATACGCCCCAGTTCGGCAAGGTGCTGCGGCTCGACGGCCGCTTCATGACCTCCGAGGGCGAGGAGTTCTTCTACCACGAGGCCCTGGTGCATCCGGCCGCCATGGCCCATGCCGCGCCGCGCAGGGCCCTGATCCTCGGCGGCGGCGATGGTGGCGCCGCCGAAGAACTGCTCAAGCACCCCTGTATGGAGCAGGTGGTGGTTGCCGAGCTCGATGCCGCCGTGGTCGAGGCGGCGCGCACCCATCTGCAGCAGGTGCACCGGGGCGCTTTCGATGACCCGCGCCTGCAGCTGCGCATCGGCGATGGCATGGCCATGGTCGAGCACAGCGGGGAGCGTTTCGATCTGGTGCTGATGGACCTGACCGACCCCGACACGCCGGCCAGCGCGCTGTACTCCGATGCTGCCCTGGCGCGCATGAAGCGCGTGCTGGCACCGGGCGGCGCGCTGGTGCTGCATCTGGGCAGCCCCGTTTTCCATGCCGCGCAGGTCGCTCGCCTGTCGCAGAGCCTGCATCAGCGCTTCGCCATCGTGCGCTGCTACGGGCTGTACATCCCGCTGTATGGCGCCTACTGGGGCATGGCGGTGGCCTCGGATACGCTGGACGCCGCAGCGGCATCGCCCGCGCTGCTGCGCCAGCGGCTGGCCGAGCGCCGTCTGCCCGATCTGCGCTACTACAACACCGAGGTGCATCCGGCCCTGTTCGCCCTGCCCAACTATTACCGCGATCTGGTGCAGCCCGCGCAGCGGCCCCGCGCGGTGCGCCTGGCCTGATGGCGCGAGCGCGCACGCCCGGCGACCGCATGCCGGCGGGCGTCAGCCCCCCAGCAGTGCCTTCTTGAGCTGCTCATCGGCCGGATGCGGGCCCAGCCAGATGCCCAGCAGAGCCTGGAAGAATTCGGGCTCCGGGAAGGGCTCGCCCTGGGGCTGTCCCTTGACGAAGACCTGGGCCCCCTGGCCCGGAACCCAGTCCACCATGAAGTTCTCGCCAGGCAGCAGCTTCTTGTGCCGGGTGAAGATCTCGCTCATGCGCAGCACGCCGGGCACCAGGCGCGAGAAGCGCGCGCGTTCCATGTTGTCCTCGATGCCCCGGGCAAACAGCTTGCCCAGTTCGGCAGAGTTGATCTCGCGCAGCATGGTCACGCTGACGCGCTTGGGACCGGTCAGCGCCGCAATCTCCTGCAGGCTGGCTGCGGGCTTTTCAAGGTACAGGCCCGCTGCGTAGACCTGGAAAATGGCCTTGTGGCGCAGGCCCGCGCCGTTGAGTTGCAATGGCTTGCCGCCCACGCCGGCCTGTGCCGGATAGGCCACGCCAGCGACCGTGCGCGCCGGCTCCTGCGCTGGCGCTGCCAGGGGCATCGCCAGCGCCATCGCAAAGGCGGCGGTCCTCATTCTGCGGGGCAAAGCGATCATGGTGTCTCCTGCCGGGACGGATGGCCCGGCGGTGGTTGTTTGCGTCCGGGCGACATGTTGTGGGGATCGGCAGGAGGGTGCAACAGGGTTTTTGCGGGCCAGCGGCGATAGCCTGAGTCCCAGCGCTCCATGGGGCTGGTAAGTCGCCGGTAAGAGGAAGCGGCCGAGCATGGCGCCATCTTCCATCCAGTGCCTGTCCGTACCATGTCAGATCTTCGACCGCAGATGTACCGCCTTGCCACCCCGCCCGCCAGGGCCGCAGATCTTTGGCCGGCAGATGCTGTGCCCAGCGAGGAGCAGTTTGACCAGGTGGTGCTGGGCCTGCGGCAGGACCTGCTGCAACAGCTGCAGCAGGAGCCCGCAGGACATGCGCGGCATCTGCGCGCCTATGTGCGCTGCGTCTGTGCCCGGCTGCTGTATGGCCGGCAATGGGCGGCAGATGCCGCTTTCGTCCTCACGTGCCAGCGTTACAAGGATATCTGGCGGGATTTTGTCGAGGAGGTGTGTGCCAATGACCTGATCGATGAGGGGGTCAGTTGGCGCTGCCGGTCGGCCGTCGAGGCACTGTGGCTGGCCCATGCGCTGCTGGAGCCGCTGCCGCCGGAGCGTATTGTCATGGTCCGCGAAAATCTGCTGTATCTGTGTGGAACCGAAGCGAGCGATGAACCGTATTGCACTCATTGAAGACCATGCGAGGCTGGCTGACCTGGTGCGCCGTTCGCTGGCCAATGCTGGCATAGAAACCGATGTCTTTCCCCAGATCGCCGCAGCCTGGCAAGCCCTGCAGGAAGTCGCTTACGGCGTGGTCGTCGTAGACCGCGGGCTGCCTGACGGAGACGGGCTGGATCTGGTCCGGCAATTGCGCGCCGCAGGCTGCGCCACGCCCTGCCTGATGCTGACAGCCCGCGATGCGCTCAGCGACCGCGTCGGCGGGCTGGAGGCCGGTGCCGATGACTATCTGACCAAGCCCTTTCCCATGGAGGAGCTGATCGCCCGGGTGCGCGCACTGCTCAGGCGTCCGGCGCTGGTGCGGGAGCTGGCGCCGGCATGGGCGGATGTGCGCATCCTGCCCGAATCCGGCTGCATGGAGTGCGCCGGGGAGGCGGTTGCGCTGGCGCCGGCCGAGCTGCAGATCATGCTGTGCCTGGTGCACAGGTCCGGTGCGATTGCCCGGCGCCCGGCCCTTGAGGCGGCCGCCTGGGGCATGTCCGCCGTGGTCACGCCGAATGCGCTGGATGTGGCGCTGCACCGGCTGCGCCGCAAGCTCGCCTCGGCCGGCTCGCGCGTGCAGATCGTCAATGTGAGGGGCCAGGGCTATGCGCTTTGCCAGGATCTGGTGGCCTGAAAGCCTGAGGGGGCGGCTGCTGGCCGTCTACGGGCTGAGCATGGCGCTGAGCGCGCTGGCGATCGGTACGCTGGTGCTGCTCATCATCGAGCCTTTCGATAGCTATGCCATGCAAAAAGGCCTGGCCAATGCCGCGCGTGACATGGCCCGGTGGGTGCAGTTCGACGCGCAGGGCCGCCCGAGCGGTTTCAGCGAACACAGAATTCCCGGCTGGATGCTTCGCAGCTTTGGCGAGGAATTCCAGCTGCGGATCACGGATGGCCAGGGCGAGGTGGCTTTTTCCCCGGGGGCCGAGCGGGGGGCGCTGTCGCCCGCCGGCCGTGGCTTTGATCCCGGGCTGCAGGTTTTTTCGTACATGCACCAGGGGGTGTCCATGCACGCTGCCACGGCCGCCGTGGACCACGGCGGGCAGACCTGGTACCTGCAGATCGCTGCCAGCGACCGCCTGGCTGAGTGGCTCAGGCAGGCCTTCGGCCTGCCGGCCCTGCGCAATGGCATGGTGATGGTCGGCGTCATCTTCCTGGCGGCCTTCCTGGCCGCCACCCATTGGGCACTGCAGCGCATGCTCAAGCCGCTGCGGCTGGCAGCCGAGCAGGCGCAGCGCATCACGCCCCAGACCCTGCACGCGCGCCTGCAGGCTCCTGAGCTGCCGCGCGAGTTCCAGCCCATGGTCCATGCGTTCAATCATGTGCTGGACCGGCTGGAGGCCGGCTTTCGCAACCAGCAGGAGTTCCTGGCGATGGCGGCGCACGAGCTCAAGACGCCCCTGGCGCTGCTGCGGGCCCAGATCGAGATGGAGCCGCCGCAAACCCGCAACCCCCATCTGCTGCAGGATGTGGACCACATGGCCAGACAGGTGCAGCAATTGCTGCATCTGGCAGAGGCCAGCGAGCAGCACCAGTACCGGATCGCCGAAGTGGAGGCAGCAGGCGTGGTGCGCGAGGCCTGCGCATATATGGCGCGCGCGTCGGAGTACAGCCGCATCCAGGTGGTGTCCGAGATCGATCCTGCCACCCGCCTCTGGCGGGCCGATCGTGGCGCGCTGTTCATCTTGCTCAAGAACCTCATCGAAAACGCGATACAGCACAGTCCTGCAGGCAGCACGGTCACGGTCAGGGCGCACGCGCAGGGCTTCGCGGTCATGGACCAGGGCTGTGGCGTGGCCGGTGCCGATCTGGACCAGATTTTCAAGCGCTTTTGGCGCAGCCAGGAACGGCGCGATGTGGGGGCTGGGCTGGGCCTGTCCATCTGCCAGGAGATCGCCCATGTGCACGGCTGGTCCATAGAGGCCCGGCCAGGTAAGGCCCGGCCAGGCGAGGCCCCGGGACCGGAGGAGTCCACTGGGCTGGAGGTTCATGTGCGTTTCGATGGCGAGCGCCTGTGAGCCGGTGACGCCTGCGCGATGTGGCGGCTGGCGCACGCCGCCAGGCACCGGCTTGCCGCAGGCCGGCCCTACTGCGCTACACTTGCCCACCATGTTCATTCATCGCATGTTCATTGCAGGTTGTGGAGACCGGGGAGCCTGGCCCTGGCGCAAGCCTGTCCACATGAATCGCTGAACGCATGCGGGGCGCGGCCCGGCGTGCACCCGAGGCCCTACGGGCCAATTGAATGAATCGGCGCTACTGCGGCACGACAGACCTGCCCGCGCCACGCAATCCGGAGCCTTCCCCGTGATCACCGAACTCGAATTCAAGAGCCTTGCCGCCCAGGGCTACAACCGCATTCCTCTGATGGTCGAGGCCTTTGCGGACCTCGAAACCCCCCTGTCGCTGTACCTGAAGCTGGCCCATGCGGGCGGCGACGGCAAGCACAGCTTCCTGCTCGAATCCGTGGTGGGCGGCGAGCGTTTCGGGCGCTACAGCTTCATCGGCCTGCCCGCGCGCACCCTGCTGCGTGCCAGCGGCTTCGGCGATGCCGCGCGCACCGAAGTGGTGACCGATGGCCAGGTGGTGGAGACCGCCACCGGCAACCCGCTGGACTTCATTGCGGCCTACCAGAAGCGCTTCAAGGTGGCTCTGCGTCCCGGCCTGCCGCGTTTTTGCGGCGGGCTGGCCGGCTACTTCGGCTATGACGCCGTGCGCTATATCGAAAAGAAGCTCGAAGGCTCCTGCCCGCCCGATACGCTGAACTGCCCCGACATCATGCTGCTGCAGTGCGAGGAGGTGGCCGTGATCGACAACCTCTCGGGCAAGCTGTATCTGATCGTCTATGCCAATCCCGGCGAGAGCGAAGCCTATACACGCGCCAAGAAGCGCCTGCGCCACCTCAAGGAGCAGCTGCGCTACTCGGTCAGCGCGCCGCAGATCAAGGCCGGCGAGAGCCACCCTGCCCAGCGCAGTTTTGCCAAGGAAGACTACCTGGCCGCCGTGGAAAAGGCCAAGGAGCTGATCGCCGCAGGCGACTTCATGCAGGTGCAGGTGGGCCAGCGCATCCACAAGCGCTATACGGCCAGCCCCCTGAGCCTGTACCGTGCGCTGCGCTCGCTCAACCCCAGTCCCTACATGTATTACTACCACCTGGGCGATTTCCATGTGGTGGGCGCCAGCCCCGAGATCCTGGTGCGCCAGGAAAACACGGACGAGGGCTGCAAGGTCACCATCCGTCCGCTGGCCGGCACGCGCCCGCGTGGCGCCACGCCCGAGGCCGACAAGGCCACCGAAAAGGAGCTGGTGGCCGATCCCAAGGAACGCGCCGAGCATGTGATGCTGATCGATCTGGCGCGCAATGACATCGGACGCATCGCCCGCACCGGCAGCGTCAAGGTGACCGAAGCCTTCGCCGTGGAGCGCTACAGCCATGTCATGCACATCGTCAGCAATGTCGAGGGCATTTTGCGCGAGGGCATGGACAGCATGGACGTGTTCAAGGCCACGTTCCCGGCCGGCACGCTGACGGGTGCTCCCAAGGTGCATGCCATGGAAATCATCGACCAGCTGGAGCCGTCCAAGCGCGGCATCTACGGCGGCGCCTGCGGCTACCTGAGCTTTGCGGGCGACATGGATCTGGCCATCGCCATCCGCACGGGCGTGATCAAGGACGGCACGCTTTACGTGCAGGCTGCGGCCGGCGTGGTCGCCGACTCGGTGCCCGAGATGGAGTGGAAGGAAACCGAGCACAAGGCGCGCGCATTGCTGCGCGCGGCCGAGCTGGTCGAGGAGGGGCTGGAATGAGCGCCGAGACGGACCTGCGCGCGATTGACCGCGTGCAGCACTGCGAAAGCATGCAGGATGTGCGCCGCAATGTCGATGCGCTGGACGATGTGCTGGTGCCGCTGCTGGTCACGCGCATGGGCTACATGCGGCAGGCTGCGCGCATCAAGGCCGATGCGTCCCTGGTGCGCGACGAGGCCCGCATCGAGGCCATCGTGGCCCGTGTGCGCGGGCGCGCCGTGGCCGAAGGCGGCCAGCCCGACATGATGGAAGCGGTCTACCGCCACCTCATGGAGGAGTGCATCGCCTATGAACACCGCGAGTTCGCGCGGCTGCGCGATCCCGGGCAGACGGCTGCCGGCTAGCCGGGCAGCCAGCGCAGCGCGTGGCGCGCTGCCACCCATTCCTCGTTGGTCGGCTCCACGCCCACGGTGATGGCGCTGCCGGTGGCGGAGATCACGGCTGCGTCGCGTGCATTGGCCTCGCTGTCCAGGCGGATGCCCATGAAGCCCAGGGCCTCGCAGACACGCCGCCGGATTTCGGCGCTGTGCTCGCCCACGCCCGCCGTGAAGACCAGCAGGTCCAGGCCACCGAGCACGGCCACCAGCGCGCCGATCTCGCGCACGATGCGCCGCACATAGAGGGCCAGCGCGTCGCGGGCGCGTTCGGCGCAGGCATCGCTGCCCGGCTCCAGCGGCAGCAGCACGCGCGGCTCGGACGATGTGCCCGAGACGCCCAGCAGGCCGGACTCGTGGTACAGGATGTGGCCGACCTGCTCCAGGCTGAGCTTTTCGATTTCCATCAGGTAGAGGACGGCGCCGGGGTCCAGTGCGCCCGTGCGCGTGCCCATCATCAACCCGTCCAGCGCCGAAAAGCCCATGGTCGTGGCCACGCTTTGCAGGCCCTGCAGGGCGCACAGGCTGGCGCCGCTGCCCAGGTGGGCCACGATGGTGCGGCCCTGTGCCAGTTCGCCATGGCGCTCGGGCAGGGCCGTGGCCATGTACTCGTAGGACAGGCCGTGAAAGCCGTAGCGGCGCAGCCCCCGGTCCCAGGCCGCGTGCGGCAGGGGCAGCTGCTGTTCGACCTTGGGCAGCGTATGGTGGAAGGCGGTGTCGAAGCAGGCCACCTGGACCATGTCGGGCCGCTCGCGCAGCAGGATTTCCATGGCCTCCAGCGCAAAGGGCTGGTGCAGCGGCGCCAGGGGGATGAAGGCCTTGAGGTCGGCCAGCACCGAGGCATCTGCGCGCACGGGGGCGAAGTAGCGGCTGCCGCCATGCACCACCCGGTGGGCGACGGCGGCCACGCGGGCGTCCCCCAGGTGCGCGATGCGCGCCTGGATGCGCTCGCGGATCAGCTCCAGCGCCGCGCGGTAGGGGTGGGCCGGGTCCAGCGGCACGGCAAAGGGCGGCACGCCGGTCTCGCCGAAGTCGGGGGCGGGCCCGCCAATGCCCTGTACCTTGCCGTTCCACAGCGGCTTGCGCGGCAGCGGCCGGGTGGCGGCATCGAAGACGGCGAACTTGATGCTGGACGAGCCGCAGTTGAGCACCACGACCAGTTCGCGGGCGGGGGAAGATGCAGTGTTCATGGCGGTGTATTGCGGTAGCGGTGGGCCAGCAGCAGGGCGATGGCGCAGGAGGCGATGCGCGATGCGCGGCTGTCGGCGCGGCTGGTCAGGATCACGGGCACCTTGGCGCCCATGACGATGCCGGCGCTGGCCGCTTCGCCCATGTACATGAGCTGCTTGGCCAGCATGTTGCCGCTTTCCAGGTCGGGCACGACCAGGATGTCGGCCTGGCCTGCCACGGGCGATGCAATGCCCTTGGTGCGGGCCGCCGCCATGGAGACGGCATTGTCGAAAGCCAGCGGGCCGTCCAGCACGCCGCCCGCGATCTGGCCGCGGTCGGCCATCTTGCACAGCGCAGCCGCATCCAGCGTGGCCGGCATGTGGGGGCTGACGGTTTCCACGGCGGCCAGGATGGCGACCTTGGGCTCGGGCACGCCGATGGCATGGGCCAGGGCGATGGCGTTGCGCACGATGTCAGCCTTTTGCGGCAGGTCGGGCGCAAGGTTGATGGCCGCATCGGTGACGATGAAGGGCCGGGGGTAGTGTGGCGTCTGCAGCACGAAGCAGTGGCTGACGCGGCGCTTGGTGCGCAGGCCCGAGCCCGAGGCCACGACGGCGGCCATCAGTTCATCGGTGTGCAGGCTGCCCTTCATGAGCGCCTCGGCATCGCCCGAGGCCGCCAGCTCTGCCCCGCGTGTGGCGGCTGCGTGGCTGTGCGGAACGTCCTCGATGTGCAGGCCCGACAGGTCCAGTCCGTGCTCGGCAGCCACGGCCTGCAGCCGGGCGCGCGGCGCCACCAGCACGGGGTCGATCAGGCCGGCGCGGTGCGCATCCAGCGCAGCGGACAGGCTGGGTTCGTCGCAGGGGTGGACGACGGCCACGCGGATGGGCGGCAGGCCCGCCACATGGGCCAGCAGGCGCTGCAGCCCGTCGCGCCCGCCCGCATCCAGGCGAATTTCGGGCAGGCTGGCGCGCGGGCGCTCGATAGAGTGCGCGGGCGCATGCACGGTGGCCTGCCCCTCGATCACGGCGGCTCCGTGCTGATTGGTGCATGCCACGGACAGCGTGACCTGGCGCTGCGCTGCCTGCTTGTCCAGCACTTGCACGCGCACCGTGAGCCGGTCGCCGGCGGCCAGCGGCGCCAGAAAGCGCAGCGTCTGGCCCACCAGGGTGGTGCCGGGCCCCGGCAGCCGCGTGCCCAGCACGGAGGACAGCAGCATGCTGCCCCAGATGCCATGGGCGATCAGCGGCGTGTCGTCGCTGCCGCCTGCCTCGTCGGCCACGGTGGTGCCTGACAGGGCGGCGAACAGTTTCAGGTCCGGCGTGCTCAGGGTGCGCTCCATGCTGGCGCTGTCGCCCACGCTCAGTTCATCGAAGCTGTGGTTGCGCAGCAGGGCCAGGTTTTCGGGCGGCGAAGCGGTATCGGAAACGGTATAGAGGCTCATCGTTTCTTGCGGGAGCTGTTGTGGACACGGCCTGCCGGCGCACGTGCGGCGGTGGCCTGGGGCGTGGGGGCTGCCCTGGCCGGCGCGGGGGCCGCCGCAGCTGCGGGCTCCGGCACCTGCTCGGGCTCAGGTGCCGCTGCCGGTGGCTGAGCCGCCTCCAGCGCCCCGGCGAAGTAGGCCAGCACCTGCGTCAGGCGTTCGCGCTCGGTGTCGCTGAGATTGCCGCCCTGATTGGCCAGTTCGTCCACCGTGGCCATGCCCCAGCGGATATCGTCGGCCGTGGACCCCGCCAGCAGCGTGGCGATGGCCGAGATGGCAGCGTCGGATTCGCGCTGCATCAGCAGGGCCTGCTGGCGCACGATGCGGCGGAACTGCTCCATGTCGGGCGGCACGCCGCCCAGATGGTCCTGCAGCAGCCGCCAGGCGTGGCGGAAGTGGCGCTCGTCGGCCTCGCCGCGTGCGCGCAGCACGTGGAACAGGGCGCGGATGACGGCCTCGTAGAGCCCTCCCTGGTCCACATCCTCGTGCAGCCGCGCCAGCTCCTGGCACATGTACTGGCAGTGTTCGGGCGAGGCGCCCGGATGGGGGCGCGGCGGGCCGCTGTCCTGCCGGCTCTGGCCTGCCAGCGCCTGGACCAGGGGCGAGCCATAGATGGCGTGGAACATGCGCGCCTGCATGGCATCGCGCTGGTCGCGGTAGCTGTCTAGCAGCTGCACCATGGCCTGCGACATGGCCTGCTGGGCCTTCAGGAAAGGGTTGTCGGCGCTGACGGGCTTGCGGTCCTGGCGTGCATGCTCGGCGGCCTGCGCCACGGCGGGCGCCAGCGGGTGGGTGTCCGACCAGCACTCATAGCCCACGCGCAGCGGGTGCATGGCCTGCAGCCAGCGCGCCGACAGCGGCGTGGACAGTGCCTGCACCCAGGGCTGTAGCGTGTTGCGGTACAGCGCCAGGTTGATCTCGGAGACCCGTGCCGCTGCGGCGAAGTGGCGTTCGCTTTCCGCGTCGGGCTTGACGATGCTGCGCACCTCGTCCAGGCCGCTGCGGCGGATCTTCATCAGGTAGGTGTCGTCCGTCAGCTCCTGCAGCGGCACGCCGGCGGGGCGGTCGGCGATTTCGGCACGGTAGATGCCTGCGGGCAGCAGGTCGATGATGTCGATGTGCTCGGCGAATTCGCGGTGCTCCTTGCGGCCCACGGCGCCCGAGACGAAGATGCCCAGGTGGCCGATGCTGTCGTGCGTGGCGAAAACGATGGTCTGGTCGTGGGCGGCGATGTCCTCGTCATTGCGGTAGAGGTCGGTGATCCAGCCCAGGGCCTGGCCCGGCGGCGTGATGTTGTCGCCATGCGAGCAGAACACCACGATGGGCGAGCGGATGTTGCGCAGGTCGATGCGCACGCCGTCCGAAGTCGTCAGCTCTGCCGTGGCCAGCCGGTTGCCGATGAACAGGTTGTCCACGATGTACTGCATCTCGCGGCCTTCGAGGAAGACATAGCCGCCCCAGTACTTCTCGAAGCCCAGGTAGCGCGGCCCCTCGGTGTCCACGTCGGCATACACCTGGTACTGCTTTTCCCACAGCGTGTTGGCGGGGTTGAGGTTCTCGAAGTTCTGCACCAGCCAGGCGCCGTCAAAGCGGCCGGCGCCCATGTCGCTGGTCAGCGCCGTCATCCAGCTGCCGCCCATGAGGCCGCCGCCGTAGCGCATGGGATTGTCGCCAGCCCAGTACGACAGGGGGGTGCCGGCCACGATGATGGGGCCGAACAGCTCGGGCCAGACAGCGGCCGTCATGAGAATCTGCCAGCCAGCCTGGCAGTTGCCGATGACGGCGGGCTTGCCCCGGCTTTCGGGGTGCAGTTCAGCGACCTTGCGCACGAATTCAGCCTCGGCGCGCATCACGTCCTCGACGGTCTGTCCCGGCACCGGGTCGGGCAGAAAGCCCACGAAGTAGCAGGGGTGGCCGGCCTTGAGCGCGGCGCCGATCTCGCTGTCGGGCTTGAAGCCGCCGATGCCGGGGCCATGGCCCGCGCGCGGATCGACGACGATGAAGGGCCTCTTGGCCGGGTCCACGACCGTGCCGTCCATGGGCGTGATGCGCGCCAGGCCGTAGTTGACGGGGCGCGGCAGCTCCAGGCCCGACATCAGGATCTCTGCCTTGAAGCTCAGCACGTTGGGGATTTCTTCGGCCAGATGTTCCCGGTACTGGTTGCCGCGCTGGCGGCGGATGTCGGCATACAGCATCGAGCGCTGCCATGCATCAATGGCGTACTCCATGGCGGCTTGCGGCAGCGTCAGCGGGTTGACCCATGCCTGGGCTTCATCCGCTTCGCTCTGGTTCTGGATCTCCTCGTTCATCTATCCCTCTCCCTTTCCTGGTGCATCCCTGTGGTTGCAAATGGGGGCCAGCACGGGCCTGTGCGGCCGCGATGGCCGGTGCGCCATGGGCTGGCCAGCCCATGGCGCCACCGCCCGCAGCCTCATTGCTGCGGCGGTGTGCTGTCCTTGACGACTGCGTCCTGCACGGGCGGCTGCGGCCGTGCATTGCCAGGGGTGGCCGCCGTCTGCACTGCCGAGGTCCAGCGAGCGAGCAGATCGCTCCATGGAACGCTCGTATGGGTGCCGCCCTGGGCGCTGCCCAGCACCCCGGCCACCTGCTGCTGCCAATCCTGCACGGCCTGCTGCACACCCTGCATCAGAGCCATCTGGCTGGCCATGGCGGTCTGGGCCAGTGCCTGGGCATGGCCCATGCGCAGATGGGCATGGCGCCAGAAGGCCTGTGCCGGCAGCGTGGCCAGCTCTTGCCAGTTGCTGGTCTTGTGCAGTCCGGCGATCTCGTTGCCAGTCTCTGCAATACGCTCGGGGCCGCTGCGCGCCGCATGCTCAAGCCACTGCTGTCCGCTTTCCTGCAGCAGCTTGCCCAGGTGCAGTTGCAGCTCGATCTGGGCCTTGAGCAGATGCAGGGGAATGGTCTGTGCACTCATGTGAAACTCCTTGCTGGTTGACAAATGCCTTGCGGCGGAACGGAATCAGGCCATCCGGCCAATCGACTGTCGAAAGCGCGCGGGAGTGAGCGCAAATAGCGCACAGCCGGGCGCCGCCAGCGCAGTGCATGCGCTAGTTGAGGATGTGGTGGCCGCCATCGACATACAGCGTGCAGCCCGAGATGGCACGCGCGCCATCAGAGGCCAGGAAGGCGCACAGCGGTCCCACGTCCTCGGGGAGCAGGGCGCCGGCAATGGGCGAGCGCTGCTCGCTGTCGGCCACCAGGGCATCAAAAGAGGCAATGCCCGACGCGGCCCGCGTGCGCACGGGGCCGGGCGAGATGGCATTGACGCGGATGCGCGACGGGCCCAGTTCAGCCGCCAGATAGCGCATGGACGATTCGAGCGCCGCCTTGACCGGTCCCATGATGCCGTAGTGCGGCATGACCTCGCTGGCCCCCAGGTAGCTCAGCGTCATCAGGCTGCCGCCAGCGGCCATCAGCGGCTCTGCCAGGCGGGCCATGCGCAGGAAGGAGTGGCAGGAGATGTCCATGGCCAGGGCGAAGCCCTCGCGCGAACTGTCCACCACGCGGCCCTGCAGGTCCGCGCGCGGCGCGAACGCCACCGCGTGCAGCACGAAGTCCAGCCGCCCCCAGCGCGTGGCGGCGGCATCGAACAGGGCCTGCATCTGGCCATCGTCCTGCACATCCAGCGGCAGCCGCAGCGTGGCGCCAATCTCGTCCAGCAGTGGCTCCACATGGGGCCGGGCCTTGTCGTTTTGCCAGGTGGCGCCCACCTCCGCGCCCGCTGCATGCAGGGCCTTGGCACAGGCCCATGCGATGCTGTCGCGGTTGGCGATGCCGATGACCAGACCTTTTTTTCCCGCCAGTGCCGTCATTTCAATGCTCCATTGCTATTGCCCGCAGTCCAGGAATGGCACGCAGGACTCCATGCCCACGATGCCCGCCACATCTGCGGATTGCGGGCGCGAATATACGTAGCCCATGCCGCATGTATGTCGGGTTGCTTGTTTTTATTGATGCAAATCAATGGTTTGCATGCAAATAAGACCTGTCGGTCGTTTCATTCTAGTCATGTTGCAGTGCAATGTAACTACCCTGGGTGACAAGAATTTGTTGTATTCGTGTAAGCATTGCGAGGTAGGATTCACGGCAAAGCCGTGCCTGCTCGCAAGGCGGGGCGCCAGCCGCTAAAATCTGCGCCTCCAGGACAGGCATGCAGTCTTTGTCCTGGGTGCAATGCCCCGATGGCGTATCCCGCCAGGCACAGAGGAATCCAGTGGCCCACGCCCTCACGCAGGAAAAAACCGCCGCCGCCGCAAAGGCGCGCCGCTATCTCCCATCCACCGAACGCAAGCGCGAAATCCTGGCGGCTGCACTGCGGGAGTTCATGAACGATGGCTACGCAGCCACCACGGTGGAGCGCATTGCTGCGCGCGCCGGCCTGTCCAAGTCGGGCATTTATGCACACTACGACAGCAAGGAGCAGATCTTCGAGGAACTGCTGAGCACGGCGCTGCTGTCCAGCGAGGACTCCTTTGGCGCGCTGCTGTCCGGGCATCCGGGTTCGCTGACCGAGATCGTCGATGCCTACATCGACCAGATCTACCGCAGACTGGAGAGCCCCATGGCCGTGGCCACCTTCCAATTGCTGATTGCCGAGAGCCGGCGTGCGCCTCACGTCATGCAGCGCTGGAGCACCCATGTTCTGGCGCGCATGAACGAAAGCACCCAGTGCCTGGTCCGTGAATGCGTGGAGCGCGGCATCATGCGCCGCAGTGCCGTCACCGACAACTTCTTCGTGGTCATCTCCCCCTTCGTTTTCTGGCTGGCCAAGAGCGTGCTGCTGGGCGAGGACGCGCTGGTGTCGCTGGCGCAGATGCGAGAGCTGCACCGCCAGCTGATGCTCGACGCGCTGCTGCCGCGCTGAGCCTGCCTAGCCGCCGCGCTGCATGCGCTCGAAAGCCTTGTCGATTTCGTCGGCGTGGACAGTGCCCGCAGACGCCGGACGGCCTGCGCGCAGCGCATCGATCTGCTCCTGCATGCGCGTGGCCACCTGCAGCAGCACGCGGTGCAGTCCCAGCTGCTGGCGGCGCGTCTGCTCCAGATGCTCGGCAACGGGCGCCAGGGACTGCGACAGCAGAGGCATCAGCGCCCCGGCCAGCTGCTGCGCGGACGGCTCCGTGCTGCCTTGCGGCACAGCGGCGGCCTGCTGCGCCATCAGCTCGCGGATGCCATGCAGCAAATCGCCGGCCGCACTTTGCGCCTGCGCCATGCGTGCCAGCAAGGCCTGCAGTTCGGATGCGCTGGCAGCGCTGGCCTGCTGTGCCTGCGGCGCAGCCTGGGCGATATCGCGCGTGGCGGCCACCAGGTCCACCAGCTGCGCGGTCACGCGTGTGGCGGCATCGGCATGGGCGCCGCCAGCGGCCTGGCGGCGCAGGAACTGCTGCCGGATCTGCTGCCAGCGCGCAGCGTCCTCTTCGTCCAGGGTGCCGCGCAGCTCGGCGAGCTTGAGCAGGTTTTCCTCGGCGCCCGTGGTCAGCATCTGGGCTTCGCCCTGGTAGTGGTCGGCCAGCATCTGCTGCATTTCCTGCGCGTTCATCACCGGCGTTATCTTCTCGGCCAGCCTGTTCATGTTGCGGTAGCTGCCCTGCAGCCTGAAGGCCGGCTCCGTGCGGTAGCTGTCGTCCTGCGCTGCGCTCTGGATGTATTGCTGGTTGACCCTGAACACCAGTTCGCGCACCTGCAGCATGCGCTGCAGCACGGCCTCGATCTCGCGCAGCTCGGCCGATGCGTAGGCATGCGACAGCGCGCTGTCCGGCACTTCCTTGCCCTGCACCCTGTCCAGCAGCAGGTACAGGTCCTGCAGGCCGCGCGTGGCCAGGGGGGCGAGCACGGCGTTGGAGGTCAGGCTGTTTTCGATGTAGCTGAGCTTGAACACCTCCTGCATGCCGCCCAGCACATCACCCAGGTTGTAGATGTCGGCACGGTTGGCCAGCATGTCGGGGATCTTGAAGACCTCGCCCGACTCGGTGTACGGATTGCCCGACATGACCACGCAAAAGCGCTTGCCGCGCATGTCATGCGTGCGTGTCTGCCCTTGCCAGACGCCTTCGATGCGGCGCGTGCCGTCTGACAGCGAAATGAACTTCTGCAGGAACTCGGGGTGCGTGTGCTGGATGTCGTCGATGTACAGCATCACGTTGTTGGCCATCTCCAGCGCCAGGTTGAGCTTGTGCAGCTCCTTGGCCGCCGTGGCATCGGGCGCCTGCGCAGGATCGAGCGAGCGCACGCCGTGGCCCAGCGCCGGCCCGTTGATCTTCATGAAGACCAGGCCCAGGCGGTGAGCCACGTACTCCATCAGCGTGGTCTTGCCGTAGCCCGGCGGCGAGATCATCATCAGCAGGCCCATCTGGTCGGTGCGCTTGCTCTCGCCGGCCACGCCGATCTGCTTGGCCAGGTTGTCGCCGATGACGGGCAGGTAGATCTCGTTGATGAGGCGGTTGCGGACGAACGATGACAGCGGCCGCGCCTGGAACTCCTCCACCCGCAGGCGCTCGCGCCACTCTTGCAGCAGTTGCTGGCGCAGCGCCTGGTAGCGCCCGAATCCGGGCACGAAGCGGCTGTAGTGGTGCGCCGCGCGCCGGCCCAGGTCGTCGATCTGCAGCCACATGCGCCCGTCTTCAATGCGTGGGTGCTGGCCCAGCAGCCCCTGCACCTCATTGCGCAGGTCCACGCTGCTGGCCTTGCAGGGCAGCTGACCGCTGCAGCACAGCCAGGCAGCAGCTTCCGCGCAGTAGGCCAGCCAGGCCTGGCTGTCCGGTGTGCCCAGCGCCTGGCATGCGGTCTGCAGCCAGTGCAGTGCGCTGCGCCAGCGCTCGGCCAGTGGCGCCACGGGCCTGCCGTGCCAGTGCTCGTCCTGCTGCTCCTGCCCCTGCCCCTGTCCTTGCCAATAGGCCAGCATCTCCTGCCAGCGCTGCAGCGGCTGCGCCTGCTGCTGCATGGCGGTCTGCAGCGCGGCAATCGCGGACTGGCTGCTGCTGGAGAAGGAAAAGCGCAGAGCTTTCTGGGCCAGCTCGGCCTGCAGGTAGTCGGCCGCGTCCTGGATCAGGATGCAGGCCTGTGCCTGCCCGCCGGCCCTGGCCAGCGTGGGCAGCAGGCCATGGTCCTCGGCGTAGGCACGCAGGCGTTCGCCGATGTCGGCCCGCAGGCTGTGCTGTTCGGCTTCGCTGCCGAAGATCTGCTGCATCGCCAGGGCCTGCTGCGCGCGCAGCGGCCATTGCGCCATGGCAGCGGCCAGCTGTGGCTGCTGCACCTGCGCATGCTCGTTCCAGTACAGCAGGGCCAGCGCGCGCGCATCAGGCGCAAAGCGCAGCACGCCTGCCGCATCGCGCAGCGGCAGCAGGGCCTGCAGGATCAGGGCCGCATCATGGTCATGGATGCCGCGCTCATAGCCTTCCCGGTAGCGCGGCGCGGCGAATTCGCGGATGGCCTGGGCCAGTGCCGCCGCATCGGGCAGCAGCTGCGCCAGCCGTGTGCCCGTCCAGCCCTCGCGCCCCTGGCGCGCGGCCTGCTCCACTTCCAGCGCAAGGTATTCGCCACGGTAGAAATCCGGCGATTCGGCAGGCGTGGAAGCATCCCAGTAGGCCTGCAGTCCTGCCAGTTCAGGGTGGTCGATGGCCTCGAAGTACTCGGTGCCGACCAGATGCAGGAACAATGCGCCGCTGCGCGGCAGCACGGTCAGCTCCAGTGTCTGGTCACCCACGCTGAAGCGGTGCCTGCCCAGGCGGATGATGGAGCCGTCGCCCTCGTACAGTTCGTTGCGGTCCTGCAGTGCGCGCAGGGCCTGCTCGCGCAGATGCTTGACGCGCCCGTCGATGTCGTCGGCCTTGACCGGGTCGTGCAGCTGCCCGCGCAGGCGCTGGGCCAGTTCCTTGAGTTTGGCAATCAGCGGATCGCCCGCGAAGAACGCGTGCAGCTGCTCGGCGCTGGCGAGTTTTTCGGTGCGCCTGGGCAGGCTTTGCACAATGCGCAGCGCGGCGTCGAACACTCCCTGCGCCTTGCGCTGGCGCTCGTCCTGCAGCAGCTGGCGGCGCGCCTCGAAGCTCTCGAGCACCTCCTCGCGCTTGGCCATGATGTCGCCCAGGAATTGCTCGTGCTCGCCGAAACGGCTCTCCAGGGTTTCGAGCTGCACCAGCAGGCGCGCGAGCTGCTCATCGCATTTCTCAGGCGTCTGCGCCAGGCCCAGCGCGCTGACGATGCCTTGCGAGAACAGCGCAACCTGGGCCGCGAACTGTGCCATGTTCTCGGCCCCGCCCAGGCTGGACCTGCGCTGCCCGGCACGCGCACGCACCTGGTTCAGACGCGCGTAAATGCCCGAGATGCGGTCCACCACCTGCGTGCGCTGCGTGGCATCGTCCACGGACAGGCTGCCCATGAGCTCGGCCAGCATGTCCAGCGCGGCGGCCATGCCGTCCATGCCTTCCAGCGGCTCGCTGATCTGCACCACGGTGGCCGCTGCCTGGGCGGCCTGGTCCAGCGCCTGCAACTGTTCCACGTAGGGCTGCATGGCCTCTTCGGTGGCGATGAAGCCAGCCGTGCGCTGCGAGACATCGGCCTGGGCTTCGTTGACGCTCTGCACCATGGCATCGATGGCGGCCTGATCCACATAGCGCAGATCGCGCGTGGCCATGAGCTGGCCGCGCAGCTCGCCCAGCTGCGTGAGCGCGTCCACATACTCGCCGATGCCTTGCCAGTCCGCCAGGCGCAATTGCCTGAGCAACTGGCCGTGGCGGCTGGAGACCTCGGCCATGGCCTGGGCCGTGGCCATGCGGATGCTCTCGACCTTCTCGTATTCGTCGATCACCGCATCGCCCGTGGCGACAATGCCCAGCAGGGTTTCGTGCACCTGCCGCAGCGGTGGCGCGCCCAGCCAGTGGTAGCGTTCGAACAGGCGGCGCGCTGCATCGATCAGGCGCTCGTAGCGTGGCAGCGAGACTTCGGTGGCCGCGATCTCCTTGCGCACGCTGTAGAGGTCGGAGATGCCGCTGACCAGCTCGGCGTTGCCGATGCGCCCCAGGAAGCTGTCGCGCTGGGGCTGGCGGGCCGCATAGTCCTCCGAGGCGAAGGGCGTGCGCCAGACCTGCATGGGGTGCACGCGCGATGCCTCGTTGCTCTCGGCCGCGAAAATGACGATGCGCCCGTCGTCCATGCGCGCATGGCCGTGGCCGATGATGGGCGGCTGCAGCGCGCGCTCGATCAGGTTGTACTTGAACAGCGCCATGCGTCCGCTCTCGGGTTCGTAGAACACGTAGAGCATGTCCTCGCCGTTGGGCGAGCGGATGCTGCGCCGGTAGCGCATGCCCCGCATGTTCTGCTCGAAGGCGTGGTGTTCGCCGCTTTGCAGGTAGTAGCCACCGGGGAAGATGATGCCGTGGTCCTGCGGCAGCTGGATGCAGGCCGCGCCGATGGCATCCACGCGCACCACCTTGCGCGACAGCGTGTTGTAGACCAGGTAGCGCCACTGCTCCTCGCGGTAGGGCAGGATCTTGAGCAGGATCAGGCTGCCCACGGCCGCGTACTCGAACACCGCGTCGTCCAGCGACTGGTTGGGCTCCTGCACCGGCTCGCTGTAGATGCCCAGGCCATCGTTGGTGTTGTTTTCCACCTTGATGGTCAGCGTGCCGCCCAGGGTCTCGGCGAAGACCTTGTCCAGGATGTTGATGTGCGGGTGGCGCCCCTGCACCAGCTGCTCGCGGCCTGCGCGCTGCCACTCGAAGTCGTGTGGCGCGGGCAGCTCGATATCGCGCTCGCCCCGGTTGTCGATGTAGCGGATGGGCTGGCCATCGGCGGGCACCGACCAGCGGAACACGCGCACGTCGGACAGGCGCTCGCCGATCTGGAAGCTCGCCAGCAGCTTGCCGTCACGCACGGCCAGCTGCATCAGCCGCGTGTTCTTGTAGTAGGCGTATAGCTCCTGGAAGTCCTGCACGAAGCTCTGTATGCCCAGGAAGCTGTCCCTGAGGTCCACGGGCGTGACCTCGTAGCCCTGCTCGCCCTCGTGCAGGCGGTACAGGCCGAACACGTCCTCTACGCGTGTGGACTGCTTCAGCCCCATGAAGACGTTGTAGCCGAACAGCAGGTAGCCGCCGACCTGGGCGATGTCCCGGCCCAGGCAATTGTTCTCGGTGCGCACGCGCATGCGCCCGATCACCTCCATCTGGCTGCGGCCGAACTCCTCCAGCCGCTGCTCGTTGAGCTGGCGCGTCAGCGCCTCCAGCGCCTGGCCCTGGCCGTCCAGGCGTCTGGCCAGCACTTCGTAGGAGCCGCCGCTGGCGACGGCCTGGTCCACGGCGGAGGCAGAGGGTTGTGCTGCGAGAGGCGATGGGGTCGGTTGGGACATGGAGATCACGGGCTTTCGCGTGTCAGGAACCGGCGCATGCCCTGTGCCGGCTGCGCAAGGCGCAGGCACAGGGTCAGGCCGTCGTGGAAGTCAGGCGGGCTGGCGCTTATTCGCCGGCCTGCGCGGGCGGGCGGCTGCGTCCGTCGCCCGCCAGGCCCTGCAGCAACGATGCGCCGCCCTTGCCGCTGAGGAACTTGTTGAGCAACTCCTGCACGATGGGGCTCTTGCCCGCCACACCCTCGACGGCCTTGCCCACGGACAGCGCCTTGGCGAAGTTGTCGAAAAAGGCGCCTTCGCCGCCGACGATGTCGATATTGGCCTTGCTCAGCGCCGCCGACAACACCTCGGACTGGTCCTTGGCCACGCTCTTGTTGGCCTCGATGGCAGCCAGCGCCTGCTCGAAGTTTTTCTCCAGCTGCATGCGGAACTCCTCGTGCGAACGCGCCTGATCGGACAGCGAGCCCAGGGCCGTGAACTTCTCTGTCAGGCCCTTGGCTTCGGCAAACAGCTTGTCGCGCAGCACATCGGCCTCGGACATGCCCACATCGCGGGTGACCGTGGCCTTGGTGGCGCCGACCTGGGCCTCGCCGCGCGCCTGGGCCATCAGGCGCTCCTCCAGCACCTTGGCGTCGGCCAGGCCCTGGCGCTCGCTGGCGTCGGCCGTGGCTTCGATGACGCGCGCCTCGGCCAGCCCCTTTTCCTGATGGCCCCGGGCTTCCGCCAGCAGCTTTTCCGCGATGACCCGCGCCTGCACCATGCCCTCCTTCTCGACGGCAGCGGCCGTGACCTCGCGCACCCTGGCGTCGGCCAGGCCGGGCGCGGCGCGCTCGACCTCGATGGCCTCGGCCAGCTTCTTCTTGGCCTCGGCGGTCTTGCTGGCTGCATCCAGCTCTGCCTGGGCCATGGTCGTGACCTCCACCGCCTTGTGGCGCGAGGACGCCTCGTCGGCCTCGGCCTTCTTGACCTGGCGCACCATGTCCTCCTCGGCCTGGGCCTGGGCGGTCAGCACGGTGACCTGCTTCATGCGCTCGGCCTCGGAGACCACGCGCACCTCCTTGATGCGCTCCTCTTCCTGGGCCACGGTTTTTTCCACGGCCACGCGCTCGCGCACCACATTGGCAATATTGGCTTTTTCGACCTCGACGGCCTTTTCCTTCTCGATGCGCTGCAGCTCCACCTCGCGCTGGCGCGCGACGATCTCCAGCTCCCTGGCGCGCGTGACCTTCTCGACCTCGATCACCACCGCGCGCTCGCGGTTTTGCTGGGCCACGGCCACCTCGCGCTGGCGGTTTTCCTCGCGGATGTCGAGCTGCTCCTGGGTCTGGATGCGCGCCTGCTCGGCCTTCAGCCGCTCCTCTTCCTGCACCTTCTGGGTCTCTGCCTGCTCGCGCGCCTGGATGGTGGCGATCTCGCGCTTTTGGCGCGCCTCGGCATCGGCCTGCTGGCGCTCCAGCGCCAGCATGGCCTCCTTGGTTTCCACATTCTTCTTGGTGATGGCCAGATCGGCGTTGCGCTCCAGCTCGTTGGTCACGATGTTCTGGTTGGCGGTCAGCTCGGTGATCTTGCGGATGCCTTCGGCATCGAGGATGTTGTTGGGGTCCAGCGAGGACTTGGGGGTTTGCTCCAGGTAGTCGATGGCCACATCCTCCAGCACATAGCCGTTGAGGTCGTTGCCGATCACCTGGATGATCTGGTCGCGGAAATCCTGGCGGTCCTCGAACAGCTTGACGAAGTCGATCTGCTTGCCCACGGTCTTGAGCGCCTCGGAGAACTTGGCATTGAACAGCTCATGCACGGCCGTCTTGTCCGAAGCCCGGTCCACGCCGATGGCCTTGGCCACCTTGAGCACATCCTCGGCCGTCTCGTTGACCCGCAGGTAGAAGGCCACGGTGATGTCGGCGCGCATGTTGTCCCGGCAGATCAGCCCCTCCTTGCCGCGCCGGTCTATCTCCAGCGTGATCAGCGAAATCTGCATGAACTCCTTCTTGTGGATCACCGGCAGCACCAGCCCGCCCGTGAACTTGACCTTGGGCTGCGAGGTGGTGTCGTTGATGATCAGCGCCGTCCCCTGCGGGACCTTGATGTAGAAAGCCTTGACCAGCGCGAACAGGCCCAGGATGACGATAAAGACCGAGCCGATCACCACCCCTGCGACGATGTACCACTCCATGTTGTTCATGCGATCTCCCTTTGTGAGTTGCTGTCTTTGAAAATGCCCGGAAATCAATGCGGCGGCCGCGCATGCGGCGCCGTGCGCCAGCCGCACCCCGGCTAGCGGGGCAGGTCGGTGCCGTCGAACTCGGCCTTGCTGACCACGCGCCAGGCGTTGTGATCAGGCAGGTGCTCGATGAGCACGATCACGGTGCCCCGGCCCAGTGCGCGCTCGGGCGAGCGCATCTGCACATTCAGGCCTGCGCCGCCGTCCTCCACGCTGCCATAGCCCTGCGTGCCATCGACCACGGCGCTGCGCACCCGGCCCGTGCGGCCCAGCAGCACCTTGGGCTCTTCGGCGGGGGCGATCCGGTGAACGACGCCGCGCAGCGGCCGCAGCACCAGCACCGTGGCCGCGAAGCCCAGCGCCAGGGCCGCTGCAGCCACCGCGCTGCCCGTCAGCAGGTTGACCAGGGCCCAGCCCTGGGGCATGGGCACGAAATGGCACAGCGCGTAGGAAGCCAGCCAGGACAGCAGCAGCAGCACGGTGAGGATGACCGTCAGCGGAATGCCGCCCAGCCCCACCTTGAGCAGCAGGCCGGCCAGCGCGCTGGCCGAATGCTCCACGCCCTCGGCGTGGTCGCTGCCGTCGAACAAAACCCAGTGGTCCAGCGCGTCCACTTCCAGCAGGCCGAGCAGGGCGCTGACCCAGTACAGCAGCATGAACAGCAGCAGCGCGCCGAACAGGAAGGTCGGAAAGCCGAGCGCGTAATGCAGGAATGCCGGCATGTCTCAGCCCTTCACCCGGGCTGTGCAGGCAGGTGCTCGGGGGCTGCGCATCAGGCGCTTTGCCCGCCAGCCGCCACGCGCTGCATCTTCAGCCGCTCCAGCACCGACTGTGCATTGCCCGTCTGCGGCGAGATGCCCGCAGCTCGCAGTTTGGCGTCCAGCACATCCTCGCTGCTGTCGCGTGCCAGTTCGGCCGCGCTTTCCATGCGCGCGCCGCGCTCGGCCTGCTTTTGCTTGATGCGCTCCAGCGAGTCGAGAGCGCTTTGCACGCGTGTCTGCGAGCCGGCATGGCGGCCCGCGACCGTGGCCTGGGCGCGCTGCACGCTTTCCGTGGCCTTGACGGCGTCGGCCTGCTGCTTGAGGCGCCTGATATGGGTCTGCGCCGTCTGGATGGCCGCGCGCAGCTGCTCCACGCTTTGCGTGTAGGCCTCCAGCTGGGATTGTTCCTCGTCGCGCTGGGCCTCCAGTGCGGCCACTTTGCCCGCGACCTCCAGCGCCAGGGCTTCGTCGCTGCTGTCCAGCGCCTTGACGGCATAGCCCTCGTACTCGGCAATCCGGTCGCGGGTCTGCCCGAGCTTGCCTGCGCAGAGCTTTTGCTTGGCCATGATCTCGGCCAGTGCCGACCTTGACTGGTTCAGGTCATGGTCGGCATCGCGTATCTCCTGGTCCAGGATGCGCAGCGCCTGGCTGTCGGTCACAGCCTCGCCGGCCTCGTGGGCAGCGCCACGCAGCGCGGTCACCAGCTTGTTCCAGATGGTCATGGGTGTCTCCTTGGGCTGAGGGTCGTCAACATGCGGCGCGTCAGGCCCGGGCCGGCGACAGGTAGTGCGCCAGCGCCTCGGTGGCCTGGATCACGCTGTCGGCCAGGGTCAGGATTTCCGCCATCAGATCGTCCCCGCTGCCGCCGGGGGGCAGGGGGGCGAACATCACGTAGCCATCGCCACCACGGGACTGCGGCTCCAGCGCCATGGTGGTGAAGGGAAACAGCTTTTGCAGGCGCAGCATCTGCTCGTTGAGGCCGGCACGGTCGCGCACCTGGCTGGCGGGCCACAGAAAGGCCTGTGCCACCAGCTGCGCGCCCGAAAGCGCCACATGCACGGGCAGGTCGCCGAAATCCGGCAGGCTGACCAGCACGCTGGCGTCTGCGCCCTCCAGGACTTCGATGCGCAGTCTGCCGTTGCGCGCCAGCGCCGAATCCTGCAGATCCTGCGCAATCGCGTGGATGTCCCGGTATGCCTGCCTGCCATTGTCCATGCCACCCTCCTTGGAATGGGAAACCATTGAATCCGGCCGCTGCCGTGCAATGCGCATCTGCTTTTCGATTTGCTGCAATGCTGCACCGTACTCCGGGAGAATCCAGACCTCCTTTTTCACCAGTCCCTGTTCACGCAGCCGCTGCCGGTGCAGCCGCTGGTAATGGGCCGATGTCTTTTGCTCCATGCGTCCGACCATAGCAACCATGACATGTGATGTCCACATGTAATGCGGAACAATTTGTATCTGAATGGGGTGGCGGCATTGCGTGGGCGGGATTTTCATGGAAATTCCATGGCCTGTTTATTGCTGATTCATTGCAATGCAATTGTCTGTTCACGCAAAAAGGTTCTCCCATCAGCAAGGCGCGCTGCGCCGGATTTCTGTGCTGCGGCCACTGCCTGCGCCGACGGCCCGTAGGCAACACGGCATGGAGCGTGTAAACTGGCAGCCCGGCAGCAGCGCAGGATCGCGGTGCTGCGATCCCTGGCCCATACCTTCCATGACCCTGGTTCCTGAATCGTTCGCAGCACAGTGGTGGCGCTTCCAATAGGAAGCGGCATGTCGCTGCGGTTCAGAACCGCACCTTGTCGCCGTACCGGTGGACAAGGTCAGGCCCCAGGGCCCATCCGGCACGGCGGCTCCCCCAACGGAGAATTGCCGATGCACCTCACCCCGATCCCCTCACGAAGCAGACAGGCCGGCCCTGCGCGCTGCGGCATGCCTGCGTCCGTGGAATCTTCCTTTGCCAACCAGGAGACGGCTCGATGAAGCTCCTCATGATCGACAACTACGACAGCTTCACCTACAACATCGTCCAGTACTTCGGAGAGTTGGGCGCTGACGTCTCCGTGGTGCGCAATGACGAAGCCACGCTGGAAGAGGTGGCCGCCCTGGTCGGGCGCGAGAAGATCGAGCGCCTCGTGATCTCGCCCGGCCCCTGCTCGCCAGCGGAGGCCGGCATCTCGGTGGCCGCGATCCGGCATTTCGCGGGCCAGTTGCCCATCCTGGGCGTGTGCCTGGGCCACCAGAGCATTGGCGCGGCCTTCGGTGGCGACATCGTGCGCGCCGGCCAGCAGATGCATGGCAAGACCAGCGTCATCACCACTGACCGCAAGGGCGTGTTCGCCGGGCTGCCCCAGCAGTTCACGGTCAACCGCTACCATTCGCTGGCCATCGCCCGTGCCAGCCTGCCCGACTGCCTGGAAGTCTCTGCCACCAGCGAGGATGGCGAAATCCAGGGCGTGCGCCACAAGAGCCTGGCCATCGAGGGCGTGCAATTCCACCCCGAGAGCATCCTGACCGAGCATGGCCATGCCATGCTGAAGAATTTCCTGGAACAGGCGGCCTGACCGCGGAGACGACCAGCAATGACCCAGATCACCCCCCAGGAAGCGCTGCAGCGCACCATCGAGCACCGCGAAATTTTCCACGACGAGATGCTGCACCTGATGCGCCTGATCATGCGCGGCGAGCTGTCGCCCGTGATGACGGCTGCCATCGTCACCGGCCTGCGCGTCAAGAAGGAAACCATCGGCGAGATCGCAGCCGCTGCCGAGGTGATGCGCGAGTTCTCCAACAAGGTCCATGTGGACGACACGCGCCATCTGGTGGACATCGTCGGCACAGGCGGCGACGGCGCCAACACCTTCAATATCTCGACCTGCTCGACCTTCGTCATCGCCGCAGCGGGCGGCAAGGTCAGCAAGCACGGCGGGCGCAGCGTCAGCAGCAAGAGCGGCAGCGCCGATGTCATGGAGGCGCTGGGCGTGAACATCAACCTCGACCCCACGCAGATCGCACGCTGCATCGCCGAGGTCGGCATCGGCTTCATGTTCGCGCCCAACCACCACCCGGCCATGAAGAATGTGGCGCCCGTGCGCAAGGAGCTGGGCGTGCGCACCCTCTTCAACATCCTGGGGCCGTTGACCAATCCCGCCGGCGCGCCCAATATCCTCATGGGGGTGTTCCACGAGGATCTGGTCGGCATCCAGGTGCGTGCGCTGCAGCGCCTGGGCGCCGAGCATGCCCTGGTGGTCTACGGCCGCGATGGACTGGACGAGATCAGCCTGGGCGCGGGCACCCGCGTGGGCGAGCTCAAGGATGGCGTGGTGCGCGAGTATGAAATCCATCCCGAGGATTTCGGCCTGCGCATGGTGGGCACGCGCGCCTTCAAGGTGGAGACGCCCGAGGAGTCCCGTGCCATGCTCATGGGCGTGCTTGAGGGCGACCAGGGCCCCGCGCGTGACATTGTCTGCATCAATGCGGGCGCAGCGCTGTATGCCGCCAATGTGGCGTCCAGCATCGGCGATGGCCTGGCGCGTGCCCAGGCGGCGCTGGACAGTGGCGCGGCCCTGGCCAAGCTCAACGAACTCGTGGCCTGCACGGCCAGGCTCGCAGCCTGAGCGGCGCGGGCTTTCACAATGAACAGCAAGGAATCCAACGTGTCCGACATTCTCCAGAAAATCTGCGACGTCAAGGTGCAGGAGGTGGCCGCAGCCAAGAAGCGCATGCCTTTCGCCGACATGCGCCGCGATGCCGAAAGCCGGGTGCTCACGCGCGACTTCACGGGGGCGCTGCGCGCCAGGATCGCTGCAGGTCAGGCCGGCGTGATCGCCGAGGTCAAGAAGGCCAGCCCCAGCAAGGGCGTGATCCGCGAGGACTTCATCCCTGCCGACATCGCGCAAAGCTATGCCGAAGGCGACGGCAAGGTCAGCGCCGCCTGCCTCTCGGTGCTGACCGACCGGCAGTTCTTCCAGGGCAGCGTGGACTATCTCAAGCAGGCGCGCGCCAGCTGCACCCTGCCTGTGCTGCGCAAGGACTTCATGGTCGATCCCTACCAGATCTACGAGTCGCGGGCCATGGGCGCCGACTGCGTGCTGCTGATCGCCGCCTGCCTGGATGATGCCCTGATGGCCGAGATGGAGCAGATCGCCCGCAGCCTGGACATGGCCGTGCTGGTCGAAGTCCATGACGGCGCTGAGCTGGAGCGCGCCCTGCGGCTCAAGACCCCGCTGGTGGGCATCAACAACCGCAACCTGCGCACCTTCGAGGTCAGCCTCCAGACCACGCTGGAGCTGCGCAAAAATGTGCCGGATGACCGCCTGCTGGTCACCGAGTCGGGCATCACCAGCCGCGAGGACGTCCAGTCCCTGCGCGATGCCGGCATCCACGCCTTCCTGGTGGGCGAGACCTTCATGCGCGCCAGGGAGCCCGGCGAGGCGCTGGCCAAGCTGTTTGCCTGACAGGCGCGCTGCTGCCGCCTGATCCCTGGATGTTCTGAATCTGCCGCCCTGCCCGCCATGAACGCTTTTGCCGATGCATCGACCCAACTGCAATCCGCCGATCCTGCCGACTGGCCCGTGGCGCCGGGCTGGCAGCCGCTGGTCGAGGATTTCTTCGCCGGAGCCACGGGTCAGCAGCTGCTGACTTTCCTGCACCAGCGCCTGGACGCTGGCGCCGCCATTTTTCCTCCGCAGCCGCTGCGCGCGCTGGAGTTGACGCCGCCCGAAGAGGTTCGCGTGGTGATCCTGGGGCAGGACCCCTACCATGGCCGGGGGCAGGCCGAGGGCCTGGCGTTCTCGGTGGCGCCCGGCGTGCGCATGCCGCCTTCGCTGCTGAACATCTTCAAGGAGATGCAGCGCGACCTGGGGGTGCCGTTTCCGCCGTTTCCCAGCCCTGGCGGCAGCCTTGTCAAATGGGCCAGGAATGGCGTGCTGCTGCTCAACACCTGCCTCACGGTGGAGGAGGGTCAGGCTGCCAGCCATTCAGGCAAGGGCTGGGAGCTGCTGACCGATGCCGTGATCCGCCATATCGCACAGGGCGAGCGTCCTGTGGTCTTCATGCTCTGGGGCAGCCATGCCCAGTCCAAGCGCGCCTTCATCCCGGCAGACCGGGGGCATCTGGTGCTGGCCAGCAACCACCCGTCGCCGCTGTCGGCGCTGCGCCCGCCCGTGCCCTTCATCGGCAACGGGCACTTCAGCCAGGCCCGCGACTTTCGCGCCCGGCACGGCTATTGACCGGGCATGTGTGCAGGCCGGCTGCAGCCGGCCTGCACGCGTGGCTTGCCGGGTTCAGACCACGAGTTCTCCCTCGATATCCTGGACCTTGCGCCGGGCCAGCGCAAGGTTGGCGCGGTGCTTGTCCAGCACCAGGTAGATGAACAGGCCCACATGGTGGGTGGACGGCCGCAGTATGTGGTACTGCTTGCCCAGCGTGATCAGCATGTCCTCGATGGAGTCCTGCAGGCCCAGGGACTGCATGGTCTTGAGTTTGGCGCGAATGACTTCGGTGTTGCCCGCCGCCGCCAGTTCCAGGTCCACGCCAGCGCCTTCCTGCCCCAGGATCATGCCGCTGTTGTGGTCCACCAGCGCTGCACACATGGCGCCGTCGATGCGCAAAAGCTCTCCCATGGATTGCTTGATATTGGCCATTGCTTTTCTCCCTCAGTGATGAATGATGAAATGAAGGGCCGCCATTGCGGCGGCCATGGGGGTGCATGGTTCAAGGCTGCTCCAGCACCTTGACTGCCCTGCGCGACGCATAGAGCACCTGTCCGAGCGAAGCCTCGGTGGATGCCACCACGCTCAGCACCAGCGCCAGTCCCGGCCGGCGCGCATGCAGCATGACGATGAAGCCACTGGCGGCTTCCACCACCACGCTGGTGCATTCGCCCAGCTGGTTTTCCTCACCGGCGATCTCGCCCAGCGCGGCCATCGAACTGGCCATGGCCGACAGCCTTGCCGTCGCGCCCAGTCCCTGGGCATGGGCCGCGACTTCGAAGCCGTCCTCGGTGCTGACCACGCAGCCGCGCATGCCTCGGACATTGCGCATCAGTGCCTGGACCACCGACTGGGCCAGTGCCTTCAGGCCAGGATCGTTTTTCATGGGGTGTGCTCCTGTGCGCAAGCGTCTATCTGCAGCAGCAAAAGATCGATCAGTCCTGCGACCTGGGCGGCATCGCGCACATCGGTGGCCACCACGGGGCACAGCACACCGCGCTGCTGGAGATGGCTCGCATAGGCTTCGAGATCGGGCAGGGCCTGCGCATCCATGTGGCCCACGGCCACCACGCAGGGCGTGTGCTCCTTGGCGCGGGTGAAGGCGTTCAGGTAGATGTCCAGGTCCTGCATCGGCGCCGGGCGGCGGTTGTCCATCAACAGGATCACGCCCAGTGCCCCGCGCGACAGGACGCGCCACATGAAGTCAAAGCGCTCCTGGCCCGGCGTGCCGTACAGGTGCAGCTTGCTGCCGTTGTCCAGCGTGAGCTCTCCGTAGTCCAGGCCTGCTGTTGTCAGCTCCTTGGCCAGCCGGGGGTCTGTGTTGCGCACATCGGTGTTCACCGGAACGATTTCGCTGATGGCACGCACGGCTGTGCTCTTGCCCGCGCCAGCGGTTCCCGACACCAGGATCTTGAGCCCGCCGCTCATGCGCGCACCCCGACCAGCAGTCCCAGGCGGCGGCGTATGCGGGCCAGCACGCCGGCGTCGGGCAGCGCTGCAGCGGGGGCGGCCTGCGGCACGGCGTTCATGGGTTGCAGCAGGCCTGCCTCGTTCAGGCGGCGCACAAAGCTGGCACATGTCTCGCGGGCCAGCCCGGAGTGCTGGCACAGGCTGGCAAAGGTCATGGGCTGGCCGGTCATGAGGGCGGCCATGCGAACCTGCTGCGGCCCGGTCAGCAGGTGCTGGGGAGGCCAGCGCCGCAGCCGCATCAGCAGCGGCGCTGCCGTGATGGCCTGTCCGTTGCCCACGGAGGTACGGGCCTTGCGCGCTGCCAGCAGGTTGCCCAGCGTATCCAGGCACCGGCCCAGCTCGTTCGCGCGCAGTGGCAGGGTCAGATAGCCGCAGCCCGGACTGGGAGTGCGCGGCGCCGTGCCCACGTGCAGGGTGGCCATGGGGTATTCGGCCGGCGCATGGTGCAGCTCGTCATGCAGCACCAGCAGGTCTGCGTCGGTTTCGCAGCATATCCATTGGTGGCGCATGCGATGGTCAATGATGCTCACCAGGGATTTGAACAGCGAGGCTTCCCGCTCGGACAGGCCGCGCAGCGTGAAATACAGGGCAGGTCTGTGGTTCATGCTGCCCTCCACGGCATGCGGGGCACAAGGCGCGGTGGCCGCTGGTTGTCGGGACTGTGGTGGTGCATGGCGCTGAAACATGCCGGACGCTGCTCCCCGCTGGGCGCCGGGAGTCCGCTTCCGCTCATTGGTTGAAGAATGGACGTTCAGCGGATCATAGAAACGACAGGGGAAAAATAGGGCAGTCTTAACTGATTTTCAGAATAGGACGGTATGAATTAGGAATATTCCTATGTCTGGAAGTAAGACTAGTCTTTATTTCAATACAGACTGGGTGTTTTTGGCCTGCGCGCAAGCGGCTCCATTGCATGCCAAATGGCTGCGCTGCGCAGTGCCGGGATGCCGCTGGCCTACCAGGAGCCCGGCAGGCGCAATTGCAGCAATTGCAGAAAGGACTGCGCCGCATGCGGCAGTGTGCGGCCGGCCAGGGTCTGGACTTCGATGTCGCGCAGGTCCATGCCCCGGTCGCTGATCGCCAGCGCCACCAGCGCGCCCGTGGCCACCATGTCGCGCGCGGCGATCTCGCTGGCCACGGCCACGGCGCCGCCCTGGGCCGCGAAGTTCAGCAGGGTCTTGCCATGGTTGCTCTCCATCACCGGAGCCAGCATCAGGCCCTGGCGGCTGCATGCCGCATCCAGCAACTGGCGCACCGTGGTGTTGGCCGGGGTCAGCGCCAGCGGGTGGTGCACCAGCTGGGCCAGCGAAACCCGGCGTGCCGTGGCCAGCGCATGGCCTGGCGCCACCAGGGCCAGCAGGGGCGCGGCGATGCGGCAGGCTACGGCAATGCCTTTCTCGGGGGCGCGGCTGAAGCACAGGCCGATGTCGGCCATGCCGGCGCGCACGGCCTCGGGCACGGCGGGCGTGGGCAGCACGCTGACCTCGAAGACGATGCCCTGGTGCTGGCGCTGGAAGGCCGCGCACAGGCGTGGCAGGAACTCGCTGGCGAAGGCGTCGGAGCTGGCGATGCGCACACGGCCGCTGCGCAGGCCCTGCAGGGCCTGTATCTCGCCGAGGGCCCGCTCGGCGTCCAGGCCCGCGCGGCGCGCATGGTCGGCCAGGATTTCCCCGGCGGCATTGAGCACCATGCCGCGCGGGTGGCGCTCGAACAGCGGCGTGCCCAGCATGTCCTCCAGCGCCGCGATCTGGCGGCTGATGGCCGATGCTGCCACGTGCAGCCGCGCCGAGGCCTCGGTCAGCGATCCGCACTGCGCCACTTCATGGAAGTAGCGCAGCGCAGTGTCCTGCAGCAGAAGGTGGCGGGCGTCGGGCATGGTGCCCCGATTGTCATCAATTTGCCGCAGCGGCAACGCAGGTTTGCCAATTTGCTGATGGCGGCAAAGCGGTCCGGGTTCTACGATGGCCTGTCAAGACCGGGCCGTGCAGGGCCCGGACCCGCCTATCCACCAGACCACAGGAGCGCGTCCATGAAGGCATGGCCCACTGTTTCCCTTCCGCGCCGCAAGGCGATCCAGACCCTGGCCGTGGCCGCCTGCGCATTGTCGGGCGCCGCTGCGCTGCCGGCCCTGGCGCAGTCCGGCTGGCCCGCGCATCCGGTGCGCCTGATTGTGCCCTTTCCGGCCAGCGGCGCCACTGACCTGGTGGCGCGCGTGGTCACGCAGCGCATGTCCCAGGAACTGGGCCAGCAGATGGTCATCGACAACCGGCCGGGCGCCGGCGGCACCATCGGCACGGGCGAGGCCGCCAAGGCCGCGCCGGACGGCTATACGCTGCTGTTCACGACCAGCAGCACGCATGCGATATCGCCGCACCTGATGCCCCGGCTGGCCTATAGGGCCGACAAGGACTTCACGCCGATTGCAGAGATCGGCGGCGCTGCCAGCATCCTGCTGGTCACGCCCTCGCTGCCGGTGCGCAATGTGCAGGAGCTGATCGCCTACGCCAAGGCGCGCCCTGGCGCCCTCAACTACGCCAGCAGCGGCAACGGCACCATCGTGCATCTGAATACGGCGGCCTTCGCGGCACGCGCAGGCGTGCAGCTGACCCATGTGCCCTACAAGGGCACGGCCCAGTCCATCACCGACCTGTCGGCGGGCCAGGTGCATCTGCTGTTCGATTCCATCCCGACGGGCATGCCCCATGTCGCCAGCGGCCGCCTGCGCGCGCTGGCCGTGACCGGCGAAAAGCGCAGCACGCTCGCGCCCGAGCTGCCCACGGTGGCCGAGTCTGGCCTGCCCGGCTATTCTTCAGTCACCTGGTTCGGCGTCTATGGTCCGGCCGGCATGAAGCCCGAGCTGGTGGCGCGGATCAACCAGGCCTTCAACAAGGCCATACAGCATTCCGAGGTGGTGGCCAGCCTGGCCCGGCAAGGGGTGGAGGCCGCGCAGCCGCGCACGCCCGCGCAGTTCGCTGCCATGGTGCAGGCCGACAGCGCCCGCTGGGCGCAGGTCATCAAGGACAACAAAATCACCCTCGACTAACCTCTTTGCAGCGACATGACAAGCACTATCAAGGACTGGACACTTCCCTACGCCTCGCAACGCTCTCCGGTGCTGGGCCGCAACATGGTCTCGACCTCGCAGCCCCTGGCCGCGCAGGCCGGCCTGTCCATGCTGCTGGCTGGCGGCAATGCGATTGATGCGGCGATTGCCACGGCCATGGCGCTGACCGTGGTCGAGCCCACGGGCTGCGGCCTGGGCAGCGACGCCTTCTGCATTCTCTGGGATGGGCAGCAACTGCATGGCCTCAATGCCTCGGGCCGCTCGCCCCAGGCCTGGACGCCCGAGTACTTCGCCGCGCTGGGCGGCATCCCGGAAAAAGGCTGGAATGCCGTCACCGTGCCCGGCGCCGTTTCGGCCTGGGTGGAGCTGTCGCGGCGCTTTGGCAAGCTGCCTTTCGAGCAGTTGGCACAGCCCGCCATCCGCTATGCGCGCGAGGGTTTTGCAGTCTCGCCCACGATTGCCACGCTGTGGGCGCTGGGCGGCGCCAGGCTGGGCAGCCAGCCCGGCTTTACCGAATGCTTTCTGCCGGGCGGCCAGGCCCCCAGGGCCGGTGAGCTGTTTCGCAGCGAAGCCCATGCGCGCACGCTGGAGGAGATTGCCGCCACGCGGGGCGAGTCCTTTTACCGGGGGGCGCTGGCCCGCAGGATGGCTGCGCACTCGCAGGCCTGCGGCGGCGCCATGACCGAGGCCGATCTGGCCGCCCACCAGGCCGACTGGGTGGGCACGGTCTCGCAGAAATTCGGCGATTCGGTGATCCACGAGATCCCTCCCAACGGGCAAGGCATCGCGGCGCTGATGGCGCTGGGCATGCTCGACGCCGCAGGCGTGGGCAGCGATCCGCTGGACAGCGTGCAGTCCGTGCATCTGCAGGTCGAGGCCATGAAGCTGGCCCTGGCCGACCTGCACCAGTACAACGCCGACGGTGACCACATGCGCGTGCAGCCGGCCCATCTGCTGGACCCCGGCTACCTGCGCGAGCGTGCACAGCTCATCGACCGCGAGCGCGCCAGCGCGCCCACCTATGGCGCGCCGCGCCCCGGCGGCACGGTCTACCTGGCAGCGGCCGATGCCAGCGGCATGATGGTTTCGTTCATCCAGTCCAACTACATGGGCTTTGGCTCGGGCGTGGTCGTGCCGGGCACGGGCATCAGCCTGCAGAACCGGGGCCACGGCTTTACCACCGAAGCGGGCCATGCCAACGAGGTCGGTCCGCGCAAGCGTCCCTCGCACACCATCATCCCGGCCTTCGCCATGCATGCCGACGGCACGCCGCAGATGGCCTTCGGCGTCATGGGCGGCCCTATGCAAAGCCAGGGCCACCTGCAGATGGCCCTGCGCGTGCTGCGCTACGGCCAAAACCCCCAGGCCGCAGCCGATGCGCCGCGCTGGCGCGTGACGGGCGGCAAGGGCGTGGCCGTGGAGCCCGCCTTCGATCCCGGCGTGGTGGCTGCGCTGCGCGCGCGCGGCCATGAGGTCACGGTCGAGGAAGGGCACGGCGTTTTCGCCTTCGGCGGCGCGCAGCTGGTGCTGCGCGATGGCGGCCACTACATCGGCGGCTCCGACCCGCGCAAGGACGGGGGCGTGGTGGCGTTCTGAGCGGGCGGCGCTTCGCTCTTCAGTCCCAGTGCAGCACCCAGTCGGCCCGCTCGCGCGTGGCGGCGATGCGCTGCGCGTTGGGGCTGTCCACGCGCGCCATCCAGTCGCGCGCGGCCTGCGGGCTGCGGCCATGGAGCGCATGGCGGCGTGCCAGCCGGCTGGTGCGCAAGGCCTCGTCGGTTTGCACATACCAGACCTCGTCGAGCAGGGCGCGCACGGCATGCCAGTGCGTGCCCGGCGCGTCCTGCGCATCCATCAGCAGGTAGTTGCCTTCGGTGATGACCAGCGTCGCCTCGGGCGCGATGGCAATCGCGCCTGCCACGGGCTCCTCGATGGCGCGCCGGAATTCGGGCGCGTAGATGATGTCCTGGGAGGCGTGCGCACGCAGGCGGCGCAGCAGGGCCACATAACCGGCCGAGTCGAAGGTGTCGGGCGCGCCCTTGCGCTGGGCACGGCCCAGGCGTTCGAGCAGGCTCTGCGCCAGATGGAAGCCATCCATGGGCACGGCGGCTGCCAGCGGACCCAGCGCCTGCAGCAGCGCGGCGCAGACCGTGCTTTTACCCGCTCCCGGCGGACCTGCCAGCCCCAGCAGCCGCCGCTGGCCGGATTGGGCCAATGCGCGGGCGCGGGCCAGTGCCTGGGGCGGCAGTGCGGGCTTCATGGCCTGGCGCGCCCGTGTGCCTGGGCCAGCCCCTCGGCCATGAAGCCGTGCGCATGCCGGGCCAGGTCCATGCCGTCGTCCCAGAGGTTGCGCCAGATGCCCAGCGCGTTCGATAGCTGCTCGTTGACGACGGACGAGGAAAAGCTCTCGAAGGTCACGGTGCCCCGGTAGCCGATCCGGGCGAGCGCATCGAAGAAGCGGGTGAAGTCGATATGGCCCGAGCCCAGGTAGCCACGGTGGTTTTCGCCGATATGCACATAGCCCAGCCGGTCGCCGCAGGCCAGCACGGGGGTGGCGAGATCGGCCTCCTCGATATTCATGTGGTAAGTGTCCAGGTGCACGCACAGATTGGCGCAGCCGGCCTCGTCGATGAACTCCAGTGCCTGCGCGGCGGTGTTGAGCACATGGCTTTCGTAGCGGTTGACGACCTCCAGCCCGAGCGTGACGCCGCGCTCGCCCGCGAAGTCGGCCACGCGCCGCAGGGCTTCGAGCGCGTGGCGGCGGCCCTGCGGCGAGCAGGGATGGCCGTATTTCGCCATGGCGCTGTAGAGGACGCCGCCGAAGTAGCGGCCGCCGATGCGCTGGGTGATGTCGATGCCTTCCTGCAGCATGGCGATGCCGCGCGCGACCACGGCGGGGTCTTCGCTGGAGACATCGGCATCGAAGGTCAGGCCGCGCGAGCAGCCCACGGCCAGCCCGTGCTCCTGCAGCAGGTCGCGGGTCAGCGCCAGGTCCATGATGCGGGGACCGTGCAGCGACAGCTCGACCAGGCCGTAGCCGGCCTGGTGCGTCTGCGCGATGACATGGCGGATGGACTGCGGCGAGAGGTCGCCGGCCCAGACGAGTGCGTGGATGCCGAGCTGGTTCATGGTGGACAAGGAGGTGTGGACGTGGAAGGGCGCTGGCGGCCGGTGCGGCCCCGCCAGCGGGCGAGCAGATGGCGTGCGGCCATGGCGGCGATCATGGTGGCGCCCCACAGGGCCTGGGTGAGGTGGGCATTGGCGCCCAGCAGGTTCACGCCGCTGGAGATGACCTGCAGGATCAGCAGGGCGACGAACAGGCCGCCGACCTTGCCGAAGCCGCCCATGGGATCGGTGCCGCCCAGGATGGCCGCCAGCACGGTGACCAGCAGGTAGGACTGCGCGTAGCCTGCGCTGGCGGAGTTGAAGCGCAGCATCATCAGCACGGCGGCGACCCAGCACAGCAGCGTGGACAGGGTATAGACGCCGATGAGCACACGGCGCGTATCGATGCCCGCAAAGCGCGCGGCCTCGGCATTGGAGCCGGCCATGCAGATGGCCAGCCCGTGGCGTGTGCGGCCCAGGTACAGGCCCAGCGCTGCGCAGGTGGCGGCGAAGACCCAGAACGGCGCAGGGATGCCCAGCCACTGCCCGGCGCCCAGGGCCTGGAAGGCTTCGGGAAAGCCGGAGATGGGCCGGCCGCGCGTGAGCCAGACGCACAGGCCGTTGAACAGCGACATGGTGCCCAGGGTGACCAGAATGGGGTGGGCGTTGACGCTGGCGACCAGCCAGCCGCTGGCCAGGCCCGCCAGCAGGCTGACCATGGCGCCAGCGGCCAGCGCCGCGAGGATGAGCAGGCCCGCGTGCCCCGACAGATCGATGCCGAGCGCGCCCAGCCCGCCCACCAGCACCCAGGCCATGGCCAGGCCCGCCATGTTGGCGCTGGCCACCACGGCCAGGTTGATGCCGCCACTGACCAGCGCCAGCATCTGGGCCAGCGCCAGCAGGCCCAGCTCGGGAATCTGCATCAGTACCGACTGCAGCGTGCCCAGCGTGGCAAAGCGCCCGGGCAGCAGCAGCGTGAAGACCGCGCACACCAGCGCCAGCAGTGCCAGCAGGCCCCATGGAGCGCCGCCCGCGCGCTTCATCGTGCGGCCCCCGCTCCCGCTCCCGCCAGCGCCATGGCCGGCCCTTGGCGCCGCAGCCCCGTTGCCGCCGCGCAGGCCAGCACGACGGCGCCGAGCAGTACCTGAAAGACGTAGGGCGATACGCCGGCCAGGTTCAGGCCATTGCGCAGCACGGCCAGCAGCAGCACGCCCATCAGCACGCCGCCGACACTGCCCCTGCCACCCGTCAGGCTGGCGCCGCCGAGCACGGCGGCCGCAAGCACGAACAGCTCTGTGCCGACCAGCGCATTGGGCACCGATTCACCCACGCGGTGGGCCTGCACCAGCCCCGCCAGGGCCGCCATCAGGCCCAGCCAGCCGTAGGCCACGCCCTGCATGGCGCCCAGTCCGATGCCCATGCGGTGCGCTGCCTCGGGGTTGCCTCCGAAGGCGTAGAGCCGCCGCCCCAGCGCGCTGTGCCCCAGCAGCAGCGCCGTGAGCAGCGCGACCAGGGTGGCCACGGCGATGGGCAGCGTCAGGCGCACGGTGTCCGCGCCGCCCGTGCCCGCGAACCGGGCCAGCACCAGGGGCTGGCTCCACCATGCCGGCAGATCGTAGATGGAGCGGCCGCCCGTGGCGTGCATCAGCAGCGCGAAATACAGGTTCAGCGTGGAGATGGTGATGACGATCGAGGTGGCACGCAGCCTGTGCACCAGCAGCGCATTGAAGCCGCCCAGCGCCAGCCCGGCTCCCAGGCCCAGGGCCAGGGCCGCCACGGGGGGCCAGCCCAGGCGTGCTGCGGCATGGGCTGCGAGGTATTGCGCGACGGTCGCAGTGGCGGCGAACGAGATGTCAATGCCGCCAGCGACCAGCACGACCAGCAGGCCCACAGCCATGATGGCCGTTACCGATGCGCCCTCGGCCAGGTCCATCCAGTTGCCCAGGCTCCAGAAGCCCGGCGCCAGGGTGCCGAACAGCAGCGAGATCAGTGCCAGGGCTGCGCCCAGCCGGGCGGCGTGGCTGCGCGCCAGGGCGTGCAGGCGTTCAGGCATGGATGGCCCTCTCGGCGTCTGCCAGGGCATGTCGGCCCGGCACGAATTCGCCCACGATGCGGCCGCCGCGCATGTGCAGCACGCGGTCGCAGTGGGCAAAGACCTCGGCCACTTCATCCGAGATCATGAGCACGGCCATGCCCTGGTCCGCCAGCCGGTGCACGATGTCGAAGATGCCCTGCCGGTTGCCGATGTCCACGCCGACGGTCGGCGAGTCGAGGATCAGCAGGCGCGGGCCGGTGGCCAGCCACTTGGCCAGCACCACGCGCTGCGCGTTGCCGCCCGACAGCTGGTGAACAGGCGCATCCAGCGCGGGAATGCGAATCTGCAGCCGGTCGCGCCACCCGGCGGCCGCCGTGGCGCGGCGCGCCAGAGGCAGCCAGCCGAGCCGGCCCGACAGCCGGGGCAGCACGGCCTGCACCAGGTTGTCCTGCACGGACTGGCGCATGTCCAGGCCGAGGCACTGGCGGTCTTCGGGCACATAGGCAATGCCAGCGGCCATGGCGTCGCGGTTGCTGCGCAGGGACAGCGCCTGGCCGTCCAGGCGGATGCTGCCGCGCCCGGGCGGGCGCATGCCGAACAGGCCCAGCGCGAGTTCGGTGCGCCCGGCTCCGAGCAGGCCGGCCAGGCCGACGACTTCGCCGGCGCGCACGTCGAAGCTGATGTCCGTGTATTCGCCGTCGCGGCCCAGGCCGCGCACCTGCAGCAGGGCAGGCGCTGCGCCCATGTCGCGGGCATGGATGCGCCCGGCCACCTCATGGCCCGTCATCAGGGCCGCCAGGCGCCGGGTCGACATCTGCGCTGCGGGCCAGGTGCCGAGCTTGCAGCCGTCGCGCAGCACAGTGACGCGTTCGGCGATTTCCATGACCTCGTCGAGCTTGTGGCTGACAAAGACGATGGCAATGCCATCGGCCTTGAGCCTGCGCACCACGGCTAGCAGCGCATCGACCTCGGCGCGCGTGAGCGAGGCGGTGGGCTCGTCCATGAACAGCAGCCGCGCCCGGGCCGCGATGCCCCGGCAGATGGCCACGAGCTGGCGGCCCGCGATGGGCAGCTCGCCAACGGGCGCATCCAGCGGCAAGGCAATGCCCAGGCGCTGCATCACCGCCTGCGCGGCCTCGCGCTGGCGCGCTGGCCGCGCCGGCGCCCACCAGCGGCCCATGGCCTGGTCAAAAGCGATGTTCTCCGCGACGCTGAGGTTGGGAAACAGCGACAGGTCCTGGTAGATGACCTGAATGCCCAGCGCCCTGGCCTGCGCAGGGCCGAGCCGGGCCACAGTCCGGCCGCCGATCTCGATGCGCCCGCCCGGCTGCGGCGCATGCACGCCGCTGAGCACCTTGATCGTGGTGCTCTTGCCGCTGCCGTTGCCGCCCATCAGGCAATGGACTTCGCCGGGCATGACATCCCAGTCCAGCGACTGCAGCGCCGTGGCGCCGCCAAAGCGCACGGTGACCGCCTGCAGCCGCACCAGAGGCCCTTCGGATGCGCAGGTGCCGGGCTGCATGGGGCGGGCGCCGTTTACAGCCCCAGGGCGACCAGCCGGTCGATGGTCTGCCGGTTGATCGCCTCCAGCTTCTGGCCCTGGATATTGCGGCGTTCCCGGTCCACCTGCACCTTGCCCAGGCCCGGCAGCTCCATGCCGTCCACGGGCTCGCGGCCATCGATCAGCATCTTGCCCACATGCACGATCACCTCGCCAGCCAGGGCCGGGTTCCAGATGAAGCCTTCGCGGATGACGCCATCCCTGACCAGCTTGGCACCCTGGCCGGGAGAGAAGGAACCCACCACGGCAATCCGGTCTGCCTTGCGCGCATCGGCCACCGCGCGGCCCGCTCCGATGGGGCCCTGGCTGCCGAAGGCCAGAAAGCCCCTGATGTCCGGGTGCGCGCGCATCAGGTCCTGTGCCGTGCGGTAGGACTCGTCCAGGCTTTCGGCCACGCCAAAGCGCTCCGAGACCTGCTGCATCCGGGGCCAGTGCTTTTTCTGGTGGGCGATGGCCGCGTCCGCCCAGGCGTTGTGCAGCGGCACGGTCAGCGAGCCGACGAAGACCGCGTACCGGCCCTCGCCGCCCATGGAACGGGCCAGGCTTTCCATGTGGCGCTCGCCAAAGCCCTGCACCGTGCTCAGTTCGATGTTCCAGTCGGCGCCTTTCTGGCCGGGCGATTCATGCGTGAGCACCTTGATGCCGGCGCTGCGCGCGCGCCGGAACACGGGCTCCAGCGCCTGGGCGTCATTGGGCACGACGGCAATGATCTTGCTGCGCCGCGCGATCAGGTCTTCCACGGCACGCACCTGCTGGGCCGCGTCGGCTTCGGTGGGACCGACCATGCCGCTTTCGATGCCCAGCTCGCGGCCGGCCTTCTTGATGCCGGCCTCCATGGCGTTGAACCAGGGGATGCCGCCGATCTTGGCGACCACCGAGACATCCTCTGCGCCTGCCGTGCCGGCCAGCAGGGCCAGAGAGCATGCCGCGAGCGTGTGCTGCAGCCGGTGCCATTGCCACCCATGTCTTGCCATGTTGAAACCCTTTCACGCAGTTTGCACAATCGATTGTGCAAACTATAGCCACGCATGCTGCCAGGGCAGTTGCGGGATTTCCCGCAAGGCGGCTGAGCCGCTGCGCCGAGCGCCGCTGCACTTGCCGCTACGATGACCATGCAGCGCCTTGTCCCCCGGCAGGGCCATCTCTTTGCCGCCCCGTGAACCGCTCCCACGCCTCCACCATCTATGAACTGGCCGAACTGGCCGGCATCTCGGCCTCGACGGTCAGCGCCATCCTCAATGGCAGCTGGCAGTCGCGGCGCATCAGCGCGCAAACCGCGCAGCGCGTGCAGGCGCTGGCGCAGGAGTACCGCTTTGCGGTGAACCGCCAGGCCAGCGGCCTGCGCCGCCAGCGCTCGGGGCTGATCGGCATGATGATTCCCACGCACGAGGACCGCTTTTTCGGGGCGCTGTCGCAGGCCTTCGAGCGCCAGGCCCACCAGCGCGGGCTGTGTCCGCTGGTGGTCAGCACGCTGCGCGATGAGGCCCTGGAGGTCGAGACCGTGCGCTCGCTGATCGCCTACCGCGTGGAGCACCTCATCGTCACGGGGGCCACCCGGCCCGATGCCGTCAGCGCCGAGTGCCTGCAGGCGGGGGTGCGCCATGTGAATGTCGATCTGCCGGGCAAGAAGGCGCCCTCCGTCACCAGCGACAACCGCTGGGGCGCGGCCGAACTCGCTCGGCTGCTGCTGGCGCGCTCCGCGCCGGCGGCAGGCACGGGCCGCGATGCGCTGTGCTTTGTCGGCGGCATCCGGGGGGAGTTCGCGACCGAGCAGCGCCTGGCCGGCGTGCGGGATGCGCTGGCCGGCGCGGGCAAGGCACTGGCCGAGGAGCACATCCTGTGCTGCGGCTACGCGCCCGAGGCGGCCCGCCAGGCGCTGGCTGTGCTGTGCAGCCGCCTGGGCGGCCTGCCGCGCGCGCTGCTGTTTGCCTCTGGCATCACACTGCAGGGCGCGCTTCGTTTCCTGGGCGGCCTGCCCGATGCGCAACTGGCCCAATGCGCCTTTGGCAGCTACGACTGGGACCCCTATGCCGAATGCCTGCGCTTTCCCGTGCACATGGTGCGCCAGAACGTCGAGGGCCTGATGGCCGAGGCCTTCCGCGCCATCGATGGCGAGGGCCTGCGCGCCGGACAGGTGGTGCAGGTGCGGCCGCAACTGGTGGCGTGGGGGGCGCCCGCAGCTGCACCGATCTTCAGTCCTGCGCCCCTGCCAGCCCCGGCGACACCGTGAAATCCACCTGCGTCTGTGCCAGCCGCTGCATGGCCGGGATCAGCGCGCGGGCGTCGCCACGCCGCCACTGGAAGGCGTAGTGCAGTGGCGCCAGCGCCGAGCGCGCCGAAGTGCCGCCGACGGCGCGCAGGCCCAGGGCCGCAATCCAGCCCGTGGGCAGGAAGCCCACGCCCAGGCCGGCGCGCAGCATGCCGGCCACGGCGCCCCAGCTATTGCACAGAATGCGCTCGCGCACCGTGGCGCCATGGGCCAGCAGCCAGTCGTCGAGCAGGCGCGTGGTGCCGGCCTGCGGCGGCAGCGTGACCAGGGCATGGCGCCGCAGCAGCGCCGCCGCGCCCATGCGGCCCGCACCCTGCAGATGGGGGGCGGCAGCCCAGGCGAACTGGGCGGCGCCCACGGGCTGCGACAGCAGGCGGCTGCGCGAGGAGCGGCCCGCGATGACGGCAAAGTCGAGTTCTCCGTCATCCAGGCGCTGCTCCAGCACGCCGCCCACATCCACACAGGGCTCCAGCGCCAGGCGCGGATGTGCCTGGCGAACCGCCGCCACGAAGGCCGGCAGCCAGGTCAGCGCCGACAGGTCGCCCACGCCGAAGCGGCAGTGGCCCGCCAGCGCTTCGCGGCTGTTCAGCGCCTGGCCCAGCGCGGCCATGGCGTTGAGCACGTCCAGCGCCGCAGGCAGCAGGCGCTGTCCGGCCTCGGTGAGCACGGCGCGGTGGCCGCTGCGGTCGAACAGCGGCTGGCCCAGGGTGGACTCCAGCTCCGAGATGCGCTTGGACAGCGAGGAAACGGACAGGTGTACGCGCTGCGCAGCGGTGGCGAAGTTGCTGCAGGTGGCCGCCCACCAGAAGGCTTCAAGCTGCTTGACCGAAGGGGTGGACATACGGATCTTGTTGATGAAAAGCGAATGGACTCATTCTAAATATTCCGCTTTCATTCAATGAATGTGCCGCCTACAGTGGCCCCGGTTGCTGAACATTCCGAGGTCCGTACCATGGCTGCCATCGCCTCTTCTCCCTCTGCCGTGCCCGCTGCGCCTGCCACGCCTGCGCCGCGTGCGCCCGCCGTGCTGCGCCGCATGCTGTCGCTGCACGATTTCGAGGAGGCCGCGCGCCGGCGCCTGCCCCGGCCCATCTTCGGCTATATCGCGGGCGCAGCCGAGGACAATGCCTCGCTGCGCGACAACCGCGAGGTGTTCGGCGACTGGGGCCTGACCACGCGCGTGCTGGCCGATGTGTCGCAGCGCTCGCAGGCCGTGGAGCTGTTCGGCCAGCGCTACAGCAGTCCCTTCGGCATTGCGCCCATGGGCATCAATGCGCTTTCCACCTACCGGGGCGATCTGGTGCTGGCGCGCGCCGCCCAGCGTGCGGGCATCGTGTCGGTGATGAGCGGCACCTCGCTGATCCCCATGGAGGAAGTGGCGCGCGAGAGTCCGGCCACCTGGTTCCAAGCCTATATCCCGGGCGACCAGGCGCGCATCGATGCGCTGATCGACCGGGTGGAGCGTGCAGGCTTTCATACCCTGGTGGTGACGGTGGACATCCCGATCTCCGCCAACCGCGAGAACAATATCCGCACGGGCTTTTCCACGCCGCTCAAGCCCAGCCTGCGCCTGGCCTGGGACGGCCTGGTGCGCCCGCGCTGGGTCGCCGGCACCTTCCTGCGCACGCTGGCATGCCATGGCATGCCGCATTTCGAAAACTCATTCGCCACGCGCGGCGCACCGATTGTCTCGTCCAGCGTGCTGCGCGATTTTTCAGCGCGCGACCACCTGAGCTGGCGCCATCTCGAAGCCATCCGGCGGCGCTGGAAAGGGCCGCTGGTCATCAAAGGTGTGCTCAGCGTGGAGGATGCGCTGCAGGCCCGGCGCATCGGTGCCGACGCCATCGTGCTGTCCAACCACGGCGGGCGCCAGCTCGATGGCGCCGTGTCAGCGATGCGCATTCTCGAAGCCGTGGTCGCTGCCGTGGGCACCAGCTATCCCGTGCTCATCGACGGGGGCTTCCGGCGCGGCTCGGATGTGCTCAAGGCCGTGGCGCTGGGCGCGCGCATGGTGCTGGTGGGCCGGCCCTTCAACTACGCCGCCGCCGTGGCCGGCGAGGCCGGCGTGCTGCATGCCATCGGCCTGCTGCGCGACGAGGTGGACCGCAATCTGGCCATGCTGGGCGCCACATCCTGCGCCGCGCTGGACCATTCGTACATCGTGCGCCGCACCTGCGCCTGACCGGGGCAGACCACAGACATCTACAGGAGACACACCATGACCATTCTCTCTTCGCGCCGCCGCCTGTGCGCCCTGCTGCTGGCCGCAGGCGCCGCGCCCTGCGCGCTGGCCGCCGATGCCGGCTACCCTTCGCGCCCCGTGCGCCTGATCGTGCCCTTCGCCGCCGGAGGCACCACCGACATCGTGGCCCGTGCGATTGCGCCGCGCATGGCCGAGGCCCTGGGCCAGCCCGTGGTGGTGGACAACAAGGGCGGAGGCGGCGGCGCCATCGGCGCGAACGAGGCGGCACGCGCTCAGCCCGATGGCTACACCCTGGGAGTGGCCACGGTCTCCACCACGGCCACCAATCCGGCCATCAATGCGCGGCTGCCCTACAACCCGCTGACCGATTTCACGCCCATCATCAATATCGCCGCCACGCCCAATGTGCTGGCCGTGCACCCCGGCTTCAAGGCCCAGAATTTCGCTGCCTTTGTGGACGAGGTCCGCAAGAACCCCGGCAAGCATGCCTATGGCACGGCCGGCACGGGCTCCATCGGCCACATGCTGACGGAGCTGATGTCCAGCCGCGCGGGGCTGTCGCTCACGCATGTTCCCTACCGGGGCTCGGGCCCGGCCCTCAATGATGCGGTGGCGGGCCAGGTGCCTGCAGTCTTCGACAACCTGCCTTCGGCCCTGCCCTTCATCAAGGCTGGGCGGCTCACGGCCCTGGCGGTGGCCGCGCCCGAACGCCTGCCCCAGCTGCCCCAGGTGCCCACCTTCAAGGAGCTGGGACTGGAGCCCGTCAACCGCAGCGCCTTCTATGGCATCTATGGCCCCAAGGGACTGGCCCCCGAGATCGTCGCCCGCGTGCACGCTGCCGCCCAGCGCGCGCTGGCCAGCCCCGAGGTGCGCCGCCAGATCGAAGAGACCGGCTCGCGCGTGATCGGCAACCGGCCTGAAGAGTTCGCCCGCGAGATCGCCGCCGAAAACGCCCTGTACCGCAAGATCGCGGCCGAGCGGCGCATCGTTGCGGACTGAGGCAGTCGGCGATATTTTTTCGCGGTAGCTGTCACAAGGCGCGGGGCCGCAGCGTCTTGAAGGCATGGACCTGCCATGGGGGCAGGCTCCAACATCCCTCAAGGAGTGATTTCCATGAATGCACCGACCACCGCCGCCGCCCGCCACCTCGCTGCGCCCCAGCCCCGCCTGAACTTCCAGGCCGTGGCGCCCGAGCTGTACCAGGCCCAGGCCGGCATCAATGCGATGCTCCGGCAGTCCAGCCTCGGCCTGGGGCTGCTGGAGCTGGTGTTTCTGCGCGCCTCGCAGATCAACGGCTGCGCCTTCTGCGTGGATATGCACGTGCGCGAGCTGCTGGCCCTGGGGGAAGACCTGCAGCGCATCAACAGCGTCATTACCTGGCCCGAGGCGGATTTCTACGACGACCGCGAGCGTGCCGCGCTCAACTGGGCAGAGCGCTGCACCCGCCTGAGCCAGGCCCACCCCGGGCAGCAGGACTTCGATGCGCTGCGCCCGCATTTCAGCGACCGTGAAATCGTGGAGCTGACCTATGCGATCGGCAGCATCAACGTCTGGAACCGGCTGTGCGCGGGCTTTGCTGCGCCGGTGGCGCGCAAGCCCATCACGCTTTGAACTGTGCGCCAGCCGCAGGACAGGGCGCTTATTCCGCCGTGAGCTTGCGCTCCTTCACCAGCTTGCCCCACTGGTCGTACTCCTTCTTCATGAAGGCGGCGAATTCGGCGCGCGTGGTGGGCTGGGGCGTGAGCCCGTGCTTGTTCAGCGCTTCCTTGACGCCCGGGTCGCCCAGCACTTTGACGATTTCGGTATTCCAGCGGTCCAGCAGCGGCTTGGGCGTCTTGCCGGGTGCCACGAAGGCGTACCAGTTCAGTGCCTCGAAGCCCGGATAGCCCGCTTCGGCCACGGTGGGAATGCCGGGCATGTAGGCCGGACGCGTCAGCCCCGTGGTGGCCAGCGGGATGAGTTTGCCGGCCTCGATGTGGGGCAGGGCCGTGGGCGGCGCCGCGAAGTAGCTGGTCACGCGCTCGCCCAGCAGATCCTGCAGCGCCGGCGCGCCGCCCTTGTAGGGCACGTGCACCATGTCGATGCCTGCGCGCTGGTTGAACAGCTCGCCGGCCAGGTGCGAAGCCGAGCCCGCGCCGGTCGAGGCGAAGTCCACCGTGCCCGGGTTCTTTTTGGCCTTGGCCACGAACTCGGCCAGCGTCTTCACGCCCGCGCCCTTGTGCACGACCAGCACATTGGGGAAGTTCACGCCCCCCGAGATGGGCGCCAGGTCCTTGAACGGATCGTAGGGCAGCTTCATCAGGTGCGGCGCGATGGTCAGCGGGCCGACCGAGCCGAACAGCAGCACCGAGCCATCGGCGGCCGCATTGGCCACCTGCTGGTGGGCAATATTGCCGCCCGCGCCGCCTTTGTTCTCGACGACCACGCTCTGGCCGATGTTCTCGCCCAGCTTCTTGGCGATCAGGCGTGCCGCCGCATCGGCGGCGCCGCCTGCCGCAAAGCCCACCACCAGGGTCACGGGCTTCCTGGGGGGAAAATCCTGGGCCTGTGCGCTGGTGGCGCCCAGGGCCAGCAGCGAGGCCGCGATGGCACTGGCGCGCAGGAAGCCGCGTTTGTTCTGTCGCATGTTCATCATGGGTGTCTCCGTTGGATTGGAAAGAGTCGGGGCAGGACGATGAAGGGGCGCTGTGCAGCGCCCCTGGCGCGGCGCTCAGTCCGCGCCCAGTCCGATGGGGCTGGGCTCGCGCTTTTCCGTGTTGTGGCGCAGCAGCGATGCCGTGCGGAACACGCCGTGCGCGAACTTGCCGTAGGGCAGGGTGGCAAACAGCGCGATCACTGCGCCCAGGTGCAGGCACAGCAGCAGTGCCAGTGCCGGCGTGCCCCTGCCCAGCCACAGTGCCATGCCGCTGGCAGCGACCAGGAACAGCAGGGCGATGAAGCCCAGGTCCATGGGTTTTTGGCGCGCGTCGCCGTGCAGCGGATGGCGGCGGCGGTTCAGGCGCCACAGGCCCGCCGTGCCCAGCATCAGACTGGTGCCGCCCAGGGCGCCCAGCAGCTTGGGCAGGCTGGGCAGTTCATAGGGCGCAGCCCAGCCGAATACGTAGTGGTAGACCGTGGCCAGCGCCGTGGCGGCAAAGCACAGCATGAAGCCGTAGAAAGTCAGGTGATGCATGCGCCTGCGCTGCAGCGTGTAGGCATCGTCCTCGTTGTGGCAGCCGTCGCCGTGGCCCCCGTCCAGATACTTCAGGCGCAGCACATCATGCGCTGCCTCGGCCGCCGCTGGCGCGCCCACATCCACGCCGCTGGTTGCCGGCTTGACATCCTTCCAGAAGCGGCGCACGCCCATGGACAGCGCGAACACCACGAACAGGAACACGGGCGCAAAAATGGCCACCAGCAGGTTGTGCGGGAACAGACGGTAGAAATTGGCGCCCAGATCCGCGCCCCACAGCTGCCCCAGGCCGCCCTGCAGCGCAACGGCCAGCGCCAGGAACAGCGACAGGCCAGCGGCCAGTGCCAGCGACAGCGTCAGGCCGTTCTTCTGGTACAGCTTGCCCAGCGCCGGGGGCCAGGCATAGTCGGCATAGGTCTGGCCGCGCACCTCGGCCATGGCCTTGGGGATGTTGATGGCGAATTCGTGCGGCGGCGCGTACTGGCAGGCATGCAGGCAGGCGCCGCAGTTGTGGCACAGGTTGGCCAGGTAATGCACATCGGCCTTGCCGAACTCCAGCCGCCGCGTCATGGCCGGAAAGACCGCGCAAAAGCCCTCGCAATAGCGGCAGGCGTTGCAGATCTGCAGGACGCGGGCCACCTCTGCCTCGGCGGCAGTCTCCGTGGGGGCCGGCACAATGGGAATGACCTTGCCCATGGCCAGCGCCTGGGCCTGCTGTGTCAAATCGTTCAGGGTTTGCATCTCAAGCCTCGTCCTTCACTGCGCCGGCCATGGCGGCTTTTCCTGCGGCGGCCAGGGCCGCGTTGCGGCCCGCGATGCGGCCAAAGGCCGTGCCGATGGACATGCCCACGCCCGCCGTGTAGCCCTTGCCCAGCACGTTGCCCGCCATCATTTCGCCCGCCACGAACAGGTTGGCGCTGGGCCTGCCGCCAAAGCGCACGGCGGCGGTGTCATCGGTCTCCAGGCCCAGGTAGGTGAAAGTCACGCCAGGGCGCAGCTGATAGCCATAGAAGGGGGCGGTATCGATGGGGCGCGCCCAGTGCGTCTTGGCAGGAGCCACGCCCTCGGTATGGCAGTCGTCCAGCGCCGTGTGGTCGAAATGCCCTTCGCGGCAGGCGCGGTTGTAAGCCGTCAGCGTCTGCATGAAACGCTCCACGTCCAGGCCCAGCTTTTGCGCCAGCTCCTGCAGCGAGTCGGCCTTGACGCCTGGAAAGACCGGCGGCATGAAGCGGCCGATGGCCTTGGCATCGATGATGGACCATGCGGTCTGCCCTGGCTGCTGGGCCACCAGGCGGCCCCAGATGGCATAGCGCTTGGGCCAGAAATCCTCGCCCTCGTCGTAGAAACGCCCGGCCTCGCGGTTGACCACCACGCCCAGCGAAACGCAGTCGATGCGAGTGCAGATGCCGCCGTCGTACAGCGGGGCGCGCGCATCGATCGCCACCATATGGGCCTGGGTAGGATCTCCGATGCGGTCGGCGCCATGCTCGTCGAGCAGGTGGCGCAGCAGCACGCCCCGGTTGTAGGCCGTGCCCCGGATCAGGAAATTGTCGGAAGGCCACTCGCCGCGCGCATTCTGGCCCCAGGCCTCGCGCAGCCACTCACGGTTGGACTCGAACCCGCCCGCTGCCAGCACACAGGTGCGGGCCGTGATGCGCTGTTTGCCCACCCATGCGGCCTGGAACTGGCCGTTCTCGATCTCCAGCCGGTCCACGGGCGACTCGTAGCGCACCTGCACGCCCAGCTGCTCGGCGCTGCGGTAGTAGGCATTGACCAGCGCTTTGCCACCACCCATGAAAAAGGCATTCGTGCGCGCCACATGCAGCGCGCCCGACAGTGGCGGCTGAAAGTGCACGCCATGGCGGCGCATCCAGTTGCGGCAGGTGGAGGAGGCGCGGATCACCATGCGCGCCAGATGCTCATTGGTGATGCCGCCCGTGACCTTGAGCAGGTCCTGCCAGAACTCCTCTTCGGGATAGGCCTCGACCAGCACATCCTGGGGCGCATCGTGCATGCAGCGCAGGTTGCGCGTATGGGCCGAATTGCCGCCGCGCCAGGCGCGCGGCGCCGACTCCAGCAGCAGCACGCGGGCACCGGCCTCGCGTGCCATCAGTGCCGCGCACAGCGCGGCGTTGCCGCCGCCTATGACCAGGACATCGGTGTCCATGGGGTTCTCCTTGCATTCGCCATCTTGGGGATTGCGACTGTAGGGAGAACGGCGCGCCACGGGCAGGGGGGCGTGGGCATGGGGGTATCACGCAAAGTGATATGACATTCAGGCCAGCGGGTTCGCCGGGATGCTTTAGTCATCCCAGTCATGCGCTGCAAGCACTGTGGCGGCACCAGCCGGCTGATGAACTCACGCCCGAGATCGAGCGGGAGATCGTTGAGGAAGTGCGTCAGGTGCGTACCGAGCGGCGTCTGCGCGGGGCCAGTTGATGCCAGGTTCAGCACAGCCGTTGCTGCTGGTGCTCGACACAATGTCGTGGTGGTGGGCCTGTTGTGGAAAGAGCCGCCCAGGCGGTGGAGTTTTTCAGCAGCACGGCGCTTGTCATGCTGGTGGTGCCTGCCAGCGTGCCACGCGTTGTTGCCGCTGACTCCGACGACCATCATGTGATCGCCGCCGCCTTGGCTGCCCGTGCCGAGTTGATCGTCACTGGTGACCGCAAACACCTGCTGCCCATCGGCAACCATCAGGGCATTGCCATTGTCGAAGCCTCCGAGGCTTTGCGGCGTTTGACTGTCTGATGCTCTCTGTGCTCGATCAAATCGTCGATTCAAGCGGTTGATTTGAGAAGAGAAATTCAAATAGTGTGTAATAGGATGGATTGATACTTTATCCAGAAAATAGGTCAACGGCAAAGATTATTCGCTGATGCCTGCAATTTCTCTATGAATTCAGAAAGAAGAATGCGCGCTCCTGGCGTTCCATCTTGCTTTGGGAAATTGATGCATAGCGATTCTCTCCCCTGCTCGCGATCCAAAAGAAACAAAAATTGATCGCCATGACTTATTTCTGCAACCAGATGCTCATGCTCGATATCGCTGAGAACAAGTGTTTTCCACATTCCATCTCTCATAATTTCGCCTCTTATGGCTCAAGAAAATCGGTAAATTTTCCGGCTGTTACAAATCACCTACGAGGTTCTCAGGTGGTCGCTGTGCAGGTAGTGGTAGGTGGGGCCGCTGGCGCGGTCTGCCTGCCATAGTGCCCCCTGGCATCCTTGTGCAACGCGAATAACGGAGCGCAGGTCACAGACCATGGCTTCAAAGCAGCCAGCACCTGCTTTGCTGATAGAGCGCTTGCCAAGGTGGCAGGTCATTGGGCAGCATCTGCCAGGGAGCACCTGCACGAACGAGTCAACGCAATGCATTGAAGACTTCACGCAGATCGTGTTCACGCTGGGATGCATGCAGATCCATCAGTGTCAGGTAAGGAGTGGTGAAGCTCTACTATTCATCACTGATGTCAGTGGGATAGGGTTTGCGGGGCATCACCCGACTCTACCGGGGCTTGGCAATTGATGGCGAAAAGTTCATAACACGCTCTAACTATTCTCTATAAAGTATATTTACCATTTCTCCAGATGCTAATTTTTTAACATCTTCGATTGATTCTACTTCATATATTGAGTAAGATAGTTCAATTCCATTGGGGGCGGATATTTCATTTCCTAATGGCAATGTTTCGGTTTCAATTATTTTTCTTATTCCTGCAAAAATATATCTGACTTTTTTATCATTTAATTCAATTGATCCATCTTCATTTAAGTCTTGATTTTCAATTGCTATTTTTCGTGCGAAATTTTCAATTTCTCCTTCTTCTGAATTTATAAGATATATATTCTCATGTATTAAATATGATTCTTGATTTTCATTAATTAATTCAAAATAAAAAATAGCATGTGCACAGTACCACATTTATTTATTCCTTTTGCTTTTGTTGCGATTGCCTCTAGCTTTTTGTTCTTTTACAAGTCTTTTTCTTTCATTTGCACTAGTGTTGGGGTCTTTTAACTTTTTTTCTATTTCTGAATCTGTGACGCCTATCAGGCCGGTGTCTTTCTGATTTTGATTTCCACCCTTAGACATCTCCATTAAACCATCAACAAGCCAATCTGGCAACAATTTTGGCCATTCAAAAGATGGTGTGCCAGATGATGGAGGACAGTCCGGATCTGTTATTGGTGGGGGATCTGTTTCAATACATCCTCCAGGTATTGTACATATTTTAATAAGGCCAAAAGGATCGATGTAAATTAATGGATTTTTCTTGCTATATATGTATTTGTTTAATCCTCCTGTTATCTCTATTGGATCAGTCTGCAGATATCTTCCTAAAACTGGGCTGTAATCCCGGTAATAGTTGTAATTGTGCAGGTAGTGGTAGGTGGGGCCGCTGGCGTTCGTGCCATTGGCGTGGTCTGCCTGCCATAGTGGCTCTGTGCCCCAGTCCGATCCGGGCTGCCAGCCGTAGGCTTTGGTGGTTTGGCACTGGGGGTCTATTTCGGCCAGCAGTCCTTCATTACTGTAGACAAACCAGGTGGTTTGCGCACTCTGTGCGGACCCTATGGTTTTGCGGATACGCCGTCCGAAGGGGTCGTACTGGTAGCGGGCGGTGATTTGTCCGTCGTGCTCCACGGCCACCCGGCGCTCTGCGGCGTCGCACTAAATTCTGTAGTAATTAAAAATTCTTCTTGAATCTGAATTATCGGGGAAAATTTTAATGATTTCTCATAAAATTAATGAAGTGATCATTTTTCTATGAATCTTTTAAAAACTAAAATTTCTTTCTCTTTAATATTTATTGATTTTGAATTTGAACAAGACTCTGCAACGCATTTTACAAAGTAATTTGAAGGAAGATCTGCGATTATCTCGGTTTCAATTACACTGACGTTCTCAAAATCTTCGTCAGAAACTTGCCCATCAAAAATGACACGAACATAGATATTTTTTTCATGCCATGAAACAAGTACTGCCAAAATTTTATTTGTTACATTGCACAATAATGCGGATTGAAGTGTTAATAATAAATAATCTTTGAAATTATGAAAATTCATATTTAAATCAATGGTGATTTTGCAAATACACTAATAAGATTATCATCTTTTTTTATAATACTAAACGATGATGCAATCTTGATATAAGATTTTATATGAAAAATAGGAATTTCATTTAAAATGAAATTTTCTATATCTTTTACCATTGCGTAATCTATTTCTTTTGGCTCTGATTCAAAATAAATATATATGGATATATCTTTTTTAATCCAAGAAATTTGAATTAAACTCATTCGATTTGTTATTCTGTTCAATAATGCTGCTTGAAGTGTTAAAAGTATTTTTGTATATAATTTTCGTTCATTCATTTTTAGGCCTGGCTGGGACAATATGAGCACCTTTTGATCCATAGTGGATTATTCCAATGTTTGTGGGAAACTTCTCTCTAGTATTTCTGTCCACATATTCACCAATATTCTTGCCAAAATCTACTCGCTCTCTAGAACCTGGTTGCCCAACTGGTATATCTCCAACTTGTTGACCTGTTCCTGCTCCTTTGTCAAGTAGAGACTGGGGGTCTGGATCGCTTAGTTCGCTTCTTCCAGGAAGAAAATTATTATGTCCAGGCACATGCTTTCCTTGCTGGCCTTCATGAATTTTTGGACTGGAGTCATCACCTCCATCCGAAAACATCCAATCTTTTGTAGCATTCCAGGCACTATTGCAAGCCTTGATAGCTGCTACGCTTGCGTCCCTGTCTCTTCATCAAAATACTGACCCGCAAACCGCAGGTTCATCTGCGTGCGGTTGCCGCTGCGCTGCAGCGTTTGCCCGAAGCTCTCGCTCAAGGCCTGCCACGATGGCTGTCCTGTCGCATCGCTGGCCACCTGCGGGGTGCTCAGGTGGTCG
>NZ_JACSYA010000031.1 GCF_029870285.1 Delftia sp. PS-11
CTGGCAGGAGTGGGGTACGGCTGGACCGATGGCTGTCAGCTTTTGGCAAGCGCATTATGAATAATTATGAATGCAGAAGGTTCCAGACCATGACCCCACAGGAGACAAAACCATGGCCCCGCGTTTCGACGATTTCCATCAACGCTCCATCGAGGAACGCGACGCGTTCTGGGCCGAGCAGGCCGGGCGCATCGACTGGCATGTGCCGCCGCAGCGCATCTGCGATTACGACAACCCGCCCTTTGCCCGCTGGTTCGTGGGCGGCCAGACCAATCTGTGCCACAACGCGGTGGACCGGCATCTGGCCGACCGTGCAGACCAGGCCGCGCTGATCGCCATCTCCACCGAGACCGGCACTGAAAAGGCCTATACCTTCCGCGAGCTGCATGCCGAGGTGCAGCGCATGGCTGCCGTACTGCAGTCGCTGGGCGTGCAAAAGGGCGACCGCGTGCAGATTTACATGCCCATGATCGCCGAGGCCGCCTTTGCCATGCTGGCCTGTGCGCGGCTGGGCGCCATCCACTCGGTGGTGTTTGGCGGCTTTGCTTCAGCGGCGCTGGCTTCGCGCATCGACGATGCCGAGCCCAAGGTCATCGTCAGCGCCGACGCAGGCTCGCGCGGCGGGCGTGTCGTGGCCTACAAGCCGCTGCTGGACGAGGCGCTCAAGCTGTCGCAGCACCAGCCCGATGCGCTGCTGATTGTGGACCGGGGTCTGGCGCCCGCGCCCATGCGAGCGGGCCGCGACCATGACTGGGCCAGCCTGCGCGCCCTGCACGCCGATGCGCAACTGCCCTGCACCTGGGTCGAGGCCACCGACCCGAGCTACACGCTCTACACCAGCGGCACCACCGGGCGGCCCAAAGGAGTGCAGCGTGATACGGGCGGCTACACGGTGGCGCTGGCCGCCAGCATGTCCCTGATCTTCGGCGCCGAGGCGGGCCAGACCTTTTTCTGCACCAGCGACATCGGCTGGGTCGTGGGCCACAGCTACATCATCTACGGGCCGCTGATCGCCGGCATGGCGACCGTGCTCTACGAGGGCCTGCCGATCCGCCCCGACGCGGGCATCTGGTGGAGCATCGTAGAAAAATACAAGGTCACTCACATGTTCTCTGCGCCCACGGCCATCCGTGTGCTCAAGAAGCATGATGCCCAGTACCTGCACCGCCACGACATCTCCAGCCTCAAGGCGCTGTGGCTGGCGGGCGAGCCGCTGGACGAGCCAACGGCGCAGTGGATCAGCCAGGCGTTGGGCAAGCCCATCATCGACAACTACTGGCAGACCGAGACCGGCTGGCCCATTCTGACGCTGTGCAACGGCGTGGAGCCGCAGGTCACGCGCTTCGGCAGCCCCGGCAAGGCCGTCTATGGCTACGACGTCAAGCTCATCGACGAGGTCACGGGCGAGGAGCTGCGCGGCGCAGGCCGCAAGGGCGTGCTGGCCATCGAAGGGCCGCTGCCCCCTGGCTGCATGCAGACGGTCTGGCGCGATGACCAGCGCTTCGTCAACACCTACTGGAAAAGCATTCCCGGCCGTCTGGTCTACAGCACCTTCGACTGGGGCATCCGCGACGAGGACGGCTATTACTTCATCCTGGGGCGCACCGACGATGTGATCAACGTGGCCGGCCACCGGCTGGGCACGCGCGAGATCGAGGAATGCATCTCGGCCCATGCCCAGGTGGCCGAGGTGGCCGTGGTGGGCGTGGCCGATGCACTCAAGGGCCAGGCGGCGCTGGCCTTTGCCGTGCCGCGCGAGGCCCTGGACGGCGAGGGCGCCCGCGCAGCGCTGGAGGCTGATGTGATGAAGCTGGTCGATGCGCGCCTGGGTGCCGTGGCCCGCCCATCGCGCGTGGTGTTCGTGACGGCCCTGCCCAAGACGCGCAGCGGCAAGCTGCTGCGCCGTGCGCTGCAGGCCGTGGCGGAAGGGCGCGATCCGGGCGATTTGAGCACCATGGAGGACCCTGCGGCTCTGGCACAGGTGCAGCAGCAACTGTAAGAACCGCTAACACAACCCTTGATACGTCGTTGCTTCGCCTTGTCGTACGGGTTGTACTGCCTGCGGCTTCGCGCCTCGTCTCAACCGCAAATCTTCGATTTGCTGGGTCGTGTTAGCGATTCTAAAGAGCATCTCTGGGAGCACGGCTGCCGGGCGGCATGCGCCGCCTGCGCGCCCATGGCGCCTACAATCGCGCCTTGGGCCGCAGCCGGGCCTTTCTCCGGTTGCGCCGCCTTGTTTTCAACTGACGAGAAAGCGTTTCCGACGTGCAGGCCGCATCTTCCATCTTCAAAGCCTATGACATCCGTGGCATCGTGCCGTCCACGCTCAACGAGGAGGTCGCGCGGGGCGTGGGCCGTGCCTTCGGCATGGCGGCGCTGGCGGCCGGCGAGCCTGTGGTCGCTGTCGGGCGCGATGGCCGCCTGTCCGGACCGGCACTGTCGCAGGCGCTGATCGCCGGCCTTGTGGATGTCGGCATCGAAGTCATCGACATCGGCATGTGCACCACGCCCATGCTGTACTACGCAGCCAGCACGCTGGCGCATTCGGGCATCCAGGTCACGGGCAGCCACAATCCCAAGGACTACAACGGCTTCAAGATGGTGCTGGCCGGCCGCGCCATCTATGGCGAAGAAATCCAGGCCCTGCGCCAGCGCATCGAGCGCGATGACTGGACGGTCACCGGCACGGGCAGCGTGCGCCATGCCGAGGTGCTGGCTCAATACCAGGAGCGCATCGTGGGTGACGTGCGCCTGGCCCGGCCCATGAAGATCGTGGTGGACTGCGGCAACGGCGTGGCCGGCGCATCGGCGCCGGGCATCTTCCGGGCCCTGGGCTGCGAGGTGATCGAGCTGTTCTCCGAGGTGGATGGCGAGTTCCCCAACCACCACCCCGACCCCAGCAAGGCCGAGAACCTGCGCGACGTGATCGAGGCGCTGCGCACCACGGATGCCGAACTGGGCCTGGCCTTCGACGGCGACGGCGACCGGCTGGGCATTGTCACCAGGGATGGCCGCAGCATTGACCCCGACCGCCAGATGATGCTGTTTGCCAAGGATGTGCTGTCGCGCGTGCCCGGCGGGCATATCGTCTACGACGTCAAGTGCACCCAGCGCCTGGCGCCTGCCATCCGCGCAGCGGGCGGCGAGCCTGTCATGTTCAAGACCGGCCATTCCCTGGTCAAGGCGCGCATGAGGGAAGTGAACGCGCCGCTGGGTGGCGAGATGAGCGGCCATATTTTCTTCAAGGAGCGCTGGTATGGCTTTGATGACGGCACCTATGCCGGCTGCCGTCTGCTGGAGATCCTCAGCCGAGAGGCCGACCCCAGTGCCTTGCTCAATGCCCTGCCCACCAGCTTCTCCACGCCCGAGCTGAATGTGGCCTGTGCCGAAGGCGAGCCCCATCGGCTGGCAGCGCAGCTGCAGACCCTGGCGGCCGATACCTTCGCTGCGCCGGCCCAGGTCAGCACCATCGATGGCCTGCGCGTGGACTGGGCCGACGGCTTCGGGCTGATCCGTGCCAGCAATACCACGCCCGTGCTGGTGTTGCGCTTCGAGGGCCAGACGCAGGAGGCGCTGGCGCGCATCGAGGCACAGATGCGTGCCCTGCTGGAGCGCGTCAAGCCGGGCGCCCATGTGGTTGGCGCCGCGCACTGAGCCCATGCGCAGGCCATGGCTCCACGCTCTCCCATGCACTGGGCGCGCGCGCTCTACAGTGCCCTGACCTGGGCGGCCCAGCCGCTGCTGCGCCGCAAGCTGAGCCGCCGTGCGCGGGCTGAGCCCGGCTACGCCGAACAGATCCCCGAGCGCTTTGGCCGCTACCAGCCTTCCTCGCTGGGGCAGGACGGGCGCGGGCAGTGGGTCTGGATTCACGCGGTATCGCTGGGCGAGACGCGTGCCGCCGCCATTTTGCTGGCCGCGCTGCGCGAGCGCCTGCCCGGCATGCGGCTGCTGCTGACCCATGGCACGGCCACAGGCCGCGCAGAAGGCCGCCGCCTGCTGGCGGCAGGCGACCTGCAAGTCTGGCAGCCCTGGGATACGCCCGCCGCCGTGCGGCGATTCGCGCGCCAGTTTCGCCCGGCCATCGGCATCCTGATGGAAACCGAGGTCTGGCCCAACCTGATCGCCGTCTGCCGGCAGGAGGGCGTGCCGCTGGTGCTGGCCAATGCACGGCTCAGCGATAAATCGCTGGCCCAGGCGCAGCGCGTGGCGCCTCTGGCCCGTCCTGCCTACGCGTCCCTGGCAGGCGCATGGGCGCAGACCGGGGACGATGCCCGCCGCCTGCGCACGCTGGGCACGCCGGTGCTCGGCGTTCTGGGCAATCTGAAATTCGATGCCCGTCCCGACACCGTGTTGCTGGAGCGCGCGCGCCAGTGGCGAAGGGCGCTGGCACGCCCCGTGGTTTTGCTGGCCAGCAGCCGCGAGACGGAGGAAGCCATGCTGCTGCATGCACTGCAGGCCTCGGGACCTGCAGCGCAGCAGGCGCAGTGGCTGATCGTGCCTCGCCATCCCCAGCGCTTTGATGAAGTGGCGCAGTTGCTGGCGGGAGCGGGCCTGCGTGTGTCGCGCCGCAGCCAGTGGTCAGACGGGCCGCCAGCCGGTGGCGCCGAGATCTGGCTGGGTGATTCGCTGGGGGAAATGGCGCTGTATTACGGTCTGGCGGATGTGGCACTCATGGGCGGCAGCTTTGCGCCGCTGGGCGGGCAAAACCTCATCGAGTCCCTGGCCTGCGGCTGCCCTGTGGTGCTGGGGCCGCATACCTTCAATTTCAGTGAAGCATCAGACCTGGCCTGTGCGGCAGGCGCTGCGTTGCGTGTCAGTGACATGGCACAGGGTCTGGCGCGTGCGCTGGCACTCGCCAACGATCCGCAGGCACGCGGCCATGCCGTGGAGCAGGCGCGGGGCTTCATGCGCCAGCACCAGGGCGCTGCACATGCCACCGCAGAGGCGGTGGCGGCCATGCTGGCGCGGCACTGAGGCTGCTCGCAGCCTGTTCAGGGGGCTGTGCTGCCCAGCGACAGTGCGTCGATGGTGCGCAGATCCTCGTCGCGCAGCGTTCCGGCTGCCTGGCGCAGCTTGAGCTGGCCCAGCAGCACCTGGTAGCGCGCCAGCGCCAGATCACGCTGTGTCTGGTAGAGCTGGCTTTGCGCGTTGAGCACATCGATGTTGATGCGCACCCCCACCTCGTAGCCCAGCTTGTTGGCGTCCAGCGCGCTCTGGCTCGATGCCAGCGCGGCCTCCAGCGCCTTGACCTGCGCCAGTCCCGACTGCACGCCGAAGAAGGCCGTGCGCGTGGACTGCTCGACGTTGCGCTGCGCATCATCGAGCTGCGCGCGTGCCTTGTCCTCCAGAGCCTGCGTTTCCTTGATACGGTTTTGCACGGCAAAGCCGGCGAACAGCGGCAGGTTCATGACCACGCCGACACTGGCCGTGTTCGTGCGGTAGCTGGAGCCGATCTGCGGCGTGACCGATCCATTGGGGTAGCGGTTGACCACATAGCCGGCCTGCAGATCCACCGTCGGCTTGTGACCTGCCTCGGCCTTGCGGGTTTCGAGCTGGGCGATGTCCAGCGCCAGCCGTGCCTGGCGCAACTGGGGCTGGCTTTGCAGGGCGGTATCCACCCAGGCCTGCGCATCGGCCGGCGCCAGCGCAGGCAGTTGCAGGGGCTGTGCCAGCGCGCGCGGTCGGGTTCCGGCGAAGCCCACGATCTGGTCCAGCGCCAGTCGCTTGACGCGCACATCGTTTTCGGCAGCAATTTCCTGGGCGGCCGCCAGATCGAACCGGGCCTGGGCCTCGCGCGAATCCGTGACCGTGGCCGTGCCGACCTCGAAATTGCGCCGGGCAAATTCCAGCTGCTGGGCGATGGCCTGCTTTTGTGTCTTTACCACAGCCAGGCTGTCTTGTGCGCCCAGTACATCGAAATAGGCCTGGGCGACACGCACCAGCAAGGACTGTTCGCTGCTGTCGAGCTGTGCCCGTGCCGCATCGGCGCCCCGCTGGCCCTGGTCATAGGCAATCTTGTTGGCAGGCCGGTACAGCGGCTGCTGCGCGCTGAGCTGCACATTCTGCTGGGGCGAGCGCAAGGTGTTGGGCAGCACGCTCACATCGACACGCGTCGTCGTGGCGCCTGCCTGCAGCCCGACGCTGGGCAGCAGGCCAGCGCGCGCCTGCTCCGCCCGGCTGGCTGCGGCCTGGGTTTCGGCCTGCTGCGCCTGCCAGGGGGCATCGTAGCCACGGGCCTTGGCCACCAGCTCCGACAGGCTCTGACCAGCATCGGACTGGGACGCCAGGGCCATGCCTTGCGCCTGGGCGGTGGCGCCCAGACCAGCGGCCATGAGCAGCAGCGCCAGATGGCGCAGGGGCCAGGCACGGGGGGCTTGGCGCAGTGAACGGGCAAAAGCAGGGGGCCGGAGCAGTGGCATAGGAAAGGTCCTCGATCAAAACAGGGGCGTCACATATCCTCCGGAGGCGGCGTAGGCCGCGTTCCGGGGCAATTGCTGTGTCACATACCGCTCAGTAGCGCGGCACGCCCGGGTCGCGCTCGCGCGACCAGGCATCAATGCCTCCACTGATGTTGGCGACGGTCTCGAAGCCCTGGTTCAGCAGGAAGGCGGCGACATGCATGCTGCGTGCGCCGTGGTGGCACAGGCAGGCTGTGGGGCGGTCCGGATCGAGTTCCTGCAGGCGCGAGGGGATCTCTCCCATGGGGATGCAGCACAGCTCGAAGCCCTCGGCGCGTACACTGGCCTGGGCCACTTCCCAGGGCTCGCGCACGTCCAGCACAAGGGGCAGGACGTTGCTGGCGCCGGCAGGGCCGGCCAGCCATTGATCGAGGAGCGCGGGAGGCACTTGGGCAAGCATCGGGAGGGGTCCTTGCAGGAAAAGGCAGGGTAGTCACAGCGGCCCGCCGGGCCGCTGCAGGTTTCAGAACGTGAAGCGGGAAGGCTCTTCGAAATGGGACAGCCGTGCGGTGACCACATCCCAGGGCTGCACGGTCTGCAGCTGCTGGCCGTTTTTCTTGACCAGGGTGAAACGCATCATCGGCAGGTGGCCCACGATGGCGCCCAGGCGGCCGCCATCCCTGAGCTGCGCCAGCAGAGCCTCGGGCACCTGGGCGACGGAGCCGCTGAGCACGATGACATCGAACTGGCCCAGCGCTGCCGCAGCCTTTGCGCCATCGGCCTGCTTGACTTCGACGTTGGAGATGCCAGCGCCCAGCAGGTTCTCGCGGGCCATCTCGGCCAGCTCGGGCACGATTTCCAGGGTCACGACTTCCCGTGCCAGGCCAGCCAGCAGGGCCGCCATGTGGCCGGAGCCGGCGCCGATTTCCAGCACGCGGTCCGTCGGCTGGATCTTCAGGTCCTGCAGTACGCGCGCCTCGATGCGGGGCGCCAGCATGCACCAGCCCTTGGCTGCAGCTTCTTCGGGCGTGCCGGCCAGGGGAATTTCAAGGTCCATGAAGGCCAGGCTGGCATGCTCGGGCGGCACGAAATTTTCACGGCGCACCTTGCCCAGCAGTGCCAGCACGTTCTCGTCGAGCACATTCCAGGGGCGGATCTGCTGCTCGATCATGTGGTAGCGGGCCGCGGCTTGCGGGTCGCTTTGTTGCTCGGCCAGTCGGTTCAGGGGCAGGTTCATGGGGGTATCTCCGGGGAAAGGCTTGTCAGGACAAACCTTTGATTCTACGAGTCTCGGGGGTGGGGCGGCGCATCAATGCCGGACTGGCCATTCCAAAGGCGGCGCAGCCAGGCCGCGAAGTCATCGAGGTAGCAATAGACCACGGGCACAACCACCAGGGTCAGCAGCGAGGAAGTGATGACACCGCCGATCACCGCCTGGCCCATGGGGGCGCGCTGCTCCGAGCCTTCGCTGAGCGCGAAAGCCAGCGGCACCATGCCAAAGATCATCGCCAGCGTGGTCATCAAAATCGGCCGCAGGCGCACGCGCGCGGCCAGCAGCAGGGCCTCTTCGCGCGGCAGGCCAGGCACTGCCATGCCCGTGGCCGGGTCGCTGTGGGTGGCCCGTGCCCGGATGGCGAAGTCCACCAGCAAGATGGCGTTCTTGGTGACCAGGCCCATCAGCATAACCACGCCGATGATGGAGAACATGGACAGCGCCGAGCCGAACATCATCAGGGCCAGCACCACGCCGATCAGTGTCAGCGGCAGCGATGTCATCAGGGCCAGCGGCTGCAGGAAGCTCTTGAACTGGCTGGCCAGGATCATGTAGATGAAGACAATGGCCAGCGCCAGCGCCGAGACCGCATAGCCGAAGGACTCGTTCATGCTCTTGGTGGCGCCGCTGAACTGGTAGCGGTAGCCGGGAGGCAGCGCGATGCCTTCCAGGGCCTTGCGGATATCGGCGGACACTTCGCCCGTCGAGCGCAGGTGGACGTTGCCGCTGAGCGCCACCTCGCGCGTCATGTCCCGCCGGTTGATCTGGCTCGGGCCCGTCGTGGCCGTGACCGATGCCAGCTGGTTCAGGCGCACGATGCGCGTGCCGCCATCGGCCGAGGCCAGCGCGAAGGGCAGGCGCTCCAGGTCCTGTGGCGTGGCGCGCGAGCCGGGCGCCAGGCGCACCTTGACATCGTAGGTCTGGTCATTGCCGGCACGCCAGTTGCCCACGGTTTGCCCGGCGATCCAGGTGCGCAGCGAGGCCGCCATGCTGCCCACCGACAGCCCCAGCTCCGAGGCCGCGTCGCGCCGCACGGCAATATCGATCACAGGCTTGTCGGGCTTGAGGCTACTGTCCAGGTCCACCAGTCCGGGAACCGTGCGCAGGCGTTCGAGCACCGCCTGATTCAGGCGTCCCAGCTCGCCCAGATCCGGCCCCTGCAGCGAGAACTCCACCTGCTTTTGTCCGCCGACCGGCTCGCGCTGGCCCACATGGGTCAGCGAGATGCCGGGAACGCGCAGCAGCTGCTCGCGCAGCACCGCCGACAACTCGTCCCCGCTGCGCTGGCGCAGGTGGCGGTCCAGCAGCCGCACATAGATGTTGGCGTACATCTTGCCCTGCGCACTGCCGGTATTGATCGTGGTCAGCGTATAGCGCACTTCCGGCAGCGCACGGATGATCTCGTCCACTTGGCGTGCCTTGGCCTCGGTGGCCTCGATGGAGGAGCCCACGGGCGTGTTGAAGCTGACCGTGGTTTCCGAGAAATCGGCCTTGGGCACAAACTCCGTGCCCAGCAGCGGGACCATGAAAATACTGGCCACAAAAATGGCCAGCGCCACCGCCAGCGTCGCGATCTTGTGCGCAAGAGCCCAGCGCAGAACGCCCTGGTACAGCCCGGACAGCGCATCGGTGGCACGCTCGAACCATGCCGTCACGCGTCCCAGGGTGCGGTCATAGAGCCCGTTGCTGTGCTGCGTGCCGCTGGCGTGGATGGTCGGGTCGTGCCAGACGCTGGAGAGCATGGGATCCAGCGTGAAGCTCACGAACATGGAGATCATCACGGCAGCGACAATCGTCAGGCCGAACTCATGGAAAAACTTGCCGATGATGCCATCCATGAAGCCGATCGGCAGGAACACGGCCACGATAGACAGCGTTGTCGCCAGCACCGCCAGGCCGATCTCCTGCGTGCCGTCCAGGGCCGCTTGGTAGGCGTTCTTGCCCATCTGCACATGGCGCACGATGTTCTCGCGGACCACGATGGCATCGTCGATCAGCAGGCCCACGCACAGCGACAGCGCCATCAGCGTGATCATGTTGATCGAGAAGCCGAACCAGTACATGAACAGGAAAGTGCCGATCAGCGCAATCGGCAGCGTCAGGCCCGTGATCACGGTCGAGCGCCAGGAGTTCAGGAACAGAAAGACGATGAGCACCGTAAGCACCGCGCCCTCGATCAGGGTCTGGCGCACATTGTCCACGGCCACCCGGATGGGGCGTGCGCTGTCGGCAATCGTCTCCAGCCGCATGCCGGGCGGCACTTCGCCGGCCATGGCCTGCAGCGCGGCGTTCAGGCCATCGACCACCTCGATGGTGTTTTCGTCCTGGGCTTTTTGCACCGACAGCAGCAGGGTTCGGCCGCCGTTGTACAGCGCCAGCGTCTCCAGCTCCTGGGCGCCGTCCTGCACACGGGCGAGCTGCCCCACGCGCACCGGCGCGCCATTGCGCTGGGCCACGATGATGCGCTCGAAATCCTGCGGGTGCTTCATGCGCGCATCGATCTGCACCACACGCTCCTGGTCACGCGATCGGATGGAGCCCAGGGGCAGATCCTGGTTTTCGCTGCGCACGGCGGCGGCCACCTGATCGGGCGTGATGCCATAGGCCTCCAGCGCCTCGGGCTGCAGATAGATATTGATCTCGCGCGGCGTGGCGCCCACCAGGCTGACGGCACCCACGCCACGCACATTCTCCAGGCGCTTCTTGAGCACCTGATCGGCCCAACTGGTCATGGCCACCGCATCGGGGGCCTGCGCGCCGGCCTGCGCGTCGGGCCGCACGGCCACCGACCAGACCGGTGCGCTGGCCGGATCGAAGCGCAGCACACGCGGCTCCTTGACCTCGTCGCGCAGATTGGGCCGCACCGATGCCACTTTCTCGCGCACATCCTCGGCCGCGCGGCGGCCATCAATGTGCAGCTGGAACTCGATGATGACGACGCTGGTGCCTTCATAGCTGCGCGAGGTCAGCGCATTGATCCCGGCAATGGAATTGACGCCTTCCTCGATCTTCTTGGTGACCTCGGACTCCACGATCTCGGGCGATGCGCCCGGATAGTCCACCGACACCACGACCACGGGGAAGTCCACATTGGGAAATTGTGCGACCTTGAGCCGCTGATAGGAGAACACGCCCAGCACCACGAAGGCCAGCATGAGCATGGTCGCGAAGACGGGGTTGGCCAGGCTGACGCGCGTGAACCACATGGTCAGCGGGCCTTTTCAGTCGTGGCGGGCGCGGAAGAAGCTGCGGCTTCAGCCGGCTTGTCCAGTTCCACCAGCGTGCCTGCGCGCAGGCTGCCCACGCTGCCTGCCAGCACCCTGTCTCCGGCCTGCAGGCCGGAGCGTATGGCCACCCAGGTGGCGCCGTCCTGCGCGCTCTGGCTGCCCGCCTGCACGCTCTGGTGCACCACGCGCCACTGAGTGTCTGTGCCGCCGGTACGCTCGGATTGCAGTGACTGCACGTAGGGCTGCGGCTGGTCTGTGCGCAGCGCGGTCAGTGGCACGGCCAGTTGTTCGGTTTCACCCGTCACGATCTGCCCCTGCAGGAACAGCCCCGGCCGCACCATGGGCACGGCCTTGCCGGCGCTTTCCGCGGCGGCGGCCTGCACCCGAAGGTACACGGCCACGGTGCGCGAGCCAGCCTGCGCGCTGGGGTTGATGCGCACCACGCGCGCCGCAATGGAGGCCAGGTCATCGCCAGCGCCCTGGACCTGCAGCGTCGCTGCCTGGCCGGTGCGCACGCGCACCGAATCCGCAGGCGCCAGCTGCACCACCACCTCCAGCTCGGAGGGGTCCACGATCTCCAGCACCTTGGCATCCACGGCAACGCGCTCGCCATCCTGCGCCAGACGCTGTGCAATCTGCCCATCCATGGGGCTGCGCAGTACCGTATCGTTGACCGTCTTGCGGGCTGCATCGGCCGCAGCCTGGGCTGCAGCCAGGTTGGCCTGCGCCGCATCCAGGTTGGATTGGGAGGTGGCCAGCGCCGTGGTGGAAATGAAGCCCTGGGTGACCAGCGCCTGGTTGTTCTCATGCTGGCGCTGCGCAAGCCGCAACTGCGCCTGGGCCGCGTCCGCCTGCTGGCGGGCCTGGCGCCAGCGCGCATCGGCTTCCGTGGCATCGATGCGTGCCAGCTCCTGGCCTTTGCGCACCCTGTCACCCTCGCGTACGGCCAGGCCGTGCAGTTCCCCTGCCACATAGGCCTTGACCACCGCGCTGCGCACCGCCTGAACCACGCCGCTGACAGGCACGGACAGCGTCAGCTTGCGCGATTGCACCACGGTGACCTCCTGGGACGCCACACGCACCGGCAGCTCACGCGGCTGCGCAGCATCGGCAATCGCTTTTTGCCGGGCTTCACGTGTGGCGGCAGCGCGCCAGACGCTGGCGCCTATGGCCAGTACGATCACAAGACCTATCAACCAGCCGGTTCGACGCTTCATGGTGCGCAGCAAATGGGGAGAATCGGGAGCCGTGCACCAGGCGTGCACAGCCCATGCAAAAGGGTATCGACCTGGGCGGCGATGAACTGCTCAGGCACAAAGCCGTCCTGGGGCAGGCAGCCGCCCAGCGAATGCTTCCAGATCATCAGGAACATCATGGGGGCGATCACGCAGTGCACCGCCAGATCCAGGTCCATGGGGCGGAATTCGCCGCGCTCCACGCCGCGCTGCAGAATGCGCCGGATCAGCTCATGGCCGGGCAGCACCACCTCCTGATGGTAGAACTGTGCCAGTTCGGGGAAATTGCCGGCCTCGCTGAGCATCAGCTTGGTGATGCCCGATGCCTTGGTGTTGCCGATGCGCTCCCACCAGCTGTTGAAGCAATAGCGCAGCAGATCGCTGGAAGGCGCGCAGTAACTGTCCAGCTCCTCGCTCCATTCCGCAAAACGTCCCGCGATGCTGTCGCGCACCACGGCCTTGAAAAGCTCCTGCTTGCTGGCGAAATAAAGGAACAGCGTACCCTTGGAGACACCGGCGCGGGCCGCCACGTCATCCACGCGCGTGGCGGCGTAGCCTTTTTCGACGAAAAGGTCGAGTGCGGCCTGCAGCAGTTCGCCGGGGCGCTCATGCTTTCGGCGGCTGCGCTTGCCTGTCGGCTCGGCCGGCGCGGGAGGAAGGGAAGGGGAAGCGGACACGAAAAAATTAATGACTGACGGGTTAGTTATCCTAACCGCATAAACGGCATCCGTCACCTGCCGTTGGTCATGGACTACGCTGCGCGCACTGCGAAGTGCTGACAGGCAGAACGGGTTTCATGGTGCCGTGCAGAGCGATTCCTGCAAAATGGCATGGATGGACCTTGCTGCGCCTCAGTCTGAAAACAACCGGCTGTGCCAGTTCAGAAGTCGCTCATGAAACCAGTGCCTGCCCCTGCTCGGTTGCGAACTCGGCCAGCATGTCCAGAACGCTTTTCGTCGCACCTGACGGAGCCGGGCTGTGCCGGTATGCGATCGACATCGGGCGCATGAGGGCAGGGGATAAGTGGTGCACCGTCACCTCGTTAGATTGGCTTTGATCCTCAACTTCTTCCAGCGGCAAGAGGACTGCGCTTTGGCTGGCCGCTGCCAGGCTCTTCAGTGCGCCCGGGTAGCTGATACTGAGAAACGGACGGGGGTTGAAGCCTGCCTGGCCGAACCATCCAGCGACCAGGCCATGCATCTGGGTAGCAGGGGCAAACGAGGCCCAGCGCCGTTGAGCAAGCCACTTCGGCGTGACAAGCCGGGGTGCCTTCCATGCAGCAGGGATCAGCGCCACCATGGGGTCATTGCGCCAGGCAATCATGCGGACTTCCGGATAGGTACGCGGCGAGTTGGCGACGATTCCCACATCCAGGGTTCCTGACTTCAGCCGCAGCAAAGCGTCAGCGGACCCCACAGCCTCCAGTCTCACCTCGATCCCCGGATTGCTCCGCGAAAGTGCCTCCAGCATCAACGGAAGCAGCCTGTTGCTCACCCCGGCCGATACCCCGATCCTGACAACGCCTTCCCGGCCTGTAGCGCACCGCTGCACCCTTTCCAAAAGGTCATCGCTGGCAGTCAGAAGCTTGCGACCTTCTTCAACCAGCAGTGCGCCTGCAGCTGTCAGCTCCACGTGTCGCCGCCCACGCACCAGCAAGATCGCCTCCATGCGTGACTCCAGCTCTTTGATGTGCATGCTCACTGTGGGGGGCGCAAGGTGCAGAGCCTGTGCAGCGGCAGCAAAGGTGCCGAGATCAGCGATGGCGATAAGGGTCTGGAGCTGATCCAGGTTCAGATTACGCATCAGTATTTATGAATTGAATGGTCAGTTAATTCAACTTTACAGACGTTGAGGCCTGGTTGAGCATGAAGCCCTCCATGACCAGCGAACAACCTTCCCCCCACAAGCCCGCAGCGACCGGGCAATCGCCACGCTCCAGAGCGCTCCTCAGCATCAGCGCTGTGCTTCGGCGGTTTGCTTCAGCCCTGACGAGAGCCGAGGAACACATCACAGCAACATTCAAAGTGCCACCCGGCGGGGGATAAGCCTTGTGCGGGCATCGCTCGCACCTCTTGCACTTGCGCTGGCTGCCGACGATGCACAGCGTGGGCGAGGGCGCCCTGACGCCACGGCCCCTCCTGTCGCTTGGATGGGATCTTTCAGAATGCAGCATCTTCCTCGCAGGCGCGCCACCAGTCGTTGGAAAAAATGGACGTGGCCCTGCATGCGCCGCTCGCCATTGACCTTCTTTTCGATACGTACCCTAAACTTGTCCTGCTTTTCCTTCGGCGTGGCCTTGTTCCTGCTGGTGTGACGCCAAGAGGCGAGGCAGACATGCAGCGGGCCTTTTTCGGGAGTTGTTCCTTGGCAGATTTTTGCCAAGTTTCGACTGTTGTGTGAAATTTCAGGAAACATCCTCCATGGAAAAAAACGATCAAAATCAACACACTGGAAAGACGCAAGTCATTACGCTGGGCGCAGGCTGCTTCTGGTGCACCGAAGCCGTCTTCGACCGTGTGCGCGGCGTCGTGGACGTGCAAAGCGGCTATGCCAACGGCCATCTCGACCATCCCCGCTATGAAGACATCTGTTCCGGCCAGACCGGCCATGCCGAGGTGGTGCAGGTGCGTTTCGACCCGGACCAGATTCCGCTGCGCGAACTGCTCACCGTGTTCTTTGGCACACATGACCCGACCACGCTCAACCGGCAGGGCAACGACATCGGCACCCAGTACCGCAGCGGCATCTACACCATGGACCCGCAGCAGGCACAGGTGGCGCATGCCGTGATTGCTGAACTGCAGCAGGCGGGCGCCTATGACGCGCCCATTGTGACCGAGGTGCTGCCGCTGACAAGCTACTGGCCTGCGGAGGACTACCACCAGGACTACTTCCTGAACCATCCCAACCAGGGCTATTGCGCCTACGTGGTCGGCCCCAAGGTGCAGCATTTGCGCAGTGCCTTCGCACGCTGGCTCAAGGAGTGAGTGCCAGGGCAGGCACAGAGGCCATGTTCGTGCATAATGCAATCGAGTTGCAATAAGCGTGCGCGATGCGGTGCTCAAACGCACCTTGCCCCATTCGTCTGGTTTCCTTCATGCCATCCCTTGAACCTTTGGCGCTGCCGCAGGGCATGCGCGCCACATCTGCCACGCGTGCCGTGCTGGGGCTGTGGCAGGCCGATGCCGATGCGCTGCTCAGCGAAGCGGAGGTCGAGGCGGCCTTGCGGGGCCAGGGCGTTCGCGTCAACCGTGTGACCGTCTACCGGCTGCTCGACCGGCTGGCGCGTGCCGGCCTGCTGCGCCGCTGCGTGGATGCCTCGCGCGTGGCGCGCTATGCGCGCCCGGCCCAGGAGGCAGCAGCAGGCGCTGCGGCGCGCTTCGAGTGCGCCGATTGCCACAGTGCCTTTCGCCTGGGGGCATCTGGCGATGCCGCTGGCCAGCCCCTGCAGGATGCCTTGCGGCAGCTGTGGCAGGCACTGGCTGCCAGCGGGTTGCAGGGGCGAGCCATCGATGTGGCTGTCACGGGCCTGTGCAGCGACTGTCGCGGTGCGCCGGCCCAACCCTGAAAGCCACGCGCCCCGTGATGGGCTCTTTTTTGATGTGTTTCCAGGACTTTGCATGATCGCCTTTCCGTCCCTCTCCTTGCAGACTTTGCGCACTGCCCCGCAGCGCGGCTGGCGCCGGCCGCTGGTCCTGATGGCGGGTATCCTGCTGGCCGTGCAGGTCCAGGCGCAATCGCCAGAGCCAGCGGCTGCTGCAAAGACGGCAAACCAGAACACTGCAGCAGCCCAGCCTGATGCCCATACCCGTGCCGACATCGAGCGCCACCGCGCCATGGCCAAGGCCCACGAAGCCGCCGCCCAGTGCCTTGCCAGCGGTGCCGGACACGATGCCTGCGAAAAGCAGTTGCAGGCGGACTGCAAGGGCCTGGCGCTCGGCAAGCACTGCGGCATGCGCCACGCGCATTGATCGCCTGACCATCTAGCTTGTCCGGGCGCAGCCCGGAGCGTACAAATCCTCGCGCATGCGCCTTGTGCGTCCGCCTTCTCGGCGGCCCGATGGCCGGCCTTCCATACCTTCTGTTTCGCACTTCGTCCTGCACCTCATGCCCGCCACCCGTCCGAGCTGCCAAATGCCAGCCCATGCCCTGCGGCATGCGGCGGCCGGTGGCATGGCACATCCGGGTGCGCGCTGGCTGGCCTGGGTTCTGGCCTGCACCCTGGTATTGGCGCCTTTGCTGGGCCAGATGCACCGGGTGGTGCACCTGGGCGGGCTGGTCAGTACGGCCAGCCATGCACAGCCTGCGGGCAAGCCGGTGTTCCACTGGGTGCATGCACTGTTCGACGGGCATGGCCCGTCAGACTGCCAGTTGCTGGACCAGCACCACCATGGTCTGGCCGGGCCCTGTGCTGTGCCATCACTGCCTGTGCTCAAGCCAGCACATGCGCTGCCCCCGTTCCCGTTCGTCACACGCGGCGCACGGATCGACGCGGCCTTTTTCCATGCGCGGGCGCCACCCGTCTTCATCACAGCCCTGAAAGCCTGAGCCGGCAGCATCTGCCTGTTCTGTCTTGCCGCGCCTGTATGCGCAGGGCAGGGGCCAGGCCACCAGGGCACCTGCAGTTTCCAGGGAGTATGGCCGCAGCCTCTCGCAAGGCCGTGGCTCCTGGTTTTTGTTGACGCAATGCCGCGGCGGTCCCCAGCACTTGATTGCCAGTGCTGGCAGCGCTGTGCCGCGCAGAAAAAAGTGATGAATCCGATGACAACGCAATACAACAACCGCACACAGGCATGCCGCGCACTGGAGGGTGTGCAATGGGGCAGCCAGCGCATGGCGCAACATCGCCCGGGCCGGCTGAACCCCTTGCTGCGCTGGCTGCTGATTGGTGGCGCGCTTGGAACGGTTGCAGGCGCGGCCGTGGCGCAGCAATCCGCTGCCACGCAGGAGCCCACGCTGGGCGAAGTACAGGTCAAGGCCAGCGGCCTGGGCCTGTCTTCTGCCGACATGTCCACGCCCGCCACCGTGCTGGACGCCGAACCGCTGATGCTGCGCCAGGCCGCCACGCTGGGCGAGACACTGGATGGCGAGCCCGGCATCCATGCCAGCCATTTCGGCGCGGGCGCGAGCCGGCCCATCATCCGTGGCATGGACGGGCCGCGCGTGCAAATCCTCAGCGATGGCGCAGAGCTGCATGATGCCTCGACCATCAGCCCCGACCATGCAGTGGCCAGCGAGCCCATGCTGGCCACCCAGATCGAAGTGCTGCGCGGCCCCTCGGCGCTGATCTATGGCGGCGGTGGTGCCATGGGGGGTGTGGTCAATATCCTGGATGACAAGATTCCCACTGCCATCCCGGCGCAGGGCATTACGGGATCGGCGCAACTGCGCGGCAACACAGGCGCGGGCGAGACCGCAGGCGCGTTCTCGCTGACGGGCGGTGCCGGCCAGCTTGCCATCCATGCCGAAGGCATGGCGCGCGATGCGGGCGACTACCGCGTGGGCAGCGGCTGGGCGCCCAACGGACAGTCCCAGGGCCGCGTGGCTGGCAGCTTCAACCGCACCGACACCGGCAGCCTGGGCCTGTCCTGGATCGGAACCCAGGGCTATCTGGGCCTGGCCTATACGCGGCAGGCTGCACGCTACGGCCTGCCCGGACATAACCACAGCTTCGAGGGCTGCCATACCCACGGCAACCATCTGCACTGCGGCAGCCATGGCGTGGATGACGGGCATGACCATGGCGATGGCGCAACGGTCCAGAGTGTGCCGGTGGTCGATCTCGTCAGCGAGCGCCTGGATCTGCGCGGTGAATGGCGCAATCCTGTGGCAGGCATTGCGGCGCTGCGCGTACGTGGGGGCTGGACCGACTACCGCCATGACGAAATCGAGGACGGACAGGTCTCCACCACCTTCAGAAACCGTGCCCATGACCTGCGTGTCGAAGCCGAGCATGCGCCCATCGCCGGCTGGCGCGGCGTCATCGGCCTGCAGACCATGCAGCGCCGCTTCAGCGCCGAGGGCGAAGAAGCCTATGTGCAGCCCACCGAAACGCGGCGCAACAGCCTGTACCTGATGGAGGAATACCGCTGGCAGGACTGGCGCTGGCAGGCGGCGATGCGCCACGAACGCCAGACCGTGGATGCCGAGCGCAGCGCGGTCTCGCGCAGCCACAGCGGCACATCGTTCTCGCTGGGCTCTGTCTGGAAGTTCACGCCAGGCTACAGCCTCTCTGCCTCGCTCACCCAGGGCAGCCGCCTGCCAACAGCGGAGGAGCTGTATGCCAACGGCCTGCACATGGCGACCTCGACCTACGAGCGCGGCAATGCCGAACTGCGCCGCGAGCGCTCCCAGGCGCTGGACATCGGCCTGCGCAAGACGGCGGGAGACACCACCTTCAGCGTCAATGCCTTCCACCACCGTGTCAAAGGCTATATCTATGGCGCCACGCTGGACGAGCACGACGGCTTGCAGCTGCTGCAGTACACCCAGGCCGATGCCCGTTTCACCGGCATCGAAGGCCAGGTGCGGCACAAGCTTTCGCGTCAGTGGGGCGTGACCCTGTTTGGCGATGCCGTGCGTGCCCGGCTCGATGACGGCTCGGCGCTGCCGCGCATTCCGGCTGCCCGCGCAGGCGTGCGCGTGGACACATTCTGGAAAGGCTGGGATGCCCAGGCGGAATGGGTGCAGGTGCTGCGCCAGAACCGCACGGCTGCCTTCGAGACCGCCACCGATGGCTATGGCCTGCTCAACGTCTCTGCCAGCTACACGCTGCGCACGGCGTCTGGCATGCCCTGGCAGTTCTTCGTCAAGGGGCAGAACCTGACCAACCGCCTGGCTTACGCCCACACCTCGTTCATCAAGAGCGCCGCGCCGCTGATGGGGCGCAACATCACCGTCGGGGTGAAAGTGTCGTTCTGATGGCCAGCTGCGCCGCCAGCTACAGATAGTGCTGCAGGTGGCGCAGCGCCCGTGCGCTTTCCACGCCGATCCGCTGGACGACCTCCGTCTCGGGGCGACCTTCGCGCAGCCATTGCACGATGGCTGTGTTGCGCAGCACCTGCGGCCCGACCCGGTGCAAAGGCGCTTTCTGCTCCGATGCAGGCTGCGCCGCATGCGCGCGATGGATCAGCTGTGAAGCCACATGAAAAAGCACGCGCACCGACAGCGGCTGCCCCTCGCGCGAGTAAAAGACGGTCGCATCGGGCGCCACCGCTTCGGCCCCGCGCTGTCCGGCACTGAAATGGCGCCAGTCGTTCAGCGCCTGCGACAGCGTTTGCGACAGCTCCAGCGTGCGCTGCTGGGCTGCGCGCCCCCCGTCGATGTGCAGGCGGTCATCCTGCAGGTTGCGCCAGCACAGATTGCGGACCTCCTCAGGAGCCAGGGCGAGTTCGTACAGCAAAAGCAAAATGGCCCGGTCACGGGCCGACTGGTAGCCATCGGCCGCTGGAATATGGCGGGGCAGGGCTGTCCACAGCTGCGCCGGCAGACAGTGTCCGCGCCCATCCTCGGCCGGGGGGCGCTCCTGCGGCGCCAGCCCTGCAGCGGGGTTTTCCTGCACCCAGCCATGCTCCAGCGCATGGTCGTAGATGCGCTCCAGCAGCCGCCAATAGCGCCTGCGTGTGACTTCGCTGATGCGGCGGCCGGGCAGATGGTGCGAAACCTGCCCTTCACGCGGACGTAGAAAATTCTGCACATCAACGGCATTGGCCCTCTGCCAGGGATGTGCGGCCGCTGCATCCGTCAGGGCGGCTGCCTGCCTGTGCCCGGCAGGAAAAACATCGTCCCCCAGACTGCGCAACCACGACTGCCAGACTTTTTCGTAGCCACTGTCCGGTGCCGTATCCAGTGCATCCCATGCCTTGGCCCCCTCGCTCTCCAGCCAATGGCGAAAGAGCACCATGCCTGCTGGCGCTTGCTGGGTGACAGGAGTGCTATGGAAATGCTCTGCAGAGGAGGATGACATGGTCTTTCCAGGCGAATCTGTAATGATTTAGTGTAACTTACATGAATTAAAAATTCAAACCTGCAACCGACCAGCTGAAAATCAGTGGCGACAAGTCGCCAAAAACAAGACGGCTGCCTGCGGCGTCCGGCATGGCTTGTCCGCGCCGGACGCCATGAAGGCGGGCGCATAATCGGCGCGCCTTCGCATGCAAAGGGCGCGCTGACCTCCGACCCCTGTCCTGTTTCGTGAACTCTCCTGTCTTCACTTCTCTTGTTCCGGTGATTCTGTGCATCGGTGCAGGTTTTCTGGCTGCGCGCCTGGGCTGGGTGCGCGCCGCAGCCATCAAGGATCTGTCCAACCTCGTTTTCCTGCTGCTCACGCCGGCCCTGCTGTTTCGCACCATGGGAGCTGTACGCGTGCAGGAACTCGACTTCCAGCCGGTGGCGTTGTACTTTCTGGCTGCGGGGCTGATTTTTTCCGTATCGATCGGATTGTGTGGTTTTTCCACGCGATCGGCTGCGCGGGGGCTGGCCAACATGTTCAGCAATACCGTCATGATCGGCGTACCTCTGGTGGGGCTGGTCCATGGGCAGCAGGGGCTTGTCACGCTGTTTACGCTGGTCTCACTGCATGCGCTGATCCTGCTGACGGCTGCCACCGTGGTGTTCGAGCTCGCCGAAGCGCGCGAGAGCCAGCAGGGCGGCAAAAGCGCAGCACAGCCCATGTGGCGCACAGTGCTGCAAGCCGTTCGCAACGGCATTGTCCACCCGGTGCCGTTGCCCATTCTGGCCGGGCTGCTGTTTGCACAGACGGGTCTGGTCCTGCCTGAAGTGGTGGATCGCCCCCTCCAGGTGATGGGGCAGGCTCTGGGGCCCATGGCGCTGCTGCTGGTCGGAATCACGCTTGCCTACACCAAAGTAGGGCGCAATCTGCGCGATGCCGTGGGCATTTCACTGGTCAAGAACCTTGTGCATCCGTTGCTGCTGCTGGCGCTGGCCTGGGCCTTCGGCATGAATGGCCTGCCTGTGGCCGTCATGTTCACGGCAGCTGCGCTGCCCGTAGGCGCGAATGTGTTCCTGTTCACGCAGCGCTATGGCGTGATGCAGGAAGAAGTGTCAGCCAGCATCGCGGTTTCCACGGCGCTGGCATTGATCACTGTGCCGCTGATGCTTGTATTGGCCCAGCGCCTGCTGGGCTGATCTGGCATCAGGGCGCCTGGCATCAGGGCGCCAGGCGCTGGCGCAGCCATGCGCCGCCTTCAAGCTGATAGCTCAGCCGGTCGTGCAGGCGGCTCTTGCGGCCCTGCCAGAACTCCCAGCGGTCCGGCACCAGCCTGAACCCGCCCCAGTGCGGCGGACGCGGCGGATTGAGCATGAACTGTGCGCCATATTTGGCAGCATTGGCCACCAGCACGCTGCGCCCGCTGATGACCTGGCTTTGCGGACTGGCCCAGGCGCCAATGCGCGAGTCCAGCGGACGGCTGTTGAAATAGGCATCGCTTTCTTCGGCGCTGACCTTCTCCACGCGCCCTTCGACACGCACCACGCGCTCCAGCTCCACCCAGTGGAACTGCAGGGCCGCGAACGGATTGCCCGCCAGTTGCTGACCCTTGCGGCTGTCGTAGTTGGTGTACCAGACCAGGCCGCGTTCGTCATAGCCCTTGATGAGAACAATGCGCGAGCTGGGGCGCAGATCGCCGCCCACGGTGGCCAGCGTCATGGCATTGGGCTCGGGCACCTGGGCGCGCAGGGCCTCCTGCAGCCATTGGTCAAACTGCTGCAGCGGATCGGCCAGAGAGGCCGATTCGCTCAGTTCTGCGCGCTCATAGCTTTTGCGCAGGTCGGCGATGGAAGTGGATAAGCTGCTCATGCCATGCATTGTGCCCTTGCCACGCCGCGCTACAGTGGCACATGCGCACAGACTTCAACGACTTGCCCTGCATCCTGATCCTGGCTTCAGGCCGGGGCGAACGATTCCGTGCATCAGGTGGCACCATGTATAAACTGTCGGCGCCGCTGGGCGGCAGTACAGTGCTGGAGCATACGCTGGCGGCCGTGCGCGCCAGCGGCCTGCCATGGCACGTGGAAGATGCGGGTCACCCGGGCATGGGCGATTCGCTGGCGGCGGCCGTGCGCGCCACGGCTGCCGCCAGCGGCTGGCTGGTGCTGCCCGCCGACCTGCCGCTGGTCATGCCGCAGACCTTGCGGCTGGTGGCCGATGCGTTGCGGGCAGGTGCTGCGGCAGCGCAGCCTGTGCACGCGGGCGAGCGTGGCCACCCTGTGGGCTTCGGGCCTGCCTGCGGTCCTGCGCTCATGGCACTGAGGGGGCCGCAGGGTGGTGCGCCTGTGCTCAAGGCGCTGCGCGAGGCGGGCGCCGTAGTGCCCGTGGAGGTCGATGATGCAGGCGTGCTTGCCGATATCGACACCCTGGACGACCTGGCACGTGCCGAGGTATTGCTGCGCGCACGGCGCGGCAGTGCCTGAGATCAGTCTTCGATGCCCGTGCTGCCACCCACCTGGCAATAGCCGTGCAGCTTGTGCAGCGTGCGGTACAGCACTTCGCGCTCCTGCACGGTGAGCACGTGCAGTGCTGCAGCCTGGTGCTTGCGAGCCATGGGCATCACCTCGTCATGCAACTGTCTGCCTGCCGCGGTGATCGTGCACAGGATCCTCTTGCGCGGCGTGGAGCCCTGTGCCTGCAGTGCCACAAGGCCGCGTTCCTCCAATAAGCGCAGTGTCCGACTGACCAGCGCCTTGTCTGAAGTGGATTGCACCACCAGCGCGCTGAAGGGGAGTTCGCCTGCATGGGCGATCAGGGCAAGCAGGCGCCATTCCGAGACCGTCAGCTCGGCCGCATCCGCATAAGGCACGGTGATGGTGCGCCGCAGCGCATTGCCGACCTGGCTCATCAGTGTGGTCAGAAAGTCATCCACAGTGAGGCCGCTGCCGGCCTCGTCTAGGGCGATCCATGGATTGCCTGTGGGTGCGCTCGCCTCAGGTGGGAAAGGGGACGGCTTGGACATGTTCATACGGGTTGCTGTACATATTTTGGAATGCTTATCATTTATTTTTGATATAAAAAATTGATTTAAGTCAATTGGTGTTTTCATCAAGTTGATGCATCAATTTAATAAGGAAAATGTGAATTTGATCCTTTAGAGGAATGTTGTTTCAATAGTGAAATATCGAAATACATTCCATAACCAGCCCTTGCAGCCTTGCAGCCTTGCAGCCTTGCAGCCTTGCAGATGCCTGCATGTCCGCGTTTTCAAGGAGCCAGTGATGAACCTGTATCGTCGGCAAGGTTTGACCATTGCAGCGGCTGCCATGGCCGCTGCTGTCTGTGCCCCGGCCTTTGCCCAGGACTCTCCAGTCCGGGACTCTCCAGTCCGGGACCATCCAGCCGGGGACTTCCCCGCCAGGCCGATCACCGTGGTGGTCGCCTATCCTGCAGGTGGTGACACAGATGCCATGGCGCGTTTGTTTGCTGAAAAACTCTCGGCACGGCTGCGCCAGCCTGTGGTGGTGGACAACCGCCCTGGTGCCGGCGGCACGGTGGGCAACAACTTTGTCGCACGGGCTGTGCCCGACGGCTACACGCTGCTGTTCACCCCCAACCCTTTCACCATTGCTCCGATGGTGATGCGCCTGCCGCCGACCGCGACCTATGATCCTCTGAAAGGGTTTGTCCCGGTGATACAGACGGCCAGCCAGGCCGTGCTGCTCGTGGCCCATCCGTCCACGGGGTTCAAAAGCGTGGCGGACATGGTGTCGGCAGCCAGAGCAGGTAAAACGCTCAGCTACGCCAGCCCCGGAGCGGGGTCGCCCATGCATATTGGTGCCGAATGGCTCAACCGCGCTGCAGGCATGCATATTCTGCACGTGCCTTACCGCGGTGTGGCGCCAGCCGTCAATGATGTAGCGGCTGGTCATGTGGGCCTGGCCTATGTGACGCTGGGGCCAGTCGCCCAGTACATCCAGGCGGGCAAGTTGCAGGCGCTCGCTGTGACCGACCCCCAGCGTTCACCGTTGTTGCCCGATGTGCCTTCGCTGGCAGAGCTGGGCTACAAAGACATTGCAGCCGGTGCCTGGAACGGTTTCTTCGCTCCCAAAGGCACGCCACCCGCTGTAGTGCAGACCCTGAACATCCACCTCAATGAAATTCTCAGGATGCCTGAAGTGGTATCCAGGATGGCGGCCTTTGGTGCCGTGCCTGTAGGCGGGCCGCCCCAGGCGCTGGCCGATGTCAACACAGCCGACTATGAGCGCCTGGGCAAGGTGATCCGTGCACTGGGCATTACGGCGCAATGACATGAAGACGCCGACATCCATAGGCTCCCCTCTGGGGCATGAAACCGTTCAGGTCACGGCGCGCTCCAAAGTGCTGGGCCGGGCCCTGTACGCAGGCGACCTCAAGTTGCCGGGCATGCTGCATGCCAAGGTGTTGCGCAGCCCTTACCCTCATGCACGCATTGTGCGCATCGACACCACGGCAGCACGTGCGCTGCCAGGTGTGAGGGCTGTGCTGACCGGCGCTGATGCGCCGCGTACGCTCTGGGGCGTGCGCCACAGGGAACGGCGCATCCTGGCTGATGGCCTGGTGCGCTTTGCGGGGGAGGAAGTCGCCGCCGTGGCTGCGTCCACTGAAGAAATCGCGCGCGATGCGCTGGACCTGATCGAGATCGAATACGAGGAACTGCCCGCCATCCTGTCGCCACAAGAAGCGCTGGATGAAGAGGCGCCGGGTGTGCATCCTGGCAGGAGCAACATCGCCCATGAAATCCGCTTCGAGCGAGGAGATCCTGATGCCGCCCTCGCATCGGCCGATCTGATCCACGAGGCCACCTACACCACTCATGCCCAATACCCTGGCTACCTGGAGCCCATGGCTACGCTTGCTTCCATCGATGCCGAAGGCCGGCTGCTGGTACAGACTTCCACGCAGTCGGTATTCCTGGCGCGTGCACGGCTTGCAGAAGCGCTGGAGCTGCCCGTATCCAGCATCCGCGTGGTACAGGCCACTACGGGCGGGGGCTTCGGCGGCAAGATCGTCGAAGACGACAACCAGCTCATCGCCGGCCTGCTGGCACTGCACACGGGGCGGCCGGTGCGCCTGGTCAACAACCGGCTGGAGGATTTCCTGGCCTGCTGCTCCAGCCTGCCTGAGCGCATCACGCTCAAGCTGGGCATGGCGCGCGATGGCCGCATTCTGGCCAAGGAAGTGCGCATCATTGCAGAGTGCGGCGCCTATGCGGGTCTGTCGGCAGAGGTCATGCACGTCAGCGCCATGCGCAGCGACAACATGTACCGACTGGACAATGTGCGCTCACACGCGACCCTGGTCTATACCCACACCCCGCCACATGGCGCATTCCGGGGCTTTGGCGGCACACAGATGCTGTTCGCGCTCAACAGCCACATCCACACCATGGCTGAGCAACTCGGGCTGGACCCGGCCGACGTCCACAAACGCAATGCAGTGCAGGCTGGCGACGTGACCGTGCATGGCTGGAAGATTGGCAGCGCAGGCCTGCGGGAATGCATAGACCAGGCCACCGAAGCCATCGATTGGCGCAGCAAGCGTGCACAGCCACGCCATGCTTGCGGTGTCCGCCGCCGTGGCATGGGCATGGCTGCTGCCATGCATGTCAGCGGCAACCGAACCATGGGCAACTGGGATGGATCCACCGTGGTGGTTCGCATCCACGAGGACGGCCAGGTGCTGGTGCTCAGTGGCGAGTGCGATATGGGGCAGGGCGCTGCCACCATGCTCAGCCAGATCGTTGCGCATGAACTGGCACTGCCGCTGTCGCATGTGCGAGTGGCCCCGCCCGATACCGACAGCGTACCCTTTGCCATAGGTGCACTGGCCTCGCGCGTGACCATGGCCGCAGGCAATGCCGCCATTGGCGCTGCACGTGCGGCGCGTGACAAATTGCTGGCCTTGGGGGCCGTGCTGCTGGAGGCACACACCAGCGACCTGGAACTGGCTGATGGTCAGGTACGTGTGCGGGGCACTGACCGAGTCCTGGGCATGGCAGAGCTGGCACGCCAGCACATCTGGCGCCATGGTGGCGAAGCCATACAGGTCAGCCACACCTGGGATGCTCAGACGCAGATGCATGATGCTCAGCTGCATGGCAACATCGCTGCGGCCTATTCCTTTGCGGCCCAGGCTGTGGAGGTCGAGGTCGATACTGAAACCGGCCGGATCAGGGTGCTCGACAGCTACGTGGCAGACGATTGCGGCAAAGCGCTCAATCCCATGGCCGTCCACGGTCAGACGAATGGCGCTGCGGTACAGGCCATGGGCTGGGCCCTTTACGAGCAACTGCAGCTCGAAGGTGGGCGCCTGGCCAACGGCAACTTTGCCGACTACACCATGCCCACGGCAGACGCCGTGCCGATGCTGCGCGGCGGCTTTGTGCAGTCCAATGACCCGAATGGCCCCTACGGTGCCAAAGGGGCCAGCGAGACGGCCATCCTGCCGGGCGCGCCGGCCATCGCCAACGCCGTATACGACGCCGTTGGCGTGCGCATCCAGGACCTGCCAATCACCCCTGAGAAAATCCTGGCTGCGCTGCATGCTCGGGCAAAGGAGACTGGCCGTGCATGACTTTGACTTTCTGCAGCCAGCCTCGGTGGCCGAAGCCAGCCGGCTGCTGACCGAACTGGGCGATGACTGCCGCGTGATCGCGGGGGGCACGGCGCTGGTGCTGGGCCTGCGCCAGCGCATGCTCGCGCCCACCCATCTGATCTCGCTGGCCGGCATTGATGCGCTGCACGGCCTGGATTTTGACCCCGTGCACGGGCTGCGCATAGGTGCTCTGGTGCGCCATGCGCAGCTCGCTGCATCGCCCCTGGTGCAGCGCCACTACCCAGTGCTGGCAAGCATGGCACAGCGCATGGCCAACCCCCAGGTGCGAAACCAGGGCACGCTGGGGGGCAATCTCTGCTATGCCGATCCCTCCACCGATCCCCCTTGCTGTCTGATGGCGCTGGGGGCCCGTATCGTGCTGGCCAGCGCATCCAGTGAGCGTGTGATGGACATCGAAGACTTCCTGGTCGACTATTACACCACCGCGCTGGAGGCTGATGAAATTGTCAGCGAGATCCGCGTGCCGCCCATGGGGCAGGGGGCGGCTGTACGCCATGGCGTCTACACGCGCTTTCTGCGCACGGCGGCCGAGCACCGGCCGCTGGCCAGTGTGGCCCTGGTGGCCCGCACATCCGGTGGCATTTGCCACGATGCGCGGCTGGCGGTCGGCGCAAGCACACCCATCCCTCTTCGGCTGCGCCGTGCTGAAGCCTTTCTTGAAGGCCGTGCCATCACCTGGGCTGTGGCCGCGGAGGCGGGCGACATCGTTGCGCAGGACATCACCCCTGTGTCTGATATGCGCGGCTCGGCGGATTTCCGCCGCGCAATGGTGCGCGTCAACGCACGCCGCACCGTGGCCGAGCTGTTTGGCCTGGACATGACCATGGAACCAGGAGAGACCGCATGAGCAAGCATCGCATCGAATGCTCCGTCAACGGCGAGCCCTGCTGCATGGAGGTGCCAGCGCGCCGGCTGCTTTCCGACTTCCTGCGCGACGATCTTCATCTGACGGGCACCAAGCGCGGCTGCGAGACCGGCGTCTGTGGCGCCTGCTCTGTACTGCTGGACGGCGAGGCGGTCAAATCCTGCCTGCTGCTGGCAGTCCAGGTGCAGGGCCGGGCGCTGACCACCATTGAGGGTCTGGCTGGCGGGCATGGCCTGGATCAGTTGCACCCGCTGCAGCAAAGCTTCATGCAGTGTGGCGGACTGCAGTGCGGTTATTGCACGCCGGGCTTCATTCTGGCTGCCTGCGACCTGCTGGGCCGCAACTCCCATCCCAGTGCTGATGACGTGCGCCATGGTCTCAACGGCAACCTGTGCCGTTGTACAGGCTACACCCAGATTGTGGAATCGGTCCTGATGGCCGCGGAGAAAATGCATGGAAATTGAAAAAAACCTGATCATTTCAGCTCCACGCGAGCAGGTGTGGGCATTGCTGCTGAACCCGCAGGTCATGGGAGCCGCCGTGCCCGGCATGCAGTTCGTCGAAGCGCTCAGCTCTACCGAATATGTGGCGGTGATGCACCAGAAGATTGCCTTCATCAATGCCCGCTTCAGGCTGCGAACGCGCATCATCGAGCAACGTGCATACGAATACCTGCTGGTAGAAGGCACAGGTGAAGACAGCTCGGTGGCCAGCTCGCTCAAGCAGCGCAGCGAGATTTTCCTGCGCACGACCCCTGAAGGCCGTACCGAATTGCGCATCAAGGTCCATGTGGACCTGCTGGGCCGCCTGGGTGCTTTTGGTCTGAGCGTCATGAAAACCAAGGCCGACCGGATATGGGAAGAGTTCGGCGCCAACCTGGCTGCCCGCTTCGAAAATCCAGCCCCTGTGCCAGCAGCATGCACAGCGAAGCCTGAAGCGCAGGCTTCGGCACCTCCATCGGAGGATGCCGTTCCAGCAACGTCTGCATCGCAAGCCCCGCCATTGCCTCCGGCGCCAGACGCATTGTCCAAACTTTCGGCCAGGGCTCAGGCCCCGGGGGGCAAGGGTTGGTGGGGCAGGATTTTCAGCAGCGCGCAACAGACGGGCACAGCGCCGGACACTATCTATGTCGAACTGCGCCGTGGCGACACGGTGGTCAGCGTCCAGTGGCCGGGCGCACGCTCCGAGCAGTGCGCTGCCTGGCTGCACCACTGCCTGGGGGCATCCCCCTGATCAGCCGCGCACAATCACTGCACAGGCCAGACGGGCCCCTGAATTGCCCGTGGGCTGGGTGGTGAAATCATCTGGGTCCTTGTGCACGATCAGGCCCCGGCCCACCACACTGGTCGGCCCCTGGTCCAGGGTCAGGCCGCGCAGGCTGACATCCACGCGCGCTGTGCCCTGGGCGTCTGCACGCAGGCTGGGCAGATCTCCGGCATGGTGGGCGTGGGCGTCGAAACGGCCGTGCGCCTGGCCTGTCGGGTTGAAGTGCCCCCCCGCGCTCAGGCCGTCAGGGCTGGAGCAGTCACCCTTTTCATGGACATGGAAGCCGTGCTCGCTGTTGGGCGCCAGCCCCTGCACAGTGCCTTGCACGCGCACGCTGCCATCGGCCTGTGCCGTGAACTGCAGGCTGCCCTTGACCTGGCTGCCCTGGGTCGGCTGCAGCTGGGCGTTGGCTGGCGCAATACCAGATGCTGCAACTGCCGGCTGCTGAGGCTGGCTGCCACAGGCGCCCAGTGCCAGAGCCAGGCCTGTGACTGTCAGACATCTGGCGGCGATGGTCTTGGCATTGCGTCCTGCGGGGGAGGCATTCATTGGCATGTTGTCAATCTCCTGATGGGAATCTGTTGCTGAAGAATCGAAGAGGCGCTCTGGGCGCCGCATGCCGATGGTAAGGCACAGGTACTGGCGCCAAACGCAGGAGGATGCCGGCAACTCTGCCTGCGCACCGCACCTCAATCGCCGGTCTGAGGTTCTGCAGCGCCCGCATGGTGCAGCAGGCGCTGCAAGGCCCGGTCATGGATGCCCATCCGCTGCAGTTCCCGGAATGTAGAGAGTGCGTAATCGCGCGTGCTGCCATAAATGCCCCGGGCCTCGCGGAAGATACGGCGGTATTCCTCTGGCTGGAGCTCTCCCGTATGGTTGGGACTGTGCCGCGACAGGGTAAAGGCCAGTGCCTTGACCGGCCCCTGCTCGGTGCGGCATTGCAGCCAGCGAGGGTCGTAGACGGCATTGACCATTTCGCGCTGCCACAGCTTTTCCAGTACGCCATGGCCGTGTTCCCTGGCAATGCGGAACACCATGCCCTGGCAACTGCCCCCGGGCAGCATGCCAAACACCAGCCCAGGCGTTTGCGGGGTACCACGGTTGATAGTGCTCCACATTTTCAGGGCGCGATGCCATCCGAAGACACGGCCCATGCGGCGCTCTGAAAAATCAAAGTCGGGGCGCCAGATCAGCGAGCCGTAGCCAAAGATCCACAGATCATCGCCACCACCCCAATGGCGCAGAGCCTCTGCCAGCATCGGCTGGGATGGACGGTGTGCAAGGGCGAATTCTGGCAGGGCGGGCATGGCACGTGAAACTTGGGTCAACCATGACGTTTTAACTCCGTAGCCGTCAAATAGGGCCGGCCGCCAGAGCCTTGCGCAGAAGATCCGCCGCGTCTGTCGCTGCAGCGCTACAAAGCCGTGCTTTGGCGCCTGGAATGGCATTGCGAAGACGAAGGCGCTTCCAAGCGCATGGGCATGGCGTGAAACCGCCTGCCTGCGCAACCACGTGTGTCCTGGAGTCTTGCTGAACTGAAGGCCACATGCTTTGATGTCCATGCCGCAGCAATGAGTCGCTGGCACGGTGCTGTACAGCCTATGTGAAGGAGTGGCAACGAATGGCTCTTGGCTCGATCATAGAGACCGCAATCAATCCAGCGCTGGCCCTGCTGCCTGCTGCGATGGACACACCCGAAGCGCGCGTGATGCTGCTGACCATCGGTCTTCAGGAGTCTCGCTTTGTTCACCGCTACCAGCTTGTGAAGGCCCGGCCCGGCGCCAAAGGCCCGGCCCGTGGCTTCTGGCAGTTTGAACTGGGCACGCGCGCGGGTCGAGGCGGCGTGTGGGGCGTCTATCTGCATCCGGCCAGCCGTTACTGGCTCAGTGGTGTTTGCGTTGCCCGTGGCGTGGCATTCGAGCCACGGGCAATATGGAAAGCCATAGAGCAAGACGACGTGCTTGCTGCCGCGCTGGCCCGCCTGCTGCTGTTCACGGACCCGCGCCGGTTGCCTTCCGTCTCTGACGCCCGAGGCGCCTGGATGCTGTATGCGCTGCGCACCTGGCGCCCCGGCAAGCCGCACCGGCAGACCTGGGATGCGTTCCATGCACAGGCCCGCGCTGTTGTCGCTGGCACTGCTGCATGAGGATGCTGTGAGAGCCCCTCTGTGCCCACATGAAGGTTGCCAAGGAGCTCTTGCCGTTTACGCGTTGCGCAGCGGGTCTATTTTTTCTCCATTGGCATCGGCTGTGTGGCCGCCCTTGTGAGCCCGCGAATTTTCTTGTATCAGTTCGATCTTGTAGCCATCCGGATCCGTGACGAACGCAATCACCGTGGAGCCGCCCTTGACCGGGCCGGCTTCGCGTGTGACGTTGCCTCCTGCGGCCTTGATCCTGTCGCAGGCTGCATAGGCGTCAGCAACGCCGATGGCAATGTGGCCGTAGGCCGTGCCCAGATCGTAGCTTTCTGTGCCCCAGTTGTAGGTCAGCTCGATTTCCGCCTGGGCTGGGTTGCCGCCTTCAAAGCCAAGGAAGGCCAGGGAGTACTTGTACTCCGGGTTCTCGGATGTTCTCAGCAACTGCATGCCCAGAACCTGTGTGTAAAAGTCGATGGAGCGCTGGAGGTTACCCACGCGCAGCATGGTGTGAAGGATTCGCATGGATCGGATTGTGCCGGGGTTCGATGCCGGGTTCACTGAAATCTTTCGATGCCCCCAGGACTTGATCCCTTCGTGCTGCCGCTTGGCCGCTGTCTGCGGTGCGGCATGGCGCATCCGTTGAACCCTGCGTGGAATCCATCGAGGGCTTCAGGGTTGGCACGAAGAGAGATTTCTTAAGAATATTCTTAAGACAATTCATCTGTCTGATGAAAAATAAGACGAATCTTATGAATTTTGGTTGAATAATCAGACATGTCTAATTATTGTTTTTTTGAAAGATTTATAAAATAAAGGCGATGCCTGTATCTTTATGTAAAAAAGGATCCATCAATGGGAAATTTCATTCTTCGCGTTCTTTTGGCTGATGACCATCCTGCAATTTTGCTGGGATTGGAAAGCGCTCTGAAGGCGAACGGTGAAATACAGATTATAGGAAAGGCGCGAAATTCCACTGAAATCATGGAAATCCTCAAAAATGAAGGGTGCGATGTATTGATCACGGACTACTCCATGCCTGGGGGCATCTACGGCGATGGATCTATCATGATCAATTTCATCAAGAAAAAATATCCTGATGTCAAGATTGTTGTGATGACAATGATAGAGAGCATGGCAGTCATCAGGAGTCTGACCGATCAAGGTATATATCGGATAATCCATAAATCTGATTCACTTGGAAGTTTGCTTCCTGCCATTTATGCTGCATATACGGGTGGGCGCTATGTTTCACCAAGCGCCGGTAAGTATCTTGACGAGAAAAGCCGGATGATTTTTCGATCTTTCGTTCCCAAGATTTCCAGAAAAGAGAATGAGGTTCTTATGCTGTTTGTTTCTGGCATGACTGTTTCCGAGATTGCCAGAGAACTTTACAGAAGCATCAAAACAGTCAGTTCTCACAAAATTTCCGTAATGAGCAAGCTCGGCATCAGAAAAGATGCTGATCTTATTCGATATGGGGTGGAAATGGGGTGGGTTGATTCAAAGAAAAACGATGCCAAAATAAAAATTCCACGGATGGCTAAAAATAAATCTGTTGCTTCATCCGCAAAAAATTGATTGTTCATTTGTGAAATTTTAAATAAATGATCGGAAATTATGAAGGGAGATTTAAGTCTTTTAGATAAATATCATAAAAATCTGCTTTATGGTGGGGGTTTTACTTTTTCCCTGCTTATTATTGTTGTGATGACTCTTTTGTCCTTGATGGAATTAGGCACATTCCTTGAGGAAAAAAAGTCCGATTTCAATCATAAAAAAACACAGGTAACCGCCGTAATAGAATCCCGCCAGATGATGCTGCTCAGAAGCATCATTGCAGCAGAAACACTTTGGAAATTTCAGCATCAGCCACGGTCAAGTCCCAGAATCTGGGCAGAGGAACGACAAGGGCGGGTTGCACCTCTGGTGCTGCGTGGAGAGCCGTCTGAAGCATTCTCTGATAACGCATATTACAGAGATATCTTGAACGAGCTGGCCTATCTGGCTAATTCCAGTTTTATTGGACAAGAGGATGCAGCATTGTCCTCGTATGTTTTCAGTACGAATGATGAGTTCATCGGCGCCTTGCTTCCTGGCGGGATTTTGATGACTGATCGGCAAACAGTACTGCATGCTATTGATGAGCAGATTTCACTGTTGCGCGGAAATGGCAGTCGGCTTGATCATCTGTTGGCACTTCGCCGACCTGTGTGGCTTGATCCATTGGATAGTCCATTGACTGGAATTAAGTCATTTCGTGTATTTGCATCTGCATTACAAGATGGAATGCCTTTTATTTCCATAGTCAGTGATTTCCCGATCTCCTATCTCGGTGCAGTTCTGAGCGAGAAAAATGGTTCAGGCAGTTATTTCATGGTTAACTCATCAAGAAGGGTGATTCTGGGAAGTCCGGTGTCTCTTCATACTGATGAAGATGGTCTCATGAATTTTGAGGATTTTCCAGAAGTGATAAATATTTTTCAGAGTTTTTTGAAAAGAAATTATGATTGTCTATATAAGGATGGTAGATTTTACTTTTCTTCGGACATATCAAATTCTGGCATGGCTCTGGTACACGATTTTTCATGGAGAGATATTTTTGACTCGCTGAAGAATCAACTTTTTGTTTACTGGTTTTCTGCAATTTTTGTGATATTTGTTCTGTGGGTGTTTTTTATTTATTTCAATAAAAAGATTTTCTCTCCAATATATAGGAAATCACAATATGTTGTCGAGAGCGAAAGTCTGAGCAGAACGCTTGTTGCAACGGCTCCTTATGGACTTGGCATCTTCTCGATGAATGAGTGTCGAGTGATTTTTGAAAATAATCTTATGAATGACTACCGTGGGAAGATGGTGGTCTCTGAGCAGGGGGGGAAAAAGAGTTTGGCAGATTTTTTCTATGAAACATATGCCAAACACAATAATTCAGAGAATGATTTGATAAATTGCGATGTGGAGATTGTTGTTGGCGGGAATGTTGTTGAATTATCTATTTCATTGATAATTTCTTACTATCAGGGTTCCCGTGTTCTGCTTTGTGGGTTTTCTAATATTGCCAGCCATAAACAGATTGAGAGAGATCTTGAGAAGGCAAGGCAGTCTGCTGAGGAGTTGAATAGGGCAAAATCATATTTTCTTGCGGCCATGAGCCATGAGATAAGAACTCCGTTGAGTGCCATATTGGGAAATCTGGAGATCCTCAGAAGAAGCAGATTGTCCAGTGAACAGAAAAAGAGGCTGAGGACCATTCTTCTGTCATCCAATTCTTTATTGAATTTCTTGAGTGATATCCTTGATTTTTCCAGGATGGAATCTGGTGGGTTGGTCATTGAAAAAAAAGAATTCGATTTGAAAAAATTGCTTCGTCATGTTGCCGATGTTTATGAGCCTTTAGCCAAAGAATCTGGATTGAATTTTATTCTCGATATTGATGAATCAGTTGGTGAAAAATATTTTGGTGATGCTTTCCGCATCAGGCAGATACTGAATAATCTCCTGAGCAACGCGGTGAAATTCACGGAGAAGGGCCATGTGAAAGTCGATGTCCGTGAAAATTCGGATGGATTGAGCATCAGAGTGACAGACACAGGAATCGGAATTCATGCTTCGCAACATGAACTGATATTTGATGCCTTTAAGCAGGCGCACCAGGGCATTGCCCAGCAGTTTGGGGGATCTGGCCTGGGTCTTGCGTTGTGCAAGAAGCTGGCCCAGCTCATGGGCGGGAACATATCTCTTGACAGTGCGCCATCAAAAGGAAGTACTTTTCACCTGAATCTGCCAGATCACAGTGTCTCTTTCAACAGTCCTGAGAAAAATGCTGCTGGCCTCGCCGATTTGCATAAGAGGATACGGGTACTGGTCGTGGATGACCATCCTGTCAGCAGAATGCTGTTGGTCGATCAGATAAGTATTCTGGGGTGTGCCGTGGATTCTGCCGAAAATGGAGAGACTGCTCTTCGTGCAGTGGATGCAGGGGATTTCGATATGGTATTCACGGATCTGCAGATGCGTGTCATGGATGGCTATGCCTTTTCAGCCCAACTGAAGCAAAAGAAAAATAATATCCCTGTCATCGTTATTACTGCTCATGCCAGTGAGGAAGATAGAAAAAGATGCCGTGAACATGGAATCAGTGAAATTCTATTAAAGCCGGCATCTTTGAATGATATAGAGGAAACTATCCTGGCCAATGTTGAATTAAAAAACAGGCCTCAGATTATTTCTTCTGAGAATGCTAAATCCGTTGTTCATGACTTCAAGTTGGTCCTGGCATCTTCTGCATTTCAATCGATGGAAAAAATCAAGCAGCTCTACGCCAGGAAAGAAAAGGGCCTGATTTTTCAGGAAATTCATTCAATGAAGGGCTCTTTTGCGATGGCCAATCACACAGAGATGGTGCAGGCGCTCGCTGAGCTGGAGGAATCGCTGAGGTCGGACGACGCATCTTGGTTTGATACATGCATCAAGCACTTGGATCGGATCGTAGGAGGTGTGCGATAGATTTTTTTAAAAAAATTTTCAAAATCATTGCATTTTGCTATCAATAGATGGTATAAATATGAAAATTATTCTACGTAACGTGACATCCATATTTTCCTTGGAAAATATTTTGTAATCTCTTTCTAAATATCTGTTAGTGATTCAAGTATTTTCATGATGTCTGAAAGGAAGTGCAATGAAAGAAATAAAAATTTCCGTTCTGATTGCCGATGATCATCCTGGAATGATTTCGGGAATGAAGCATGAGCTATCGAATGTGGATTCAATTCATTTAAAAGCAAGTGCAGGAAATACAACCGAGCTGATGGAACGGCTGGATGCGGAACATTATGACGTTCTGGTATCCGATTACTCCATGCCTGCAGGAAATTATGGTGATGGCTTGGCGCTTTTTGGGTATATTTCCAGGAAATTCCCAAATCTTGGGCTGGTTGTATTGACCATGCTGGATAATCCTGCAATATTCCACTCCCTTGCCAAAGTGCTGCGGGTCAGCATCGTCAGTAAGTCTGACTCGCTGATGCATCTTTTGCCTGCAATCCATGCTGCCTATACTGGTGGAATATATCATTCTCCTGCTGTCATGATTCGTATGGAGAAAATGGCAATGGATGCAGGGCTAGTCAAAAAATCCTCGCATTTCGAGCTCAGCCCCAGAGAATCAGAAGTGTTGAGGCTTTATGCCTCGGGATTGCGAGTCGATGATATTGCTGCCAAACTGAATCGCAGTAAAAAAACGATCAGTGCCCAGAAAATCAAGGCAATGCACAAGCTTGGTATAGAGAGGGATATTGAGTTGATGAAATATGCCCTCGAATGCGGCTGGACAGGAGCTAGTGGAGTGGATAGTGAATTGGAATAATTTCAGGGATTGTTTTCTTGATCGAATCTGGTGATATTTTCCGAAATGATGTGTAAGAGATACTCTATATCCTGTATATTTGCGGATAATCCTTCTGCCTTGATGACACTTTCAAGTTGAACGCATTTTCTGGATACTTCATGCATGCCCAAGGATGAGAGTGATCCTGCAAGATTGTGCAGTTCTTGAATGATAGCCAATGTGTTTTCGGAATCGATGGAAGATTTGATATTTTGATAGGAAAGATACAAAGATTTTCTGAATGCATCTATAACATGGCTCGATAAAGAGCCCTTGGGAGATGTTGTAGACGGTGTTTCCCATGCGTTGTTTGCAGAGTTTGTGGCTTGCTGCAATGCCTTGAAAAGACTGCCCAGTGAGTGGCTGTTGATCAGGGTGCTGCGTCCTGCAGTGATGAGCGTGGTGGGATTGCTTCTGTTGCATTCTATTGTCCATGACGATTGTGCAACAACTGCATTTTCATCGTTTGCAGTCCATCGTGATCCTCCTTCAAAAATGATCACGCAGCTTGCATCATTGATATGCTTGATGTCTGCCTGTCCGGGTTGAAGATATGATGCGACATTGAGTCCCCAGTGTTCAAGATATGGAATGATGTAGTCGTGATGCTCCAGCGAGGGGGAGATGAAAACTACGCTGTGCCCTGCAAAGAATTGTTGATAGGAGTTTGCTTCGGTATCGCTGGAGTCCAGCATCTCGCAAGGTATTTCTACAATGAAATTGCTGCCTGCCTCAGGAGCACTTGTCATCCATAGATTGGCGTTCAGGTCTTTGCATAAATTTTGGCAGAGCGCCAGTCCAAGCCCAGCATGCCCATCATGTCCTTGTGTTGTCATGAAAGGTGAGAATATTTGACCATGCAGGCCTGGAGCAATGCCGGTTCCATTATCCTTGACTGAGACTCGCAATGCCATCTGTCCTGGTGCAGATGTATATTTTTCTATTTGAATGATAATCTTTCCATTCCTTGTGAATTGAATGGAGTTTTCGAGAAGATGCTCTAGCAGTTGTGCGATCTTTTTTTGATCATTATGGATGATGATCGGGAACTGCTTGCACCTTACATGAACGGAGGTTTTTTGTAATTCTGCCAGATTGAAGAATTTCGCAGCACTTTTGGCTCCAATTTCGCTGGCATCAAAAGTCATTTGATCCTTTGTTTGGCGATGATTTCGCATCGAATCAGAAAACTCCGTGATGTTGGATATTTGTCTCATCAATGCATCGGAGTTGTTCATGATTTTTTGCCATCTTTCCTGTTGATCAGGTGGCAAATGACTAGGGTCGATAAGCATCATATGCCCCACCATGGAACTCAGCGGCGTACTGATGGCACGGATGACAGAATTCAATTGAATTATATTGTTTTCTGCAGGATTTTCTTTTGAAAAAATCTTGTTGCTATTAATTTCTTTGTTTGAGGAATTTGATTGGTTTGTGGCTGCTTTTGATTTTAATGAGATTTTTTTTTGCAATAAATAAAAGAATGCAAAAAATAAGAAATATGGCTGCAGAAATTAATAGTGTGACCGTGGAAGGCATTTTTGAATCTTAATGATTGGGCCGGTGAATGCACGGTTTTCTGGCATCGGAGCAAGATGCTTTTTGCATGATGTTCCATTGATATGCCAGTCATCAGGATATTCTATATTTGAGTAAGTAGGGAATATTTTGCCAAATTATGACGGTTCGTAATTTAAATAACAAAAATTACACTTTGTGGTGCTGCTGCAAATCATGTCTGTTGAATTTTGGATGATGAGGCCAGCCCGGGTGGGGGCTGCTGCAGAAAAGCCCCCAGGCTGGCAGGCTTTCAGGCATGGGGCATGCCCATGCTTCATGGCTGGCTTGCATCGTTGTGCCCATGCATAACAGATTTATTTCTGTATGTTTATACAGTATCATGAGCGCATGACTACTGATCAGATTGCTGTCGCCTTGCTGGGGGTTGCTGCTGCCTGGCTGTCCCAGGCCCGTGGTGCGGGCTGGCGCCGCTGGGCCTGCGTCTTCGGTTTGCTGGGCCAGCCACTGTGGCTGTTCAGCAGCTGGGCCGCTGGACAATGGGCGCTTTTTACGGTTGCCATACTTTTCACGCTGGTGTGGCTCAAAGGGCTGTGGGTGCACTGGATTGCTGTCCCGCGCAGGGATCGGGGCCAAAGCCTTGGCACCATACAGATCACGCCAGGAGCCAGACGCGCTGATTGAAATCGGCGGCAGATATCCTGGCTTGCGGCGGCCGGCTGCCCTGGGTGCGTATCAAGGCATGCCTGCTGTCCGCGTTCCCTGAGGCACATGCGCCAGCGTTGCGAGCAAAAGCTCATACAGCGCAACCTTGCGCGGCTTTGCTGTGCAGCGCCGAGACCTGCATGGACCCAGCGCTGGCAACTCGAATCCGGCAGGCAGGTTTTGCAGCACTTGCAGATGCGCTGGAACGCTGCAGCGCGTTAATACCGCCACGGCCAGGCGACTTTCCACAGCTGCCAGCTTCATAGACAACGATGGCAGCGGGTTCTTGCTCCATACCTCATCCTCTGGGGCGCCTACCCAGACCAGGGGGGCATGATGGCCGCATGTGCCGAGGGATGCCTCGTGGCTGCAGCATGGCATTGATTTTTATCAAGAAAAGTGCATTTTCTGCAGTCCTGCTGGAGAGAGAGTGCATTCATCACATTTTCCAGAGATATTGTTCAATATATTTTTATACACTGATGAGTAATAACAAATTGTTTCATTTGTCCTGAGGAACTGGAATGAGGTGGTTGGAAACGTGGTCGGTCGGGCGCAGGCTGGCCCTGGGGTTTGGATCAGTGGTTCTTTTGCTGCTGCTGGTCGCAGGAACGATGGCAGTACAGATAAAGCGGATTGGAGAGGCCAATGAGGTGCTGCAGTCGGAGCAGGCCGAAAGGCTGATGCTTGCCAAGGAATGGCGGGAGAACATTCTGGTCAACGTGACACGTGCTTTGGCGCTTGGTGTGACAGCGAATCAGACTTTGCTGAATTTTTTCTCTGCGGATATGGCAAATCTGGTGCAGCGCACCACGGTGATACAGAAGCGGTTTGCCGAAATCGAGGTCAGCGAGCAAGGCCGGGCACTGCAAGACCGCATGGCGGATGTGCGCAAGGCCTACCTGGATGTGCGCCAGAAGCTGGAGAATGTCGGTGCCGATGAGCAGACCAGGCATGCTCTGGTGCTGTCCATGAAGGAGATCAGCGGCAGGTACGTCAATGAAGCGCAAGCGCTGGTGGCGTTCGAGGAGCGCCGGGGTCGGCAATTGAGCGAAGACATCGCCAATTCCCTTTCATTGGCCAGCAAGGTTCTGGTGTGGGCCACAGTGTGCGCGATTGCGGTCGCAGCTTGGCTGGGCTGGGCCATCAGCCATGGCATCACGTCTGCGTTGCGAGCGCTGCAAAGTACAGCCCGCCGCATCGCGGAGGGAGATCTGACGGCCGATGTGCAGCAGCCCAGGGGCCGTTCCGAGCTGGCATTGCTTGCGATGGATGTGGGGCGCATGCAGGACGCGCTGCGCGATCTGGTCAGCCAGGCACGGGAGGCTTCCAATGCGATAGGCCAGGCGACCAGCGAAGCGGCCCATGGCAATGTCGAGCTGAGCTCGCGCACGGAGCAGGCCGCATCCAGCCTGGAGCAGACGGCCAGTGCGATGGAGGAGTTGACGAGCACGGTGCGCCAGTCTGCAGACTCTGCACAGACGGCAAGCCAGTTGGCCGTGAGCGCGGCCGAAGTAGCGCAGCGCGGAGGTCTGCTTATGCAGGATGTCGTCAACACCATGCAGCAGATTGACCAGTCCAGCCGCAAGATTGCCGACATCATCAGCGTGATTGACGGGATTGCCTTTCAGACCAATATTCTGGCGCTCAATGCGGCGGTAGAGGCTGCGCGGGCCGGTGAGCAGGGTCGGGGCTTCGCTGTGGTGGCCAGCGAGGTACGCTCGCTGGCCCAGCGCAGCGCTGACGCGGCCAAGGAGATTAAGCTGCTGATTGCCACGTCCGTCGAGCGCGTGGAGGCTGGAAGCCTGCTGGTGGAGAATGCAGGCGCGATCATCCATGACATCGTCAGCAGCGTTGACCGGGTGCGCAGCATTGTCGGGGAAATTTCCGTGGCCTCCGGCGAGCAGAGCCGGGGCATCGGCGAGGTCAATGTGGCCGTGAGCCAGCTGGACCACATGACGCAGCAAAATGCGGCCCTTGTGCAGCAGACTTCTGCGGCCACTGACAGCCTGGGACAGCGAGCCCAGGCGCTGGGTCAGGTCATCAGCCGTTTTCAGGTGTCGGCCCGCGTGGCACCTTTGGCGCGACTGGCGATTGCAGGGCAGTGACCCTGGCTTGGCTGCGCCAGGGCTCATTGGGCCATCAGGCGCGTGCTGCATTCGCCGCAGACAATGTGCAGGCCCGGTTTGCCCCAGACCTGTACCGGCGCAGCGCATCCGCCGCAGCGGTATTTGATGCGCAGCGATCTGTTGGCAGACTGGGCTGCAGTCTCTGCGGCTGCTGGGATGGGTCCTGCCACTGGGGCACCCACGGGCCGCACGGCCTGTGCCAGTGCTGGCACGGCGGACATGGGGGGCTGTGTCCCCGGCATGCCCAGGATCTGCGTGGCCATGCTCCACTGGCCGGTAACCACATGTTCCATGGCCGGAAAACGGTCGTACCAGCTGAGCTGGAAGCTGGCGGTCAGCAATGCGTCGCAGGCTGCCAGAAAAGGGCCACCCGCCATGGCGTAGTCGGCCATCATGTCGCCTGTGCGTCTGCCGCCCGGTCGGCCTGTGGAGGAGGGCATCAGGCCCAGCGATTCCAGCTTGTCCGCCCATTCCTCGTTGTGATATCGCGCCCGGCCCGGTTTGCCGAAGTGGTGCTGCCAAAGGTGGGTCATCTCATGCACCAGGGTTTGCAGCGTTTCGATGATAGGCACGGCCGCGAAGTAGGTTGGATTGAGCGCGATTTCGTCCGTGGTGCGCCCATCGAGCGAGGCGAAGCGGGCTGCAGAGAAGTAGCCGCAGGTGCGCTTTTCACGCTGCAGAGTGATGAGGCAGTGGGGCAGGGTGTCAGCGAACAGGCGCTGGTTGAAGTGCTCGTAGGCCTGCTGCAGCTCTGCGTAGGTTTCGCGCGTGGGGACAGTGTATCGGGGCGCGAAGGATGAATCGGTGGCCGCAGGCATCACTGTATTGTGCAATACAACGACACCTGCATTCACGGCCAGGGCTCAGGCGGGGGCATCCACTGCTGGCAGTGCCTGCCCGATGGCGTAGAAATTGCCGCCCGCCACGTGGTGCAGGCTGCGCAGTGCCGGGTCTGCATCCTCGAAATGCCAGTGGCCGTCGCGGAACGCCCGGGTATCGGACCAGGCACCGACGATCTCGCCGATGAACAGGTCGTAGGCCTGCTGGTTGTGCGGCTCGGGAATCAGCCTGCATGCCAGCCAGCCTGTGCAGCCTTCGACGAAGGGCAGATCGAAGCCATCGATGCCGAACAGTCTGGCGCCGCTGCTGGCGAGCTTGTGCGCATCGTGGGCGAGGCTGCGTGTGCCAACCTCGCGTGTGAGCTGCAACTGCGCCACCGTGGGCACCTGGATCGCGAACAGGCCGCTTTGCTCGATCAGTGCACGTGTCGCCGTGGCCTTGTCCAGCACCACGGTGAGTTTTGGCGGAGCAAAGTCCAGCGCGCAGCACCAGGCGGCAGCCATGACGTTGTCCACACCGCCATGCCGGGCAGAAACCAGCACGGTGGGGCCATGGTTGATCATGCGATAGGACTTGGACAAGTCCACTGGTGCAATGTGCAAGGGCAGGTTCATGGTCATGGTCATGGTCATGGGCTGCAAGTGTGCCTCAGGTGCTTGGCCGGGAGCAGTCAGGCTGCCGCCGGCCAGTCGGTGTAGCCCTGCGCACCGCCGCCGTAGTAAGCCTCATGGGGTGCTACAGCCAGCTCCTTGCCGTGGCGCAGCCGCGCCACCAGGTCGGGGTTGGCGATGAAGGGACGGCCGATAGCGACGGTATCGATCAGGCCTTTGGCGCGACGCTCCATGGCCAGAGCCAGGTCATAGCCGTTGTTGCCCATGTAGGCACCGTCAAACAGCTTGCGCAGCGCATCCAGGTCCACGCCGGGCGGCAGCTCGCGCGAGCCGCCGGTGGCGCCTTCCACGAAGTGCAGGTAGGCCAGACCAAAGCGGTTGAGCTGCGGGATCAGGTAGCTGTAGAGGGCCATCACATCGCTGTCCAGCGGCGTGTTGCCTGCATTCGGGGTGACCGGCGACAGACGGATGCCGACACGGGCGCCGCCCCAGCCCTGTGCTACGGCCTCGGTGACTTCCAGTGTCAGGCGTGCCCGGTTTTCGATGCTGCCGCCATAGGCATCGCTGCGGTGGTTGGTGGAGTCGCGCAGGAACTGGTCCAGCAGGTAGCCATTGGCCGAGTGTACTTCCACGCCGTCAAAGCCCGCGCGCAGGGCGCATTCGGCCGCATGGCGGTATTGCGCGATGATGCCTGGGATTTCGCTGGTTTCCAGTGCGCGGGGCATGGAGACCTCGGCCACGCCGTTGGGTGTGAAGGTCACGCCTTGCGCTTTGATGGCGGACGGGGCCACGGGCGCGGCGCCATCGGGCTGCAGATCCACATGCGAGTAGCGGCCCACGTGCCACAGCTGCGCAACGATCTTGCCGCCAGCGGCATGCACGGCATCGGTGACTTTTTTCCAGCCCGCAACCTGCTCTTCGGTCCAGATGCCGGGCGTCAGGTTGTAGCCCCGGCCCTGGGCAGAGATGTTGACGGCTTCGCTGATCAGCAGGCCGGCGCTGGCACGCTGCGCATAGTAAGTGGCGTGCAGCTCGGTGGGAACGCCATCTTCGCCGGCGCGGCTGCGTGTCAGCGGTGCCATCACAAAGCGGTTGGCCAGCGACAGGTCGCCCAGCTGGACGGGGGAGAACAGATCGGTATGAAGGCTGTGGTCAGTCATGGTGTTTCACAGTGAAGGTGGATGGGAAAAGCGGTTGAAAATTAAAGTTGACCAGTCGTCTATAAAAAAGACAAATAAAAAGTAGCATGCAGGCCCGCTCAGGCCAACAGTTGTCTGGTGGCTGCCAGCGCCGCCGCGAACGGCTCTTCGTGCCGGCCCAGCTTGGACAGCAAAGAAGCTCCCAGCCACAGCTGGTACAGCGACTCAGCCAGGACAGGGGCGGGCAGCGTGGAGGTGATCGAACCATCGGACTGGCCAGTCTGCACGCAGTGTGTGAGGCGGGCAATGATGGCATCCGTTCCGGTACGCAGCACCGAGCGCATGTCATCGGACAGGTCGCAGACTTCCGGGCCGAGTTTGACGACAAGGCATTGCCCTCCAGCAGAGGAGGCCGTGCATTGGTTATGGGTCCAGTGCCGGAAATAGGACATCAGCCGCGCGATGGCTGGATCGGGCGTTTCCATGAGCGCATCGATCTTGGCCAGATACTCGTCGAAGTACTCCTGCAGCAGCGCCTGGCCGAATTCCTCTTTGGACTTGAAGTAGTAGTAGAAGGAGCCTTTGGGCACACCCGCAGCCGTGACCACCTCGGCCAGGCCGACAGCCGTGTAGCCTTTCTGGGTCATCAGCGCCTTGGCCACATCGAGGATGTGCTGGCGGGTTTCCTGTGCGGGTTTCTTCATGGGAGAGAAGTTTAGCTCAAAAACCGACCAGTCGTCTAGTGATTGTGAATCTGCATTCACCGCACCTGTGCCGTGCGCTGGCGCGCGTTCAGTGAAGAAAGGGCAGGGACAGCAGGCGCAGTCCGATGGACAGCCAGCGCTCCTGTGCGCCGCTGCCCATGCGGTTGCCAAAAGTGGCATCGATCTGCACATGGTTGGTAACCAGCCAGTGGCGCACGCCCATGTGGTAGTAGGGGCGGCCCTGGTTCTGGCCGAAGGCTTCAGCAATCAGCCAGGTGCCGGGCGACAGCTGTGCCTCAGTGGCCAGACCCCAGGTCATGCGCTGCCTGTGCGTCTGATCTTCGCGCAGCCAGCCTACGTTTGTATGCAGCAGCAGCCGGTCGTCGCGCAGCGAAAACGTGACAGGCACATAGGCATAGATATCGCCCGCGCCGCTGCCAGGTGCAGACGGGTGGCGCACATTACCCACGGCCAGGCCCCATGCCCAGCCGTTGGGCTCCAGTTCTCTGAACAAGGTCTTGCCCTGTACCAGCCAGTCTGTGCTGCGCTGGCCTGCGTTTTCGCCTTTGCCGATGGTGCGGGCGCTGCCCAGCGTCAGCTCCAGATTGCCTGTGAAATTGCACGCAGGCTGCAGCCAGTACTCAGTGCTTTCCTTGCGGTTTTTGGCCCAGCTTTCGAGTTGGCAGGCCTTGGCATCCACGATGCGCGCATCGTCGGTGCTCATCGGGCGTGCCGCATGGGCATCGGAGATGGCGGTAATGAGGCTGGCCAAAGCCAGGGCGGCAGAAGCTGTGCGAACAGCTCTGCCGTAGAGTATTTTGCGCATGGCTCGCATCCTAAACATCAAAAATGACGCTACGGATGCAGCCATGCTTCAACGGGCTTAGAACTTTTCCCAGCCGTCGTCAGACTGGGTGGCGGCCAGGCGTGCTGGTTCAGCAGCCTTTGAGGGGTGGACTGTACTAGCGATGGGCTGTGCAGGCTTGCGTACGGCAGCTGTCCTTGGTGAAGGCGCAGCTGCGCGCTCCAGCGCCTGATTGCTGGCGGGCTGTAGCGCTGCAGGTGCCAGCGCCGGAGCGGGTGGCGTGCGCGAATCCTGGGCGCCCAGCTGGAATACGCTCACCAACTGCACTAGTTGCGCAGCCTGGCGGTTCAGGCTGTCTGCTGCGGCAGCTGACTCCTCGACCAGCGAGGCATTTTGCTGTGTGGTCTGGTCGAGCTGCTGTACGGCGTCACTGACCTGCACGACACCCTGGGTCTGTTCCTGGGTTGCCGCGCCGATTTCGGCGATCAGCTCAGACACGCGTCGTGTCTGGTCCACGATGTCGTTCATGGTGGCGCCAGCCTCGGCAACCTGCTGAGAACCGGCGGCCACTTTGCCTACGCTTTCCCCGATCAGCCCCTTGATTTCCTTGGCTGCATTGGCGCAGCGCTGCGCCAGCGTGCGCACCTCGCCTGCCACGACCGCGAAACCCCGGCCCTGTTCGCCTGCGCGGGCTGCTTCCACGGCCGCGTTCAGCGCCAGGATGTTGGTCTGGAAGGCAATGCCGTCAATGACGCTGATGATCTCTTCGATCTTGCGCGAGCTTTGCGTGATGTCTTCCATGGTCGTGACGACACCACGCACCACTTCGCCGCCATGTGTGGCCGTGGCGCTTGCGGACTGGGCCAGACCCGTGGCACTGCGTACCGTGTCCACGTTCTGCTGCAGGGTGGAGCTCATCTGCTCCATCGATGCCGCAGTTTCTTCGAGGTTGGCGGCTTGCGCTTCTGTGCGCGCGCTCAAATCCGCATTGCCAGAGGCGATCTGGCTGGCGCCTGTGGCAATAGACTCGCTGCTGCTGCGGACCTGACTGACGATGCCTGCAAGGCTGGCACGCATGCCATTCAGTCCTGCGAGAAGGCTGGTAGTGTCGCCCGGGCGCAGTTGCACAGCCACGGCCAGGTTGCCCCTGGCGACTTCCTGCGTAATCTGGGCTGCGTATGCCGGCTCACCGCCCAGCAGATCCTTGACGGTACGGGTGATGGACCATGCTACAAGCGTCCCGATGACCAGTGCTGCGAATGCCAGGCTCAGCATCAGCTTTCCAGCCGCTTGTGCCCGGTCTTCAGTGGCCTGCGCTGTTTCAAGGGCACGTGCCTGCTGGTGGCGCATCATGTCATTGATGGCGGCGAAAAACGCATCTTGCTTCTGGCGAAAGCCCCCGCCTTGGCTCAGCATCCGTGATACGGTCTGCAGGTCATGAGCCATGGCCGCCGCCATGATTTCTTCGAGCTGCGGCATGTAGCTTTGCCGGGTTTGCACAAGTTTGTCAAACAGCGCGATGCCCTCGGGCGAGCGCAAGCCCCCACGAAACTGCTCCATGAGTTGATCGATCTGCTTGCGGCTGTCTGCGATGGCGGTACGGGCCATTTCTTTTTCGGCAGGGTCTTCAAGGATGGCCATGCTGCGCACGGCACGGAAAACGGTTTCCACCGAACTCTTGATCTCAACCAGCTTGAGCAGGTTGTCGATGCGGACATCTGCCAGGTTGGCGATTTCATCCGAAGCCTGGACCAGCCTGGAACGTCCGTACAGTGCGGTTGCAAGTCCGATACAAATCAGTACGGCAAATCCCAGGCCCAGCATGGAGCCAATTTTCATTCTCTTCAGAAATTTCATGCGTCTTCCTTGTGGACTAGATATTTCTCCTGGGTGTCATTCCGTTCTGTGATGACGCAGCCAGAGGGACGGCGGTATTCCGTAGTGCGCGGAAAAATCTCTTGAAAAAGTGGAAAGCGAAGAATAACCAAGGCGCGATGAGATCTGCCCTATGGTCTGTTCCGTGGTCAGTAGATATTCTGCCGCCAGGTGGATTTTGCTTTGTCGTATGTAATCACCAATACTGCAGGATCTGCTGTTTTTGAAAGAAATTTCCAGCGTCCTGCGACTAACTTGACAGTGGTCTGCTATTGCTTGTATCCGTAATTTTTTATCAATATTACCGTCGATGAACTGCAATGCGCGCTTTACATGTGCCGGCTCCAAATCACGCAATCTGGACTCGTTCATGGAATTGCCAGAGGACCGCTCCGACAAAGGTCGGACAGCCACGCTTTTGAGGCGCATGATGTTGAGTGATTTCAGTGTCGATAGAGCCGCAGGGTAGTCTCCACGGGTTTCATGAATATGAAATTCATAGACTAGTGCATTGCGGTGAATGCCATCCAGCTGGTAAGTTCCTGCCATGGATCTGGCCAGCGCCGATGCCTGAAGAGCCTGGGCGTATTGGCGCCGGGCACAATGCACCAGCGAGCAGCTGAGCCACGCCCAGGCAGCTACCGGAGGGTTGCGCATCTGGTGATGCACGCCGATTTTTTCGATGGCTTCGATCGGCTGCATGCCATCCCGGTCCGTATCAAGTCCTTCAAGCGCATGCAGTAGCAAAGCACAGTAAGGCCATTCCCGGTCTGCAGGCAGTTGGCGTCCTACTTTTTCCAGTACGAATCTGAGTGTGTCTCGGTCAGGGGCAGCATTTCCCAGGCGTACTAATCCCGAGTCAGGAGGAGGGCCATGCCAAAGATCCTGATGATGCCGAAAAAGAAAAGCTTTCCATAGAAGCAAGGCTTTGGCCCAGGTCATCATAGCAGGCAACCATGGGTATTCATCTTTGGCCATTCTTGCAAATTCATGGCCACGGCTTTCAATCAGATCGAAAGCGGTGTCCAGCTCACCCAGCCTGCCGTGTGCCATTGCCAGTATATAAATGGCACGTGCCATGGCTTCGGCTTTTAGCAGCGAGGGTTTGGAAATTGCTTCATTGACTATTGCGATGGCATTGCGCTCTTCGCCCAGCTGGCATAGCATGAAAGCTGATGCAATACGCGCAGCCACTGCGCGTTCAGGCATGCGATGCAATTCGAAGACAGCCTGTGCTTCGTGAATGGATTTGAGAACCAGTGCCGGATAAATAGGTGGTTCCGGCCATCTGCATGCATGCAGCAATTCATCGGACCGCAGTAGCTTGTTCTGCCTGGAGTGATGATCCTGGTTGCTGCAGGATATTATTTTCCACAATCCGGACATGCTTTCGTATTGAAGCTTGTGATTTTTTTGCGTCAATGGATCCACTGAAGGTCTATTATTCAATAAATAAATTAAAATTATGGATGGGGCGGTGCGTTTTTTGACGGTTCCCATCAAGGGTACATTCGATGATTCCTTTTTGAGCATTTATTGCCATGAACATCTTACAGGGCGTAAATACTTTTTTTTACATTTGTTTTTGTATTTTTGTTGTCATATAGCGAAAATTCTTGGCAATTTGCGAAAATTTTACACAGCAAGAGTGAATATCAGGATACCCCCTGAATTCATGTGGTGAAATAAAATCAGCAGAAGATAATCCCCTTTCATTCGTGCGGTTTTTTGCACGGGTCAAGAACAAGCAGGGGAAGCCTTGGTGCGGTGATTCAAGGTGTGTGGCAGTGCCCAATGGAGAAGGCAGGGGGCATGATTGGCGTTGGCTTGGCTGCCAAGCACCTGCGCCCGCCCCTGTGCGCAGGTGGGAGTCGCCGGCAGGAGCCGGCGTGAAGTGTAGTGGGCGAAGTCAGAAGGCGTGGGATACTCCCAGCAATACCGAGCTGGGTCTGCTGCCGGCTGTCACAGCAGGGCCGGCGTTGCTGGCGGTATTGATGGTGAATGCAGCGCCAGCCTCGTTATGAATGCGCGAGATGCCTGCATAGAGTTTGGTGCGCTTGGACAGCGCGTGGTCATAGCGCACGCTCAGCGCCTGTGCATCGCTGTGGTCACGTGCCTGGCCCCGGTAGGCACCGTAGGACAGCAGTACCTGGCCTGCAGCACTGACAGGTACCGTGACGCTGGCTTCGTAAAAGCGCCCCTGTGCGCTGGTGGCCGAGGGCAGGTCGTCGCGCCGTGTGGATATCAGCAGCGCGGCACGTACAGTCCCGAAATCGTAGGAGGCCCCCAGCAAGGCGTAGCGGTCGGTGTTGGTGGCCGTGGTGCGGCGCTGCATCCAGGAGACACCGGCGGTCCAGGGCCCTGACACATAGTCCAGCGAGCCGCCGTACAGGCTGCCTACAGTGGAGCCAGCGGTTTCGCCGAAGGAATACATGGCACGCGCCGTGAAGCCGCCCAGGCTGGGCGACTGGTAGCGCAGCGAATTGTTGGCGCGCAGCACCGAGCCATCACGGAAGTAGTTGGCAGCGTTGCCCCAGATCAGTCCGGTGAGCGCGTAGGTGGCCAGGGAGGTGTGCAGTGTGGTGTAGTGCCGTCCCGCTGTCAGCTGGCCCCAGCCGCCACTCAGCCCGACGAAGACCTGCCGGCCAAAGGCCAGCCCGCCCTGGCCGCTCAGGCCGGTATCTCCATTGAAACCCGCTTCGGCGACATAGACGGCGCGCAGGCCGCCACCCAGGTCCTCGGTGCCGCGCAGCCCCCAGCGCGATCCCGCGATCACGCCGCTTTCCACGCGCTGCAGGCTGCCGTTGCCGGTGCGTGCCGATTCCACGGCCATGTCCACGACGCCGTAAAGCGTGACGCTGCCGGTGGTCTGTGCCTGTACGGGCAAGGCCATGGCTGCTGTTGCAGCGGCCATGGCCCAGCCTCCTCGTTGCAAGGTATTCATAGTGTCTCCTCCAGTGAAGTGGCGGGGCGTCATGGCCCCGCTGGTTGAGGCTCAGTCGAGCCGGATATTCTGTTTGGCGATCAAGGCGCTGTAGGTGCGGCTGTCCTGGGCGATGCGCGCGGCCAGTGCGGCCGGGCTGGTCTCGTCAACGCGCCAGCCCTGCGCCAGCAGCTTGCCGCGTACTTCTGGCGAATGAAGAATCTCCTGCAGCGCCTTGGAGAGCCGCGCACGGTGCGCAGCAGGCATGGAGGCAGGTGCCATGACGGCGTTCCAGACCTCGATATCGACAGCACCTGCGCCGATTTCGCGCATGGATGGCACGCCTGGCGCCAGTGGGCTGCGCTCGCTGGAGCTCACCGCCAGCGCGGCCAGCTTGCCAGACTGCACCAGCGGCATCACGGTGGATGCCGGCAGCAGCGCCATCTGAACCTGGTCGCCCAGCAGAGCGTTGACGACGGCTGGGCCGCCGTTGTAAGGCACGTGGGCCAGGCGCAGGCCCATGGACTCCTTGATCAGTTCTGCCCCCAAATGAGTGCCTGAGCCTTTGCCCACCGAGCCGAAGTTGTATTGCCCGCTATCGGCCCGCAGCGTTTTGAAATAGGCTGTGCTGTCGGCGGCTGCAGCGCGCGGCGCAACCCAGACCAGTGGCGCCGACCCGATCATGGCGATGGGTGCAAAGTCGCGCGCGGGGTCGTAAGGTAGCCTGGCGTAGAGGTACTGGGAGCTGGTCAGTGGCCCATTGCCGATGACGCCCAGGGTATGCCCATCGCTGGCCTTGGCCACGGCATCGGCGCCGATGTTGCCGCTGGCGCCCCCTTTGTTTTCCACGATGACGGGCTGGCCCAGCGCACGGCCCAGGGGCTCGGCCAGCAGGCGTGCCTGCACATCAGGCGATGAACCGCTGGCATAGCCGACGATCAGGCGCAGCGGGCGCGTAGGCCAGTCAGCCTTGTCCGCAGCGGCCCATGCCGGTTGCAGGATGGCCGGGACCAGCACGGCCGCACTCAGCAGCAGCGCGGCGCGGCGTGGTTTGTCTGGCAGGGTATGCATATGGTTGTCTCCTGGTATGCGCAATGTTGGTTCACGGTGAAAAGTAGCGGGCCATGGGCCCGGAGCGCGCGGGCAGACGTGCAGTAAGACCGCTGCCCGGCAGATCGCTGCGCGCCACGTGGCTTTGCAGGACGAAGGCTTCGGCATGGGTATCCGGCAGGCACCAGGGCGCCAACTGGTCCATCAGCCATTGCGCACCATGGCGTGCACCTTCTGCGGTGCAGTGCTCGGCCAGCACCACCACGGTGCTCTGGCCGGGCACGGCGACGGCAATGTGTTCGCCGCCCACGGGGTAGGTCAGGTCCAGCTGCTCTGGGACGGCTCCGGCTGTGGCGCGCACCAGCAGGGCGCTGTCTTCGGCCTGTGCCACGGCCTGTGCAGCCGCTGCCGACCAGCCGGGCAGCTCCCGGGTCATGGCCCGCACCGCCACCAGATGAGCGGCTGCCGTGCTGCCGGCACTGGCGACCAGTACGCAGGGTCTGCGCACAAAGGCGCTCAGGCGGGGGCGCATGCGTGCCGACCATGGTGTTGGATGCGCGATCACATCGGCGTATTGCACCGTCTGCAGCGCCTTCAGATCCTGCAGGCCGTAGAGCGTGAAATAGCTGGCGCCATCTGTGCCGCCGACATAGCGGCGCCCCCAGAGAAATCCGGGAAGGCCCACGCGTTCGGGTACATGCTCGATGGCGTGCCATGCTTCATATTCTTCGCGCGCGCCGGGCGTGTCCACGCTGTTCCACAGCGCAAGAAAGGCTCCGTTCATGCCTGGGCTGCCGGCTGCACCAGCACCTTGCTTGCATGGCGCGCACGCGCCAGGGCGAAACCTTCAGCGGCCTGCGCCAGGGGCACGCGGTGGGTGATCATATGCCGCAGCAGCGGCTGGTTTTCCTGCATGAAGCGCACGACCTGCGGCCATGCGCTTTCGGGGGCCCGGTAAGAGCCGCGCAGCGACTGGTGGTTGCGCACCAGGGCGGTCAGATCGACCGGCACGGGCGCGGCATGGATGCCTGTGATCACCAGTGTGCCGTGCGGCCTGAGTGCGCGCAGGGCCGGCGCGATGACCGCCGCCGCGCCCGTAGCCTCTATCACCGCGTCGAAGCGGCCCTGTGCAAGATAAGGAGCGAGGGCACTGTCCATATCCGTGCCTTCGAAGTCAAGCAGATCGGTGAAGCCCATGGCGCGAAGCACCTGCAGGCGTGGCCCGTCCCCGTGGCCTGCCACAACCACCTGCGCAGCCGCCGCATCGCGGGCAAACAGTGCAATGCCCTGGCCGATATTGCCTGGCCCCAGCACCAGGACACGGTCCCCCGGGCGTATGCCTGCCGTGCGCACGGCTTCATGGCTCACTGTCAGCGGCTCGGCCAGCGCGGCCACTTCGCCGTCCACGCCTGCCGGCACAGGCACGCAGTTGCGCAGTGGCACGGCGGCCCATGGCGCGAATCCGCCGTTGCGCATCACGCCGATACCACGGCGCGTGGTGCAGGCATCAAAGTTGCCGCCCTCGCAGGCCACGCACCGTCCGCAGGTGACCGAGGGGCGCACTGCCACCAGTTGCCCCAGGGGCAGGCCTTCGGCGCCTGCGCCATGGGCAACGATCTCGCCGCTGAATTCATGGCCGATGGTGACCGGAAGGGCGGGCGACAGAAAGTGGTAGCTGGGTGTCCATTCTGCGATGTGCAGGTCGGTGCCGCAGACGCCTGCCGAGTGCACGCGCAGCAGCACCTCGCCCGGGCCTGGTTCGGGCATGTCGGCTTGTGTCAGGGTCAGGCCATGGGCCGGCTCGGTCTTGCGCAATGCTTGCATGGTGGGGCTGCGTGCCTCGGGAGTAGCGATGGCGGCAGTGTCACCAGACGAGATAAATATGTCCAAGACTGATTTAATATCTGAAACATACGTAGAAAGTATGTTTTCAAAGGGTTCTCGCTGATGGAGCTGCGTCATCTGCGCTATTTCGTGGCCGTTGCCGAGCAGGGCAATGTGAGCCGGGCAGCACGCAAGCTGTTCATTGCCCAGCCGCCACTGTCTGCACAACTGCGGCAGTTGGAGGAAGAAGTGGGGGCGGCGCTATTCACACGGCTGCCGCGCGGCGTGCGGCTGACACCAGCCGGGGAGTCTTTTCTGGAGGACGCGCGCGCGATTCTGGCGCGGGCCCAGCAGGCGCCGCTGCGGGCACGCGAACGCCAGCACAGCCGCCAGAGCGTGGTCCGGCTCGCGCTGGTGCCTTCGGCTATGCATTCGGTGCTGCCTGGCCTGCTGCGCCGCATTGCCGATGCCGGCTGGCTCCTGCGCGTGGAGGCGCGCGAGATGATCACGTCGCAGCAGTTGCGCGCCCTGCGCGCAGGTGAGCTGGATCTGGGGTTGGGGCGTCCGGGCAGGGAAGAGACGCTGCCCGAGGAAGTGGCCGGCATGGACGATCCCTACTGCCTTGCGGTGGCGCCTGCGAATCCGCTGGCTGCAGGCGAGGGACCTTTACCGCTGCAAGCGGCAGCGCATGAAGCCTTTGTCGGCTTTTCCCGCTATGAGGATGCGGATTATTTTGACCGCACCGTTGCGCTGTGCCTGGATGCAGGCTTTACCCCCTCGATACGCCATGAGGCGGGGCAGTTCGTGAACGTGCTGGCGCTGGTGGCGTGCGGCCTGGGCGTGGCCATCGTTCCTTCATCGTTTGCCACGCTGTACCGTGGCAAACTGGTCTTCAGGCCGCTGCAGGCACCTGCCTACCAGAGCCGCCTGGCAGTGCTGGCCGCCGTGCATGCGCGGCCAGATACGCAAGATGCAGCGCCCAGCGATGCGGCGCGTGTGGCGCAGGCTGCTGCGCTGGAGCTGCGGCAATTCAGGCGCAGGCTGGCACGCCTGCGCTGATACGCAGTGATCAGCTGCGCTCGGCCTGCGGGGGGACCAGCCCGAAGTGGCTTGCCAGCACCTGGGTGATCTCGTCCTCTGCCAGTTGGCGTGTTTCGGTCTGCCCGTCTGCCACCGTCTTGAGCGTGTTGCCTGCAAGGATGAGCCGGCCTGCTGGCTGGTGCAGCACGATGACCCGCTTTTGCACGAAGATGGCATCCGGGTGGGTCGAGTTCAGGTAGTTCGCAGGCACAAAATCGATCCATTCCTGGGGCGACAGGTTGAAGGCGTATTGAGGGGTCCAGGTGCCATCGACCCTGGCCGTCAGCAGGTATTCGCCCTGTTCGTCGCGGCTGAGCCGGAAGGTGTCGCTGTCCTGGGCAATGTCGGCATCCAGCGCCTGCAGGTCCATCGGTGCGCGGATTCCGTAGCTGCCGAAACCCAGGTCGCACAGCCAGCTGCGCCCCTCGGCTTCTGCGACCAGTGCCATGTGGGTGCGGGGCCTGCGGGCCGGATAGAACATGGGCCGTGCCGCCACGAAGCGGTAGGGGATGCCCAGCGCCTGCAGCGCCATGGCGAACAGGCCGTTGACTTCGTAGCAGTAGCCGCCCCGGCCGCCGCCGAGCAGCTTGCCGGCGATGTGTTCCGGGTCGAGAGAGACGATTTTCCCGGCCTGGACATCGAGGTTCTCGAAAGGGATGGTGAAAAGCTGCTGGCGCATCAGCGCGTGCAGGGTCGCAGCGTCGGGGCCGGCGTTGCCGTGATGGCCGATGCGCTGCAGATAGCGGTCAAGGTCGAAGTTGCTGGCATGCATGGAAGAAGTCCTGTGTGCGGATGTCCGGGGTTCGTGATGGTGTCAGCATAGGTGGATGCTGCCCACTGCTGTATAGGCAGACTGATGGAAAATCTACCTGTACAGATTTGGTGAGGCAGAGCTTTTGATGACACGACCCCATTACCTGCGCATCGCAGACGCCTTGCGCCATACTCTCGCCGCTGGTGCCTTGCGTCCCGGCGAGCGCATGGTGTCCGCCCGCAAGCTGGCCGAGCGCGAGCAGGTCAGCCTGCCGACTGCGCTGGAGGCGTTGCGCTGCCTGGAGGCCGATGGGCTGATTGTTGCGCGGCCGCGTTCGGGCTACTTTGTGCGGCCACTGACGGCGGCATCGGCACTGCGGCCTGCGCGCACGCCGCCGCGTCCCGTGCCGGTGACGATGTCGGCCCTGGCACAGTCTCTGTTCAGCAGTGCTGAGGCTCGTCTGATTCCTCTGGGAGCCGCCTTGCCCGATCCGGCCTGGCTGCCCGCTGCCACCCTGCAGCGGGCACTGCAGTCCGCAGGCAGGCGTCTGCAGGGGCATGGGCTTACCTACAGCATGCCGCCGGGCCGCCTCGATCTGCGTGCCCAGATTGCAGCGCGGGCCGCGCATTGGGGCGCCCGCTTCGGGCCGCATGAGCTGGTGGTCACCGCTGGTGCAACGCAGGCTGTGCGGCTGGCCCTGCGTGCTGTGTGCAAACCGGGCGATGTCGTGGCCATTGAGCGGCCTGCCTACTTTGGCACGCTGCTGATGCTGGAGGATCTGGGTTTGAAGGCGCTGGAGGTCGCGACCGACCCCGTTGATGGGCTGCTGCTGGAGCCGCTGGCGCATGCCATTGCGCGATACCGGCCTGCTGCGGTGCTGGCTTCGCCCACGGTACAGAATCCGCTGGGCGCCAGCATGCCGGTCGAGCGCAAGCAGGCGCTTGTCGCGTTGCTGGAGCATGCCGGCATTCCCCTGATCGAGGATGATGTCTACGGTGACCTTGCGGGCGAGGCCCAGCGCCCGCCAGCCTGCAAGGCGTTCGACAGCAGCGGCAATGTGCTGTATTGCAGTTCGGTGTCCAAGACGCTGGCGCCGGGCTGGCGCATCGGCTGGATTGCAGCAGGGCGCTTTCAGCCACAGGTGCTGCAGGCGCGCCTTGCTGGCGATTGGGCGGGCTCCCCTTTGCTGGAGGCGGCTGTCAGCGAGGTGCTCGCCAGCGGTGACTACGACCGCCATCTGAGGCGTCTGAAATCCCGAGTGCATGCCAGCGTGCAGGCCGTCACTGCGCGGGTCGAGGCCAGCTTCCCGTCCCGCACGCGCGTTGCTGCACCCAGGGCAGGCTTTTTGCTGTGGGTGCAGCTGCCGCATCAGGTCGACGCGCTGGAGGTGCACCGCCAGGCGCTGGCGATGGGCATTGGGCTCAGTCCCGGGCCGCTGTTTTCCCCGCAGGCCGATCTGCGCAGCCACCTGAGGCTGAACTGTGCCAACGAGCCCACGCCGCGCCTGCTGGGCGCTGTGGGGCAGATCGGGCAGTTGTGCCATGCGTTGTGCACGGCGTGAATGCCCTTGCTGCGATCAGTCCTAAGCTGCCAAGTTGCCCCTGATGGGTCGTCTTTTCCGGGCTTTGCTTCATCGCTGCCCCAGTAGTCTTCGATCCAAACGTTCTGCGCGGCTGCGCAGGTGCATTTTGGGCGTTTCCCCCAGGGAGAAGACATATGACCATCAGAACCGACAACATCAGCATACAGGCGCTCATGGCGCAGGCTCAATCGAAGCTCACCGGCAGCTCCGTTGCACAGACCAGTACGGGCAGCGACAGCACGACGGCAGACAAGGTCAAAAAGCTGGCACCCTCGCTGGCCAAGGCGCAGGAACGCATCGCGGCCCAGTACCAGACAGCTTCGACCACCTTGTCGGCTCTGGGCCAGTTCAAGTCCTCGCTGGTGGATCTGGATGCTGCAGGCCAGGCGCTGGGCGCGGTATCCGCTACGGCATCCACCCAGGCCGTGCAGGCAGCAGTGGAAAAATTCATTGCCAGCTACAACGCCACCGTGGCCAAGGGAGCCGGCAGCAGCGATACCGGCGTCAGCCGCACGCTGCGCGAACTGCGCTCCGGCATCAATGCGACGACTTCCACCGACCAGCCCAGTCTGTCGCGCCTGGGCATCACCCAGAACGCCGATGGAACGCTGGTGCTCGATGCCAAGGCGCTGGCCAAGACTCTGTCCAGCAACATGACGGCCGCAGTGGCTGCGCTGTCCAGGGTGGGCAAGTCCGTGGATACCTCAGCCAGCCATGCACTGGACGCAGACAGTCGGCTGAGCAGCGCCATCAGCACGCTGGGCACCCGCACTGCGGCGCTCAAGAAGCAGGAAGCCGCAGTGGTTGACACGGCCACCCGCCTGGGCAGTGCCTATGGCACCTCTGCCAACTGGAACCAGATGGTGATCGACACCTACCTCAAGAGCTGAGGCCGCACGGCGCCGAACCCTGTATCCGCACCTGAACCATAACGATAAATACCATGAAAAACCTAAGCATCAGTTTGCGCCTTGGTGGCGGATTTGCCGTTCTCCTGGTGGTCATGCTGCTGATCAGCCTGAGCAGCATCTTCAGCATGGGCCGCATGGCCCAGTCCACAACCCTGATCACCGAGCAGGCGCTGGTCAAGGAGCGCATGATCAGCGACTGGGCTCGCAACATCCATGCGGGCTCGCGCCGCACGACGGCGATTGCCAAGAGCAGCGACCCCTCGCTGGCCACGTTTTTTGCCCAGGATGCTGCGGAGTCTTCCCGCCAGTCCAGTCAACTGCAGGACCGTATCGAGCCTTTGCTAACCTCCAGTGAGGAGAAAGAGCTCTGGGTAGAGATCAAGAAAGCGCGCGCTGGTTACCTGGCAGGCCGCGATGCCGTGACCAAGGCGAAGGCCGAAGGCCGGACCGAGGACGCCACCCGGGTGTTCACCCAGGACTACCAGCCTGTGACACAACGCTATCTGGAGCTGGTGCAGAAGCTGCTGGAGATGCAGCGCGCCACGATTGACCGCTCCGCCGCAGAGGTGCTTTCCGAGATGAGTTCGAGCCGCGTGCGCATCATCAGCGTGCTGGCTGTGTTCTTTGTTTTGGGCGCGCTGGTGGCCTGGTGGCTGACACGCAGCATCACGCAGCCCCTGGCGCAAGCCCTGGGTGTGGCGCGTACCGTGGCCAGCAATGACCTGACCAGCCGCATCACTGCGGATTCGCGCGACGAAACCGGCCAACTGCTGCAGGCATTGGGCCAGATGAATGACAACCTCGTAGAAGTGGTCAGCCGTGTGCGTGCGGGCACCGACAGCATCGCCACGGCATCCAGCCAGATCGATGCGGGCAACCAGGATCTGTCTTCGCGCACCGAGCAGCAGGCCAGCTCGCTGGCGCAGACCGCTGCCGCCATGGAGGAGCTGACCAGCACGGTCAAGCAAAATGCCGACAATGCGCGCCAGGCCAACCGCCTGGCCCTGTCGGCCTCGGAAGCTGCGACCCAGGGCGGCAAGGTGGTGGCCGGCGTAGTGGGCACCATGGGTGCCATCAGCGACTCCAGCCGCAAGATTGCCGACATCATCAGCGTGATCGACGGCATTGCCTTCCAGACCAACATTCTGGCGCTGAATGCCGCCGTGGAAGCGGCCCGCGCAGGCGAGCAGGGCCGAGGCTTTGCCGTGGTGGCCGGCGAGGTGCGCGCGCTGGCGCAGCGCTCTGCCAGCGCAGCCAAGGACATCAAGGACCTGATCTCGGATTCGGTCACCAAAGTCGAAGAGGGCACGCGCCAGGTGGCCGAGGCGGGCCAGACCATGGATGGCATTGTCCAGGGGGTGCGTCAGGTCAGCGACCTCGTGGCCGAAATCACTGCCGCCAGCCAGGAGCAGAGCACAGGTATTGACCAGGTGCACCAGGCGATTTCGCAGATGGACTCGGTGACACAGCAAAATGCAGCCTTGGTTGAGCAGGCCTCGGCTGCTACCGGCTCCCTGAAGGCGCAAGTGGATCAGTTGGCCGCTGCCGTGAGTGTGTTTCGGATTGCGGGGGCTATTGCCCCGTCCAAACCTGTACCGGCACGTGTAACCGCTGCACCCAAGGCGGCTGCCGCAGCACCGGCTGCCAAGCGCGTTGGTGCTCAACCCTCTGGCGCCACTTCACGGCCTCAGCCTTCAGGTGCAAAGCCAACAGCCAAAGCGCCTGCACTGCCAGCGGCTGCCGGCGATGATGGCGACTGGACCTCTTTCTAGGTTTTTTGCTGCGCCGCCCATTGGCGCAGCTGATTGAAGCCCTGCAGTGCGGGTGCCTTGCGCGGCACGGAACTGCAGGGCTTCAGTCTTTGCGGGTGGCCAAACCATCGAAGGTGGTACCCGATACCCAGTCGATGATCTGTGCATTCGTGTATTGGCCTGATGCCTTGAGCAAGGCCACCACAGGATCACAGGCGCGTGCAAACAGTGTGTAGAGCACCAGTTCGGGCGGCAGCGCGACAGGCATCTGCCCGCTGGTCTGGGCCTCGGTGATCCAGATGCTCAGCCGGTTGCTCAGGGAGATCAGGCGGTCCATGTAGGCGTCGTTGGACTGCAGTGCCTCACTCAGGTGCGAGTTTTGCGCAGGCAGCGACGGCATCTCCCCCTCCAGCTGGGTCTGCATGGCCCAGCGTGTCACCGCCTTGAGCTGGTCCAGCGCTGGCACGGGCGTGCCAGCCTCTGCCGCCTGTGCCGCGCTGGCGCGCAACTCATCCACGAACGCCAGCGCCCGGTCCAGCACGCCGACCATGGCGGCGCCTGCCAGCTCTTCCTTGGAAGTGAACAGCTTGTAGAGGCTGGCTTTTGCCATGCCTGCCTCGGCGGCGACTTCGTCCACCGTCATGGCGTCATACCCCTTGGTGGCCAGCAGCCGGTTGACGGCAGTCACGATGGCCTGCTCGCGCACGCGCTGGATTTGCTCCTTGATCGATGAACGGGTTTTCATGTCCGTATTTTAGGCTCAAGGGTGTACTTTGGATACCGTGTAGTGCAATATTTGCCCGTTTGGTTTATAGTTTGAACTCATCAGTTCACGATTTGCTCTTGAAGGTTCAAGTCGCTGTATCCAACAGACAAGGGGCTCGCATGCATCGCATCGCTGTCATTGGTTCGGGAATCGCAGGTCTGGCGGCCGCCTCGCAGCTGGCCAGGCAGCAGGGCACGCACAGCGTTTGCCTGTTTGAAGCGGGAGACCACTTTGGCGGCCATGCCAATACGGTGGACCTGTGCATCGATGGTGTCAGCCAGGGCGTGGATACGGGTTTTCTGGTCTTCAATCACCGTACCTATCCGTTGCTGACGCGCCTGTTCGAGGAACTGCAGGTGGATACGGTCGCCAGCGATATGTCGTTCTCCGTGCAGGTGCCGCGCGCCGATGGCCGGCCTGGCCTGGAGTGGAGCGGCAGTTCGCTGGGCGGCGTGTTTGCACAGCGTGCCAATCTGCTGCGCCCCCGGTTTCTGGGCATGCTGGCCGAAATCCTGCGTTTCAACCGGCTGGCCACTGCGATTGCACAGAACCAGTCCGATGCGCAGTTGCGCAGCTCTATCGCCGACTTTCTGGATGCCCATGGCTTTGGCCAGGCTTTCCGCGAGGACTACCTGCTGCCCATGGTCGGCTGCATCTGGTCGTGCCCGACGGACCAGATGCTGCGTTTTCCCGTGGCCACGCTGATCCGCTTTTGCCACAACCATGGCCTGATTCAGGTCACGGACCGGCCCCAGTGGTACACGGTGCGCAGCGGCTCGCGCCAGTATGTGCGCCGCATGGTGTCCAGGCTGCTGCAGGACGGACGCCATGCGGCGCGCCTGAATACGCCTGTGCAGGGGGTGCGCCGCATGGCACAGGGCGTGCTGGTGCAAACCGCCCATGGCACTGAGCAATTCGATGCGGTCGTGCTGGCGTGCCACAGCGACCAGGCGCTGCGCCTGCTGGGCAATGACGCCACGGCGCAGGAGCGCGATGTGCTGGGCGCCATCCGCTATCAGCCCAATCTGGCGGTGCTGCATACCGACACATCCGTGCTGCCCCGGCGCACTGCCGCATGGGCGGCTTGGAATTACGAGCGTGCGCTCGGACAAAACCAGGAATCCGCAGGCGTTTGCCTGCACTATCTGCTCAACCGTCTGCAGCCCCTGCCATGGCAGCAGCCGGTGGTGGTGTCCCTGAATCCGGCACGCCAGATTGCCGAGGACCGCATTCATGCCCGCATAGAGTACAGCCACCCCGTCTTTGATCTGGCGGCCATCGATGCCCAGGGCAGGGTAGGGCAGCTGCAAGGCCAGCGGCAGACCTGGTTTTGCGGAGCATGGTGTGGCTACGGCTTCCATGAGGATGGACTGCGGTCCGGCCTGCAGGCAGGACAGTCGCTGCTGCAGGCGCTCGAATACCTTCCTGCCGCAGCGCATGCCACTGCCATCGGGGGCGTGGCATGAGTTGCACGCAGCCGGAGCCAGCCGCGCCGCTGATCGGGTTCGGCCATGTCTGGCACCGCCGCCTGCGGCCTGCCGAGCATGCCTTCCGCTACCGTGGCTATTTCCTGATGTTGCCCATGCGCAGCCTGTGCCGGCAACCGTCGGCAGCGCTGCGGCGCAACCGGTTCGGCTGGCTGAGTTTCCATGACCGTGACCATGGCGACGGCGGCGCTGATGCGCTGTCCTGGTTCGAGCAACTGCTGCACAGCGAGGGCATTGCCGATGCTGACGGCGAAATCTGGCTGCACACTTTTCCGCGCGTGCTGGGCTACGTCTTCAAGCCCGTGAGCTTCTGGTACGCCCACCGGGCCGATGGTTCGCTGGCTGCCGTGGTGGCAGAGGTCAACAACACCTTTGGCGAGCGCCACGCCTATCTGCTGGCAGGCCCGGATCTGGGCTGGGGCACGACACAGGTGGCAGACAAGTGTTTCCATGTCTCGCCCTTTTGCACAGTGCAGGGCGAGTACCGTTTTCGTTTTGAACGCACGGCTGACCGTACTCTGGTGCGCGTTGACCTGCACGATGACGCCGGTCCGCTGCTGCAGACCAGCGTAGGCGGCGCGCTTGAACCCCTGGATGCAGCCAGCGTGCGCCGCGCGTTCTTCGGAACCCCGCTGATGACGCTGGCCGTCATCGTCCGAATCCACTGGCAGGCGCTGCGGCTCTGGGCCAAGCGCGTGCCTTTCCATGGCAAACCACCCGAGCCCAAGCGCTTCGTCACACGATGAATACCACCACCGTGCCCCTGCCAGGCCCTCGCGCTGCCGCGAAACATACCATCCCTGCCAGCGCATGCCGCGTACTCAAGCTGCTGGAGCAGTTGCCGCGCGGGCAGCTGGATCTGCAACTGCCCGATGGCCAGGTGCGGCGCCTGCCTGCTGAGCAGGCCGCTGCAGCCGATGCAGATGCGTCCTGCATGCTGCACACTTGGAATGCGCTGGAGCGCTGCCTGAAGTCCGGTGACATCGGATGGGCCGAAGGGTACATGGCTGGCGAATGGGACAGCCCCGATCTGGCCGCATTGCTGCGCCTTGGCATTGACAACCGCAACCATGTGCAGCGCCTGGTGTATGGCAGCTGGTGGGGACAACTGGGCTACCGGCTGCGCCACTGGCTGCAGCGCAATACGCGTGCAGGAAGCGCGCGCAACATCCATGCCCACTATGACCTGGGCAATGATTTCTACCGCCTGTGGCTGGACCCGGGCATGAGCTACAGCGCAGCATGGTTTGAAGGCCGGCAGGGTGATGCCCTGCGGCAGGCCGATCTGCAGGCTGCCCAGGGCGCCAAGCTGCGTCGCACCTTGGCTGAGACACGGCTGCAGCCAGGCCAGCGCCTGCTGGAGATCGGCTGCGGATGGGGGGGACTTGCCGAGATGGCGGCCCGCGACTTCGGAGCCCGCGTCACAGGCGTCACTCTTTCACGCGAGCAGCTGCTCTGGGGCCAGCAGCGCATGCAGGATGCGGGGCTGTCTGCGCAGGTGGATCTGCTGTACCAGGATTACCGCGACCTGCCTGCATTGCACGCGGCACAACCCTTCGATGCGATTGTCTCCATCGAGATGTTCGAGGCTGTGGGGCAGGCTTACTGGCGTGGTTACTTCAAGACCCTGCACGACTGCCTCAAGCCCGGTGGCCGTGCCTGCATACAGACCATCACGCTGCACGAAGATCTGTTTGCGCGCTACCAGCACTCCACGGATTTCATCCAGCAGTACATCTTTCCCGGCGGCATGCTGCCCAGCATCAGCGCCTTTGAGGAGCAGGCGCGCAGTGCCGGGCTGGTGGTTGAAAAGCGTATGGCTTTCGGTGGCGATTATGCGGAAACACTGAGGCGCTGGCGCCATGCCTTCGAAGACACCCTCGATACCGTGCGCGCCCAGGGGTTTGACGAGCGCTTCATCCGCATCTGGCGCTTTTACCTGGCCTACTGCGAGGCTGCCTTTGACACCGGCAACACCGATGTCGTCCAGTTCACCCTTTGCAAGCCCTTGCCATGAACCGCATTCCACGCCGTCAAGCACTGGCATGGGGTGCCAGCACACTCTTGCCTGCACTGATCACCATGTCCGAAACTCTGCACGCTACCACACCGCCCGCTGCCACTTTGCCTGCCGAGCTGCGCGACAGCCTGCCCGATGCCCGCCTGGCTGGCACGGGCGTACTGCGCTTTTTCGGCCTGCGTGTCTACGAGGCGCGGCTGTGGGCGCCTGCCGGTTTTGCAGGCAGCGACTATGCGCGCCAGCCCTTTGCGCTGGAGCTGGTCTACGACCGCAAGCTGGAAGGGGAGGCGATTGCCGAGCGCTCGATTGCGGAAATGCGCCGTGTCGGCGATTTCACCGAAGCGCAGGCCCGGCAGTGGCTGGCCCTGATGAAGCAGGCATTCCCTGACGTGGCTGCCCAGGACCGGCTGCTGGGCCTGAGCGATGGACAGGGAATGGTGCGCTTCTTCCATAACGGGCGGCAGACCGCACAGATACGCGATGCGCAATACGCGCAACTGTTCTTCGGCATCTGGCTGGCGCCGCAGACCTCGGCCCCCGCGCTGCGCAATGCGCTGCTCGGTATTGCTGGCTGAACAAGGCAGGCAGGATACAGCATGGCCACGGTGACCGACACTGGCGCTGCTGCGCTGCCCTGGCGCACAGGGCTGGCCTATGGCGGGCTGGCGCTGCCGCTGGCGTTCGTGTCGCTGCCGCTGTACGTGAGTCTGCCGCACCATTACGCCACAGTCGCGGGCGCACCTCTGGCGGGACTGGGGGCCGTGCTGCTGGCCACGCGTGCGCTGGATGCCGTGCTCGACCCTGCTTTCGGGCGCATGGCTGACCGGCTGCTGGCGCAGGGCACATGGCCTGCATGGAAAATGGCTTCGCTGTGCTGTGTGCTGATGGCACTGGGCTTTGCTGCGCTGTGGCATCCGCCCCAGGGCGGCGGTGCCGCCATGCTGGGCTGGCTGGCTGGCAGCCTGCTGGCCTGCACTCTGGCATACAGCGCCGTCAGCATATTGCACCAGGCATGGGGCACGCGCTGGGGCGGCGTTGCGGGCTGGCGCGCACGCGTTGCCGCATGGCGCGAAGGCGCCGCGCTGGCAGGGGTGGTGCTGGCCAGTGTTCTGCCTGTCTGGCTGGGCTTTGACGGCACCAGCGTCTTGCTGGCGCTGGCACTGGCTGCCGCACTGGCAGGCTTGCGGCGCATCGGGGACTGGCATCCCACCACGCCTGCAACAGCACCTGCTGCGGTACCCACGTCAGATGCATCGCCTTGGGCAGACGCAGGCTTCAGGCGCCTGCTGGCCGTTTTCATGCTCAATGGCGTAGCGGGCGCCATCGCTGCAACCCTGCTGCCTTTCTTTGTAGCAGACCGGCTGCACGCCCCAGCACTGCAGCCCTTGCTGCTGCTGTGCTACTTCGGCGCTGCAGCGGTCGGCTTGCCGCTTTGGATGCGTGCCGTTGCGCGCTGGGGGCTGGCGCCCAGCTGGCGCATGGGCATGCTCGCCAGTGTGTTGGCCTTCAGCATCACCCCCTGGCTGGGGCAGGGCGATGGCCTGGCCTTTGCGGCAGTCTGCCTGGCATGCGGCCTGGCCCTGGGTGCTGATCTGGCTCTGCCCGGTGCCTTGCTCACTGGCGTGATCCATGAATCAGGCGCAGGCGGCGGCGAAGGCCGCTACCTGGGCTGGTGGGCCTGCGCAACCAAACTCAATCTGGCGCTGGCTGCGGGCCTGGCACTGCCGTTGCTGGCCCTGGCAGGCTACCGCAGCGGCAGCACCGACCCTGCGGGGCTGCAGGCCCTGGCATGGGCCTATGGCGGTCTGCCATGCCTGCTCAAGCTTTCAGCCCTGGCACTGCTGCGGCGTGCCGAACGCCATCACCCCTCCTGGAGGCTCGTATGAACCGAACACTGTTTCCTGCCCTTGCTTCACTGTCGCGGCGTGTCTGCCTGGCCGCTGGCCTGGCCCTGGCGCTTGCGGGCTGCGCGGGCCCCCAGGTGCAGGACTATGCCAACGAACAGCCTCGGCTGGACCTGCGCGAATACCTCAATGGACCGCTGACAGCCCATGGCATGTTCACCGACCGCTCAGGCAAAGTGGTCAAGCGCTTTACCGTGCGCATGACCGGACGTTGGCAAGGCGATGAAGGCATCTTGGACGAGCATTTCGTCTACAGCGACGGCAGCACGCAGCAGCGCATCTGGCACCTGCGCCATCTGGGCAACGGGCGCTACAGCGGTCATGCCGATGACGTCGTGGGCGAGGCCAGCGGAGAAAGCGCAGGCAATGCGTTTCACTGGACCTATGTGCTGGCGCTGCCCGTCGATGGCCGCGTCTGGAACGTGTCGATGGACGACTGGATGTACCTGATGGACGGGCGCACCCTGCTCAACCGCACAGCCATGCGCAAGTTCGGGGTACACCTGGGCGATGTGACACTGGCCTTCACCAAGGAGTGAGCGCCATGGCCCTGTTTCACCGTGCCCTGAATCCCCCGCTGGCCGACTGGTCGGGCCGCCGCGCCTGGATCGTGGGCGCGTCTTCCGGCATAGGCCGTGCCACAGCCTCCGCACTGCATGGCCTGGGCGCCCAGGTCATCGTTTCCGCGCGGGACGGCGCCGCACTGCGCGACTTCGTGCACGGGCATCCCGGCAGCCTGGCGTTGCCTCTGGATGTCACCAATGCACAGGCCGTCAGGGACGCTGCCGTGGCGGCGCGGCGCATCGCCGCAGGCCCCCTGGATCTTGTGCTGTACTGCGCCGGGCATTACCGCCCTTTGCGCGCCACGGATTTTGAACTGGCCGAAGCGCAGCGGCATCTTGACGTGAACTATGGCGGCGTGCTGCATCTGCTCGATGCCGTGCTGCCCATGCTGCTGGCCGCAGGGCATGGCCATCTGTCCCTGGTGGGCAGCGTGGCGGGCTACCGTGGCCTGCCCATGTCGCTGGCCTACGGGCCGACCAAAGCGGCGCTCCACAACCTGGCAGAAAACCTGTACCTGGACCTGCATGCCCACGGGCTGGGGGTGTCCATCATCAACCCGGGGTTCGTGCAGACACCGCTGACGGCGCAAAACAGCTTCAAAATGCCTGCGCTGATCACTGCCGACGAGGCTGCCCGGCACATGCTGCGCGGCTGGGCGAAGGGCCGTTTCGAGATGAATTTTCCACGCCGCTTTACACGCTGGCTGCGCCTGCTGCGCTGCCTGCCCGATGCCTGGTACTTCTCGGCAGTACGCCGGGCCACAGGAGCCTGAGCCATGCCCACCACATCGGACGATCCCCGGCTGCAGCGGCTGGTCACGGCCTACGAACAACTGCGGCATGACAACCTTGCCGCACTGCTGGCGCTCTATGCAGAGCAGGCCTTTTTCAAAGACCCCTTCAACGAAGTGCATGGCCGCAAGGCCATTGGCCGCATTTTCGCCCACATGTTCGAGACGCTGCAGGCGCCACGTTTCACGGTCACGCAGGCCATGTCTGCGGGCGAGCAGGCCTTCCTGGCATGGGAATTCCGATTCCTGCGCGCAGGTGCACAGCCCCTGGTCATCCGTGGCGCATCGCATCTGCGCTTCTCGGCCGAAGGCCTGGTGGACATGCACCGCGACTACTGGGACGCTGCCGAGGAACTGTATGCCCGCCTGCCGCTGCTCGGGCCGGCCATGCGATGGCTGCGGCGCAGGCTCGCCGCTCCCCAGCCCGCAGGCGGCACTCAGGCCGACGGAGGCTGAGCGCCGAAGTCGGCGGGGGGCTGGTAGGACAGCATCCTGCCCAGCGGCACCGGCCGCTCGAACAGATAGCCCTGGGCATGAATACAGCCCAGGTCGCGTAGTGTTGCCGCCTGCTCGGCCGTTTCCACACCTTCGGCAACGACCTGCACGCCAAAGCCCTGCGCAATCCGCAAAACGGCCGTCACAATGGCCACGTCGGGCTGCGAGGCAGGCAATTTGCTCACAAAGCTCTGATCCACCTTGATGCAGTCAAAGCGCAGCCTGCTCAGGTACGCCAGCGAGGAATAGCCCGTTCCGAAGTCATCGATGGCGATCTTCACCCCCAGCGCCTTGATGGCAGCAATGCGCTGCAGCGTGGTGTCGCTGCCTTCCAGCAGCATGGACTCCGTCAGCTCCAGCGTCAGCATGCGCGCCGGCAGCCCGCTGGCATTGAGCGTGCGCTCCAGCGTGGCGGCAAAGTCCGACTGGATCAGCTCCCGCGCAGACATGTTGACATGCAACTCGAAGTTCGGCGGCAACTGCTCCCGCAGACTGGCAATATCATGCGCCGCCGTGCGCAGCACCCATTCTCCCAGGCTCAGAATCAGGTCCGACTCCTCCGCCAGCGCAATGAAGGTGCCGGGCGGCACCATGCCGCGTGTCGGGCTGTTCCAGCGCAGCAGCGCCTCTGCGCCGGCCATGCGGCCCGTCGCAAGGTCCACCACAGGCTGGTAATGCACCAGCAGCTCGCCCCTTTCCACTGCCTGGCGCAGCTCGGCCGCCAACTGGGTGCGTCCCATCATGCGCTCCGCCAGGCCAGGTTCATACAGCAGGTAGGGCTGGGAGCGGCGTTGCGCTTCGCCCAGCGCAATACTGGCATCGCGCAGCCATTCGTTGAGCACGCCCGGCTCCAGCGTGCCGGAGACAGCGCCTGCGCAGGCGCGCAGCTCGATGTCATCCTTGCCGACAGAAAACGGCTGTGCAAACAGGTCCAGTATCTCCAGGCACTGGTGCCGCGCCTGCGTGGGCGTAGAACGCTGAAGCCACAGCACCGCGAACTCATCGCTGCCGGGGCGGGCCAGCAGGGCCTGTGCTCCCAGATGCCAGCGCAGGCGCCCGGCGACGGCCTGCAGCAGCTTCTCGCTCGTGCCATGGCCCACATCGTCGCGGATGCGGCGGAAATTCTGCAACTCCAGCAGGCACAGGGTGGCAGGGCAGGGCACTTGCGCTGCTGCGGCAGCATCTGCCTGCTCGATCAGACCCGCACGCGTCAGCAGCCGGGTCAGGCTGTCTTGCAGCAGCAGCGAGCGCATATGCTCGAATGACTGCTGCAACCGCTGCGCCATATTGTTGAAGGCATCGACCAGCGAAGACATTTCGGTCAGCAGCACGGGCGGCAGCGTCTTTACTGCCTGCCATTCCCCCCGGGCCAGGCGGTGGGCCGCCTCGGCGGTCACCTGGATAGGGCGGATCGCCAGCCGCAGCCACCAGAGTCCCAGCACCAGACCCAGCATCGCCAAAGCAATGGCGCCGAACAGCGCATTGCGGCTGTCCACCCGCACGCTGCTGACCAGATCGGACTCGGGAAGCAGCACCACGATGCGCCAGTCGATGCCGTGCGCATCCCGGAACGGCGTGACTTGGCCGTGGTAGAGCAGACCCTTTTCCTCAAAGCTCAGGCTCGATGGCCCATCCTGAAGCGGCTTGCGCGCCAGCAGTGCCGCCAGGGTGCGCAGCGCAGGCTCCGCAGAGTCAGACAACCGCATGCGCTGGGGTGGACGGTAAGGGCCTTCGGCCCGCAGCAGCACGGAATCCTGCTCGGAGTGCGCGACCAGATAGCCTTGCTCATCCAGTACGGCGATGTAGCCATTGCCGCGCAGAGGCTCGCCGGCCAGGAACTGGTTGATGCTGCTCAGGCGCACATCGGCCGACAGCACGCCCTGCAGCCCGCGCGAAGTCAGCACAGGCGTTGAGGCGGAAAGCGTGGCATCACCCCGGTCGCCTGCAACGGTATAGATGGGCGACCAACGCGGCCCGTCGGCCCGCGCTGCATGGGTGTACCAGGGGCGCACACGCGGGTCATAGCCAGGCACCGACAGGCTGGCACCCACGGGCTCCGGCCCTTCAAAAATGCGCAGCACATCCTGGGTGCTGCCATCCTGCAGCAGCAAACTCAGGGACCCCTGGGGCTCGCGGCGCACGGCGGCGTACTCGCCATGCACACCACCAAAGCTCAGCAGGCTGATCTGATCGTAGTGGGCATACAGCTCGGAAAAGGAATGCAGCAGGTGCGTGTAGATGGGGCGCATATCGCCGCGCCGGTACAGATCTTCACGCGCGACAGCACTGGCAACGGACTGCTGCACCCGCAACGGTGTCTCCAGAAACTCCGCCAGCCTGTGGCGTGTCGTGGCCGACATCCCGTTGATCAGATGCAGGCTCTCCTGGTTGATGAGCTGATCGACCTGGCGCTGTTGCCAGAAAGCCAGCAGTCCCACCGTCACCATGAACACCGCGATGAACGGAACGGTGACCGCGGTGCGAAGTGAAAGCCTGAAGGCATGCATGGGGTGGTGGGCTCCGTAGCTCTTGTCAGACTGCGTTGGCAAGTGTCCGTGTGTTGGCAGCCATTGTGCAATGACTGCACGCTGCTCCATAGCTTGCGCAAACCCACACAGGCTTTTTTTGCATTTCTGCAGAGGCCATCCACCGCAGCAGCCCGGGCCGTCAAACGCTCAGTCAAGTTTTGTCAAACGCTGAGTCAAAACGCAGCCTCATGTCCCTTGGCGCCATGCACCTGACCCTGCGCGCAGGCATGAACGCTGACAGCAGCCCTGTTTTTGTACTTTTGGTTACGATTGATCAAATAAGAATCAATAACAGACATCAACACCAAGCCAAGCTGCCGTCGCCCCCGCAAGAGGGGCTGCCTAACCGAGCACGGTACAGCGGATCTGCCAACTTGCGCAGCGATGACAACTTGGTAGTTCACGTATGAGGGAAACACTCTGATGGCGACTATCAACACCACTAACACGGCTCCCACCTTTACTCCTCCTACAGGCACCGGCAAATTGCTCGTACCGGTGGGCGACAGCTATGACAATGCTTATGGCGTTATCTTGCAGCCCGATGGCAAGATCGTGGTGGCAGGATCTAGTAGTGACAACGACTTCAGCCTGATCCGCCTGAATGCTGATGGCTCCCTGGATACCAGCTTTGGCGGCCAGGGAACGGGCAAGTTGATAGGTGGT
>NZ_JACSYA010000032.1 GCF_029870285.1 Delftia sp. PS-11
CGTGCTGCCACGCGCCCACCTGTGCATGGGAGCGGTTCAATCAGATGTTTCAGTGCCTGCGTCATTTTTGTGCTTTCCCACGGACCGCTGGGGCCCCCACCTCTTCAATCGTCTGCACGGTGGTGTGACCGGCCGTGCACTTGTTTGTTGTGCCCGCTCTGTGGCGGGCTGATTGGCTTTTACGAGCCGCACATGGGCGGCCCGTCTGGCGCTTTGCCATCGTCCCCTGGGTCGTTGGGCCTGTCTCTTGTGGCGTCTGTGTCTGCCGGCCCGTTGCCGCCATCTGAAGACCCGCCGCCAAAGCCTGTGCCATGGCCGCCGAGCATGGGGCCATTGCCCAGGCCACCGCCCTGGCGCCCAGCTGCATTGCCGCGCCCTGCGCCAGGGCCGCTGCCTTCGTCGCTGCAGCTTGCGCCCAGGCACCACGGTGTGCAGCCCTGCGTCATGCCAATGGGTGTGCCGCCACCCGTCCAGCCACTGCCCCAGCCACCGGAGCCGCCGCCGGTGCCATGGCCGCCTGTTCCCCCGATGCCGCCGATGCCTGTGTTTGCACACGCGCTACCGATGAGCCTGCTGAACGTGGCAGACAGCGAGCGCAATTCCTCTTCGCCATTGGCGCAAATCCATGCCAATTCCACGGTGGCCCACATCGCATACGCGCTACAGGTGCCTGCGTTGCGCGCTCTCAGCGCCATCGGGCGCGCTGCCTCCGGCAGCGGCGTGCGTGCCCGCGCAAAGCCCATGCTGCGCGGGTGCAGCTTGATGGCGGTGATGCGGTAGGGAATGACCACGCGCTGCTTGGCCGCCAGGGTCTTGGGTACGTCCGCCAGGAATTCGTAGCGGTAGTACTCGTCGGACTGCGGCGGCGTGAATACGACCTTGTCCGCCTGGATCAGGCCGTAGTTGGTCAGCGTCAGCTCGCCCGTGAATTCCTCGCCGGTCTGCAGGTCTGGCAGGTTGATGGAAAGCGGCTCCAGCAGCACCACCGGGGCTGGCACCTGGGTCTGGAAGGTGGCCTCCAGGTTGACCTGATATTCGTCCTGGATGGTGGTTTCCGTGACGCTGAAGTCGATGCTGATGGTCTGGTACTGCAGGTGCACACGCTCCGAGATAGTGACGCCCGGGCGAACGAAGATGCGGCCTGACCGGTCTGCATGGTGTGGGCCGCTGGCGCGGTAGGTGTAGGTGCCGGGCGGCAGGTCGGTGACTTCGGCCAGGCCCTGCGCATCTGTGGTGAGGGTGCGCATGTAGGTGAGCACGGCATCGTTTTGCAGGCGTATGCGCGCATTGGCCACGCCCGGTATGGAGTTGCCATCCGCATCGGGCGTTTGCGTGAACAGGTCGGTGACATGCCAGCGCGCGCCGCCCTGGCCGCTTTGGGTGACAGCGACCGAGATGGGAATGGTGCCGGTGCCCTGGTTGCTGGCCGTGACCAGCAGCCGGTAGTGGTAGATGCCGTCGGCCACGTCCTTGCCTGGGCTTGCCGTGATCTGGATGGGCACCTGGGCGCCCACGTCCACAGCGCCGATGTGGCTTGCGCTGGACAGGAAGATCCAGGGCGGGGCAGCTGCGCCCTGCGGGTCCGCCAGTTGCAGCTTCACGTCCTGTGCCGCCACCAGGCCCCGGTTGCCGATGGTGATGCCTTCGGTGACGCTTTGCTCCTGCTGCACGCCGGTTTCCATGGCCGTGGGCTGGGCAAACAGATCGGGCTGCGCCTGCACCAGCCGGTAGTGGATGGCGAGGCTGCCCCGGGGTGTGTCCCCCGTTTCGCTGGCATAGGCCGTGAGCACGACGGTGCCCGTTTCCTGCGCCGATGCGTTGCCGGTGAAGCGGATGACCATGGGCACCGAGGTGCCTGCCGCGACATCGACCGGCGCGCCGGGCTCCACGCTGATGCCCGGTGGCAGGCTGGCGCCAGGCTCCACAGCCCAGCGCACGCCTGTGGCCCCCGTGCCGGCACTGGCGCGGGCGTTGACGGTGATGCTGGCGGCAAAGCCGCGCGGCGCGGTGAGCTGGTAGCTGGCCAGGTCAAAGCCCAGGCGGTTGATGGTGAAGCGTCCCTGCTCGGTGGTGCTGTTCTCCTCGGGGTGGATGACGGAGACGATATAGGTGCCGTTGTCACTGGCCGCTGGCACGAATTCATAGCGGTACTGGCCGTTGTCGTCGGTGACGATGCCGATGCGCCGCTTGAAGCCCGAGATGTCGAGCACCATGCGCAATGCCGCGTTGGGCACGGGCTGTTCGCCATCGCGCACCACGGCGGCTCCGGCGATGGTGATGCGCTGCCCGCCGTAGGACACTGCCGGGGTGATGGAGCCGACCGTGCCGGTGTAGGGCGTTTGGGGCGGCACGGGTTCGGGCAGCTGGTTGGCTACGGTCACGGTGCGTGTGGCCTCGGCGGTTTTTCCGCTTTGGCTGGTGGCCACGGCTTTGAGCGTGTAGGCGCCGTTGGCTGCGGGTGCCGTGTCCCACGGCACGCTGTAGGGCGCCTGCGTGGCCGCGCCTATCGGGCTGCCATTGGCAAAGAATTCGACCTGGGTGATGCCGTCCTGCGCCGCTGCAATCACGCCGACGACCACGCTGCCTGTCACGGTAGCGCCATCTGTTGGCTGGGCGAAGCCCACCGTTGGGGGGGCGATGGCATAGGTCACGCTGACTGCCGTGCTTGTGGGGCTGGTGCCGCGCGTGTTGCTGGCAGTGGCTTCGATGCGGTACGTGCCTTCGGCAGGCAGGCTCAGGCTGCCGGAGAAGCTGCCGTTGGGCTGCACGGGCAATGCACTGCCCTGGGCCTGATCGCCCAGATACAGCTGTACCTGCGCGCCAGGCATGGCCGTGCCGGATACCGACAGCTGTGGCGTGGCAAGCTGCGTGCCTGGGGCCGGCTGTGTGATGGCCGGGGCCGGCGGCGCACTGAGGCTGAGTGTGAAGGGAATGTCCAGCACGGCCTCGGTGCCGTCCGCATCGGTGGCTGCAATGCGCAATTGGTATGTGCCGTTGGGCAACTGCGCGAAGTCGATGAACTGGCTGTAGCTGAAGGGGCTGGTGTTGCCGCCGCTGCGCTCGAAGATTTGCGTGCCGTTGAGGGCCGCCTTGACGCTGGCGATGCCGATGATGCTTTGGGCCGAAACCGTCAGAAGGCCCGGCTCATTGATGGTGGCATGGGGCGTCAGTGCTGCATTAGCAAAGGTGGCGCTGATCACGGGCGGCGCTGGGATATACGAGAACTGAGCCGGCTTGCCCGCACCGCTGCGGCTTGGCCCATTGCTGCCTGCAGCGAAAACGGCATGCTCTCCCCTGGGGCCCAGGCTGTAGGGGCCATAGGTGAATTTGCCGTCAGCCCCCACTGGAATATTGGAAGCAATTTCCTGTCCATCCAGAAAGATGGCCACAGTCTTGCTATTCATGGCAACACCGGAGATATGTATTCCGGGGACCTGTGTGACCGATTTTTCAGGTGGGTCTTGGATATGGGGCGCAGATAGTACATCAAAAGCTATATCTGCCTGCGAAAAATTTCCGGCTACATCAAAAAATGTCAATTTCGAAAATATCTGGTCTTTTTCTTTGGAGAAATTAAAAGAAAACTCATTGTTCTGAGTACCGATTTCCTGGTCTGCTATCGGGTTGGTATGATCTGCATCATATGAAATCTTGATGATTCCTTTGCTGAGCGATGATCCAGTGTCAGTGGTGTCATACCTGACCACGGCTTTTCCTATGCCTGCCTGGATGATGCGTGCTGAGATTTCCGGGGGGTCCAGGTCTACTTTTACCTGCTCCGAGAAACCGGACCATTCCTCCCAGGTCGCACCATCGTTGATGCTACCGCGAACCCTCAGCCTGTATGTTTCTCTATTTTCCCAGCCATCAGTCCATTCAAATTCCAGGGATTTTCCGACATTTTTTTCATGGACCACTTCCCCCCTGGAATTTTGCACCTGCACTTCATAGGCATTCATTGTGCCAAGGGCTGTCCAACGCCATTTAGGCGATTTGTTGGTGTAGATGGCCTCTGCCGTTGGCGTTGAGAGCGTGAGTCCGGAAATATCCAGAAAATCGTACTCGCTTTCCTTCAGGGAGAAGCTGCCATCTTCTCCGGGAATGAATGAAAACCCCTGATTTGCACGAATGGAGTTTTCCTGATTGCATCCGATTTCAAGACCTTCTCCGCGATTCCCTGTGACGCCGATGGTTGCAGATTTTCCGCTGCTATCGGTGCCAAGCAGGTACCTGTACTGGAATTTTATTTCATTGCTGCCTTCGTATAAGACGGCCTGAAATGTTCCCATGGGTAGATTGTTCCCATAGAAGTACATGTTTGTCCATTGAACAATCAATTTTCTTTTTGGCGCCTCACCCGTGGTGAGGTAGTGAATCATTCCACTGACCTGCCCTGAGACATCTGTGCGTAGATCATCCCAGTAGACAAAAATAGAATCCTCTATAAGTGATTGTGAAATACATACGTTGCTGTATTTTGTGGTTTTATTATCAAAACTGATAATTCCATTTGTTGTTGCATAGAATTCGGTATATTTTCTTCCGAAATATTCGAATTCAAATCCTATGGGGAACTTGCCCGCAGCGGAATCATCGCCTCTGAGTCCCGTGTCTTGCCCTTGTCCAGCATTTCCAGCAAGCATGAAAACTGAAAGTAGCAGAAAAATTCCAAAGCCACGGAGATACTTTCCAGCATTTAAAATAAATCTGCTAATCCATCGGATGGAACTGATGGTATTTCCCCATTGAAAAATACCAAGCTGATTTTCGGCAGCATGGATGCTGGCAAAGAATGTCAACATCCAATAAGAAATGGTGGATTTTTCTGGCAACAACATCCGTCCCTCACAATCTTGAAATTCCGTTTCTCAAAACCGCCCGCATGCCGCCTGAAACCGGTGGCCTTGTGGCATGGCCGGGGCGCCGGAGTCCTGCACGCCGCCATGGGCAGGCAGGTCGTCGCCATCCATACCGTCCTGCCCGATGGCGCCCAGTCCGGGAAGCGTGGTGTCCATGTTCGACAGGCTGAAGCTCGCGCTGCTGGGCGGGGCATCGGTGCTGGCAGTGACGGTGAAGGGGCCTGCGATGCGCGTGGCGGTCAGCCCAAAGGCGCTGGCTACGCCCCAGGCATTGGTGCGCACACGCCATTGGCGGCGGCCATTGGCAAAGCGCACGGAGGCCCCGCTGGCGGGAGCGGAGAAGGTCACGTACTGGTCTGCCACCGCTGTGCCATCGGCGGTGCTCAACCGGACCTGCAGCGGCCTCGCAAAGGCCTGCCCCACTTTGGCCGATTGCCTGTCGCCGGAAAGGATGGTCAGCCTCCAGCCCCTGGGCGTTTGCTCTTGCGATTGCCTGGCAGCCAGGCCTATCCATTGCGCCAGTGGCCCAAGGGCCGCTTCCCGTGTGCTGTGGGCAGGCAGGGCGCGCAGCAGGGGCTGGGCCTGGACGAGTGCAGCGAGGGCCTGCACCGGGTGTTGCCGTTCCATGGCCGCCTGGGCCCTGCGCAGCAATGCTTCGATAGGCTGGCGCTGGGCTGCTGTGGCCTGCTCCATGGCTGCTACTGCGGCGAGTGCGTTCTCTGCTGCCTGTGGCGCAGCGATGACGGTCACGGGCAGAGACCAGCGCTCCACCAGCGACTTGTCGCCGGCCTTGCGCAGCTGTGTCTCGACTGTGGTGACCTGTGAGGTGCCGGGCAGCGTCAGCCAGGCCTGCACGGTCACCTGCGCCCGGGGGGCCAATTGCAGGGGCCATGTGGCCTGGCGGCCATCCACTGCCGCTTGCGGTGAGGAGGCACGCAGTTGCATGGCGTCGGGCAGCACCATGGTCTGCTCCAGCGCAGCGGCCTGCGTGCCCTGGTTGATGATCCGGGTACCGATGCGGATGGCGGATTGCGCCAGCATGGGCTGTGTCACCAGGGGGGTCAGGGCCGCGAAGCGGGCCTGGGTCCAGTCCTTCCACAGTGCCGAAGCATTGCTTTGTGCTATCGCATCGAAGCCCATCACCAGCGTCTGGCCTTTGCCGTATGTGGCGGCCAGCACGGCGGTCTGTCCGGTGCTGTACCGCGCCAGTTCCGTGCCGGTGCCTTCGGCCTGCAGCGCCCAGGCGGGGCCGCGCAGTGCCAGCATTTGATTGCCCAACTGCAGCCGGGCATTGGACAGCACGGGTTGATCTGCGCCACGGCCGCCCCATACATCGGACAGTGAGTGCACCACAGCGTCAGGCACGCCGGTGATGACCAGCGATGCGCCACGGTACACGGCTGCACGTATCTCCTCCAGGAGGGGGGCTTCCAGGCGATCCAGGGGGCTGTGCAGCCACAGTGTGCTGAAGTCTCCGGCACGCAGGGCACGCCTGAACGCATTGGGCGTGCCTTCGAGCTGTACCGAGCTGTCGGCCGGTGCCAGCAGCTTTTGCAATGCATCGCGCCTGCGGTTGATGCATGCAGCATTCGTGGCACACGGCGTGTAGGCCAGCACGCGCAGGCCCTGGTCCATGGTGTGTGTAGCTGCGATGCCAGCATCCTGCTGCGTCCGCAGCAGGATGCTGGCGGCGTTGTTGCTGGTGACGGGGTCGTGCGTGGCAGCACCGATGCGCACCGCCAGCGGCCATTGCCGGGCCGTGGACGTGGACTCGGGACGCACTTGCAGTGCCAGGGTATGCGATGTGTCCCTTGCCAGTTCGCCCAGGCTCCATTGGCCCTGGGCATAGCTGCCTGTGGTTGCCGAGTGGCCGGATATCTCCAGTCCCTGTGGCAGGTCTACATGGACTATGGCGGCGGCAGCCGGGTCTGGCCCGGCATTGTGCGCGGTGATGGTGATGGTGGAGCTGCCGCCGTGGGCGATTTGCGCGGGAGCTGCCGCCATGGTGATGCCGAGGTCGGCCTGCATGGCTGGTCCGGCTGGCAGTGCCGGGCGTTTGGCAAACAGGTAGCCTGCCGCTGCCATGCCTGTGCCCAGGTCGATGTCCGAAATCCGGCCTGGTGCGGCCTGTCCGCCCGCACTGCCTGCCAGGGCTGCGCCATCAACGAGTCCTTCGGTGACGGCTGCCGACAGCGCATAGCGCCCTGGCAGCAGCCCGTCGAACTGGAACTGGCCCTGGGCATCGGTGTGTGCCGTGGCCAGTACCGACTCTCCGGTGCCGTCCTGTGTTCCGGTGAGCTTGATTTCGAGTACGGCAAGGCCGGGCTCGCCGGCATCGCGCAGCCCGTTGGCGTTGCGGTCCTCGAATGCGGTACCTGCGATGCTGGCCCGCGCTTCGCCGGCCACCAGGCCGATGGTGTAGCGGCCTGTGGTGTTCACGTCGAAGAGGTTCAGGTAGTGGCTCCAGCTCAGGTCGTCGTTGCGCTGTCTGGACAGCCAGACGTTGTCGGCAGGAACGGCATAGCCGTCGGAGCGGACTACCTGCTGGGGCTGTCTGGCACCCTTGAAGGGGTCGGGTACGCGCACATAGGCCATGCCATTTGCCACAGGGCTGAACTGGAGGCTGGCCGTTGTGCCGGAGTCCGTGAACTGCGCGGAACCGCTTTGGTCGCTGACTTGGGCATCGGTGCCGTCGGATTCGTAGACGCGGTAGGTGTCGCCGTCCTTGGCCAGGAAGTCGCGGACTTTGTCCCGGCCCGCAAGATCGACGCGTACGTCATGGACCAGCCGGTGGGTGTTGACGGTCTTGATCAGGGAGGTGAGCGCGCCGCCCAGTGCATCCGCATGGGTGAATGCGGCGTTGAATTCGACGAATTTGCCGGCCAGACTGGAGGTCATGCTCCAGCGCCCGTGCCGGGAAGCACCCGGTGCGATGTCACCGAAGTCGAGCAGCAGGCTTTTGCCTGCTGGCGCGTCATCGACATAGCCGTGCAGGATCTGAAAGTGGATGGCAAGGCCCTGCCGGTTTTCTTCAATGCGGGGCTGGGCCGTGTCTATCCGGGTTTTGTACGAGGTGCCGCCACCGCTGTTTTTGATGCGAACGCCCAGCGTGAAGGGGTCGGAGGGCTCGGTCTCGGGCGTGAAGGGGTCGTCGCCCGGAACATCGGCGGGCAGGAAGTAGTCCAGCACCAGCTCCGGCTGGGGCCGCACGACGATGGATTCCGGCGTGACGTCCACGGTATCCGTCTTGCCGCCCAGGGTGTAGGTGACCTTGGCGCCCACGTAGTAGAGCGCTCCCTGAGGGAGGCGTCCGCCTGTGCCCGCTGCAGGAATGATCAGCCACCGGATGCTGGCCACAGCCTTGGGTGCGATGGTGCCGCCGTCCAGTGAAGTGATGCCTGTCACTTCATCCGTGCGGTAGAAGAAGCTGGCACCGGTTGCAGAGGGGTCGGCGGTGGCTGTGACCGCGTTGTTGCTGGCGTCCAGGAACTGCAGTGCGATGCTGACGTTTTCCAGCTTCTGGTCTGCCAGGCCATTGGTTATGACCATGCGTGCATCGAAGGCCTGGCGCTCCAGCGACAGCTTTTGCTCGATGACGATTTTGACCTCGGCGCATACCGCTTTGGCAGGCTGCGCCACGGCAGCACCCATAGAGCCGCCAATCCATAGCAGCATGCAGGCCAGCCGTACCAGCCATTGGAAAAAAATTCTCCCTGAGCCTCTCCCCATCATAGGTCCTCCGTCCCGTTTTTCGGGTATTGCCGTATCAGTCATCTGGCTGTGCTGGCCGTTTCCGCCTCTACCCCCATCCCCGGAAATTCGCCTGGAAGGTACTGGCAGGCTTTCAATGCCATCCGTCAGCAGCGCAGCAGTAGATACCGTCGGGGCTGAATGTCTCCAGGGTGGGAGTGATCTGCTTCAGGCAATCGAACAGACAGGCGATGCTGCATATCCGCTTCGTGGTGTCGTGGAATCTTCCCGATTTTCGGCTTGTGCAAAACCGTGTCGGTCTTCTGCGTATTTTTTGAATTTATGGGCAGATCAGATCATCCGTTTTGCGTGCGGAATGTGCAGATTTGCAATGCGGTTTTAGCATGCAGAGAGGATTCTGTGAATGTGTTTTTCATGAAATCATGAAAAATCAGAATTGTCTTAAGACAAGTCCTATGAAATAAGACTTGTCTGTTTTGTAATTTGTGGAAATATTATTTGCGAAATATTTCTCAATATAGGTGTGCCAAGTGCCAAAGTATGGCGCACAGGGTTTTGCACTGGTATTGACAGAATCTCAATCAGTGGTGTTGCACTTCAGATTTGAGACCGCCGAACCATCAGTCCGCTGTGTTCCCGCAAGCCAGTTCCCCTTGAAATGCCCGCCGCCACTGCTGTGGCGATGTCTTGAGCCTGCGCCGAAAGTGCAGCCGCAGCGATTCTGCGGAGCCGAACCCGGCCAGTCCTGCCACGGCCTCGATGGACTGGTCGGTGCACTCCAGCAGGTTCTGTGCAAGCTGGAGCCGCTCGGTCAATAGCCACTGGTGCACTGTCGTGCCGGTAATGGTCCTGAACACTCTCGTGAAGTGGCGCCGGCTCATGTGTACCGCTGCTGCCAGGCTATCGAGCGTATGGGGTTCATGAAGCTTGCCACGCACCTCGGCCAGCAGGCTGGAGAGCCTGCTGCTGCCTTGGGTCAAAGGCAGGGGCTGGCGAATGAACTGGGCCTGGCCACCTGAACGATGCGGGGCAACCACGAGCCGACGGGCAATTTCCGTGGCCTTGCTGCTGCCCAGGCGCTTTCTGACAAACTGCAGGCAGGCATCGATGCCTGCAGCGGTGCCTGCAGAGGTCATCAACCCGGACTCCTCGACATAGAGCACATCGGCCAGCAGTTCCACTTCAGGGTAGCGCTTGGCCATGCCTTTGGCGTATTCCCAATGGGTCGTGGCCCGCTTGCCGGCGAGTAGTCCTGCCTCTGCCAGTACATGAGCGCCAAGGCACAGGCCGATCACTTCTGCTCCACGGGCGTGCGCTGCGCGCAATAGCTGCAGCAGGGGCTCGGGCGGCCGCTCTTCGACGTCGCGCCAACTGGGTACCACGATGACGTCAGCTGTCACCGCTTCCGCCAGATGACGCAGGCCAGACAGCTCATAGCCCATGCTTGTGCGCAAGGGCTGAGCCTCTGCCGCGCAAACGAAAACCTCAAAGGCAGGTGACTTTGCGAATGCTTCCCCGAACACCACGCCGGGAATGGACAGATGAAAGGGGCTGATGCCTCTGAAGGCAATGACGGCAACCCTGATCGGCAGGGGCGGCGCGCGCCGGGTCTCAAGATTCGCTGCCATGAAGATCCGTAAAAATGGCCCGATATTACTGGAGGCAGGGCTGCAGGCCAGTGGGCGGATCGACCCGGCATCGAAAGAATGGAGTCACCAGAGACTTCAACAAGGCACATCATGAACCGCCCCGCACTGATCGTCATCGACCTGCAAAACGACTATTTCCCCGGGGGAGCGTTTCCCCTGCACCACACGCAGGAGACACTGTCCAATGTCCTCAACGCCATCGTGCAAGCCAGGCAAAACGGTATCCCGGTGGTCCATGTCCAGCATGTTGCTGACCAGGCCCAGGGGCAGGCGCCATTCTTCAATGCGGGGACTGATGGTGTCGCGATTCACCCGGAAATCCTGGATGCCGCGCCTGGCGCTCCTGTCGTCGTCAAGCACTTCGCTGACAGTTTCGAGCAGACCACGCTCCACGAGACGCTGCAGGGTATGCAGGTCAACGAGCTGCTGCTGTGCGGCATGATGACCCAGAACTGCATCACCCACACGGCACTCTCGCGCAAGGCAGACCTGTACCGTCAGGTGACCGTTGTGAGCGATGCGTGCACGACGGTGAGCCCTATGCTGCACGCGATTGCCCTGCGTGCGCTATCCACGCGGGTGAATTTGGCGAAGGTCGCTGAGATGCTGCAAGGTGCGCCGAAGGCCCTGTAGATGCCAGTCAGGTTGTGAACAGCCCCGGCTGCGCAGTCAATGAGCGATTGAGGGTTGCACCCGCTTTGCCGACGGCCCTGCTGCCAGGCTGCTTTGCGACTGCAGATCGGAGGGGGCAGACCTGAGTACAGCTGTATTTGAGTGATAATGAGAATGCATCCCATGTGCAAATATGGGCTGACCCGGCTGCTGGCGAAGGGATATTTTGTCCATCCGCTGGCTGCTGGTTGAGACGTGGTTGTCCACTACTACCGAGAACTGCTGCATTTCCTCACCCGCTCCCTGAAGGACCGCGATACTGCGGCTGCTCTGGCGCAGGAGAGTTTTGCGCGTATCTACGCTCATCCGCCGTGGCCGCGATGGCTGGAATGCGGCGCAGGAGTCGGCCTTTCAGGCATGGCTGCAGTCAGACGAACGCCACCGCCGCAGCTATGAGCAGTGGCAGGCGCATTGGCATGCAATGGATGCGATTCCTGCCGAGGCGGTGGCGCAGCTGCGCAGCCGGCTGGTGCGCTTGCCTGCATGACTGCCTGAGCCCCAAACGCAAAAAAGCCCCTCGACACCTGATCAGGCGCCGAGGGGCTTGGTGTTTGGACTGAAGACTGGCGAGGTCGTGCAGCTGGCAGCGGAGCAACTGCTGATGGAATGAAGAATCTTGGAATGGTGGCCGGCGCGCCTGCGATCGAGGCATCGTGTCAGCGGGTCGTGACACGGCGGCAAGGGTGAGAACCTGAAATGTTCCCTGGATGTTCCCCAGGAATTGCCTGGAGGGTGGTTTTCAGAGGGAAAAATTGGCCTGCCCGGAGGGACTCGAACCCCCGACCTATTGCTTAGAAGGCAATTGCTCTATCCGGTTGAGCTACGGGCAGGTGTGCAGGTGGGCCGCCTGAAGCGGCTGGCCCTTAAGCCAAGCGCGCATCATACCCGCACTGCGGGCATGCTCGGGCGTTGTTGCGCTGCGGCGTGTGCGTGGTCTGCTACTCCAGTTCTTCCTCGAAGACTACCGATGGCGGGTTGACGACGCGTGCCAGGTCGGTCAGCGTGGGCACCAGGCCCTTTGTGAGGTAGCTGTAGGGCGTGTCAGGCTCCAGCGCCGCCGCAGCCAGATGGGCCAGGGGCTGGTTCATGGAGACGTAGAAGCTGCCGACCGGGGCTTGTACAGCTCCGCGCGTGAGCGTATAGGCCGGATTGCCCTGGGTGGTGGAGCGGGTTTCGTTGTAAGAGTCGGCAATCACCTGGCCTGATTCGGCGACCTTGAGCACCTGCAGGCCCAGCAGTTGCAGCCGTTCGACGGCGGGCTGGGCATTGGCCGAGAGCCAGTAGCCGCACGAGCGCTGGCGCGACAGGGTGGGGCTGATCTGCAGCGACGAGTCCCAGTCCACGCGTACGGGCAGATCGGCGCCGGTGTCCGGCTGGATCATGTCCAGGGTCCGCTGCTCCCGGGTCTGCTGTGCCCGGATGACCAGGGATTGGCGGCAGGCCAGCGATGCGGTCTGGCGCGCCATGTAGCTTTGCACGTCGATCAGGTCCTTGGTGCGCTCCGCTGTGGCGTGCAGGATGCGTGTGGCCGCTGTGACCAGTGTGTGCACGCGGCGCTGGATGTGCGTGCGGCCGAGGTCCGAGCCACGGCTGCTGACCAGATAGCCCACGGCGTTGCGCAGCGCGCTGGCGTTGCGCAGCGTGTCGGGCGCCAGGCCTTCCATGGACAGCGCCTTGTCCTGCGGGTTCTGGCTGGTGGTGTAGTACCAGTCGCTGCTCAGGCCCGCCTGGGAGAGTGCGGTGCGCAGCGGCTGCGTGTACCACTCGCGCGCTGCCATGGCGACAAATTCATTCTGGTTGGGAGTGGCTGCGTATTGAAGCAGTGCGTCGTAGCGCTGTATGGCCTGGTATTTCTGGAGGAACACGCTGGCAGCGGGGTACTCCTGCAGGTCCACGATGACGACGGGGCGGTAGTCCCGTGCCAGGGTGGCCAGCGCGCGTGCCTCGGGCGTATCGAGCTGCAGGTGGTCCAGCGCCATGTCCGTGCCGTTGACCGTGTTGCGTGTGCCGGCCTGCGCGGCATCGGGGTTGGCGCGTGGCACAAGGACGATGTTGATCTGCTTGAGCAGAGGTTCGAGCAGGCCGCCCGGGGCCAGTTCGCGGGCAATGATGAGCAGTGCCTCGGTGCCTGCGGGTTCGTCGCCGTGCTGGCCTGCCACGAGCATGACCGTGGGGCGGCCACTGGCGTGGATGGCGGAAGCCTGGATGGTATCGGCGCGGGTGGCGACCAGTGCCTGCAGGGGAAGGCCGGCTTGCGATGTGCCAGGCTGTACCAGACCCAGGCGCGTGCCGCCTGTGCCCAGTGACTTGCTGGCCTGTGCCTGCAGCCATGAGGCCAGTTCGCTGGCCGTGGTGAACTGGCTGCGTTCCGGTGCCAGCCCTGGCGTGTCATAGCGGGTGGCGGGGGCGGGGAAGCGCGCCGCAACGGCTGCGGAGTAGGGCAGCGGGGCCTCTGGCGCAGCCGCTGCCTGGGGCGCGGGCGGCTGTGCCGGCGCGGGCGGTGGTGGGCGTACCGGCGTTGCAGACGGCTGGCCTGTTGCAGGCCATGGCGGCAGCGGCGTGCTGGAGCAGGCCGCCAGCATGGCAGCGCATGCCAGTGCCGACCAGCGCCATGCACCGGCAGGCCGTTGCTGTGCGGCGCGTTGGGGCATGGGGTCGGCAATGGAGGTCTGCAGTGTCATGGCTTGGCCTTGGTGAACCGGTCTGGGAAGTTGCTGCCTGTGTGTTCCGGGGGCAGGCTGCGATGCTATCGGGATGATAGCCATGCAGGCTTGCGATGTGCTGTCGGCAAAAGGCGCGAGACAAGGCTGCGCGCAGCAAAAAGGCTGCTGCCCGCAAGGGCTCGCAGCCTTTTTGAGGGACAAGGGGCGCCGGGGATGCGGCACGCCTTGTCAGGTATCAGCGGTTGAAGCCGCCGCGCGACTGTCCCCGGCCGCCACCGCCGAAGCCGCCGCCACCACCGCCACGGCCAAAGCCGCCCCTGCGGCCACGCTCGGCCATGGTGTCCACACTGGTGCGCATGGGGTCGGGCTGGCCGCCGCCGCTGCCACGCGGGCCGCTGTTGCGCACATGGCCCAGCTGTGTGCCCAGGTGGGCGTCAGCGCGCGGGGGCTGGTCTTCGAAGCGGCGGCTGCCACCTTCTGCGTCAGGGCGCGGGCCGCGCGGCTTGTGCGCATGCTGTGGCGCCTTGGCGCGGTGGGTGTTGCCTGCGCCATTGCCTGTGCCGTTCTCAAAGCGGTCACGGCGTGGCCTGCCGTTGCCTGCTGCGTTGGCGCCGTTGCGGCCCCGGCCCTGCGTGCCAGCATTGCCTGGCTGGCCGTCGCCACGTACTTCGTCCGTGCCAGCCTTGGGTGCCTGGCCCCGGCCCTGGCCCTGGCGGCCACGTTCGGGCTGGGCTGCCTTGTTGGTGCGGATGCGTTCCATCATTTCCTGACGGGCAGCCTTGGCTGCGGCCTGCATGACTTCGCGGCCTGGCGGCTTGCCTGCACCGCCCCAGATGGTCTGGCGGCCCATGGCGATGGGTTCAGCGACTTCGCCTTCGTCGGGGCCGAAACCTTCCAGGATCTGCACGGCAATCTCCTGCTTGGTGAAGCGCTCGATGTCCATCATGAAGCCTTCCTCGTCCATGCACACGAGGCTGACGGCGTGGCCTTCACGGCCTGCGCGGCCCGTGCGGCCGATGCGGTGCACGTAGTCTTCGGGGACGTTGGGGATTTCGTAGTTCACGACGTGCGGCAGCTCATCGATATCGATGCCGCGTGCGGCGATGTCGGTGGCGACCAGCGCGCGCAATTCGCCAGTCTTGAAGCCAGCCAGTGCCTGGGTGCGGGCGCTCTGGCTCTTGTTGCCATGCAGTGCCATGGCGCTGATGTTGTTCTTGGTCAGGAATTCGGCAACGTTGTTGGCGCCGAACTTGGTGCGTGTGAACACCAGGACCTGGCTCCAGTTGTTTTCGTTGATGATGTGCAGCAGCACCTGTTTTTTCTTGGCGCGGCCCACGGGGTGGATGACCTGGGTGATGCGCTGCACGGTGGTGTTACGCGGCGTGACCTGGATGGATTGCGGGTTGCGCAGCAGGCCATTGGCCAGGTCGCGGATTTCGTCGCTGAAAGTGGCCGAGAACAGCAGGCTCTGCTTTTCCTTGGGGACCAGGGCCAGCACCTTCTTGACATCATGGATGAAGCCCATGTCCAGCATGCGGTCGGCTTCGTCAAGCACCAGGATTTCCACGGTGGACAGGTCCATCAGGCCCTGCTGCTGCAGGTCCAGCAGGCGACCGGGGGTTGCGACCAGCACGTCCACGCCTTTTTGTACGCGGTCCACCTGGGGCTTCATGCCAACGCCACCGAAGATCACGGTGGAGTTGATGTCCAGGTACTTGGCGTAGTTGCGCACCGACTCCTCGACCTGCGCGGCGAGTTCGCGGGTGGGCGTGAGCACCAGCGCACGGATGCCCTTGCCTCCGAAGCGGTTGCGCGGCGCCTGGCCTTGTGCCAGCCGGTGCAGCAGGGGCAGAGTGAAGGCGGCGGTTTTGCCGGTGCCGGTCTGTGCGCCAGCCAGCAGATCGCTGCCGGCGAGCACGGCGGGAATCGCCTGCGCCTGGATCGGGGTCGGGTTCTCGTAGCCCTGCTCTTGAATGGCCTTCAGAATAGCGGGGGCCAGATTCAGTTCTTCAAATGTCATGTGATCAAAGATGCGCCCGTCCGGGGCGCTGGGTATCAGCCTGCCGAGGCAGCCAATGCGGCTGCCGGACCAGTCGTAGGCGGATGAGGTTCAATGTCGGGAGCCTGGAAAACAGCGTCCATCGTCCCCAGCTGGAATGCTGATGTTGCAGGCAACTGGAACCCGCAACGCAGGGTATTGTCGCATGCGCGGATAATCATGGCTGGCGTGCAACCGATTTGTTGCCCGGTTTTTGCATAAATCAACGATTCAAGTACTCGCACCAGAATGGCTCAATACGTTTTCTCGATGAACCACCTCACCAAGACCGTGCCGCCCAAGCGGCAGATCTTGAAGGACATCTCTCTCAGCTTTTTCCCGGGCGCCAAGATTGGCGTGCTGGGTCTGAACGGCTCGGGCAAGTCCTCGCTGCTCAAGATCATGGCGGGAGTGGACAAGGAGTTCGAAGGCGAGGCGCTGCCCATGCAGGGCCTGTCCATCGGCTATCTGCCGCAGGAGCCCCAGCTCAATCCCGAGCACACGGTGCGCCAGGCCGTGGAAGAGGCCATGGCAGAAGTGAATGCCGCCCGTACCCGGCTGGATGAAATCTACGCCGCCTATGCCGAGCCGGACGCCGACTTCGACGCGCTGGCTGCCGAGCAGGGTGAACTCGAAGCGAAGATCGCTGCTGCTGGCACCGATTCCGAGCACCAGCTGGAGATCGCTGCCGATGCGCTGCGCCTGCCGCCATGGGATGCCGTGATCGGCAAGCTGTCCGGCGGTGAAAAGCGCCGCGTGGCGCTGTGCAAGCTGCTGTTGTCCAAGCCCGACATGCTGCTGCTCGACGAACCCACCAACCACCTGGATGCCGAATCCGTGGAGTGGCTGGAGCAGTTCCTGCACCGTTTCTCGGGCACCGTGGTGGCCATTACCCACGACCGCTACTTCCTGGACAACGCCGCCGAGTGGATTCTGGAACTGGACCGTGGCCATGGCATTCCTTACAAGGGCAACTATTCCGAGTGGCTGATCCAGAAGCAAAACCGCCTGGAGTCCGAGCAAAAGGGCGAGGAAGCCCGCGCCAAGGCCCTGAAGAAGGAGCTGGAGTGGGTGCGCCAGAACGCCAAGGGGCGCCAGGCCAAGTCCAAGGCCCGTATCGCGCGCTTCGAGGAGCTGAGCGACTACGAATACCAAAAGCGCAATGAAACCCAGGAAATTTTCATTCCTGTGGCTGACCGCCTGGGTACCCAGGTCATCGAGTTCAACAACGTCACCAAGAGCTTTGGCGACCGCGTGCTCATCGACAACCTGAGCATGAACATTCCGGCGGGTGCCATCGTCGGCATCATCGGCCCCAACGGCGCGGGCAAGTCCACGCTGTTCAAGCTGATCGCCGGCAAGGAGCAGCCCGACTCCGGCGATGTCATCGTCGGCCAGACCGTGAAGATGGCCTATGTGGACCAGTCGCGCGATGCGCTGGCCAATGACAAGACCGTGTGGGAGGACATCTCGGGCGGCCTGGACATCATCAACGTGGGCAAGTTCCAGATGGCCTCGCGCGCCTACGCGGGCCGCTTCAACTTCAACGGCCAGGACCAGCAAAAGAAGGTGGGCAACCTCTCCGGCGGTGAGCGTGGCCGTCTGCATCTGGCCAAGACGCTGATTCAGGGCGGCAACGTGCTGCTGCTGGACGAGCCCTCCAATGACCTGGACGTGGAAACCCTGCGCGCGCTGGAAGATGCGCTGCTGGAGTATGCGGGCACGGTGCTGGTGATCTCCCACGATCGCTGGTTCCTGGACCGTATCGCCACGCACATCCTCGCTGCCGAAGGCGATTCGCAATGGGTGTTCTTTGACGGCAACTACCAGGAGTACGAAGCCGACAAGAAGAAGCGCCTGGGCGAAGAGGGCGCCAAGCCCAAGCGCATGCGCTACAAGGCACTGAAGTAAGTACGAAAGGCAGGCCTCAAGGTGGCTCTTGCGCCAGCAGGAGCCTGTATCCTTGCGATATGAGCCTTCGCCCCGTCTTAGCTGCTGTTTTGCAGACCTGCATGGTGCAGGCCGTACGTGGCGCACAGGCGCTGATGTCGCGGCTGGTGCAGCATTCGGCACAAGCCATGGAGCTTGCCATGCAGGGTGCCGACGCGGCGCTGCGCATGGAGTTGAGCGCCTCCCTTGAGCTGCTGGAGCGCCACAAGGCGGCCATGCTGCAGGGCTATGGGCTGGCCCTGCTGGAAACCTTCGGTCAGCCCGGCGGCGCCGTGGTGCGACATCCGCATCCTTCGGCGCTGGCGGCTCCTGCCGAGCTGCTGCCCGGTGCGGGCAGCAGACTTGGCGCAGAAGGCGACTTCACCAGCCTCAGTCTGGTGGATGATGCCACGCTGCAGGCGCAACTGGCGCATCACCATTTCCTGCAGGCGGTGGCGCCGCAGGTCGAGATTGCGCTGGCTGAGCTCGATGCATTGATCAGCTCGGCGCAAGGCATGGACCGTGTCCAGCCCGAGCGCAATCCTCTGCGGCCCCAGAACTATGTGCGCGCGCTGCAGCGTGTCATCGACGATACCGGCGTGCCCTCCGTGCATGCCGCGTGCTGGGCCGGCTTCATGCGCGAGCAGCTGGGCGCCTTGCTGGTGTCCGAGTACAGCCGCGCTGCGCAGTTTCTGCGCGATCAGGGGGTGACGCCTGCTGCCTATGGCATGGCGGCGCCCGCTTCTGCGCCGGATATGCCGTCATCCAGGGCCGATGGCTGGCATTCGCACGATACCGGCTCCCATGGCAACTGGCGTGCTCCCTCGCACTATGGCGATGCCATGGCCCAGAGCCGGGCCTATGGACAGCAGCTGCCGCCGCACGACGATCCGGCGCAGCGCCTGGCAGGTGTGCTGATGTCCGATCCGCGCTGGATTGCAGACCGTGGCGAGATGCCTGTCTCTGCGCAGGCGCTTGCACCGGTGTCCGCTGTGGCGGCCATCTCCGGGCCGGCAGTTTTGCAGCCGGTGTCCATCTGGCATGGCACGGACTCCATGGCCGCTGCATTGCCCGAGGGCTGGACTTCTCTGAGCCGCATGGCGCTCGATTCCGTGCAGGATGCACAGTTCGAGCAACTGGTGCGCGCAGTGCAGGTGTCTGGCGGCGAGGGCATGGCCTTGCACACGCTGCAGCGCATGATGCGTTTCATGGCCAACGATGCCCGCCTCATGCCGTCCGTGCAGAATCTGGTGCTGCGGCTGGAGCCGGTGCTGCAGCAACTGGTTTTGCGGGATGCCCGCTTTTTCGAGGACCGCAACCATCCGGCGCGCCTGCTGCTGGACGAGTTGACGGCGCGCAGCCTGTGGTTTCCTGGCGAATCGGCGCCAGGCTACAGCCAGTTCATGCAGATTGCCGATAGTGCCGTTGCGCGGCTTGCCGCCGAGCCCCAGGCCGACGCTTCGGTGTTTGGCCTGGTTTTGCAGCAGTTGCGCGAGGATTGGGCGGGTGGGCCGGGCAGCAGCGGGCTGGCTGTGGGCTCCGCATCGGCCGCTGCGCCTTTGTCGGCAGCCCTGCGCCGCGCTGGCGCAGCGGAGCACGATACGGCCTGGGCCGAGGCCACCATGCCCAAGGCCGAGCAGATTGCCTCGGCGATCCGGCGCCTGCCCAGCGCCCAGGGAGTGCCTGAGGATATCCTGGATTTTGCGACCGGCCCTTGGGCCGAGGTGATCGCCAGCGCCCACAGGATGCCTGGAACTTCCAGGGATCCGGGGGGCTATCTGGCACTGGTGCCCAGTCTGCTGTGGAGTGTTTCTTCGCATGCGAGCCGCGATTCGGCGCGCCTGGTGGCCCTTGCCCCAAGGCTGCAGGCCCGGGTGAGCGCCGGGCTGCGAAGTGTGGGCCGCACATCCGAAGAAATCCAGGCATTTGCAGCGCGGCTGGCCGGCCTGCACCAGGATGCGCTCGATGCTGCGGTCTCCATATCGGCTGCTGCAGCGCCACCAGAGGAATCGCCAGCCCCTGTGCCGGCCCGTAGTAGCGAGCGCGTTGAGCCGCCTGTAGCAGCGGCCATGCCCGAGGCAGTGCCGCAAGTGGCAGCAGCGGGCCTGGCATTGTCACAGGTGACTGCGCACCTGCCTGAATCCCTGTTCGGTGCGGTGATTTCGCCCGTGCAGCCTGATGCGGTGCCTGTTTCTCCCGCCGAGCCTGAGCTGCCTCAGGCACCCGAGTTGCCGCAGGAGCCTGCCCCTCGACCATCCGCTGTGGCCGTGAGCGAAGATTGGCCGTTGGGCACCTGGGCAGAGTTGTCCAGTACCCGCCAGAATCTGCGCACCCAGCTGACCTGGGTCAGTCCGCAGCAAACGCTGTTCCTGTTTACGGCTGCAGATGGCAGCACCCAGTCCATGACCCGGCGCATGCGTGACAAGCTGCTGGCGCAGGGGCAGTTGCGCAGGCTGGATGCGGCTGACTGATTGGGGTGAAGCATCTCAGTCTGCCAGTGACCTGGCGCAGGGCAGCTGCAGCCCTTGTGCCGTAACCAGCGACTGTGCCGCCAGAACTGCACGTGCCGTGGCAAGGGCCACAGCCTCTGCTGCCATTGCGGACAGCGTCAGCATGCCCAGCGCATCTCCTGCCAGGCCTGTGCCCATGGCGAACAGGGTGTCGCCGTCGCTCATGGTGTGCACCGGACGGATGGCGCGCGCCAGGCCGTCATGGGAGACCATGGCCAGGCGCCTGGCCTGTGCCTTGGTGATGCGCGCGTCGGTGGCGACCACGCCGATTGTGGTGTTCGTTCCTGCCAGCACTGGCCGGGGCTCCTCGCCCTGCAGCAGGGCGCGGCAGGTGTCATGCAGCTGGCTGCCATCGGGACTGCGTGCGCCTGCCAGCAGCAGGCCGCTGCGGGGATCGATCACATCGCCCACGGCATTGCAGGCGATCAGCGCGCCCACGGTGATGCCACGTACGGTCAGCGATGCCGTGCCGATGCCGCCCTTCATGGCGCGCTCCATGCCAAAGACCTTACCCACGCAGGCGCCCGCGCCCGCTCCCACATTGCCCTCGGCGGGGGGCTGCGCGCTGGCGGCATGGCATGCGGCGTAGCCTGCGTCGGCGCCAGGGCGTATGCGGCTGTCGCCCACTGCCAGATCGAAGAGCACGGCGGCCGGCACGATGGGCACGCGGCCCACGCCCACATCCAGGCCGATACCCTTTTCGTCGAGCCAGCGCATCGCGCCGCTGGCCGTATCCAGCCCCCAGGCACTGCCGCCTGACAGCATGACCGCGTGCACCTGCTGCACCAGGTTGCAAGGCTCCAGCAGGTCGGTTTCGCGCGTTCCTGGCGCGGCTCCGCGCACATCCACGCCAGCCACTGCACCGCCGCGCGCCAGCACGGCGGTGCAGCCCGTGGGCCTGCGCGGGTCGGTGTAGTGGCCGACCTCGATGCCTGCCACGCGGGTGATGGAGCCTGGGTCGGAGTCTGTGTATGGCATCGGGTGGTGTGCTATGAAATGGGACAGTCCGCCACCTTAGCCGAAACCACCGGCCTTCAGCCCTGGACTTCGAGCACGGTGACCACGAAGCCGCCGCTGTCCTGTTCGGCGCGAAAGCGCACCTTGTCGCCGGGCTTGAGCGCTGGCGCGGGGGAGGGCACGCGCAGCTGGAAGACCATGGTCATGGGAGGCATGCCCAGGTTCTTGAGTTCGCCATGGCGCAGCGTGACCTTGCTGGTGCGCGCGTCCCAGCGCATGACTTCCCCTTCACTGAGGTCCTGGCCTGCGGCTGCCGGTGCGGCTGCGGGCTCCTGCGCACCGTGGCCGGCGTGGTCATGTGCCTGGGCGAGTGCTCCGCCTGGCAGCAGTGCGGCTGCAAGCGATGCGGCAAATGCCAGGGCGGTGGCATGCAGGCGGGTGTGGGCGATGTGATGCATGGTGTACTCCTGTGTTCAGCGATAGCTGGTGAATGTCTGGGTGGAAATGTCGCGGGTCATGAGGTTTCTGGTGATCAGCAACACCTCGTACGGGTCCTTGCGGCTGCCGTATTGCGGACCATCCATCCCGGGGCTGCCGACGGGCATGCCCGGCACGGCCAGGCCCAGCGCCTGGGGCTTTTGCTGCAGCAGCCTGCGTACATCGGCAGCAGGCACATGGCCCTCCAGCGCATAGCCCTCGACCAGGGCCGTATGGCAGGAGCCCAGGCGTGAAGGAATGCCCAGCCTGGCGCGCACGGCGCTGTTGCCGGTGTCGTGCACGGTGACGGCAAAGCCGTTGTCCTCCATGTGCGTCACCCAGTCCTTGCAGCAGCCACAAGTGGAGTCCTTCCAGACTTCGACGGGGATGCGTTTGGCGGTGGCAGCCCACAGCGCTGGCGATGCCATGGCCGTGCAGGCCAGTGCGACACGTTGCAGAACGTCGCGCCGCGATGCCATGTGTTCATGCTTCATGGGGAGACTCCTGTGGGATGTGAAACGGCGCACTCATGGCGTCACCGTGATGGTTCCGCGCATGCCGGCCTGGTAGTGGCCCGGTATCAGGCAGGCGAAATCGAAGCTGCCCGCGCGGTTGAACTTCCAGACGAGCTCGCCGGACTGGCCCGGCGGGACATGCGCCATGTAGGGTTCGCCGTGCTCCATGGTGGGGAACTTGAGCATCATCTGCGCGTGCTCGTCGAGCGATGCCTGTGTGCCCAGCACGATCTCGTGCATGATCTGGCCCTTGTTGGCCACGCGCAGGCGCACGGTTTCGCCGCGCTGGATGCGCAGGCTCTCAGGCGTGAAGCGCATGCTGTCGGCCATGTCCAGCGTGATGGTGCGTCTGGCGTCATCGGCGTCGCCGGCAATGCCCCAGGGCTTTTGTTCCTTGACGGCCGGCGCGCCGGCCTTGGGCGCATGTGTCTCGTTGCCGTGTGCGAAGGCTCCGGCCGACGCCGCCAGCAGTGCTGCGGCCACAAAGCGTTGAAGCGTTTTCATGCGGTGTCTCCGTTTCAGTGGTGTCCGTGGCCTGTGGCCGGCTTGCGTACGTTGGGGGCGCCGGGGGCCTGGCCCGGCGTGCTCTGGCGCGGTGCGCCGGCATCGGCTGCCGGCCCCTGCCATTCGTAGGCCACGCTGCCCTTGGGATGGGTGAACCAGCCCGGGTCACGGTAGTCGTTGGCACCGAGCTGCTCGCGTACCTTGAGCGTGGTGAACATGCCGCCCATTTCAATGGGGCCGAAAGGGCCCGTGCCCGTCATCATCGGGAAGGTGTTGTCAGGCAGCGGCATCTCCATGGCGGCCATGTCGCCCATGCCGCGTTCACCCATGACCATGTAGTCGGGCACGATCTTCTGGATCTTTCCGACCAGGCCCCGGTGATCCACGCCGATCATGGTCGGTATATCGTGGCCCATCGCGCCCATGGTGTGGTGGCTCTTGTGGCAGTGCAGCGCCCAGTCGCCCAGCTCATCGGCGATGAACTCCACCTGGCGCATCTGGCCCACGGCCACGTCTGTGGTCACTTCGGGCCAGCGTGCGCTGCGTGGTACCGGGCCACCGTCCGTGCCTGTGACCTCGAACTCGTGGCCGTGCAGGTGGATGGGATGGTTGGTCATGGTCAGGTTGCCCACGCGCAGCCGCACGCGGTCCCCGCGCCGTGCCACGACGGGGCTGATGGCCGGAAAGACGCGGCTGTTGAAGGTCCAGATGTTGAAGTTCGTCATCTCGGCCACGCGCGGCGTCATCGAGCCGGGTTCCACGTCGTAGGCTGACAGCAGGAAGGCGTAGTCGCGCTGGACCTCGGAGATCAGCGGGTGAGCTGCCTTGGGGTGCGTGATCCACAGTCCCATCATGCCCATGGCCATCTGCACCATCTCGTCGGCATGCGGGTGGTACATGAAGGTGCCGGGGCGGCGCGCCGTGAATTCGTAGACAAAGGTCTTGCCCGGCGGGATGTGCGGCTGCGTCACGCCGCCCACGCCGTCCATGCCGTTGGGCAGGCGCTGTCCATGCCAGTGGATGGTGGTGTGTTCGGGCAGGCGGTTGGTCACGAAGATGCGGACCTTGTCGCCTTCGACGACCTCGATGGTCGGGCCCGGGCTCTGGCCGTTGTAGCCCCACATGTTGACAAAAAAGCCAGGGGCCACTTCGCGCACCACGGGCTCGGCCACCAGGTGGAACTCCTTGACGCCCGCGTTCATGCGCCAGGGCGTGGTCCAGCCGTTGAGCGTGACCACGGGACGGTAGGGGCGCCCGTTGGGGGGCGCCAGCGGGGCTGCGGTTTCGGCCGATGACTGGCTGGCTGCTTCGGGCAGGGCGGCCAGGGCCGCGCGGCTGACGGCTGCGCCCGATACGGCGGCCACGGCTGCGCCAGTGAAGAAATTGCGGCGGTTCATGTTATGGGTTCGCTTCGTTCATGGACAGGGCGGCGGGCGCGCCCGCAGAGGTGCCGGACAGGGCCAGTTGCAGGTCGGTTTCGGCCAGCCAGAAGTCACGCTGCGCCTCGGTGGCCGTGGCAACGGCCTGGGCACTGCCACGGGCCTCGGCCAGCAGTTCCCAGACACTGACGAACATGCCGTTGTAGCGCAGCATGGTTTCGTCCTGGATGAAGCGGCGCAAGGGCAGCACTTCGGATTGCTGCTGGTAGGCCAGGTCCCAGGCCGTGCGGTAGCGCATCCAGCTGCTGCGTGCTTCGGCACGCGCCTGGATGGCGCCTTGCTGCAGCAGGGCTGCGCTGCGTTGCAGCTCGGCACGTGCACGGGCGCTGGCGGCTCCGCCCCAGTCGAACAGGGGCAGCGGCGCGTCCAGGCTCCAGCCCCGGGTCACATTGCTGTCGCCTGTGGCACGGTCGGTGGCGGTTTTGCGGCTGTAGCCCAGTCCGATATCTCCGAACATGGCGCCCAGGCGGGACCAGCCCCGCCGCTCTGCCAGGTGTTCGAGGTCGCTGCGCAGTGCGCGCAGGTCCAGGCGCTCGCGCAGTGCCGTGGCTTCGGCATCATCGCCGCTGCGCAGTGCGGCGACCGATGCCGGGATGGGGGGCAGCTGCTCGGGCAATTGGAAGTCCATGCCCCGGCCCCACAGGCCCATCAGGCGGGCCAGTTGCTCATGCTCTGCCGTGGCTGCCAGGCGGGCGCGTGCGAGCTGTGCTGCGGTTTCCTGCTGGATGCCGAGCTCGCGCGCCTGCTGCAGCCTGCTGAAGTTGCCCACGCGGGCCATGCGGCGTGCGAGCTCTGCACCTGCTTCGGCGGCTTCGTGCATGCGTTCGCGCGCCTGCAACTGCTGGCGCGCCGCCACGGCACGCAGCCAGGCGCGGCGCGTGTCGGCAGCCAGCACCAGCACATCCTGGGCAGTGGCCAGCGTGGCCTGTTCCATGACCATGCCCTGCCAGCGCGTGCGCCAGGGCAGGGTGATGAGGTCCACCAGCCCGAAGCTCAGCTGGCGCTCCAGCTCACGCTCGCCCGGGCTGAGCATGCGGCTGAGCGACAGCGTGGGATTGGGCAGGGTCAGCAGTTGCACGCGCTGTGCATCCTCCACCCCCAGCTGCGCCAGGCGTGCACGCAGGCCCGGGTTGTTGAGCAGTGCGATGCGCACCGCGTTGTCCGCGTTGAGCGGCTGCTGCAGCCATTGGGCGATGCGATCCTGCGCAGCCGTGGCGTCTGTTGCGTCAGTGGGCGGCAGCTGGCTGCCTTGCGGCAGGCGCGAAGCCGTGTGCGACTGGACTGCTCCTCGAAGCCCGTCGGGCGAGACGCTGGCGCAGCCGGCCAGCAACGCCACTGTGGCGCAGGCGGCCGCGAGGCGTGAGAGAGAAAGGCGGCGGGCGCTCATGGGCGTGCTCCATGGCCTTCGTGGCCTGATGGCCGGGGCTGTGCCTTGCCAGCCTGTTCGGCTTCCCAGCGCAGGATGTCCATGTGGCCGCGCGGGAATTGGGCAACCACTGCGTTGGCTTCGCGCCAGTCAGCCCATTCCTGGGCAATAGCACCGCTGGCCGGCAAGGATGTGTGGCGCAGCGGCAGCTGCGGCGCAGCGGGGTCGAGCGCGCTGGCCAGTGCTGCGGCAGGCGGCATGGAGGAGGCCCGGTCCTGCGGGGACTGGGCGTGGGTCAGCGGGCTGGCAGCCAGCAAGGCTGCCACGCCCAGGGGGGCGAGAAATTGCGCAGGGCGCATGGTGATCTCCTGAAGGCGAAACGGACCACGCATCCGCAGCAGCACCTTGTGCCCGGCCCGTCAAGGGGCAGGCAGGCTGGCTGCGGACGCACTTTGGGCGTCAGGCTTCAGGAAATGGGGGGTTTGATGGCTGGCAGCCGGGCTGCGCTGGCAAAGCGTGCATGGCCCTGCGGGCGCAGGCCAGCTCCGGCAAGCGCCGGCGAAGCATGCACCAGGCAGGGCGTGTACATGGCCGAGTGGCAGATGCCGCAGAGGGTGCAGTTGCTGCCGTGCTCGTGGCTGCCGCAGGCGGATGTGCCGTCCTGTGCACAGGCAGTGGCCTGCTGTGCCTGGTCCGCACCATGGCCATGGTGCATGGCATGGTCCGCGCCTGCGCTGTCACGTATTGCCTGTGTCGCCTGGGCCGGCGCGTGGTGGTGCGCCTCGGGCACCGGCATGGCGGGCGCAGGTGCGGCGCCCATGGCCATGGCATCGCCCAGCAGGCCCCGCAGGACCAGCAGCAAGACCATGACAATGGACAAGAGGCGGTGCATAGAGGGAAATGATAACGCAGGTTTGCCCGTGTTCATCATGCCCGTGGGTTGTATGACGGCATTGTCATGTGGCCTGCCGGCCTTCGCCCCAGCGGCGCAGGCGCAGGCCGTTGGCGACCACGAGCAGGCTCACGCCCATGTCTGCGAGCACGGCCAGCCACATGCTGGCATTGCCTGCCAGTGCCAGCGCAAAGAACAGGAGCTTGACACCCAGCGACAGGCCGATGTTCTGCCAGAGCACGGCATGGGCGCCGCGCGACAGCTGCACGGCTTCGGGCAGGCGGCGCAGATCGTCATTCATCAGCACCACGTCGGCGGTCTCCATGGCCATGCCGGTGCTGTGCGTGCCGCCCATGGCAAAGCCGATGTCAGCCTGGGCCAGTGCCGGTGCGTCGTTGATGCCGTCGCCAGCCATGGCCGTGGGACCGTGCGTGCGCTGCAGGTCGGCCAGCGCATCGAGTTTGTCCTGGGGCAGCAGGCCGCCGCGCGCATCCTCGATGCCGGCCTCTGCGGCGATGGAGCGTACGGTGGCCGCGTTGTCACCGCTGAGCACCACGGTCTGCACGCCCAGGGCCTTGAGCTGGGCAACGGCTTGCCGGGCCTGGGGCCTCAGCGGATCGGCCACGGCGAACAGGGCCTGCACGCCGCTGGCATCGGCCAGCAAGGTGACGGTGCGGCCCTGGGCTTCGTGGCTTGCCATGCTGCTGCGCAACGCGGCGCTGTCCCAGCCTTGCTCCTGCACCCAGCGCAGATTGGCCAGGGTCCAGGTCTGGCCACCGATCTCGGCCTGCACCCCCCGGCCGGGCAGTGCCAGCAGCCGGTTGACCGAGGTCCGCGCCGCGCTGGCCACCACGGTATCGTCAGAGCGCAACCCCGAGGCAATTGCCCGGGATACGGGGTGGTCGGAGCGGCTGGCCAGCGCCAGTGCCCGTGCCGCAGTCATGGCCGTGTCGGGCGTGTTCTGCAGCGCCTCGTTCCAGACTTGCCAGTCCACAAGGCGGGGGCTGCCGGTGGTCAGCGTGCCGGTCTTGTCCAGCGCGATGGCGCGCAGCCTGCGCGCCGACTCCAGCGCCTGGCCGCCTTTGATGAGCATGCCGCGCCGTGCGGCCGCCGTGAGTGCGCTGACGACGGTGACGGGGGTGGACAGCACCAGGGCGCAGGGGCAGGCAATGACCAGCAGCGCCAGCGCCTGATAGGCAGCATCGCGCCAGCCCCAGTCCAGCAGCCAGGGCGCCAGCGCGAACAGCGCAATGGCCAGCACCAGCACGATGGGCGTGTACACGGCAGCAAAGCGGTCTACAAAGCGCTGAGTGGGGGCCTTTGAGGCCTGGGCCTGCTCCACGGCGTGGACGATGCGCGCGATCAGGCTGTCGTTGGCGGGTGCGGTGACGCGCACCTGCAGCTCGCCATCCTGGTTGATGCTGCCCGCATAGACCTCGTCGCCGGGGCCTTTGACGGCCAGCGCGCTTTCACCCGTGATCGGTGCCTGATCGACCGAGCTTTCGCCACGCGTGACGATGCCGTCCAGCGGCACGCGCGCACCCGGAGCCACGCGCACGATGGCGTCGAGCCCGGCCTGGGCCGCCGGCACGCGCTGCACGCTGCCATCGGGCTGCACCAGATCGGCGGTTTCCGGGGCCATCTGCAGCAGGCTGCGGATGGCGTTGCGAGCGCGGTCCATGGCCTGGTCCTCGATGCGCTCTGCGGCGGCGTACAGGGCCATCACCATGGCAGCCTCGGGCCACTGACCGATGATGAAGGCGCCCGTCACGGCCACGGCCATCAGCGCGTGGATGCCCAGCTTCAGCCGAAGCACATCGCGGATGCCGGCTTTGTAGACGCCCAGCCCGGACAGTGCAATCGCCAGCACGGCGACGGCCATGCCGCCGTACTGCAAGACCGGCACGCCGCCCTGTGCGCCGCTGAACCAGTGGGCCGCCTCGGCCAGCACGGCAGCGACCAGCGCAGCCGCAATGCGTGGCCAGCCTGGCAGCACGCCATGGTCATGGCCTGCATGCGCATCCCCGGAGTCATGGTCATGTGCGTGGTCATGGTCATGGCCGTGCGCGTGGTTCTCATGCCCGTGGCCAGGCGTCTTTTGCGGGCCTGGCGCGGGTTGCGTGATCGTGAACGGCGCGCAGCAACCGGTGCCGCAGGCAGAGGCGGGGGCAGGCGCGGCTTTCAAGGCCTCTTTGCCCTGGGGGTTTGGCAGGTGATGGGTGTTCATGCGAGCATTGGAAACAGTGAAGTCACTTCAAGGTCAAGCATGTCCCTGCATGAATCTGCGCGATGGCGCATCGGCGAGGCAGCCAGACGCTCTGGCGTCGTGGCTGCCAATATCCGTTATTACGAAAAGGAGCGGCTGCTGAGCGCCGGCGTGCGCGAGGACAACCAGTACCGCCTCTACAGCGATGCCGATGTGCACCGGCTGCGTTTTATCCGGCTGTGCCGTGCCATGGACATGTCACTGGACGAGGTGCGCACGCTGCTGGCGCTGGACGGGGCGAGCAAGGCCGATTGCGTGGCGGCCAACGAAACCCTGGATGCCCATCTGGGCCATGTGCGCGAGCGTCTGGCCGAGCTGCGTGCACTGGAGCATGAGTTGATGCAGTTGCGCAGCCAGTGCGATGGCTCTGACAGCTACTGCCATCTGATCGAGGCCCTGCACGCCCAGGCCGATGAGCCGCTGGCGGCTGCATTGGGGAGCACGGCGGCCAAGCGCCATGTGTGACCCCCGACGGCCCGGTCCGTGCCATGCTTCTTACATGGAAGACAGCAGTGCGCCCGGGTCTTTTTGCAGCAGGGTGTCGGCGGCCGGCGCGGCGCTGTCCAGCCAGAAGGTGGAGATGCTGGCGGCGAGGGCGAGAACGACCGTGGTGGCGAAGGCGATGACGGGGTGGCGTCCGAGTGGGCTGTGTCTGCGCATGGTGGCCTCCTTGTCTGGTGGCGCAGGCGGAGCATAGGGCTGGGCCTGGACTCTATTGCACACGCATTTGCGCTGCGCATCTGTCGGACAAGGGCTCTCTGTGCTGACATCCAGCGAAAAAAAGCGAGGCAATGCCTCGCTGAAGGTCAGGGACGGTGATCCCGGCCTGTGCTGGCAGGCCGGGCGTCGCCTTAGAAACGGTGACGGATACCTGCGATCAGGCTGGTGCCCGACTTCAGGTTGGTGATGCGGTCTTGCATCAGCACGGTGTAGACGTCGGTGCGCTTGGACAGGTAGTGGTCATAGCCCACGCTGACCGTGGTGCGGGTGGTGTCCACGGCACCGATTTCGGCCTTGGTGCGTGCCAGGGCTGCCTTGAAGGTGCCTGCGGCAGTTACGGGCACGTCCAGGCCCAGCGAGTAGGTGCTGTTCTTGCGGTTCAGGTCCTTGACCTTGGCCTGGCCATAGGTTGCGTAGAGCTTGGCCACGTTGAAGTTGTAGGTTCCGCCCAGCATCCAGTCGGTCTTGGCGGGCATCACGGCCAGGCTCACGGGGTTGTTGATCTGCGCGCGCTCGTAGAACGCCACCAGGCTCAGCGGGCCGTCTGCGTACAGGGCGTTCACGCCGATGTTCTTCTTGCCGGAGTCGCCGGCCTTTTCGCCGAACTGGTAGTGCACGTTGGCAGACAGGCCGCCGAGCTTGGGCGTCGTGTAGACGATCTGGTTGCTCCAGCCGGTGTCCGACGACGTGGTCAGGTTGGCCGCGCTCCAGGCGCCGGTGCTCACGTTGGCATGCAGCACCAGCGGCGAGATGGTGAAGGAGTCGCCAAAGGGGTTGGTCAGGATGGTGGGCAGGAAGTTGGGCGACATGCCACGGCCCAGGCGCACGGTACCGAAGCTGCCGGTCAGGCCGACGTTGGCATCGCGCGAGAAGTACGGGTCACCATCGAAGCGGCCCGGGCTGCCAGTGTCGGCGCGCATGAAGGCGGTCAGCTGGAAATCGACCTTGAGGCCACCGCCCAGGTCTTCCTGGCCCTTCATGCCCCACCAGGAGGTGGTCATGCCGCCGGAGCCCACCACGCCCTTGCCGCTGGCATCGCCAGCCATGCGCATGGAGCCGACATAGGCGTCGACCAGACCGGTCAGTTGCACCGAGCTTTGGGCGTGTGCAGCGCCTGCGCAGGCCAGGGCGGCAGCCAGGGCAATGGAGTAGCGTTTCATGGAAAAGCAGTCTTTCATTGTTGATTGGTGAAATGGGAAGGCCTTGGTGAGCCGGAGCTCACGATGAACGAAGAGGCCGGAGCCTGCCAGGAGGCAAACCTGGGCCCGTGGCGTTTTTGCATCATGGGCCGGGGTGGTTTTCAGGTGGCATGGGCCCCGTAGGACGGCTTCGCGTTACTGGCCAAGCCGCGTATTACAACGCATTAGGAGCATAGTGCCGGCCAGAACGTGGCGTGTTTGACACAATAGTGACGAAACTTTAAGAGTGTTTTGCGCTCTCCGGGCTTGAATCCTGCCGTGCACCGCGATGGGCTGTATGCACCATCGCCGTGCGGCATGGGCGTGGGACGGTAAGAATGTCTGTTCCTGGGGCCGTTTCACCTTCTTTCTGGAGTCTCGCTGCCCGGCTGCTGGGCCAGGCCCTGCACCCTGATGCAAGCGCCGTGCCAGCCTGCGGCGCTCCAGGGTGGTCCCGTCCGTGTCAGACTTCGCGCCATGTCCGAATCCACGCTTTTAGTTGCCGATGACCATCCGCTGTTCCGCGCTGCGGTGATCCATGTCCTGCGCGAATCCCTGCCGCAGTTCACCGTGCTGGAGGCCGCCAGTGCCGCCACGCTGGGCGCCGCGCTGCAGCAGCACCCCGAGATCGAGCTGGTGCTGCTGGACCTGGCCATGCCGGGGGCGCGCGGCTTCTCGGCGCTGCTGCATGTGCGCGGGGAGTATCCGGACGTTCCGGTGATTGTCATTTCCTCCAATGATCATCCGCGTGTGATCCGGCGGGCCCAGCAATTCGGCGCTGCGGGCTTCATTCCCAAGTCGGCGCCTGCCGAGGCCATCGGCACTGCCGTGGGCGAGGTGCTGGAGGGGGGGAGCTGGTTTCCGCCGATGGCAGCCGAGCGTTCGCAGGCCGATGCCGAACTGGCTGCTCGCCTGGCCCAGCTCACGCCGCAGCAGTTCCGCGTGCTGCTGTGCCTGGCCGATGGGCTGCTCAACAAGCAGATTGCCCATGAGCTGGGGCTGGCCGAAAACACCGTCAAGGTGCATGTGACGGCGATTCTCAAGAAGCTGGAGTGCTACAGCCGCACGCAGGCTGCCGTGCTGGTCAAGAGCCTGGAGACCGATGGCGCGATGTGAGCATGGGCCTCAGCTGCTGCCCGCATCGCGGTGGCGCAGCAGCATCTGGCTCATGAGCGCGCGCAGCGCTGGCGGGCGCACAGGCTTGGCCAGAAAGCCCCAGCCGCGTTCGGCGGCCTGCCGCCGCAGCGTGCCGTCGCGTTCTGCCGTGACCAGAATGACCGGCGGCGACTGGCCCCAGCGCTGGCACAGCTGGGCATAGACGTCGGGTCCGTACAGCGGCCCCAGCCGCACGTCCAGCAGCACCAGCTGGGGCGCCTGGCCCGGCGCAGCCAGGGCCAGCGCCTCGGCCGGGCCTCCGGCATAGGGCAGGGCGCAGCCCCAGCGCTGCAGCAAGGCGCGCATGGCGGCGCAGGTCTGGGCATCGTCTTCCACGTACCAGGCGCTCATGCCCTGCAGCGGTGCATCGTCGCTGGACAGGGCATGGCCCGGTGCCGCTGGCGCGATGCGCTGCACGGCCAAGGGGTCCCCCAGGGGCACGCAGACCCAGAACACGCTGCCCCGGCCCAGCTGCGAGCGCAGTCCTATCTCGTGGCCCAGCAGCCGGCCCAGGCGCTCGACGATGGCCAGGCCCAGTCCGGCGCCCCGGTCCTCGCCATGGCCTTCGTTGAGGCGGCGGAATTCCTCGAAGATTTCGCGCTGCAGGCTCTCGGGGATGCCCGGTCCCTGGTCATGGACCTCGATGCGCAGCTGGCTGCCCTGGCGGCGGCAGCCGATGACGATGCGTCCCTGGTGCGTATAGCGGATGGCATTGGACAGAAAGTTCTGCAGGATGCGCCGCAGCAGCGCCTCGTCGCTGCGCACCACGCAGCGCGTATCGACGCCGCTCAGGCGCAGGCCCCGGCTTTCGGCCAGGATGCCGAAGTTGTGGCACATGACCTGCAGCAGCGGACCCAGCGCGAAGTCGCGCACATGGACTTCGAGCTGGCCGGATTCCATGCGCGAGATGTCCAGAAGGCTGCCCAGGATGGCGTCCTGCGCCGCAAGCGCGCCGTCGATGCTTTCTGCCACATGGCGGCCTGCGTCGTCGTGCAGATGGCTGCGCAGCAGCGAACTGAACATGCGTGCCGCGTTCAGCGGCTGCAGCAGGTCGTGCACGGCAGCCGCCACGAAGCGGGTCTTGTAGCGGTTGGCCTGCTCGGCCTCGCGCTTGGCTTGGGCCAGGTCGCGCGTGCGCTCGGCGATGCGCTGCTCCAGCGCATCCGCCAGAGAGCGCAGTTCGCGTGCGGCGTTCTTGTAGCTGGTAATGTCGGCGTAGCTGGTGACAAAGCCGCCATCGGGCAGGGGATTGCCGCGGATTTCCAGCACCGTGCCATCGTCCTTGGTGCTTTCGTGCAGGTGGGGGTTGCCGCTGCGCAGGTGCTGCAGTCGCCGCTGGATCGCGGCCTCGATGGGGCCCGGCCCCAGCAGGCCGCGCCGCGCGTTGTGTCGGAACAGATCTTCGATGGGCTGGCCGGTGCGCAGTAGCTCGGGCGGGAAGCGAAACAGCTGCACATAGCGCGAGTTCCAGGCGACGAGCCGCAGGTCCGCGTCGATGACGACCACGCCCTGGGGCAGGTGCTCCAGGCTGCGGCTCAGCCCCGTATCGGCCTGGCGTGCTGCCTGCACGATGCCGTCCTGGGCGGTGCGCAGTTCCTGGGCATGCTGGCGCAGCACGGCTTCGAGCTCCTGGCGGCTGCGCAGGCGCAGCGCCGCAAGCCGGCGCCGCTGGCGCACGAACAGCACCAGCAAGGCCAGCGCCAGCCAGCCGCCCGCTGCTGCGGCTGCAGCCCAGCGGCTGGCCACGGTGCTGGCCTGCGTGTCGTGCAGCAGGTGCAGGCGCCAGTTGCTTCCCGGCAGGGACATGGTGTGCCACAGCGTGGTGCCCGGCAGCGCAGGCTCTTGCAACCGCACCAGCATGCTGCTGTCGTCCAGGGCCTGCAGCTGCCGGTAGCGCAAGGGGTGCAGCTCCTGGTCCAGGTACTGGCGCGTGGCGGCCAGGTCCGCCCGGTCGGAGGCGCTCAGCGGCTCCAGCAGCCGGTAGCGCCATGCCGGCTGGCTGGCCAGGAAGACGACGCCATGGTCGTCCGATGCCAGTACCACGTCGGGTGTCTGCAGCCACTCGCGCTCCAGCTCGAACAGCACGATCTTGATGACGACCAGTCCCGCGATCTCCCCTTGCTCGTCCAGGATGCCTTGCGACAGGAAATAGCCGGGCAGCCCCGTGGTCAGGCCGATGCCGTAAAAGCGCCCGCTGCCCTGGGACAGCGCCTGCTGCACATAGGGCCTGAAGCTGTAGTCCACGCCCACGTTGTTGCGTGCTTCGCGCCAGTTGCTGGCGGCCAGCGCCTTGCCGTTGCGGTCGATCAGGGTCAGGGTGGAGGACTGGCTGGCGCCATTGGCCTGCTCCAGCCGCCGGTTGAGCCGGTCGATGCCCTCCTGCGACAGGGGCTGGGTGAGGGCGGCGCGCAGCTCGGGGTCCAGCGCCAGCACTTCGGGCAGGGTGCGGTAGCGGTCGATGCGCTGTCCCAGGGCCTGTGCGTAAAGCGTGAGCTGGCGCTGCACGCTGGCGATTTCCCCGCGCAGCGCATGCTGCCAGGCCAGGTGGCCGGCCAGCAGCATGCAGGCAAACATGCCGCCCAAAAGCAGCAGCAGGGTCCAGGTCTGGCGGCGAAAAGCGGTGGGCATGGCGGTCCGGGTGATGGTTGGAGGGCTGGCGGATCTTGGTAGTTACCCTTATTTTTGGCGCATTTGCCTAGGCGGGTGTCCCTCTCTAATACCAATAGGTTATCGGCGTGCGCAGGCCCCGGCGGTACAAATCGCACCTCGCCGCACCCGATTGGTGCGTGTCCTGTCCATTCAAAATTCTTCCGGAGCCGCCGCATGCACGCCCTGCCTACCGAAGCCGCCGCCCCCGTGCGGCTGCCTTTTTACCGCCAACTGTATTTCCAGGTGGTGGTCGCCATCGTCCTGGGTATTTTGCTGGGCCATTTCGAGCCCCAGTATGCCGAGCAGTTCAAGCCGCTGGGCGATGCCTTCATCAAGCTGGTGAAGATGATCATTGCCCCGGTGATCTTCCTGACCATCGTCACGGGCATTGCCGGCATGACGCAGCTGCGCACCGTGGGCCGCGTGTTCGCCAAGGCCATGGCCTACTTCCTGTTCTTCTCCACGCTGGCCCTGGTGGTGGGCATGGTGGTCGCGCACCTGGTGCAGCCCGGCGCCGGCATGAACATCAATCCGGCCGACCTCGACCAGAGCGCCGTCAAGGGCTATGTGGCCAAGTCGCATGAGCTGACGCTCACCGGCTTTGCCATGGACATCATTCCCAAGACGCTGGTCAGCCCCTTTGTGGGCGACAACATTCTGCAGGTGCTGTTCGTGGCCGTGCTGTTCGGCATTTCGCTGGCCATGGTCGGCGACGCTGGCAAGCCCGTGCTCCATTTCCTGGAAGCGCTGACGGCGCCGGTTTTCCGGCTGGTGGGCATTCTGATGAAGGCCGCTCCCCTGGGCGCCTTCGGTGCCATCGCCTTCACCATCGGCAAGTTCGGCCTCAGCTCGCTGGTCAACCTGGCCTGGCTGGTGGGCTCGTTCTATGTGACCTCGCTGCTGTTCGTGGTGGTGGTGCTGGGCCTGGTGGCACGGCTGTGCGGCTTCTCGGTGATCAAGCTGGCCCGCTATCTCAAGGCCGAGCTGCTGCTGGTGCTGGGCACATCGTCCTCTGAGTCGGCCCTGCCTTCGCTGATGCAGAAGATGGAGCGCGCAGGCTGCAGCAAGTCCGTCGTGGGCCTGGTTGTGCCCACGGGCTACTCGTTCAACCTGGATGGCACCAACATCTACATGACGCTGGCGGCGCTGTTCATTGCGCAGGCTACGAATACCCAGCTGACCCTGGGCCATGAAATTGCGCTGCTGCTGGTGGCCATGCTCAGCTCCAAGGGCGCTGCCGGCGTGACTGGCGCGGGCTTCATCACGCTGGCCGCGACGCTGGCCGTGGTGCCCGAGGTCCCCGTGGCCGGCATGGCGCTGATCCTGGGGGTGGACCGCTTCATGAGCGAGTGCCGCTCGCTGACCAACTTCATGGGCAATGCCGTGGCCACCGTGGTCGTGTCCCGCTGGGAAAACGCGCTGGATTACCGCATGCTGCACAGCGCTCTCGATGGCAACGAGCCCGAAGTGCTGGCCACCAAGACATCGGCGTCCGCCAAGGCCTGATGCGTGGCGGCGCGCAGGCCCTGCGTACCGCTCCCATCAGCCCGCATGCATGCCCAGCCCGGCGAGAGCCCGGCTGGGCTTTTTTTAATCTGGCTGTGTCTGAAATTCGTGTGTGAGTGTGAGTGCTGCGGGCCGTGAAACGGGTATGCCATGCGGTTATCCTCGGTGCTGATCTGCCGGACATCCTGCCTGCAGCCTCTTTTGTCCTGGCCTACCATGTCCTTGTCGAGACGCACTTTCCTGGGTACTGGCGCCGTAGCGGCCACTGCTGTGGCAGCTGGTGCCTCGCTGCTGGCCGGCTGCTCCAGCAGCCTGCCTGTCACGGGCAGCTTCCTGCAGCCCTGGCGCAGCCATTTGACGATGCCGCGCGAGCAGTGGCGCAAGCGCCTGGCGGATACCTATGCGCTGGGCTGCCGCGAGCTGTTCGTGCAGTGGACCGGCATTCTGGGTGAAACGCCGGCGCAGACCTGGCGGCTGGCCGATACCCAGGTGGCCGATGTGCTGGACATCTGTGCCGGGCTGGGCATGGGCGTGCACCTGGGTCTGCCCTATGACGAGCGCTGGTGGAAGCAGATCGACTATGCCAACGCTGCGGCCATGGCACCGTTTCTGGCGTATATCTCCGACCAGGGCACGCGCTACATGGCATCTGCCGTCTGGCCCCGCCATGCGGCGTTCAGGGGCTGGTACATCCCTTACGAGCTGGAGCAGTACCACTGGTCCAGTGTGGAGCGCGGCGAACAGCTGGTTCAGGCGCTCAAGCCCCTGGTCCAGACCGCGATGGCGACGTCGGGCAAGGTGCCGGCGATCTCCACCTATTTCAGCCAGCTCAAATCCCAGGCCACCCTGGCCCAGATGTGGGATTTTCTTCTGGACCGGCTGGCGCTGCACCCCATGGTGCAGGACGGCGTGGGGGTGGCCGGCCTGCAGAACTATGCGGCGCTGGCGCCGCTGCAGGCATTGCTGCAGAAGCGCGGTGTGCCGTTCGATCTGATTGTCGAATTGTTCACCCAGCTGTCCTCGGGCACCAGCACGGACTTCAATGCCCGCACGGCCGAGCCTGAGCGCGTGCGCCGGCAATGGGAGGTGGCCAGGGACTGTGGCGCCGAGCGCATTGTGGCCTTTGCCATCGATCCCTGGGTGCTCGATGACACGCCCGAGGCGCAGTTGCTGCGCAGTCAGTGGAAGTCCGCCGTGGGCTGAGGCGGGCCGCGCAGGGAGCGCAGCCGTGCCTGCTGCCCGGGATCAGAACTGCTTGCCGATGATTTCGCGCAGGATTTCGCTGCTGCCGCCGAACAGGCGCAGCGCGCGTGCATCGGCCCAGGCCCTGGCGATGCCGTATTCGGCCATGTAGCCGTAGCCGCCGTGCATCTGCAGCAGATCGTCCAGCACCTGGCCTTGCAGTTCGGTGGCATTGAGCTTGGCCATGGCCGCCGTGACGCTGTCGAGCTGACCCTGCAGATGGCGGGCCAGGCAGTCGTCCAGGAAGACCCGCAGCATCCTGGCCTTGGCCAGAGCGTCCGCCAGCTTGAAGCGCGTGTTCTGGTAGTCCAGCACCCGGCGGCCGAAGACTTTGCGGTTGCGCACGTATTCGGCGCCCGATTGCAGCATGCCCTCCAGTGAGGCGCAGGCGCGCAGTGCAATGGCCAGGCGCTCCTGCGCCAGCTCATGGGTCACATATCCGAAGCCTTCGTTTTCCTGGCCCAGCAGGTAGTCCGCAGGCAGGCGCAGCTCGTCGAAGAACAGCTCGCAGGTATCCTGGCTGTGCTGTCCTATTTTTTGAAGCGCCGGGCCTTTGGTGAAGCCGGCCATCCCTTCCTCCACGATGAACAGCGACAGGCCGCGCGCGCCCAGGTCGGGCTCGGTGCTGGCCAGCACCACTACCAGCCCGGCATTGACACCGTTGGTGATGAAGGTTTTCTGGCCGTTGAGCACGTAGTGCGCGCCTTCGCGGCGGGCCCGCGTGCGAACGGCCTTGAGGTCACTGCCGGCGCCGGGTTCGGTCATGGCGATGGCGCCGATCAGATCGCCGCGCGCCATGCGTGGCAGCCAGAGCTCCTTTTGCGCATCGGTGCCGAAGTTCCACAGATAGGGTGACACCATGTCCGAGTGGATGGAAAAGCCGATGCCCAGGCAGTTGGCGTGCGCCAGCGCCTCGATGACCATGGCCGCGTGGCCGAAGTCGCCCCCCTGGCCATAGGGCGGCGGCAGGGAGCAGTTGAGCAGGCCGCTGGCGCCCGCCTTGCGCCACAGCGCGCGCGGCGTGATGCCTTCCCGCTCCCAGGCAGCGAGGTGGGGCAGTATCTCGGCTGCCACGAATTTGTCGGCCTGCTCCCTGAGCAGCAGGTGGTCTTCACGCAATACCGTACGCATGTGTCTGGGCTCCTCCCGTGGCGGATGCGCCGCTCAGGGCTTATAGGGGTCGGTGGCGCTTGCCTGCCCGCGCAGCACGGGGGCGCTGGCCGGGCCGGTCAGGAACAGGCTGTAGTGCTGGCCGGGCTGCAGCGGCGGCAGGCTCCAGGGGGCGCTGACGGCCTTGGCGCAGGCTGCCTGCAGCTGTGCGCTGACCGGATTGATGGAGCGGCTGGCCGCTGCCGCCGGTGCGACGCCTGCAAACAGGGTGGGGCCCGAAGGAGCGATCTGCAGACCGGCTTCAGCGCAGTCTGCGGCCAGGTTGTAAAAGCGCAGTTCGGCCTTGAGCGCATCCTGGCTGCCGCCTGTGTCGTCAATGGCCGCCAGGCGCAGGTCCTTGCCCTGGCGCTGTGCCACCAGGGTGGTGTAGGAGCCGGGCGCCACCTTCATGGTGGAGACCTTGCCATCCAGCACGATGCTGAAGGGCGTATCTGCCTTGACGATGGCATAGCTGCTGGCGGTCTTGCCGTCCGAGAGGGTTTGCTCGGGGCCGTCGGCAATCTTCACGCGCAGCGTGCCCGCGTGGGGATGGGCCACGCGCACGAAGGAGGCGCCTGCGGGTGGCCGGGCTGCGTACAGCTGTGCCAGCGCACCTTGCTGGGTTTGTGCCAGCGCCGCGCCGGCCATGGCAGCGAGGCCAGCCACTGCCAGCATGGCACATGGCATCAGGGAAGGAGTAGTTTTCATGGGGTGTTTTCCTTGGCGGTGCGCATGCGCGATTGCTGGTACATGCGCTCCAGTTGCCTGCGGTCGGCCTTGTCTGTCTGGCTCAGGGGAAAGCCATGGCAGGCCAGCAGTTCTGAGGGAATCATGTAGGGTGGCACCCTCTGCGCCAGCAGGTCGCGCCAGTGGGCCAGCGCGGCAGGCAGCGGCTGCAGGCCGGCGGGCCCTGCGCAGTCCAGGTCCACGAAGCCGATCATGCGCACCAGGGTGCCGTCAGGCCGTTTCAAGGCCACGGCCGCTCCAGCCCGCACGCCGGGCAGCGTGGCCAGCACGGCATCGACTTCGGCCAGTTCGATGCGGTAGCCATGCAGCTTGATCTGGTCGTCACGCCGTCCGTGGAAAGTGACCAGTCCCTGGCTGTCGATTTCGCCGATGTCGCCCGTGCGGTAGCCGCGCTTGCCATGGCGCATGAACATGCGGCTTTGGTTGAGGTCGGGGCGGTTGAGGTAGCCGCGCATCACATGGTCGCCGACTGCGCAGATCTCGCCGTCTTCGAGAAAGACTTCGGCATAGGGCTTAGCCCGACCGATGGGAAACGGCAGCGGCGCCGCAGCCCGCAGCGCGGCGTCGATCTCCACCCAGGTGGTCGAGCAGGTGGCCTCCGTGGGGCCGTAGGAGTTGATGATGCGCGCCTGCGGGAAGCGGCTCCAAAGCGCCTCGGCCACGGTGGGCGTGAGCGATTCCGCGCCGAACACGAAGACCCTCAAATCGGGCAGGTGCTGCTGGTCGAAGTCCGGGTCGAGCAGCTGCTGGCGCACGAACGAGGGCGTGGAGGCCCAGACGTTGACACGGGTGCGCCCCAGGTAGGCGGCGAAGGCCTGGCGGTCGGCAATGGTGTCGCGCGCGCACAGCACGCAGGTGCCGCCGGTGGCCAGCGCGCCCATCCAGTTGAACAGCGAGAAGTCGAAGCTGAACAGCATCTGGTCCATGAAGACCGGTGCCTGGCCCAGTGCCAGGCTGTCCCGGATCCAGCGGGCGAACAGCCCCAGGCTTTCGCGGCCGATCTGCACGCCCTTGGGGTCGCCGGTGCTGCCCGAGGTGAACATGATGTAGGCCAGCGATTTTTCCTGCAGCGCCTGCGCAGCGATGCCGGTATCGCGCAAGGCGCCAGCCTGCGCGTCATAGTGCAGGCCGGCTTGCACCAGGTGCGCAATGCGGGCGATGCGCTCGCGCGGATTGACCACATCCACGGGGACGAAGGGCACGCCCAGGCGCAGGCAGCCTAGCATGGCCACCACAAAGCCCGCTTCCTTGTGTCCGGTGATCAGCAGGGGCTGATCGGCCCGGGCGCCATGCCGCAGCGCAGCCTGCTCCCATTGGTGCACGGCCTGCACCAGCCCTGACCAGTCCAGCGTGCCGGCGGCATCCACCACGGCAGGGCGCTGGGCGGCCTCGCCGGGCTCGATGAAATCGAAGCGCTCAAAATCAAATCGCATGCGTGTTCCTTGCGGCTTGCAGACGGTGTCTTGCGGTTGCGGACCGGCGTGATCCGGCGGCAGTTCAGGCTTTGCGGTGTTCGGCGACGTACTGCGCCAGCGCCTGCACGGATTCCAGGTGCAGATCGATCTCGGACGGGGGGATCTTGACGGCGAATGCTTTCTCGACAGCCAGTGCCACATCCACGGCGGACAGGGAGTCCACCAGCCCGGATTCGAGCAGCAGGGTGTCCGTCTCGACGGGGGTCAGGATGATGTCTTCAATGATCTTGGCGATCTTGGATTCGATGTCGTTGAGGGTCATGTCGTTCTCCAGCAGGTAGGTCAGAATTGGAAGTACAGGAAACGGGTTTCCTTGTGCAGGTTCACCAGGCACAGCAGCAGCAGGGCCAGCGTCGCGGCAGTCCAGGCCGTGTTGGGCCGCCAGCGCATCCATGCGCTGGGCGCTTCCTGGACCTTGAACATGGCCGGCGAATGGTGGCCCAGGATCTGGTGGGCGTTGGGTGCAAACCAGGCAATCGCCAGCGCCAGGGCGATCAGCACGGCTTGCAGGTGCTGGCCGATCACGAGCCGCCAGGCGTCGCCGAAGGCCAGCCCCTGGGTGTGGGCCAGAGGCTGCAGCGCCTCCACGCCGCGCATGCCGCCCATGCCTTGCAGCAGCAGCAGGGCATCGCCCACGCCGTGGGCCCTGAAGAAGGCCTGGGCCACGATCACGGCCACGAAGGTGATGGCCACGCCCAGCAGGCGGCCTGCCAGGCTGCCCTGGCGGGCCGCTGCCGGCCGGCGGCTGACGACGAAGATGCGCCAGGCATGGTTGACCGACAGGTAAAAGGCGTGCAGCAGGCCGAACACCAGGTACTGCAGACCTGCGCCGTGCCAGACGCCAGCCAGGCCCATGGTGAACAGCGTGGGCACCACGATGGTGGCGGCAAAGCCCCAGGGCGAGCGTGCGGCGCTGGAGCCCACGGGCAGGCCGCGCCTTTCGCGGGCGCGCGAGATGGCCATGGCCACCGGGTAGTAGAGGTAGGCGGTCAGGTAGCGCGTCAGCGTCATGTGCCAGCGTGCCCAGAAGTCGATGATGCTGGCGGCCTTGTAGGGGGAGTTGAAGTTCAGCGGAAAGCGGATGCCGAACATCCGGGCCAGGCCCAGCGCCATGTCCGAGTAGCCCGAAAAATCGAAGTACAGCTGCAGCGCGTAGCTGATGCTGGTGCCCCATGCAGCCCACAGCTGCAGCGCCCCCGGCTCTGCGAAGCCAGCGTCCGCATAAGGCGCGATTTCATCGGCCAGCAGCACTTTCTTGGCCAGCCCGATCACGAACAGCGCGCCGCCCACGGACAGGTTGTCTGCGCGCAGCCGGTAGTTCTCGCGCTGGGCGAACTGCGGCATCATTTCCTTGTGGTGCAGGATGGGGCCGGCGATCAGGTGCGGGAAGAAGGTCACGAACAGCACGTAGCTGAGCAGGCTGCGCTCCTTGACGATGCCCGAGCGGCAGTCGAGCAGGTAGCCGATCTGCGTGAAGGTGAAAAACGAGATGCCCAGCGGCAGTATCAGCTCATGCATGCCACCCTGTGTCAGGCCCCATTCGCCCAGGAAGTTGAACAGCGTGGCGAAGTACTTGTAGTGGACCAGCGCAGCCAGGTCGATGGCCACGCCCGTGCCGGTCGCCAAAGCCTGCAGGCGTACACGCCCCTGCAGGCGCAGGATGAGCAGGCTGACCAGGTAGTTGAAGGCGATGGACAGCGCCAGCAATGCGACGAACTGCGGATTCCACCAGCCGTAGAAGACCACGGAGGTCAGACACAGCCACAGCGCCGCCAGCCGCAGGCTGATGGCCCCTGCCACATAGTGGCCGGCCAGCGCGATGGGCAGGAATAGCAGCAAAAACAGGTAGGAGTTGAACAGCATGGGGTAGGCGGTATCACGCGGGTGGCGAAGCCGGCTTCAGCGCCTGCAGCGCGGCCTTTTCGCCGTCGGTCAGGGGCAGGGACAAGGTGTTTTCCGAGAACTCCCAGATCACCAGCTTCAGGCTGGCCGGCCACGAGGCACGGCGCTGGAGCGCGGCCAGCATGGCACCACTGAACTGCCCGCCATCCATGCTCAGGTTCCAGACCTCCCGGCCCAGGCCTATGCCCAGCCGGGCGGCGAAATGGCTGCGCAGGCCGTTGGAGCTGCCGGCCAGCAGTACCTGCACGGGTGGGGTGTCGTCCAGCAGCCCGCCGCTGCGCACGGGGGTGATCTCCTGGTGGCTGACCAGATCACGCTGCGGGCGCCAGCCCGGTGCGGCATGGCGCAGCCCTGACAGGATCAGCAGATCACCGTCGATGGGCTGCGGCGGCGCAGGCGGCGATTGCTGGAAGGCCTGCGTGCCGCGCACGCCGCCCAGCAGGGGCAAGGCGGCACGGGCCACGGCCTGCGCTGCAGCCTGTGCGCCCTCTGCGTTCATGTGCACGTCGGTGCGCAGGAACATGGGGCCAGGCTGGTTTTGCATTGCAGGGCGCAGGTCGGCGAAGGCGATGCCCTGGGCATGGAGCCATTGCTGCCACTGGTCCAGGCGCTCGCGCATCACGGGAGCCTCGGGCAGGCCGCACAGGTGGGCGGACTCGATGCGGGACTTGTCGGGCACGGCCACCACCAGCACCTGGATGCCTTGGGCGTGCAGCTGCCGCGTCCAGTGGCTGACCAGGCGCTGGCGGGCCTCGAAGGGGGCTGCGCCCGCGCCGGGCTGGGCACGCAGGCCGTCGCGGTAGAACATCCATTGCGGGCAGCCGAGCGCCACCTGGGGTCCGGCATCGCCCAGCAACCGGTAGCGCAGCGCGGCCTGGCCGGTTTCCAGGCTGGACTGCGCAGGAAGGCGCAGCGCTTTGTTCAGCGCCGTGCCTGCGCTGCCGTCGAGCCAGGCCGAGAGCGGCAGCGATTGCGGCCGGGGGCCGTGCTGCACCAGCGTCCAGCTGCCCCACACCGTGCCGGCCACCAGCAGGGCCGACCATAGCCAGGCGTTGCGGGCATGTCCGCGTGCGTCCTGCTCTGCCTGCGACATGTCTCAGTCCTTGAGCGCAGCGCGCAGCCGCTCCAGCCAGGTGGCAGCCGGCATCAGGGAAGCGTTGTCCCACTGTCCTGCCGCCTGCGGGCCGTAGGTATAGGTGGGCTCGAACATCTGCCAGATCAGTACCTGCGGGCGATGCGCCTTGAAGGCGGGCGACTCCAGGTATTCGAGCAGCATGGCCCACTGGCCGACATTGCCGGGCTTCCAGTTCAGCGATACCGGCCGGTCGATGCGCTGCGACAGCTTCTGCGGAAAGCCGAAATAGGGCTGGACCATGCTGTGGCCGGTGATGTGGACCGGCGACGGCGCGTCATCGATCAGGCTCTGGCCCTGTGTCTGGCGGCGTACGGCGAAGACTTCACGCCCTGTCTGCTTGCGCTCCTCGGGCGTCAGAAACAGTTCGGCCAGGTCGCCGTAGCGGCGCTCGTTGGTCATGTCGCCCAGCGCCATGCCCGTGCCCGGCTTGCCAGCCAGCTGCGGCACTTCGCTGGCGATCATGGCGGCCGTGGCATCGGCCGTGGCATCGGCGGCCGCCTGGGTCCAGTGCTGGTCCGTGCGGTAGAAAACCTCCTTGCCGCTGGCATGTACCGCGCGCAGCACGGCTTCGTCGTCGAAACTGGTGATGCCGGCGCGCTTGAAGGCGTCGAGGATGAGCGCGTAGCGCCCCTGGACCTCGGCGCTCATGGCTTTGCCCTCGGGCAGCCTGTCGCCGTAGAAACGTGCCTTGTCGGGCAGCAGCAGCACCTGTAGCCTGACTCCGCGTGCGGCCAGCAGGTTTTTGGCTTCGGCGATGAGGCGTGTCGATTCATCGAGCCCGCTGCGGTCGACCTGGGTCAGGCTGCCCCAGCCCGGAAACAGCCATCCATCCTTGCCTTTGAGCACGATGGAAGAGACATCCTGTGCCTGGGCGCCCAGTGCGCCCAGTACCATGGCGCAGCCTGCCAGCGTGCGTGCCGTGCGTGCCCGCAGTCCTGCGGCGAATGTGCGTTTTGCGTCGGTCATCGAATTCATGTGTGATGGGCTCCTTGTGAGGGACAGGGCGGCAGTCAGTGCGGCCCGGATCAGTACGACAGGGTCAGGGTCATGAACAGGCCCTTGGCGCGGTCGGCCTGGCCGCCGCCGATGTTGAAGCGGTACTGCATGGACCAGTCCGCGTAGGACTGCGCTGCGCTGTAGTGGCTTTCGCGGAACCAGTAGCGCAGGCTCAGCCCCAGGCCGGCGCTGGCCGACCAGCCGCTGCCATTGCCTTGCAGGCCCCATGTCTGGCCCTGTTGCTCTGCCATCAGGTCCACGACCGGCATGCCGGGGGATGCGGGCTGCAGCGAGCGCAGCTGCAGGCTGTTTTTTTGCCGTATCCAGTCCGCGGCGACCACGCCGAAAGGAAAGACCACCAGGCCCTGGCTGATGCCATCGGCCCGGAAGCTGCGGCCAATGCGCGCCTGCGTGGAGAAGAACCACTGCTGGCGCCGGTAGCGGCCCGTGCCTTCGCCCAGCACGGCCCCCGTCACCTGGTCCGTCAGCGTGACGCGCGAGGCCATGCTCTGGGCGGCGTAGCCAGCCTGTGTGTAGCCCTCCATGGTGAACCAGCTGGGCAGGTCCGTGCGCCGCGTTGTTCCCTCATAGAAGCCGTGCGTGACATAGGCCAGCCAGCCGCCCTGGCCGGCGCCTGCGCTGTAGCGCGCAGAGATGGGATTGCCCAGTGCCGGGCCGTCGGGGTTGAGTCGGTCGCGCCCGCTCATCATGCAGCGCAGCGCAGCCGATCCCGGCGTCGCAAAGCCCGCGCGCGAGGCCGAGCCCAGCATGAGCTGGCGCTCCAGCCCGAAGGTCAGCGCACGCTCTGTGGATGGCGTGAAGCGCACGCCCAGGGAGCCGGTGCTGGTGGGCAGCCCGGAGATGCCACTGTTGTCGGAGGCTGGAATATCGACAGGCAGGCCCGTGCACGGGTCGATGGCCACCTGTCCCGGCGTCTTGCCGCCGCTGTTGTGCAACGTATTGCCCAGGCGGGCATAGGCATCGAAGACCCGGGTCGATGTGTTCAGCCAGCCCGAGGGCCGCCAGTACGCTTCTGCGGTTGAGAAGACCGCATTGCCGGGCTGTGTGGAAATGCCGTCCGAGAACGCACGCCCCACCGGGTGCGCGCCACGGTAGCCCGAGGACAGCGTCAATCCCCACCGTCTGTCATATCCGGCGACGGCGCCACGGGCGTTTTCGCGCTGTTCGGGCGTCAGGGGCAGCGTGCCGGCGTCGTTGAGGTCAATCGCTTCCTTGAAGGTCTGCACGGCGCTTTTGCGGTCGCCTGTGCCTGCCAGCGCATAGGCTTCGTCGAGGATGATGCCGGGTGGCGCGTTGCCCGTGGCCCGTGCCGCGCGGAAGTCCTGCAAGGCCTTGTCGGATGTGCCCTGGCGGGTGTGTAGATAGCCGCGCTGCATCAGCAGCTGGGCATCATCCGGCGTCAGCGACAGCGCCTTGTCCAGCCGCAGCAGCGCCTGGCCCTGCTGCGTCCGGTTGCCGGCAGCCAGCGTAGTGGTGAGCAGCTTTTGCAGCAGCGCGTTGTCGGGGTCTTTGGCGGCGGCCTCGACGGCATGGGCAATGGCGGCCTGGTAGTCCTGGCGGGCATAGGCTGCATAGGCCAGCGCGCTGGGGCCGCCCGTGCCCTGAGCGTCCGAGGGCTGCAACTGGCAGACGGTGCCATAGGGCGTGTCGCGGCAGTCCTGCAGCGGGGGCGGGTAGGCGGCCAGCGTCAGGTCGCGCGAGGTGCCCCGGCTGCTGGCGCGCGTCGCACCGGCTTCGCGCAGGCGCCGGGCCACGGGCTCATCCCTGGCCGGCATGCGCGCCAGCAGCGACCTGGCGCGCTCCATGTCGCCAGCAGCCAGAGCCGCATCGGCCGCGATCAGCCGCAGGTTCGTCAGTTGCGTCTCATCGAGCCAGTCCTGCGCCAGCGCGGCATCGAAGTCCTGATTGGCCAGCGCTGTCTTGCCCTGGCGCTGGCGGATATAGCCCCGCATGCCCAGTGCGGGCGTGTCTTCGTCGTCCTGCTGCAGGGCTTCTGTGGCCGCCGCTTCCGCAGCCGGCAATTGCTCGGACAGCATGAGCGCGGTGACCAGCAGCAGGCGGTGGGAGGTGACATCGGGCGCCTGGGCCACGGCCTGCTGCGCAAAGGGCACGGCGGTCGCCGGGTCGTTGGCAATCAGGGCCTGGTAGGCTTTTTGCGCCGGAAGCACCGCCAGGCTGCGGCGCAGCGTCTGGCGCCTGGCCAGCAGGTCGCTTTTGTTGGGAGCGCCCAGGGCCAGCGCCGTATCGGCAGCCTCGATGGCCTGCCGGGTCAACTGCTGCGCATCGAGTGCGTTGACCCATAGCAGCGCCCACTCGCCCTGTGTCGGGTCGGTGCGGAATGCTTCTTCGGCCTTGCGGGCGCTGTCCGCGTACTCCTGGCGGTTGTAGTCCTCATAGGCCTGGGTGGCCATGGGAAAAGCCTTGCGATAGGCGGGCGATCCTGCGGCTGCCGGCTCGCCTGCCGTGCCGGCGCGCACATTGTCCTCGGCCTGCTTGAGGATGGCCGGGTCCAGGCCCGCAGCGCGGGCCGCCTCGATGGCCTTGAGCACCTCGTCGGGCCTGCCCAGTTTCTGCAGCGCATAGATCTGCAGCATGCGCAGCCGCAGCAGGTCGGGGCGCAGCCGGATGGCCGAGGCTGCGCTGGCAGCAGCCTGCGCATAGCGGCCCGCCTCGTAGTGGACATAGGCCTGGTTGGCCCATTGCCATGCCCGCCCCTTGAGCGGGGCTTCGGCCGCCTGCGGCTGCAGCGCCTGCGGCCAGGACGGCATCGTGCACCAGCCGGCTCCCAATAGCGCAGCCAGTGCGATGGGGCGAACGAGCGGCTTCATGCGCAGGCCTCTTGCAGCTGCGCCATGGGCTCTGATTCGGCGGGAATGCTGTTCTGGAAGGCGATGGCCTCGTGCAGCGTGGCTTCATCCAGCCAGCCCTTTTCCATGAGGATGGAGCCCAGGGGGCGGCGTTCCGTGTGCTGCAGCTCCAGTGCGGCGGCCAGGCTGGATTCGTCGATGGCCTGCCAGGACAGCAGCAGCTCGCCCAGCCGCTGGCGCTGCTGCACCAGCTGGTCGGTCGATGGAAAGTCATGCATGGTCTTGTCCCACGCCAGCCGCTTGCCCGTGACCAGATGGCCAATGAACAGGCGCCATGCGCGCGCCGCAGCCATGGCATTGATGAAGTTGCCGATCACCATGCGCGGAATGGCCAGCAAGGCGTGTTCCCAGCCATAGAAGCGCCCCACGAACCAGCTGCGCTGCAGCATGCGCAGCAGCAGGGCGGCAGCATTGACGCCCACCAGCGTCATCAGCCAGCTGTTGGGTGCGAACAGGGAGGGGTAATAAACGCTCCACCAGCCCAGGCGCTCGGCCAGCACGAACAGCAGGAAATTGAGCAGCAGCACATAGGCCAGGATGGCCACGAACGAGGTCACCAGTCCCTTGCGGTCGCGAAACAGCAGGTATTTGGTGGACAGCGAACCCTCCCAGCCGACCTGGGACCAGCCCTGCAGGCCGATGCCCAGAGTCCAGCGTGCCTTCTGGCGGTAAGCCGTCTTGAAGGTGTTGGGAAAGTACTCCCGTATGCCCAGCGGCATGGTCAGCGTGGAGACCTGCTCCCTGCCGAAGCCGAACAAAGGCTTGCGGCGCACGACATAGTCCACCGGGAACTTGCCGAAGATCTGCTTCATGCCGCGTCGCGCCAGCCGCGCGCCGATGTCATAGTCCTCGGTGAGCGTGTCGGTGTTGAAGGGCTGGTTGTGGGTTTCGGCAGCCAGCTCCTCCAGCGCCCGGCGCGAGAAGCAGGTGCCCACGCCAGCGGAGGGCACCATCTTGGACATGCTCTCGCGCACCACCAGGTCCTTGGTGTGCCACTCGGCAAACTCATCCATATAGGTGCCGGCCACCAGCTCGTACCACTCACGCTCCAGCGACGTCACGGGCAACTGGATGAAGTCCATGCGCGGCAGCAGATAGTTGTAGTACTTGAGCTCCAGCGGGTGCAGCACATCCTCGCTGTCGTGCAGGATCACGCCGGCGAACGGCTCCGGCTGCAGCGTGTTTTGCTTGAAGATGGCCTGCACGATCCAGTTCAGGCAGTCGGCCTTGCAGGTCGGCCCATCGTGGGGCACCTCCACGCGGATCAGCTGGCGGTAGCGCCGGCGCATGCGCTCGACCTCGTTCTTGGTGCGGTCATCGTTGCGGTAGGTGCCAACGAAGATCATGTAATTCTTGTAATCCAGCGTGCCCACCATGCTCTCCAGCATGGCGGCGATCACGTCGTACTCCAGCCAGGCCGGGACCATGATGGCCAGGGGCTTTTCGTCAACGCTCAGCAACTGCTCCGCCTTGAGCGGCTGGTAGCGGCGCCGCACGGTGAGCGAGCGGTAGGCCTCGCGCGTCCAGTACCAGGCATCGATGAACAGGTCATCGATGCTGGACAGCAGGATGATGACGGCCACCACGGCGCTGGTGAATTCGAGCGCACGGTAGTAGTCGGCCACCAGATAGGGCCAGTACAGGGAAGAAATCATGGCAACTGCCCCGCAGATCCCTCAGTCCTTCTTGGCCTGCTTGCGGCGGGCGACGAACCAGGCCATGGCCAGCAGCGCCAGCATGGCCAGCACGGCGATGGCCATGCCGGGCACGCCTGCTGAGATATAGCGATGCCATGGCTGCAGGATGCCTTCGTCCCGGGGCAGGCTGGCATCGGGGTCGCTGCTGTCGATCCAGGCCAGCGGGCCTTCCTGGCCGATCACCACGATATTGCCGCGCTGCAGCAGGAAAGGCTCGTCCAGGCCGCCCTCCCATTCGCCGATGGCGTGCCACAGGATGCCGTCCTGGCCGCTGGCACGGACCACTTCCGCCGCTGCCAGCCGGCGCGCTCCTGACAGATCCAGCCAGTCCGCCTGCCTGCCTCGGATCTGCAGCCGCTTGCCCTCGGTGACAGTCACCAGCGGCTTGCCGTCAGGCAGGGCCACATCCATGGACAGGAAAGGCCTGGAGGGTTTTGCTGTTGCGCCCGCCTGCGCGACCAGCAGCTCTGCCTGCGAAGCCGACAGGCCACTGGCGGCCGCCATCGCAGCCACGCGCTCGATGGCGGCCGGAGCCGCCGCCAGATAGCTGCCGGGCACCAGCAGCTGCGCTTGGCCGCCCAGCAGCGGCAGCAGCCCGACAAAGGTGCCATCCGGCTGGGCATTGCCCGGCTTGACATGGCTGATGGCGGACAGCACGCTCACAGGGAAGGCCTGCGGTATCTCGCTGCAGTCGGCCGAATAGGGTTGGCGCTGCACCATCACGCGCAGCGTGTTGTTGATGCCCAGCGCGTAGCCGGGCACGCGTGCATGCAGCCGCTCGGGGTGGCCGGTGGCCTCCAGCTGTTTGGCCGCCAGCAACACGTTGTTCCAGTAGACCGTGGCAACGGGGCGCGATGTGGATGCGCCTGGGGCCGCTGCCAGGTACAGGCTGAGCTCACTGGGCATCTGTCCGCGCGATGCCACGGCGCTCAGCGGGAAGTTCATGCTCCAGGAGCCGCGTGCCAGCACATCGAAGCTGTCGCTGGCGCTGCCCAGGCTGGACAGGCGCATGCCCTTGCTCTCGTCCCATTGCGGCGGCTGGGCCAAGGGCACGGCGACGGCTTCGCTGGTCAGCAGCCGCTGCATGGCGGTTTCCTGCAGGCCGGCTACCTGGGCCCCCGCATCGGTGGCCACGGCCAGCACCAGCTTGCGGCCCATGGGCAGCAGGCGGATCTGCCGCGTGGCCAGCGCCTCGGATGCCAGGGGCAGCCGCTGGCTGCGCAACTGGCGCAGGGCTTCGCTGGCATCGGCATCGGATGCCAGCGAGGTCTGCAGCGCATCCAGCGCTGCCGCCATGCGTTGCTGCAGCGCCTTGTCGGCGATCACGATATCGGCATCCGCCTGGGCTGCGCCCAGCGCGATCAGTGCGCCCAGCTCGGACGCGCTGGCGATCCTGTGCGCGCCCCCGCCAGTTTTCAGTGCAGCGAAGGCGGGCACCGCAGACAGCGCAGAGGGAATGGCAAGACCGCTCACATCCACCGTATCACCCACAGCCGGCAGGGCCTGCACGGTGATGCGCTTGCCTGCGCGCTGCAGGCTGGCCGCGACGCGCCAGGCGCTGTCAAAGGCGGTCTGCTCCAGCTGCTGTCCGGACACCAGTACTGTGACGCCGGCAGGCAGCGCGTTCCAGGCGTCCTCGATGCTGCGGATCTCCCCGGGGGCCACGCGGTAGCTCAGCCGTGTCTGGGGGGAGATCGTCAGCGAGTTCGCCAGCGTATTGTTGTCGTCGCAGCGGACCTTGCCGCCACGGTTGTACCAGTTCACGCCCAGCCGCACGAAGTCGGCCGAACGGGGCGGCTGGCCCGTGGTCAGGGTGCGCTGCAGCGTGCCTTCTCCATCCCCAATGGCCTGGACGGTGGTGGGTGCGCCGTTGACCGTCAGCACCATGGAGGTCGTGCTCGCTGCTTCTCCTTTCAGGTAGCGGCCCTCGAATGCGATGCTGGCATCCGACAGGGACAGCCTGCGCGGCACCGGCAGGTAGAACTCCTGGTTCGCTGAGCCTGACAGCACCACTGGCTCGGTGATGCCCAGTTCCTTGAGCGAGATGCTGCGCCGCAGGCTGTCTGCCGTGCCCAGCTGGCGGATGCCGTCGCCCACGATGGAGGCGGATGCCGGCTGCGCGAACAGTGCGCCAAGACCCAGCAGCGCGCCCAGCAGCCGGCGGGCGTTGGCGTGGTGAAGGAAAGGACGTTGTGTCAGATGCATCGCAGTCTCGTGGTGATCCGTTCAGGCGTTCAATGGCGGTGTGGACGGTGACAGCAGGCGCGCCACCAGGCGCGTCGCCTCAGGCGCGTCGCCTCAGGCGCGTTGCCTCAGGCAGGCTGCTGCACAGGGACGGTTGCGGCTGGCGCTGGGGGGATCGGCGATGCCATGAATTCCTGCAGCGGCTGGCCGAGCAGCGCCTGGACGATGCGCCCGCTGGCATGGCCGTCGCCGTAGGGATTGATCTTTCGGGCGAAGGATGCGTGGTGATCCGGATCGGCCAGCAGCCGCTCGACCTGCGACACGATGCGCTCTTGCTGTGTGCCCACCAGCAGCACGGTGCCTGCTGCCACGGCCTCGGGGCGTTCTGTCACATCGCGCATCACCAGCACTGGCTTGCCCAGATAGGGCGCTTCTTCCTGCACGCCGCCCGAGTCCGTCAAGATGGCATAGGCGTGGCGCATGAACCAGACAAAATCCGCGTAGTCCAGTGGTTCGATCAGGCGGATGTTGTCCCTGCCGGCCAGCATGGCCTGTACCACGCTGCGCACGGCCGGATTGAAGTGCACGGGGTAGACGATGAGCAGGTCAGGGTGGCGCTGCGCCAGGCTGGCCAGCGCGCAGCAGATGCTCTCGAAGCCTGCGCCGAAGTTCTCGCGGCGATGGCCGGTGACCAGCAGCATGCGGCGCTGCGCCTGCACCCAGGGGTAGCGTGCCGCAATCGACAGGGCCAGCGTGGGATGGGTGTCCAGCCGCGTGCACAGCGCTGCCAGTGCGTCAATGACGGTATTGCCCGTGACGGCGATGCGGCCCTGCAGGTTTTCGGCCAGCAGGTTGGCGCGCGAGGTCTGTGTCGGCGCGAACATCCAGTCGCTGACCACATCGACCACGCGGCGGTTCATCTCTTCGGGGAAAGGCTGCGCCAGATCCCCCGTGCGCAGTCCCGCCTCTACATGCCCGACAGGGATGCGGCGGTGAAAGGCCGCCAGCGCACAGGCCGTGGCCGTGCTGGTGTCGCCGTGCACCAGCACATAGTCCGGCTTTTCCTGCTCCAGGATGGCATCGGCGCCAGCCATCACGCGCGCGAAGAGGCCATTGAGCGTCTGGCTGGGCTGCATGACAGCCATGTCATGGTCGGCCGAAAGGCCGAACAGGTCCATGACCTGATCCAGCATCTGCCGGTGCTGCCCCGTCACGCAGACCACGCTATGGATGCCTGGAGTACGCGCAAGAGCCGTCACCAGCGGTGCCATCTTGATGGCCTCGGGCCGCGTGCCGAAGAAAGATGCGACTTTCATGTGAATTCCGTTGACTGATGTCGGGCAGGGTCGTGAAAAGGGTGCACAGCACCCGTATATGCCGCTATGGATGGACAGCAGGAACGCATTCTTAATCAAAATTGCCTGGTGAATTGATAATAATTATCAAAAAAACAGCAATTGAGAGTATTTGATTGATGCTGTGAGTTTTTGTATGTACTGGGTGTGGCGTGAATAAACTGGTGCGGGATTTTTTTTGATTCTTCTTGACAGTATTTTTTGAAAATTTCAAGAATTTCTGGTAAATATGTTCTGCCAGACATGTCCAGGAGCGCTGGAGATCCTGCACTGACAGAGACAGGCGGATCATGGCGTACGCCTGGGCATGCATGGAGCAGCCGGACAGATATGCCCTGCGGAGGCGGATATCGGTGCCGGTGCCGGTGCCGGTGCTGATCACCCTCCTTTATGGAAGCAATTGACCGGATATTATTCAGGCTGAATATGGGATGGTAGAGGTTTAATCAATTACAGCCAATTACTTTGGGTCGGCTTTGCCAGATTGATGGCTTGCGATTCAGGATATTCCGGATCTTCTCGGGTAACGCGGTCGCGCATAATCGCGCAAGCGTACTGAGTGAGTGGCATACATTGGGAGCCGCTGACTCCCAACGGCATGGCAGTGCTTGAGGATGGGCTCAGGCGGCAGCGTAGAGCAGCCCCGAATCCATCACTCCTGCCAGCTGGGCTGATGGATGGCCCAATGCATGCTGCACCGCCGCATTGACCAGATCACCGCCACTGATCTGCCCGGCCTGCAGCTGCTGCACATACGGCTGCAGCTGCACCTGCGTGCCCTCGCTGCCCGTGGCGTTCTTCCACAGCCACTGCACTGTTTCCTGGGCCACCTGCGCATCGCTCAGCTGGCTGTTTTGCTGCGCCCAGGCGTCTTGCGAGTTGCGAGAACAAAAAAGCCCAAGCAGATCAACTGCTTGGGCTTGTATGCTGGCGGAGAGGGCGGGATTCGAACCCGCGGTGGGGATTAGCCCACACACGCTTTCCAGGCGTGCGACTTAAACCGCTCATCCACCTCTCCGAAGACCGCAATTGTAGCAGAGCTTTGGGCGGTTTTTTGGAGAACCTGATCCATCAGGCGCTGTTCATCAGCCCTGCGCCTTGTCCAGCAGGGTGCGCAGCATGAACTCCCGGCGGTCGGCCTGCTGCTCGGCGCTGCCCTGACCGCGCAGGAGGGATTCGGTGATCATGTAGCTGTAGAGCATGAACGCCCGCCGCCGTGCGTCGGCGATGCCAAAGCCCAGGGCGGAGAAGCATTGGGCAATATAGGACAGGCGCTGGGAGTCCACCTCGTCCACCACCTGCCGCGCCATCGGGTCGCGCCGTGCCCAGGCGCGTATGCCCAGTTCGATCGAGGCCGAGTGCATGGCTGCGGCGCCCCGGAACGGCAGTGAAATCAGCTCATGGATAAGGTCGGTGGAGGAGGCCCCGCTTTTCTCGAAGCGCTGTATGACCTGGGCCGTTGCGGCATCCCGCCAGCTGGTCAGCAGCCGCGCGAGCAGTTCGTTGCGGTCCTTGAAGTGCCAGTAGAAGCTGCCCCGTGTGACGTTGAGGTTCTTGGCCAGAACGTCCACGCGCACGGCGTCGACGCTTTTGTCCAGCAGCAGGTCGGCGGCTGCGGCAATCCAGTCCTCGGGTGTCAGTTGCACCTTGCCCGATGCCGGCAGGCTGGCTTCGGGGGGCTTGGGCTGCTCGCTATGCAGGGTGGTCATGCGTATCCATGTATGTCTGGGTCGGATTATAGTTCGTCGTCTTTGGGTCTATCAATACACATGTGTATGTTTTGGTTGAGTGTCGATGTCATGATTTTTTGCGGTTTTAAGTGGGTTTTAAGCGAAAAATACAAGGGTTTACCCTTTGAAATTGATGCTTGTCTAGAAAAATCTGACTCATACAATACACATACGAATGTGTATGGAGGCAAAAATGAAGCAACCCCCGGACCTTGGCAAGACGCTGATGGCTGCCGATCATCAAACCAACTACCTGGAGGCAGGCGAGGGCAAGCCTCTGTTCCTGCTGCATGGCTCGGGGCCCGGCGTTTCCGCCTGGACCAACTGGGCGAAAGTGATGCCGGCGCTGTCCGATGTTTTCCGTGTGGTGGCGCCCGACATCGCCGGCTTCGGCTTCACGGAGTTCAAGAGCGACAGCAAATACGACATCAAGCTCTGGGTCAGGCACCTGGTCGGGATCCTGGATGCGCTGGAGATCGAGCGTGCATCCTTTGTCGGCAACTCGTTTGGCGGCGCGCTGTCCGTGGGGCTGGCGCTGTTTGCGCCTGAGCGTGTGGACCGGCTGGTGCTGCTGGGCACTCCGGCGGGCGAGTTCGAGCAGACCCCCGGTCTGCGCTCGGCATGGGAATACGAGCCCTCCATGGAGAACATGGAGCGCACGATGCGCCTGTTCCCATTCGATCAGTCCATCATCACGCCGGAGATGGTACGCACCCGCTACGAGGCCAGCGCGCGTCCGGGTGCCCAGGAGGCGCTGCGCAAGCTGATTCCCCGTCCCAACGCCGAGGGGCCGACCCTGGTCAAAGGGTTCCCGAAAGCATCGCTGGAGAAGATTTCCGCCCGCACGCTGGTGCTGCACGGCCGCGAGGACCGCGTGGTGCCGCTGCAGTGCGGCCAACTGCTGGCCGCCGCCATTCCTCAGGCAGACCTGCATGTCTTTGGCCAGTGCGGCCACTGGGTGCAGACCGAGCGCCGCGACGACTTCTTGCGCCTCGTGCGTGCATTTGCTGCCTGACCGGGGACCGGCATGAGTCGCAATGTTCTGGAAAGGCTGCTGCACCAGCTGTGTGTGGACCGGCAGGCCAAGCAGCGCTTCGGGCAGGAGCCGCACAAGGTGCTGGGGCGCCTGGCGCTCACCGAGGAGGAGGTGCGCATGGTGCTGAGCTTCGATGTGGCCGCCATGCAGCGCCATGGCGTCAATCCGATGCTGACCATGGGCTTCTGGCAGGAAAACGCGCCGGACCGTTCACCGGCAGCCTACATGCAGGCGCTGCGCCCCGGCGCCTGCGCGCAGGGCCGCACTTTCTCCGCCGCCCTCAAGCAATAAGGAAGCAACATGGGAAAAATCGTTGGCGGCTTTCTGGTGCCGCATGACCCTGTCATGTTCGTGGCGCCTGATGCACCTGCGAAGGCTGTGGCGCAGCGCATGTGGGATGCCTTTGCCGAGTGTTCCCGGCGCCTGGCGGCGCTGGAGGCGACCTCGGTCGTGATCATCGGTGCCGACCACTATCTCCTGTTCGATACAGGCTGCCTGCCCCAGTACCTGATCGGCACGGGGGATGTGGATGGCCCGATCGATGCGCTGCCTGGACTGCGCCGGGGACGCATTCCCGACAGCCAGGCGCTGGCGGGCCATGTGGCGCAACACGGTGTGCGCCATGGCTTTGACTGGGCGGTGGCGCGCGCCTTCACTGTGGACCACGCGGTGGCCATTCCCAACCAGCTCATTGTCGATCCCCTGCGCGCCGAGGGCCGCAGCATCGGCACCGTGCCTGTCTATCTGGCTGCAGGCGTCGATCCGTACATCAGCATGCAGCGCGCCGTGCAGCTGGGCGGCGCCATCAGGGCGGCTGTCGAAGCTTTTCCTGGTGACGAAAGGGTCGCCGTCATTGGCAGCGGCGGCATCAGCCATTGGGTCGGAACGGCGGACATGGGGCGGGTCAACGAGGCCTTCGACCGCGAAATCCTGGATTACGCGGTGCGCGCAGACCTGCAGGGGCTGGCTTCGCTGTCCGACGAATACATCCTGGCCAACGGCGGCAATGGCGGCATGGAGATTCGCCAGTGGGCCTGTGCCATGGGGGCCTTGCCCGGCGCCCGGGGCGAGGTCATCGATTACGCGCCCGTGCCCGAGTGGGTGACCGGTCTTGGCTTTGTGCAGCTGCATGCCTGAAGCAGTTCACTTCTTTACAGCGCCGGCCCTGGCGGGCCGCCATCACACACCATGAGCAAGAAAGTATTTCTTCTGCGCCGCGCCGACCTGTCCGAGGGGCAGGTACGCAAGGTCGTGACACCCGACGGCTGTCCTGTCGCTGTCTACAACCTGCAGGGGCGCTTCTACGCCACGCACGACATCTGCACGCATGCCACGGCATCGCTGTCGGAGGGCGAGATCGTGGACGGCGACCTGATTGCCTGCCCTGTCCATGACGGCCAGTTTCACATCCCGTCCGGACAGGCCGTGGCATTTCCCTGCACGGTGGATCTGCAGACATATCGCGTGATCGAGGACGGCGACGACATCCATGCCGATCTTGACGAGCCGTCGCCAGAGGCCGGTTCGGCCATTTGACAACAGACAGGAGACTACATGAGCCACGAATGCCGTGGGGACTGCGCCCCCCGACTGCGCCGCCCCGAGGTCAGCGAGCCGCTGCCCTTTCTCGACGACCTGATGGATTTCGAGCAGGGCCGGCTGTCGCGCCGCATCTATTGGGACGACCGCATCTACCAGCAGGAGCTGGAAAAGATTTTTGCGCGCAGCTGGCTTTTTCTTGCGCACGAGTCCCAACTGCCCCGTGCCGGTGACTTCCTGACCACCTACATGGCCGAGGACAACGTCATCGTGGTGCGGCAAAAGGATGGCTCGGTGAAGGCGTTCCTCAACACCTGTCCGCACCGGGGCAACCGCCTGAGCTTCAGCGATGCCGGCAATACCCGCAGCTTCATCTGCAACTACCATGGCTGGAGCTTCGGCATCGATGGCGCATTGCGCGGCATGGCTGGCAAAGAGCTGTTCGATGCCAGCGGCATGAACCAGGCAGACCATGGCATGCATCCCGTGGCGCAGGTGGCCTCGTACAAGGGCCTGATCTTCGGCAACATGGACCCTTCGGCTCCGCCGCTGCAGGAGTATCTGGGGGATTTCCGCTATTACCTGGATGTCATGCTCGACATGGACGGGCAGGGCACGGAATTCGTGGGCGGCCCCGTCAAGTCCGTCATCCACTGCAACTGGAAGGTGCCGACGGAGAACTTCATCGGCGACATCTACCATGCGCTCTGGACGCACGACTCCGCCGCGCACGCCATCCTCGGCGGCAGCGTGGCCGAGGTCTACAAGGCGGACAACGAGTCCTACCAGGTGAACCACAACGGCCATGGCTGGGAGTTCAACCTGGACATCGTGGGCAATGCGGCAACCCTGGGCGACAAGGAGATCCGCAAATACCTGTACGGCATCCAGCCCCAGGTGGCGCAGCGGCTGGGCCAGCTGCGCTCGCGCATGATCGGCGCCATTTCTTCCGCCAGCGTCTTCCCGAACATGTCCTTCCTGCCGGGGCAGAACACGTTTCGTGTCTGGCAGCCGAGGGGGCCGGGCAGGATCGAGCTGCACACCTGGACGATCGTGAACAGGAGTGCTCCCGAACATATCAAGGAGCGCTGGCGCAAGGGGGCGATGCTGACGTTTTCCCCGTCCGGCATTTTCGAGATGGACGATGGCGAGAACTTCGAGTTTTCGACCCGCTCCAATGCGGGCTTCGTGACAGGGCAGCAGGATCTCTACATGGGGCTGGGCGCCGGCACCGCGCTGCACGGCTCGGAGCTGCCCTGCAATGTGTACCGCAACCAGGTCAATGAAGCCAACCACCGTGCGTTCTACCGCCGCTGGCTGGATCTGATGAAGGCGCGCGACTGGAGCGAAGTGCCCAGGCGCGATCCCAACCGCCTGCCCGATGCCGCATTCAGCTATCCGCAGGCCGAGGAGGTGGCGCAATGAACGCAATCACCGAAGCCGGCTTTGCACCGCTGGATATTGCCAGGCAGCTGGAGCAGGTCCTCTACCGGGAGGCTCGCCTGCTGGACGAGGAGCGCTGGGACGACTGGCTGGCGCTGATGGAGCAGGATATCCATTACTGGATGCCCGCAGTCGAAAACCGCCGGCGCGCAGACAGGCTCGGCGCCTGGGAGCCGGGGCGCGGCGCCTATTTCGACGACAGCATGCGCGAGCTCAAGATCCGGGTGGCCCGCTTCAAGCAGCCCTCCGCGTGGGCTGAGGACCCGCCGACGCGGCATGTGCATGTCATCAGCAACATCGAAGTCCATGCCACGCAGGCCGCCGACACCTTCTGTGTCCATTCGACCTTCGTCAACTACCGCAGCCGTGGCGAGTCCGACAACGACCTGCTGCTGGGCCGCCGTGAAGACCTTTGGCGCCATGCCGATGGCTGCTTTCGCCTGGCCCGGCGAAAGATCCTCATCACGCAGTCCCTGCTGATGTCAAAGAACCTCAATACGTTTTTCTGAGGCGACGCGATGCATCTGTCAACAAACCAAGGAGGGCAGCCATGGCTTGGCTGAAAGGCTATGTGGCGCTGGTCACGGGGGGTGGCTCTGGAATCGGCCGCGCCGTCATCCGGCGATTTCTGGAGGAGGGCGCTCTTGGCGTGGGCGTTCTGGTGCGCAATCAGGACCATGTGCATGACCTGCACCGCGAGTTCGGCGATCGGGTGGCCGTGCATGCGGGCGATGTCCGCTCCTACGCGGACAACCAGATGGCCGTGGACCTGACGGTCCGGCGCTGGGGCCGGCTCGATACCCTGGTGGGCAATGCCGGCCTGTGGGATTACAAGGCCAGCCTGGAGCGCATGACGCCCGAGCAGCTGTGCGACAGCTTCGATGAGCTGTTCGGCGTCAACGTCAAGGGCTACCTGCTGGCCGCCAAGGCGGCCGGGCCCCACCTGCGTGCCACGCGGGGCAGCATGATTTTCACGCTCTCCAACTCCGCCTTTTACGCAGGCGGGGGAGGGCCCTTGTATGTGGCGTCAAAGCATGCCGGCGTAGGGCTCGTCAGGCAGCTGGCCTTTGATTTCGCGCCGGACGTGCGCGTCAATGCGGTGGCGCCCGGCGCCACGATGACGCCTTTGCGCGGGCTGGCCTCGCTGGGCAAGAGCGAACGCCGCCTGCAGGAAATCGACGGTTTCGAAGACGCCGTTGCAGCGGCTTCGCCTTTGAAATTCGTCGCCCAGCCGCATGAGCACACAGGCCATTTTGTCCTTCTCGCCTCCCGGGAAAACAGCCGTGCCACGACTGCCACTGTGATTCATAGCGATGGTGGCTGGGAAGTGCGCCCCCTGCACTGACGGAGATCAAACAAATGTGCAATGACCGCGATCTCGACACGCCGCAGCGTGATTTCCTGGCCCTGATGGAGGCCGGCACGCTGCCCCTGATGGCTGCCCCCATGTTTCTCGTCAGCGGCCCCGAGCTGGTGGTGGCCTGCGCGAAGGCCGGCATCACCGGCTCCTTTCCTGCCGCGAATGCCCGCAATCTGGACATCCTCGATGCCTGGATGGCGCATACCCGCGATGCCGTGCAGGCGGGCAATGCCGCCACGCCCTGGGCGCTGAACATGATTGTCCACAAGAGCTACGACCGCTTCGACCGCGAGCTGGAACTGGTGCGCAAGTACCAGCCCCGTATCGTCTCTACCGCGCTTGGCAGCCCCCGGCGCGTGCTGGACACGGTGCATGGCTATGGCGGCATCGTCATGGCCGATGTGGCCAGCCCGACCATGGCGCGCAAGGCAGCCGATGCCGGCGCCGATGTGCTGGTGCTCGTCTCCAGCGGCGCCGGAGGCCATACCGGCCACTACCACCCGTTTGCCTTCGTAGCAGAGGTGCGCAAGTTCTGGTCCGGCCCACTGGGCCTGGCGGGCGCCGTGACGCGCGGTACGGATATCCGCGCGGCCCAGCTGCTGGGCGCTGATTTCGTGCTGGCGGGCACCCGCTTCATTGCAACGGCCGAAAGCCAGGCCATGCCCGCCTATCGCGACATGGTGGTGTCCAGCCATCTGGAGGACCTGGTGCAGACCAAGGCGGTTTCCGGCGTGCTGGCCAACTGGCTCAAGCCCTCCCTGGAGGCCGCAGGCTTTACCGAGGAGCAACTGCGCGAGGAAAAGAAGATTGATTTCTCGGGCGACATCGTCGATGCGCCCAAGGCCTGGAAGACCGTGTGGTCTGCCGGCCATGGCGTGGGCGGCATTCACCGCGTGGCGCCGGTCGGCGATGTGGTGCGCGAGCTGCGCGCCGATTACGACAACGCCCTGCGCATGGAGCAGATCCAGTTGCAGGCGCTTTGCCGGCGCTATCTGGCAGCAGCGCCCAGCCACTGATTTGTACGAGCCAAGGAGACACGATGAACAGCGACAACAAACTGAAAGACGCGGCATTGGCATTGCGCCAGGCGCGCATGCACCGGCGCACCATTGCACGCGTTTCGGAAACCTTTGCAATCCATGGGGCGGATCAGGCCTACCAGGTCTCACGCCTGAATACCGATGCGGATGTGGCCCAGGGCCGCCGCATTTCGGGCAAGAAAATCGGACTGACATCCAAGGCCGTGCAGCAGCAGCTCGGAGTCGATCAGCCGGACTATGGCGTGCTGTTTGCCGACATGGAGCTGCTCGATGGCCAGGAGCTGGAAACCTCGCGCCTGCTCCAGCCCAAGGCGGAAGGCGAGGTCGCCTTCGTCATGGGCCGTGATCTGGATGCAGAGCATCTGACATGGGCGCAGTTTCTGCGCGGTATCGAATACCTGCTGCCGGCCATCGAAATCGTGGACAGCGCCATCGACGGCTGGAAGATCACGCTGGAGGACACCATTGCCGACAATGCGTCCTGCGGGCTGTATGTCCTGGGCCTTGAGCCCCGGCGACTGGCGGATGTCTGTCTGGCCGGCCTGGGCATGGATCTGCGCAGGAACGGGCACACGGCCAGCGTCGGCAGCGGCGCGGCATGCCTGGGCAACCCGCTGCTGGCAGTCCACTGGCTTGCCCGGACGATGGCCGCGCGCGGCGAGCCCCTGAAGGCGGGCGATGTCGTTCTCTCCGGCGCTCTGGGGCCCATGGTGCCCCTGCACCAGGGCGATGCGATTGACCTGGAGATTGCCGGACTCGGGCGAGTCCGTACCCAGGCCGTGTAAGCCATCCATATCCCGTACCCAGCCCCCTCATATTCCGAAAACAGGAGACAAAAATGAACCGTCGCACATTGCTGCGCTGCGCAGCCATGGCCGTTGGCTTGCCATCGGCGGCCATTGCACTTGCCCAATCGGGCCAGGTCACGATTGGCGTGACGCTGAGCACGACCGGGCCCGCCGCCTCGCTGGGCATTGCGGAAAAAAACACGATCGAACTCCTGCCCAAAACGCTGGGAGGCCTTGCCGCCCATTACATCGTCCTGGATGACGCATCCGACCCGACATTGGCCGGCAAGAATGCGCGCCGGTTTACCGAATCCGAAAAGGTCGATGCCATCATTGGCACATCCACCGTGCCTGGCTCGTTGGCTGTGGCTGAAGTCGCCCACGAAAGCCGCACTCCCCAGATTGCGCTGGCGCCATTCACGCCCAAGCAGATGCAATGGGTGTTTCCGCTGCCGCAATCCGTTGGCGTGATGTCCAGCGCCCTGTTCGAGCACATGAAGCAGGGCGGTGTGAAGACCCTGGGCTTCATCGGCTTTGCCGACGCCTACGGCGAGTCCTGGCTGCAGGATGCGCAAAAGACGGCGGGCCAGTATGGCGTCTCCCTCGTGGCCGTTGAGCGATTTGCGCGCACGGACCAGTCGGTCACGGCACAGACCCTCAAAATCATCCAGGCCCGGCCGGATGCGGTTCTCATCGCCGGCAGCGGCACCCCTGCCGCCTTGCCCATGAGGACACTGCGCGAGCGCGGCTACAAAGGCCAGTTCTACCAGACGCATGGCGTTGCGAACAATGACTTCCTGCGCATTTCCGGCAGCTCCGACGAAGGCGCCATCCTGCCGACGGGCAATGTGCTGGTGGTCGAGCAGCTCGCCGACACCGACCCCAGCAAAAAGCCCGGCCTGAGCTATGTCCAGGCCTATGAGGCAAAGCATGGCGCAGGCTCGCGCAGCCCCTTCGGCGCCTACGCCCACGACGCCTACCTGGTGCTTGACCAGGCGGTGGCCGTGGCCGCCAGGAAGGCCCGCCCCGGCAGCGCCGAATTCCGCGCCGCGCTGCGCGATGCCATCGAGGGCGTGAAAGACCTGCCGGTCACGCACGGAATCATCTCGATGAGCGCCACCGACCACTCGGGCTACAGCAGTGCCAGCCGGGTGCTGGTGACCATCGAGAAGAACACATGGAAGCTGCTCAAGCAAAAGCGTGGCGGAGACTGACCCATGCCCAAGTCGTTCATGAACAATCCCGCCAATCTGGCGACACCCCATGTCATCCGCGAGGAGCTGCCGGGCGGCGGCTTCATCCTGCATTGCGCCGAGCCGCTCGGCCCGGTGGCGCGCTGCATCGGTCAGTGGCTCGAGCAGTGGGCGAGCGAAACACCGAATGCGCTGTACCTTGCTGAGCGCAGCCCGGCTGAACGCAGCCCCAGCGGGCCTTGGATCAAGCTCACCTACCGGGAGGTGCGCGACAAAGTCGGCGCTATCGCGCAGTCGCTGCTGGACCTGGGCCTGCAGCCGCACGAGACCGTGGTCTGCCTGTCGGACAACAGCATCGACCATGCGCTGCTGATGCTGGCCACCATGCATATCGGCCGGCCGTTCACGACGGTGTCCAGCGCCTATTCCAGGCTGGCCCGGGACTTCACCAAAATCGCCTCGATTGTCGGCCAGCTGCCGGTGGGCGCCGTCTATGCCGCTGACGGACAGGTCTATGGCCCGGCCATCCGGGCCTGCGGCCTGGCCTGCCCTGTCATCCTGAGCGACAACGTGGATGCCGTGCCAGGTGCGCTGGGTTTTGCCGAGCTGCTTGGCACCCGCGAGACCCCCCAGGTGATGCAGGCGTTCGAGGCCATCACCCCGGCCACGCACGCCAAATACCTGCTGACGTCCGGCTCGACCGGCAAGCCCAAGGTGGTCATCAACACCCACCGCATGCTGTGCGCCAACCAGCAGCAGATGCGTCTGAGCTGGAAGTTCCTGGACAACGAAAAGCCGGTCATCGTCTCCTGGCTGCCATGGAGCCACACGTTCGGCACGAACCATAACTTCAACATGGCGCTGTGCAACGGCGGCAGCTTCTATATCGATGAGGGCAGGCCCATTCCTGGACAGATGGAAAAATCCATACGCAACCTGCGCGAGGTCCAGCCCAACCTGTATTTCAACGTGCCCAAAGGGTTCGATGCCCTGCTGCCCTTCCTGGAGGGGGACCGGGGCTTCGCCTCCGATTTCTTCGCACGCCTGCGCTGCATCTTCTATGCCGCTGCGGCGCTGCCCCAGGTCGTCTGGGAGCGTGTGGAAGATGTGGCCCGTTCGGTCAAGGGCAACGATGTCTGGTTTGCGTCCGCATGGGGCGCGACGGAGACCTCCCCGGTCGTCACCAACGTCAGCTGGATGCTGTCCGGGCCCGGCTGCATCGGGCTGCCCGTGGCGGGTACCAGCGTCAAATTCCTGCCCAACCAGGGCAAGCTGGAGATGCGCGTCAAGGGGCCCCAGGTTTTCCCAGGCTACCTGAACGACGAAGTGCATAGCGCCGAGGCCTTCGATGACCATGGCTACTACCGCATCGGCGATGCCGGGCGGCTGGCCGACGAGGACGATCCGGGCAAGGGCATCGTCTTCAATGGGCGTGTCGCGGAGGACTTCAAACTCACCACGGGCACATGGGTGTCGGTGGGCACATTGCGCCTGAAAGTCATCGATGTGCTCTCTCCGCATGTGCAGGACGTCGTGCTGACCGGGCATGACCAGGACCATGTGGGCCTGCTGCTGTTTCCCAGCCCCAGCGGCAAGGCCCTGGCCCACGAGCAGTGGGTCCGCCATGTCCATGACGCCATGGCACGGCTGCGCGAGATCACGGGCACGGGCTCGTCCCACTCGCCACGCCGGGCCATGGTGATGGCCGAGCCGCCCAGCCTGGAGGACGGTGAAATCACCGACAAGGGCTACATCAACCAGCGCAGCGTCCTGGCACGGCGCTCGGCACAGGTCGCAGCGCTGCATGCGCCCGTCCCGCAGTCCGGCGTCATCGTGATCGGCTGAAGCCGCCATCCGTTCAACAAGAGAAAGCAATGAGCAAG
>NZ_JACSYA010000033.1 GCF_029870285.1 Delftia sp. PS-11
TACGCCCGAAGGCACACCTACGGCCAGCAGGGGCTGGCCGGCGCTGTCGCTCACCAGGGGAATGCTGGCCGTAGTGGTGGCGCCGTCCGTCGGCATGACCACGGGGATGGTGGTCTGAGTGGAGCCATCGGGCAGTGTCGTGGTGGTGGGGGCCGTGGGATCGGTGGGGATCGTGGGTGTGGCCGGGGTGGTTGGCGTAGTAGGCGTGGTCGGAGTCGTTGGTGTTGTGGGCGTTGTTGGCGTGGTCGGCTCTGTAGGGGTCGTCGGTGTGGTCGGTGTGGGTGCGCTGCCCACCAGAATGCCCGTGGTCCCCGGCAGGCCGTTGAGTGTGGCCACGGCATTGTTGCCCGCCGCATCGCGAATGCTGCCGCCCTGCAGCTCGATGCTGGCGCCCAGCCCAATGCCGTCCTGGTCCTGCAGTGCACCGCTCACCTCCAGCCTGAACACCAGCGCATTGCTGCCCGAACCCGAGGCATAGCTGGCATAGGCTGTGCCCGAGTCCAGCATGACGGCCATGCGTGGCGTGCCGCCCGTGGTGTCCACGGTGACTGCTTTGCTGAAGTTGACGGTGAATTCCAGCGACTGGCCCACGACATAGCGGCCATCGGCTGGCAGGCTGACTCCCGTCACCGCAGGGTCATTATTGGCATCGGCAACGATGATGCGGAATGTTGTGCTCGCAAATCCTCCCTGGCTATCGCTGGCAACGAGATCCACAATCAGCGAGCCCACATCTGCATTGCCAGGCGTGCCACTGAAGCTTCGGGTTACTGGATCGAAGTGCAGCCATGCAGGAAGTGCCGCCCCCCCGGATAGCTGGGCACTGTAGGTCAGGTAGTCGCCACTATCTTCGTCCACAAAGGTATCTGCAGTGAGCTGAAAGCTCAGTGCCGTACCTTGTGTTGCATTCTGTTGAGGCACAGGATTGGCAACCGTAGGCAGGTCGTTCACGTCGCTGAGCGTGACGTTGATCGTTTCATCATGGCTGGCATTCGCAATGTCGGTACTGCGGATGACAACGCTGTACCCACTCTGCTGCTCATAGTTCAGGACTGTACCTGCCTTAAACTGCAATTTTCCATCGGTGATTTGAAATTTATCCTGATCGGCTCCGCCGACGATGCTGTAAACAAAAGCGTCGCCTGCATCTGCATCAACAGTACGCAAATCCCCAACAGCCAACGCACTCGCTGTAGAAGTGTTTTCGATAACGGTGCTGTCACTCACGGTGATGCCAGTTGGAGCATCGTTAACGGGAGATACCGTTACAGTGACTTTGGCGCTGCTCGCACCATCGTTTCCATCGCTGATGGTGTAAGTGAAATCCGTGCTGCCATTCCAGTTGGCAGCAGGCGTGAAGATCACCTTTCCATTGCGGAGAGCAACAGTTCCTCCTTCCAAAGGCTGGGTAACAGCAACAACTGTCAGCGTTTCACCTACATCTGGCGCAGTGCTGTCGTTGGCAAGCACCAGGACTTCTGCAGGATCAGAATCCTCATCAATGAAAAGAGTATCATCGAGTGCGACCGGAGGCTTGTTCGGGTCATTCACAGTAATACGAACGACAGAATCGGCATAACTCGATTTTGAATCGTAAACGCGAATGACAAAACTATCATCACCATGGAATCCACGGTTTGGCGTGTAGGCGTACTCACCAGTAGCGCTGTTAATTCGCAGCTCCCCATTGGTGGAGAGATTCAGAACCGTATAAGCAAGAACATTGTCATCTACATCGCTGGCAACAATTTTTCCGGAAAAACTGACATTTTTCTCTGTAGCCACCTCGTAGTCTGTGGTCTGTGGCGCATCATTGATGGGATTGACGATGATATTGATCGTTGCGGTTGCGGAGCCTCCATTCCCATCACTGATGGTGTAATTAAACTCCGTATTACCAAACCAGTTTGCTGCCGGAGAAAAGGACACCACACCATTTTCCAGGCTTGCCGTTCCACCGACAGAAGGCTGGGTGATGGAAGTTACCGTCAGTGTTTCCCCGACATCAGGGGCGATGCTGTCATTATCCAGGACAGGGATGATGGTTTTATGACTATCTTCAGCAAGCGTGATGCTGTCATTTGTGGCAACAGGAGGGTCATTGACTGAATTAACGATAATGTTAACAACAGCGTCGGCATAACTCGATTTCGAATCATAAACGCGAATTGTGAAACTATCGCCACCATGAAACCCGTAATTTGGCGTGTAAGTATATTCACCATTAGTGCTATTGACTCGTATTACCCCATTATCGGAGAGAGTCTGAACCGCGTATACAAGAATATCATCATCCACATCGCTGGCAACAATTTTTCCGGAGATGCTGATATTTTCATCCGTGATCTTGTCGTAGTTGCTAGTCTGTGGTGCATCATTGACAGGAGACACCGTCACACTGACCTGTGTGCTTTTTAGGCTTCCATTTTTGTCACCGACGGTATAATTGAATGTTGTATCTCCAAACCAGTTTTCTGTCGGTGTAAAAAACACCTGGCCATTGACCAGATTCACTACTCCACCCACAGATGGCTGAGTCACGGAAGCCACTGTGAGAGTGTTTTGAATTTCTGGAGAGGTTTTGTCATTTTCCAGAACTGGAATGAGGAAATCCCGAACATCCTCTGATATGGTGACGCTGTCAGGCGAGGCAATCAGGGCATCATTGATAGGATTGACATGGATGCTGATGGCGGAGTCTGCATAGCCTGCATTGGAATCATAAACGCGGATGACAAAATTATCATCGCCGTGAAAACCATGATTGGGAGTATATGTGTATTCACCCGTCGCAGTATTAAGCAGCAGGCTGCCGTGTGAAATACCTCTTTGAATTCCGTACGTGAGTACGTCGCCTTCTACATCAGTGGCTACAACCCTTCCAGAGATACTAACACCTTCGCTTGTGATTTTTTCATCATTACTGGTCTGTGGGACATCATTGATGGAATTGACCCTGATAAAAATCGTTGCACTTGCCTCACCTCCATTTCCATCACTGATGGTGTAGTTGAACATCGTATCACCAAACCAGTTCGCTGCCGGCGTGAATGAAACCACTCCATCTTCCAGATTAGCTACACCACCCACAGAGGGCTGTGTGATGGACATTACTTTGAGCGTCTCTCCAATATCTGGAGCACTCCTGTCGTTATCCATCACAGGGATGATAACTGTGCCACTATCCTCTGAAATAATAATGCTATCCAGCACAGCAACTGGAGGATCATTAACGGGATTGGTGGTGATTTTTACCAAAGAATCCACATAATTGTCATTCGAATCATAAACGCGGATGATGAAGCTATCGTTGCCATAAAAATTCCTGTTTGGAGTATAGGTATAATTACCCATCGCCGTATTAAGAAGAATACTGCCATTCGCCGCTCCACTTTGAATTACATATGACAACTTATCGCCATCCGCATCAATTGCAACAATCCTTCCAGAGATACTACTATCTTCGTCAATGATATGCTCATAGTTGCTGGTCTGCGGGGCATCATTGATAGAATTGACCCTGATAAAAATCGTTGCGCTTGCCTCACCTCCATTTCCATCACTGATGGTGTAGTTGAACATCGTATCACCAAACCAGTTCGCTGCTGGCGTGAATGAAACCACTCCATCTTCCAGATTAGCTACGCCACCCACAGAGGGCTGTGTGATGGAAATTACTTTGAGCGTCTCTCCAATATCTGGAGCACTCCTGTCGTTATCCATCACAGGGATGATAACTGTGCCACTATCCTCTGAAATAATAATGCTATCCAGCACAGCAACTGGAGGATCATTAACGGGATTGGTGGTGATTTTTACCAAAGAATCCACATAATTGTCATTCGAATCATAAACGCGGATAATGAAGCTATCGTTGCCATAAAAATTCCTGTTTGGAGTATAGGTATAATTACCCATCACCGTATTAAGAAGAATACTGCCATTCGCCGCTCCACTTTGAATGACATATGACAACTTATCGCCATCCTCATCAACTGCAACAATCCTTCCAGAGATACTACTATCTTCGTCAATGATATGTTCATAGTTGCTGGTCTGTGGAGCGGAGTTTTTCCCCACAGAATTGGAATTTACGGAATAAGCAGACATGGCATTCATGAATTTATTAATCTAATGATAAAGTAAAGCCCAGAAGATCAACAATCCCATCTGCATGGACGAAGATCGCAAAGACCTGCGCGCCAGGCTACAGAGTGCTGGAGCATGTGAAGCTTGCAATCCCTCGAGCCGGCTGGACGGGCGCGTGACACGACTGTCGGCAAAGACGTTTGCAAGCATGCCAGCGGCCCAGGAGTTTGCGCAAGGGGGGCGCCCATGGGCATCTCCGCAGTCAGCCCTGAAAAAATAAAACCCGTGTGGGCAAATGCGTGCACACACGGATCCTAAGGGCGAAAAGCCTATGCAATTTGACTCAGCGTTTGACGAAAACTTGACTGAGCGTTTGACGGCAGGGCCGCTTCAGGTGGAGTACAGCAGCCCCGAATCCATGACCCCCACCAATTGCGCCGATGGATAAGCCAACGCATGCTGCACCGCTGCATTGACCAGATCACCGCCACTGACCTGCCCGGCCTGCAACTGCTGCACATACGGCTGCAACTGCACCTGCGTGCCTTCGCTGCCCGTGGAGTTCTTCCACAGCCACTGCACTGTCTCCTGCGCCGTGAACTGCTTGCTTTGCTGGGTCTGCGCATAGCGCAGCGCCACCTCGCCCAGGGCCTGCACGCTCATACCAGCATCCAATGCCGCCAGCGCCTGCCCGGCCAGTGATTTGTCACTGATTGCACCGGCGCCCAACGTCACCGCCAGCAGCGCTGCCGCCTTGCCCGCTGTGCCCTGCGTGTCCAGCGCCACGCTCACATCATTGAGGCGCATCCGCTCGATGCCCACGAATTCGGCCATGTCACCATCCACCAGCGATGTGCCTTCCCAGCGGCCAGTGCCAGTGCGCGCCAGATGCACATCGGTCCAGCGCAGGCCGTAGCCGACCTGGTCCAGCCCGGCCGTGCCCTGCACCCGCTCAGGGACAGTGTCCATGCGCACGATCTGCGCATTGGCCTTCCAGCCTGCCACCAATTCTTCGGCGCTCTTGCCCTGCAGCGCAGCGCCCTGGCTGCTGCGCAGGGCGGCCTGCGCCACCTGCACATCGCTCAACTGGCTGTTTTGCTGCGCCCAGGCACCTTCCTCGGCCGTGGGCGCACGGCCCAGCCAGCGCGTGGCGATATGGGCCAGCGCCGCCTCGGCATCGCTGTCGGCGATGTAGAGGTTGGGGCCGGTGTCGAATTGCACGGTTTCGATGGACTTCAAACGGTCCACCTCGCCCGTGGCCTTGTTCGTGAGCACCAGGAACGGGCCTTCGGTACGCAGCGTGTAGTCGGCCAGGGCACCCGACTGCAGGGCCGTGTCCCAGCCCAGGCCGCCGTCCAGGCGGTCGTTACCGCTGCCGCCCGACAGCGTGTCGTGGCCCGTGCCGCCAAACACGATGTCGTTGCCCGCATCGCCAAATACCTGGTCATTGCCGCCCAGGCTACCGACGGTGTCGTCGCCTGCGCCGCCGTGCAGGATGTCATCGCCCGCGCCCAGCACCATCCACTGGGCGCTAGCGTCGCCCGTGGCAAAGCTGTTGCCGCCGCTGCCGGTCACCCGCACGCTGCCGGCAATGGCCATGAAATCGATGCTCTCGGCCTGCAGCATCGTGCCAGAGGCCAGGGATCGGGCATCGATGACCACCGCTTCGTGGCTGCTGGAGGCACTCCCCGTGATGCGGATGGGCACCGCGGGAATTGCCCCCGAGGGGGCGGTCAGGGTCAGTTTCTGCACGGCCAGGGTCGCCGTGGGGGGCAGCGTGGCAAGAAAGGCATTGCCGTCGCTGACCCACGGGGTGTTGCTGCCATCGACCCGCTGCAAATGTGCTATCAGGCTGGCCAGAGCAGCGGGGGCGACCTGGGGCGACGCAAAGCCCTCGGCAGTGATGCCCACGCCCAAAGGCACGCCCACGTCCAGCAGCAGTTGACCTGCGGACTCCATGACCAGAGGAATGTCTGCCGTATCGGGGCTGCCGATCGTATCGACCCGGTCACCTGAAACCACCGGGACGGTGGTACGGACCGAGCCGTCAGGCAGTATGGTGCGGGAGACAGGCATGCCATCCACGATGACCGTGGCGGGGGCCGGTGCCGTGGGGGTGGGCGCCTCTTCCGGGTGCGGCGGGGGCGATGGAGGTTGCGGCGGTGTAGGCTCTACAGGTTCTGTGGGGCCTTCAGGCGGCGCAATCGATGGCGGCGGCGTGGGCGCAGGAGGAGGCTTGGGCGCCGGGGGAGGCGTTGGTGCGGCGGCGCTGGCCACATGGAGCGTCATGGTGCCCGTGTTGGCAGAGTCGGCCGTGCCGTCGCTGACGGTCCAGGTAAATTGCGCGTAGCCATTGCCGCTGGCATCCGCCGCCGGGCGGAAAACCAGCTGGTCAATGTCGGCAGCATCGACCAGGGCTCCATCACCCAGCACTGCTTCGCCAGCGCCGCGCATGCCATCCTGATCGGCATCGATGAACAGCTCGCCTGCCAAAGGCGCCGAGACAATGGTGACCGATTGCAGCGTGTCGCCGGTGTCCACGTCGGTAAAGCCAAAATCTGCCGCAGCAAAGGTCTGGAAGCTGTTCTGGGCCAGGGTCTTGCTGACGGCGGTATGGCCGATGACGGGCGCATCATTGACCGAGGTGATGTGGACCACCGTGCTGCCGGTGCCCACCCGTGCGCCGCCACTGCCCTGCCCTCCCGTATTGCCGTCGCTGAAGGTCCAGCCAATGGTGACGCTGGCGGGGGGCGCATCGCTGGTGTTGGCGTAGGTCAGCGCGCTCAGCGCTTCGTTGATACGGGTCTGCGTGGCCTGATCATTGAAGTGGATGGTCAGCGTACCCGCAGACTGGGCATGGCTGCCGATAAGGGTGCTTGAGAGCATGACATCGCCATTGCTGGCGAACACCAGATTGCCGGTGGCGTCAAACACGTCCTGCGCATTGGCGCCACCGCTGCGCGCCAGGGTGACGCTGGAGCCGCCATAGTGCCCCTGGGCAGCCAGTTCGGCGTCGAAGATGGCCACGGAACCATCGAGCAGTACGGGGGGCGCGTTCTCGGTGTATGCGACGGCGTTGTCCAGTGTGGTGGGTACGCCAAAGCTGGTGTCCAGTGTGCCATCGGGGTTGACGCGGATCAGGCCAAAGTCGCTATTGCTGCCGTTGCCGCCAACGCCAGCCACCACGATCTTGCCATCAGGCTGCAGGATGACACTTTTGCCGACGGCGCTGGCACTGCCAACAGACACAATCAGCTTGCCCGTTCCATTGCTGCCAAAGCTTGTGTCCAGCGTGCCATTCGCATGCAGGCGAATCAGGCCGACGTCGAAGTAGCTGCCGTTATGAGCGGATCCGGCCACTACGATCTTGCCGTCGGGCTGCAGGGCGACACTGCCGCCCCAGTCATCCCTGTTCCCCACAGGTACGAGCAGCTTGCCCGTTCCATTGCCACCAAAGCTGGTGTCCAATGTGCCATCGGCATTCAGGCGGATCAGGCTGAAGTCCTTGTTGCTGCCGCTGTCACTGCCCCCGGCCACCACCATCTTGCCGTCAGGCTGCAGGGTGATGCCCCTCCCACCGCTCCCGCCACCCACGGGCACGATCAGCGTGCCCGTTCCGTTGCCGCCAAAGCTGGTGTCGAGTGTGCCATCCGTATTCAGCCGGATCAGGCTGAAGTCCTTGTTGCTGCCGCTGCCAGTGTCACTGCCCCCGGCCACCACGATCTTGCCATCGGTCTGCAGGACGACGCTGTAGGCAACGTCGGCGTTGCTGCTGACGGGCACCATCAGCCGGCCCGTCCCCTGACTACCAAAATAGGGGTCCAGCGTGCCGTCCGTATTCAGACGGATCAGGCTGAAGTCGTTGTTGCTGCCGTTGAAACTGACTCCGGCCACCACGATCTTGCCATCGGCCTGCAGGACAACGCTGTGGGCGTCGTCAGCGTTGTTGCTGACAGGAACCATCAACCGGCCCGTCCCCTGGCCACCAAAATGGGTGTCCAGCGTACCGTCCGTATTCAGTCGGATCAGGCTGAAGTCGTTGTTGCTGCCGTTATCACTGCTGCCTGCCACCACGATCTTGCCGTCGGACTGCAGGGCGACGCTGTAGGCCCAGTCACCACTGCTGCCCACGGGCACGAGCAACTTGCCGGTTCCATTGCCGCCAAAGCTGGTGTCCAGCGTGCCATCGGCATTCAGGCGGATCAGGCCGAAGTCGTTGTTGCTGCCGTTGTCACTGCCCCCGACCACCACGATCTTGCCGTCGGGCTGCAGGATGGCACTGTGGCCCTCATCTCTTGAATTGCCCACCGGTACCAGCAATTTGCCAGTACCTGCGGCAGACGCAAAAATGGGGGCGGTGTTGGCTGTGTTGGCGGCGCTGGCCACATGGAGCGTCATGGTGCCCTCGTTGGCAGAGTCGGCTATGCCATCGCTGACGGTCCAGGTAAAGCCTGCATAGTCATTGCCCACAGCGTCCGCCGCCGGGCGGAAAACCAGCTGGTCAATGTCGGCAGCATCGACCTGGGCTCCATCACCCAACGCCCTCTCGCCAGCGCCGCGCACGCCATCCTGATCGGCATCGATGAACAGCTCGCCCGCCAAAGGCGCCGAGACAATGGTGACCGATTGCAGCGTGTCGCCGGTGTCCACATCGGTAAAGCCAAAATCTGCCGCCACAAAGCTCTGGAAGCTGTTCTGGACCAGGGTCTTGCTGACGGCGGTATTGCCGATGACGGGCGCATCGTTGACCGAGGTGATGTGGACCACCGTGCTGGCGGTGCCCACCTGCGCGCCGCCGCTGCCCTGGCCGCCCTGATTGCCATCGTTGAAGGTCCAGCCAATGGTGACGCTGGCGGGGGGCGCATCGCTGGTGTTGGCGTAGGTCAGCGCGCTCAGCGCCTCGTTGATACGGGTCTGCGTGGCCTGATCGTTGAAGTCGATGACCAGCGTGCCGCCAGACTGGGCATGGCTGCCGATGGCAGTGCCCGAGAGCACGGCATCGCCATTGCTGGCGAACACCAGATTGCCGGTGGCACCAAACACATCCTGCGCATTGGCGCCACCGCTGCGCGCCAGGGTGATGCTGGAGCCGCCATAGTGCCCCTGGGCAGCCAGTTCGGCATCAAAGATGGCCACAGAACCATCGAGCAGCACGGGGGGCGCGTTCTCGGTGTATGCGACGGCGTTGTCCAGTGTGCTGGGCGCGGCAAAGCTGGTGTCCAGTGTGCCATCGGGATTCAGGCGGATCAGGCCGAAGTCGTTGTCACTGGTGCCTGCCACCACAATTTTGCCGTCAGGCTGCAGTGCGACACTGCTAGCCCAGTCCCTGCCACTGCTGCTTACGGGCACAAGCAACTTGCCAGTCCCCTGGCCACCAAAGCCGGTATCCAGTGTGCCATCAGGGTTCAGGCGGATCAGGCTGAAGTCGGTATTGCTGCCGTTGTCACTGGTTCCAGCCACCACCATCTTGCCATCAGACTGCAGAATGACACTGCTGCCAACGTCACGGCCACTGCCGACGGACATGATCAGCCTGCCTGTTCCTTGACCACCGAAGCTGGTGTCCAGCGTGCCGTCGGCATTCAGGCGGATCAGGCCGAAGTCGTTGTCACTGGTTCCCGCAACCACGATCCTGCCGTCAGGCTGCAGGACAACGCTGCTGGCCCCAGCGCCGCCACTACCTACAGATACGATCAGCTTACCTGCAGCGCCAAAGCCAGTGTCCAGCGAGCCATCGGTATTCAGGCGGATCAGGCTGAAGCCAGTTAGGCCACGGCCGTTGTCACTGGTTCCGGCCACCACAATCTTGCCGTCAGACTGCAGGGTAACGCTGCTGCCCCAGTCCAGGCCACTGCCCACGGGCACGATCAGCTTGCCCGTTCCATTGCCGCCAAAATGGGGGTCCAGCGTGCCATCTGCATTCAGCCGGATCAGGCTGAAGTCTAGGTCGCCACTGCTGTCACTGGTTCCGGCCACGATGATCTTGCCGTCAGACTGCAAGGCGACGCCGCTGCCAACGTCATACCAACTGCCCACAGGCACGAGCAGCTTGCCCGTTCCATTGCTGCCAAAGCCGGGGTCCAGCGTGCCGTCGGTATTCAGACGGATCAGGCCAAAGTCTTCGTTACTGCCGTTGTTGCTGACTCCAGCCACGATGATCTTGCCGTCGGACTGCAGGATGACGCTGCGGCCCGAGTCCCTGTCACTGCCCACGGGCACGATCAGCTTGCCCGTTCCATTGCCACCAAAGCTGGTGTCCAGCGTGCCATCGGCATTCAGGCGGATCAGGCTGAAGTCGAAGTCACTGGATCCCGCCACCACGATCTTGCCGTCAGATTGCAGTATGACGCTGCCGCCCTCAGCATAGCCATTGCCCACCGACACCAGGAGTTTGCCGGTGCCTGCGGCAGACGCAAAGGTGGGGGCTGTATTGGTGGTCGCCATCGGAGTGTTTCCCTCATGTGAAGTGTCAAGCGGTGTCGCTGTGCAAGGCGGTGGCCCGCTGCACAGCGCTCGGTCCGGCGGCCCGTGCCTGCGGGGGCTACGGGGCGGCGGCATGGCCTGATGCTGGCCTGCAATTGCTTGTGATTCACTTCATGGTAGCCAGCGGAGCACGGTTGCAACCATGGCTGGCGCCCATGCCTGCGCAGGTGGTCTGCTGCATGGCGCGCAGGGGCATGGGGCTGCGCATTGAGGGTGCAGGTTGCACCAGCGGCATGCCCTGTATTGCATGCAAAGCCTGCGCAAACAGCGCAGGCCCGGGGCGCCTGCATCGCCCGAGGGGGTCACGACTCAGGCAGCGCGGGCGATAGGGGCCCGCGCTGCCGGGGGCGTCAGAATGCGTCTTCGCTCATCTGCGCGCAGGTCATGTCGCGCTCGCGCACGACCTTGAGCCAGGCGCCGATCCTGGGCAGTTCGTAGCCAAAGAAATAGCGCATGGCGGCCATGCGGCCGGCGTTGGCGGGCACGGCCAGCGCGGCATCGCGCTCCAGCACGGCCAGAGACACATCCAGCCAGGTCCAGGCCAGCACCACATGGCCGAAGGCCTGCATGTAGGGCACGGCGTTGGCCAGGGCCTGTTGCGGGTCGCTGGTGGCCCAGGCGGCCTTGGTGGCAGCGCCCACGTCCTGCAGTGCCCTGGCCAGTTCGTTGGCATGGCCGGCCAGCTCGGGCCGGGCCATGGCGCGCTGGATGGTGCCGTTGATGCGCATGGCCAGCAGTTGCAGGCCCTTGCCGCCTTCCATCAGCACCTTGCGGCCCAGCAGGTCCATGGCCTGGATGCCATGCGTGCCTTCATGGATCATGTTCAGGCGGTTGTCGCGCCAGTATTGCTCCACGGGGAAATCACGCGTATAGCCGTAGCCGCCATGGATCTGGATGGCCAGGGAATTGGCTTCCAGGCAGAACTCGCTGGGCCAGCTTTTGGCAATTGGCGTCAGCACTTCCAGCAGCAGCCGTGCCTCGGCCACGGATTCGGGCGTGCCCGTGTGCTGCTCATCGACCAGGCGCGCGCACAGCAGGTTGAGCGCCAGCGCGCCTTCGCAGTAGGACTTCTGCGCCAGCAGCATGCGTTTGACGTCGGCATGCTCGATGATGCGCGACTGGGGCCGGGTGGCATCCTTGCCGCCGGCGCCCGGCGCCCCTTGTATTGGCCGGCCCTGCGGGCGGTTTTGCGCATAGTCCAGGCTGGCGTGGTAGCCGGCCAGGCCCAGCATGGCAGCGGCCATGCCGATGGAGATGCGCGCCTCGTTCATCATGTGGAACATGCACTTGAGTCCCTCGCCGGGCTTGCCGACAAGGTAGCCGATGGCGCCCGGGCCGCCGCGCACCGCAAAGCGCCCTTCCCCGAAGTTCAGCAGGGTGTTGGTCGTGCCGCGCCAGCCCAGCTTGTGGTTGAGGCCGGCCAGGGCCACGTCGTTGCGCTCGCCCGTCAGCCGGCCGGCGGTGTCCACCAGTTTCTTGGGCACGATGAACAGCGAGATGCCCTTGACGCCGGGCACGGGCTTGCCGTCGGGGCCGGGAATCTTGGCCAGCACCAGATGGATGATGTTCTCGGTCAGCTCATGGTCGCCCGCGCTGATCCACATCTTGTTGCCCTTGAGGCGGTAGCGCGGCCCCAGTTCATCGCTGTCAAAACCGGCACCATCGGGCTCGGCGCGCGTGGCGATGTCGCTCAGCGACGAGCCGGCCTGGGGTTCGGACAGGCACATGGTGCCCGCCCAGCGGCCATTGAATTCATTGGCGGCAAAGACCTGTTTCTGCATGTCCGTGCCATGGGCCATGATGGCATTGGCGTTGCCCGAGGTGAGCATGTTGGAGCCGATGCTGACGGAGGCTGCCGCAAAGAAGCTGTTGGCCGCTGCCTCCACCACATAGGGCAGTTGCATGCCGCCGATGGCGTAGTCCTGCGCGGCGCTGAGCATGCCCGAGTCGGCGTAGGCCTGGCGCGCATCATGGGTGCACTGGGGCAGGATGACTTTCTCGCCGTCGAACTGCGGCTCCTGTGTGTCCACGGTGCGGTTGAAGGGCGCGTATTTCTCGCGGGCGATGCGCTCGCAGGTGTCGAGCACGGCATCGAAGGTATCGCGCGAATGGTCGGCAAAGCGCGCACGGCTGGTCAGCGTGTCGGCGCACAGCCAGTCATGGAGCAGGAAGTCGATGGTGGAACGCAGGCGCATGGTGTGTCCAGGATCAAAAAAGCCGCAGGCGCCGTCGGGGACGCGTGCGGCGATCAAACAGGAAGGCGGCGCGCGGCGCCGCCCGGGCTGGGGTCAGGGTCAGAGCACCTCGAACACGCCAGCGGCGCCCATGCCGCCGCCGATGCACATGGTCACGCACACGCGCTTGGCGCCACGGCGCTTGCCTTCGATGAGGGCATGGCCCGTCAGGCGCTGGCCCGACACGCCATAGGGGTGGCCCAGGGCGATGGCGCCACCATTGACGTTGAGGCGGTCGTTGGGAATGCCCAGCTTGTCGCGGCAGTACAGCACCTGCACGGCAAAGGCTTCATTGAGTTCCCACAGATCGATGTCCTGCACCGTCAGGCCCAGCCTGGCGAGTACCTTGGGCACGGCAAAGACGGGGCCGATGCCCATTTCATCGGGTTCGCAGCCGGCCACGGCAAAGCCCAGGAAGCGGCCCAGGGGCGTGAGGTTGTTGCGCGCGGCATAGTCTTCGCCCACCACCACGCAGGCGCCTGCGCCGTCGGAGAACTGGCTGGCATTGCCGGCCGAGATCAGGCCGCCAGGCAGTGCAGGACGGATGCCGGCAATGCCTTCCTGGGTCGTGCCTTCGCGCGTGCCTTCATCCTTGCTGCAGGTCACTTCCTTGGTGATCAGGCCGCGCACCTTGTCGGCCACGCCCATGGTCACGGTGATGGGAGCGATCTCGGCATCCAGCAGGCCGGCCGCCTGGGCTGCGCAGGCTTTTTGCTGGCTGGCAGCGCCGTATTCATCCATGGCATCGCGGGTGATGCCATAGCGCTTGGCGACCTGCTCGGCGGTCTGCAGCATGCTCCAGTAGATCTCGGGCTTTTGCCGGGCCAGGGCCAGGTCCTGGATCATGTGCAGGTTCATCTCCTGCTGCACACAGGAGATGGATTCCACGCCGCCAGCCACATAGACATCGCCCTCGCCCGCGATGATGCGCTGCGCGGCGGTGGCAATGGTCTGCAGGCCCGAGGAGCAAAAGCGGTTGATGGTCATGCCCGAGGTGGTGATGGGCAGGCCGGCCTTGAGCGCGATCTGGCGCGCGATGTTCATGCCGGTGGCGCCTTCGGGGTTGGCGCAGCCCATGATGACGTCATCGACGGCGGCGGGGTCGATGCCTGCGCGCTGCACGGCGTGCTGCACGGCGTGGCCGCCCAGCGTGGCGCCATGGGTCATGTTGAATGAGCCCTTCCAGCTCTTGGCCAGAGGGGTGCGGGCAGTGGAAACGATCACGGCGGATGTCATGGATATTCCTTGTATGGCTGGTTTGCGTGGGTTCGCAAGGAGTTCGTGCGCCGCACGTCTCAGCTGAATTGCCTGCCTTCGGCCGCCAGGCGGGCCAGCAGCGGGGCGGGCTGCCAGAACTGGGCATCGTCGTTGGGGTTGGCGGCAAAGCGCTTCATGGCCTGGACCACGTTGAACAGGCCCACTTCGCCTGCGTAGTGCATGGGGCCGCCGCGCCAGATGGGAAAGCCGTAGCCGGTCAGATAGACCATGTCGATATCGCCGGACTTGCCTGCGATGCCATCTTCCAGGATGTGGGCGCCCTCGTTGACCAGCGCAAAGACCAGGCGCTGGACGATTTCCTCATCGGAAATCTTGCGCGGGGCAATGCCCAGTTCCTTGCGGTGGGCTTCGATCATCTGGTTGACCTGCTCGGAGGGAATGGCGTCGCGCTTGCCGGGCTGGTAGTCGTACCAGCCTGCACCCGTCTTCTGGCCATAGCGGCCCAGCTCGCACAGCTTGTCGGCCGTCTTGCTGTACTTCATGTCGGCGCGCTCGACGGCGCGGCGCTTGCGGATGGCCCAGCCGATGTCGTTGCCGGCCAGATCACCCATGCGGAACGGCCCCATGGCAAAGCCGAACTTCTCGATGGCCTTGTCCACCTGGGCGGGCGTGGCGCCTTCGTCCAGCAGGAAGCCCGCCTGGCGCGAGTACTGCTCGATCATGCGGTTGCCGATGAAGCCGTCGCACACGCCCGAGACCACGGCGGTCTTCTTGATCTTCTTGGCCAGCTTCATGACGGTGGCCAGCACGTCCTTGGCGGTTTCCTTGCCGCGCACCACTTCCAGCAGCTTCATGACGTTGGCGGGGCTGAAGAAGTGCATGCCCACCACGTCCTGCGGGCGGCGGGTGAAGGCTGCGATCTTGTCCACATCCAGCGTGGAAGTGTTGGAGGCCAGAATGGCGCCGGGCCTGGCGATCTCGTCGAGCTGCTTGAACACGGCTTCCTTGACGCCCAGCTCCTCGAACACGGCCTCGATGATGAGGTCGGCATTCTTGAGGGCGTCATACGACAGCGTGGTGGTCAGCAGGGCCATGCGCTGCTCGTATTTCTCCTGGGTGAGCTTGCCTTTTTTGACCTGGGCCTCGTAGTTTTTGCGGATGGTGGCCACGCCACGGTCCAGCGCCTCCTGCCGGGTCTCCAGAATGGTCACGGGAATGCCCGCGTTCAGGAAGTTCATGGAGATACCGCCACCCATGGTGCCTGCGCCGATGACGCCCACGGTCTGGATCTCGCGCACGGGGGTGTCCGAGGGCACGTCGGCGATCTTGGAGGCGGCGCGCTCGGCCATGAACAGGTGGCGCAGCGAGCGCGACTCGGGTGTCCACATCAGCTGCATGAAGGCGTCGCGCTCCAGCGCCATGCCTTCGTCGAATTTCTTGCGCGCGGCGTTCTCCACCGTGTCCACGCAGCGGGCCGGGGCCGGGTAGTTCTTGGCCATGCCCTTGACCATGTTGCGCGCAAACTGGAAGTAGGCATCGCCCTGGGGATGCTTGCAGGGCAGATCACGCACACGGGGCAGCGGACGCTTGTCGGCCACTTCCAGCGCGAAGCCCTTGGCTTCGGCCAGCAGGGTTTCGGCCGAGGCTGCCATTTTGTCGAACAGCTTCTGGCCGGGGATGGAGGCCAGCACCTCGCTCTTGACGGTCTCGCCGCTGACGATCATGTTCAGCGCTGTCTCCACGCCCAGCACGCGCGGCAGGCGCTGCGTGCCGCCAGCGCCGGGCAGCAGGCCCAGCTTGACCTCGGGCAGCGCCACCTGGGTGCCGGGCGCGGCCACGCGGTAATGGCAGCCCAGCGCCAGCTCCAGGCCACCGCCCATGCAGACGGTGTGGATGGCAGCGACCACGGGCTTGGACTGCTGGTCCAGCGTATTGATCAGCGACACCAGATGGGGCTCGCGGTGGGCCTCGTCCTTGCCGAACTCGTTGATGTCGGCACCGCCGGAAAACGCCTTGCCGGCGCCTGTGATAACGATAGCCTTGACGGCCGGATCGGCATTGGCCTGGTCCAGGCCCTCGACGATGGCGCGGCGCGTGGAAAGGCCCAGGCCGTTGACGGGCGGATTGTTCAAGGTGATGACGGCGATGGCACCGTCCACTTTGTATTCAGCAGTCATGCTGTTGTCCCCTATGCGATAGAAAAAGAACGATCGTGCGATTTTGATTGTAAAAAGAATATGCGCCGACACCACTGCGGTTTGTCCCAAGCGGGACAAGCACAGCAGCCCGGCCCACTGCAGCCATCAGACCTCCAGCCACTCCTTGCGCACCTTCTGGTCGGCGCGCAGGCTGGCGGGCGTGCCGTCGAAGACGATGCGCCCATGGCCCATGACCAGGGCCCGGTCGGAGATATTCATGGCGATGGTCAGCTTTTGCTCGATCAGCAGCACGGACACGCCGCGCTGCTTGATCTTTTGCAGGTACTCGCCCACCAACTCGACGATTTTGGGCGCCAGGCCCTCGGTGGGCTCGTCGATGATGATCAGGTCGGGGTCGCCCATCAGCGTGCGGCACAGCGTCAGCATCTGCTGCTCGCCGCCCGACATCACGCCGGCCTCGGTGTGCTGGCGCTCTTTCAGGCGCGGAAACATGGCGTACATGTCATCGAACCCCCAGCGGCTGCCCCGGCCCTTGCCCTTCTGGCCCAGCAGCAGGTTCTGGTGCACGGTGAGGTTGGGAAACACATCGCGGCTTTCCGGCACATAGCCCACGCCCAGATGGGCGATTTCATAGGCCTTCTTGCCGTTCAGGCTCTGGCCCTTCCAGTCCAGGGACCCTTCCCAGTGCACCAGGCCCATGATGGCCTTGGCCGTGGTCGAACGGCCCGAGCCATTGCGCCCCAGCAGCGCCACGATCTCGCCGGGCTGTACCGCAAAGTCCACGCCATGCAGCACATGGCTCTTGCCGTAATAAGCATGCAGATTGTTGATGTTCAGCATCTCGGATTCCTCAATGCGCACCGGCCTGTTGATCGGCCACTGATGAGCCCAGGTAGGCTTCCTGCACGCGCGCGTTGGCGCGCACGGCCTCGGGCGTGTCGAAGGCGATGACCTCGCCATAGACCACGACGGCGATCTTGTCGGCCAGGCCGAAGACCACGCCCATGTCGTGCTCCACGGTCAGCAGGGTCTTGCCTTCGGTCACCTTCTTGATCAGCTGGATGAAGTGGGCGGTCTCGCTGTTGCTCATGCCGGCCGTGGGCTCGTCCAGCAGGATGACGCTGGCGCCGCCGCCGATGGTGATGCCGATCTCCAGCGCACGCTGTTCAGCATAGGTCAGGTTCACCGCCAGCGTGTCGCGCTTCCTGTGCAGGCCAATCATCTCCATCAGTTCTTCGGCCCGGCTGTTGGCATCGCGCAGCCTGGACAGAAAACGCCAGCAGCTGTAGCGGTAGCCCAGGCTCCACAGCACGCCGCAGCGCAGGTTTTCGAAGACGCTGAGCTTGGGGAAGATGTTGGTGATCTGGAAGCTTCTGGACAGCCCCATGCGGTTGATTTCATAGGGTTTCTTGCCGTCGATGCGCTGGCCGTTGAGCAGCACCTCGCCGCTGCTGGGCTCAAAGCGCCCGCTGATCAGGTTGAACAGCGTGCTCTTGCCCGCGCCGTTGGGGCCGATGATGGCCACGCGCTCGCCAGGCCTCACGGCCAGCTGGGCGCCACGGATGATCTCGGCCTTGCCGAAGCGCTTGCGCAGGTCGCGCAGCTCCAGCGCGTAGGCGGCCTCGCCGGCTGCCGCTGCGGCACCGGGTTGTTCAATAGCGATACTGGACATGGTTCATCCCTCCCCGCGCTTGATGGCTTCTTCGATTTCTTCCTGAATGCGTTCCCAGCGGCGCAGGCACCAGCGCCGGGCGCCTTCGAGCAGGCCCAGGCCCACGGCGAAGACCGTCACGGCCACGGTCCAGGTGGCGGCCGAGCTGGTATCGAGCTGCGCGCCCATGAACGGCACCTGGGGCCCCAGCGCGGCATTGAGCTGCAGGTGGTAGATCATCTCGACGATGGCGGCGCCACCGACGATCATGAGCAGGGCGCAGGCGGCAATCGCCAGGTAGGGCTGGACCAGACGGCTCCACTTGCCAAAGCGCGCCACGCGCAGGTTCATCATGATCAGGCTGGCCACGCCGCCCGGCGCATACATGACCATCAGCAGGAACACCAGGCCCAGGTACAGCAGCCAGGCCTTGGTCAGCTCGGACAGCAGCACCGAGGCCAGCACCAGCAGCACGGCGCCGATGATGGGGCCGAAGAAGAAGGTGGCGCCGCCCAGGAAGGTGAACAGCAGGTAGGAGCCCGAGCGCATGACGCTGACGCTGTCCATGGCCGTGATGATCTCGAAGTTGATGGCGGCCAGCCCTCCGCCGATGCCCGCGAAAAAGCCCGCGATGATGAAGGCGAAATAGCGCACGCGCTGGGTGTTGTAGCCCACGAACTCCACGCGCTCGGGGTTATCGCGCACAGCATTGAGCATGCGCCCCAGCGGCGTGCCCGTGAAGGCGAACATGGCGGCCGTGCAGACGAAGCAGTAGACGGCGATCAGGTAATACACCTGCAGCCCCGAGCCGAAATTCAGGCCGAAGAAGGGCTGGCCATAGACGCGGTCGGTGGTGACGCCGCCCTCGCCGCCGAAGAACTCGGGGAACATCAGCGCCATGGAGGCCACCAGTTCGCCAACGCCCATGGTGATCATGGCGAAGGTCGTGCCCGACTTCTTGGTCGTCACATAGCCCAGCAGCGCGGCAAAGAACATGCCGCCCAGGCCGCCGACGATGGGAATCAGCACCAGCGGAATGCCCCATTCGCCGGCAGCGGCCCGGTTCATGGCATGGATGGCAATGAACGAGCCCAGCCCCGTGTAGACCGCATGGCCGAAACTCAGCATGCCGCCCTGCCCCAGCAGGATGTTGTAGGACAGGCAGATGATGATGAGGTAGCCGATCTGGCTGAGCATGGTCAGCGCCAGACTGCTGGTGAACACAAGCGGCGCCACGATCAGGGCCAGGGCGAACAGGCCCCAGATCAGGATGCGGCCGATGTTCAGCGGCTGAAAGCTGTAGTGGCGCACGGCGCCCGAGCTGGTCTTGGCGGCCGAGGAAGCCATGGCCGGTTTGGTGATCGATGACATGGTCAGTCCCCCCGCGTTCCGAGCAGGCCCTTGGGCCGGAAGATGAGAATCAGCACCAGGAACAGGTAGGGCAGGATGGGCGCGACCTGGGAGATGGTGAGCTTGAGCAGCGGCCAGCCGAAGGTCTGCTCTCCGACCGGGCTGCCCAGCGAGGCCAGCAGGCCGGCCAGCGACCAGTCGATGGCCACGGCAAAGGTCTGCACGACACCAATCAGCAGCGAGGCCACGAAGGCGCCAGCCAGCGAACCCATGCCGCCGACCACCACCACCACGAAGATGATGGAGCCCACCGACATGGCCATGGCCGGCTCGGTCACGTAGGTGTTGCCGCCGATGACGCCGGCCAGGCCCGCCAGCGCGCAGCCGCCGCCGAACACCAGCATGAACACGCGCGGCACGTTGTGGCCCAGCGCCTCGACCATCTCGGGGTTCTTGAGCGCCGCCTGGATGACCAGGCCGATGCGTGTGCGCGTCAGCAGCAGCCACACGGCCACCAGCATCAGCAGCGCCACCAGCATCACGAAGGAGCGCGAACGCGGGAACTGCGTGCCATAGAGCGTGAACAGCGGCCCCTGCAGCGCGGGAGGCAGCCCGTAGGGCACGGTGCCGCGCCCCCAGACCAGTTGCACCACCTCCAGAATGAGGTAGGACAGGCCAAAGGTCACGAGCAGCTCGGGCACATGGCCGTACTTGTGCACGCGGCGCAGGCTGTAGCGCTCGAACATGGCGCCCAGCCCTCCCACCAGCAGCGGCGCGATGAACAGCGCGCCCCAGAAGCCGATGATGGAGCTGAGCGTGTAGGCGAAGTAGGCGCCCAGCATGTAGAAGCTGGTGTGGGCGAAGTTGAGCACGCCCATCATGCTGAAGATCAGCGTGAGGCCGGAACTGAGCATGAACAGCAGCAGCCCATAGCTCACGCCATTGAGCAGCGATATGGTGAAGAACTCAAGCGTCATCGAAGAGCCTTGATGTCAGTGCGTTGCAAACGGGAAAACGCGGGCTGGGGCCGTCCGCTCAGGACGGGCGCTTCATCTGGCAGGACGTGGGCGTGCTGGCCACATAGGGCTCGTAGTACTTCACGGGCGCGAAGGTGTAGCCGGTGTTCTCGGCGTCATAAGGGGTCTTGCCGCCGGCCTTTTCCCAGCGGGTGATGTACAGGCCCTGCTGCAGCTGGTGGTCGGTCTTGCGCATCTCGACCTCGCCGTTGAAGCTCTTGATGCGCATGCCTTCCAGGGCTGCGGCCACCTTGACCGGATCGGTGCTGGAGGTCTTGGCGAACGCTGCATCCAGCAGCGCGAACACATGGTAGATCGAGCCCTGCGTGAGGTCGTCGTTCATCTTCTTCTTGAACTCGGCCATCAGCGGCTGGATGGGGCCACCCATGTTGTAGTGGCCATAGCCCACGGTATAGACCTTGCCGTCGGAGGCCGCGCCCATGGCCGTGGGCGAGCCGGAGCCGAAGGCATAGTAGGTGTAGAACTTGACGTTGCCCAGGCCCGCGTCGTTGGCCGCCTTGAGCAGCAGCGCCAGGTCCGAGCCCCAGTTGCCCGTGATCACCGAGTCCGCGCCCGACTGCTTGATCTTGGCGATATAGGGCGCAAAGTCGCGCACCTGGGCCAGCGGCGCGAAATCGTCGCCGACGACCTGCACATCGGGGCGCTTGGCCTTGAGCATTTCCTTGGCGTACTTGGAGACCTGCTGGCCGTGCGAGTAGTTCTGGTTGATCAGGTAGATCTTCTTGACATCGGGCACATCCTTCAGATAGGTCGTGAGCGCCTCCATCTTCATGGAGGTGTCGGCGTCCAGTCGGAAATGCCAGTAGCTGCACTTGTTGTTGGTCAGATCCGGGTCCACAGCCGCATAGTTGAGGTAGACGACCTCCTTGCCCTTGTTGCGCGCATTGTGCTTTTCCAGCGCGTCCATGATGGCCAGCGCCGGGCCCGAGCCATTGCCCTGGACCACATAGCGCGCGCCCTGGTCCATGGCCGAGCGCAGCACGGCTGTGGTTTCCTGCGGACTGAGCTTGTTGTCCAGCGCGATGATTTCGAACTTCACGCCCGAAGTGTTCTTTTTGTTGAACTCCTCGGCGATGAGCTGAAAGGTCTTGAGCTGGTTCGTGCCCACGGCGGCCATCAGGCCTGACAGCGGGTCGATCCAGCCGATCTTGACGGTCTCTCCCTTTTGCGCCCAGGCGCCCGATGCGCAGGCCAGCATGGCCGAGGCGGCCACCGAATGCACGATCCACTTCATTGCTTGTCTCCTTTTTTATTGAGTGCGTTCCAGTGGCATCAGACTACTGCCTGAATGACAATTTCCCGTCGGGGAATGCCTTAGAAACTATCGCGCAGGCGACTTCTCGGCAGTCGATGGCGCATTGGCGACAGATCGCCGTTGTTCGGACCAGAAAACCGTGTTTTGCCGGCTTTCAGGCAAAAAAAGGGGCGCCACGCGCCCCTTGCGAAGTCTTCGCCTGTGGGTGTGCTCAGGAAGGACGCTTCATCTGGCAGGATGTGGGGGTGCTGGCCACATAGGGCTCGTAGTACTTCACGGGAACGAAGGTATAGCCCGTGTTCTCCGAATCCATCGGGTACTTGCCGCCCGCTTTTTCCCAGCGCGCGATGAACAGGCCCTGCTGCAGCTGGTGGTCGGTCTTGCGCATCTCGACCTCGCCATTGATGCTGTTGAACTTCATGCCCTCCATGGTGGCGGCCACCTTGGCCGGGTCCGTGGTCTTGGCGCGCAGGAAGGCCTGGTCCAGCATGGTCAGGCCCGAGTACAGCGAGCCGGTGTACATGTCGTCGTTGAACTTGGCCTTGAAGCCCTTGGTGATGCGGTCCAGCGGGCCGGGCAGGTTCAGGTGGCCATAGCCCACCATGTAGACCTTGTCGCTCGCAGCCGCGCCCAGGGCCGTGGGCGCCCCCGTGGCAATCGCGTAGTAGGTGTAGAACTTGACGTTGTTCAGGCCTGCATCGTTGGCCGCCTTGATCAGCAGCGCCAGATCCGAGCCCCAGTTGCCCGTGATCACCGAGTCCGCACCCGACTGCTTGATTTTGGCCACATAGGGTGCGAAGTCACGCACCTGGGCCAGCGGCGAGAAGTCGTCGCCCACTATCTCGATATCGGGGCGCTTGCGCTTGAGCATCTCCTTGGCGTATTTGGAAACCTGCTGGCCGTGCGAGTAGTTCTGGTTGATCAGGTAGACCTTCTTGACCTCGGACACATCCTTCAGGTAAGTTGTCAGCGCCTCCATCTTCATGGAGGTGTCGGCGTCCAGCCGGAAATGCCAGTAGCTGCACTTGCTGTTGGTCAGGTCAGGGTCCACGGCTGCGTAGTTGAGGAAGACCACCTCCTTGCCCTTGTTGCGCGCATTGTGCTTTTCCAGCGCATCCATGATGGCCAGCGCCGGGCCCGAGCCATTACCCTGGAAGACATAGCGCACGCCCTGGTCCATGGCCGAGCGCAGCGCCGCCGTGGTTTCCTGCGGGCTGAGCTTGTTGTCGATGCCGATGATCTCGAACTTCACGCCCGAAGCTGTGCCCTTGTTGAGTTCCTCCGCGATGTACTGCAGGCTCTTGAGCTGGTTGGAGCCCAGCGCCGCCATCAGGCCCGACAGCGGGTCGATCCATGCAATCTTCACCGTCTCGCCCTTCTGGGCCAGGGCGCCGGTAGCGCATGCCAGGGCCAGGGATGCCGTCAATGCCTTGATCGCGAACTTCATGAAGCGTCTCCTCTTATGATGGTTTCAGAGCAAGGCCAGCGTAATGGCGCAGCGGCTGTGCATTGATCGGTGATAGCCCTAGGGCTATCGCCGACGAGACTCGACGCCCAGGCCATGGCACGGGGCATGCATGCCATGGCCTGGGGCTGACGCACTCACAGGCCGGGCAGCCTGTAGCCGGCCAGTTGCTCGCGCAGCCGGGTCTTGAGCATCTTGCCCGTGGCGCCCAGCGGGATGGAATCGACGAACACCACGTCATCGGGGATCTGCCATTTGGCGATCTTGCCTTCGTAGAACTTGAGCAGTTCCTCGCGCGAGACTTCGGCGCCGGGCCTTCTGGCCACGGCCACGATGGGACGCTCGTCCCACTTGGGGTGCGGCATGCCGATGCAGGCAGCCATGGCCACGCCCGGGTGGGCCATGGCGATATTTTCGATGTCGATGGAGCTGATCCACTCGCCGCCGGACTTGATCACGTCCTTGCTGCGGTCGGTGATCTGCATGAAACCGTCGGCATCGATCGTGGCCACATCGCCCGTGGGGAACCAGCCACGGCCCTGCGCGTCCCTGACCAGCGGGCTTTCGCCCTTGTAGTAGCTGTCCACGATCCAGGGGCCGCGCACCAGCAGGTCTCCGTAGCTCTTGCCATCCCAGGGCTGATCCTGGCCATCGCTGCCCACGATGCGCATGTCCACGCCATAAATGGCGCGGCCCTGCTTTTGCAGGATTTTCATCTGCTCGTCCTTGGGCAGTTCCAGATGCTTGTTCTTGAGCGTGCACAGCGTGCCCAGCGGGCTCATTTCGGTCATGCCCCAGGCATGGAGCACCTCCACGCCATAGTCGTCCTGGAAAGCCGCGATCATGGCTGGCGGGCAGGCGGAGCCGCCGATCACCGTGCGCCTGAGCGTGGAAAAACGCAGGCCATTGGGCTTGACATGGCCCAGCAGCATCTGCCAGACCGTGGGCACGCCGGCTGCGTAGGTGACGCCTTCAGCCTCCATCAGCTCGTACAGCGACTTGCCGTCCAGCGCCGGGCCCGGAAAGACCAGCTTGCAGCCCGTGAGCGCGGCCGAGTACGGAATGCCCCAGGCATTGACGTGGAACATGGGCACCACCGGCAGCACGGAGTCGCGCGCCGACAGGCACATCACATCGGGCAGCGCAGCTGCGTAGGCATGCAGCGTGGTCGAGCGGTGGCTGTAGAGCACGGCCTTGGGATTGCCCGTGGTGCCGCTGGTGTAGCACATGCTGGAGGCCGTGTTCTCGTCGAACTCGGGCCAGGCGTACTGATCGGACTGGCCGGCGATCCAGCTGTCGTAGCTGACCAGGCCCGGAATGCCACTATCGGCAGGCAGCCGGTCTGCGTCGCACAGGGCCACCCACTGGCGCACCGTGGGGCACCTGGCATGCACGGCCTGGATGATGGGCAGGAAGGTCAGGTCAAAGCACATCACCCGGTCCTCGGCATGGTTGATGATCCATGCCACCTGATCGGGATGCAGGCGCGGATTGACCGTATGCAGCACGCGGCCCGAGCCGCTGACGCCGAAGTACATCTCCATGTGGCGGTAGCCGTTCCAGGCCAGCGTGGCGACCCGGTCGCCCATGGCCAGCCCCAGGCCATCGAGGGTGTTGGCCAGTTGACGCGAACGCCGTGCCAGGTCACGGTAGGTATAGCGATGGATGTCACCCTCTACCCGGCGCGAAACGATCTGCGCATCGCCATGGTGGCGGTCGGCGAATTCGATCAGCGACGAAATCAACAGGGGTTGGCTTTGCATCAGACCCAGCATCAAAGGCTCCTAAGGTGAAAAGCGTTGCAATGGTTTCATGGACTGCGGCGCAGTGCAGGGCATTGTGTTGTCGAACCTGCCCGATTCGGCAGCGCCGCCTGCGGGGAAAACCCTAGCAATGACGCCAAGGCGTCAGCCCGCCCGCATGGACCCAGCCCGGCACGGGACATCGGCGGTGGGCGACAATTTGCCCATGAATCTGCATGCTGCCGACCAAGGCCCTGCGCCGGCACCCTCCCCCGAACGTGTCCTGGACTGGCAAGAAGGTTTTGCCGCCCTGGGCCCGGCCTTTTACACAGAACTGCGGCCCACACCCCTGCCCGAGCCGCAGTGGGTGGCCACCAGCGCCGGCGTGGCCGAACTGCTGGGCCTGGATGCGCAGTGGATGGCAGGCGACGAGGCGCTGCAGGCCCTCACCGGCAATACCCTGCTGGCTGGCAGCCGGCCGCTGGCCAGCGTCTACAGCGGACACCAGTTCGGCGTCTGGGCAGGCCAGCTCGGCGATGGCCGCGCCATCTTGCTGGGCGAAACCACCTCGGGCCAGGAGATCCAGCTCAAGGGCGCCGGGCGCACGCCCTACTCGCGCATGGGCGATGGCCGCGCCGTGCTGCGCTCGTCCATCCGCGAATTCCTGTGCAGCGAGGCTATGCATGCCCTGGGCATTCCCACCACGCGCGCGCTCAGTGTCACCAGCTCACCGGCGCCCGTGCGGCGCGAGGAAATCGAGACGGCCGCCGTGGTCGCGCGCGTGGCGCCCAGCTTCATCCGCTTCGGGCATTTCGAGCATTTCGCGGCGCGCGACCAGATCGGCCCCCTGCGCCAGCTGGCCGACTATGTGATCGATCGCTACTACCCCGAGTGCCGCACGGCCCAGGCCCTGTCAGGCAATGCCTGTGCCAACCTGCTGCAGGCCGTCAGCGAGCGCACGGCGCGGCTGCTGGCGCAGTGGCAGGCTGTGGGCTTTTGCCATGGGGTGATGAATACCGACAACATGAGCATCCTGGGCCTGACGATCGACTACGGCCCTTTCCAGTTCCTGGATGCCTTCAACCCAGGCCATATCTGCAACCACAGCGACAGCCAGGGGCGCTACGCCTTCAACCGCCAGCCCCAGGTGGCCTACTGGAATCTGTACTGCCTGGGCCAGGCACTGCTGCCGCTGATCGGCGACGAGGACCTGACCATTGCAGCGCTGGAGTCCTACAAGCAGGTCTTTCCCCAGGCCTATGGCACGCTCATGCTGCGCAAACTGGGGCTGCCCGCCGATGCGCAGGACACCCCGCCCGCCGAGGGCCGCTTTGCCTCCCTGGTGAACCCGCTGCTGCAACTGCTGGCCGACAATGCCGTGGACTACACCATTTTCTTCAGCCGGCTGACCGACGCCGTGGCCGCGGCGGACAGCGCAGCCCCCGACTTCGGCGCCGTGCGCGATCTGGTGCTGGACCGTCCCGCCTTCGACGCCTGGGCCGCAGGCTACGCCCTGCAGCTGGGCACGGTGGATCAACAGGCGGCAGTCGCGCTGATGCAGGCATCGAACCCGCGCTTCGTGCTGCGCAACCACCTGGGCGAAATCGCCATCCGCGCTGCCAGGACCGGCGACTTCAGCGTGGTGCGCCAGCTGCTGGCGGTGCTGCAAAAGCCGTTCGATCACCACGCCGAGCATGCCCCATGGGCAGGCTTTCCGCCCGACTGGGCTTCCTCCATCGAAATCAGCTGTTCATCATGAGCTTTCCCACCCAAAAGACCGAGCAGGAATGGCAGGCACAGTTGCAGGCCAAGGGTGCCGAGCCTGCCGCCTTCCAGGTGACGCGCCATGCGGCGACCGAGCGCCCATTCACAGGCCGCTACGAGCAGTTCTGGGCCGACGGCAGCTACCACTGCATCTGCTGCGATGCCAAGCTGTTCGACTCCGACACCAAGTTCGACGCGGGCTGCGGCTGGCCCAGCTTCGACCGGGCCGTGCCCGGCGCCATCACCGAGATCGTGGACCGCAGCCACGGCATGGTGCGCACCGAGACCGTCTGCAGCCAGTGCGGCGCCCACCTGGGCCATGTCTTTCCCGACGGCCCCACCGACACCGGGCTGCGCTACTGCATGAACTCGGCTTCCCTGCAGTTCGAGCCGCCGCAATAAGCGCTGCAGCTGCCACAGCCTGGCACGCCATCCGTAAAAACCCCTGAGATGGCGTCCTTGCCGCAGGCCGCGCATGCCGGCTGCGCCACAATGCGCCTGCAGAGCCCAGGCCACATGCCTGGCTGCAAGCCCATCGAAATCTTCCAATGAAGTTACTGATCGACTTTTTCCCCATCATCCTGTTCTTCGTGGCCTTCAAGGTCTGGGGCATCTACACGGCCACGGCCGTGGCCATCGTCGCCACCATCGCGCAGATTGCCTACCTGCGCGTGCGCCACGGCAAGGTCGAGCCCATGCAGTGGGTAAGCCTGGGCGTGATCGTGCTGTTCGGCGGCGCCACCCTGCTGGCACACAACGACACCTTCATCAAGTGGAAGCCCACCGTGCTGTACTGGCTGATGGGCGCCAGCCTGCTGATCGGCCAGCTAGTGTTCCGCAAGAACCTGCTGCGCTCCGTCATGGGCGCGCAGCTGCAGCTGCCCGAGCACGCCTGGCGCACCCTGAACTGGAGCTGGTCGGCCTTTTTTGCCGCCATGGGCGCGCTCAACCTGGCGGTGGCCTACCACTTCGATACCGACACCTGGGTCAACTTCAAGCTCTTTGGCGGCATGGGGCTGATGCTGGTTTTCGTGGTCGCACAGGCGATCTACATGAGCCGCTTCATGCAGGAAGACAAGGCCACTCAGGACGGCCTGCAAAAGGACACGCAGCGATGAACACCCAGCCACTGGCCATCACCGCCCAAGCCATGACTGACGCACTGCGCGAACGTCTGGCACCCGAGCATCTCGAAGTCGTGGACGAAAGCGCCCAGCATGCAGGCCATGCCGGCGCCAACGGCACCGGCGCAGGCACACATTTCCGTGTGCGCATTGCCTCGCCCATGTTTCAAGGCAAACCGCGTCTGGCACGCCATCGCCTTGTGTATGATGCGCTGCAAGGCTTCATTGACCAGGGTGTGCATGCCATCGCCATTGAGGTCCTCTGAAAACACAGGCTCCGCCGACCCGGAGCCTTTTGCGCATCCATGCGCTAGAAACCTATTTCCCTCATCTCTGGAATTCGCATGAAAAAACAGCTTCTGACCAGCCTGGTGACTGCCGCCGTGCTGAGCACCGCAGCCCTGTCCGCCTCGGCCCAGAACATCGCCGTGGTCAATGGCAAGGCCGTGCCCAAGGCCCGTGCCGAGGCGCTCAAGCAGCAAATCGAGCAAAGCGGCCGGCCTGTGACGCCCGATCTGGAAGCGCAGATCAAGGAAGAAGTCATCGCCCGCGAAATCTTCATGCAGGAAGCCAACCGCCGTGGCCTGGCCAACAGCGCTGCCTACAAGCAGCAGATGGAGCTGGCACGCCAGACCATCCTGATCCGCGCGCTGTTCGACGACTTTGTCGCCAAGAACAAGGTGACCGAAGCCGAAGCCAAGGCCGAGTACGACAAGTTCGTCGCCGCCAACGCAGGCAAGGAATACAAGGCCAGCCACATCCTGGTCGAGTCCGAGGACCGTGCCAAGGCCATCATCGCTGAAGTCAAGGGCGGCAAGAAGTTCGAAGACATCGCCAAGAAGGAATCCAAGGACCCCGGATCGGGCGCACGCGGCGGCGATCTGGACTGGGCCAACCCCAAGAGCTATGTGCCCGAATTCACCGAAGCGCTGGTCAAACTCGACAAGGGCGGCATGACCCAGGCCCCGGTCAAGAGCCAGTTCGGCTGGCACGTGATCCGCCTGGACGATGTGCGCCAGGCTGAACTGCCCAAGTTCGAGGAAGTCAAGCCCCAGATCGAGCAACAGCTGCAACAGCAAAAGCTGGGCCAATTCCAGGAAACACTGCGCGAAAAGGCCAAGATCCAGTAAGATGTGTACCAGTTGGAGGTGAAAACCTTCAACCAGACCATCACCAAGCCCGCCTCCGCGCGGGCTTTTTTTCATTCCTTCACCCGACGAGGATGTGCATGAACCTGCGCCGCCGCTTTCTGACAGCCGTCTGCCTTGTGCCCGCGCTGCTGGCCTTCAATGCCTGGTCGGCAGGACTGCAGTGGCTGGACATTCCCGCCGAAGGGCCGGCCCCGGCGCTGCGGGGCGCTGTCTGGTACCCCTGTGCGCAGGCAGGTACGGCAGTGCGCCTGGGGCCCTCGCTGACGCTGGAGGTTGCCAGGGACTGCCCGGTGAATGCAAAAGCCTTGCCGCTGGTCATCGTCTCTCACGGCTCGGGGGGCTCATTTGCGGGCCACCACGATACGGCGCAATACCTGGCAGACCATGGCTTTGTGGTGGCGGCCATCAGCCATCCGGGCGATCATTTCCAGGACAGGGGGCGCCAGGGCGAGCTGTCCATCTTCGGCACACGCGCCATGGACATGCGCCGGCTGCTGGATTTCATGCTCCAGCGCTGGAGCGGGCACGATGCGCTGGATGCGAAGCGCGTCGGCCTGTTCGGCTTCTCGCGCGGCGGCACCACGGGACTGATTCTCTCTGGCGCCAGCGCCGACCTGCGCATGGCCCGGCGCCTGTGCCAGCAGTTTCCCGATGCGCCGCTGTGCGACCCAGCGCAGGCGGTGGATACCGCGCCGGCCATGCCGCCTGCGGATGCACGCATCCGCGCCGCCGTGATCGCCGACCCTTTCCCGCTGTTCAGCCACCAGGCACTGCAGCAGGTCGCCATTCCCATCCAGCTCTGGGCATCCACGCAGGGTGGCGATGGCGTCGATCCCCAGGACGCCATGCAGATCCGCGAAGGTCTGCCAGCGCAGCTGGTCGAATTCCACGAGGTACCGGCCGGCCATTTCGCCTTTCTGGCCCCCTGCCAGGGCAATGCGCCGCGCGCTCCCCTGTGCATGGACCCGCCAAGCTTTGACCGGACGCAATTTCACCAGCGGCTCAACGCCCAGGTGCTCGCCTTCTTCAGGCGGCACCTGACCAGCCAGTAAGCTTAGAACTGGTAGTGGGCAGAGATGCGGGCAGAACGTCCAGCGCCGTACTCGATGGCGGAGGAGCGCGACGCTTCTCCAGGCCGCGCGCGCACACCGGACACATAGGTCTTGTTGGTGATGTTGTCGATGTTGAACTGCAGCCGCCACTGCGGATTGACCTGGTAGCCCACCATGGCGTTGTGCACCCAGTAGCTGTCCAGTGAGCCATCGCCCGATGAGGTCACATTGCGCTTGCCCACGATGCGCGCGCCGTAGCCCACGGTCCAGCCCTGGGGCAGCACGTAGGTGGTCCAGAGGTTGAAGGAGTGGCGCGGCGTGTTGCCCAGGGCCTGCCCCACACGCGCAGGCTCAAGCAGCGACTTGACGGTCTTGCTGCTCATGAGGGTGTAGTTGGCAAACACATCCCACTGCGGCGTGACCTTGCCGGCCATGCCCAGTTCCATGCCGCGCACGCGCTGCTCGCCCGCCAACAGGTAGCTGCCATCGGCCATCTGCTCACGGACATTGGTCTTGTCCACCTGGAACAGCGCAGCGGTCAGCGCCAGCTGCTTGTTGTGCAGATCCCACTTGGTGCCCAGTTCCCAGGACCTGTTCTTTTCAGGCGCCAGCGAGGCGGTGGCTGCGCTCAGGCCCGAGCCCGTGGTCACGAGGAATTCGGCCGAGGGATTGAAGGAGGTTCCATAGGCCAGGTAGATGCGGCCATTGTCGGCCGGCTTGAAGCTCAGGCCCGTGCGGCCGCTGAACTGGCCCTCGGAGTTGCTCACCTGGGTGCGTACGCCCTTGGCATCCGTGCTGGAGGAGCGGCCGCTGATCCAGTCGTAGCGCAGACCCAGGTTCAGCTCCCACAGCGGGTTCAGCGCAATGGCGTCCGTGGCATACAGCGCACGGGTGCTGAGGCTGGTCTCGGTCGTGCCGCTGGCCGACCAGCGGGTCGTGCCCGTCCAGTAGCCGGGCGGACGGGCCAGCAGGTAGCCGCCTGCCGGGAACTGGCTGTTGATGTTGTATGAATAGGTGTCGCGGTCATAGGTCTCGCGCGAAATCTCGAAGCCTGTGACCAGGGTATGCCCAAGGCTGCCGGTATCGAAGCGGTTGGTCAGGTTGGTCTGGTTGATCCACATGCTGGTGGTGGAGTCGCGGCCATAGGCCTGGGGGCCGGCCGGCTTGTAGAACCCCGGCGGCAGGCCCTGGAGGTTGACGTGGGAGGCCGAGATCAGGGTATCGCGGTTCAGACGCGAGTAGCGTGTCAGGTTCTGCAGCCTGGCACCGGATGCAAAGTCGTGTTCGACCTTGGCTGTCAGCACATCGGTGCCGATCTTTTCACGGTCCAGGTTGCGCCAGCCGAAATAGGCATTGCGCGATACGCCATCCAGCCTTTGGCCGCGAAAGGCAGGCACGCCATAGTCGGGCAGATTGTCGTCGCTTTGGTGCAGGGAGCTGATGGTGACGCGCGTGGGCGAGTTCAGGCCCAGCGTCAGCGAAGGCGCCACGCCCCAGCGGCGCTTTTCGATGAAGTCACGCCCCGGCATGTCGTTGGCATGGCCCATGAGGTTCAGCCGCAGGGCGGCATTGCCGCCTGCCAGCACACGATTGGCATCCAGCGTCATGCGCCGGTAGCTGGCAGAGCCCAGCTCCGCAGCCGCTTCGGTGAAGTCATGGGACTTGGGCTGCTTGCTGATCATGTTGATGCTGCCGCCTGCGGTGCCGGCGCCGCCAAAGACCGAGTTGGGGCCTTTGATGACCTCGACGGACTCCATGTTGAAAAGGTCGGAGCGGTTGTTCTGCCCGCTGTCGCGCAGGCCGTCGATCTGCATGTTGGCGTTGGCGCTGAAGCCCCGGATATTGATGCTGTCGCCAGAGCCTGCGCCGCCTTCACCGGCATTGAAGGTGATGCCGGACACATTGGACAGCGCCTGCTGCAGGCTTTGCGCGCTCTGCTCCTGCAGCAGTTGCCCGGGAACCACGGTGATCGTCTGGGGCACGTCCAGCAGGGGCTTGGCGTACTTGGCAGAAGCCGAGGACTCGGTGCGGGAGGTGGCAGTGCGCTGCCCGGTCACAGAGATCGGCGCCAGCTTGACATCCTGAGCGTCGGTTGCCGTGTTTTGGGCATACACGGGTGCCACCAGGGCGGCGGCGAATGCGGAATACAGGCAGGAGTGGGGGGAAAAGACAGCGGCGCGCACGCGTGCAATGGTCATGATGAAGAGGCCCTTTGAAAATGAGAATCATTGACAAAACAAGCCCCAGCAGCAATCAGACCAGTCTGCTTTTGCGGCCGCTGAGTGCACCCGCAGTCATTGGAGGCATGCCGGCGCACAGCCGGCAGTTGCCATCAGCCGCCCAGGACGACCTGGGCGCGCGGCGCGTAGCCGTGGTTGAGAGGACCATGCCCGGCGCCGGTGAACACATCGGCGCCCGCCTGGATCGCACCCAGAATGTAGGTGCGCGCCTGGGAGACGGCATCTTCCAGGGACAGGCCCAGCGCCAGGTGGGCAGCGATGGCGGACGACAGCGTGCAGCCCGTGCCATGGCCGTTGTGCGTGGCGATGCGGGCGGATTCCAGGCGCAGCCGCTGGCCTGCGCCATGCCCCAGCAGATCGACCACGCGCTCGCCGGGCAGATGTCCGCCCTTGAGCAGCACGGCTGGCGCCCCCAGGTCCAGCAGTTGCCTGACCGCGCCTTCCAGTGCATCGATGCCCTCGATGCCGTGGCCCAGCAGCAGCGCGGCCTCGTCCAGGTTGGGCGTAACCACCGTGGCCAGCGGGAACAGCTCGCGCACCAGCACCGAAGCGGTCTCGGGTGCGATGAGCCGGTCGCCGCTGGTGGCCACCATCACGGGGTCGAGCACCACGTTGCGCAGCCGGTGGCGGCGGATGGCATCGGCCACCACGTGCACCACTTCGGGGGTGGCCAGCATGCCGATTTTGATGGCGTCCGCACCGATGTCCTCGACCACGGCATCGATCTGGCCGCGCAAAATGTCCACGGGAATGCCATGGATGCCGCTGACGCCCAGCGTGTTCTGCACCGTGATGGCGGTGATCGCCGTCATGCCGTAGCAGCCCAGGGCGCTGCAGGTCTTGAGGTCGGCCTGGATGCCGGCGCCGCCCCCGCTGTCGGAGCCGGCAATGATGAGCACGCGCGCATAGCGCTTGCGTTCGGAGGGAGCCGGTTCGGCGTGGGTGGCGGTCGATGGGTTGTGGTCGGCAGTCATGGGCGAAAATTATCCCCCATGCGCATGGTCAATACAGGCAGCTGCGGGATGTGCTGTAATGCCTGTTGACGGACGAAACAGGGGTGTCCCGCCTGCGCAAAAGGGCCTGGCCCAGCGATTGGCGCGTGACTGAGAAACACCCTGGGGCCAGGGCCGCAAGGCCTGAGCCGCGCGGCTTGCATCACAGAGCAAGCCAGCGGCAGCGCCCCTGCACCCGATCCAGGTCATGCTGGCGTGGGGAGTTTCATCAACCGGGGTGGCACGCCGCGTTTTGTCCAGCACATGCGTTGTGCAGGCGGCCAGCCGGCGGTCCGCAGGCATGTGAGAAATTGACATCACAGATGCACATGCCCGTTCTTCAAGCTTCTTCCCGCATCGCCATTCTGGGCGGCGGCCTCATGGGCCGGCTGCTGGCGCTGTCCCTGGCCCGCCGGGGCCATGCGATCGATGTGTATGACGCCCATGGCCCCGAGGGCGATGGCGCCGCCGCGCGCGTGGCAGCCGCCATGCTGGCGCCGCTGGCCGAGTCGGCCATCACCGAGCCGGGGGTGGTCCGCATGGGCCAGCATGGCCTGGCGCGCTGGCCCGAGCTGCTGGCACAGCTCGACCAGCCCGTGTTCTTCCAGCAAAACGGCACCCTCATCCTGTGGCACCGCCAGGATGCCGGCGATGCCCAGCGCTTTTGCGGGCTGCTGGAGAAAAACCGCCGCATCAACCCCAGCCTGCCACCGCTGCAGCATCTGGCCGGCGAGGATCTTCAGACCTGCGAGCCCGCACTGCAGCGGCGCTTTGCGCAGGGCGTGTACCTGCCTGACGAGGGCCAGCTGGACAATCGCCAGCTGCTGGCCGCGCTGCACGCCACACTCGCACGCCTGGGTGTCGGGCTGCACTGGGGGCAGGCGCGCGAATTGGGCCAGTTCCAGCCCGGCACGGCGGGCCAGCCTGACTGGGTGATCGACTGCCGGGGGCTGGGTGCGCGCGGACAATGGACTGCGCTGCGCGGCGTGCGCGGCGAAGTGGTGCGCATCCATGCGCCCGAAGTCACGCTGCAGCGGCCCACGCGCCTGATCCACCCGCGCTATCCGATCTACATCGCGCCCAAGGAAGATCATCTGTTCGTCATCGGCGCCACGGAGATCGAGTCCGACGACATGTCGCCGGCCAGCGTGCGCTCCACGCTGGAGCTGCTCAGTGCCGCCTACACCGTGCACCCCGGTTTTGCCGAGGGCCGCATCGTGGAAGTCGCCACCCAGTGCCGCCCCACCCTGCCCGACAATCTGCCTGCCGTGCGCTGGAGCGCGCCGCGCGTGCTGGAGGTCAATGGCCTGTACCGCCATGGTTTCATGATCGCGCCGGCCATGCTGGATGTGGTGATGCAGTTGCTCGATGGCGCAGAGCCGCAGCTGGCGCGCCGCTTCGATGTGGCCATAGAGCATGCACAGCTGGCCACTGCCTGATGCGCCTGCGGACAGAACTTTCACGCACAACAGACCGGACATGCGCGCAGGGCCGAAGGATCGGGCCCTGCCTAAGATCAGACCGGCTTTGCCGTACCCGCCACCGTTTTCCCATCGCCGCCATGAACATCACCATCAACCAGCAAGCGACCGAACTGCGCGACGGCGCCACCGTGGCCGACGCGCTGGCACAGCTTGCGCCGCGCCCGCCCTTCGCCGTGGCCGTCAACACCGTTTTCGTGCCCAAGGCGCGCTATGCCGAGCAGGCGCTGAACGAGGGCGACCGCGTCGAGGTGATCTCGCCGGTCACCGGCGGCTGATGACCTACCGACTTTCCCCCATTGCCTCACGCCATGACATCTTCTCCCGCCTCCCGTCCCGATGACAGCCTGGTCCTTTATGGCCAGCGCTTCGACAGCCGCCTGCTGCTGGGCACTTCCCGCTATCCCTCCCCGGCCGTGCTCGAAGCCGCCGTGCAGCGCGCACGCCCGGCCATGGTGACCGCCTCGCTGCGCCGCCAGGGCAGCAATGCCGCCGAGACCGGCGCCAGCTTCTGGGAGCTGCTCAAGAAGCTGAACGTGCCTGTGCTGCCCAACACGGCCGGCTGCATGACCGTGCAGGAGGCCGTGACCACGGCCCAGATGGCGCGCGAGGTGTTCGAGACGCCCTGGATCAAGCTGGAGCTGATCGGCGACGACTACACGCTGCAGCCGGACACGCTCAACCTGGTCGAGGCAGCCTCCATTCTCATCAAGGATGGCTTTCAGGTGCTGCCCTACTCCACCGAGGATCTGGTGCTGTGCCAGCGTCTGGTCGATGCAGGCTGCCAGGCCGTGATGCCCTGGGCCGCGCCCATCGGTACCGGCCGGGGCCCTGTCAACCCCTATGCCATGCAGACCCTGCGCGAGCGCCTGAAGGTGCCACTGATCGTGGATGCGGGCCTGGGCCGACCCTCCCATGCCTGCCAGGTCATGGAGTGGGGCTATGACGCCGTGCTGCTGAATACGGCGGTGGCCCTGTCCGAAGACCCGGTCGCCATGGCCGGCGCCTTTGCCGATGCCGTGGCCGCCGGCCACGCGGCCTACCATGCCGGCGCCATGGCCGAGCAGGCCAGCGCCCAGCCGAGCACCCCTGTGCTGGGCACGCCGTTCTGGCACAACGGCTGAGGAGCACGAACCATGAGCCACGATTCCATCAAGCCCCTGGCCGACGCGATTGTCCGGCTGCATGGCGCGACTTTCGCCCCCGAAGGAGGCGCCATGCCGGCCCAGCCCGTGCCGCCAGCACAGCGCCAGGAGCCTGCCTATCTGGCCGCCCTGCACGCCTGCAGCACCCTGGGTTTCATCGCCATCGATGCCGAGACCCTGGCCCAGGCCTGGCAGGCCCAGAGTGAGCGCCTGGGCCGTTTCGATCCTGCACGCTGGCCTGACGACCCGCGCGATTTCGGACTGGCCGGCGCCGACCCGGCACTGGCATTTCCCGAGTGCCCGCGCGCACTGGGGCTGTATGGCGTGCTGCCCGATGCCCAGTGGGTGGGCCGCATGGCGCGGGCCGGCGTGCCGACGGTGCAGCTGCGCTTCAAGTCCGAGGACCGCGAGGCGATTGCACGCGAGGTACGCGCAGCCGTCGCTGCCGTCGAAGGCACGGGCGCGCTGCTGTTCATCAACGACCACTGGCGCGAGGCCATCGCAGCTGGCGCCTATGGCGTGCATGTGGGACAGGAGGATCTGGATGCGCTGGCTGGCGATGATCTGCAGGCCATCCACGCAGCAGGCCTGCGCCTGGGGGTGAGCACCCACGGCTATGCCGAGATGGTGCGCGCCCATGCCGTGCAGCCCAGCTATATCGCGCTGGGTGCCGTGTTTCCGACCACGCTCAAGAAGATGGCGACCGCGCCGCAGGGCCTGGCGCGGCTGGACGCCTATGTGCGGCTCATGGGCCAGTATCCGCTGGTGGCCATCGGCGGGATCTCGGCCGATCTGTTTGCGGCCGTGCGCGCCACGGGCGTGGGCTCGGTGGCTGTGGTGCGGGCTCTGGTCAACGCCGAGGACCCGCAAGCTGCCGCGCACGCGCTGATGCAGCGCATGCGCGATCCCGTGCTGTAGAGTGCCAGCAATGGCGACCGCCTGCGCCACGGCGGGCGGTGCGCTGTCACCGGACGGTCTTGGGCGGCTCCAGCGACAGTTCGTCCTCGGGCTGCGGCATGGTCTTGCCGCCCCGGAACACGGGATCCGTCTCGCGGGACAGCAGCATGTCCACGGAACGGCCCAGGATGTCATCGAGGCCATGGTCCGGCGGCGCGGCGGCGGCACTGGCCGGCTGGCTGTCAGGCGGCTCCAGCTGCCAGTTTTCCAGTTCAAGAGCCAGCTCCAGCTCTCCAGGCGCCGAGGCCCCGGCTGGCGCCGGCAGCGTCGTCTTGAAACGGGAGGGCAGCTCGGCCTGCAAAGCATCTTCCGGCGCCAGCTCGGTGAGATCGATGTCCAGCATGGCCTGGGTGCCATCGCCACGGTAGGCGACTGACGGCTGCAGCGGCACGGAGCGTATGCGCCCTGGCTCCGGCAGCTCGGCTTTGGAGATGTCGAAATCAAGCTGGGTCAGGTCGAAATGCAGCGGCGCCGAGCGTGAATCCACCACCTCAGGCGCGGGCGCGGGCGCGGGCGCAGCAGGCGTGCTCTTGCCGGGCGGCTCCATCTGCAGGGATTCGGGCAGCGTGAACTCCAGCCCAGGGTCTTCATCAGAGGAGCCGTGCGGCGCAAGAAAGGCAGCCGGAAGACCTGAGGCAGCAGGGGGCGGCACAGGCAGTGCCGTGCTGCCTGCCACATGCCTGGGGGTCGTGCGCACGCGATCCTGCATCACGCCACGGGCGTCTGCGGATGTGCCATCCACGATGGACAGCAGCAGCAGCAATTCATCGAATGCGGCCAGATCGAAGGCTGGCGGCGCATCCTGGGCTGCGGCGCCATCTTCCCTGAACAGGAACTGGGCCAGACAGTCCTGGACCGCGTCGCTGGGCCACAGCGCCTCGATCTGCGCCAACTGCTCGGGATAGCCCTGCAGCAGGCCGCTGCCCTTGTCGGTAAAGCCCGCCATGCCTGGTACCTGGGCGTTGAAATGCTGGCTGAAGCGCTGGCGCAGCTGGTCGTAGTCTTCACGCCGGCTCAGCGTGTAGTACAGGTGCAGCAGCTCCAGATAGGCCAGCGGCGAGGAGTCCTCATGGGCATCGATATGGGCGCGCAGCAGGGCAATGGCCTGCTGGTGTTCTCCCACGGAAATGAAGAATTCCGCCTGCTGCTGCACATCGAACATCTGCTCGGGCTGCACCATGCGCCGCGCCTTGTCGGACTCCGCACGGTACATGGCGTCAGCGGCCAGCAGCACAGCAGGAATGGCTGCGCCAGCGGGCTGCTCGTCGGCAGGCGCCGCCGCTGCCTTGCTGCCTGCAGGAGGCACCATCGCAGCCGCCGCTGGCAAGGGCGCGGCCATGGACAGGGGCGATAGCAGGTGCGGGTCCAGGTCTTCCTTGAGCTCATAGCTCACACCGGGCTGCATATGGATGCTACGCTGCAGGTAAGGCGAGGCCATGGTGTCGGGACCATGGCGGTCGTGCGGGCGGGTGGCCGGCTCCAGGTCTGCAGAGCGTGTCGTGGGGTGCGTGATCACGGTGTCGAGTTCATCGCGCTGCGTATCCAGCGCAGGCTCGTCAGCGCCTGCGGAGCGCTCCACCGATTCGCGCCAGGCCTGCTGATCATCCGAGCGCAGCGCCGCCGAGGCAGACCTCAGGCGCCAGGCCAGCCAGCCGATGGCAGCCACGGCGGCTGCCAGGGCCAGCAGCAGAGCATTGAAAAGCCACGAGGAACTGCCCGACTCCTGGCGCAGGGCTTCAATTTCCGCGCGCAGCTGCGCAATCTGGGTGCTGTCGGTGCCGCTGCGCTTCTTGAGGGCACTGACCTCCGTCTCCAGCGCCAGCACGCGCTGCCCGGCCTGCGCGAGCTGCTCGGCCGATGCATCGGGCAGCGTATCTGGCGCACTGGCCGCTGCATCGGCAGCAGGCGCCTTGGGGTCGGCGCCCAGCCAGTCTCCCAGCGGCTCCATGCGCAGGCGCGGCTCGATGCGCAAGGGCGGCTGCACGGCTGACAAGGCTGCTGCAGCGGCAGCCGCATCCCTGGCCTTGTTGGGCACGGCCTTGGCTGGCGCCTTGCGTGGCGCGGGCGCTGCTGGCGCCTGGGTGGATGCGCGGGCGCGGGCAACAGCAGGAGTAGGAGCAGGAGCGGCAGCAGGCACGGGGGCCTGCGCGCCAGACGGCATCGCCACGCCAGCGGAGGCCAGTTGCGCCACATTGATAGGCTGATTGCTGCCGCCGCCTGCCCCGGCCGCCTGCACGGCCTCAGGCAACTGGGACAGCAGGGTATAGGTCCGGCTTACGGCGCCCTGGCATCCTGCCAGCAGCTTGAGCGTCAACACCGGCTCGTCCACGGTATAGCTGGCCTGCACCCTTACGGCCTGGCCCGACGCCAGCGTCGTGACACGCACGCGGGATGCCTCGATGGGTCTGTCGCCAGCGTGCAGCTGCGCGCTCACACAGGATGCACCCAGCTCGCTGCCACTGTCCGGCTGAACGCTCACGACCACATCGAACGGAGAGCCCAGCACCACATTTCCACGCGGGCTGCCCAACGATAATGCGGACGCGCTCCAAGCCATGGAAGACAGGGCGACGCCGAGAACAGTGCTACAAATTCTCACATCAGCCTTTCTTTGAACGCTTGAATTTTTGCATAGAAGACTGTAGGTCACATCCATCGCACTCATGACCCCCCCCTCGCACACTCCATTTTCGACCGTCGGTGTCATCGGCGCAGGCGCCATGGGCCAGGGCATTGCTCAGCTCGCGACGCAGGCCGGCGCACGCGTCCTGCTACAGGATGCCCGTCCCGGCGCTGCACAGCAAGCCTGCGACCAGATAAGACTGGTCTGGTCCCTCCTAAAAGAGAAACAAAAAATAACAAGTGAGCAGGAGCAGCGTTACGCGAAGAACCTGCTTGTGGTCACGGATGTGGCCGCTATGCACGCCTGCGACCTGGTCATCGAGGCCATCGTCGAGCGCCTGGACGACAAGCGCGAGCTGCTGCGCACTATCGAGTCCGTGGTGTCTCCGGAGGCCGTGATCGCCAGCAACACGTCGGCGCTGTCCATCACGACGCTGGCCACGGTGCTGCGCAACCCCGAGCGCTTCGCGGGTTTTCACTTTTTCAACCCGGCGCCGCTGATGAAGGTGGTGGAAATCGTGCGCGGCCTGGACACCGGCGAGGCTGCCTGCCAGGCGCTGGAGCAGTTTGCGCACAGCTTCGGCCATGCCCCGGTACGCGCGCAGGACACCCCGGGCTTTCTGGTCAACCACCTGGGGCGCGGCTATGTGACCGAGGCGCTGCGCATCGTGCAGGAGGGCGTGACCGACTTTGCCACCGTGGACCGCATTCTGCGTGACCAGGTAGGCTTCCGACTGGGCCCTTTCGAGCTGATGGACCTCACCGGCCTGGAGGTGACCCATGCGGTGATGGAGCATATCTACCAGCAGTATTACCAGGAGCCGCGCTACCGTCCCAGCACCATGGCCGCGCAGCGCGTGGCCGCAGGGCTGCTGGGCCGCAAGACCGGCCAGGGCTTTTACCGCTACACGGATGGCCGGGCCGAGCAGCCTGGCGAGCCACCTGTGCCCGTGCGGCAGGAGCCGGTGCCGGTCTGGGTGTCGCCCCGCGCGGCACGGCGCCCGGAAATCTACCAATTGCTCAAGAATCTGGGCGCGCGCATCGAAACCGGGCAGGCGCCCAGCGCGCAGGCGCTGATCCTGGTGGCTCCACTGGGCCTGGATGTGACCACGGTGGCCGCCGTGGAGCGGCTGGACCCGACGCGCACCATCGGCATCGACATGCTGGTCGATGACGCCAGCACCCGCCGCCGCGTGCTGGCCACCAACCCCGCCACGCGCAGCGACATGCGCGATGCCGCCCACGCTCTGTTCGCCAGCGATGGCAAGGCAGTGAGCGTGATCCGTGACAGCGGCGGTTTCGTGACCCAGCGCGTGGTGGGCTGCATCGTCAACATCGCCAGCGATATTTGCCAGCAGGGCATCGGCAGCCCGGCCGACCTGGAAAAGGCAGTGACCCTGGGCCTGGGCTATCCGCTGGGCCCGCTGGCCATGGGCGACCGCTGGGGCCCCACCAATGTGCTGGAGGTGCTTTTCAACCTGCAGACTGTTTATGGCGATCCGCGCTACCGCCCCAGCCCCTGGCTGCGCCGCCGGGGCGCGCTGGGCCTGAGCCTGATGCACGAGGAAGGCTGAGTCCTTGGACGAACGACCCGCTCCACAGCGGGTCTTTTTTTGCCCGGCTCTGCCCACGGACCGCTGCCAGACACCGAAGTGACAGCGCCGCAGGCCCCCTGCCCGGGCAGGGCGGTCCCACACGCGACAATGTGACCGTCATCAGTCACGCAAAAGACAGGCCATGGACGACCCGATTCTTACCATCGAAGAACGTGAAGCGATCAATTCCGGTCGCTGGTTTTCATCCCTCTCACCCTCGCTTCGGCACGACATTCTTCGATGCGCATACGTCAAACGGTTCAAGGATGGCACGCTCATCTGCGCGCGCGGAGAACCGCCCGAGGAGTGGATTGCCTGCGCCAAAGGCGCCGTGCGCGTGAGTTCGACCTCGATCACGGGCAAACAGATCACGCTGGACTATGTGGAGCCCGGCATCTGGTTCGGCGATGTGGCCATCCTGGATGGGGACAAGCGCACGCACGATGCCTATGCCCATGGCGAGACAACGCTGCTGTGCGTCTCCAAGGCCGACTTCCGGAAAATCCTGTCCGTGCATGTGGAGTTCTCGGAAGCCATGCTGCGCCTGCATGCGCGACGCATCCGGCAGCTCTATGGGCTGGTCGAGGACCTCAACACCCTGCCGCTGCGCGCGCGCCTGGCCAAGCAGTTGCTGCATCTGGTGCGCAGCTATGGGGTGACCAGCCTGTCGGACGGCAGCGAGATCCGCATCGGGCTGCACCTGGCGCAGGAGGAGCTGGCGCAATTGCTGGGCGCCTCACGCCAGCGCGTGAACCAGGAACTCAAGGCCATGGAACGCGAGCATGCCATCCGCATCGAGCCGGGCGGACTGGTGGTCTGCAACCGCGACACGCTGCTGCGCATCGCCGCGCCAGATACCTGAAGACGCGCGCCCCGCTGCGCGCCCTGCCTGCACACGCAAACCGACCGGCCGCCCGCGCCGGCCGGTGTCTTGCCGCGCCCGTTGCACGCGGCTGTCCCCATTTTCCGAACCGAGACAAGGACTGACCGCCCCATGAGCACTTTCGACCATTTCGTAGGCACGCGCCCTGTTTCCGAGCAGCATGCGTTCGACGTTGCTGCGCTGTCCGCCTGGATGCAGACCCATGTGCAGGGCTTTGGCGGGCCGCTTCAGGTGGAGATGTTCAAGGGCGGCCAGTCCAATCCCACCTACAAGCTCATCACGCCGCAGCGCAGCTACGTGATGCGCTCCAAGCCCGGCCCCGTGGCCAGGCTGCTGCCTTCGGCGCATGCCATCGAGCGCGAATTCCGCGTCATGAAAGGCCTGGCGGGCACCGGCGTGCCGGTGCCCCGCATGGAGGCGCTGTGCGAGGACGAATCCGTCATTGGCCGCGCCTTCTACATCATGGAGTGCATGCAGGGGCGTGTTCTCTGGGACCAGTCGCTGCCGGGCATGGAGCCGGCCGGGCGCGCCGCCATCTACGACGAGATGAACCGCGTGATCTCGGCGCTGCATACCGTGGACTTCGCGGCCCAGGGCCTGGCCGACTACGGCAAGAGCGGCAACTACTTCGAGCGCCAGATCGGCCGCTGGAGCAAGCAGTACGTGGCCTCGGTCACCCAGCCCATCCCCGAGATGGACAAGCTGATGCAGTGGCTGCCGGAGAACATGCCGGCCAGCGCGCTCGATGCCTCGCGCGTGTCCATCGTCCATGGCGACTACCGGCTCGACAACCTGATGTTCCACCCCACCGAGCCGCGCGTCATCGCCGTGCTGGACTGGGAGCTGTCCACGCTGGGCCATCCGCTGGCCGACTTCAGCTACCACTGCATGAGCTGGCATATCCCGGCCGCGCTGGGCCGAGGCATTGCGGGCAAGGATCTGGCTGCGCTGGGCATTCCCGGCGAGGACGACTACATCCGCAGGTACTGCGAGCGCACAGGCATCCAGGATGTGGATGCGCTGCGTGCCGACTGGAACTTCTACATGGCCTACAACATGTTCCGCATCGCAGCCATCCTGCAAGGCATTGCCAAGCGTGTGGAGGCCGGCACGGCCTCCAGCGCCCAGGCCAAAGCATCAGGCGATACGGCACGCCCCATGGCCGAACTGGCCTGGTCGTTTGCCCAGCGCGGCTGAAGCGCACTGCCCCACCGTTTCCACCACCAGCGACACAGCCAAGACAAGGAGAGCCCCCATGGACTTCGAGTACTCGCCCAAGACCAAGGACCTGCAGCAGCGCCTGCTGAAGTTCATGGATGAGCATATCTATCCCGCCGAGCAGGAATACGCCGACGAAATGCAGGCCAACACGGCGGCCGGCAAGCGCTGGACACCGCTGCAGACCATCGAAAAACTCAAGCTCAAGGCCCAGGCGCAGGGCCTGTGGAACCTGTTTCTGCCAGTGGACAGCGCCGAGGCCGCCGGCTACCAGGGCGGTGGCCTGACCAACCAGGAGTACGCGCCGCTGGCCGAGATCATGGGCCGCGTGCCATGGTCCAGCGAGGTGTTCAACTGCTCTGCCCCCGATACGGGCAACATGGAAACCATCGCGCGCTACGGCAGCACCGAGCTCAAGGAGCGCTGGCTCAGGCCGCTGCTCGAAGGCAAAATCCGCTCGGCCTTCGCGATGACCGAGCCCGAGGTGGCCTCCTCGGATGCCACCAACATCTGCACGCGCATCGAGCGCCAGGGCGATGAGTACGTGATCAACGGCCACAAGTGGTGGATTTCGGGCGCTGGCGATCCGCGCTGCGCGGTCTTCATCACCATGGGCAAAACCGACCCCGAGGCGCCCAAGCACTCGCAGCAAAGCATGATTCTGGTGCCGGCCGACACCCCCGGCATCCGCATCGTGCGCCCGCTCAACGTCATGGGCTATGACGACGCGCCCCATGGCCACATGGAGATGTACTTCGAGAACGTGCGCGTGCCCGCCGGCAACATTCTGCTGGGCGAAGGCCGTGGCTTCGAGATCGCCCAGGGCCGCCTGGGCCCCGGACGCATCCACCACTGCATGCGCCTGATCGGCCTGGCAGAGCGCGCACTGGAGCTGATGTGCAGGCGCGCCAGCGCGCGCATCGCCTTCGGCAAGAGCGTGGCGCAGCAGACCGTGACGCAGGAGCGCATCGCCGAGGCGCGCTGCAAGATCGATATGGCGCGCCTGCTCACGCTCAAGGCGGCCTGGCTGATGGATGTGGCCGGCAACAAGGTCGCGCGCACCGAGATCGCCATGATCAAGGTGGTGGCGCCCAGCATGGCCTGCCAGGTCATCGACTGGGCCATGCAGGTGCACGGTGGCGGCGGCATGAGCGATGACTTCCCGCTGGCCAGCGCCTACGCCCATGCGCGCACGCTGCGCTTTGCCGATGGCCCCGACGAGGTGCACCGCAACGCGATTGCCAAGTGGGAGCTGGGCAAGTACGGCGCCTACGGCCAGAACGCCGAAGTGCCGATCACGCGCGGCAGCTGAGCCGGGCGACGGGCACCGGACTCCGGGCGCAGGCCGCAAGCACTGCGGCCCTGCACTTCAGCCAGGCGGCAGGGATGCCCCCTGGCTTTTTTGCGCCTGCGGAGCGGGCTCTGCGCCCCAGCCCCCGCCCAGCGCTCTGAACAGCGCCACGCGCGCCTGCAGCTGCAGCAGGCGCTGCAGCACGGCATCGTCCTGGGCCGCGTACAGCGTGGCCTGCGCCTGCAGCAGCGACAGCAGGCTCTCGGCGCCAGCCTGGTAGCGCAGCTCGGCCAGCGACACGGCCTGGCGGGCCTGTGCCAGCACTTCGGACTGGGCCTCGGACTGGGCCTGCAGGCCCTGCACGGCATTGAGCGCCAGATCCACATCGCCATAGGCCACGACGATGGATTGGTGGTATGCCGCCAGCAGTTCCTCGCGCCGTGCCTGGGCGCCATCGCGCTGCGCGGCCAGCAGGCCACCATCGAAAATGGGGCCGGCCAGCCCTGCCAGCAGCGAATACACGGGCTCTCGCAGCCAGTCCGTGGCACGGGCCGCGCTGGTCGTGGCGCCACCCGTGAGCGTGAGCCGGGGCCACAGCGCCGCGCGCGCTGCCTGCAGGTTGGCGCTGGCAGCGGCCAGCCGGGCCTCGGCCTGGGCGATATCGGGGCGGCGCTGCAGCAGTTGCGCAGGCAGCCCTGCGCCCACTTCGGGCAACTGCAGGGCTTGCAGCGAGTCCGTGGCCAGTTGCGGGCGCTGGGCCCGGCCAAGCAGCACGGCCAGCGCGGCCTCGGCATCCTCGCCCTGGCGGCGCAGCGCGGCCAGCGTCTGTCGCAGGCTGGCCACCAGCCCGCGCTGCTGTGCCAGCTCCAGCTGCGTGGCAGCTCCTGCGCGGGCACGCGACTCGACCAGCGCCAGCAGCCGCCGGGCATTGGCCAGGTTCTGCGCGCCAATGGCCTGGCGCTCGCGCAGCGCCACAGCCTGCAGCCAGGCGTTGGCCACCTGGGCGGTCACGGTCAGTTGCACCGTCGCCTGATCGAAGCGGCTGGCCTGCCAGGAAGCAGCCGCCGCATCGCGCCCGGCGCGGTGGCGGCCCCAGAAGTCCACTTCGTAGGAAGCCGTCAACGCAGCCGTGTACCGGCCGCTGCCCCCGCCGCCAGCGGCCTGTGTACGGCTGGCGCGCTGCGCACCGGTGTCGGCTGCCAGCGAAGGCAGCAGTGCAGCGCCTGACCCGCGCGTGGCTGCCTCGGCCTGGCGCACGCGGGCCATGGCGGCGGCGATGTCCAGGCTCTGCGACTGCGCTGCCTGCACCATGGCATCCAGCTCCGGACTGCCGAAGGACTGCCACCACAGCGGCGACACGGCATCACCCTGGCCAGGCAGAGCCTGCGTCCATGCAGAAGCAAGCGCAGGGGCCGGGCTGTCCGGCACCGCCTGCCGGGCCGTGCAGCCGCCCAGTGCGGCAAGGATCAGGGCCAGGCTGCCCAGGTGCGCATTGCACATCGTCTTGTTGCCGATATTTTTCATGTCACTCCCCTGCCAGGGCGCGCACGGGATCGAGCCGCGCCGCCGTCCTGGCCGGCATGTAGCCAAACACCAGTCCCGTCACCACCGCGCAGGCAAAGGCCCCCAGCATGGCCCGCACGGAAAACACCACAGGCACGCCCGAAATGATGAGCACTGCGCCAACGAGCAGCCCGGCCGCCAGTCCCACACTGCCGCCCACCAGGGTCACCAGACTGGCCTCTGTCAGGAACTGGCGCAGGATGTCGCGCTGGCGTGCGCCCGTGGCCATGCGGATGCCGATCTCGCGCGTGCGCTCGCGCACCGTCATCAGCATCACATTCATCACGCCGATGCCGCCCACCACCAGCGAGACCGCCGCGATCAGCCCCAGCATGACAGCCATGCTCTGGCGCGTGGCCGCCTCGGCCTGGATGCGCGCTGCGGCATTGCCGATGCCGAAGTCCTCGCGTCCCCCATGGCGCGCCAGCAGCACTTTGCGGATGGCCTCTTCGGCCTCATGCACAACGTCGGAAGACATGGCTTCGAGCACCACGTAGTCGGGCTGGGTCTGGGCCTGATAGACCCGAGCCCTGCCCGAACGGTAGGGAATGAAGACCATGTCGTCGTAGTCCTGCGCGCCGGAGTCCGCGCCGCGCTCGCTCATCACGCCAATGACCTCGAAGGCCGAGCTGCCGATGATGAGCTGGCGACCCAGCGGGTTGGGCGTATCGGGGAAAAAGTGCTGGTGCGCCTTGTGGCCGATGACCACCAGGGGCGCCAGATCACGGTCTTCGGCCTCGGTGTAGTAGCGGCCCTGGGTCACCTTCCAGTGGTGGACCAGAGGCATCTCCTCGCTGGCAGCGAACACATAGATCTGCTTGTCAGCCTTGCCATAGCGCACCGTGACCGGGTCGCCGATGACCGGCATGACCCGCCGTATTTCGGGCAGTTCGCGCACGGCCGCCAGATCCTCTTCGGTCAGTTGCCCGGCCGGACCGCCCGTGGACGGCGGCTTGCTGCCCATGTAGAGAATGGCTGTGCCCATGGTGCCCATCTGCTCGACCACCTTGCGCCGCGCCCCCTCGCCGATGGCCAGCATGACAATGACCGAGGCCACGCCGATGACAATGCCCAGCAGCGTCAGGCAGGTGCGCACGCGGTTCATGCGCATGCCGCGCCAGGCGCTGCGCGCCGCCTCGGCCAGTTCGGCCAGCCAGGGCGTTGCGCCCTCGCCTGCTGCAGGGGGCAGCGCCAATGCCATGGCGCTGCCGGCCGTGCTGGCCTGCTCGCCGTGCTGGCTGTCACTGACGATGCGGCCATCACTGATCTCGATCACACGCCGCGCCTGGGCCGCCACGCCCCGGTCATGGGTGATGAGGATGATGGTGTGGCCGGCGTCGGCCAGCTCGCGCAGCAGGGCCATGACCTCGGCGCCGCTGCGCGAGTCCAGCGCGCCCGTGGGCTCGTCGGCCAGGATGATCCGGCCCCCATTCATCAACGCCCGTGCAATCGACACGCGCTGCTGCTGCCCGCCCGACAGCTGGTTGGGCCGGTTGCCCAGGCGCTCGCCCAGGCCCAGCCGCGACAGCAGCGCCCGGGCCCGCTGCGCGCGCTGCAGCTTGGGCAGACCCGCGTAGATGGCAGGCATCTCCACATTTTCGCTGGCGCTTTCGCTGGCAATCAGATGGTAGCCCTGGAAAACGAAACCGAAGGCCTCGCGGCGCAGCCAGGCCAGCGCGTCCGCGTCCAGCGTGGCCACGTCCTGGCCCTGGAAGTGGTAGCTGCCTGCGCTGGGACGGTCCAGGCAGCCCAGGATGTTCATCAGCGTGGACTTGCCCGATCCCGAGCTGCCGACCACGGCCACGAACTCGCCCGCACGGATCTCCAGGTCAATGCCATGCAGCACGGTCACGGCGGGCTGGCCGCTGTCACCGCCGCCATAGTGCCTGCGGATGCCGCGCAGCGCGATCAGCGGCGCATCAGCGGCGCCGCTCACCATTGCAGCCACCTCAGACCTCGCTGCCTGGGCGTTTCGCCCACGATGACCAGTTCGCCCTCGCGCAGGCCCTGGATCACCTGGGCCTGATGGCGACTGCGCACGCCCAGCCGCACGCTACGCTGCTCCGGGCGCCCCCGCTCATCGAGCACGCGCGCCACATGCCCGTCCTGGCCCTGGGCCGCCTGCACGGCCACCAGCGGCACGGTCAGCGCCTGCTCGGCCTTGCCCGTGACAAAAACCACCTGGGCCGTCATCTGGGGCATCAGCTCGGCATCTTCGTTGCCCACATCGAACAGCACCGTATAGGCCACGGCCTTGGTCGCTGGCGCGGGTGCCTGGCCGGCGCCTGCAGTGGCGGACGCCTGGCTGGCCGAAGGCGCTGGCAGCACCTGGCGCACATGCCCGTTCCAGCGGCGCGGCCGGGCGCTGCCCGCACTGCCCAGCGTGGTGAAGTACACGGGCATGCCTTCCTTGACACGGCGCACATCGGCCTCGGACACCTCGGTCCAGACGGTCATGGCCGACAGATCCGCGATGCGCAAAATGTTGGGCGTCTGGTATGTGGCATTGAGGGTCTGCCCTTCGCGCGCCTCGACCGACACCACCGTGCCGGCCATGGGCGCATAGATGCGCGTATAGCCCAGCCGTGCCTCGTCGGCCTTGAGCGTGGCCTGGGTCTGGTCGATCTGCGCATTCAGATGGTCGATGCGCGCAGATGCCGAAGCCAGCGCAGCCTCGGCCGCCTGCAGGTCCTCCTCGCGCGTGGCGCCGTCGCGCGCCAACTGGCGCTGGCGCGCCAGCTGCTGCCCGGCCAGACGGTGCTGCGCCTGCTGGTCGGCCCGCTGGGCGCGCAGGCCCGCCAGCGAGGCCCGGCCCGCATCCACCGTGGCACGCTGCACGCTGGGATCGATCTCCACCAGCAGATCGCCCTTGCTTACCTGGGCACCGGGCTCCACGCGCAACCGTGTGATCTGGCCCGACACCTGGGCTCCGACGTCCACGTAACGCCGCGGCTGCAGCGTTCCAATCGCGGTGACCGTGGCCTCGATGTCGCTCCTGGTAACCGCCTCGGTCTGATAGTCCATGGCAGGCAGTCCGGCCCTCCAGACGGCGATGCCGCCACCTGCTGCCAGCAGCAGCGCCGCCACGGCTGCAGCGGCTTTCCAGCGTTGCCGCACATGCGTCATGGGCAGCTCCCCGTACAGCGCTGGCGCACCGGCCACGAAAGAAAAAAACTCATCTGAATCATCCTGATGTACACAAAGCAGAAAAGGCGCGTGCCTGCCCAGCCGGGTAGGCCTGGCAAGCCATGCAGGGCAAAGCCCTCTTCTTGCATGACACATGAGATGGAAAAAAAGCCAGCGGCAAAAGCTGGCATCGCGGCGGCTTATGCCCGAATGGCCAGAATCATATCCATCAAAAAATAATAGTTCTCAGTCTCAGTTGCATTTTCAATGCTTATGGCGAAGCAGATGCACCGCTTCAACGCCATGCTGTTCGGCGTGCCACTACCACATTGCAGGCAGCGTCCACCCTCTGCACCACCCACAGAGCCGGCAGGCTTGCGCTGCATCAGCATGGCCACGTGCGGGTATGACCGTGCACTGGTGCATCACACACAACGCGTACCATCACTCACTCGCCGTATCATTTCGACACAACAGACCGCCGGCGCAACAGCATCAAGGAACGAACCATGTTCGATACGAGGGCAGAGGAAACCACTGCGCAGTCTGCGTTGTGGAACGCACTGCAACAGGCCATGGCACTGGCGGAGTTCACGCCGGATGGCCTGTTGCTGCGCGCCAATGCCAATTACGCCAGCGCGCTTGGCTATGCGGCCGATGAAATGCCAGGTCTGCCGCATGGCAAGCTCTGCCCGGAGGCCCACAGCGGCACAGCCGCCTATGCGCAATGGCGCCTGTGCTGGGAGGCAGGCCAGACGGTTTCGGGTGCCTACGCGCACCAGCGCAGCGACGAAAGCACCTGCTGGCTGGAGACCACTTACACGCCCGTGCTCGGTGCGCAGGGGGGCATCAGCCATGTTCTGTGCATCGCCACCGACATTACGGCGCGGGTGCAGCTGGAGCAGGCGCGCCGGGCGCACCTGCAGCGCCTGTCCATGGTGGCGGACGCCACCGATGCAGCGGTGATCATCGCCGATGCCCAATGGGCCATTACCTATGTCAACGCCGGATTCAGCCGCATGTTTGGCTGGGGCCGCGAGGAGGTGCTCGGCCGCAGGCCCATCTCACTGCTGGTGCCGCACGCTTCGCCTGAATTCACAGCCGCCTACCGCGCCGAACTGGAAGCGGGCAGGCCCGTGTACCGGGAAGAAATCCTGGTCGGCAAGAACGGCGAAAGATACTGGGTCAGCGCGCGCGCCAATCCCATCATGGGCGCGGACGGCAGCCTGCAGACCACGGTGACGGTGATCACCGACATCACCGAGGCCAAGATGCACGAGGTGCTGCAACGGCGCACGCTGGAGGCCATGGCGCGCGACCAGCCGCTGAGCGAAGTGCTGGATCTGGTCTGCCGCGAGGTTGAGCGCATCGCGCCGGATATCGCCGTATCGGTGCTGGAAGTCGATGAGTCCGGGCGGCTGCACCCGCTGGCAGCACCGAGCCTGCCGGCGCACTATTCGGCAGCGCTGGATGGCGTGCCCATCGGCCCGACGGTCGGCTCCTGCGGCACGGCCGCGTTCTACAACCGCTCCGTGCTGGTACGCGACATCGCCACCGATCCGCTGTGGGCCGACTACAAGGAGCTGATCCTGCCATTGGGTTACACCGCCTGCTGGTCCACGCCCATCTGCGCGCAGCAGGGGCGCGTAGCAGGCACGTTCGCGTTCTACTACCGCCAGTTCGATCGCAGCGGCCCTGATCCATTCCACCAGCAGCTGGTGCAGGCCTGCACCGACCTGTGCGCGCTGGCGCTGGAGCGTGAGCAAACGCGTAGGCGCATCCGGCAGCTGGCGTTCTACGACGGGCTGACCAGCCTGCCCAACCGCAGCCTGCTGCTGGCACAGGCGGAACAGGCACTGGCAGCCGCCGCAGGCGATGACTCGGAGCTGGCCGTGGTCTTCATCGACCTGGACCGGTTCAAGCAGGTCAACGACTCGCTGGGGCACCCCGCCGGAGACAAGCTGCTGTGCAGCGTGGCACAGCGCATCCAGGCAGAGCTGCGGGCAGGCGACATCGCAGGCAGGCTCTCCGGTGACGAATTCGTCATCGTGCTGCCAAGGTGCGGCGGCACACAGGCGGCAGAGGTCATAGAGCGGCTGCAGACCGCACTGGCCAAGCCCTGCCTGATCGACGGCGTGGCACTGGCCAGCACGGCCAGTTGCGGCATCGCCGTATTCCCCGCCGACGGCCGTGACATGGAAACCCTGCTGCACCGCGCAGATATGGCCATGTACCAGGCCAAATCCGGCGGACGCGGGCTCTACAGTTTCTTCAGCCCCGAGATGAACCGGCTGGCCCAGGAGCGGATGACGCTGGAGACAGCGCTGCGCGAGGCATTGCAAAACGGCGGCCTGCACCTGCACTACCAGCCCCAGCTGGATCTGCGCGATGGCCGGCTGTATGGTGTGGAAGCGCTGGCGCGCTGGACACATGCAGAGTTCGGCAACATCCCGCCTGCACGCTTCATCCCGCTGGCCGAGGAATGCGGCCTGATCGGCGAGCTGGGCAGCTGGGCACTGCGCGAAGCATGCCGCCAGCTCGGTGAATGGCGCAGTCGCGGCCTGGCAGTGCCCGCCATCTCGGTGAACCTGTCGCCGACGAGCTTTCACAACCTTGACCTGCCGAACATGATCGCCGACACGCTGCAGCGCAATGCGCTGCAGCCTGCAGATCTGACGCTGGAGATCACGGAAAGTCTGTTGCTGGACACCAATCCGGGCACCATGCGCACGCTGCAAGCCGTCCACGCCCAGGGCGTGCGGCTGTCCATGGACGACTTCGGCACGGGCTACTCCAGCCTGAGCTATCTGCGCAGGCTGCCGGTCAGCGAGCTCAAGCTCGACCGCAGCTTCGTGGCCGACCTCGAGCATGATGAGGCCGCACGGGCACTGAGCAGCGCCATCCTGGGCATCGGCCGCAGCCTGCAGCTGACCGTGGTGGCCGAAGGCGTGGAAACACCGGAGCAAAACCTGGTGCTGCGCACCCAGGGCTACCCCGTGGCGCAAGGCTACCTGTTCTCGCGGCCCTTGCCCGCCCAGGACTTCGAGCAATGGCTGAAAACGTCGGCACGCACCACGACTGCGGCACGCGGTCAGGGCCGCTGAAGACCTGGGCCAGAAAGTGGAAAATTGGTCATGTTTGTCAAAATACGCACCACTTTTGACATATTTCATTGACAAACAATGTAAAAAATTGTAAAAAAATTGCCGATATACGGAACTGCCCCTCAGTGCTGAAGCGCCATGGCCGATAACAGCGACATGGCGGCCACAACGAGCCGCCACCCTCCTGTCCTGCCCGCATGCCACTGCTTCACTCTTGCAAGGCACTTCCCACATGAATTTCTTACGCAACCTGAAACTGGCACACAAGCTGCTGGCCTCTTTCATCGTCATCTTGCTGCTGACCACAGGCCTGGGCCTGTTCTCGGTCGTGCAGCTGGACCGCGTCAATCAGACTGCCACGGATCTGGCCCACCGCTGGCTGCCTGCGGAACGCACTCTGCAGGAAACGCGCTACCAGCTGCAGCGCTATCGCTCCCGGACCATGCAATATGTAATGGCCGCCCAGGCAGACAAACCCTCCTTCGAAAAAAGCATGCCGCAGCTGTGGGATGAGCTGCTCAAAAACCATCAGACATTCGAACGCTATACGGACACGCCACGCGAACGTGAGCTACATGCCTCCATCGGCCAGGACCTGAGCCGCTACGCGGAACAGACCCGCAAAATCGTGGAGTTCACCCGTGCAATGCAAACCGAAGAAGCCGCGCAGGTGCTGCGCGGCGAATCCGTGCAGATCAGCAGGGGCATCAATGCCAAGCTGGAGGAGCTGCTCAAGCTCAACCTGGAAGGCACCGAGGCAACCAACGACGCCGGCGACAACATGTTCGCTTCCGCCCGTCTGTGGATCATCACGCTGCTGGCCAGCGCGGTCGCACTGGGAATGGCCATGGCATGGCTGATCGCGCGCAGCATCGCGCGCCCACTGGAGCAGGCCGTGACCCTGGCCCAGGCGGTGGCAGCAGGGGACCTGTCCAGCCGCATCGAAGTACATGGCAAGGACGAAACAGGCCAATTGCTGCAGGCACTGCAGCATATGAGCCAAAGCCTGCAACGCATTGTGGGGCAGGTGCGCCAGGGCACGGACTCGATGGCCACAGCCTCCAGCCAGATCGCGTCGGGCAACCATGACCTGTCAGCCCGCACCGAAGAGCAGGCCAGCGCCCTGGAGCAGACGGCATCTTCCATGGAAGAGCTGACATCCACCGTCAAGCAAAACGGCGCCAATGCACAGCAGGCCAACCAGCTGGCCTCGGCGGCCTCCCAGGTGGCCGTGCGCGGCGGCACAGCCGTTGCCCAGGTCGTGCAGACCATGTCCGCCATCAATGATGCCTCGCGCAAGATCGTGGACATCATCAGCGTGATCGACGGCATTGCTTTCCAGACCAACATCCTGGCGCTCAATGCAGCAGTGGAAGCAGCGCGTGCTGGCGAACAGGGGCGAGGCTTTGCGGTGGTGGCGGCAGAGGTGCGCACCCTGGCGCAGCGCTCGGCCGCTGCCGCCAAGGAGATCAAGCAGCTCATCGACGACTCGGTCGGCAAGGTCGCGGAAGGCAGCGCACAGGTCGATGCCGCAGGCAAGACCATGGACGAGATCGTGATCAGCGTGCGCCGCGTCACCGACATCATGGGTGAAATCTCCAGCGCCAGCCAGGAGCAGACCGCTGGCATCGAACAGGTCAGCCAGGCCGTCACCCAGATGGACCAGATGACACAGCAAAACGCCGCTCTGGTCGAGGAATCAGCTGCCGCCACATCCGCCTTGCAGGCACAGGCCAAGGCACTGGCCGAAGTCGTGAGCGTCTTCAGACTGGCGGCATCTTCCACCGTCCAGGCTGGCGAAAGCATGGCCGCCACGCGCGCACCGCTGCCGGCGCCAGCCCCTCAGCCCATGGCTGTGGCCACGGCCGGGCGCGCCCCTGCGGCACGCACGGCTATGGGATCGCCGGCATCTGGCCAGCCGGGCACAGCAGCCCCGGCACGGACTGCGCCTTCGCGAGCGGCTGCGCCGTCGCGGGCCGCCCTGCCCAGCACAGCCAAGCCGTCCACCAAGCCCGCCGCAGCGGACGACGACTGGGAAACCTTCTGACCCTGGCAGCATGCATCATGGCGGCGACGCCGGAGCCGGTGGCGCGACTGCAGCCACCAGACGCCTTGCAGCCTTGAGCAGATAGCCCACGGCATACAGCACCTCGTCGTCGCGTTCGCCATCGTTGACCTTGTCCAGCAAGGCCAGGGCATAGCCCAGATCGCCGGCCATCTGCTGGAGCGTCCCCTCGGCCTGCCCATGGGCAGGCAACTGCGCCACGGCACGCTCTGCACGGCGGCAATAGGTGCCCAGCAAGTCGCGCAGCGCGCATACCGTGGCGCAGGGAGCGCACCGCGCCTGCAGCTCCAGCACGCTCAGCGCCGCTCCCATATGGCATAGGGCATCGCAGGCCTGGTCCTGCAGCCCTGGCCCAGCGCTGCGCATTGCCGGCCAGGCAGGCCGGCGCTTCGGATGGCCAGGTTTGTTCGGTGTCTTCATCGCACCCCTTTGACGGACCAACACGGTCCTCCAAAAGACTGTACCTTCACGGTCCATTGTGAGCAACACCTTTTTGGTCCATCATGGCAGCAATGAAACCCACCGACCCGCAATACAAGCTGCGCCTGCCGCAGGACCTCAAGGACCGCATCGAAGCCTCCTCCAAGATGTCGGGGCGGTCCATGAATGCCGAAATCGTCGCCCGGCTGCAGGCCAGCTACCGCGCCACGGACTGCGCGGACCCGGCTCTGGCCTGCTCGGAGCCGGCATGCCACTATGGCGTGCAGCTCGGCGCCGAAGCCGTCGAGCGCATCGAAAAGCGCCTCGAACGCATAGAACAGGCCGTTGCCCCGCGCCAGGTCGGCGCCCCCCAGGGCAGCGCAGCGCCGGCCGCAGACTGAACCGCGTCGCGCCCTATTGCTGCGGCCTGCAGCGCGGCAATGGCCTTCCAAGGCAAGGGCCCATCGCCGGGCCACCGGCGCAAGCCCTTGTTGCCAAAGCCATACACCCCGGCTCACCCTGCCCGAGAACCGCCGCGACACAGCCTTGCCCCAGGGTATCCCCCCGGCATGAGAAAATCGCAGGCTATCCCGAGAACACACTGAAAGAACAAGGAACACACCATGGAAGCAGAACGCATCAACCTGATCGGCAACACCCTCGAAGATCTGTCGCAGCGCACGGCAGATCTACGGAGGTATCTTTGACTACGATGCAAAGTACGAACGACTGCGCACCGTCAACGCCTCGCTGGAAGACCCTGGCGTCTGGAACGACCCCAAAAAGGCCCAGGAACTGGGCAAGGAAAAAAAGCTGCTCGACGGCGTCGTGCTGACGCTGCAGAAGCTGACTGCCGAGCTGGCCGACAACGCCGAACTGTTCGAGATGAGCAAGGAAGAAGGCGATGAAGCCGGCCTGCTCACCATCGAGGGCGAAACCACCAAACTGCAGCCGCTGATCGAAGAGCTCGAATTCCGCCGCATGTTCGGCAAGGAAGCCGACCCGCTCAACTGCTTCGTGGACATCCAGGCAGGCGCCGGCGGCACCGAGGCCTGCGACTGGGCCGGCATGCTGCTGCGCCAGTACCTCAAGTACGCCGAGCGCAAGGGCTTCAAGGCCACCGTCGAGGAAGAAACGCCCGGCGATATCGCAGGCATCAAGAGCGCCACGATCCATATCGAGGGCGAGTACGCCTACGGCCTGCTGCGCACAGAAACCGGCGTGCACCGCCTGGTGCGCAAGTCGCCTTTCGACAGCTCGGGCGGGCGCCACACCAGCTTTGCCTCGCTGTTCGTCTACCCCGAGATCGACGACTCGATCCAGATCGAGATCAACCCCTCGGACGTGCGCACCGACACCTACCGCGCATCGGGCGCAGGCGGCCAGCACATCAACAAGACCGACTCGGCCGTGCGCCTGACGCACATTCCGACCGGCATCGTCGTGCAATGCCAGGACGGTCGCAGCCAGCACAGCAACCGCGACGTGGCGTGGCAGCGCCTGCGCTCCAAGCTGTACGAGCACGAAATGCAAAAGCGCATGGAAGAGCAGCAAAAGCTCGAGGACACCAAGACCGACGTGGGCTGGGGACACCAGATCCGCTCGTACGTGCTCGACAACAGCCGCATCAAGGACCTGCGCACCAACGTCGAAATCTCGGCCACCCAGAAGGTGCTCGACGGCGACCTCGACGCATTCATCGAAGCCTCGCTCAAGCAAGGCCTGTGAGCATGAAGCCCTGGGTGGCAGGTGCCGCCCGGGGCTTCGTCTCGGACCACTGATACTGGCATAGGAAGGAATCTGTATGCTGCAACTGCGTGACGGGCAGGCCCCTGCCACCGCCATCCACCGTGCCGACTACCAGGCTCCTGCCTGGTGGATCGACACCGTGGACCTGACTTTCGATCTGGACCCGGCCAAGACCCGCGTGCTCAACAAGATGCGCGTGCGCCGCAACACCGAGGTGCCCGCGCAGCCGCTGCGCCTCGATGGCGACGAACTGAACCTGGCGCGCGTGCTGGTCAACGGCGGCGGCACCTCGTTCAAGATGGAAGGCGACCAGCTCGTGCTGGAGAACCTGCCCGAAGGCGGCGATCCGGTGGACCTGGAAATCTTCACCACCTGCGCGCCTGCCAAGAACACCAAGCTCATGGGTCTGTACGTCAGCCAGGGCACCTTCTTCACGCAATGCGAGGCCGAAGGCTTTCGCCGCATCACCTATTTCCTGGACCGTCCCGACGTGATGGCCCTGTACACCGTGACGCTGCGCGCCGACAAGGCCGCCTATCCGGTGCTGCTGTCCAACGGCAACCTCGTCGAGCAGGGCCTGCTCGACGATGGCCGCCACTTCGCCAGGTGGGCCGATCCGCACAAGAAGCCCAGCTACCTGTTCGCACTGGTGGCCGGCAAGCTCGTCGCACGCGAGCAGCAAATCCGCAGCCGCGCCGGACGCGACCACCTGCTGCAGGTCTTCGTTCGCCCCGGCGACCTGGAAAAGACCGAGCACGCCATGAACTCGCTCATGGCCAGCATCGCCTGGGACGAGGCGCGCTTTGGCCTGTCGCTGGACCTGGACCGCTTCATGATCGTCGCCACCAGCGACTTCAACATGGGCGCCATGGAAAACAAGGGCCTGAACGTCTTCAACACCAAGTACGTTCTGGCCAGCCAGTCCACAGCCACCGATACCGACTACGCCAACATCGAATCCGTGGTCGGGCATGAATACTTCCACAACTGGACCGGCAACCGCATCACCTGCCGCGACTGGTTCCAGCTCTCGCTCAAGGAAGGCCTGACCGTCTTTCGCGACCAGGAATTCAGCATGGACATGGCGGGCAGCCCCTCGGCGCGCGCCGTCAAGCGCATCGAGGACGTGCGCGTGCTGCGCACCGCCCAGTTCCCCGAGGACGCAGGCCCCATGGCCCATCCGGTGCGGCCCGACAGCTACATCGAGATCAACAACTTCTACACCGTCACCATCTACGAAAAAGGTGCCGAAGTCGTGCGCATGCAGCACAACCTGGTGGGCCGCGAAGGCTTTGCCCGGGGCATGAAACTGTACTTCGAGCGCCATGACGGTCAGGCCGTGACCTGCGACGACTTCGCCCAGGCCATGGCCGATGCCAACCCCGGCAGCGAACTGGCACAGCGCCTGGATCAGTTCAAGCGCTGGTACAGCCAGGCAGGCACCCCCCAGCTGCGCGCCGAAGGCCATTACAACGCACAGGCGCGCACCTACACGCTGACGCTGAGCCAAAGCTGCCCCGCCACGCCCGGCCAGAGCAGCAAGCAGCCCTTCGTCATCCCCGTGCAAATGGGCCTGCTCGGCCAGGATGGCAGCGCGCTGGCGCTGCGCCTGCAGGGCGAGGAACAGGCTACGGCAGGCGACAGCCGCCTGCTCGTACTGTCCGAGGCAAGCCAGAGCTTCGTCTTCACCGATGTAGAGCAAGAGCCCGTGCCCTCGCTGCTGCGCGGCTTCAGCGCACCCGTGGTGCTGCATCAAGACATCAGCGATGCCGCCCTGCTGACCCTGCTGGCTCATGACAGCGACCCTTTCAACCGCTGGGAAGCCAGCCAGCGCCTGGGCCTGCGCATCGCAATGCAGGCCATCGGTGACACCGCTGTGGCTGCCGACGCCACCGGCCAGATCGCCGCAACGCTGCTGCCATCCTCCTTCCTTGAGGCCATGCGCGGCGTGCTGCGCCACCCTCAGCTCGACGCTGCCTTCAAGGAGCTGATGCTGACACTGCCCGGAGAAAGCTATATCGCCGAGCAACTGGCCGAGGTCGATCCGCAGCGCGTGCATGCCGTGCGCGAAGCCATGCGCCAGCAACTGGCCACCGAGCTGTTGACCGACTGGCAATGGGCCTGGGAACAGCACCGCGACACCGGCGCCTACCGACCCGACCCCGTCAGCGCAGGCCGCAGGGCGCTGGCCGGCATGGCACTGTCCATGCTGTGCCTGGCTGCGCGCGCCTCGGGCGACACCGTCTGGCCCGGCAAGGCGCTGCAGCGCTTCAAGGACGCGGGCAACATGACCGACCGCATGGCCGCCCTGTCGGCTCTGGTGCAAAGCGGCCACCCGCTGGCAGCCCAGGCACTGGCGCGCTTTCACAAGCTGTTCCAGAACGATGCACTCGTGCTGGACAAATGGTTCGCCCTGCAAGGCGGCGCCTGCGACCGAGGCGGCAACGTGCTGCCAGCGGTCAAGCAGCTGATGAAGCACCCCGACTTCCAGATCAAGAACCCCAACCGCGCGCGCAGCCTGATCTTCAGCTACTGCAGCGCCAATCCTGGCGCCTTCCACCGCGCCGACGCAGCGGGCTACGTGTTCTGGAGCGAACGCGTCATCGAGCTGGACGCCATCAACCCCCAGGTCGCCGCACGCCTGGCGCGCGCACTGGACCGCTGGAGCAAGCTGGCCGAGCCCTACCGCACAGCCGCACGCGAAGCGATTGCACGCGTGGCCGCACGCAGCGAACTGAGCAACGACGTGCGTGAAGTCGTCACCCGCGCTCTGGTGGATTGACGGCCCCCCTGAGCCGCTTCGCGCCTGCCCCTTTGCAGGGGGGCATGCGGGTAACCGACAACACCCTCGGCGCGAGGCGGCGCAGCCGGCACAGGCTCAGGCCCGGTGCCCCTGGCTTGAGCAGCGCCGGTTTGATGCTGCAAGCCAGGAATCACTGAAATGCTGTTTATCAGCAGATGCATACGCCACACCGCATCTGCTCCCCCGATTTTTAGGAGTTGAACCCATGAAGAAAAATGTCAGCCTGACCCGTTATTTGGTCGAGCAGCAACGCGACGACGGCCTGATCCCCGGCCAACTGCGCCTGCTGCTGGAAGTCGTGGCCCGCGCCTGCAAGCGCATCAGCCAGTCCGTCAACAAGGGCGCCATCGGCGACGTGCTGGGTACAGCCGGCAGCGAGAACGTGCAGGGCGAAGTCCAGAAGAAACTGGACATCATCGCCAACGAAGTGCTGATCGAAGCCAACGAATGGGGCGGCCACCTGGCGGCCATGGCCTCCGAGGAAATGGAAGGCATCTACTTGGTGCCCAACCGCTACCCGCACGGCGAATACCTGCTGATGTTCGACCCGCTGGACGGCTCGTCCAACATCGACGTCAACGTCTCCATCGGCACCATCTTCAGCGTGCTCAAGAAGCCCGACGGCCACCCCGGCGTGACCGAGCAGGACTTCATGCAGCCCGGCAGCCAACAGGTGGCCGCCGGCTACTGCATCTACGGCCCCCAGACCACCCTGGTGCTGACCGTGGGCGCAGGCGTGGCCATGTTCACCCTGGACCGTGAGCAAGGCTCCTTCGTGCTGGTGCAGGAAAACGTGCGCATCCCCGAAGACACCAAGGAATTCGCCATCAACATGTCCAACATGCGCCACTGGGATGCCCCGGTCAAGCGCTACGTGGACGAATGCCTGGCCGGCGTGGAAGGCCCGCGCGGCAAGGACTTCAACATGCGCTGGATCGCCTCCATGGTGGCCGACGTGCACCGCATCATGACGCGCGGCGGCATCTTCATGTACCCCTGGGACAAGCGCGAGCCCCACAAGCCGGGCAAGCTGCGCCTGATGTACGAAGCCAACCCCATGGCCTGGCTGGTCGAACAGGCCGGCGGCGCCGCCACCAACGGCAAGCAACGCATCCTCGACCTGCAGCCGACCCAGCTGCATGAACGTGTCAGCGTCATCCTCGGCTCCAAGAACGAAGTCGAAAAAGTGACGCGATACCATTCTGAGGCCTGAATTTGCCGCTATAATTTCTTTCTAACGCCGGTGTAGCTCAGTCGGTAGAGCAGCTCATTCGTAATGAGAAGGTCGCGTGTTCGATTCATGTCTCCGGCACCAAGGTAAGTAAGAAAACCCCGCTATCGAAAAAGTAGCGGGGTTTTTCTTTTTGTGCCCTATGCATCCGGCAGTACATGGTTTTCGCCAGCCTCGGCGGGACAGGTCCGCATGCTTCGCTTGGGCTCTTGCTGTTTTTGGCCGTCACGCACGTCACAGGCGTCACAGCCTTATTCCATGCGGGTTTGCGGCGTGACGGGTCAAACGTCACGGACGGCACAGGCGTCACGCCGATGCGCAGGCACCACCGTATCCCACGGCCCCAGCCCAGTTTTTTGCAGCAAGCGATTGCAAAGCAGAAACGGGGCGGTCTGGCTGCGCAACCTCGCCGCGATGTTCTCACCAGCGCCAGCCTGGCCAGCGCGGGAGGGTCCGCACTGAGTGCGAAGGCAGGGGCGGGCAAGAAGTCTGGAGACCCCGAAAGTGGAGACCGCTCTGTTCCGCACGCGCAGAAAAAAGTCTCCTGTTTGATTTTTCAAACGGAAAATTAAAGACTCACTAAACCCAGCATCCATGCGGGTTTGCGGGGCGTTTTGATTTCTTTGATTTGCTGATTTTTTGATTGTTTTTTCAAAGAATCAAGAGGCTTCCATCGTGCCCGACGATGGCTTGGCAGGTCAGCATCCGCCAGGCTGGCGGGATGTTAAAGCTGGCGCGGCCTTTAACATCCGGCGCGCGTGGAAAGTCGCTCAAACCCATAGCTGGCGCGGCTTACAGCCGTGTTAAAGGGTTCCAGCACCTTTAACATCTTCCATGGCGGGGTAAATTTTCTGCGCGTGAGGAACAGAGCGGTCTAGAGGCGGAAGGGCTGAGAACTTTGCATGCCCCTCCCACCGCTCTGCATCTGGACTGGATGCATGCATCGACAGCACAGCAGGTGCGGTACGTCAAATGCCTCGGTAGTCAACTTTGTTTACGACCTTGATCGAAAAGCCGGTAGGCACGCTACCTCCATAGCTGTAGCAGATCTCAAGCACGCGATCATCATCCTTAGAGGCCGCTGCAGCTGCACCCGAAAAATCGGATGGGGTGCTGCCACTTTGACGAATACGCTTCTCGGCCGTATCCGTGATGATGAACTTTGTGCAAGTCGGGCACTTGTAGTAATGGCGTTCGCCATAGTCGATCTCATAGTAGGCAGCGTCAGCGCCGCATAGTGGGCATGTACAGTTCACAATTTCGCGTTGAGACATTTGAGATCCTTGCAATACCAACCATATATTCTGTTTGATAAAAAAAGCCCCTCACGACGAACCATGTGGAGCTTTGTTGCGT
>NZ_JACSYA010000034.1 GCF_029870285.1 Delftia sp. PS-11
GGCACCTACCAGGGCATGGTGCGTGCCGGACGCGGCCACGGTGGACAGCGGGGCATCCACGGAATGGCCGACCAGATGCTGCTCGGACGTGCCACGCAGCGGGGCCAGCGCAGGGGCCACCACGCTGAAATGCCCGCCCTTGACCTGGGCGCAGATTGTGCGCAGCGGCGCGTCGGCGGGCATGGTGCGCTGGTTGCTCGCGTTGGCGTGCTCATTGAGGTAGGCGGCGCGGCTGCCCACAATGAACGGATTGGCACTGGTCAGCACATGGCGCCACAGGCCCTTGGCGACACGGCGCATGGTGTTGTCCACCAGCGGTCGGCGACGGCCGAACACGCTTTCTGCGGGCAGGTCGAAGTCGATGCACTCCGCAGCCGTGCGGTGCGCGGCCAGCTTGCCAGCCAGGACGCGGCGGTCCGTGGGCTCGGCGTGGGTCTGCTCGGGCCAGACGATGGGCAGGCCGTCGCGGCGGGCAACGAGGAACAGGCGCTTGCGAATCGTGGGTGTGCCGTGGTCGCTGGCGCGCAGCTCGCGCCAGTCCACCTGATAGCCGTGCATGCGCAACTGGCGGACGAACGACTGGAAGGTCTTGCCCCGGCGCGCGGGGTCGGGCCGTGCTTGGCCGTCCGGGCCCACCAGGATCGGGCCCCAGGTCTGGAACTCTTCCACGTTCTCCAGCATGAGCACGCGCGGTTTGGTGAGTGCCACCCAGCGCATGCCGACCCAGGCCAGGCCCCGGATGTGCTTCGAGACTGGCGTGCCGCCCTTGGCCTTGCTGAAATGCTTGCAGTCCGGAGACAGCCAGACCAGGGCCACCGGCTGATTGCGCGTGACCTCGATGGGGTTCACGTCCCACACGCTCTCGCACAGGTGCAGCGTGTGCGGGTGGTTGGCGGCGTGCATCGCATGTGGGTCACTCGCAAAGGCCGTAGGCCGATGCGCAGGCGGTGGGCTCATCCAGGCCGGCAAACAGGTCGTATTGCCGGCCACCGCGCGTGGTCTTTGACCACTCGATGCGGGTCCAGATGTGCAGGTCTTGGAAGACTTGGCGCCGGTCCTGCCCTGGGTGGGCGTCGGCCATGAAGGTCGATCCACCGCGCTTCGAGCACGCGCTGACGATGCGCTCCCACTCCGCGATGCGCTCGATGTGCTCGGGCCAGCGCACAGCGATCTGGCGCAGATCGTCTTTGCCGCAGTTGATGCAGGGCATGCAGCCCACGCGGCCCATGCCCTGCAGATAGAGCGGGTTTGGCTGCACGCGGCGCGCGGCGGCGAAGTCGAACACCTGGGCAGCCGTCCAGTCCACGATGGGACGGAAGATGCGCAGGCGCGGCGCTACGCGCTCGGCTTTCTTCGCGTTGCGGCGGCGCAGCGACTCGTCGCGGCGCACGCCCTGCCAGCTGATGACGCTGTGGCCGGCGTCCATGAGATCCATCTGGTAGCTCACGGCCATGTTGCGCTTCAGCTCCTCGGTGCAGAACTGCGCCATGCGGCTGGGGAAGCGACCCTTCCACATGCACAGGTCCAAGAACGGGTTGCCGCTGGGGTGCATGGCGGCCAGGGCGCGGCGCTTGGCTTTGTTCGACCAGCGCAGACGGCGGCCGGTCTTGTCGCGGCCCTTGCGCGAGTCGCGGGCGATGAACATGCGCTTGGCCAGCAGCTGGCGGGTGAAGTCGGCCTTCAGGCGGGTGATGGTCACGCCCAGGGCCTGCTCCAGGTAGGCCAGATAGTCATAGACAGCCTGGTGCTCGTTGCCTGTGTCGCAGAAGATGGGTATCACGCTGCCGGGGGGGCAGCGCTCCAGTGCGAGCAGCAGCACGGCTGTGCTGTCCTTGCCGCCCGAAACGGAAATGACGTGCTTTGTCGCCATGGGTGGGGTTCCTTTGGGCCAAAAAAAAGCCCGCGCGGCATGCACCGGGCGGGCTTCTGGGAGTGGGAGTGGGCGAGAAATCAGTGAAAGGGCCGCGCGGCCCCTTCGCTCATGCCTCGGGGGTCAGGCGGTCTTGATTTCAAACGGCGTGCGGTCAGCAACGTCCTTGATCCAGTTCGGGGGCTTGCCCCGGCCCGTCCATGTGGCACCGGTGGCCGGGTCGCGGTACTTGGCCACGCCCACGCTGCCAGGCTTGGCTCCGGCCTTCTTGGGCGGGAACACGTCATCAGCAGTCAGGCCGTACTCGGCAATCAGAGTGCGCGCGTGCGCTACAGCGTCAGCCTTTTCGCGGGCGCGCACTTCGGCAATTTGGGCTTCGAGTTCGGCTTTCTGGGACAGCAGGGCTTTGTAGTTCGACATGTCGGTTTTCCTTGGCGCCGCGCGGGCGCCGTGTGGGTTGAGGTCATGCAGCAGTCATCCAGACGCTGGCCAGGGTGTCAGATGCACGGGGGCGGGGTGGCAGCCGGCGCGGCCGGTGGCGCTCGCGTGTGCATGCGTTGCACTGGTCCGCCAGGCCGTCCGGGTTTTTCAGCAGCTGCCGGAAAAAGCCCGTGTCAGCGGGCCAGGGCTCCCGGCAGGTGGTGCACACCTTTTCGGTGGCGGTGCTCATCCGTTGACAGTGAACGAGCCGATCAGCACATCGGGGATGTGCTCGGTGTTGAGCGTGCCATCGGCATCAGCCACGGGCGCGAAGCTGGCGCGCACGACATGGGCGAATTCCGCCGCCATTTCTTCCTCGTGCAGCTCCAGGCCCAGGATGCCCAGGGCGAAAGCGGGCTCGCGTTGGGATGTCAGGATCGACACGCGGACGTAGAACGTGCGCTCGGACAGTTCCTTGTAGGGCTTGGTGGTCAGCTTCAGGTATGCCGGCAGCACGGCATCAGCGCGGTTCGTCTTGGCGGCCACGCTCTCCATTTCGCTGCGCTCGGCAGACAGCGCTTCCACGGTGGACGTGGACTTGTTGAGCTGTTCAATGCTGACGCTACGGATGCCGGCGACGACATGGGCGATATTGAGGTCCGTCAGATCCTTGTCGAGTGGCGTCACCAAGTCGCGCCATTCTTCCAGCCATTCGGCCAGGGCCTTCTGGCCGCGAGCCTGGCTGACCAGGTTGCGCAGCGAGGTGTAGAGGGCGGTGGCCTTGAGTTTCACCGTGGCCGTGTTGTCACCGTGGCCGGGCTCTGTGGGCGTGCCCTGGTTCAAGACAGCCTTCGCGGACATCGCCTCCGCATTGACATAGATCGTGCAGCCGTTCTCGCGGTGCTGGCCCACATAGCGCGCGAAGTCCTCGACATATGCCGTGCTCATGCTGTTGCGGGCACGGCGGCGCAGCGGCAGGAAGCTTTCCAGGCTGGTGAGGGTGAATTCGTCGGGCAGGACCACAACCGGCTTGCCCTCGGTCAGCGCGTGCTGCAGGGACTGATTGCTTTGTGCGGTGGCTTCGGTTTGGGTCAGCTGCTGGATGGCGGATTGGTCGAACATGGGAAATCCTCGGTTTGGGCGAAAAAAAACCGCAACTGCGGGCAGGGGAACTTGCGGAGGGCGGCTACACGCCGCGCGGGATGAGGTCCATCTGGGCCTCGGGCATCACAGTCAGCTTGCCGAACTTGCCAACATGCATCACGGTCTCACGGGAAACCTTCTCGCTGGCCTCGCCGTCCATGGTCGGGCGGGAGAACTTCATGGCGTGCTTGATCGTGACCTGCTGGGTCTTCTTGATCTTGCTGATGTCCAGTTCGATGGTGATCTTGCCCTTGCGCTCGTTGTCCACGACGGCGGCACTCACAGAGCCCAGGGCGCGCGCCAGCATCAACATGAACTGGCCGCCATCGAATTCGCCCAGCACTTCTGAGGGGTCGTTGACGATGGAAGATGCCGAACTGTTCGCGGCGACCTGGGCCGGCGTGGGGGAGGTGCTGGCCGGGGTGGTGCCACTGGCCGGGGTCGGGATGGTGGAGGACATGCCTTTTCCTTTGTGGTGATGAATGGGGAGGGCTGCGCTCAGATCGAGCCGCCCTCTGTGTCGTCGGCAGGCAGCCACTGCACGGCTGGCCGGGGCGGGGCATCGGGCTCGGGCTTCTTGATGCCCAGGAGTTCGTCACGTTTGGCCATGGCGAAGTGCGCCAGGGCTTCCGCCAGCATGGGCAGGTTCTCGGTCGAGAAGAGGACGGCGCTGCGGTCCTTCTCGAAAGGTAGGCCCAGGTGTGCGAGGCCTTCTGCAGTGAGTTTGAAGACGGGTGCGAACTCTTTACATACCTGGGTGAGGTTGATTTTTTCGTTATGGTGCATGGTTAAAAAATAGGCAGGCCGGACATTGCGGCAGCTGCGGAAATGCTGGCCGCCGCGATGGCTGACCAGATAAACAGAAACAGGAATGCGCGGATCACGGGCTCTCCCGCATGCATTCCATGGTTGTCGCATCGATCCAGACCACGGCATGGCGCGGCGGGCACGCCGCAGCTGCGCTGGCCGCATGGTGGATTTCCGTCGCGCTGGGCACGGGCTCCTGAGCCGCACCGGCATCGGCGCAGGCGCTGACGGCCAGGACCGCGACGGCGAGTGCTGCCAGCAGCAGCCAGGCGCCGGCACTGCGCGGGCTGCGGTGCTTGCTCACGGCGATGGCCTGGGCGGGCGTGCAAATGCTGGGTCCAGAAAATGCACTGCCGTCCTTGTCGAGTAGCTGCATGCCTGTCATGCCAGCTTTGCCTCAGAGTGAATAGGTGTGCCCTGGTTGGTGGCAGCCTGTTGTTGGCGCTTCGCCGCTGCCTCAGCAATGCGCTTTTTCTCTTCGGCAAGCTGAGCGGGGGTGATGGCGTAAGGATCGTAGACCCAGAACTCTCCACGTCTACGGCTGTATTTGCTGGAAACAATTCGACGGCGCATATGAATCTCCAAAAAAAGCCCGCCCCATATCGCTACAGGGCGGGCAAATGCCGCAATGCGGCCCCACAAAAGAAAAAAGCCTGCAGGCGGTAAAGCTGCAGGCCGGTGAAAAGAGCCGGTGCCGCGCGTGCGGCATGCAAGGGGAATGAAGGTGTGGAGGAGGGCGGAAACGGCCCCTTGCCCGGCTGAAAACTGTGTAGGTTGATGGCCCCTGTGTTCGCCCCAGTCCCTTTTTAACGGTTTGGCAAGACTCTCACTTGCTTGCAGGTGGGCAAGTACCCGTCACGATTGGCCATCAAGAAAAAGAGCGGATCACCCGGCGGTCGGTCTGTCGGTGGCGGCATCTCGGATTGCCTGAATCCACGCCCGGTTGCAGTTTTTCAGTACCGCGCTCTTTCTTGATGGCCCCGGTTGCGCGCCGGGGGCGTTTCGATCTCGCTGTCAATCCGTCCAGTCTGGCTTGGCAGCGCGCGCCAGAGCCAGCAGCTCGTGCAGGCAATCGGTTTGCTCGCGCATCAGCCTCAGCATCTCGCCGGCGTGGTACTCATCGCCATATATCAGCCAACCTGGATCAACAGAGAGCGTGGCAGCTATATCGCGTGCGCTGCTCAACATAGAAGGCTGGCTCTCGTCGAACTCAAGTCGCGGGATTTGCTCAAGCGTACAACCTGTGATTTCTGTCAGTCTGGACAGGCGAAACCCCTTATCTATCCAGGCGCGGAGCAGGCGCGCCCCGAAGGTGTTTGCCATGCCCATCACAGCGCCAGATTCTGCTGTTCGGCCTGCACCTGCTCGATGGCTCGCTCCAGCTCTGGAGAAGCCGTGCCAGCAAGCGGGAGGCAGAGGTTTTTCGAAATGCCAACCAACATGCGAGCCCTCTCCAGCACGGCGGCGCTGGGGGTATCGGCAATGTCGCGGCAAGGCTCCGTGGGCATGCGGTTGCTCCTGTGGTGGTTGAGCCCCAGGCCAATGGCCCGGGGCTGGTGGGGCTACTTGAACCAGCCCTTTGCAGCCTTGAGCATTTCAGAGGGCCGCTTGTACTTATTGCCGGCCCAGAAGCCGGCCGCGAACATGCCGACGCAGAACGTCAGCAGGATGAAATCGACCATGGATCAGCCGTCGATGGCAGCCAGAACCATCTCGGCCGTGCTGGCGAAAGCATCGGCCTCGGCCACGGTCTTCACATCCACGATGTCGAACTTCGCGCCGGACAGGTCGTCATCCAGCTGGCGCAGGTAGGTCGTGGCGCCAGCGTCATCGCCCACCTGGATGAACAGGAAGGTGAGTGCGTCATCAGTTTCCTGGCGGTTGGACGCTTCGATGATGATGCGGGCAGCAGCCGCGCGGTCATCGGGCACGCCATCCGTGAACACGATCACGAAGTCCTTCTTGTCGCTCTTGCCCGCCAGCGCGAGGGCCTGGCCCAGTGCTTCGGCCAGCGGGGTCGTGCCGCGCGGCGAGGTGCCGGCGAACACCTCGCGGACCTTGTCACTGGTCACGCCGTCGAACGACTTGACATTCGTGCCACCGAACAGCACAAGACCCAGGCCATCGGAGTCGATCTTCTCGATGTCGCGAATGAAGGTGAGCGCGGATTCCTGCACGGCCTGCCAGCGGGTGATGCTGGAGCCAGCCTTGACGGGTTCGCCCATAGAGCCGGAGGTGTCAATGGCGACGGTGAAGTCGAATTCGGACAGCTTTGCCAGTTGTGCAGCCAGGAGTGTGGACATGAGGTTTCCTTGAAAGCGGGGTGAAGGCGCCCCGAATCGCCATAAAAAAGCGCAGCGTCCTGTTTCCAAGGCGCTGCGCTTTTTCCCCTGATCTCGCGCAGGGGTGTGCATGCTACATCTGGTAGCAGCTACGCGGCATCAACATGCCGCACCGTTTATTCGCTCCGTGGTGTCATCTCACTGCGTTCATCACCAGCATGCCCGGGCGGTGTCCCATCGACGGCTCCAAATGCGCTGGCGCGCACCCTTCATTGCCTCCCGCCTACCCTGTACAGGGCATGCCGCCCGCAGTTCCTTCCCTATGCCGTTTACCGTGCTTTGACGGACTGGCAACCGCGCGGAGACGCGGCGCGCTGACCTGGCCCATGCCCAGGAGCGCCATAGCGCCGGACGAATGCCCCTCGGGTGGGGCAAGCAACATCGGCTGCAAACTTTGAAAGACCGGGGGCTGGCCCGGTCGATGCCGTGGAGCCCATCGCTGTTGTTTAGCGATGGTTTAGTTTAGATTACTAAACTCCGGATGGTCAAGCAAACTATACAAATTCTTGAAAATTCTTCCCTCGCCATGTGGTGAAGGCGTCATGGCGGTGCTGCGCTGGTGTCATGTGCGCGTCACCATGGCGACGGGAGGGCGACGGGAGGGCGACAGCAGGACGAAAAAAAACCGCCCATTGGGCGGTGGTGGTCGTTGTCTGAGAGTACGTGTGCTTTCAGTTAGTACCGAGTCTTGATCTTTTTCCTTGGTACTTCATGCGCCGCATAGTACATCCAGCTTATTTCCGAGTCGTCAAAATTCAGGATCGCCGGGTCGTTGTAGCTGCCTAGCGTTATCATCCCGTTCCTGCGTGATAGCAAGCGCTTCAACATAGTGGCTCCAGTCTGCAGCCTCACGAGTACGCAATCCTCGATGTCTATCGGCGTTGCTGGCTCAATGAGTGCGAAGTTTCGGCTTTCATACTTCGGGTACATGCTTTGCCCGATCACCTCAGACAAGAAAGCGTCTGGGTCGCTGCTGCCCAGTTCTGCATACATGTCCATCATGTCGGGCATGCACCCCGCGTCATCCCAAATGCGTTCGGGCAAATAGCCTCCAGAGCTTTTTCCTAAGACCCAAATTTTACGGAAATTTGAGGGTCTTACGACAAGTTCTGCAGGCACTTCCTCCGTGAACCTCCCATCTGCATAAATCAGTGGGGGTGCAAGTTTGGGCTCTTCGCCATTTACCAACCACCCTGCGCGATAGCCAGTAAGCCCCTCAATTGCTTGTGCGTTTGCGCCGCGCAGGTCTTGATTAGTCCCGTTCAGCCACTGGGACACGGCGCCTTTCGAGACCCCGATCTTGGCCGCGAACGCTGTCTGGGTGAGGCCGGTGGACGCGAAGGCCTCTCGTATACGGTCTTTCAGATCCATGGGCATATTAAGCCACCTAAATTGTTTAGTTTGTTGACCGACTGTCGTTCAGTAAACTAAACTACAGGGATGACAACTGACGATGCTGTGCGCTACGCCGGGAGCGCGGCCGCCCTGGCCAAACTGCTTGGGGTCTCCCCAGGAGCCGTGTCGCAATGGCGCGATTTCCCGCCCTGGCCCAGGCAGCTCCAGCTTGAGCGCATGACTGGCGGCGCACTGTCGGCAGAGCCGAACTGCCTTCCCCAGCCCATGAGCCAGCCCCAGGGAGCCACCCATGGCTGAACCGGTAGCTGGATCAAGCCCTGGCCTTCTGTACTCGCCTTTTTCGTTACAGGAAGCCGCTCAGTCCCTCGGGCTTACGCCAGACGGACAGCGAAAGGTCAGTGGTCGTCATGCTGAACTTTGCATCGTTGATCGTGACGCAGATATCCCGCTGTTCGCCAGAGATTTTCTGTAGCGCTTCTGCGATCGCTTTTTCCAAATCTTTCACTGAAATGTTCTTCAAAGGTGACGTCATGAATGAATCCGTTCTGATCGGTCTGAATCAAGTTGCTGAAATCTTTGCCCATACACCGCTGTCTGTTGAGGCAGCTGACTTGTACCGTCGCGCCACAGGCATCGCTGACGACGAGCAATTTTTGAAGCGTCTGGCGACGCTGGTGAAGGTTAGCAAGAAGTTCCCGGTTCCCGCAGACTTCGCCCAGACACAGGGGGCCTCGACGCCAAGCCGCGAGATTTCCCTGCGCCCTGGTGAGTCCATCACGTTCGCATGCGGGACGACGGTAAAGGCATGTCCTGTACTGGATGGTTCTGCTCGTGAGTGCTTGGCGCTCTATCTGGAGAAGGCTCCGGGCGTTGCGCCGCACCACACCCTTGATGTTTCGCGTGAGCTTGTGCCCGCTGCCCAGCCACAGGAGGCCCCCCATGCCTAAGCCATACCGCTGGGGCGATGAGGCCCCGCCTGCTGTGCAGCGCTTGAAGGCGCGCCGACAGATGCGCGCAGGGAAGGTGCAGAACGTCGTTGTCGTGGCTCCGATGGGAGTGACGCGCGCCCACGCTTTTACTCGCTTGTTCTTGCACCTGGGACTGGTGCAGCCAGACACATGTCGAGCATCAACTGGAAGGCCGTGAGTGATCGATCCGGAATCGGCATCGCGGTCAAGTAAGCGAGAGAACTCTGTTGCTCCAGAGCGAGTTGTGCCCGGAACGCCGCCATGTTTGGGTGAGTCGCGATGAGCGCTTGCAGCACCGCAGCAGTCGCCACCTGCATCCCCGCTATGTCTGCTGCGATTTGCTCTGTATTCATGTCTGCCCCTCCTGGGGATGGTTGTGTGGAAGCTTCCATTCTGCCCCGGGAGGTGGCGGGCACCTTTTCCAAGAAAGAAGGGAAGTAAGTCCGCATGAGTGACGCCCCCAAAGTGTTGAGCCGCGCAGAAGCTGCGGCAGCCAAATCGATCCTTGCCGCCCTGGCGCGCCTGGATGCAGAGCAGGCCGAGCGTGTATTGGCACACGTCCAGGCCGAGCTGGACCAGGCCGAGGGCGGTGATGTGCTGTTCGCCCGTGGCATCGCTGGGCCCAACGGTGCTCTGGACACCTGCATGAAGACGTGGGTTGACAGTGGCACTGCGGAGCTTTTCCGACGCCGTGCGGCCATGCGTAACCAGAACTCGTCGGCCTGTCAGCGGGACTGCATTTACCTGCTGGTCCACGAGAAGACCTACACGGTGATGGTTGCGGAGAAGGCGTTGCATGACGCTGATGCTATGGACTTGCGCGAGCATTTGACAGGCCCATTTGCGGCCCGGAAATTCTGGGGGCCTGGCCGATGAGCGCGATCACTGCAATTTCTGCCGCCGTGCTGACGATGAGCAGCCGGGAGATTGCCGAGCTGACCGGCAAGGACCTGGGCCACGTCAACCGAGACATTCGAGCCATGCTCGACACCCTTGGGGATGATCCAGAACTGGAGCATGTCCGCGAGGACAAGGATGGGCGAGGCTACACGACCGCCTTTCACCTGGGGCGAGAGCTTACCTACACGCTGCTGGCTGGCTACAGCATGCAGCTGCGCCGCCGGGTTGTCGCGCGCTGGCAGGAGCTGGAGGCCCAGGCCGCGCCAGCCCTGCCGGACTTCTCGAACCCTGTTGCTGCCGCGCGCGCCTGGGCCGATGCAAAGGAGTCCGAGCAGCGCGCGGCTGAGGCACTGGCCCTGGCCGCTCCCAAGGTTGAGTACGTGGACCGCTACGTGGCCGCGAACGGCGCCAAGGGCTTCCGTCAGGTAGCCAAGCTGCTGGAGGCGAACGAACACGAGTTCCGCGCCTGGCTGCAGGACGAAAAGATCATGTACCGCCTGGGTGGCGAGTGGACTGCTTACCAGTGCCACATCGACGCGGGCCGGTTTGTCGTGAAGGCTGGCGTAGCCCAGGCCAACGAGCACGCTTTCAACACCACGAAATTCACCCCGAAGGGCGTGAACTGGATTGCTGGCTTGTGGGGCCAGCACCAGGCCCGCCTGGCGCAGGAGGCACAGCAGGCATGAGCACCATCATCATGGCGGCCTGCTGGCCGTTGCAGGGAATGAGCCCTGCCCAGAAGTCCGTACTGATCTCGCTGGCCGACCAAGCCAACGACGATGGCGTGTGCTGGCCGGGTATCTCGACCATCGCCAAGCGCACCTGCCTGTCCGAACGTGCTGTGCAGGAGGCGATTGCCTGGCTGCAGACCGTGGGCCTTGTGTTCCGGGAATACCGCTTCAACACGAGCACCAGCTACACCATCACCCCTGGTAGCTTCAACCCTGCAGCAGCGCCCGCCAAACGCAAGCGTGGCACGGGTGCAGATGGCGCACCCCCCGCAGATGGCGCACCGGGTGCAAACGGCGCACCGGGTGGTGCAGATGGCGCACCCCCTGGTGCAGATGGCGCACCCCACCCCCCGCAGATGGCGCACCCCGGGGGTGCAGATGGCGCACCCAAATCATCATTGAACCGTAATAGGAACCGTAAAGGAACCGCCAAAGAACCATTCCCGACTGCTGCGCAGCCGGGCCGCGATGGTGTGGACGGTTCGCAAGGCGACAGCGAGACAGCCCTGCAGGCAGCCTGCAAGCTGACCTGGTCGGCCTACAGCCAGGCCTTCGAGCAGCGCTATGGCGTCAAGCCGGTACGCAACCAGGTGGTGAACGCCAACGTGAAAACGCTGGTCAAGCGCCTGGGGTACGAGGAAGCGCCGTTGGTGGCCGCATGGTACGTGGGCAACGTGAACGAGGCCTTTGTGGTCAAGAACACGCACGGCATTGGTGTGCTGGTGAACCAAGCCGAGGGTTACCGCACCCAGTGGGCCCGTGGGCAGGCCGTAACCGGCACTGCTGCGCAGGCTGCCGACAAGACGAGCGCCAATTTCGATGCCATCGAGGAAGCCAAACGGCTGATGCGCCAGCGTGGCGCACAGGGCAACGGGGAGGGTGGCAATGCGTGACCACCTCGACACCGACTGGCTGCTGGAAGAACTGGGCGCCACGATTGAGCTGAGCGGCCAGCAAATCCGCCCGGCTGCACTCCTGCTGTTGGCCGAGGATCTGGCCCACATCGAAAAGTCTGTGCTGCGCATGGCCCTGGCGCGCATCCGTGCCGAGCACCGTGGCCCGATCCTGACCGGAACTGTGCTGCAGTACGTGGACCATGCCATGGGCCGCATGCTGCCGGCCGAGGCGTATGCCTTGGCGCTGTCCAGTGCTGACCAGGCCGCCACTGTGGTGTGGACCGATGAGATTGCGCAGGCCTGGGCCGTTGCCGCGCCGCTGCTGGGTGCCGGCGACAAGTTCGGGGCGCGGCAGGCGTTCATCGAGGCCTATGGCCGGATCACGGGTGAGGCCCGCGCGCTGCGCCGCCGTCCAGTTGTCCAGGTGAGCCTGGGCCACGACGCCGAAGGCCGCACACGCGCCGTGGAGGAAGCCATCGCTGCAGGCCGGCTGCCCGGTGGGCTGGAGAGCCTGACCGACGACCTGCGCGAGCAGCTGCAACTGCCAGCCCCGCGCGCTGCCCTGGCGCTGCCGGCGCCCGAATCTGTGCCCACTGGCCCCCGCCAGGAGGTGCTGGCCCAACTGGCCAACCTGCGGGAGGTTTTCGCGCTCAAGGCCCGCCGTTACACGCCCATGCAGGTGCAGGCCCGTGCTGATCGCATGCGCCTGGGCCAGTCAAAGCGCCGCAGTGCTGCCGCCGTGGCCAGTTACCTGCAGGAGGGCCGTGCATGACGCTGCTGCAGCTGCTCAAGACCGGCGCAGTGCTGCGCTACCGGCCCGGCTTCCGCTTCTACGCGGTCCAGCGTGGCCGCGAAATCTCCGTCAACCAGGCAGAGGCTGAGGCTGCGTTTCGCGCTGGCCAAGTCCGCCCTGAAAGCCCCGAGCCTGATCGCTTCGGCGTCTACCACCTGGCCCTGGCCCCCTCTACGAAAGGCGCATGACCATGCAACCGAATTTGCAACCCGCAGCGGCCCGGGCCTACCTGCAGCTGCGCTACGGCTACACCCATGCCGAGGAGCTTTCCGCCAGCGAGGTACGGCCGTTGCACCAGCGAAAGCTGGCGCTGATCGCCGCCGCGTGCACTGCTGCTGTGCAGGCCGTTGCTACTGGCGCTGCCACAGAAGGGCACTGGCGCGTGCTGGCTGATGCCGCGAATTTGACTGAAACGCTGCTGGACATGGGCGAGTTCGATGACCCGGACCACCTGTTCCGGGATGGCGTGGCCGCTGTGGTGACGCTGTCGCGCCTGCATGGCGATGGCGCGCCCATGTGCTTGCGCCCTGAGCAGTTGGAGCACCTGCAGGACTTCTGCGATGCCTACGTGCAGATGCTGCAGCAGACCCCGGCCCGCACCTACATCCGCGCGCACCGGGCGACTGAGCGCCGCGTGCGCGAGCTGCTGCTGAGCAGCTATGGCCGCAGCGAAACCCATGAATTCATTGTTATCTGAGGGAGCGCGTATGTCGTTGATTCTTGGCATTGACCCCGGCGCAAATACAGGCGTGGCCTTTTATCGGGACGGTGTGCTGTCTGACCTGCAGACCATCGAGCCTCACGAGCTGGAGCGGTTTATCAAGGGCCCGGCTGCTGCGGGTGCTGCCCGCTTGGTTTTCGAGGACAGCCGCCTGGAAAAGCGCCTGTGGAACGCCCGCACGAAGGGAGCCATCGGCTCGGCCCTGGCCACGGCGCGCAGCGTGGGCGAGGTGGATGGCTGGTGCCGACTCATCACCCGATTCTGCGGCGAGCAGGGCATCCCCGCCCACGGCATCAGCCCCACGGTCAAGGGAGCCAAGGTCGATGCCGATGCCTTTGGCCGCATCACCGGCTGGACGAAGCGCAGCAACCAGCACGAGCGCGATGCTGCGATGGTGGCCTGGAAGTTCCGCCGCGCTGCTGATCTGCGTGGAGGTGCCCATGCTCGCGCTTGATATTCGCCCGGACCTGCCGCGCAGGCCCAGCCGGGGGCTGGAGCGCCCGCAGGCCAAGTACCCGCCGATTTGGCGTGGCGCCACAGCACGCACCGAAATCACAGGCCCTGATGCCATGGGCCGCTACCGGATACAGCGCCTTATCGAGAACCGGTGCTGCACCACTGAGCAGCACGGCCCAACGGAGGTATGCGTGGTAGGCGATTACGGATTTTTGGTCGTGGTGTGGCTGGAGGGGGATGTGCGATGACGTTGCGCCGTACTGGTTTCATGTCCCGAAGCAGCTTTGGCCGGCGGCCTGCCGCTGCTGCGCCGGCGCAGGACCGGGACGAGCGTCTGGCGCAGCGCGCCGCCCGCGCCCTGGACAGCGCCCGGGCCACGGCCGGCATGTCATGTGCCAGCACCATGGCCGCGAGCCCAGCCACCACCTGCGCGTCCATCGAGAAGGAGGAGGTGCAGCGCAGCGAGGCCTACCGCCGCGCCGTGGCTGAGTTGCCCTGCATGTGGTGCGGCATTGCCGGCTACAGCCAGCACGCCCACCTGAACCGGGGCAAGGGCTTCGCACTCAAGACCGACGACCGCACTGGTTTTCCGCTGTGCTGCGCGCGCCCCGGTATCGAGGGCTGCCATGCCGCATATGACCAGTACCGACTGGTGGACGGCGGAAATGAAGCCCATCACGAATATGGCCTGGCATGGGGCCGCATCACCCGCCACACGATTCTCGAATCCGGCCAATGGCCGGCACGACTTCCCCTCTGGAGCGAAAACGCATGAACCAAGCCACCACCAGCACCATCCACAAGACGGCCGGCGGCAACCCCGACACAGGCGCGGTCGAGGCCGTGCCCACCCTGACCCAGGTCTACGAGGCCATCCGCCAGATCCATGACGCTGGCGAAGAGCCCACGCGGGAGCGTATTCACAAACTCACGGGACTGAATCTGACTACGGTTGATGACCGAATCAAGGTTCTGCGAGGCGAAGGAATGATTGCTGCTGCAAAGCAGTGCTACCGGCCAGTCCATCAGCATGGACCGGCGCGGGATGTGATCATCGTGCACCTGAACGATGGCCGGACCATGGTGGAGATTGGCACGCATGTTTTGCATCTTGGGCGAGTCGAGGCCGCGCGCCTGGGGCAGGGCTTGGCAGGTTTGGCCCTTGAGCACACTGCATTGGCGCGCGTCACAGAGTTGCAGGACCAGTTGCTTGAAGAAGCAGCACGACGCCGGGAGCTGGAGCGCAAATTAAAAGCGCTGGAGGCACGGCGCCGGGGGGACCACCGGCAAGGCGATCTGTTGGCCGGGATGGCAGTTGTTTAAGGAGCCCGCCATGCCAGATCAAGCCTGCGAACCACAGCCCGGTGACATCTACGCATACAGAGAGGACGGCGCCGTGCTGTTCATCCCGCCAGCCAGGCAGCTGACGCAGTGGCGGGGCACCAACCCATTCCAAGAGCGTTGCCGGCAGCCGCTGGGCGAGTCTCCGGAGGCGCTGCGCAAGATCCTCGGGGCGAAGAAGCGTCAGGCATGAGCACGAAAAAGAGTTGACGAAGTACGGAATCCGTACTAAATTAAACACATGGCAGCACATCGCAGCCACCGCCCCGGCGGTTCCGGGAATCCTGATAGGAGCAACATCATGAACGCGATCAAAACTCTCCGCGATGCAGACAAGATTGCCAAAGGCCTGGGCCTTGTGCGTGGCAAGGGGTCGTACAACGGTGAAGCTTTCTGGGTCCGCCCGGGCCATCCTGCAATCATTACTCGTGCCCGCCTCGCTGAACTGGCTGGCCTCGTGTGACTGAGGCGCTGATACATCTGAGAGTCCCAGCCGCAACTAAGGCGCGCTGGGTATCAGAAAGTCGATCCGCTGGAATGCGGCTAACGGATTGGATTATTGATAGGGTTGATATGCAAAGCCGAGTATTTGATGTGACTCTATATTGGCATGAGGGCGGTAGTATTTTTCTCGGTACTGTTGCGTCACTCTCGGTAGAGGATGCCAAAGACATAGCTTTGGCAAAGTATATAAAAAAGAATAAGAAGCAAAATCGAGAAATTGAGGAGGGTGGGGGGTTTGAGTTGGAAGCAACTCTTCTGCCTCCTGGTGAGGCCGCTGAGTGGATGGAACGGAATACATGACTGCTGCAGACTTGCGTTCGTGGCAGGCCCGCCACGGCTACACATACAACACAGCAGCCCAGGCTCTGGGCATGGGCCGCACTACGTTCGCTGAGTACCTCAAGCGCGAGGGCGCGTTGCCACGTTGGCTGGCCCTGGCATGTGCGGCAATCGATGCAGGGGTAGCCCCTATCGGGGACCCTGAAAATAAATGTTGACACAGTACGGAATCCGTACTACATTAATACCCATGGCAGCAATCAAGCAGCCACCGGCGCCTCCCGGCAATGAGGGGCAAACATAAAAGGTAATCAAAATGCGCAAAATCGAAATCAGCACCATCGACGCCAACCTGCTGGCAGACATCAGCGGCGACATTGCAGGCTGGGAACTGTTTGAAGCAGCATCCTCTGAATTTGATGGAGTCTGGCAAGTCCTCTGGAGTGAAGAGGCCGGCCGCGCAGGGCTGGTGTATGTGGGCAATGGGAGCGATGGCGCAACGCTCTGGACTGATGCCGCATCGCCTGAAGATGCGTTCAGCAAGTTGCAGGCTGACGAGCTTTCCGCATGAGTAACAGGGGCCGGTTGATGATCACGCCAGGCGGCCCCTGGCGCTTGTATCAACACATAGAGGTGCCGGGCTGGGAAATGCTCGGCACTGTGCAGAGAGGCAATGACGTTGGCGCGGTGGCCCGAAACATCCAGACGGGCGCCCTGGTCATGATGCGCGCAGGAGCTGTGTCAATGCTTGATCAAACCAAAGCTGCAGCAGCACTCGCAGCGGCGTCCAGATAGACCAGACCCCGGTCCAGTTGGCCGGGGTTTCTATTCTGGTGCACATACAGTATCAGAAGGCGGGCGCTTCTTCCTTTTCTGCAGGAGAGATAGAGATTTTCAGCCCAAGCATTTTCAGCAGGTCAGCGATAGACTTGAAGCTGGGGTTTCCGTTCTCTCCAAGGGCTTTGTAAAGTCCTTCGCGGCTAATTCCAATCTCGCGGGATGCTTGGCTCATTCTGCGCTGGGCCTTGAGCACATCACCAATTGCTTGGAAAAGTAGGGTCTTGTCTTCCTCATCAATGAATTCTTGCAGGTATGCTGCGCACTCTTCTGGAGAGTTGAGGTATTCGGATGCATCGAACTTCTTAAGGCCATGGGCTGCAATGAATTCTTCGTTCATGATATTTCCTTGAATTTTGTTGTAGCAACGGGCCGGAACCCGTTGCCATCGCTACATTGACTCTGCGGCTTCAATCGCTTTTTTGATGTCGCTTTGCTGCTGGTGTTTCGATCCAGCGCCAAGTATCAAAACAACTGTTTTACCTATGGTCTTACAGTAGATTCGATAACCCGGCCCGAAATGGATGCGTAGCTCTGTAACTCCGCTTCCGACTGGAGAGGCATCTCCCCAGTTACCGCTTTCTAATTTCTTCAATCGTGAAATTATTTTTACTTTCCCGATTGGGTCTCTTAGATTGCTTATGTACTCTTCAAAAGCTGGTGTCGTTAAGACTTCGAAAGATTTTTCCATATGGTGTGTGATGTGACTCGGCTACATGCTCCCTTTGTTTGTTAACTATAGTTGACATTGTAGTGAGGCGCGCATGATGGCGCAAGAGGTTTCGAGGCATACCGATTACTTTTTTTGAGGTGGCCCCGGCCAGGGTTGGACGGTATAAGGGGTACTCGGGAAACTCGTGCGCATGGCCCGAAATCCCGCCGGCAAGCCGCCCGAGCCCCCCAACAAGAAGACAACCCCCAAGCCTGCGCCTGCAAAGGCCGCAGGCTCTGCTGTGCCTGCGAAGCGCGCCGCTGCCAAGCGCCCGGCCCGCAAGGCCGCTAAGACCACCACAGACAGCGCAGCACAGGCCCTGACTCCCAAAGAATCCCGGTTCGTAGACGAGTACCTGGTGGACCTGAACGCCACCCAGGCGGCCATCCGTGCCGGCTACAGCCAGCGCACGGCCAGGCAGATCGCATCCGAGAACCTGTCAAAACCTCACATCCAGGCCGGCATTGCGGAGGCCAGGAAGCAGCAGCAGGAGCGCACCCACGTAACCGCTGACCGAGTGCTGGCCGAGGCGTGGAACATCCTGACCGCCGATCCCCGGGAGCTGGTTGAGATCAAGACTGGCTGCTGCCGGCACTGCTATGGCGAAGGCCACCGCTTCCAGCGCACGGTGGGCGAGATGAACCTGGACCGAGAGGTGTGGCTTGACAAGGGCAAGCCCCCTGCGGAGTTCGATGAGCAGGGTGGCATTGGCTTCAACCCTCTGCTGCTGCCCAGCCCTGAATGTCCGGAGTGCGGTGGTGATGGCCAGTCCCGCCTGGTGGTCAAGGACACCCGTAATCTGAGCCCGCAGGCCCTGGCCCTCTATGCCGGCGCCAAGATGGGTAAGCACGGGATCGAGGTGCTGACGCACGACAAGATCAACATCCTGGAGAAGCTGTTCAAGTACACCGGACTGTATGAGGTGGACAACCGGCAGAAGGCCGAAGCCCTGGCCAGCATGCTGCCGCGTGTCCAGGTGGAGTTCGTGGCGCCCCCGAAGCATGAGGACGACGATGCAGCGTAGTTCCATGAATCCGCCTACCGCACAGCTGCGTCTGCCCGAGGTGCTGGCCGGCCTGTTCCGCCCCCGGCGCTACAAGGTCATGCACGGCGGGCGCGGCGGAGGCAAGTCCTGGTCAGTGGCCGGCGTGCTGCTGACTATGGCGGCCGAGCGCCCCATGCGTGTGCTGTGTGCGCGCGAAATCCAGAAGTCCATCAAGCAATCTGTGCACCAGTTGCTGAAGGACCAGATAGAGCGCCTGCAGTTGGGCGCCTTCTTCGAGGTACTGGAGACAGAAATTCGGGGTCTCAATGGCTCTCTGTTCCTGTTCGCGGGCCTGCAGAGCCATACCGTGGACTCGATCAAGTCCTTTGAGGGATGCGATGTGGTGTGGGTGGAAGAGGCCCATAGCGTGTCCAAGAAGTCCTGGGACGTGCTGATCCCCACCATCCGCAAGGAAGGCTCCGAGATCTGGCTGACGCTGAATCCGGACATGGAGACGGATGAGACCTACCAGCGGTTCATCGCCCATCCCAGCCCTGACACCTGGTGCGTACAGATCAACTGGCGCGACAACCCCTGGTTCCCTCGTGTGCTGGAGGAAGAGCGGAAGAAGGCCAAACGCTCCATGGCGCGCGACGACTATGAGCAGATCTGGGAGGGCAAGGCTCGGCGTGTCGCGGCCGGCGCCATCTACCGGCACGAGATGGAGTTGGTCTATTTGGACGAGCGCGTGCGCGATGTTCCCTATGACCCATCCCTGCCCGTGCATACGGTCTGGGACTTGGGCTGGAACGATGCCATGACCATTGGCATGGTGCAGCGCGGGCCACAAGACGTGCGACTGATTGACTACATTGAGGACAGCCACCGGACGCTGGACTGGTATGTGGCCCAGCTGGAAAAGCGCCCCTACCGCTGGGGCACGGACTTTCTGCCACATGACGGGCGCACGCGCAACTATCAGACAGGCAAGAGCACCCAGGAGAAGTTGATAGAGCTGGGCCGTAAGACGGTTGTTGTACAGACAGCCACCAGCGTTGAAGAGGGCATCAAGGCCGCGCGCATGGAGTTCGCCAAATGCTACTTCGACCGGCGCAAGACCGCGCGGCTGCTGGAGTGTCTGAAACGTTACCAGCGGCAGATCCATACCCAGACCAATGAACCCATGGGACCCCTGCATGACGAGTTCAGCCACGGCGCTGACATGTTCCGCTATCTGGCGCAGGCAATACCGAGGATGCGCGACGACACGCACGGCTATCAACCCGACGAGGAAGAGGAAGCGCCTGATTGGCGTTGAAGACCATGATCTATTCGACCCCCCCGAGCAATGCAGACCTGGGCGCGGCGCTGACGCCCCAGGAATACGCGCGCATCATCGATGACATCCTGGAGCAGCCTACCTGGCGGGCCCAGGCGGACACGGAGGCCGACTATGTGGACGGCAACCAGCTTGACAGCGAACTGCTGGCGCGCATGCGGCGCTTCGGTATCCCGCCGGCCAAGGAGAACATCATCGGCTCTGCCATCCGGGCCGTGTGCGGCTACGAGGCCAAGACGCGCACGGATTGGCGCGTGACGCCCGATGGTGATCCTGGTGGCCAGGACGTGGCCGATGCGCTCAATTTCCGGCTCAACCAGGCCGAGCGCCACAGCCGCGCGGATCGTGCCATCAGCGATGCCTTTCTGCCGCAGATCAGTGTGGGGCTGGGCTGGGTCGAGGTCGCGCGCGCCAGCGATCCGTTCGCTTACCCCTACCGCTGCCGCTATGTGCACCGCAATGAAATCTGGTGGGACATCCGAGCTCTGGAATCGGATCTGTCCGATGCCCATTGGCTGCTGCGCGAGCGCTTTGTGCGAAAGGAGCGGGTCGCGGCGGCCTTCCCCAAGCACAAGGAGGTGATCATGCGCGCGGACGTGCTGTCCGGGCCCGGCGGCTTCGGTGGCTTCCTGGGCGAGGGTGGGACCTCGACGGGGCTGCATGCCGGCCTCGACGTCGCACGGGCGTGGACGCCGCGCGAACATGCCTGGTACCGCTCCGAGACCGATGAGCTGAGCCTGTGCGAGGTCTGGTACCGGCGCTGGGTCTCCGGTCTGGTGCTGCGCCTGCGCGGCGGCCGCGTGGTCGAGTTCGATGAAAGCAACCAGCAGCATCGTCTGGCGGTGGCCAGCGGCGCTGGCGCGCTTTCGCGGGAGACCATCACGCGCCTGCGCCGTTCCTACTGGATTGGCCCTGTCTGCATCCATGATGGCCCTACGCCATACCCGCATCAAAATTTCCCCTATGTGCCGTTCTGGGGCTACCGAGAGGATCAGACCCGAGTGCCGTTCGGTCTGGTGCGAGACATGATCTTTGCACAAGACAATCTCAACAGCACCATCGCCAAGCTGCGTTGGGGAATGGCTTCGGTACGGGTCGAACGCACCAAGGGTGCCACTAAGATGAGCAGTGCCCAGCTTCGGCAACAACTGGCCAGGCCAGATGCAGACATTGAGCTGGATGACCAGCATATGGAGAAGAAGGGTGCACGGTTCCAGGTCTTCCGGGATTTCCAGCTCAACGCCCAGCACTTCCAGCTGATGGAGGACAGCCGGCGCGCGCTGGGTCGTGTCAGTCCCATTTCGCCGGCCATGCAGGGCCAGGCTGGCACGGCGCGCAGCGGCCTGCAGGAGCAGACCCAGTTGGAGCAGTCCCAGATCGGCATCGCGGACATGATGGACAACACCAAGGACGCGCGCTCCATGGTGGGCGAGCTGCTGATGGCACTCATCATCGAGGACCTGGGCGACGAGGAGCAGGTCATCGTCATCGAGGGGGATGTGCTGAACCCGCCGCGCACGGTGGTGCTCAACAAGGCCGAGGTGGACCAGGCTACGGGCCTGGCGTACCGCTCCAATGACGTGCTCCGGACGCGGCTGAAGGTGGCTCTGGAGGATGTGCCGAGCACCAGCAGCTTCCGGGCCCAGCAGCTGTCTTCGCTGTCCGAGGCAGTCAAGGCGCTGCCGCCCCATATCCAGCAGGTGGCCATGCCGTTCCTGATCGACCTGATGGATCTGCCGCGCAAAAAGCAGGTGGTCGAGGCCATCCAGGCCGCAGCTGGGCAGGAATCGCCCGAGCAGGTGGAGCAGCGCATCAAGTCTGAGGTCGAGGCGGCGCTGGTGAAGGCCGGCAACGAGCTGAAGGCGCGCGAGCTGGATCTGAAGGAGCGCAAGACCGACGCGGAAATCAAGCAGATCATGGCTCAGGCCGTGCAGATCGGCGTGCAGGCGGCTTTCTCGGCCATGCAGGGCGGGGCACAGGTGGCGCAGATGCCGATGATCGCGCCCATCGCCGACGCCATCATGCAGGGCGCGGGCTACCAGCGGCCCAACCCCATGGGCGACGACCCGGACTTTCCGGTACCGGACGCGGCGCTGCCTGCTGGGCCTGTGGGTGGGCCTGGCCCCGGCGCGGCGCCGGCGGGCGCGGCCGCAGTGCCGGTGCACGAGAACACCAGCCCCACGTTCCCACCGGTGCCGCAGCAGCCAGGGCAGGGCATGGCGGGCATCGAAACGCCTAGCGCGGCAGACAACCTGTAGCGCGCGAAATGTTTGCCCCGTCCAGAGTTGGATTTTCTGGGCGGGGCGCTGGACACTTGATCCCAAGCCGAAAGCAGCAGCAGACGGCGAAACGCCTGCCCGGGATGGGTCGGCACCTCCCGTAGATGGAGAGTGTGAAGGTCGGGGCTTCGGCCCCGGCCCGATCCTCGAATCTGCGTGCCCCCTTCAACAGGCCCGGCCGGATAGCCGGGGATGTGGAGCACCTATGACGATGACCCCCGAGGCGCTGCTGGCAGCAGCTTATGAAGGCACCCTGAATCTGGACGCGGATGCGGACCAGGTGATCGGTGCCGCTGGCGCACCTGCCGTAGCAAGCCCCGAAACCCCCACCCCTACCAATGCACCGGCCGCAGAAGCCGCTCCAGCGCAGCCCGCTGGTGCACCTGCTGCAGCCGCCGGCGCGGGCACGACCACGGCGCAGGAAGACGCGCCCGTAGGTACGCCCATCGCCAGCCGGTCGGGTGAATACACGATCCCCTACGAGCAGCTGGTCAAGGCGCGCACCGCGCGCGACACGCTGGCGACCGAAAACGCGGCCTTGAAGGCCCAGTTGGAGCAGCTGACGCGCGGCCAGCAGCACAACCTGGCCCAGGCCCAGGCGGACGCCGCCGCCCGAGCGGATGCCGGCGCGGCGCCTACCACGGCCGACAAGAACCTGGCGATTGCACAGACCGCAGCCTCCCAGGGCGTGGATATGTCGCTGTTCGGGGATTTCTCGGAAGAGGCGATTGCCAAGGGTGTGGCGGCCATGGTCGAGGCCCGTGTGCAGGCCGCCCTCGCGCCGCTGCAGCAGCGCGAACAGGTCAATGCACTGGATGCCCATGCCCGGGCGATCTATTCCGCGCACCCCGATGCCGACGAGATTGCCGAGTCTGCGCAGTTCAAGCAGTGGGTGGATGCCCAGCCTGCTTTTGCCCGCACTGCAATCGAACAGGTGATCGAGCGCGGCACGGCGGCCGATGTCGTGGAGGTGCTCAACACCTTCAAGCAGGCCCACACAGCCACCAATGCGCCGGCCCAGCCTGGCCGCACTGGCAACCCCGTGGATGCGGCGGTTGCCAAGGCGGTTCAGCGGGCCGAGCAGCAGGTGCCCATCAGCCTTTCCGATCTCACGGGCGCGGCGGCCGGGGCCAGCGAGGCAGAACGCCTGCAGGCGCTGTCCAGCAACCCTGCCGCGCTCCTGAACGCCGTGGGCGGCTTGTCTTCGGACAAGCTCGATGCCCTCATGAATAGCGTTGCCTGAGCCAGGCCGCGTCCTTTTTTGAAACCTGGGCCACCTCGTGACGAGGCAGCCCGCTCCCAGTGATGGAGGTCGTATGACCGGAAAAACCAATGTTGCAGCCGGCTCCCCCGGCGCAATGCTCGTCCAGGCCGCTGGCCTGTTCGCGCAATCCATGCAGCGCAATTCGACGCTCAATCGCATGGTGGGCACGGTGCCCAAGGGCGAGGCCCATGTGGCCGAGGTGCTGCGCAAGCAGACATCCACTGACATGCCCATTGTGCGCACAATCGATCTGTCGCGCGGCACGGGCTCCGAGGTGGAATTCAGCTTCGTGCAGCCCACGAACGCCTACCCCATCATGGGCAGCCGCACGGCCGAGGGCAAGGGCACGGGCATTGAACGGGACACATCCCGTGTCCGTGTGAATCAGGTGCGTTTCCCCGTGGATCTGGGCAACCAGATGACGGAAATCAATTCGCCGATAGATTTCCGCCGCATTGGCCGCCCCATCGCGTTGTCGCTGATGAACGGCTACCAGGATCAGCTGACACTGACCCACCTGGCTGGTGCGCGCGGCTACCACGACAACATCGAATGGCGCCTGCCTACGGAAGCACATGAGAACTTCGCCGAGTACGCGATCAATCCTGTGAAGGCGCCGACCAAGAACCGCCATTTCATTGCGGACGGTGATGCCATCACGGGTTTGAAGGTGAACGCGGGTGAGCTGGACATCCAGTCCGGCGACGAGTTGACGATGGATGTGGTGGACAGCATTCGCACCGTGATGGAATCCATCGCGCTGCCGCCGCCCGCCATCAAGATCCCCGAAGACAAGGTGGCCGAGGATTCGCCGCTGCGTGTGTTGCTGGTCTCGCCGGCGCAGTACCACGCTTTCGCGCAGGACCCGGGTTTCCGGCAGTTCCAGGCCAACGCCCTGGCGCGCGCGTCCAAGGCCAACAATCACCCACTGTTCCTGGGCGAGGTGGGCCTGTGGAACGGCATCCTGATCTGCAAGATGCCCAAGCCCATCCGTTTCTACGCGGGCGATCCGCTGCGCTACTGCACCTCCTACGAGTCCGAGCAGGAAAGCACTTGCCTCGTGCCGGCATCTTTTGGCACCACACATGCCATCGACCGCGCCATCCTGCTGGGCGGCCAGGCGCTGGCCCAGGCCTTCGGCAAGTCCAAGCACGGTGGCATGCCGTTCTTCTGGAGCGAGAAGGATTTCGACCACGGCGACAAGACTGAGCTGCTGATCGGCGCCATCATGGGCATGTTCAAGGTCCGCTGGGAAGTTGTCCAGGGCAATGGCCGAAAGCACTTCACCGACCACGGCGCCACGGTCATCGATACCGCCGTGCGCATCATCGGCGAACGCAACTGATAGGCCCAGGCAGGCTGCTGGTTGGCGGCCTGTCCTGTCCACTCCCCACTGACATCGGAGGCCGGCATGGCAACTCTCACCAAAACCCAGTCCGCCAGTAACAACCTGGGCGCGACTCCCTGGGGCAATCTCAGTGCCCTGCATTACACCCTGACCACCAACGCGGCCGGCGCGGCCCTGGGATGCGACGTGCTGACCCCGGCAGTGCAGGGCACCAAGATCCGTCTGGGCGTGTTGCCTGCGGGCTTCAAGCTGCTGGACAGCCAAGTCATCGTGGCCACTGCCATGACGGCCGCTGTTGTCGGCAAGCTGGGCTTCGAATACACGGACGGCCAGGATGACGCCAAGGTCCCGCAGGCCGCTGACTATTTCGGTACCGCCCTGAACCTGGCCGCCGCCGCGCGTTTGCGCAACGCGAGCGCGGCGCGTGCAGTCGTACTGCCCAAGGATGCCTACCTGGTGCTGACCCTCTCCGGCGCCGACAACGCCAAGGCCAGCGCGCTGGATGTCGTGGTGCTGGGCGTGCCCGAAGGCGTTGCCTGATCGCGGCGCGCGCGCCAGGACCCATCACAGCAAGCCGGCATGCCCGGCTTGTTGCACATGAACGGAGCGAAAAATGGATTTCGAGAAGCTGCAATACACGGGCACCAAGCCCTATACCGACCGACTGGCCAGCAAGGCGTGGCAGCCTGGCGACATCAAGCTGGTCTCTGCTGACGTGGCGCGCAAGCTGTTGCGCTATGTGGAGTTTCGCCGTCCAGAAACGGAGGCCGGGACACAGGGGCAGCAGCCTACCCAGCCCACCGATGCCGATCTGCAGCAGGCCCTGGAGGCGCAGCGCCAGACCGAGCTGCAGGCAAAGCAGGAGCATGTCGCTCTGGAAAGCATGCTGCTGACCATTGAGACCATGGACAAGGGCGCTTTGGCCGAATACGCACTCAAGTACGAGGTCAAGCTGGACGCGCGCAAGGGCGAGGCCAAGCTGCGCGCGGAAGTGGCCAATCTGGTCGAGCAGTTCGGGGCCCGCTGATGAATCTGGAGCAGCTGATCGCGCGCTTTCGGGAGGATGCGCGTGACGTTGAAACCCCTCCGCTGTGGAGCGATGAAACCGTTACCGGGTGGCTCAATGACGCAGTGGCCGAGGCGGCAGTGCGCGGCCGGCTGCTTCTGGAAACGGACAAACCACAGGTCTGCAGCATCACGCTGGTGCCGGCGCAAAGTGTCTACCCGCTACACCCAGCGCTCTATGAAATCACCTATCTGGCCCATCAGGCGGATGGCTCCAGCGAGGTGGATGAGCTGTCGCTGGTGTCTACCGAGTGGCTGGACCGCAACCACCCGGGATGGCGCAATCGGCGTATCGAGCAGGTGCGCTGGGCCGTGCAGGGCGAACGCAGTATCCGGCTGGTGCCGCCCCCCGCGCGCAGCGGGCGGTTGCTGCTGGAGGGGTATCGGCTGCCGCTGCGGCTGATGAGCAACCCCACCGATGTGCCGGAGATTCATGCATTCAGCCATGACAAGCTGGTTCTGTGGGCGCTGTACCGGGCTTTTTCGCAGCCGGATGCCGATGGCCTTGACGCCCAGCGCGCGGCCACTGCGGAGCGTGATTTCACGGCCTACTTCGGCCGGCGTCCGGATGCCGATTTGCGGCGAGAAACCCGTGAGGACGTGCCTCACGTCACCGAATCCATCTTTTTGTAAACGAGGCAGGCATGTTCGGACTTCCCTCTGAAAAGAAAAAAGCGGCACCCGCTGCAGCTGGGCCCGGCCTGGGCCTGCGCGGGCGCACCAGCCGGGGCGCGGCAATCGCGCAGGCCCAGAATCAGGCGCCAGACTCGATCCCCGGGATGTTCAAGCCTGGGGAATTCGTGTTGCCACCTGACACAGTGCACGCCATGGGTGGCCCTGATGCGTTGAAGGCAGTGGTCGATGCCACGCATACGCCTGTACCAGAGCGGGCCATCGTGCCGCCAGGTTTCGAGCCCCAGGTGTTCTTTGCGAATGGCGAGGGGCCCGAGGATCAGATGCCACGCGGCCAGCGCGTTGCACCATATGTGAACCATCGAGCGCCGAATGGCCCGCCCGTCATGCCAGAACCGCCCCTGCTTGGCAACAGTGCGCCCCCTCAAACAGGCCTGCAGGCGACATCCCGACCGAATTTCACGATGGGTGGTGGCCCTGAGATCCCGGTGCGGCCGGCGGGACCCGATGTGACCGATGTTCGCCCGAAGTTCAACCCTGCAAACGCCTCAAAGGAAGCTCAAGCGTGGATGGCGGAGCGGGCTCGCACTGCCGGTGCCGGGCAGCCACCGCCAGCGGGGCCGGCAGCACCGGTATCTCCAGCCGCAACTGTTGCACCTGCTCCTACAACTGCACCTGCACCTCAAGGCGCCGCCTATCGCGCGGGAGCCGCTGTTGGGCGCGTAGCAGCCCCGGCGCTGCGAGCAGTCGGGGCAGCTGCTGTTCCTGCAACCTTAGCAGGTACTGGTGGCACCGTGGCCGCTACTCCAACAGAAGACTACGAAAAGCGATTCGGGCTCCAGCCCAACAGCCTGGAAGGATTCGCCGGTTTTGCGCGAGATGTTGGTGTCCGCGCATTGGGGGCTGCTTCTGATCTTGGGGATGGACTCACCATGGGGATGGCAGGGCGCTACCTCTTTGCGGACAAGCAAGGGCGTACCAATGAACCTGCTACGCCGCCTACTGCAAGCACTGGCCAAGCCGCCTTGCCTGCAGACAAACCGTCCACAACGACGGCAAGTCCCAGTCAGCCCGGCAGCCATGAATACGGCCCCCCAGCATCTGCTGCGCCAACGCAGGTCATCCCTGGCGTGTACCGGCGAGGCACCAGCTATGCAGACAGTGCCCAGGCGGCCGCCATGGGGGACAAGACGAGCGCAGCACCATCAGCAGGCGATAACGCAGCTGCCACAAACCTTGCTGCCCAGTATGCCGCTGGTGGTGGATTCACTCCAGGTATGCGTGGCCTGCCTGCCAGCAGTACCCCAGAAATTCGGAGCAACCCCATTCGCCACAGTGCAAACGATTGGCAGGCGCGCAAAGATCTGGCGAACCTGGAAACAGGTGCCTCAAGCATCATGAATCGACCCTCCTATACAGATGCAGGGATGGGGCGTTTTCGTGGTGGCGCGGCAGGTGGTCTGCCTCCTGCTGTCGCGGCCTACCAGGCAGCATTGCAGACTGATGCGGCACTGCGCCAAGCACAGCCGGCAATGGATACGGAGGCCATGCGCCAAAATGGCGCCACTGCGCGCGAGGATGCCCAGCAAGCAGGGTTGATACGGCGCGAGGCCATGCAGCAGGCCGGGGAATCCAGCCGCGCAGGCATGCGCTTTGGGCTGGAGCAGCAGCGGTTGAAGTCTGAACTCGATACACGTGGCTTCCAGCAGCGGGCTGCTACACAGGAAGAAGCATTGCGCAATACGCTGATTGACCCGAATGCCAGCGAAGAGCAGCGTCAAAAGGCTCAAAAGACCCTGCGCGCGCTCAAGGGAGAGGCCGAACCTTCGCCTTGGAAGGTCACCGTTACACCTGCCAGCAAGAATGCAGATGGGTCTACAACAGAAGGCAGCATCATTCGCCACAACGGTGTTACGGGGCAGGTGGAGCGAGTGGATGGCAAAAGCGCCTTGCCGCCAGGCATGGTCAAGCAGGTAGGCACTGCCAAAGGAAAGCCGGTCTATGAGGACTCCAAAGGCCAAAAGTACATGGGCGACTAACAGCCCCGTCTAGGGTTCGACTATCCGTCCCCCACACGCGAGAGTGGGGGAATGGAACACAGCACACTCAAGCCTTTCACTGGCGAGCTGGACAAAGTGCCAGCCAACGGTCTCAAGCCCTTTACTGGCACTCTGGACGGCGAAGATCCCAAGCGAAGCACTCTGGACTATGCCAAGGATGCTGCCGCTTGGTTGGTCAAAGGCGCTATCGCGGTTCCTGAGGCTGCTGTTGGGGCCGCTGACCTAGTATCTGGCGGGCGCGCGGGCAAGGCGCTGGAAAACGAAGGCGGTTCGTTCGGCCTGCGCTTCAAGCAGGCGCGCGAGGCGGTCAACGAGTGGCATTCGGACGCAACGAAGGAAGCGCAGCGCAAGTTCCAAGAAGCCGAGGGTCTGGGCGGCAAGTTCAAGGCAGCCATCGAGAACCCGTCAAACATCGTTGGCGCAGTGGTGGAGTCACTTCCAGCCATGGGCGCTGGCGGTGTGGCGGCGCGCGGCCTCTTGAGTGCGACTCGGCTGGGCCAGGCTGGCGCCAAGGGCGCGGCAGCGGCTGGCGCACTGGGCGAGGGCATCGTGGGGACAGGCTCGGCAGCCGAGCAGATCCGCCAGGAAACAGAAGACGGCCTGCTGACGCCTGGTCAAACTGCTGCAGGACTGGCGACCGGCGTTGCAACGGCTGGCCTTGGCTATGCCGGTGGCCGCGTGGCGCAGCGCCTGGGTATCGGTGATGCCGACACGATGCTGGCCCAGGGCAACCAGGGCATCGCCAAGCAGTTCGCCGACGAGGCCGCCACAGCCGCCGCAAACCCTCTGGTCCAGCAGCGCGCGGTCAAGAGCATTCCGCGCCAGGTGATCGAGGGGGCCATCTCTGAGGGCTTGTTGGAAGAACTGCCTCAGTCCGTTTCGGAACAGATCCTGCAGAACCTGGCGCTGGGTAAGGACTGGGCACAGGACGTAGACACGGCAGTGGTGCTGGGTACGCTGTCAGGCGCGGCCATGGGTGGAGGCGCTGCGGGCTATCACGCAATGAAGGCGCCACAGGCCACGGGTAGCACTGCCGATGCAGTCTCCGCGAATGCTGCAGATCCGGCTTTGTCTGATTCTGCTGCCCCCCAAGGCCTGCCCGATGTGGCTACATACGGTACAGCCATCGAGCAGATGGTCCAACCACAGGCGCAGCCACAGTATCAGGAAGCGCACGCCCGAGCACTGGATGAATCCCTGCCGCCAGATGAGCGGCAGGCTGCTGCCAACTCTCTGCACCAAGCATTCAACCCTGACCTGTTCCGCCAGGCTACACAGAATGCTTCCGAGCAGCCCCCAGTGCCACAAGCAGCCGCCGGTATTGATCCTGCTCCCCAGTCCACGCCTGCCAATGGCGTCACCAGCCAGGAGCAACAGGCTGCTGCCACGGCCACTGAGCCCCTTGGTGGTGAGATTACGCAATCTACGGGCGCAGCGTCTGTGCCGCCTTCGCGCGCCATGGGCCTTGATCCTGCCGCAGGGACGCTGTCTGCTGCTGCAGTTCTTGCAGTGGATTCCGGTGCTGCTGCCCATGCCCAGCAGGTCACTGCCCTGGCGCAGGCCGCGCAACAGGCGGCAAAGGCGCCAGCCAAGAAGGATCAGGCCGCGCATCAGACCGTGCAGGCTCCCAGTAAGCCCCCCGCCGGCGTGAACACCGATACCGGTGAAGTCGAGCCGGCCGCGCGTGCTGCCCAGGTGCAGGAGCGTCTTGACTATCTGGCGCAGCAAGGCCGGGCCCAGGGCTGGAGCAAAGCGGCTGTCACTGAACGCAATGCCCTGCGCGACGAGTTGGCGCAGCTGCAACCGTCTTCCGTTTCACCAACCACCAATGGAGCCCTGAATGGCACGCAAGCCGCTCAAACCCTCGCGCCGAGCGCGCAATCTTCGCAGGCAGCACGAGCGCAAGGAGCGCCGGCTGCTGGTCCTGCAAATGCGAAAGGTCTGACCGATGGCACCGGCCCGACTCCGAACCCTGGAGCGCAAGCAGCAGCAGCGACAGGCCCGCAAGCTCAGGCGCAAGGCCAAGCTGTTGCACAGCACATCGATGCCGCAGGCGCGGCCTGGACTCGCATGCCTGCCGCCGAACGCAAAGCCCTGGCAGAGCGCATTGAGGGCCTGAAGCCCGTTTTGCGCAATGGCCTGCCTGGTGCGCAGTGGAAAAATCTGAATGTGGATCTGCAGCGCAAGCTGGCGGACGCCATGCAGCCCCAGGGCGCGGCGCCGGCCGCTGCCACCGCTGCAGCACCAGCGCCCACGGCTGGCGAGCAGCAGGCCCAGGCCGTTGCTGCCGAGGGCAATGAAGGGCGCCGAGCCAAGATGCTTGCGGCCAGCGAGCGCTGGGCCAGCATGCCGGTGGTGGAGCGCCAGGCCGTGGCCAAGGCTGCGAAGGGCCTGAACGCCCCGGCGCGGGCGGGTGCCCATGCGCGGGCCTGGGCTGATTTGGCACCGAAGGTGCGCGAGAAGCTGGCCGCCGCCATGTCCAATGCTGCTGCAGCACCTGCAGCCCGAAAGGTGCCGGCCTTGGTGGACGAGCTGGGTTCAGGTGTAGGCACCTATGCAGAAAAGCTCAAGGTCCGAACTGCCGATGCAAAACAGAAGCTGCAGCAAGCATCTTCGCTGTCGCCCACGCTGCAAAAAGCCAATGGCTATGATGTCCAGGCTCTGGACGCCGAGGTCGCGCGCCTTGAGTCCCTGACGGGTGACGCGCGGGCGCTTGATGAAGCGGCCGTGCGTGAAGAAGCCGGACGAGGGCTGCTGCAGGGCGCGCGGCAAGAACTCGATGTGAGTCAGTTGACGCCTGCTCAGCGTTCAGATGTAGTGGCTCGCGCAGCTGCTACTGGCAATGCTGCTGACGCTTCCATAGCGATTTTGGATGCAGTGGATTCAGCAGCCAGCGCCGCGGCTACGAGTCCTACCAACGATCTGCCAGAGCCTACCGAGGCTCAGAAAGAAGCTGGCAACTATCGCAAGGGCCACGTCCGCCTGAATGGCCTGGACATCAGTATCGAGAACCCTGCCGGCAGCCGCCGCCGGCCCGAATGGCCGCCGCTGCAGAACCACTACGGCTACATCAAGGGCTCCATGGGCGCGGACAAAGACCATGTGGACGTCTTCTTGACCGACCGTGCACACGAATCCGAACTGCCGGTGTTCGTGGTGGATCAGGTGAACCGTGACGGCTCGTTTGATGAGCACAAGGTGGTTATGGGCGCAGCCAATGAAGCCGACGCGCGCGCTACCTATCTGGGCAACTATGAAAAGGGCTGGACCGGCCTGGGCGCCATCACGCAGATGACGCAGGACGAATTCAGGGCCTGGGTACGTGATCCGTTCAAGACCAAGAAGCCCGCAGGCATGCTGCCCGGTGCGAAGCCGGGCAGTGCGCCGAAGGCTGCGCCCGTACAGCGCGGGCAAGCTGCCGCCAGCCAACCTGCTGTCCAGGGTGAATTCGCCAACAACAAGCTGTTCACTGCCGACAAGGTGGCCGCCGCGCGTGAGCGTATGCGCAAGAAGCTGGGCACGCTCAACAGCGGTATTGATCCAGAGCTGCTGGTGGACGGCATGACGATTGCCGGCGCCTATATCGAGTCGGGGGTGCGCAGCTTCACCCAGTACGCCAAGGCCATGATCGATGACATGGGCGATGGCGTGAAACCCTATCTGCTGTCCTTTTGGGAGGGCGCGCGCAATTACCCGGGCCTGGATACCAAGGGCATGACCGACCCCGCCGAGTCGGCGCGCCAGCACCAGGAGCTGCTGACGCCCGAGGTGCGCACTGCTGCGCCAGAAATCGGCCAGGCCGTAGAAAAGCCTGCCAAGCGCACGCGCAAGACGGGCGCCAGGGGTGACATGACGCTGACCCAGGATTGGGGTGTGGAACATATCAATGGCTATGGCGATGAGACCCGCGAAACGGGCAATGCCACCAAGGATGCATTCCTCAAGGAGGCGCAGCAGTATCTGCAGGCCGTCGCGGCCGACCTGGCCGCAGCGGGCTTTGAGCCCCATGCGGATCGCAAAGGAAAGCCCGGCAAGCCCGTCTCTGTCAATGAATCGGGTATGGCTGGCAGCGGCGATGTGACGCTGACCATGCACCATCCTGAAAGCAGCACCCATATCTATGTGCATGTGGGTGATAGCGCATTGCGCGGCATGTTCCCGTCCACGGCCAGCGGCATCGCAGTGATGGCGCGTGTCTCGCAGGCCCAGGGCGATACCTATGCCACCAGGGGGCAAAACCGCTGGCTGCCCGTGGATGTGTCTGCCACTGACCTGGCCGGCTTGGTTTTGGCCGAGGCCCGCGTTAAGATGCAATCGCAAACGCGCACGACCCAATCGAAGGAATCAAACCATGGAAATCCTGAGCAAACAGGACGTGCAGCGAATCAAAGCGGAGCACCAGAAGTATCTGGACGAGGAAGCCGCGATTACGATTCCGCTGCACGAGCGGATTCTGGCGACCTGGAAGGCCAGCAGTCCCAAGATGTACCTGCGCCTGAGAACACAGGGCGTTCTGGAGGCCATGGCATTCGTCTGCCAGATGCGGATGTGGGAGGAATACGACCTGCTAGTCAGGGGCGGGATGCCGATGACGGACGCCCGGGAGCAGGCCGAGCGCGCGCATCTGATGCTGGAGCCGGAGGACGATCCGCAGCAGATGGAGGACAGCGGGGAGGGCAGTTGGATAGCCCTGCAACAGGCGCTGGACGAAGGGCGGACAGCGCTGCTGCGCGCGGGTCTGTAGAAACCCCCAAGGAAGTCAGCCCGGCCCACCCCGGCCCCGGCAACTTCCACATTGACAACCCTCTTGAAATCGTCGGTGGCGGGCAGGTTGCGCGCTTCGACAAGAACCAGGCCGCCATCGAGCTGCTGAATGCCATCCGCGAAAGCGGGCGGCAGGCCACAGCCGAAGAACAGCGCACACTGGCCGGCTACACCGGCTGGGGCTCGTTTGGCCAGGAACTGTTCCAGGGCACCTGGGACAAGCCCATGCCCAAGCCGGGATGGGAGGCGCGCGACCGCTGGCTGCGCGACCACCTGGGCCAGGACGAGTGGCAATCTGCGCAGCGTTCGATCACCAATGCCCATTACACCGACCCACCCACCGTGATGGCGATGTGGGACATGGTCCAGCGCATGGGCTTCTCCGGAGGCCGGGTGCTGGAGCCTTCCATGGGCATCGGCAACTTCTTCGGGATGATGCCGGCCGACATCAAGGGTCGCAGCCAGCTGGCCGGCATTGAGCTGGACCGGCTCACGGGCTCCATGGCCCAGCTGCTGTACCCCGATGCCAATGTGAAGATCATGGGCTACCAGGAGTCCAAGACCCCTGACGGGTTCTATGACGTGGTGATCGGCAACTGGCCCTTTGAAAACACGGTGATCGCAGACCGGCGCTACAACACCCTGAGTCCGTTCCTGCACGATTACTTCTTCCTCAAGGCCCTGGACCAGGTGCGCGCGGGCGGCCTGGTGGTGGGCATCACATCCAGCGGCACCATGGACAAGAAGGCCACCAAGATCCGCGCCGCCCTGGCGCGCAAGGCCGAGCTGGTCACGGCCATCCGGCTGCCGTCCGGGGCCTTCCAGGAGTACGCCGGCACCAAGGTGGTCACGGATATCGTGATCCTGCAAAAGCGCGCGCAGCCCCTGAGCATCACGCCCAATGTGCCCTGGATTCAGTCGGTGGCCTACAAGACACCTGCAGGGCCGGAGGTGTTCATCAACGAGTTCTATGCACAGAACCCGGGCAATGTGATCGGCACCACGGACTATGGCCACGGGACCACACGCATGCAGCCCGGCATGATCGTGCACCGGCCTGACAACATGGCCGAGCGCCTGCGCGAAGCCGTCAAGCTGGTTCCCGAGGGCGTGTATGCGCGCGATGACCGCGCCCAGCACATCAGCTACATCGCCAATCACACGGCAGACCGTGAGGGCTCGCTGACGGAGCAGGGCGGGCAGCTTTTTGTGGTGCGTGGAGAGCACTTGGCTCCAGCGCAGGAGGTGCGCAATTACACGCTGAAAAGTGCGACGGAAACGGCCAAGCGCGAGCAGCAATTGCGCGCCTTGATCGACATGCGCCGCAAGTATGCGGCCCTCATCGAGGCCGAGCGCACGGGCAGCGCTGACACCCAGCGCACGGCGCTGCGCCAGGCATTCGAGAGCTACGAGGCAGCGCATGGCCCTCTGGTCCAGAGCTTCGGCATGGCATACCTGGACCGTCTGGATGACCCGTTCTATCCGGCGCTGGCTGCGCTGACGGTCAATGGCCGACCATCGGCCATCCTGCGCGAAAGCACGATGCGCGGGGTCCACAGCATCCAGAACCCCACACCCCAGGATGCCTATGTCGTCGCGCGCAACCGCTCCGTGCAGCCGACCCTGGACGAGATTGCACAGATCGCGGGCAAGCCGGCAGAGCAGGTGCGCGAGGTGCTGGTGAAGTCCGGCGCGGTCTTCGAAGCGCCCAATGGTGATGTGGTCCCCTCCGACCTCTACCTGTCGGGCAATGTGCGCCAGAAGCTGCGCGAGGCCCAGGCCGCGCTGGACGATGGCAACAAAGCGATGGAGCGCAACGTGCAGGCGCTCAAATCGGTGGTGCCTGCCGATATTCCGTACTTCAATATCGAAAGCCAGTTGGGGGCCACCTGGGTGCCGGCTGGCACCTATGCCGAATATGTGGCCCATATGCTCAACCGCTCTAATCCGAACGGGATTGAGGTCACATTCATCAATGGCCGCTGGAAAGTCCGTCTGCCAGCCGAGGCCAATCATGCCCCCGAGGCAAAGACAGGTTTCGGCACGGCCGAATATCCGTTCTCCAAGCTGGTGAACGCTGCATTCTCCAATCAGACGGTAAAGATCCGGCGCAAGGACAGCGACGGCAATGAGTATTTGGATACGACCGCCACGGATGAGGTGAATTCCCGCATCAGCGAGATGCGCAGTCGTTTTGGCGAGTGGCTCTGGTCTGATCCTGAGCGCCGCGCAGCGCTGGAGGGTGAATACAACGAGGTCCGCAATGCCTACGCTACGCCGCGCTATGACGGCTCGTTCCTGACCTTCGAGGGCATGGCCCTGAGCCTGGGCCGGGGCCCGTTCAATCTGCGTCAGCACCAGGTCAACGCGATCTGGCGCGCGCTGGTCAACCGCCGTTCGATCAACGCCCATGAGGTGGGCACCGGCAAGACCTTCACCATGGGGGGCATTGCGGTGGAGTCGCGCCGCTACGGCATCGCCAAAAAGCCGCTGCTGCTGGCACACAACGCCAACAGCGCGAGCGTGGCCCATGAAATCCAGATGATGTACCCGGCCGCCAAGGTGCTCTATGTGGACAACATGGCCGGCGATGCGATTGCCGTGCGTATGCGCCAGATTGCCAATGATGACTGGGACGCCATCGTGCTGCCCCATTCGCTCATTGACCGCCTGTCCTTCCGCGAGGAAACGCTGATGGCCATGGCCAAGGATGACATCCAGTCCCTGGAGGAAGAGGCCTACGCGGCAGCCGAAGAGGATGGAGTCACCCTGGAATCCAAGATGCTCAACGATGAGGAGGAGCTGAAAAAGCTGCGCTCCGTCACGGCCAAGGAGCTGGTCAAGGCCCGCAATCGCATCATCGAGACCATCAAGAAGCAGTCGCAGCGTTCTTCGCGCGAAGGGGCGATTCCTTTCGAGGATCTGGGCATCGACATGGTGCTGGTGGACGAGGCGCATGAGTTCAAGAAGCCGCCCATTAGCACCCGCATGCACATGAAGGGGCTCAACACCGAGACTTCCAATCGCTCCATCTCGCTGCAGTTCATTACCCGTTACATCCGCACCAACAACTTTGGCGGGAATGTGCACACCTTCACGGGCACGCCCATCACCAATACCCTGACGGAAATCTTCCACCAGATGCGCTATGTCATGGAGGATGAGATGCGTGAGGCCGGGGTGGATTCCTGGGATGGCTGGTTCGGCTCCTTTGCCAAGGAGGTGCAGGACGTGGAGTTGTCGGCCGCTGGTGAGTACGAGGCCATCAACCGCTTGGCTGGATTCATCAATGTGCCCGAGCTGCGCCGCATGATCGGCCAGTACATGGATGTGGTGTTTGCCGATGACATGCCGGAGATGCAGCCGCGCAAGGTCAACGGCAAGACCCTGGCCAGCGCCGGCCTGACCGAAGCCGAGCGCGCCGAGCTGCTCAATGGCCGCACGGAAGATGCCGCCGACCGGCCCTACAAGAAGGTCGTCAACGTCACCAGCGACCTGACGCCCGAGCAGTCGCGGATATTCGCCCAGCTGCAGGTCTATGCCAAGCAATGGCGCAACATGAGCGGCAAGCAGCGCATGCAGGCCATGCGTTCTGGATCGCCCGAGTCCCCGATCATTACCGAGGGGCTGGCCAACAAGGCCAGCTTTGACGTGCGCCTGACCGAGGATGAGCGCTGGGCCGGCATGGAAGGCCAGGCCCCTGACGACCCCGGCAGCAAGGCTTCGAAGGTGGTGGCCAACGTGCTGGAGGTCTATCGCTCCGATGCACGCGCGGCCCAGGTGATTTTTTCGGACATCGGCTACTCGACATCGCAAAAGCGTTCCATCGGGCGCAATGAGGCGGGCGACAAGCTGTACCGCACGGTCAAGACGTTCAGCACGATGCGCGACATCGTGGAGCGCCTGGTGCAGGGCGGTATCCCGCGCGAGCAGATTGCCATCGTGGACGGCTCCACCAGCAAGGACAAGCGCAAGGAAATCGCTGACGCCATGAATGCGCTGACGGTGCGCGTGGTGATCGGCTCCACCGACACGCTGGGCGTGGGCGTGAACATGCAGCACAACCTGCGCGCCATGCACCACATGGACGCCCCCTACATGCCAGGCGAGCTGGAGCAGCGCAACGGGCGCGGCCTGCGCCAGGGCAATCAGTGGAACACGGTCCTGGAATACCGCTACATGACAGACCGCCTGGACGGGCGCCGCTGGCAAATCCTGGCGATCAAGCAGCGGTTCATCACGGCTTTCATGAAGGCCAACAGCGAAAGCCGCGTGATCGAGGGGGATGCGGCCAGCGATGAGGAAAACGACATCCTGCAGTCCTTTTCGGAGGCGGCTGGCGACCCCCGCATTCTGATCCGGGCGAAGCTGCGCAAGAACGTGGATGCCCTGCTGCGCGCCGAGCGCATGCACGGCAATGGCGTGGCCGATGCCCGCAGCACGCTGCGCTCCACCCGCGAAGCCATTGAGTGGAATCGTGGCGTGTTGCAGGCCATGAAGGCAGGGAACCTGCCCGGGCGGCTGCAGGCTTTGATGGCTGCGCAGGCGGACAACTTCCAGATGACGGTGCAAGGCACCGTGTACGACACGCGCAAGGACGCCGAGGCCGCCGTGGCCCAGTTCATGGGCAGCGAAATGCGCATGGAGCAGTCCGGCATCGCCGTGGGCAGCTACCGGGACCAGCCGGTGACCGCGCGCTGGTCTGCGCTGTCCAACGTTCCCGAGCTGGTGATGGAGGTGGGTGGCCAGGAGTTCAGCAGCCCCACGCTGCGCGGCCTAGAGCAGCAGGTGCGCAATTACCCCTCCCGCATCGAGAAGGTCGAAGCCAACGTGGCGCAGCGCCAGGCCAGCATCGAGCGTCTGGAGGAAGTGTCGAAGGCGCCCTTCGCCCGGGCGGCAGACCTGGAGTCCGCGCAAAAGCGCCTGCAGGCCCTGGAAAAAGACATCGAGTTCAATCCTGTACCCCCGCCTGCGTGGCTGCGCGCGGGTGCGCCCGTGGATTCGGAGGCCTTCCGTGCGGGCAGCGCGTTTGTGGTGACCGGCCACCGGTGGACAAAAGACGGCTGGTTTGTGCTGGGCCAAGATGCCAAGGGTGAGATGGCTGTGCCTTATCTGGAGGTCAAGGACGCCCAGGGCATGCCCGTCTACGAAGAGCGTGAATTCCAAGCCCCGGAGGTGCTGGAAAAAGAGGCACCTGCGGTAACTGCAGCTCCGGTAGCAGCTGCTGCACCGGCCGAGACTGCCAGCAGCGCCGCATTCCGCCGTGCTGACGATGGCCCGGGCCTGACCGATGACCAGATGGCCGACTTGCTGCGCATCATGCGTCCGGAGCCTGCCGAATTCAGCGATGCGGCCCGTGCCCAGGCGGTGTCCCGGGTGCGCGCAACGGTGGACGCCATCCGCGCTGGCTGGGCCAACGGGCCCGAGGTGATCGTGGCCTACGACATGGATGACCCTGCCGTGCCCGCTGCTGCCCGCCGGGCGGATTTGCGCCAGCGCAGCCGTGGCGCCACGGGTGCGCCCGAGGGCTTCTACTGGCGCGGCAAGGCCTATCTGCTGGCGTCCAAGCTGAACACGCCGGCCGATGCCGCCCGCGTGCTGCACCATGAGGTGCTGGGCCACCATGGCCTGCGCGGCCTGTTCGGGCGGGATCTGGACCAGATCCTCAACCAGGTGGCCACCATGCGCCAGGCCGAGGTGGACGCCAAGATCAAGGACTACGGCCTGCGCGGCGTGGCGCTGGGCCGGCGCACGGCGGCCGAGGAGGTGCTGGCCGAGATGGCAGAGAAGACGCCGCAGCTGCATTTTGTGCGCCGCGCCGTGGCCGCCATCCGCAACTGGCTGCGCGCCCATGTGCCCGGCCTCAAGAGCTGGAAGATGTCGGACGCGGACATCATCCAGGCGTACATCCTGCCGGCGCGCGATTTTGTGCAGCGGGGGCAGGGGGCGGCGGCAGAGCGCATGGAGCCGACATTCAGCCGTGGCGCCAGCGATCCTGCGGAAGCATTTGCCTCCGAGGTGCGTACAGCGATTGCCGCTGGACTTGCCGATGACAAGAATGCCCTGCGGGTTCAAGTGCCTGTGGGCATTGAAACCCCGGCGGTACTGCAGATGCTGGGGGTGGCGCGCAAGCCGGTGATGACGAACCGGGATCTGATTGCAAAGATGCACTTCGAGCACGGCGTGACCAGATCAGAGCTGGTCCGGCTGGGTGATTTGCTGTCCAACCCCGTGATGGTGTTCAAGTCAGAGTCCAAGGACGGCCGATTCGTGGTGGTCACGAATCTGGTGAACAACGGCCGGCCTGTGATTGTGGCAGTCGAGCCCAATGGCAAGACCAACAACACCGAGGTTGTCTACCTGCCGAGCGCCTATCCGAAGGACAACGCGGATAGCGTGTTTTCCAAATGGATCAAGCAGGGCTTGCTGCAGTACGCTGACAAACAGCAAAGCCGACAACTTGCAACGAATGCCAGGCTCCAATTGCCTGGGGTCGTACAGCGAGCTGTCGGCTTCAAGGCAGAGTATAAAACCGAGGCCGATCTTGCGCAATCGCCGGATGACGACCTGATGTTCAGCCGCTCGCGCCTTTCGGACATCAAGGCCAGCGCCCTGGAGCAGCTGCAGCAGACGCTGAGCCATGAGGGCAAGGTCTCGTGGTGGGACAAGACCATCGGCACCATGCGCCACCTGGCCGAGCGTGCGCCAGCCTTCAAGCCTGTCTATGAGACGGCCCAGCGCAACATCGATGATGTGTCCATGCTGGCCAACGATGCCGCCGACCGGGCGCCGCGCCTGCTGCCGCGCGTGGACACCCTCGGCGACCTGATCGGCAAGAACCGCAAGACGCCGGTGGCTGCAGCGGACAACAAGGCCGTGGCCCGTCCGCTGTTCGAGGGCACGCTGACCTGGGCGCGCGACGTGGACGGCCAGCCCATGCAGGTCGACGACCTGGCCAAGAAGTATGCGAACCTGCCCGCCGACGACAAGGCCCAGCTGATGCTGCGCGCGGGCCGCCTGGATGACCGCATCCTGCGCGCCTGGCGCGGGCTGCCCCTGGCGCAGTACGAGGCCAACGTGAATTCCCGCTTCGAGCGCAAGATGCTCAAGGCGGGGGTGGTCTGGACCGATGCCGAGCTCAAATCCATGTTCGGCGCCACGGCTGGCCAGATTGCGCTGTACCGCGAGGCGCGCGCGGCCATTGACCGCTCCATCGACATGACGGCGCGGGCCGACATGATGCGTGCCCTGGGCGACGACTATGCCGGCATGCGCGACATGGTGCTGGATGCGCCCACGCTGGCCGATGCCATGCAGCTGCTGACGGAGACCCTGCAGCAGGATGCCCGGGCCAAGCCGGACATGGCCGAGCGGCTGCTGCAGCTCAATAACATGGTGGTGGACCGGGCGGCCCAGGCCCGGGAACTGCAGGAGGATGGCTATGCGCCCCTGTCGCGCTTTGGCCGCTACACCCTGGATGTGGTCGATGCCCATGGCGAGCGCCAGTATTTCGGCATGTACGAGACCATGCGCGAATCCAACCTGGCCAAGCTGCAGATGGCCCAGGCGTTCCCTGGCGCCAAGATCACCCAGGGCACCATGAGCCAGCAAAGCTACAAGCTGTTCGCGGGCATCACGCCGGAGACGCTGGAGATCTTCAAGGACATGGTGGTGGGCACGGAGGCCGATGCGGCCACGCGCAAGGTTTTCGACGAATACCTGAAGCTGACCAAGAACAACCACAGCGCCTTGAAGCGCCTGATCCAGCGCAAGGGCATCGAGGGCTACAGCCAGGACGTGGGCCGTGTGGTGGCCAACTTCATCTACAGCAATTCCCGTCAGGCGGCTGCCGGCCTGAACGCGGGCACCATGGACCGGGCAATCAACAACATTCCGAAGGAACAGGGCGAGCTCAAGGATCTGGCCATGGGCCTGCGCGACTACATCCGCGATCCCCAGGAAGAAGGCCAGGCCGTGCGCGGCATGCTGTTTGCCCAGTACCTGGGCGGCTCCCTGGCTTCGGCAATGGTCAATATGACCCAGCCCTTTGCCGTGACCATGCCCTGGCTGAGCCAGTTCGGCGGCATGCGCGCAGCGGGCGCTCAGATGACGCGGGCCATGAACGACATGCGCCGGGCGTGGCGGGACAAGGGCTTCCGGTACGAGTCTGACCTGGCCATGGCCCTGCAGTCCGCTGAAGATGATGGCGTGGTCTCACCGCAGGAGGTGCACCAGCTCATGGCCCAGGCCCGGGGCGCGGGCGGCCTGCGCTCGGGCGATGGCACCCGCGCCGGCGATGCGCGCGCTGCGGCGGCCAATGCCTGGGAGCGAACCAAGGTGGCATGGGGCCAGCCCTTTGCCCTGGCCGAGCAGTTCAACCGCCGCTCCACCTTCATCGCGGCGTTCCGCATTGCCAAGGCCCAGGGCATGGCCGATCCGGGCGCCTTTGCGCGCAAGGCGGTGCTGGAAACCCAGTTCGTCTACAGCAAGGCCAACAAGCCGAAGTGGGCGCGCGGCGCCGTGGGTGGCACGCTGTTCACCTTCAAGACCTACAGCGTGTCCTATCTGGAGCTGATGCAGCGCATGTGGACCCAGGGCGGCCCCGAGGGCCGGCGTGCCGTGGGCTGGGCCCTGGCCATGCTGCTGCTGATGGGCGGCGCGGGCGGCGTGCCGTTCATGGAGGATATTGAAGACCTGATTGACGGCATCGGCCAGATGATGGGCTACAACATCAGTGCCAAGCAGTGGCGCAGGCAGGTGCTCACAAACGCGGTGGGCAAGGAACTGGCTGAGTTCATGGAGCAGGGTATCTCCGGCCTGCCGGGCGCGCCCATTGACATCTCCGGCCGCCTGGGCATGGGCAACCTGATCCCGGGCACAGGCCTGCTGCTGACCAAGCAGGACCGCGAGCGTGATCTGATGGAGGTGGCCGGACCTGCGGGGGACTTGGTTGCGCGAGGGTTCTCCGGAGCACGGGACATTTTCAAGGGCGTGGTGAACCTGGATGCTGATATGGCGGCACGTGGCGCCATGGAGTGGACGCCCACGGCCGTGCGCAATGCGTTCAAGGGCGCGGACATGGCCACCAGCGGCATGTACAAGGACGCCAAGGGCTACAAGGTGATCGACACCACGCTGGGCGAGGCGGTGGCCAAGTTCGCGGGGTTCCAGCCCCGGAGCGTGGCCCAGGTGCAGGAGGCCAACAGCTTCATGCAGCGCAGCAAGAGCTTCTACACCCTGACCAGCAGCGAAATCAAGGCCCAGTGGGCCGATGCGCTGTTCCGTAAGGATGACGATGCGCTGGCGCGCGTGCGCGAGCGGCTGCAGGACTGGAACCGCGACAACCCCGACCAGCCCATCGTCGTGCGTATGCCCGATGTCTGGAAGAAGGTGCGGGAGATGGGCAAGGACCGCACGGACCGCATCGCGGACACTGCGCCCAAGGCCTTGCGGGCCCAGATGCGGGAGATGGCATCCAGCATGTAGTAGTGCGGCCCCTCTAGGGTTCGACGGCGCAAGACAGGATGGGGAAACTCCTTGCAAAGGAGTCCCATCATGTCGAACGCCATCTACCCCAAGTTCAAGGAAAAAATGCTCAAGGCCCAGGTGGACCTGAGCACCCGCGTCATCAAGGCTGTCTTGGTGAAAAACACCTATGCGCCTGTTTTTTCGACCAATGAATTTTTGTCGGACATCCAGGCGCATGTCACGAATACGCCCCAGCAGCTCAGCGGCGTAACCGTGACCAATGGCGTGTTCGATGCCAATGACGTGACGTTTCCGGCCGTCGCAGCGGATACGCACAAGGCCATCGTGCTGTACATCGATACGGGCGTGCCGGCCACATCGCCGCTGATGATGTACTTCGATGACATCCCCGGCTTTCCCTTCACGGGCAATGGCGCCGATGCGGAAATCCGCTGGAGCAGCGGCGATACCCGCATCTTTTCGCTGTAATCGCGGGAGGTTGTGCAGTGCCCGCTCTGACGTTTTTCAATAACGCTGAATCCAAGCTGGTGGCCCAGCTCAATGCGATTGGCGATGATTTCAGCGCAGTGCAGTTGACGCTGACGGCTGGCACTGGCGCGCTGTTCGGCAGTCCGACAGAGGCACGTCGTGTGCGCCTGACGCTGAGCAATCCCGATGTGACCAGTGAGCGTGAAATCATTGAGGCCCGCAGCCGTGCTGGTGATGTGCTGTCCGTCTACCGTGGGCTGGAGGGCACGGCGGTGCGCATGTGGCCAGCGGGCACCACGATCTCCAACTACCTGACGGCTGGGGCAGTGAACCGCTTCGTGCTGGGTGGCAGTGATGCCTACGACCATATGCAGGGCGGCTTTGCAGTGGGGGTGGCGCCCTTCATGGCAGCTGCGAACACTCATGCACCTGACAGCAACAGCGGGGGCGTGATTGGCCCGGCCGGGCAACTGGTGGGTCTGCCGTCTGGTGGCAGCAAGGCGCTGGGGGTGATTTTGAAGCCTGGCAAGACCAATGGCGAAACCTCGGGTGATGTCTATGGCACATGGGGTACTGCCCGTGTGGCCATGGTGGCCCGAGAGTACAGCGCCACAGGCATGTCCGTGGGCACGATGACGGTTGCTGGCGAACTCGGCATGGCGGTGGGCATCAAGGCTGCTGCTGGCGAGAGTTCGATTGCCGTAGGGACCGATGCATTTGCCGTGCGCCAGGGGGTTGCGCTGGGGTCGAACACTTCGGCAGTCGGCGAGCGATCGTTTGCAGCAGGCCCTGGCGCGCTGGCATTGGGGGACAGCAGTACGGCGTTGGGCGATGGTGCGTACCAGGCGGCAGACCACAGCGTTGCGTTCGGTGCACTGCCGACCATCCCCAGGGTCTGGCGCCCGGCCGATGGCAACAGCGAGAACGCCTGGGAGTACACGGGCAGCGAAGGCATCATCGCCTCACGCACCTATGACCTGGGCGTGCCGCCGACGTTTTCGGGGGGCAATGTGATGGACGGGGATGTGTTCAGGCCGGCATCCGGGCCGCTGCGCTATCGCGCGCTCATTCCCTATGACCCCAAGGCGATGCCCAACAGCTTCAATGCGCCGGCCATGAATCTGCCGGCCTTTGGCATGTCGAATCTGTCCATGGATCCGGCCAACAGCAATGACGCCACCTGGGTGGTGCACGAGGGCGGCGCGGGCATGCTGGTGATTCTGAGCCTGCCGATGCATGTGCTGTTCTTTCCCTCTGAGGTGGGGTTCATCCTGTTCAAGAGCACATCCACCTCTGCGCCTGAGATCTCCGTGGGAGATGCCAACTCGGATACCGCACTGCTGGCCGCGACAGCGCTGCCCGGCTCTCTCACGGCAAAGGCCATTCATCGGCTGCCGATCACCTCCGGCAAGGGCGTGGAAAACCAGCTGCGCTTCAAGCTCACCGCTGTGGCCAATGGGCAGTTCCTGGGGCGCTTCTATGCCAAGGGGCTGTTCATCAACACGCAGGAGTAATCGTCCATGCTGCTCAATGCCTCGGCCCTGAATGCCGTGCCTCTGGGCGCAGCCGCGCAGACGGGTGGGCAGGAGGCGGGCGTGTTCCGCCCTCGTGCCATCACCGCTGCCCAGATCGTCATCGGCCAGCCGCAGTGGCTTGTGCATACCGCGTTCGATGTGCCTTCCGTTGCGGGGACGCATATTGGCCGACCGGAACTCGACATCAGCTCCATCCGCCGCCTGAATGCTCCGGGTATGGGTGTCCTGGCCACGGTGGGGCTGCCTTCGCTGCGGCTGGTCTATCCAGGGGGTGTGCCCACAGGACCGAAGCTGTTTACTCCATATGGCGTGAGCGAAACCCGCCTGGGAGTGCCCCAGCTGAGTCTGCACATTGCGTTGGACGCCACGGGCTTGTATGGCACGCGCATTGGCCGGCCCGGCATGGTCCAGGTGCTGGTCACCCCTGGCGCGGATGCTTCCCCCCGCATTGGCCAGCCGGCACTGGTGCACCGGTTCAACCCCCGACCCCTTCAAGCAGGCGCCTTGGGCATTCCTGCCTGGGTCCAGGTGTTTTGCCCTGCTGTCCCTGGGCCTGCACGCATTGGCCGGCCGCTGCTGGGCCTGCGCTCCAGCGCCGAAGTCTCCGGCAGCGATGCCGCCATCCAGGTGGGCACGCCGCAGCTGCGCTTTGTGCACCGTGCCTACCCCACGTCCAGGCTGGCCCAGGTCGGCTATCCATCCTTGCGCCGGGGGCATGCATGCTGACGTTCAAGAATTTCCGGGGGATCAACAACATCTCCAACGAGAAGAAAAAAAGCGAGACCTTTCTGTCTGGCGCCGTCAATGTGGATGTGGGCCTGGATGCCGAGCTGCGCCGCCGGCGCGGCATGGAGATGCTCAAGCCCGGCTGCTACCGCCAGTTGTGGGAGGGCAGCTCCATGGTGTTGGCCATCCGTGATGGCGGCGCGCTGGTGCGCGTGGTGCCGCAGGGCGAGGACGTGGAAATCCATCCATCCCTGGGGCCTGCACGCCTGTGGTGCTGCGAATTGCCAGATGGCCGTGTGATCTTCTCCAATGGCCTGGTGCAAGGCATGACGGACGGCGCGGGCTACACGGACTGGGGCGTGGCGCAGCCGTCCGAGTCGGGCACGGCCACCGCTGTCGCGGGCGCTCTGCCAGCAGGGCGCTATGCATGGGCTGTCACGCTGCGGCGTGATAGCGATGGACTGGAGAGCCAGGCGGTGGTGGGTGGCCTGGTCGAGCTGGAGCAAGGCGGTGGCCTGCTGCTGACCGACCTTCCCCGACGCCCTGGCCATAGCCTGCAGGTCTACCTGACCACGGCAGGCGGTGAAGTGTTCATGCATGCAGGCCAGGCCCAGGGGAGCGCCTTCAGCTATTTGCGCGACGGCCAGGATCTGGCGCGCCCCTGCCGCACCATGCACCTGGGCATGCCCCCCGTGGGGCGGCTGCATGCCGTATGGGGGTCGCGGGTGCTGGTGGCCCAGGGCCGTGTGCTGTGGGCATCCACGCCCCATGGCTGGAGCCATTTCGCCCTGGGCCGGGACTTCAAGCAGTTCGGCGCCGACATCACACTGGTGCAGCCCGTGGGCGGCGGCATCTTCATCGGCACAGAAAAAGAGCTGGCCTTCCTGGCTGGCAGCGAATTTGATGCGCTCGTCTACACCCGCCTGATGAGTGCGCCGGTGCTGCTGGGCTCTGGCGCCGAAGCCCCCGGCCGGCGCGTGCGCCGTGGCGACGGCGCAGGCTTTGGCCGCGCCATGCTCTGCATTGCCGGAGGGTGGGTGGTGGCAGGACATGACGACGGCATGCTGGAGCCGCTGACAGAGGGCATCTACCGCGCCGAACTGGGCGCAGAGGTCGTATCCGCCTTCCGCACGGTGGATGGCATTCCCCAATACGAGGCGCTGGCCTATGAGCATGCGTCCGTTTGATCCCAGCTTTCTGGGGCAGGGCGGCCAGACCCTGCAGGGAGTGCGCCCGCCACGCATGGTCTGCGAAGGCCAGATGTCATCGCAACAGGCCGCCCAGGTGCAACGCCTGTACCTGGACTTCAAGCAAGAGGCGCGGCTGTCGGTGGTGCGCCATCTGCAGCGCACGCATATGCTGCCCGATGGCACACAGGTGCGGCTGTTCTGCCACGGCCCTGATTACAGCGTCCATGTAGTCCCTGCACAGGACGAAGGCGACCCCAAGGCATTCGTGGCGTATGCGGCCCAGCTGGACCCGGCCTACCTGCCGCTGTTTGATCGGGAGGTGATTGACACCTCAGAAACTGGCGATTTGAAAGATTTGCCGCCAGAGCCTGTCTTCGAATTCAAAGAGCCTATGCCCGAGGATTCGAGCCTTGAATATGCAACATTCGAGCATATAGATAATTTTGATCCCGAAACACAAACGGGGTCCATTACGAGGAAATTCAGCTGGCGAGGTGTTACGATTTCTGGTTCTGCATCATTTGTAAATATTAGCCCAGACAACAATCCTAATAGTCGTAAAATTCAAGTCACATTTAGCAATTTTCTTAATGTTCCGATTGAATGGGCAAATGGTGTAAACAGGGGTAGTTTTAGGATTTCCATAAGAGCCATAGCGCCGGGTAAATATTTTACAAGCTATCGGCAAGATAATCTTTATTTTGGATTTAGTGGAGAGGTAATAATAGATGGATTAAGATTTTATGATAAGGCTTATGTAAACATTTGCAGCCACCTGAAAGATGGCGCTCCAATTACGCATGAAAATACTACATACCCAAGCATCCAAAGCCGTACATATCTTGAAGGGGAGTCGATGCAGTATGATTCCCCTGAATTTCTAAGTGCAATTGCACTTACGGGAGATTTTCATGAACAATTAATTGCTGCATGGAAAACTCCAACCCCTTTGGATAATTGGAATAACCGTTATCAAGAGGCTTATGAATACTGGAAGCAAACAACATGGCGAGCATGGTTTGAAGAGTGCGAACGCCTGCGCAAACCCTGGAGTAACGGTCCTGACGTAGAGCAACACGGCCTGACAATCGCACGCAAGAAGGCGCGGATTGCCCAGGTCGGAGCACTGTGCCAGCACCTGGACTCTGGCGTGACAGATCCGCACCTGGCGGCCCGATTCCTGAGCTTGCCCGTGCTGGTGAACAGGGCTCCCAAGCTGCCGCTCCCCCTGCAAGGCACCGTGACCCGCAGCGAGGTGGTGCACGAGACCTATCGTGACTATCCCGCAGAGGCACTGAATTACCAGGCGGCCTCCGTGATGCCCGGTGTGAATGTGCCCGGCTCTCCGAACCCATCCAGCATTCCCCATGGTGTGAAAAGCCGCGCGCTGGGGGTTGACTGGAAAGATGCCCGCTGCCTGTTTGGCACGCTCATGTCCGGCAAATGGGCCCGGATACAGCGGCATTTGAACTACCACGGCGGCGAGCTGTCAGGTGTCTATATTGAGGATGCACTGAAATTCAAGGTGCACTCCGGTTATGACGCCGTACTCAAGGCACCGCTGGTGCCGACGCCCGAGGGCAGCGTACTGCGCTCCGACCGTTTCCTGCCGGCAGGGGCTTTGCTGACGGTGGTTCATTTCGAGTACGAGGTGTTTGACCGCTTCTCCAATGAGTGGATGTGGATGCCTGTGCCCGGCATGGAGGATCTGGACCCCTTGTGGGTGGAAAGCGTGGCCCCTTTTCGAGCGCCGACCCTGGCAGAGCCCAAGGTGCTGCGCGCCGTGCGCTTGCGCGGCCTCACGACCCAGCGCCGGCTCAAGGATGGATCATGGAGTCCGGCCCAAAAGGGCAGGCTCCAGCTGCCCGTGACGCCCTATGCACTGGCGGACAACGCCGCGGCTATCCAGTGGCCCAGCGCCGTGGTCATCATCAGCGGCCACTCCCGGAACATGCGGCCGGTAGAGGGCGATTTGGGCCAGTTCACCTATCCGTCCTACGGCTCTGACTGGACGCAGACCATGGCGCGCGTGCGCAGCCTGCTGCCGCCCGGCACCACAACGGTGGAGCAGGTCGAGCACCTGGTCACTCTGGCACTGCGCGCTGCAGGCAAAGGAAAACCATGAAATCCATCGTCGTCAATACCCTCAGTGGCGCGGTCACTGAATACAGCCGCCCCTTGGCGTGCATCACCACCAGCCATGGCGGCAGCCGCGAGGGCGTCTTTGCCCTTCAGGGCGACACCGACCATGGGCAGCCCATCGTGGGTGAGTTGCGCATGCCCACCGTCAACTACGGCAGCACGCTGGCCAAGAGCCTGGCAGCCATCTATGCCTGCGGCGATGGGCTGGGCGAAGCCATCGCCGATGTGCACACCCATTCCAGCAGCTGGTCCTACCCCCTGCGCTTTGGCGGCAACCGCGTGGCCCGCGCCAATCCGGGCCGTGGCATCCGCGAGGTCTATCTGGGCTTTGGCCTGCGCTTTGTCCAGGGGCAGGACTTCAGGCTCGATCGTGTCGAGGTGCTGGTCAATGAATCCAAGAACCGGAGAGTGATATGAGTGATGTGAGCGATCCCCAGACAGTCAACCAGATTGTCTCTGACGCCTATGAACGATCGGTGGCCCTGAGTGAAAACGTGGAGCAGCACCTGGCCAGCTTCACCAGCGCACTGGCGGGCACGCTGGCAGCGCCGCCCACGATCAATTATTCGTGGGAGACCCCCAGCGCACCAGCGCTGCCCCGTGCACCGGACGCGCCCAACACCCCCCAGTTGAGCCTGGCCGGTCTGCCTGCTGCCCCTGCGCCACTGCACGAGCAGTTGCCCGATATCCAGTTCGATGACATGGCGGCCCTGCAGCCGCCCAGCCTGAGCACGGCCATGCCGCCCGAGATCCGCTTCGGCGCGGTACCGGACATCCCAGAAGTGCAGTCCATCGACATCCCCGAAGCACCCTCGGTGGACCTGCCGCAGGCGCCACAGTTCCTGTCGCTGCACACGCCCACCTTTGCTGGCGTGAACCTGCGCGAAGACCTGATTGATCGCCTCAACGAAACCCCCGAGCTGGTCATCATCCAGCCCCAGGCACTGACCTATACCCGGCCCGCGCAATACGAATCCAGGCTGCTGGAGGGGCTGCAGGCGCTGATCGTGCAGCGCCTGGCGGGCGGTACTGGCCTGCCAGCCCAGATCGAGCAGGCCATCTGGGGCCGGGCCCGTGAGCGGGAAATCATCTCCAGCCTGGCCGAGGAAGAGGATGTGACGCGCAAGTCCGAGGCCCTGGGTTTTGCGCTGCCCCCTGGCGTGCTGGCTGACCAGATCCGCGTCATCCGGCTGGACCGCCTCAACAAGCAGTCTGCTCTTTCGCGCGACATTGCGATCAAGCAGGCTGAAATGGAAGTGGAAAATCTGCGCACCACCATTACCGCAGGCATGCAGCTGGAGGACCAGCTGATGCAGCACTGGCACCGCTCCGAGCAACTGGCCTTCGAGGCCGCCAAGGCCGCCGCAGACAACGCCATCGCACTGCACAACGCCCACCTGGAGAACTTCCGGGCCCTGTCGGCGCAGTACGCCAACCTGCAGCAGGCCTACAAAACCATCATCGAAGCCGAGATGGCCAAGGTGGAAATCTACAAGGCGCAGTTGCAGGCCGAGCAAAACAAGGCCCAGATCAACACGGCATTGGTCACGCAGTTCAAAACCCAGGTCGAGGCCTCAATGGCGCATGTCGAGCTGTACCGGGCACGTCTGGGAGGCGCCCAAGCCCTCATGCAGCTGGAGCAGGCCAAGATCGGCGCGGCCAGCGAGCGCGTGCGCGCTTTTACCGCTTCTCTGAGCGCGGAAATCTCCAAGGTCGAGGCCTTCAAGGCGCAAGTCAGCGCGGACACCAACCGCGTGGAAACCTTCAAAGCCTCGGTGCAGGCCGCCGCCACCAAGATCACGGCCCAGGCAGAAATGGCCCGCGCCCGGGCGGCCCGCCTGACCGCGCTGGCCCAGGCCAAGACCGGGGAGTGGGACGGCTACAGGGCCCAGGTTCAGGGCGCCACAGCCCTGGCTGAAATGACGGCCCGCCAATTCAGCCTGCAAAACGATGCCTACGCCACCCGGTTGCGCAGCGTCATCGCAGAAGCGGAAATGGCGAACACGCAGTGGCAGGGCAGCATGCGGCAGTACGAGGCCGCCCAGACGCTGGCCTTGCAGACGGCGCGCGCCAACAACGACGCCATCACCGCCAACAACCAGTTGCGCGCAGACCAGGCCAAGGTGGGTGCGCAAACCTATGCGCAGCTGATTTCCTCGGCATACAACGTGGTCAATACCTCGGCCAGCATGGGCGTGAGCAATGGCTTCAGCTGGAGTTACAGCGGCACAGCCCCGGAACTCACCGCATAGTGCCCCGGCCAGGGTTGGACGCCCTGCGGACCCTTGGCAACACTGCAGGGCATGACCACACCGGCCAAGCTCAAGTTCACCATCTACCAGGGCGCCACGTTCCGGCGGCCCCTGCGCTGGCTCAACCCCGACAAGACCCCGATCGACTTGACGGGGTGCGCCGCGCGCATGCAGGTGCGCGAAGACATCGACGCGCCAGCCGTGCTGCTGGAACTGAGCACTGACAACGGCCGCATCGCCCTGGGTGGCACGGCTGGCACCGTGGAGCTGCTGGTCGATGCCGTGACCACGGCCGCAATTGCCTGGGAGTCGGGCGTGTGGGATCTTGAGATCGCGCACCCGGGCGGCGATGTGACCCGGCTGGCCGAAGGCTCCATCAGCGTGCGCCGGGAGGTGACCCGTGGCTGATGTTCTGCAGGTGCTGGAGACCCAGGTGCTGGCCGAAGAGGGCGCCGACACGGTGCTGGTTGAGCAGCACACGCAGATCGAAATCATGGCCGTAGCCGAGCAGGGCCCCCCGGGGCCGCCAGGAGATGCCAGCGGCGCACTGCTGGTCGGCAACCGCCTCTCGGAATTTGCGGCTGACCCGCAGCATCAAGCGCAGGCGCAGGCCAACCTGGGTCTGGGCCTTGTCGATCCACTGGCCTATTACATCTTGGCCAAAACCTGAGGAAGTACCCATGTCTCTCGAAACTCGAATCGTCGCTATGGCCCAGGCCATGGGCGCGGATGTCAAAGCGCTGACCCTGGCCCAGGGCTCACTGTCGGCACTCAACACCACGGCAAAGACCAGTCTCGTTGCCGCTATCAACGAGTTGGTGGCCTTGATGGGCAGTGCCGGCGTGGCCATTGACGACCAGGCCGGCAACGGCAGCACAGGCGTGACATGGTCTGCCGACAAGATATTCGACAGCATCGAAGCCGCCAAGCTGGCGTTGAAAAACGAACTGGTCAACGGCGCTGGCACTGCGCTGGACACACTCAAGGAACTGGCTGACGCCCTGGGCAACGATCCCAGCTTTGCCACCAATGTGGCCACGAGCATCGCCAGCCGCCTGCGCTTTGACGAAGCCCAGGTACTGACCAACCAGCAAAAGCAGACGGCACGCGACAACATCGGTGCTGCTGCTGCATCCGACCTCACGGCACTGACCACTGCCGTGGGCAATACCAACCGTGATTTCGTCGCGGATTACGTGGCAGCAAAGGCATGATATGACGACAGCTCAGCAACGCATTACCGATTTGGCAGCAGCTATTGGCGTGGACATCAAAAATCTGCAAGGCCAAATTGCTGATTTTTTTGACAACCTGGGAGAAACCGCCGCAACCTGGCGTTCGAAGCTGGGTATCTCGAACCATGAAAAGCTGACTGTCGGCAACGATGGCGGATTGCGTGTGACAGCGCCATTCGGCTATGCCTCGGGTGTGGGCGTAGGTTCTGCTATCGCGCAGACCAACAGCAAATCTGAGCCGGTGGGCCTCAATGCTCCCACTGGCAGCATCTTGCTGCATGGGCAGACGCTTGCGGCCGGGGCTTCCGCTTCGTTTGTGTTCTACAACGCATCGATTGGCGCGAATGATCTGCTGCTCATCTCTCGGTACATCGATAACTTGAGCGATGTGTTTTCTGTGGAAGTGACCTTTGTGACCACAGGTGGCGCGGGCATCCGTGTCAAGAACATCTCGGGCACTGCTCAAGGCGGGCAGCCTCAGATCAAGTACGCCGTCATCAAGGGGGCCGCATCGTAGTCCCTGCATGAAATGTGCAGCGCAGTCACCCCGTCCAGGGTTCGACTGCGAGGGGCTGCCCCGGAATGATTCGGGGCATGAACCACGCATCCCACCCGCTGACCAGCGTCAGCATCCACCAATGGAGCTGACATGGACCGCGAAACCATCGTGCGCACGGCCGCTGTCGAAAGCGCCAAAGCAGCCCCGCCCGTGACCGTGGTAGCTACCAGCGCTGCCAACGGCTGGACTATGACCCACACGGCCACGGCGTTGACCATCCTCTATGTCCTGCTGCAGGTGATCTATCTGCTGTGGCGCTGGCGCAATGAACGCGACGACCGCCGTGCGCGCCAGGCGCAAGACGTGGCTGATGCGGGCAAGGTGGTGCCATGAGCAATCCCAAGATGCCAGCCACGCTGGCGCGCAAGGGCGCCATCCCCGCCGTTCTGCTGGCCGCGCTGACCAGCCCTCTGGCATTCACAACCCTGGAGCGCTGGGAGGGAAACGTGCTGCAGGTTTATGCAGACAATCTGGCGGGCGGCCTGCCCACTTACTGCGCTGGCCGCACTGATCCCAAGGCCGTAGTGGGCACAAAGCTGACCAGCGACCAGTGCCAAGCTGTCAACAAGACCACGCTGCTGGAGTACGGCTATGCCGTGCTGGGCTGCGTGAACTGGGACTACCTGACGGCGCAGCGCCTGATTGGCCTGACGGTGTTTGCCGTCAACGTGGGTAAAGACGCTGCTTGCGGCTCGCAGGCCGTGCGCCAGATCAATGCTGGTGCCGTGAAAGTGGGTTGTGACCTGATCGCGCGCACGCCTGATGGCCGGCCCAACTGGTCCTATGCAGGCGACGTGTTCGTGCAGGGTCTGCAGAACCGGCGCCAGGCCGAGCGAGTGCTGTGTCTGGATGGGCAGCCATGAGCCTGCGCGCCATCACCCTCCTTGCCGCCGCCGGCGCGGCCGCGTTCCTGGCCTGGACCTACCAGGGCGCGCGCCTTGGCGCCGAGCTGGCCGAGGCCCGGGCCGATGCCACCAGCGAGCAGCTGGCTACCAGCATTGCCCAGCGCGTAGCAGACGCCCGCGTGCGCCGTGCCGAGCAGTCCATCACCACAACCTACCAGGAGGCGCTGAATGCTGCCCGGACCCGTGAGGCGCAGCTGCGCCGTGATCTTGACCAGCTGCGCACTGTCTCTGACGGCCTGCGCGAGCAATCCGCAGATGCCGCCCAGCGACTTGCCAGCGCTCCCCCCGCCGCCGTCCTTGAGTACGCCACTGCCGTCAACGCCGTATACGACGACTGCCGCGCAGCGTATGGGGACATGGCAGCAGCGGCTGCAGGGCACGCAGCTGATGTCCAGACCCTCGGCGCCGCTTGGCCCGTGATTCCAACCCCGAGCCTGCCGGCCGCAGGAACCTCTACCGAAAGCAATCCATGACCACGCCCTCCATCAAACCCACCATCGGCCGCCGCGTCTGGTTCCGCCCGAGCGCCCAGTTCCTGGAGCGCAATCCGACTGTGACGCAACTGGGCCCTGGCCAACCCATGGATGCGGGCATCGTCTATGTCCATCACGACCATATGGTGAACCTGGCTGTGTGCGACCACGTTGGCCGGACGCACATGGTGCCCAGCGTGCCGCTTCTGGCTGGGCAATGGGAGCCGAGCGACACTGATTACGCAGTGTGCGAATGGATGCCGTACCAGAAGGGCCAGGCCGCGAAGGCAGAAACGGCGGGGAAAGCATCCGAGGCAGCCACCGCGCAAAGCAATGTGCAGCCCTATGAAGTTCGCCTTGAACGCACGGCTGGCGTGACCGACATGGCCTGTGACGCGCTGCGTGCAGAGCTTTCAGGTTCGGTGGCAACGATTCGCCTCAATATGGACAGCATTCGCGCTGGCGGCTTCTTCAAGGTTGAGGCGGTGCGCAAGACGCCCGATGCAGCCAGCCATCAGCAACGCGTGCTGGCCGAAAAGATGGAGCTGGACCAGCGAATCACGCGGCTCGATACGTTCATCCGCGAGGGCCAGCTGTTCCCCACACTGCCGGCCGACGAGCAGGCCCGCCTGCGCCGTCAACTGGACGTGATGCATGAGCTGTCCTCCATCCTGGGCGAGCGCATCGCCAATTTCTGAGCCATCCGGCCCGCGCCGGCCGGCTGCCGGAATTAGGAGAGTCCTGTGAAATTTGCATTTACCACCACCACCAAGATGCTCGCGACAGGGGCCGTTATGTTCGCTGTCCTGCTTGCATTGGGCTCCCACGCTGTGGGGCACGACTGGCCCGTCTTCATCGCCACTGGTCTGCTGGCTGTGCTGGCGTTCGGCTACAGCTGCAAGATCGACGTGGATCTGCAGCGGTTGGCAGGTCAACCCATGCCAGCTGCAAAGCCGCCGCGCGAGCGCACGCATCGCCAGGATCTGGAATTGGCCATGGCTCACAACATGGGTGGGCTTGTGGCGAATCCTGCCTATCCCGGTGATATTGTGGGAAAGAACATCAAGCTGGCCCTGGATGCCATGTTGCCAGCGGACAGCGCGGCAACCTTGGCGGCAGACCGCTGGCGCATGAGCACCTGTCAAAAGGGCCCGAGCCCTGCGCCGGCTAAGGGCCTGACCGCCCCACGCGTGACGCTGGCAGACGTGGAGGCCGAGATCGTTCGTGAGCACTACTTCACCGCTGAACAGGGCGCCAAGCATCCTGACGCAGACGCAAAGCCCTACGACTTCGGCGATGCCTGGAAGAGCAGCAACCTGGGCGCCTTGACCTTCTGCGTGCTGGTCCTGAAGAACGGCACCAAGGTGGTCGGCATCAACTACGGCGCCATTGACCTGGCGCAGCACGACGCTGCCCGTGGCTGCCAAGAGGCACGCACTCAAGCGGTGGAGAAGGTCTGGGAACTGCTGGGCTTCCGGTTGCGCGACAGGCTGGCGGTGAGCGCCTGACCAGCTGTTCGCTGCGCCCCGAGCTGCTGCATGCCCAACGTGGCTGATAGACTTCGCACGCCACTGGCTGGCGCGCGGTTCGCGTAAGGCAGTGTGTGAGTGTTGTTTATCGTGCCTTAGTTGGTATGCTTGGGTGGTTGGTTTTGTAGGGTGTTGATTTGTAAATATATACTTATCCCTTACAAGGCGTAGGTCAGCGGTTCGACCCCGTTAGCACCCACCACTTAAAACTGAATGAAAACAAGGCTCTAGAGAAATCTAGGGCCTTTTTTCTTGTGTTCCCAGCATGGGCGCACACCTGCGGGTGCAAGTCCCGCTGCGAGCTGGTCACAGTGAGCAAAGTGAAGCGCAACTGCGCAAGGGTGACCGAGCGTGGGAAGCAAGCGTGGAGCGTAAATCGCGAGCCGATGAACAAGAACCGCATAGAAGGCGCGGCCAAGCAGGGCGAGTGGGCAAGAAACCACAAAGCTCTTGTGACCAAGGCGAGGTGGCGTAGATGCGGCGGTTGTGCGATGAAGGTGCAAGTGCTGCAACCCTTGATAGACCCGGGCTTGAGCGAGCACAGCTACCCGCTTAGCGAAGCCTGTCCATTGCCAGGCTTGCGGCTTGGCTGCGCTATCCATAGGCTGGATGCATCGCCAACAAAAAGACCCGCAAGCGCTGGGCTTGCGGGTCCTGGTGGAAAGTGCCGATGCCTTGCGGCGTGCCTGGGAAGTTAGAGAGGGAGGGAGGAGAGGGCCCAGGCTCGGCGGAAACCGTTGATGCCAGTATGCCCCGCACAGGCCCTGAATGCCAGCGGCCGATGAAAAATGCGCGCTCCGTTACGCGGAAAATCTGCTGGGGCATGCATGCCTGTGGCGCGGTGGTGCTCAAGGTGCCAGGCTGGCAGGGGTTGCCGATCCATGCAGGGCTGCTTCCGCAAGTAGAATGAACGCTTCAGCCTCCCTTCGTTGGTGGGAGAAGCCGGTCAACCATGCAAGCCATTGATTTGTAAAGGCGGTCTTATCCCTTGCACAAGGCGTAGGTCAGCGGTTCGGTCCCGTCAGTCTCCACCACCGGACAAAAGGCGAACGAAAGTTCGCCTTTTTCATTTCTGCCACTGAAAGACAGACCATGTTCGAATCCATCCGCAAGCATTCCAAGTTCGTGATGATCTTGTTGTTCTTGCTGATCATTCCCTCGTTCATCTTCGTGGGCGTGAACCAGAACTACTTCACCGAGTCCAGCGCGACCGTGGCGCAGGTGGACGGACATGACATCAAGCAGTCCGACTGGGACAATGCCCACCGCGCCGAAAGCGATCGCCTGCGCGCCGAGAACCCCGGTATCGATGCCAAGCTGCTCGACTCCCCTCAGGCGCGTTACGCGACGCTCGAGAAAATGGTGCGCGATCAGGTGCTGGCTGCGGCTGTTCAGAAGCTGCACCTGTCCGCATCTGATGCACAGCTGGTGCGCACACTGCAGGAGATTCCTGCGATTGCCGCACTCAAAAAGCCCGATGGCACGCTGGATGCGCAGGCCTATCGCGCTTTGGTGGGCGCGCAGGGCCTGACGCCCGAGGGCTTTGAAGCCAACCTGCGGCGCGACCTGTCCATGAGCCAGGTGCTGGGCGGCGTGACCGGCACGGCCTTCGCCACCGACGCGCAGGTCCGGCAGGCCGTTGATGCGCTCTACCAGCGCCGCGAAATCCAGGTGGCGCGCTTCGATGCATCGGCTTATGCCGCAAAGGTCCAGCCTTCGGAAGCCGACCTCAAGACCTACTACGATGCGCACACCAGCCAGTTCCAGCAGCCCGAGCAGGCCAGCGTGGAATATGTGCTGCTGGACCTGGCCAGCGTCCAGGCCGGCATTGCGCTCAACGAAGAGGATGTGCGCACCTACTACAAGGAAAATGCGCAGCGCCTGGCAGGGCCTGAAGAACGCCGCGCCAGCCATATCCTGATCAATGCCGCCAAGGATGCCCCGGCTGCCGACCAGGAAAAAGCCAAGGCCAAGGCCGAGCAACTGCTGGCCGAGCTGCGCAGCAACCCCAAGCGCTTCGCAGAACTGGCCAAGGCCAACTCCCAGGATGGCGGCTCCGCAGCTTCCGGTGGCGACCTGGGCTTTTTCGGCCGGGGTGCCATGGTCAAGCCTTTCGAAGACGCCGTCTTCGGCATGAAGGTGGGCGACATCAGTGATGTGGTTCATAGCGACTTCGGCTATCACATCATCACGCTCACCGACATCAAGGCCCCCAAGGCGCCCAGCTTCGAGCAAATGCGCCCCAAGCTGGAGGCCGAGCTTCGCCAGCAGCAGGCCCAGCGCAAGTTCGCCGAGATGGCCGAAGCCTTCTCCAACGCGGTTTATGAGCAATCCGACAGCCTGCAGCCCGTGGCTGAGAAATTCAAGCTCACGGTACGCAAGGCCGAGCATGTGACACGTGTGCCCCAGGCCGGCGCCACCGGCCCGCTGGCCAGCCAGCGTTTCCTGGAGGCACTGTTCTCCAGCGATTCTCTGAACAGCAAGCGCAACACCGATGCCGTGGAGCTGGCGCCCAACCAGCTCGCCGCCGGCCGGGTGGTCGAATACGCTGCTGCGCGCACCTTGCCCATGCAGGAAGTCAGCGACAGGCTGCGTGCCAGCTATGTAGCGCAGAAGTCCGCCGAGCTGGCCAAGGCCGATGGCGAGGCCAAGCTCAATGCCTGGAAGGAAAAGCCCGACACCGCGCAGCTGCCGGCAGCCAAGATCGTGGGCCGCACCCAGCCCGAGGGCCTGCCGCGTGACGTGGTGGATGCGGCACTGCGTGCGCCCGTGGCGCAACTGCCCTCGTGGACCGGGGTGGATCTTGGCGCACAAGGCTATGCCGTGCTCAAGGTCAGCCGCATCGTCGAACGCCCGGCCGATGATGCGCAGGCCTTGGCGCAGCAGAAGCAGGAGTTCACGCAGTGGTCTTCGATGGCCGAAACTGTGGCATACTACGAGCTTCTCAAAAAGCAGCTCAAGGTGCAGATCAAGGTCGCGCGCCCCTGATGCAAGAGATTTTCAAAAAGAAAATCTCAAAAATCAAGCAGTTTTCTGAGGTACAATAGAATTCTTATACGGTGGCTGTAGCTCAGTTGGTAGAGTCCAGGATTGTGATTCCTGTCGTCGTGGGTTCGAGTCCCATCAGCCACCCCAAATAAAAAACGCGCCGTGCCCAAAAGCATGGCGCGTTTTTCTTTGTGCATTTCAATGGAAAATGCCGTCTTCTCACGGCTGGCAAGAGCGGGGGCAGGCGCTCCTGCTTCAGCGCACATCAATGGCGCTGGAGGCATGCCGCGTCATGCGCAAGTTGAGCGCAGCGATGGCGATCTGTACCAGATTCTGCCAGATTGCCTTCAGGTGGCACCAAGCCGATATATAATAGCGGTCTTCTACGGTGGCTGTAGCTCAGTTGGTAGAGTCCAGGATTGTGATTCCTGTCGTCGTGGGTTCGAGTCCCATCAGCCACCCCAAATCAAAAAACCCGCCAATGCTGAAAAGCATGGCGGGTTTTGCTTTTGTGCATTCATGCAGCTGAGGATCGCACTGGCCAAGATCCGTTCTCATCGGGCTGCTGTGCAGGCGTTGTCAAACGCTCAGTCAAGTTTTGCTCAAACGCTCAGTCAAAAAGCACAGACCTTTTGCACATAGCATGGACTGGCCATGCGTGTGCCTGCACATGCCCTGTTCTTTTATTCAGCCAGTGCCATTCCAGGCAATGCCGCAGAGATCTCCATGACTGACTCATCGTTCACCAGCATCGCTGCCTCTGGCGCCCGCGGAATCGTCTTCATCGACAGCCGCGTCCAGGATCCATCGAGCCTACTTAAGGGGCTGGCGGCCGATGTGAAGGTGGTCTATATCGACGCCCGCCAGGATGGCCTGGCGCAGATGACGGCTGCGCTGGGCGAGGCGGGCAGCTACTCGGCCGTGCATGTGCTTGCCCATGGCAGCGAAGGCCAGTTGTGGCTGGGCAAGACCTTCCTGGACAGCAATGCGCTTGCCGCAAAAGCCGAGGCCCTGGCAGCCCTGGGCAAGGGATTGGCCTCGGGTGGAGACTTGCTGGTATATGCCTGCGACCTGGGCCGGGGCGAGGCCGGGGCGCAGTTCGTATCCACGCTGGCGCAGCTGACGGGTGTGGATGTGGCGGCCAGCGATGGCCGCACAGGCGCAGGTGGCGACTGGGAGCTAGAAATTACCTCAGGCACGGTGCAGGCCGCGTCGCTGGCACTACCGGATGGTGGCTATGGACATGCGCTGGCGACCCTCACTGTCACGAATGGCAACGACAGCGGGGCGGGCTCGCTGCGCCAGGCGATAGCCGATGCGCATGCTGGAGACACCATCACCTTCCAGTCAGGCATGACGGTTGGCCTCACTAGCGGAGAGCTAATCCTTGGCAAGAATCTGACCATTGATGGCGATCTGGATGCCGATGGCATTGCCGATGTGACCATCAATGCCAACCACACCAGCCGCGTATTTCAAATGACCACCGGTAACGTCACGCTGGACGGCCTGGTGATCACCAAGGGCCTGTTATCCGGTGATGGAGGCTCTTACGACGACCTGGCCGGTAAGGGTGCCCTCGGCGCAGGTATCGCCGTGACCGGCGGAGTGCTTACCCTGAAGAACTCCTCCATCACTGCCAACAAGGCGGCTGGCGGCGGTGGCAATGGTGGTGGATCAGACTTTGGGGCTGGCCTTTATGGCTACGGCGGCGGCGGCGGCGGCGGGTTCGATGGCGTTGGCGGTGGCCATGGTGGCGCCTACAAGGGGCCTGACTCCAAAATCGCAAGCGAAGCTGGCGGCATCGGCGATGGCGGCAACGGCGGTATTGGTGGCTACAACAGCATACCTCAACAGGCTGGTAAGGGCGGTGGCACTGACGGTGGCCTAGGTGCCACCGCTGTTCAAGGCCTGGCCGCTGGTGGCAGGGGCGGCAAGGCTGGCAGTGTCGTCACTGGCTATATCGGCGGGGGCGGTGCTGGTGCTGGTGCATCAGCAGGTAACGGTGGCGGTCCTGGTGGCGATGCCGTGGGCGGTATGTACATCGGTACGGGGGCAACGGTCTACCTTTCGTCCACCAGCATCACTAACAATCTGGGGGCGGGCGGCGGTGGTGCTGGTAGCAGCTATCGGAATTCTGGCGCCAACGGTGGCATCGGCGTGGGCGGCATCTGGAACAGAGGAACCCTGTACTACGAGGACGGTACCGTCACCAGCTTTAACAACTATGGGCAAGGCGGCGAAGGTGGGGGAGGTCAGAATGGACAATCTGCCGGTACTGCTGGTTCTGGCGCGAACTCGGGCAACGAGACCTTCGTCACCACCGGCGGCACCACGGTCTTGATGCCAACGCTGGTCCGCGTATCTGGCGTGTCTTCATCGGCCAGCGATGGTGCCCACAAGGTGGGAGATGTGATCTCCATCGTAGTCAGCTTCAGCGGTGCCGTGATTGTGGACACCAACGGCGGCTCGCCCACACTGCGGCTGGAGACAGGCACCATCGACCGTGAGGCCATTTATGCGAGTGGCTCGGGCAGCCATGCGCTGTCGTTCGCCTATACCGTGCAGGCCGGCGACAGCAGCGCCGACCTGGACTACGCCTCGTCCTCTGCGCTGGTGCTCAACGGTGGCACCATACTGGATAACTATGGTCAGGCTGCCAGTCTGGCCCTGCCTGCGCTGGGTGCTGCGGGCTCTCTGGGGGCCAGCAAGGCCCTGGTCGTGGACGGCGTGGCAGCCACGGTGACAGGGGTCGCCGTGCCTGTCGACGGCACGCATGTGGCTGGCCAGGTGCTGGAGTTCACTGCTACTTTCAGCGAGGCCGTCACTGTGGACACCACGGGTGGTAGGCCGCGCATTGCTGTCACGCTGGACACGGGCGGCACCGTCTATGCCGACTATGCCTCGGGCTCGGGTAGCAATACGCTGGTGTTTAGCATGACCGTGCAGCCGGGACAGCTTGATGCCAACGGCATTGCGCTGGGCTCCAGCATCGATCTGCAGGGTGGCATCATCCATGATGCCGCTGGCAACGCGGCGGCCACGGCGCTCAACGGCGTGGCAGCGACCGCCAATATTCTGGTGGATGCCCTGGCACCCTCGGTGGCCAGCGTAGCCGTGCCCGCCAATCGCAGCTATGCCGCCGGCCAGACACTGGACTTCACTGCCACTTTCAGCGAGGCCGTTTCCGTGGACACCACGGGCGGCACGCCACGCATTGCCGTCACGCTGGACACGGGCGGCACCGCGTATGCCAGCTACGTCTCTGGCTCTGGCAGCAATACGCTGGTGTTTCGCATGACCGTGCAGCCGGGACAGCTCGACGCCAACGGCATTGTGCTGGGCGCCAGCATCGATGTGCAGGGCGCCAGCATCCGCGATGCGGCGGGCAACGCGGCGGTGGCAGCGCTCAACGGCGTGGCGGCGACCGCAGGCATTCTGGTGGACGCTGTGGCCCCTGCGGTGGCCAATGTGGCAGTGCCTTCCAATGGCCGCTACGTGACAGGCCAGGCACTGGACTTCACCGTCAACTTCAGCGAGGCTGTCACCGTGGACACCACGGGCGGCACGCCACGCATGGCCGTCACGCTGGACTCGGGCACAGCCTATGCCAGCTATGTTGCGGGCTCGGGCAGCAATGCGCTGGTGTTCAGGCTGGAGGTGAGCAGCGGGCTGCAGGACCAGGACGGCATTGGGCTGGGTGCCAGTATCGAGCTGCAGGGCAGCCGCATCCGCGATGCGGCAGGCAATGAGGCTGCGGCCACGCTGCAGGGCGTGCCCGGCCTGGCGGGCATTCTGGTGGGCAGCGCACCCACTCCGACCACACCGACGACCCCTACAGAGCCAACAACGCCCACAACACCAACGACCCCGACCACGCCTACTACGCCAACCACCCCGACCACACCCACGATCCCCACCGATCCCACGGCCCCCACCACCACGACACTGCCCGACGGCTCCACCCAGACCACCATCCCCGTGGTCATGCCGACGGACGGCGCCACCACCACGGCCAGCATTCCCCTGGTCAAGGATGCCGCCGGCCAGCCCCTGCTGTCCGTGGGCGTGCCCTCGGGCGTG
>NZ_JACSYA010000035.1 GCF_029870285.1 Delftia sp. PS-11
AGGGAAAAGTCCGGTTTAGGGGGCTCAGACAATTCTGATTCTGGTTCAGATTCGTCTGAATCCGTGCCGTTTGCCTGCCAAAGGAGTGCTTTGCGCCATGCCGCAGCAAGGGGCCGGGCCGAGGTCAGCGTCCCTGGCCGCCCCATGCGCAAGGGGTCTGGTCAGGGCGCAAGCGGTTCTTATTGCCGTGCGCAGCGCACGTTGGCCGGCAGTGCGCCAGGGTGGCTGGTGCGCAGGGGGTTGATGTCCAGTCCGCCCCGGCGGGTGTAGCGGGCGTAGACGGACAGCTTGATGGGCTGGCAGCGGCTCCAGATGTCCATGAAGATGCGCTCCACGCACTGCTCGTGGAATTCGTTGTGGTTGCGAAAGCTCACCAGGTATTGCAGCAGGCCTTCCTGGTCGATCTGTGCGCCGCTGTAGCGGATCTGCACGCTGCCCCAGTCCGGCTGGCCCGTGACCAGGCAATTGCTCTTGAGCAGGTGGCTGACCAGGGTTTCGGTCACCGGTGCTTCGTCATGGTTGGCACGCAGCAGGTCGGGCGCGGGCTGGTAGCGCGTGCATTCCACATCGAGGCGGTCCAGCAGCAGGCCGTCCAGCTCCTGCACCATCTCCTGATCGAAGCGGTCCTGGCCGACGATCTTGACGCCGATGCTGCCGCTGTGGCCGCTGCCGCGCCACAGGGCTTCGGCCAGATCGGCCCGCAACCGGGCCTGGACTTCGGCGGCATCTGCCATGCGCGTGTTGTTGAAGCTGTTGAGGTACAGCTTGAACGACTTGCTTTCGATGAGGTTGGGCGTCTCGCAGGGAATGGTGAAGTGCGCCAGCGCCACCTGCGGCTTGCCGCGCGGGTTGAGCCAGGATAGCTCGAAGGCAGTCCACAGGTCGGCGCCGAAAAAGGGCGTGCGGCTATCGCTCAGTCCGATTTCCGCGCGCTTGGGCGCGCGGGCAATGGGAAACAGCAGTGAAGGGTCGTATTGGTCAACGTAGGCCGAGGTCTTGCCCAGCTGCGATTGTTCGGGTGTGTTCATGGGAAAAGGCCGGCAGCGCCGGCGCGGTGGTGAAGTTGTCCGCCGGCGCGCAGCGGATTCAGTTGAATTCGCGCTCCCGCAGCCATTTCGTGGCAATCCACTTTTCGCCGCTGCGCACTGGCGCGCCGCCATGCAGTGTGCGCGTGGAGGGGTCGGGGCGCGCATAGCTGAAGAACACGGCATTGCCACGGCGGGGCATGACCTGCAGCTGCACTTCAGGGAAGATGGTGCCGCCGCCGCCCTCGGGTTCGTTGAGGTAGATCACCAGCGTGCCCACGCGCTGGCCGCCGCGCTTGAGAATAGTGGGCGTGCCAGGCTCGTTGGGGGCGAAGTAGTCATGGTGGGGTTTGTATTCGGCGCCGGGGCCGTAGTGCAGCACCTGCAGGCCTTCGCCGTTTTCCATTGGCCAGTTCACAAGGCGCGCAATGCGTTCTTCAACGCGGTGCACGATGTCGTTTTCGCCGCGCTGGAAGAACATGCCATTGCTGGTGCGGTCATCGTTGACTTCTTCGCCGCCGCTTTGCGTGGCCACCGTGAGCGAACGCGCCATGCGGGGACGCGCTGCCGCAATGATGGCATCGCACTCCTCGCCGGACAGCAGGTTGCCGAAGACCACGATGCGGGGCCGTTCCATGCTCATCAGCACCTGTACCTGGCGGTCGCCTGCATCGATGTTGCAGGGCTCGTTTTCCAGGTCGGGCTCCGGCAGTGCAGACGCGGCAGGCAGGGGCGCCACGAGGTCCGCAGGCACGTCCATGCCTGCCAGCTCAAGGGCACTGCGCGCCAGGGCATCGCTCCATCCCACATCGCGCATGGAATGCAGCAGTGCGGGCGCGGGCGTGCCGGCTGCCACCTGGTCTTTGATCCATTGCATGAGTTCGGGTGTCAGGCCTGGTGGCAGGGCCTGTGAGGCGGGGTGTGCGTCGTGTGAAGAGGTAGGGCTCATGGCGTGCAGCGCGGCGCTTGCCGCAGTGGGTGGACTCCAACGGCCCCGCAGGCGGGGCCGGCCGAATGCCTTGTGGGGGCTCAGTGCGACGTCTTGCGGCGGAACACGAGCCGCCGGGGCGTGGATGTGGCCGGTGCCAGCGCATAGCCATCGAGGTCGAAGGCCTCAAGTTCGGCCACGCTGCGGGCGCGCCGCTGTATGGCGAATCGTGCCATCAACCCGCGTGCACGTTTGGCATGGAAGCTGATGATCTTGTAGGAGCCGTTCTTGAAATCTTCGAAAGCGCACTCGACCACGGGCGCCTGCAGGTGCTTCAAGTCTACCGATTTGAAATATTCCTGCGAAGCCAGGTTGATGATGGTGCGTTCGGTATCGGGTTGCTGTGCGCTGCGCTGGTTCAGGTAGCTGGCGATGCGGCTGCCCCAGAACTGGTAGAGGTTGGCGCCACGCGCGTTCTGCAGGCGCGTGCCCATTTCCAGCCGGTAGGGCTGCATGCGGTCCAGCGGGCGCAGCACGCCGTAAAGGCCGCTGAGGATGACCAGGTGCTGCTGGGCCCAGTCCAGCTCCTGCGCGCTGAGGCTGCTGGCCTGCAGCCCTTCGTAGACATCGCCGTTGAAGGCCAGCAGGGCCTGGCGCGAGTTGGCGTCGGTGAATTGGGGGTTGAAGGCTTCGTAGCGTGCCACGTTCAGCGCAGCCAGCTTGTCGCTGATGTCCATGAGCTGCGACAGCTGCTGCGGTGACTGGCGGCGCAGCAGCTCAATCAATTCCAGCGGCTCCTGGGTGAATGTGGGCAGCGAATGGGGCAGGTTGGCGGGCAGCGGCGTGTCGTAGTCCAGCGACTTGGCGGGGGAGAGCAGCAGCAGCATGGTGTGTGGCAGCGGAATTGAGATGCGGTTGAAACAAACAGGGGCCCGAGGGCCCCTGCTGCGTCACTGCCTGGTGTCAGGCGTGGGCCGAGTCCTGCGGCTGCTCGAACGGCAGTTGCAGGTGGCTCAGGTCCTTGCGCGTTTCCACGAGGATCAGCGGACCTTCATCCACGATCACGATCGGCGGGCGTTCGCGCGGGATGCGCACGGGCTGGGGCTCTGCGGCGATGGCTGCCTGGACGGCGGCGACCTTGTCCGGATCGGACGAGACCCACTCCAGGCCGCAGGCCTGGGCCATCGCCTGCAGTTCTGCGGTGGGCAGCACATAGGCCTGAACCTTGGGCAAGGCGTTGCTGCCAGTGGGCGCTGCTGCAGGCGGGGCTGCCACAGGTGTGCCTGCCACAGGTGTGCCTGCCACAGGGGTGCCTGCTACAGACTCGTCTGCCGCAGGGGCTTGTGCGGCCGGCGAGGCAGTGGCGGTGGGCGCTGCCTGCGGCGCCTCGTTCACCGGCTCGGCAGGTGCAGCCATGGCTGCGGGTTCCTGTGCCTGTTGTGGCGCGGCGCTGAAGTAGCTGCGGCGCGAAGGCTGCTCCTGCGGCGCGTCTTCCTGGGCGGGTGCAACGGCCTCGAAGGGCTGCACTGCCTCGGCATCGCGTGCCGGACGCTCGCCGCGTTCGCGGCGGTCGCGTCCGTAGCGGTCACGCGAGCGGCGCTGGCGCACGGGCTGCTGCTCCTCGCCCTGGAAGGCCGGGGCATTGCCGTTGGCATCATCCTGCTGCTGCACAGGCGGCTGCTCGGCGGTGTCCAGCGTCACATCGGCCGGGCGGGGCTGGCGTTCGCCGCGCTCGCGGCGGCCTTCGCCACGGTCCTGGCGCTCGTTGCGGGGAGCGCGTTCGCCACGCACTTCGGGTGCGTTGCCTTCGGCAGTCTGAAAGGCCACGGCATCCTGCGGCAGGCGATCCTGCGGCAGGCGCTCCTGCGGCAGGCGGTTTTCCACGTCACGTCCACGTTCGCCACGGTTGCGGCGTTCGCCGCGATCACCCCGCTCGTTGCGTTCACCGCGTTCGCCGCGCTGCTCACCACGGTCTGTGTCCCTGTTGGGCGCGCGGCGGTTGCGTCCTTCGGCTGTACCCTGGCGATCTGCGCTGGCGGCTCCGTTGCGCTCGCCACTGCGTTCGTTGTTGCGTTCGCCACTGCGCTCGCTACGTTCTCCGCGCTCGTTGCGGCGGGGTCTTTGGTCGCCGCGCGCTTCGCGGCGGGCATCACGGTCCTGCACCGGCTCTGCGGGTGCCGCAGGCGCGGCGGCAGGTGCGGGCGCAGGGGTGCCGAAGCCGAAAAGGTTCTTGAGCCATGCAAAGAAGCCTTGCTCGCGCACCACGGGGCGTGCTGCGGGGGCTGCCTGTGGCGTCTCGCGCTGCGGTGTGCGCTGGCCGCCCTGGTTGGAGCGGCTGCGGCTGCCCTCCGGGCGCGGCTCGGCGACAGGCGCGGGCATGTCAGGCAGCACACCCTTGATCACGGGGGTCTGCTTGTTCGTGGGCTCCTGCGAGCGGCGCGTCACCGTGGTTTCGTTGTCCAGGTCCTCGGCCAGCTTGTAGCTGGCTTCCATGCCTTCGAGGCGCGCATCGTCATGCTTGAGGCGTTCGAGCTTGTAGTGCGGCGTGTCCATGGACTTGTTGGGGACCATGATGACGTTGACACGCTGCTTGAGTTCGATCTTGGTGATCTCGCCGCGCTTTTCGTTGAGCAGGAAGCTGGCCACTTCCACGGGCACCTGGCAGTGCACGGCGGCCGTGTTGTCCTTCATGGACTCTTCCTGGATGATGCGCAGGATCTGCAGCGCAGAGCTTTCGGTGTCGCGGATGTGGCCGGAGCCGCCGCAGCGCGGGCAGTTGATGTGCGCGCCTTCGGACAGTGCCGGCTTGAGGCGCTGGCGGCTCATTTCCATGAGGCCGAACTTGCTGATGGTGCCGAACTGCACACGTGCGCGGTCCTGGCGCAGCGCGTCGCGCAGGCGGTTCTCGACCTCGCGGCGGTTCTTGCTCTCCTCCATGTCGATGAAGTCGATGACGATCAGGCCGCCGAGGTCGCGCAGGCGCATCTGGCGCGCCACTTCGTCGGCCGCTTCCAGGTTGGTGCGTGTGGCGGTTTCCTCGATGTCGCCGCCCTTGATGGCGCGGGCCGAGTTCACGTCGATGGAGACCAGTGCTTCCGTGTGGTCGATGACGATGGCGCCGCCCGAGGGCAGGGTCACGGTGCGGGCATAGGCCGATTCGATCTGGTGTTCGATCTGGAAGCGGCTGAACAGCGGAGCGTCGTCACGGTAGCGTTTGACGCGGGCGGCATGCTCGGGCATGACGTGCTGCATGAACTGCTGCGCCTGCTCGTAGATGTCGTCGGTGTCGATCAGGATGTCGCCGATGTCGCTGTTGAAGTAGTCGCGGATGGCGCGGATCACCAGGCTCGATTCCTGGTAGATCAGGAAGGCGCCCTTGGCGGAGCGGGCCGCGCCGTCGATGGCGTTCCACAGCTTGAGCAGGTAGTTCAGATCCCACTGCAGTTCGGGCGCGGTGCGGCCGATGCCGGCGGTGCGCGCGATGATGGACATGCCCTTGGGATATTCGAGCTGGTCCATCGCTTCCTTGAGCTCGGCCCGGTCTTCGCCCTCGATGCGGCGCGAGACGCCGCCTCCGCGCGGGTTGTTGGGCATCAGCACGACGTAGCGGCCGGCCAGCGAGATGAAGGTGGTCAGGGCCGCGCCCTTGTTGCCGCGCTCTTCTTTCTCGACCTGGACGACGAGTTCCTGGCCTTCGCGGATGACGTCATTGATGCGCGCCTGGCTGGGGGAGACGCCTTCGGCAAAGTACTGCTTGGAGATTTCCTTGAAAGGCAGGAAGCCGTGGCGGTCTTCGCCGTAGTCCACGAAGCACGCTTCCAGGCTGGGCTCCACGCGGGTGACCACGGCCTTGTAGATATTGCCCTTGCGCTGTTCGCGGCCTTCGATTTCGATTTCGTAGTCCAGCAGCTTCTGGCCATCGACGATGGCGAGGCGGCGTTCTTCGGACTGCGTGGCGTTGATGAGCATCCGTTTCATGATGCGTTTCCTTTATTCGTTCTCTCTGGGCGCGCCGGGGTGCAGCCATTGCTGCCAGACGACACGCCTTTGACTTGTAATCAAAGACAGGCTCGCAGGGGAGCCGAGATGCCGGGCTGACGCGTTGAAACGAAAGGAATCGCCGGATGCCTTGTTGCTTGAGGTCTGGCTCAAGTCAGCAATGGGGGCAATGGCAGGGGGACGAGAGCGATGGAGATGGCACGCCGTCCGGCTCCGCTCGGAGCCGCTGCACGTGCGGGGCAGGCGGGAGGCTTGGGGGCGGCAGCGACCCTGGGCGCAGGCGTTTTCCTGCTCCACAGAGTGACCATCCATGCCCAAAAGATCCACATGCTCGCTTTGATCCGCTGGCAGCGGCGGACGCCGGGTCCGGTCCCTTCTGCCAGCTTGAGATTCCGTATCAGTGTTTCAATTTGTCAGCCACAACCGGTGCAACGCCGAACTTCGCAGGGCATCTTTTCCTGCTGTTTCGCGTGCATGACACCGGATGGCATCGACCTGCCTGTGCGGGGAAATGGTTGTATGGACTAAACTCCATGCGAATCAACCACTTATAAATAGCTCGGCACAGGTGAAACACATTATAGAGGGCAAACCGGCGCACAACCGTTCCCCGGACGCGGCCCATGCCGCCGTGCGGCTGATCGAGGTCGATGCCGATTCGGCGGGGCAGCGCCTGGACAACTTCCTGATACGCCATCTCAAAGGCGTTCCCAAGACCCATGTCTATCGCATCATCCGCAGTGGCGAGGTGCGCGTCAACAAAGGGCGTGCGAGCGCGGAAACCCGCATCGCTGCGGGCGACCTCGTGCGTGTGCCGCCCGTGCGCATTTCGGAAAAGGTGGCAGAGAAAGCCGAGCGGCCCGCGCCCGCCAGGGATTTTCCCGCGCTGCTGGAGGACGAGCACCTGATTGCCATCGACAAACCGGCAGGCGTCGCCGTTCATGGCGGCTCTGGGGTGAGCTTCGGTGTCATCGAGCAGTTGCGTCAGGCGCGGCCACAGTGCCGCTTCCTGGAGCTGGTGCACCGGCTCGACCGCGAGACCTCGGGCATCTTGCTGGTGGCCAAGAAGCGTTCGGCGCTGACCCATCTGCAGGACCAGTTCCGCGAGCGCGAGACCGGCAAGACCTATCTGGCGCTGGTGCAGGGCACATGGCCTGCCAGCCGCAAGGTGATCGACCTGCCGCTGCACAAATACCTGCAGGCCGATGGCGAGCGCCGGGTGCGCGTGACCACGGCCGATGATCCCGATGGCATGCGCTCGGTCACCCTGGTGCGCGTGCGCTCCACGCTGGCGCCTCAGCCGCTGCTGGGGCTGCCGGCCATGAGCCTGCTGGAAGTGACCATCAAGACCGGCCGCACGCACCAGATCCGCGTGCACCTGTCCAGCCAGGGACATCCGATCGCCGGAGATGACAAGTATGGTGACTTCGACCTGAACCGCCGCCTGCAAAAGCAGGGACTCAAGCGCATGTTTCTGCATGCCTGGCGGCTACAGTTCACCCATCCGGCCAGCGGCGAGCGCGTGGAACTGCGGGCCGAGCTGCCCGACGAGCTGGCCCGCTTCGCCTGCTGATCCTGAACTGACTTGCTGCAAATATGACAATTTCTGGTGATTCCGAAAGGCCTCGTGCCCGCAGATTCGATCTCATTGCCTTCGATTGGGATGGCACGCTGTCGGACTCCACGGCCGTGATCGTCAAGTGCATACAGGCAGCCGTGGCCGATGTGGGCGGCAGCCCTCCCAGCGATGCGCAGGCTTCCTATGTGATCGGCATGGCCCTCATGCCGGCGCTGGCGCGCGCCGCGCCCGATGTCCCTCCCGAGAAGTATCCCGAGCTGGGGAACCGCTACCGTCACCACTTTTTCCGCCATCAGGACGACATCAGCCTCTTTGCGGGCGTGCTGCCCATGCTGGCAGCGCTGCGCTGGCGTGGCCATCTGCTGTGCGTGGCCACGGGCAAAAGCCGGCGAGGGCTCAACGATGCGCTGCGCGACCCCCAGCTGCATGGCATGTTCGATGGCTCGCGCACGGCTGATGAAACCGCAGGAAAGCCCCATCCGCTGATGCTGCAGGAGCTGATGGCCGAATTCGGCGTCGAGCCGGACCGGGTGCTGATGGTCGGTGATACCACCCATGACCTGGAGCTGGCTCGCAATGCCGGCTGTGCCAGCGTGGCCGTGGCCTATGGCGCACACACCACGCAAGGCTTTGCCGCGCTGGGACCGCTGCATGTGGCAGAGTCTGTTGCTAATTTGCATCAGTGGCTGCTTGAAAATGCGTGAACAGTCATGTCCGCGTCAGCGGTTGCTGCCATGCTGCCAATGCAGGAGGCCGTCATGACGCAGACCCCGGTGGTTTTGTGTGCCAGCGATGCGCTGCAGGAGGGCGGCCGCGCGGTTGCCTTTGACGTGGTCTATGGCGGGCATGCCTGCCGCGCCTTCGCCATACGGTTCGAGGGACGTGTGCACGCCTATCTGAACCGTTGCACTCACGTGCCAATGGAGATGGACTACCAGGCCGGCCAGTTTTTCGACGATACCGGGCGCTGGCTGCTTTGCGCCACCCATGGCGCGGCCTATGTGCCGGACAGCGGAGCCTGCGCAGGCGGTCCTTGCCGTGGCGGTCTGGTCAAAATCACCCTGAGCGAAAGCGATGGGGTGGTGCACTGGCATACTGGCCACAATCTGAAACCTGTCGAGTTCTGACATGAATTCCCCGAATCCACCACCAAATCCCGGCGCGTCGCCGCCCCATGCTCCGGGTTCCGACCTGTGGGCCCGGGCCGCATCCCCAGCGCCTGCGCCTGCAGCTTCCGCTGCTGGCGGCTGGGAGCGCGATGTTCTGGAGAAGCTGGTCTTTGCCACGATTGACGAGCAGCGCGCCGCGCGGCGCTGGCGCATCTTCAGCCGCCTGCTGTGGGCGGCCCTGACACTGGTTGTGCTCTGGATCCTGTTTTACAAGGATACGACTGCGACCACCAGCTCTTCCCCGCACACGGCCGTGGTCGAGGTCAAGGGGGAAATCGCATCGGGTGCCGATGCCAGCGCGGAGTTCATCGTCGCCGCAATGCGCAGCGCTTTCGAAGACTCGGGCTCGCGGGCCGTGGTGCTGCTGATCAATTCGCCGGGCGGCAGTCCCGTGCAGGCCGGCATCATCAATGACGAGATCATCCGCCTCAAGGGCAAGTACGACAAGCCGCTGTACGCCGTGGTCGAGGAGACCTGTGCATCGGCTGCCTACTATATTGCTGCGGCGGCCGATGAAATCTTCGTGGACAAGGCCAGCATCGTCGGCAGCATCGGCGTGCTCATGGATGGTTTTGGCTTCACCGGCACGATGGAGAAGCTGGGGGTGGAGCGCCGCCTGTTGACGGCCGGCGAAAACAAGGGTTTTCTCGATCCCTTCAGCCCCATGTCCGGTGCGCAGCGCGAACATGCGCAGCAGATGCTGTCGCAGATCCATGCGCAGTTCATTGGCGTGGTCAAGGCTGGCAGGGGAAACCGGCTGCGTGAAACGCCCGAGACATTCAGCGGCCTGTTCTGGACCGGCCAGCAGGCGGTGGAGATGGGGCTGGCCGACAAGCTTGGCAGCCTGGACTATGTGGCGCGCGAGGTGGTCAAAGCCGAGGATGTCGTGGATTACACGCGCCGCGACAATGTGGCCGAGCGTCTGGCCAAGCGTTTTGGCGCAGCCATGGGCGGCGGTGCCGTGCAGGCGCTGCGTTCCAGCCTGCCGTCTCTGCACTGAAGCGGCCGTTGCAGTCAAAAGGCCCGCCTTCCGTCAGGATGCGGGCCTTTTTCGCAGGCTGCTTCAGCGACCGATGGAGAAGACCACGGGTGTGCGGTTGTCCGGTGCCAGGCGGTTTTGCCGCCATTCGCGTACCAGCCGGCTTTCTATGCGGGCGCTTTCCAGCGTCAGGCCGCTGGCCAGGGCCAGCCGCGTGTGCGGCTGCAGTGTCTGCAGCAGCGCCTGCCACAGCGCCGCGTTGCGGTACGGTGTTTCGATGAACTGCTGGGTCTGTCCTTGCCGCAGCGCCAGCGCCTCCAGCTCCTTGATGCGCTGGGTGCGCTCGCCCGCATCCTGTGGCAGGTAGCCGACAAAGGCATAGTTCTGGCCGCTCAGGCCGCTGGCAGCCAGTGCCAGCAGCAGCGAAACCGGGCCTGTCAGGGGGGTGACGCGCAAGCCCAGGTCATGCGCTGCGCGCACGATGGAGCTGCCCGGGTCGGCCACGGCGGGCATGCCTGCCTCGCTGACCAGTCCCATGTCATGGCCTGCCAGCAAAGGCGCCAGCAGCGGCCTGGCATCGAAGACCGCGCTGCCCTTGTCGCCATGGTCGCCCTTTTTGTGGGCTTCACGGGGCAGTTCCGTGATGTGCTGGGCCTGCAGTGGCTGTGCCAGCGGGTGCAGTGCATCGATGCGCTTGAGATAGGCGCGCGTGCTCTTGGCGTTTTCGCAGATCCAGTGGGTCAGGCGTGCAGCGGTGCGCAGCGTGCCATCGGGCAGGACCTCGGTCAATGCCGTCTGTGCGTCGCAGCCGAAATCCAGTGGGGCAGGGACGAGATAAAGCGTGCCGCGTGCGGCTTGGGGGGGTGTCTGGCTCATGGCACAACGGCTCCGGCAGCGCGCAGCAACTGGCTGGTGCGGATCAGCGGCAGGCCGATCAGCGCGGTGGGGTCGTCGCTGATGATGGCGTCCAGCAGCGTGATGCCCAGGCCCTCGCTTTTGGCGCTGCCTGCGCAGTCGTAAGGCTGCTCTGCGCGCAGATAGCGCTCGATCTCGGCATCATCGAGATCACGAAAGCGCACCTGCACCGTCGCCACGCGGGTTTCGGCAAAGCCGGTGGCGTGGCAGACCACGCTGACTGCGGTGTGGAACTCCATGTGGCGCCCCCGCATCATGCGCAGCTGCTCGGTGGCGCGCTCATGGTTTCCGGGCTTGGACAGCGGCTGTCCATCCAGTTCGGGCACCTGGTCCGAGCCGATGACAATGGCCTCGGGGTGCTGGGCTGCCACGGCATCAGCCTTGGCACGCGCCAGGCGCAGCGACAGGGCGAGCGGTGTTTCGCCGGGCGCAGGGGTTTCGTCCACCTCGGGCGAGACAGTGTCGAAAGGCAATTGCAGGCGGTTGAGCAATTCGCGCCGGTAGCGCGATGTCGAACCCAGAATCAGGGGGCGTCCCAGGCCTGGGGCCTGGGACGGTGCGGTGCGTGAGTCTTGCATGCCCGGATTCTCTTACACTGCCTGCATGAGCAAGGAATTTTCTGAGGCCCGCCTTGATGTGCGGGCTTTTGCGCAGGCCGAAGGGCAATTGCAGGGGCAGGCGCCGCTGTCCGCGTTTTCGCGCCTCGCGCAGGATGCTGCCGGGCAAGATGGCGAAGTGCGCTGGCAGGCCGATGGGGAGCTGGTTGCCCAGGCGGGCGGCAGCGGCCATGTCTGGCTTCATCTGCAGGCCGAGGCCGTCGTGCCCATGACCTGCCAGCGCTGCCTGACGACGGCGCGCATTCCCCTGGAGGTGCACAGGTCTTTCCGCTTCGTGGCCGACGAGGCCACGGCCGAGATGGAAGACGATGATAGCGAAGAGGATGTACTGGCGTTGAGCCGCGAGTTTGATCTGCTGCAGCTGATCGAGGATGAGCTGCTGATGGAGCTGCCTGTGGTGCCCCGCCATGAAGCATGTCCCGAGCCCGTGAACATGCAGTCCAGCGATGCCGACTTCGTGCAGGCCGGGCAGGAGAAGGTCAACCCCTTTGCCGTGCTGCGCGGGCTCGACGTGGGCAAAAAAGCCGACTGAAGCGGCGGCCTGAAAAATGACAGGAGCCGGGAAAAGCGATTGCGCTATAATCGGCGGCTTCGCGCGAAACCCCCTCGTGTCTTTAATGGGCTGATCGCGTTTTTACCAACCCTTTCAAGATACACAGGAGCCATCATGGCTGTTCAGCAGAACAAGAAGTCCCCCTCCAAGCGCGGTATGCACCGTTCGCACAATGCACTGAATGTGCCCGGCATCGCCGTGGAACCCACCACCGGTGAAACCCACCTGCGCCACCACATCAGCCCCAATGGCGTGTACCGTGGCCGCCAGGTGCTGAAGAACAAGTCCGAAGCCTGATCTCCGGCGCTTCCCGCAGAGCCCGCGGCTACAGTTACAGTAGCGCGGGCTTTTGTCTTTCTGAATGCTGCTTATTTCTTGTCAAGCCGCGCAGCAGGCTTGCCGCTAGTCGCTCATGATCACTTTGGCTGTTGACTGCATGGGGGGGGATCACGGCCCCCGTGTCACGCTTGCGGCATGCCGCAAGTTCCTCGATTCCCACGCGGATGCCCGTTTGCTGCTGGTGGGAAAGCCCGAGGAGCTTGCTGGCCTGGTTCACGAGCGCGTCAGCGTGGTGGCTGCCACCGAGGTGGTGGGCATGGACGATCCTGTCGAAGTGGCCCTGCGCAAGAAGAAGGACTCTTCCATGCGCGTTGCCATTCAGCAGGTCAAGGACGGCGCCGCCGCCGCAGCTGTTTCCGCAGGCAATACCGGCGCGCTGATGGCAATTTCCCGCTATTTGCTCAAGACCCTGGATGGCATCGACCGTCCAGCCATTGCGTCGCAGCTGCCCAACGCCAAGGGCGAAGCCACCACGGTGCTGGACCTGGGCGCCAATGTGGACTGTTCTGCGGAGCATTTGCTGCAGTTTGCTGTCATGGGCTCGGCCCTGGTGTCTGCACTCAATAATGAGGAGGCGCCCAGCGTGGGTCTGCTCAATATCGGTGAAGAGATGATCAAGGGCAGCGAGGTCATCAAGCGCGCAGGCGAGCTGCTGCGCGCAGCCGGCAAGGCTGGCTCTCTGAATTTCTGCGGCAACGTGGAAGGCAATGACATCTTCAAGGGCCCGGTCGATGTCGTGGTCTGTGACGGCTTTGTCGGCAATGTGGCTCTCAAGTCCTCCGAGGGTGTGGCCTCGATGATCACCGGTGGGCTCAAGCAGGAGTTCAAACGCAGCATCTTCACCAAAATCGCGGCTATCGTTGCTTATCCGGTGTTATCTGCGCTCATGAAGCGCATGGATCACCGGCGTTACAACGGCGCGGCGCTGCTGGGGCTGCGCGGGCTGGTGTTCAAAAGCCATGGATCGGCCGATGCCATGGCTTTCGAGCATGCGCTGAACCGCGCGTATGATGCGGCCCGCAACAACCTGCTTGACCGTGTCCGGACCCGTATTGCTGCCGCCCAGCCCCTGCTGCTGGCTGCGCAGGCGGAGACTGGAACGTCGGCGCCCTGATACCAATGAGACGCTACGCACGCATCACCGGCACGGGCAGCTACCTGCCGCCCCGCCGACTCACCAACCACGACCTGGCCGCCGAGCTGGCGCAGCGCGGCATTGAAACCTCGGACGAGTGGATCGTCGAGCGCACCGGCATCCGGGCGCGCCACTTTGCCGCCCCCGAGGCTGCCAGCAGCGATCTGGCGCTCGAAGCTGCACGCAATGCGCTGGAGGCCGCAGGCCGCCAGCCGCAGGACATCGATCTGATCATCGTGGCGACTTCGACGCCCGACATGGTCTTTCCCTCGACCGCCTGCATTCTCCAGAACAAGCTCGGCGCCAATGGCTGCGCGGCATTCGATGTGCAGGCTGTCTGCAGCGGCTTCGTCTACGCGCTGACGGTGGCCGATGCCATGATCCAGTCGGGAGCTGCCAGCCGCGCGCTGGTGGTCGGTGCCGAGGTGTTCAGCCGCATTCTCGATTTCAATGACCGCACCACCTGCGTGCTCTTTGGCGATGGCGCTGGTGCCGTGGTGCTTGAGGCCAGCGAAGAGCCGGGCATTCTGGCTTCGGACCTGCACGCCGACGGCAAGCACGTCGGCATCCTGTGCGTGCCTGGCAATGTCTATGGCGGCCAGGTGCTGGGCGACCCCCTGCTCAAGATGGATGGCCAGGCGGTGTTCAAGCTCGCCGTGGGCGTGCTCGAAAAAGCTGCGCGCGCCACGCTGGACAAGGCAGGTCTTGCAGACTCGGACATCGACTGGCTGATTCCGCACCAGGCCAATATCCGCATCATGCAGAGCACTGCGCGCAAGCTCGGGCTGTCCATGGACAAGGTGGTGGTCACGGTGGATCAGCATGGCAATACCTCGGCGGCATCGATTCCGCTGGCCCTGGACCATGGGGTGCGCAGCGGCCAGGTCAGGCCCGGGCAGACCGTGCTGCTCGAAGGCGTGGGCGGCGGCTTCACCTGGGGTGCCGTGCTGCTGAAGATGTAAGCCGGGCATGGCGCTGGTGTCACACGACAATTCTTGATTTTGAAGAACATGAAGAAGTTCGCATTTGTCTTTCCGGGCCAGGGCTCGCAGTCCGTGGGCATGCTCGATGGCTGGGGTGATCACCCCATCGTGGCCCAGACGCTGGCCGAGGCCTCGGAAGCCCTGGGCGAGAACATCGGCCAGCTGATCCAGCAGGGCCCCAAGGAGGCTTTGGCGCTGACCACCAACACCCAGCCCGTGATGCTGGTGGCTGGCGTGGCTGCCTGGCGTGTCTGGCAGGCTGAGGCAGGGGTGCTGCCCGATGCCGTGGCTGGCCACTCGCTGGGCGAGTACTCTGCGCTGGTCGCTTCGGGCGTACTGACCCTGGCGCAGGCAGCGCCGCTGGTGCGCCTTCGCGCCGCTGCCATGCAGGAAGCCGTGCCCGTGGGTGCGGGTGCAATGGCCGCCATCCTGGGCCTGGATGCCGGCAAAGTCCGCGCAGGCTGTGCCGAGGTCACCGCCACACTGGGTGGGACGGAAGTCGTTGAGGCGGTGAATTTCAACGACCCCGCCCAGACCGTGATCGCCGGCAGCAAGGCGGCCGTCGAGAAAGCCTGCGAAGCCCTCAAGGCTGCGGGTGCCAAGCGCGCGCTGCCGCTGCCCGTTTCCGCGCCCTTCCATTCCAGCCTGATGAAGCCGGCTGCCGACAAGCTCAAAGCTGCGCTGGCCGAAACTGTGCTGGCTGCACCGCAGATTCCCGTGGTCAACAATATCGATGTGGCCGTGCAGCACGATGCCGATGCCATCCGCGATGCGCTGTACCGCCAGGCCTTCGGCCCTGTGCGCTGGGTCGAGTGCGTGCAGGCCATCAAGGCCCGTGGCATCAGTCACCTCGTGGAATGCGGCCCCGGCAAGGTGCTGATGGGCCTGACCAAGCGGATTGACGCCGACCTGACGGCTGCTGCCTTGTATGACACGGCTACGCTGGCCGACGTGAAAGAATGGCTCTCATGACTGCAAATCAGAATCATATCGCCCTGGTGACGGGCGCCTCCCGCGGCATCGGTGCCGCCATTGCCCAGGAGCTGGCAGCGCGCGGCTACCGTGTCATCGGCACGGCCACCACCGACGCGGGTGCGGAAAAAATCAGCCAGGCACTGTCTTCATATGAAGGCTGCCGTGGTGTCAATCTCAATGTGACCGACGGTGACGCCGTCGATGCGCTGATCAACTCCATCGTCAAGACCGATGGCGGCCTGCATGTGCTGGTCAACAATGCCGGCATCACGCGCGATACCCTGGCTATGCGCATGAAGGACAGTGACTGGGATGCGGTGATTGACACCAATCTCAAGGCGGTTTTCCGGGTCAGCCGTGCGGCCATTCGCCCGATGATGAAGCAGCGTTTTGGCCGCATCATCAACATCACCAGCGTGGTCGGGGCATCTGGCAATGCGGGGCAGGCCAACTATGCGGCTGCCAAGGCAGGCGTGGCCGGCATGACCCGTGCGCTGGCCCGTGAGCTGGGCAGCCGTGGCATCACCGTCAACTGCGTGGCCCCTGGCTTCATTGCCACCGACATGACTGCCGAGCTGCCCGAAGAGCAGCAAAATGCCCTCAAAGCCCAGATTGCCATGGGTGACCTGGGTCAGCCCAGTGACATCGCACATGCCGTGGCCTACTTTGCGTCCCAAGGCGCAGGTTACGTCACTGGCCAGGAACTGCACGTCAACGGCGGCATGTACATGTAAGCTTGGCGGCTTGCGACGGCGCCCCTGCCAGAAGCCGCTTGCGCCTGCAATTTCCATGAGGCCGTTTCCTCGCGACGGCCGGCTGCGAAGGGCCTTTGGCCCGATGCGGCTAGAATCGCGGGTTCATTCACAACCCCCAGAGGGAAACCATGAGCGATATCGAAGCACGTGTCAAAAAAATCATTGCCGAACAACTCGGCGTGGAAGAGTCTCAAGTCACCAACGAAAAGGCCTTCGTGGCTGATCTGGGTGCTGACTCCCTGGACACGGTGGAGCTGGTGATGGCCCTGGAAGATGAATTCGGCATCGAGATCCCCGACGAAGACGCGGAAAAGATCACGACGGTGCAAAACGCCATCGACTACGCCAACACCCACCAGAAGGCCTGATAGGGCCCTGTCCCGAGCGATCAGCAGAAGGTTTTACGCATGAGCCGTCGTCGCGTTGTCGTGACCGGCCTGGGTTGCATCTCCCCCGTGGGTAACACGGTGGGCGAAGCCTGGGCCAATCTTTTGGCCGGCCAGTCCGGCATTGACCTCATCACCAAGTTCGATGCCTCGAACTTTGCCTGCAAGATTGCAGGCGAGGTCAAGGGATTCGATGTGGAGTCGTACATGAGCGCCAAGGAAGCGCGCTCCATGGACACTTTCATCCATTACGGCATCGCGGCTGCGGCGCAAGCCGTGCAGGACTCCGGCCTGCCTGTGGGCGAGGCCTTGTCCGAGGACCTTGCCACGCGCATCGGCTGCGTGATCGGCTCGGGCATCGGCGGCTTGCCGCTGATCGAGAATACCCACGCGGAACTGGCAGCGCGCGGCCCGCGCCGCATCACGCCGTTCTTCGTGCCGGCCTCCATCATCAACATGGTGGCTGGCCATGTCTCCATGCGCTTTGGCTTCAAGGGGCCGAATCTTGCCGTGGTGACTGCCTGCACGACCGGGCTGCACTGCATCGGCGAGGCAGGCCGCATGATCGAGTATGGCGATGCCGATGTGGTGATTGCCGGTGGCACCGAAGCCACGGTGTCGCCGCTGGGCGTTGGTGGCTTTGCTGCCATGCGAGCCCTGTCCACCCGCAATGATGATCCCAAGACCGCTTCGCGTCCCTGGGACAAGGACCGCGACGGCTTTGTGCTGGGCGAGGGCGCTGGCGTGCTGGTGCTGGAAGAGTACGAGCATGCCAAGGCCCGTGGCGCGAAGATCTACGCAGAACTGGGTGGCTACGGCATGAGTGCCGACGCCGGCCACATGACTGCACCCAACATGGACGGCCCGCGCCGTGCCATGCTGGCGGCGCTGCGCAATGCAGGCGTCAATGCCGACCAGATCGATTACCTGAACGCACACGGCACTTCGACGCCGCTGGGTGATCTCAACGAGACCAATGCCATCAAGGCGGCTCTGGGCGATCACGCCAGGAAAGTCGTGGTCAGTTCCACCAAGTCGATGACCGGCCACCTGCTCGGCGGAGCCGGAGGCATCGAAAGCGTGTTCACCGTGATGGCGCTGCACGAGCAGAAAATCCCCCCGACCATCAACCTGGTGAACCAGGACGCCGAGTGCGATCTGGATTACTGTGCCAATACGGCGCGCGATGCGAAGCTGGATATTGCCGTGAAGAACAACTTCGGCTTTGGCGGCACCAACGGCACGCTGGTGTTCAAGCGCATCTGAGCGCACTGGCCCGAAGGCGCAATCCACCCGCTCCCGGCAACGGCAGCGGGTTTTTTGTTGTTGCAGGTGCGCTCCGAGGCAAGAGTCAGCCTTTCAGGCACGATGCAGCAGCCGTGTTTTGCGACACTGTGGCCCATGACGTTCCGCGCCCTGCCGCCTGCAGTCCGCCATCCGCTGTGCCGGCCTGTGGCCATGGGGGCGGCACTGTGCCTGCTGTGGCTCTTGGTTTGCGCCCTGCTGCTTGCCTGGGTCAGCGGGCCGCAGGCGGGCGGGTTGCGGCCCGCTGTGGCTTTGCTGGCGGCTGTGTCTGCCGCCCTGGGACTGTGGCGGGGATGGTGCCAGATGGGCCAGGGGATGCTGGCCTGGGACGGAGAGCAGTGGTGGCTGCATGGCGCCGGCGCGGCACAGCCTGTGCGCTTGCGCATCTGGGCTGATGGCGGGCGCTGGCTCTGGGCCCAGGCCCTGTGCCAGGGCCGCCGCCGGCAATGGCTGCTGCTGGCCGAGGGGCTGGCACCCGAGACCTGGGGTGAATTGCGCCGTGCGGTATATTTCCCGGCCAGACCTTCCGATCGGCCGCAGTGACTGCGCCAGGGCGCCGGGGCCCGATTTTCCCGATTTCATGACGCCTCCCGAATTCCCGCCATCTTCTGCAGACAGCGATCTGGTCCTGGTCGAACGCTCCAACGCGGGGGACATGCGGGCTTTCGAGTTGCTGGTCATCAAGTACCAGCGCCGCATAGAGCGGCTTGTCGGGCGCATGGTGCGCGATGTCGATCTGGTCCAGGACATTACGCAGGAGACGTTCATCCGAGCCTATCGCGCCCTGCACCAGTTCCGGGGGGATGCGCAGTTCTATACCTGGCTGTACCGCATCGCGGTCAATACAGCCAAGAAGGCGCTGCTGGACATGAAGCGCTCGCCTCTGATCACAGAGAGCGCATTGCACAACGGCGACGATGATGATGAAACTTCTCGGCTCCACCAGGAACTAACCACAGACGAAACACCCGAAACGGTACTGGCTGCCCAGGAAATTGCCGAAGCGGTCAATGCCGCCATGGAGGCTTTGCCCGAGGATCTGCGCCAGGCGGTGACGCTGCGCGAGATCGAGGGCCTGAGCTACGAGGAAATCGCAAGCGCCATGGGCTGCCCGATCGGCACGGTGCGCTCGCGCATCTTCCGCGCCCGCGAGGCGATTTCCGCAAGGGTCAAGCCCCTGCTGGAGCGCCAGTCAGGCAAGCGCTGGTAGCGGGCATGGGGGCGTTTCGGCAACAGGGTTTCAGAGCACATGAGCAGGTGATGGCATGAATGACAATTTGATGGAACTTGAACAATTGTCGGCACTGGTTGATGGCGAGTTGCCCGCTGCGCAGCTGCAGGCCGCACTGGACTATGCCGAGAGCGAAGCCGGTCAGCAGTCATGGCGCATGTACCACCTGGTCGGCGATGTGCTGCGCTCGCCTGAGCTGGCGCATCACAGCCGCAACGATGTGCTGTCCGGCATCCGGGCGCAGCTGGCGCTTGAGCCCCGGCGCCCGCTGGTGCCTGTGGCCGGCGAAGAGCTGCAGCAGATTGCCCAGCCTGCGCAGGACCGCGCCGTGGCCAATGGCGCCCCGCTGCGCGACGCTGCCAATGCGGCGGTTTTCCGCTGGAAGATGGCGGCCGGCTTTGCCTCGGTGGCAGCTGTGGCGGCCATCGGCTGGAGCGTGATGCTGGGGACTTCGTCGGGCTCCGGCGCGCCCGGGCCTGCCCTTGCCCTGCTGTCGGTGCCAGCGCCTGCCAGCGCCTCCCATGAGGTGCCCCTGGGGGCGACGGCCCAGTCATCGTCGGTGGTTGCCGTGGCGGGCCCCAATGGCCAGAGCGTCATGCTGCGCGACCCCCGCCTGGATGCGCTGCTGGCAGCCCACCCGCAGTACAGCGGCCCGGCGACCCTGCAGATGCCGGCCAGCTTCCTGCGCAATGCGGATTTTGCGGCGGCAGCGCGCGCACCCCAACGCTGACGATTGCAGCCGCACCTCTTGCAAACCCGGCGGATGCGTCCATCTGGCAGGGATGTCTCTGCCGCACAGATGTGCCGGCTGTCGCAGCCTGGTGCCATCCCCATGCCGTTTCACGGCAGCCTGGCCACTGGCCTATCAATCAAAGACAACAAGGAAAGGATGACCATGACCACAGTTCGATGGAAGGCGCTGCAGTCCTGCGCGCTGGCAGGAGCGCTGGCGCTGGCGGCAGGGGCCTCGTCGGCCCTGCTGCCCGTGAGCGCGGCCCATGCGCAGGCCGCTGCCGTGGCGCGGGGGCTGCCTGATTTCACGGATCTGGTCGATCAGGTCGGGCCTTCGGTGGTCAATATCCGTACGCTGGAGAAGGTGTCGGCAGGTTCTGCCGAGGCGCTGGGCATGGACGAAGACATGCTGGAGTTCTTCCGCCGCTTCGGCCTGCCTGTGCCCAACATGCCCCGCCGTCCGCAGCCGCGCTCCCAGCAGCCTGACCAGGAACAGCCGCGCGGCGTGGGTTCGGGCTTCATCCTGACCGCCGACGGCTATGTGATGACCAATGCCCATGTGGTCGAGGGGGCCGATGAGGTCATCGTCACGCTGACCGACAAGCGCGAGTTCAAGGCCAAGATCGTGGGCAGCGACAAGCGCACCGATGTGGCTGTGGTCAAGATCGATGCCAAGGGGCTGCCTGCCGTGAAGATCGGCGATGTGAACCGCCTGCGGGTCGGCGAATGGGTCATGGCCATCGGTTCACCCTTCGGTCTCGACAATTCTGTGACGGCCGGCATTGTCAGCGCCAAGCAGCGTGACACGGGCGACTACCTGCCCTTCATTCAGACCGATGTGGCCATCAATCCGGGCAATTCCGGCGGCCCGCTCATCAATATGCGTGGCGAGGTCGTGGGCATCAACAGCCAGATCTATTCACGATCTGGCGGCTTCATGGGCATCAGCTTCGCCATTCCGATCGACGAGGCTGTGCGTGTCAGCGACCAGCTGCGCGCCACGGGCAAGGTCACGCGCGGCCGCATTGGCGTGCAGATCGGTCCGGTGACCAAGGATGTTGCCGAGTCCATCGGCCTGGGCAAGGTCCAGGGTGCCCTGGTGGCAGCGGTGGAGCCCGACTCTCCTGCCGCCAAGGCGGGCGTCGAGCCGGGTGACGTGATCATCCGGTTCGACGGCAAGGCGATCGACCGGGTGGCGGATCTGCCGCGCATGGTGGGCAACACCAAGCCGGGCACGCGCAGCACGCTGACGGTGTTCCGCCGTGGCGCGACCAAGGATCTGTCCATGGTGATCGGCGAGGTGCCCCCCGACGAGGCGCCTCAGGCCAAGGCCCGAGCCGATGGTGGCAAGGGCTCTGCCATCGTGTCCCAGCCCCTGGGGCTGACCGTGGGCGAGCTCACGGAAGCCCAGAAGAAGGAGCTGGGCATCAAGAGCGGGGTGCGCATCCTGGCTGTCGCCGAGGCCGCAGCCCGCGCAGGCCTGCGCGAAGGCGATGTCATCCTTCAGCTGGCCAATATGGAAGTCACGGGGCTCAAGGGCTTCGAGGCGGCCGTGGCCAAGGCGGACAAGACCAAGCCTGTGCCCCTGCTGGTGCGCCGCGGTGGCGAGGCCCAGTATGTGCTCATCCGCCCGGCGCGTTGACCCGTGCCTGGCACGGTGGCGGGCAATTCCCTCGGAAACCCGCCATGGGGCTGTGCATGCCCATGGGGGCATTGGGTAGAATGAGACCCCAAAGCGTGACCAAGCGAAAGCTTCGCCGCCCTTGTCGGGTCTTGGTTCGTAGCCCGTTTTGCCTACAATGAAGTCCCAACTATCGCAGTTGCCAGAGATTGTTGGTTCGGGGCGCGTCGTTCGTGGACGCGCCCTTTTTTCTTGCGTGCCGACCCTGTCGTCTTCCTCCCTCACTAGCATTCCTTCTCGTTGATGAATCACATCAGAAACTTTTCCATCATTGCGCACATAGACCACGGCAAGTCGACGCTGGCCGATCGTCTGATCCAGCGCTGCGGCGGCCTGGCCGAACGCGATATGGAGGCCCAGGTGCTGGACTCGATGGACATCGAGAAAGAGCGCGGCATCACCATCAAGGCCCAGACGGCGGCCCTGCAGTACAAGGCCAAGGACGGACAGGTCTACAACCTGAACCTCATCGATACGCCGGGCCATGTGGACTTCTCGTACGAGGTCTCGCGTTCGCTGTCTGCCTGCGAGGGGGCCTTGCTGGTGGTGGACGCCTCGCAAGGCGTCGAGGCACAGACCGTGGCCAACTGCTACACGGCCCTGGACCTGGGCGTGGAAGTGATGGCCGTGCTCAACAAGATGGATCTGCCGCAGGCCGACCCGGAAAATGCCAAGGCCGAGATCGAGGACGTGATCGGCATCGATGCCAGCGACGCGATTCCCTGCTCGGCCAAGACCGGCATGGGCATTGATGAGATTCTGGAAGCGGTGGTGGCCAAGGTGCCGCCACCCAAGGGCAATCCCGACGGACAGCTGCGTGCCATGATCATCGACAGCTGGTTCGACACCTATGTCGGCGTCGTGATGCTGGTGCGTGTGGTTGATGGCGAGCTCAAGAAGGGCGAGCGTTTCAAGATGATGGCTTCGGGCGCGGCCTATGAAGCCAACAACCTGGGCGTGTTCACACCGGCCGATGTGCCGCGCGATGCGCTGCGCGCAGGCGAGGTGGGCTACATCATCGCCGGCATCAAGGAGCTCAAGGCTGCCAAGGTGGGCGATACCATCACGCTGGAAAAGAAGCTGCCCAACAATCTGGGGCCCGCGACCGAGCCGCTGCCGGGTTTCAAGGAAATCAAGCCGCAGGTGTTTGCAGGCCTGTATCCGACCGAGGCCAGCGAGTATGACCAGCTGCGCGATGCGCTGGAGAAGCTGCAGCTCAACGACTCGTCGCTGCAGTTCGAGCCCGAGGTGTCCCAGGCGCTGGGCTTCGGCTTTCGCTGCGGCTTCCTGGGACTGCTGCACATGGAGATCGTGCAGGAGCGCCTGGAGCGCGAGTTTGACCAGGACCTGATTACCACTGCGCCCAGCGTGGTCTACGAAGTCGTCAAGGGCGATGGCGAGGTCATTCAGGTCGAAAACCCTTCCAAGATGCCCGATACCGGCCGCATCCAGGAGGTGCGCGAACCCATCGTCACCGTGCATCTGTACATGCCCCAGGACTATGTGGGCCCGGTCATGACGCTGGCCAATCAAAAGCGCGGCGTGCAGATCAACATGCAGTACCACGGCCGCCAGGTGATGCTCACCTACGAGATGCCGCTGGGCGAGATCGTGCTGGACTTCTTCGACAAGCTCAAGTCGGTGTCGCGCGGCTATGCCTCCATGGACTATGAGTTCAAGGAGTACCGCGCCTCCGACGTGGTCAAGGTGGACATTCTGCTCAACGGCGACAAGGTCGATGCGCTGTCCATCATCGTGCACCGCTCCCAGGCCACCTTCCGCGGCCGCGCCGTGGTGTCCAAGATGCGCGAGATCATCAGCCGCCAGATGTTCGATGTGGCCATCCAGGCTGCGATCGGCGCCAACATCATCGCGCGCGAGACGGTCAAGGCCATGCGCAAGAACGTGCTGGCCAAGTGCTATGGCGGTGACATCACCCGCAAGCGCAAGCTGCTGGAAAAGCAAAAGGCTGGCAAAAAGCGCATGAAGCAGATCGGATCGGTGGAAGTTCCGCAGGAGGCTTTCCTGGCCATTCTGCAAGTGGAGGACTGATGCAAGCCATGCAATGGATTACGGCTGTCGTGCTGGCGGCTTTCGTGGGCTATGTCGGAGCCTGGTACACAGGCGCTATCGAAGGCAACTTCGCGCTGCTGCTGCTGCTGGCCACCGTGATCACCGGGGTGTACTGGCTTGGTGAGCGCATGTATTTCCTGCCGCGCCGCCGCCAGGCCGCCCTGGCGCTGGAGCAGGCAGCCGTCGCCCGCCGTGCCGAACTCGACCGCATGGGCATTGCCAAGACCGATATCGAGGTCTCCGATGAGGCCAAGGGCCGCATCCTCATGCAGCCCTGGTGGCTGGACTGGACGGCGGGCCTGTTTCCCGTGATTGCCATCGTCTTCGTGCTGCGCTCTTTTCTGTTCGAGCCGTTCAAGATTCCTTCGGGTTCGATGATTCCGACGCTGCTGGTGGGCGACCTGATCCTGGTGAACAAGTTCACCTACGGGCTGCGCCTGCCGGTGCTCAACACCAAGATCACCGAAGGCTCGCCTTTGCAGCGCGGCGATGTGGTGGTGTTCCGCTACCCGCCCCAGCCCAGCCTGGACTACATCAAGCGCGTGGTGGGCCTGCCCGGCGACGAGATTGCCTATCTGAACAAGCGCCTGACGATCAATGGCAAGCCGGTGGAGGCATCCGAGCTGCCCGATTTCTTCGACAAGGACGCGATGCGCTACTTCAAACAGTACGAGGAAGCGCTGGGAGACAAGCCGCACCGCTTGATTGTCAACCAGGATGTGCCGGCCTTCATCCAGGGCGCCAGCGGCTTTGCATTCCGGGAAAATTGCCGCTACAGCGTCGAAGGGGTGACCTGCAAGGTGCCCGACGGCCAGTATTTCATGATGGGCGACAATCGGGACAACTCGCTGGATTCGCGCTACTGGGGCTTCGTGCCGGACAAAAACATCGTCGGCAAGGCCTTCTTCGTCTGGATGAACTTCGGCGATTTCAAGCGCATCGGCGGTTTCCACTGACGCCATGGCACGCGCCGGTGCTGGACCGGCTGCCGGGATAAAGGCTTTCAAATGGAGGGAAAAAACATGTTCAAAGCAACCACTTTGCGTTCACGCCAGCGTGGCCTGTCCTTTCTGGGACTGGTGTTTTTGGTCGCCATCTTCGTCAGCCTGGCAGCGATTGCCACACAATCGGTGCCCATCTTCATGGAATATCAGGCCGTCACCAAGGCCGCCAACAAGGCAGCACGTGAAGGCAATACCGTGGCCGAGGTGCGCGCCAGCTTCGAGCGTGCTGCAGCCATCGACGATATCAAGTCCGTGAGTGCCTCGGACCTCGAGGTCACCAAGATCAACGAGCGTGTGGCCGTGGGCTTCGAGTACTCGCGGGAAATCCATCTGGTAGGCCCGGCATACCTGACCTACCGTTTTAAAAAGCAGACCAACTAGGTGCCCCCTTCACTGAACGCGCTGCAGCACCGCCTGCAGCATCCATTCAACAACCCGCAGTTGCTGCAGCGTGCCATCACGCACCGCAGCTTTTCGGCGGACAATAACGAGCGGCTGGAGTTCCTGGGCGACTCGGTGCTCAACCTTGCCATCTCCAGCCTGCTCTATGAGCGGCTCGCCTCCATGCCCGAGGGCGACTTGTCGCGCGTGCGCGCCAATCTGGTCAAGGAGGGCACACTGCACCAGATTGCCCTCAGGCTGCAGCTGCCCGATCTGCTGCGTCTGGGCGAGGGTGAATCCAAGTCGGGCGGCAAGCAGCGCCCCTCCATTCTGGCCGATGCCGTCGAGGCGCTGATCGGCGCCGTCTATCTCGATGCCGGCTATGCCGCTGGCGAGAAGGTGGTGCGCCATCTGTTCGAGGGAGTGGACATCAATCCCCACATGCGGGCAGCAGAGAAAGACGCCAAGACCGCGCTGCAGGAATGGCTGCAGGGGCGGCGCATGAAGCTGCCGCAATACGAGGTGGCCGCGACCACTGGCGTGGCCCACCGCCAGACTTTCGAGGTGGAGTGCGCCATCGCCGAGCTGCAGCTCAAGGCCCGTGGCACAGGCGCATCGCGCCGGGCGGCTGAACAGGCTGCCGCTGCCGGCATGCTGGAACTACTGAAAACACGACACGCATGAACCAAGACAAACCTTCGGCACCGGCGCAGTCCGCCGCCGACCTCGACGCCATGCTGGCCGCCGCCAAGCCTGGCAGCGGCACCACGGTGCGCGCAGACCAGCAAGCCTCGGTGCCGGCTGGCGCCCCCGATGCCGCTGTGGCTGCCGGGCCGCAGCGTTGCGGCCTTATTGCCATCGTCGGCAAGCCCAATGTCGGCAAATCCACGCTGATGAATGCGCTGGTCGGCCAGAAGATCAGCATCACCTCGCGCAAGGCCCAGACCACGCGCCACCGCATCACTGGCATCCGCACCCGCGAGCAGACGCAGTTCGTCTTCGTGGATACGCCCGGTTTTCAGACCAAGCACAGCACGGCGCTGAACAAGTCGCTCAACAAGACCGTAATGGGCGCCATTGGCGACGTGGATCTGATCCTGTTCGTGGTCGAGGCTGGCCAGTTCACGCTGGCCGATGCCAAGGTGCTGTCGCTGTTCAAACCCGGCATTCCCACGCTGCTGATCGCCAACAAGCTCGACACCGTGGGCCGCCGCGCCGAGATCGCGCCCTGGCTCAAGGGCATGCAGGAGCGCCACCCGTTTGCCGAGTTCGTGCCCATGTCGGCCAAGAACAAGGGCGATATCGAACGTCTGTTCGGCATCTGCGAAAAATACCTGCCCGAGCAGCCCTGGATGTATGCCCAGGATGAGCTGACCGACCGCAGCGAGCGTTTCCTGGCGTCGGAGACCGTGCGTGAAAAGCTGTTCCGCTTCACGGGCGACGAACTGCCCTACACATCCACCGTGGTCATCGACAAGTTCGAGGAAGAGGCCAGCAAGCAGCACAAGCGTTTCATTCGCGTGGCTGCCACCATCGTGGTCGAGCGCGACGGCCACAAGGCCATGGTCATTGGCGAAAAGGGCGAGCGCCTCAAGCGCATCAGCACCGAGGCCCGCCAGGAACTGGAAAAGCTCATGGATGCCAAGGTCTTCCTCGAAGTCTGGGTCAAGGTGCGTTCGGGCTGGGCCGATGATGAGGCCCGCGTGCGCTCCTTCGGCTACGAGTGAAGCGCTGCCTGCTGCCGCTGCGCATCCATGGCTAGCGCCAAGCGAGTCTCGGACGAGCCGGCCTTTGTCCTGCACAGCTATGACTGGAGCGAGTCGAGCCTGATTCTTGAGGTTTTCACGCGCCATCGGGGCCGGGTGGCGCTGGCTGCCAAGGGCGTCAAGCGGCCGACTTCGAACTTCCGGCCTGTGCTGCTGCCGCTGCAGCCGCTGCGCCTGAGCTACAGCCTGGGCGGTGAGGGCAATGCCGAGATCCACACCCTCAAAGGCGCGGAATGGGCCGGCGGCCATGTCATGCCCCAGGGCGATGCCCTGATGTCGGGCCTGTACCTGAACGAGCTGCTGATGCGCCTGCTGGCGCGCGACGACCCCTATGCGGCGCTGTTCGACATCTACGCCGGCGTGGTGCGTGTGCTGGCCGGCCAGCATGGCGATGCCATCGAGCCCGTGCTGCGCACCTTCGAGCTGCTGCTGCTGCGCGAACTGGGCCACCTGCCTTGCCTGAGCGAGGAAAGCGCGACCCTGGCGCCGCTGGCCACGGGCCTGCGCTATGCGCTGGTGGCCGAAGGCGGCCTGCGCCCTGCGCTGCAGGGTGAGCGCGCAGTGCTGGGGTCAGCGCAATGGCAGGCCATCGAGGCTGCGCTGCAGTCCCACCAGGCCTTCAACGCCACGCTGCATGTGGTGGCCCAGCCCGAGCTGGCGCTGGCCCTCAAGCCCCAGCTGCGTGCCGTGCTGCAATACCATTGCGGCAGTCCCATGCTGCGCACCCGCCAGCTGATGATGGATCTTCAAGCCCTATGAACCCTCCCCATGCTTCACAGCGCACGGCGCTGTCGGTCAATGTCAACAAGGTTGCGCTGCTGCGCAACACGCGCCATCTGGGCATTCCCAGCGTGACGCGCGCCGCCACGATCTGCCTGGAGGCTGGCGCCCAGGGCATCACCATCCATCCCAGGCCCGACCAGCGCCACATCCGCAGCGAGGATGTCTATGCGCTGCAGGCGCTGATGAAGCAGTGGCCCCAGGCCGAGTTCAACATCGAGGGCAACCCGACGCAGAACCTGATGGACTTCATCCGCGACACGCGCCCCCACCAGGCGACCTTCGTGCCTGACAGCGAGGACCAGTTCACCAGCGACCATGGCTGGAGCTTTCCGCAGGATGCCGAACGCCTGCGTCCGCTGATTGCCGAATGCCGCCAGCTGGGCGTGCGCGTGAGCCTGTTCATGGATCCCGTGCCCGGACAGATGGCGGCCGCGCGCGCCGTGGGCGCCGACCGGGTGGAGCTGTACACCGAGCCCTATGCGGCCGCCTGGGGCTCGGCCGGCCAGGAGGCGCAGTTGCAAGCCTATGCTGCAGCTGCGCAGGCGGCACTGGACGCTGGGCTGGGCATCAATGCCGGCCATGATCTGAACCGCGACAACCTGGCAGCTTTCGTGGCGCGCGTACCCGGCCTGCTGGAAGTCTCGATTGGCCATGCCTTGATCGCCGATGCGCTGGAGCTGGGCTATGCCGAAACCGTGCGCGCCTACCAGCAGTGCATAGACCAGGGCATGCAGGCGCGCCAGAGCGCCTGAACCCTGTTCAGGAGCAAAGCCCATGATCTATGGCATCGGCACCGATATCTGCGATGTGCGCCGCATCCGCGCCAGCCTGGAGCGCCACGGCGACCGCTTTGCCGAGAAGGTGCTGGCCGATGGCGAACTGGCGACCTGGCGCGCGCGCCGCGCGCGCTGGCCCGAGCGCGGCATCCGTTTCGTGGCCACGCGCTTTTCGGCCAAGGAGGCTTTCTCCAAGGCCATCGGCATGGGCATGATCATGCCCATGACCTGGCGCAGCTGCGAGGTGGTCAACCTGCCCAGCGGCCAGCCCGGCATCGTGCTGCACGATGCACTCAAAGAGTGGTTCGAGCAGCGCAACCTGCAGGTCCACTTGTCCGTCACTGATGAAAGCGACTACGCGGCGAGCTTTTGCGTGGTCGAAACACGAGAGGTTTCCCATGGCTGAGCACGCTCCCCTGGTCATCGACATTGCCGGCACCCAGCTGGCCGAGGTGGATCGCCAGCGCCTGGCCCATCCCCTGGTCGGCGGCATCATTTTGTTTGCACGCAACTGGCAAAGCCGCGAACAACTGGTGCAGCTGTGCGCCGACATCAAGGCCGTCAAGGCCGACCTGCTGATCTGCGTGGACCATGAGGGCGGGCGCGTGCAGCGCTTTCGCACCGATGGCTTCACGCATCTGCCGCCCATGCGGGCCTTGGGCCAGATGTGGATGGATGACGGCCAGGGCCGCAGTCACCGCGAGGGCAGCGGCGCGCTGGCGGCCATGAATGCAGCCACTGCGGTGGGCTATGTGCTGGGCTGCGAGCTGCGTGCCTGTGGCGTGGACTTCAGCTTCACGCCGGTGCTGGATCTGGACTATGAGGACCTGGCCCCCACGCCAGCGCAGGCGCTGGCTGCCCCCCAAGAGGGCTCGGCAAGTTTGGGGCGGCCCGGCGCTTCCCGCAGCAGCGTCATCGGCGACCGCAGCTTCCACCGCGATCCGCGCGTGGTGGCCGCGCTGGCCAAGAGCCTGATGCACGGCCTGCTGCAGGCGGGCATGGGCAATTGCGGCAAGCATTTTCCCGGCCACGGCTTCGTCAAGGCCGACTCGCATGTGGACATCCCGGTCGATGGCCGCAGCCTCACGGCCATTCTGGGCGAGGACGCCGCCCCCTATCCCTGGCTATCCAGCGTGCTCACGGCCGTGATGCCAGCCCATGTGGTCTATCCCAAGGTGGACAAGCGCCCCGCTGGCTTTTCCGCCAAATGGCTCAAGTACATCCTGCGCGGCAGGCTGCGCTACGACGGCGCCATCTTCAGCGATGACCTGAGCATGGAGGGCGCGCGCCGCATCGAGGGCCGGGTCATCGGCTATACCGAGGCCGCCCTGGCGGCCCTGGAGGCCGGCTGCGACATGGTGCTGTTGTGCAACCAGAGCCTTGGCCTGGGCGCGCATGTGGACGAACTGCTGGCGGGCATGGAGGAGGCGCAGCGCACCGGCCGCTGGCAGCCTGATGCCGACAGCGAATCGCGCCGCCTGTCCCTGCTGCCCGAGACCGTGCCCCAGCCCTGGGACCTTCTCATGCGCCAGCCCGCTTATCTGCAGGCCCTGGACTTGCTGCCCTGACCGGCATGGCGCTGCCTTTTGCGCATTGAGCGGGCAGCGCGCTGGCATGATGGCAGACTGACCGGCGTGCATGATGCATGCCGCCATATTCCCCACAGGAGAAATTTCCGATGCGCGTTGGCGTGCTGACCGGTGGCGGCGATTGCCCCGGCCTGAATGCGGTGATCCGGGCGGTCACCAAGTCCCTGATCAACCAGGGGCAGTGCGAGGTGCTCGGCATTGCCGACGGTTTCGAGGGCCTGATGCTCGATCCTCCTGCCGTCAAGCCACTGGGCTGGGATGAGGTGTCAGGCATCCTGCACCAGGGCGGAACCATTCTCGGCACGAGCAACACCGCCAATCCGCTGCGCGATGCGCAGACGCTGGAGCGCGTGGCGGCCAATGTCCGCGCCTTGCGCCTTGATGTGGTGATGGCCATTGGCGGCGATGGCACCATGAGCCTGGCCAACGGGCTGGCAGAGCAGGTGGGCATGGCCTGTGTGGGCGTGCCCAAGACGATCGACAACGACATTGCCAGCTGTGAGCGCAGCTTTGGCTTCGATACCGCCGTGGCCACGGCCACCGAGGCGCTGCGGCGCATCGAGAGCACGGCCAACAGCCACCATCGCGTGATGATCGTCGAGACCATGGGACGCCATGCGGGCTGGCTGGCGTTGGAGTCCGGCATTGCGGGGGCGGCCGATGTCATCCTGCTGCCCGAAATCGACTACGACCTGCAGGCCGTCATCGACATTTGCCGGGCGCGCGAGCAGCGCCAGCGCTACACCATCATCTGTATCGGCGAGGGCGCCAAGGAACGCGGCGCCGGGCTCACGGTGCGCGAGCGCATCGAAAAAAGTCCCGACCCCGTGCGCCTGGGCGGTGTGGGTCATGTGCTGCGCGAACGCCTGCAGCCGCACCTGCGCAGCGAGGTGCGCGCCACGGTGCTGGGCCATCTGCAGCGCGGCGGCGACCCGACGCCCTTCGACCGCGTGCTGGCCACGCAGTTCGGCCACCATGCGGCGCAGCTGGTGCTGGCCGGGCGCTTTGGCCGCATGGTCACGCTGCAGGGCGGGCGCATCGACAGCGTGGAGATTGCCCGCGTGGCCAACACCCAGCGCACGGTGCCGCTGGACCATGGGCTGATCACCATGGCGCGCGATATCGGCATCTGCCTGGGCGAGCCGCAGCGGCGCTGAGCACGCCACCATGCACGGAGCACCGGGCGTTTGCGCTGGCGGGAGCGATTGGTGCGCTGATCCTGATGCGGCATTCCTGCGTTCATGGCAGCGTGCCTGGCATGCCCTGGAGGTGGCTGCGCCAGAGCCTGTGCTGCAGCAACTGCTGCAAAGCTATCGCCAGCCATGGCGCCACTACCACACCCTGCAGCATCTGGGCGAAGCTCTGGCGCTTCTGGAGCCCGTGCTGTGCCAGACCGTGCATCCCGGCGAGGTGGAGCTGGCGCTGTGGTTTCATGACGCCGTCTACGATACCCAGGCCAAGGACAACGAGGCGCGCAGCGCCGAATGGGCCGTATCCGTGCTGCGGGAGCAGGGGCTGCCTGACGCGGTGGCGCAGCGCGTGCACGGGCTTATCATGGCCACCTGCCATGCGGCCAGTCCGGCAGGAATCGATGCGCAGCTGCTGGTGGATGTGGATCTGGGCATTCTGGCTGCACAGCCTGCGCGCTTTGCCGAGTACGAGGTGCAGGTGCGGGCCGAGTACCAGTGGGTGTCGCTGCCGGTGTACCGCGTCAGGCGCCGCGAGGTGCTGCAGGGCTTTCTCGGCAGGCCATCCATCTATGCCACGGCTGTTTTCCGCGATAGCCTGGAGGCCCGGGCGCGGCGCAACCTCGCGCAGTCCCTGGGCTTGTGATCGCATGGCCTGCATGCGTCCTATGATCGGGGCTGCCATGCGGGCCCAGCCGGCCCGACCTCTTCCCCCCCCAGGCTTTGCCTGCCTCACCGGACGCGTTGATGACCACCCTAGGAACCCCTTACTCTCCCCAAGCCACCAAAGTCATGCTGCTGGGCAGCGGCGAACTCGGCAAGGAGGTGCTGATCGCACTGCAGCGGCTGGGCGTGGAGACCATTGCCGTGGACCGCTACGAAAATGCGCCAGGCCAGCAGGTGGCACACCATGCGCGCACCATCACCATGAGCGATCCGGCGCAGCTCAAGGCCCTGATCGAGGCAGAAAAGCCTGACCTGGTGGTGCCCGAGATCGAAGCGATTGCCACGCCCATGCTCGAAGAGCTGGAGGCCGCCGGTGTGGTCACTGTGATTCCCACAGCCCGCGCTGCCCGTCTGACCATGGACCGCGAGGGCATTCGCCGCCTGGCTGCCGAGACGCTGGGCCTGCCCACCAGCCCCTACCGTTTCTGTGATTCGCTGCAGCAACTGCAGGCTGCCATCGATGGCACGGATGGCCAGCCCGCCATTGGCTTTCCCTGCGTGGTCAAGCCGGTGATGAGCAGCTCGGGCAAAGGCCAGAGCAAGCTGGACGGCCCCGCCGACGTGGCCAAGGCCTGGGACTATGCGATGGCCGGCGGCCGTGTCAGCCATGGCAGGGTCATCGTCGAAGGCTTCATCGACTTCGACTATGAAATCACCCAGCTCACGGTGCGTGCCAAAGGCGCGGATGGCCATGTGCAGACGCATTTTTGCGATCCGGTCGGCCATATCCAGCAGTCTGGTGACTATGTGGAGAGCTGGCAGCCCCATCCCATGCACCCGGCCGCGCTGCAAAAATCGCGCGAGATCGCCAAGGCTGTGACCGACAACCTCGGTGGCCTGGGCCTGTTTGGCGTGGAGCTGTTCGTCAAGGGCGAGCAGGTCTGGTTCAGCGAAGTGTCGCCGCGCCCGCATGACACGGGCCTGGTCACGCTGGCCACGCAGTGGCAGAGCGAATTCGAGCTGCATGCGCGCGCCATCCTGGGTCTGCCCGTCGATGCCTCGCTGCGCAATCCTGGCGCCAGCGCCGTGATTTATGGCGGCCAGGATGCCCAGGGCCTGGTGTTCGATGGCGTGGATGAAGCATTGGCTGTGCCGGGCACGGACCTTCGCCTGTTCGGCAAGCCCGAGAGCTTCGTCAAGCGCCGCATGGGCGTAGCCCTGGCCCGGGCACAGGATGTGGAGCAGGCCCGTGCCCATGCCAAGCTGGCCGCCAGCAAGGTCCGGCCGCGCAAGCCCTGACAGGCAGCGTCATGGCGTGCCGGCCTGTGCAGGAGGCGCCTCCTGCGGCGTGGACGGCAGGCCGGTGCGCAGAGGGGCGCCTGCATGCTCTGCCTGCGCGCCCAGGCCGCCCTTCCAGCGCCGCAGCACGCGCTGGAAGATCAGCGAGTTGGGAATCTGCAGCAGGTTGGGCGCGCCATCGGGCGCATGGGCGTCCTGCAAGGTGGTGTAGAGCATGTTGATGTCGATCACCCGGCCCTTGGCGCCCGGCTTCTCTGCCGTGTCCAGCACTTCGATGTAGTCGCCGATCCGAAATGGCCCGACGACCAGGATGAGCAGGGCGCAGAACAGGTTGGACAGCACGCTCCACGCGGCGAAGAAAGCCACGGCACCAACCGTGGCAAAGCCCGTGAAGGCGGTCCACAGCACGGTGGCCGAAACGCCCAGGCGCTCCAGCACCAGTGGCACGGTGGCTGCAATGATGACCCAGCGGAACACGCCGCGCAGCGGCACCAGCAGTTCCTGCGGCAGCGCATAGTGCTGTCCTGCGCGCGCGATCAGGCGCCGCACGATGCGGTTGAGCAGCCAGGCCACCAGGATGATCAGAAAAATCTGGGTCCCGGGGATGATGAATTCCAGCCATTCCTGCATCCATTCGGGCAGGCGCGTTTGAAGATGGCGCATAAACTACTCAGGCATTCAAGAACAGGGCACGGCTTTGCATGGGCCCGGGCGCAGCCGCCCAGGCTGATGCATCGCCCAGCCTGCCATGGTAAGCGGTGATGCTGCGCCAGGCGCTCAACTGCGCCGCTGCTCTACGGTGTCCATCTGCATCTCGAAGCTGAAAAAGCGGTCGCGGCCCTGTGCCTTGGCCGCGTAGAGCGCCTGATCTGCGCGCATGAGCATGGCCTCCGCGCTGGTGTATTCATCAGGAATGCAGGTGGTGATGCCGCCCGACAGCGTGAGTGCTGCTGCGCTGGATGCATCGGGGTGGCGTATGCCGCGTGCACGCAGCATCTGCCCCACGGCCCGTGCAAACGTCATGGCGCCCGAGCGGGGGGTGCGTGGCAGGATCAGTGCGAATTCTTCCCCACCATAGCGGGCTGCCACATCGCGCGGGCGCACGCAGACTTCGCGCAGCAGCCGACCCACCTGCCTGAGGCATTCGTCGCCATGCACATGGCCGTAGGTGTCGTTGAAACGCTTGAAATGATCCAGGTCGCAGAGCATCAGCGTCAGTGGCAGGCCCTCACGGCGCGCTGCAGCGATTTCTGCATGCAGGATGCGGTCGAAGCCACGCCGGTTGACCAGTCCGGTGAGCTGGTCGAGCTCGACCATTTCGTTGAGCTTCTGGTTGGCCTCGTGCAGTTCGGCCGACAGAGACACCAGCCGCCGGCGCATGTCTAGCAGACGGCGCATGGCCCGCAGCTTGGCCACGAGCACAATGGGTTTGACCGGCTTGACCAGATAGTCATCCCCGCCGGCTTCGATGCCGCGCCAGACGTCCAGGTCGTTGTCCAGGCCTGACAGGAAGATGATGGGCGTCCATTCTCCAGGCTCTGCCTCGCGCAGCTGGCGGGCCACCCAGTAGCCATCCTCGCCGGGCAGCCGGATGTCCAGCAGCACCAGGTCGGGGCGCTGCTCCCGGAACAGGTTCAGAGCGCTGCGTCCATCGGCGGCTTCCAGAACGCGGGTCACGCCTGCGTGCAGCAGCTCGCTGACCAGCGCGGTACGCACCGAGGCCTGGTCTTCCACGACCAGAACGCTGAAAGGGGCAGACTCGTTCACCGGCTGGGTAAAGCGCGCTCCCGTGGGCTCGATGGCGGGGGCATCGGCGCCTGCACGGGGCTGGTGGATGGTGTCGGAGGGGGAGACCTTCATTGTGCTGCACGACCGGTAGTGGCAAAGCGCAAGGCGCAGGAACGCCTTGCTGTGGCTGCCAGTGTAAGTTGTGCGCCATCTGGGCGCAGGGCCCGCGTGCGATGCCGCCGGCCGGCGAAGGGCTGGACTGGCTGGCACAGCCCCCGTCGGTGATCCACATGGCAAAAAGCCGCCAGCATGCGGCATGGCATGCTGGCGGCTTTGCGCGGTACGCAGGCGTACCACGGAGATTACTGTTCGCGGCGCAGTGCAGGGAAAAGAATGACGTCGCGGATGCTGGCGCTGTCGGTCAGCAGCATCATCAGACGGTCGATGCCGATGCCGCAGCCGCCGGTGGGCGGCATGCCGTATTCGAGGGCGCGAACGAAGTCATGGTCGAAGTACATGGCTTCGTCGTCACCACTGTCCTTGGCCTGGACCTGGGCGTTGAAGCGGGCAGCCTGGTCCTCGGCGTCATTGAGCTCGGAAAAACCGTTACCGAATTCACGTCCCGTGATGTACAGCTCGAAGCGCTCCGTGACCTCGGGGCGCTCGTCGTTGGCGCGCGCCAGCGGCGAGATTTCGGTCGGGTGCTCCATGATGAAGGTCGGCTGCCACAGCTTTTCCTCGACCACTTCCTCGAAGTACAGCACCTGCAGGCTGGCCAGCGTGCGTGTGGACAGCCGGTCCTTTTCCTCTGTCATGCCCAGCTTGCGCAGGGCATTGGTCAGCCACTCGCGGTCGGTGACCTGGTCGCCGGCTTCGGTGTACTTGACGATCGCCTCGGGAATGGTCAGGCGCTGGAAGGGCTGGGACAGGTCCACGGGCTTGCCACCGTAGGTCAGCTGCAGCGTGCCCACGGCCTTGAGCGCGGCATCGCGCACCAGGGCTTCGGTGTAGTCCATCAGGTCGCGGTAGTTCCAGTAGGCCGCGTAGAACTCCATCATCGTGAACTCGGGGTTGTGGCGCACCGAGATGCCTTCGTTGCGGAAGTTGCGGTTGATCTCGAACACGCGCTCGAAGCCGCCGACCACCAGGCGCTTGAGGTAGAGCTCGGGCGCAATGCGCAGGTACATCTCCTGGTCCAGCGCGTTGTGGTGGGTCACGAAGGGCTTGGCGTTGGCGCCGCCGGGGATGGGGTGCAGCATCGGCGTCTCGACTTCCAGGAAGCCGTGCTCCACCATGAACTCGCGGATGCCCGAAACGGCCTTGCTGCGCGCGATGAAGCGCCGGCGTGCCTGTTCGTCCATCATCAGGTCCACATAGCGCTGGCGCACCTTCTGCTCCAGATCGGCCATGCCGTGGAATTTGTCGGGCATGGGGCGCAGGCTCTTGGTGAGCAGGCGCAGCGTCTGCACCTTGACCGACAGTTCGCCGGTCTTGGTCTTCATCAGCGTGCCTTCGGCACCCAGGATGTCGCCCAGGTCCCAGCGCTTGAAGGCGGCGTAGACCTCCTCGCCCACGGTATCGCGGGTGATGTACAGCTGGATACGTCCGCCCGTGGGGCCCAGCGAGCCGTCCTGCACGGTGGCGAAGCTGGCTTTGCCCATGACGCGCTTGAGCATCATGCGCCCGCCCAGGCTCACTTGCACGCCCTCGGCGTCGAGCTGTTCGGCGCTCTTGTCCGCATGGGCCAGCTGCAGGGCCTCGGCGCGGTCGGCGGGCTTGAAGTCATTGGGGAAGGCCACGCCGCCCTGGTCACGCAGGGCCTTGAGTTTTTCGCGGCGCTCGGCGATGAGTTGGTTTTCGTCCTGGGGAGCGGTCTGATCGGCCGCAGAGGGAAGGTTTTGTTCGGTCATGAGTGGAGCGCCAGCGCATAAGGCCATGAAGGCCTGGAAATGGCCTCAGTAAGGCCAAGAATGGGCCCGTAAAACGGTTCGACGGCGAAAGTGGTGTGCCGGCAAGTGCCGGTCCTCCGCGCAAATGGCGGGTCCACGGCGGCCCAGGCCGGCAATTTTAAGTTTTTTGTTGGTGCGCGGGGTGCTCATTCCCAATGGGGTGTTGTCTTGCTGCGGTATGACGATGCACGGGCAGCAATCCGTCATCAATCAGGGGGTACAAGCCGGGCCCGCTATCATCCCGTGGTGTGGGGCGTCTCTTCGGGGGCGCTGTTTTTCATACCCTTTGCGCGCGACAACTTCATGCTTTTCCAGATCATTTCCTTTGTGCTCGATGTGGTCGTCGGGCTGCTGACCGGGGTCTGCCTGCTGCGTGCGTACATGCAGGCACAGCGCGTCCCCTTTGGCAATCCGGTGGGCCAGCTGGTGTTTGCGCTGTCCGACTGGATCGTGCTGCCGCTGCGCCGCATCATCAAGGCGTCGGGACGCTGGGATACCTCCAGCCTGATCGCCGCGTTTTTGCTGCAGATGCTGCAGTTCGTGCTGCTGTGGCTGCTGACGGGGGGCAAATCCAATCCGGTGGCCTTGCCCTGGCTGGCGCTGTGCGGGCTGGCGCGCGTCGTGCTGTCCGGCATGGTCGGCGTGCTGCTGATCTACGCCATCCTGTCGTGGGTTCAGCCCCATTCGCCGCTGTTCGGCGTGATCCAGCGCCTGGCAGACCCGCTGCTGCGGCCTGTGCGCCGCATGGTTCCCCTGGTCGGCGGTGTCGATCTGTCCGCCCTGGTACTGCTGGTGTTGCTGCAGGTTGCCCTGATGGTGCTGAGCCATCTGCAGGGGGCGGGCCTGATGCTGCTGGCGCGTCCGTTCTGAAGTGCAAAACCCGGCACAGGCAAGAGCCTGCGCCGGGTTTGAAAGGAGAAAAAGCCTGCGCAGGCAGGCCTGCTGCGCGGCAGGCTACTGCACCGCGTCCGCCGGCAGGCGCTGCAGCATGGCCAGCGAACTGGCAATGCGTTCACGCAGTTCGCGGCGGTCCACGATCATGTCCACGGCGCCCTTGTCCTGCAGAAACTCTGCACGCTGGAAACCTTCCGGCAGCTTCACGCGCACTGTGGTTTCGATCACGCGGGGGCCTGCGAAGCCCACCAGGGTCTTGGGCTCGGCGATGACAATGTCGCCCACGAAGGCGAAGCTGGCCGAGACGCCGCCGAAGGTCGGATCGGTCAGCACCGAGATATAGGGCAGGCCCTTCTTGGCCAGGCGCGTCAGCGCTGCATTGGTCTTGGCCATCTGCATCAGGCTCAGCAGGCCCTCCTGCATGCGCGCGCCGCCAGTGGCCGTGAAGCAGATGAAAGGCACTTTCTGCTCGATGGCAGTCTCGACGCCGCGCACAAAGCGCTCGCCGACGACAGAGCCCATGGAGCCGCCCATGAATTCAAACTCGAAGCAGGCCACGACCACGTTGACGCTCTTGACGGCGCCGCCCATGACCACGAGCGCATCGGTTTCTCCCGTGCTTTCCAGGGCCTCCTTGAGGCGCTCGGGGTATTTACGGCTGTCCTTGAACTTGAGCGGATCGACTGGAATGACTTCCTGGCCGATCTCGTAGCGGCCTTCGGCGTCCAGGAAATGGTTCAGGCGCGCGCGCGCGCCGATGCGATGGTGGTGGCTGCAGCTGGGGCAGACGTTCTGGTTCTTTTCCAGATCAGCCTTGTAGAGCACGGACTCGCAGCTCGGGCACTTGATCCACAGTCCCTCTGGGATCTGCTGGTGGCGATCCGTGGGGTTGGTCGGCTGGATTTTGGCGGGCAGGAGTTTTTCAAGCCAGGACATGGTATTTCCTTTTCAGTTTCCATTGCGCTGCGCGCCACCCGCAGCCCATGGTAGCGGCACGGCGCAGGCGACTGGCACACCCCCGCAGGGGCAGCAGGCAAGGGGGCCCGCAGCATGGCTGCGGGCAAAGCGGAACAACCGCTCAGTCAGTATCTCAGGGCTGCATTATGCGTCGAGAGCCTTTCGCACGCCGCGCAGGAAGTCAATGGTCAGCGGAACGATCTTCTCATGGGGCTGGCCATCGAGCATTTCAATGATGCGGCTGCCGATGATCACGGCATCTGATACGCGGCCGATGGCCTGGGCCGTGGCGGCGTCGCGGATGCCGAAGCCCACCCCGACCGGGATGCTGACATGTTCGCGGATGCGCGGCAGCATGGCCTCGACAGCCGACGTATCGAGTGCGCCCGAGCCGGTCACGCCCTTGAGCGAGACATAGTAGACATAGCCGCTGGCCACGCGTGCCACCTGCTGCATGCGCTCGGCGGTGGACGTGGGGGCCAGCAGGAAGATCAGATCCATGTCGCGCGCGCGCAGTTGGGCGGCGAACTGCTCGCATTCCTCGGGCGGATAGTCCACGATGAGCAGCCCATCCACGCCCGCCTGCGCCGCATCATCGACGAAGCGGTCCTGACCATGCACCTGGTCATAGCGTTCCACGGGGTTGGCATAGCCCATCAGCACCACGGGGGTGGTCTGATTTTTCTGGCGGAACTCGCGCACATAGGCCAGCACCTGCGGCAGGCCCACGCCATTGGCGATGGCACGGTCGCCTGCCCTCTGGATGGTGGGGCCGTCAGCCATGGGGTCCGAGAAGGGGATGCCCAGCTCGATCACGTCGGCGCCTGCCTCGACCATGCCGTGCATCAGTGCGGGCGTGATGGCCGCGAACGGAAAGCCCGCAGTGATGTAGGGAATCAGGGCCTTGCGGCCTTCCTGGCGCAGCTTGTCGAATGTGGTGGTGATGCGGCTCATTGGGCGGCTCCTCCCTTGACCGTATAGCCCCGCATGGAGGGGCGGTCGTAGTAATCGGCGCCAGACAGGTCGGCCACGGTGCCGATGTCCTTGTCGCCACGGCCAGAGAGGTTGACGAGAATGGACTGGTCTGCGCGCATGGTCTTGGCCAGCTTCATGGCATAGGCCACTGCGTGGCTGGATTCGAGCGCAGGAATGATGCCTTCGATGCGGCACAGATAGTGGAAGGCGTCCAGCGCCTCCTTGTCCGTGATACCCACGTACTGGGCACGGCCCAGTTCCTGCAGCCATGCATGCTCGGGACCCACGCCCGGATAGTCCAGGCCGGCGCTGATGCTGTGGGTTTCGGTGATCTGGCCGTTGTCGTCCTGCAGGATGAAAGTGCGGTTGCCATGCAGCACGCCTGCGCTGCCACGCTGCAGCGATGCCGAGTGCCGGCCGCTGTCCAGGCCTTCGCCTGCCGCTTCCACGCCGATCAGGCGTGTATTTTCAAACGGGATATAGGGGTGGAAGATGCCCATGGCATTGCTGCCTCCGCCCACGCAGGCGATCACGGCATCGGGCTGGCGCTCAGCGCCCAGGAACTCGGGCATCTGCTGCAGGCACTCCTCGCCGATCACTTTCTGGAAGTCGCGGACCATGGCCGGGTAGGGGTGGGGGCCTGCCACGGTGCCGATGATGTAGAAAGTGTTGTCCACGTTGGCGACCCAGTCGCGCATGGCCTCGTTGAGCGCGTCCTTGAGCGTGCGGCTGCCCGATTCCACGGGCACCACGGTGGCGCCCAGCAGCTTCATGCGGAACACATTGGGGCTCTGGCGCTTCACATCCTCGGCGCCCATGTAGACGATGCATTCCAGGCCATAGCGCGCGCAGATGGTGGCCGTGGCCACGCCGTGCTGGCCGGCGCCGGTCTCGGCAATGATGCGCGGCTTGCCCATGCGCCTGGCGAGCATGGCCTGGCCGATCACGTTGTTGATTTTGTGCGCACCGGTGTGGTTCAGGTCCTCGCGCTTGAGGTAGATCTGCGCGCCGCCCATCTCGCGCGACATGCGTGCCGCATGGTAGACAGGCGAGGGACGGCCGACGAAGTGCGCCAGTTCCGACTGGAATTCGGCAATGAACTCAGGGTCGTTCTGGTACTTGGCGTAAGCCTGGCGCAGTTCGGTCAGCGCATGGGTCAGGGTTTCGCTGGCAAAGCTGCCGCCGTAGCGGCCGAAATGGCCGGATGCGTCAGGGTACTGGTATTCAAACATGGCTTATCTGCAAAAGTGGGTCATCTGCCGCGCGCACGGCGGCGACGAAACGGTGGATCTTGCCGGCGTCCTTGATGCCCTTCATGGGCTTTCCATCGGGCCCGTCTGCCTCGACGCCGGAACTCACATCAACGGCCAGCGAGAGTCCCCGCGGGCGCACTTGCAAGATGCCATCGGTCACGTTTGCAGGCGTGAGTCCACCAGACAAAACGAGGTGACAGGCGACGTTTGGTGGAAGCAGTGACCAATTGAATGCTTTTCCGCCACCGCCATAGCCATCGACATGGGCGTCGAGCAGTATGGCCTGGGCTTTTGAATATTGCTGTGCGTATTCTACGAGGTCAAAGCGTGCGGCATCAGGGCCCAGGGGAATACGCGCAGCACGCACAAAAGGACGGGCACCTGCGGCTGTCGCTGCCAGGCAGTCCTCAGGGGATTCGTCGCCATGGAACTGCACGCAGGCCCCCTGTATGGCCGCGCAGGCGGCCTGCACGTTGGCTGCGCTTTCATTGACGAACAGCAGCACGGGCGTCACGAAAGGGGGCAGGCGCCGTGCCAGCTCGGCGGCACGCTGCACTGTCACGGCGCGCGGACTGGGGGCGTAGAGCACAAAGCCTACGGCATCGGCGCCTGCGGCCACAGCCGCATCCACATCCTGCTCGCGCGTGAGGCCGCAGATCTTGATCCGCGTGCGCTGCGCGGGCAGGGGCGTGCGGGGGGCGCAATGGGCGATGGCTTGTTCGTTCATGGAAGCCAATCATAGGCCGGACTGCGCGAAGGCAGGCCCCATGCCGCATCGTAGACCGGTCCCTGAAAGTACAGGCCGTCCGGCGAAAACGTGGGGGCTGCCGCATCGCGCGAGCGTGCATCCAGCACCTGCTGCATCCATTGCGGCGCGTGCAGGCCCTGGCCGATGGCGATCAGGCAGCCCATGATGTTGCGCACCATGTGATGCAGGAAAGCACTGCCCTCGAATTCGAAGCGCCAGTAGCAGCATTCCATGGGTGCCTCTCCCGGGCGCATGGCGCTGGCTGCCGCCGCCTTGGCGCCGTCGCCAGCCATGCGGCGCGTGATCTCGATGCGGTGCAGTGTCTTGACGGGTGACTTGGCCTGGCAGCCCGAGGCCCGGAAGGAGCTGAAGTCGTGCTCGCCCAGAAGATGCTGTGCGGCGGCGCGCATGGCATCGCCGTCCAGGGCGTGGAACACCCAGCCTACACGCCCCGCCTCGACGCTGGGGCGCACGGGCGACTGCAGCAGCACATAGGCATAGCGTCTTGCCGTGGCACAGGCCCGGGAGTGAAAGGCTTGCGGCACGGGCTGTGCCCATTGCACGGCAATGTCTGGCGGCAGGAAGGTGTTGGTTCCACGCACCCAGGAAAATGGCGCCCTGTCCAGTGGGGTGTCGAAGTGCACGACCTGCATGAGGCCATGGACGCCAGCATCGGTGCGGCCTGCGCAGATGGTGGCAATCTCCTGCGCTGCAAACCGGCCCAGCGCTGCTTCGAGGTGGTCTTGCACGGTATTGCCGGATGGCTGGCTTTGCCAGCCGTTGTAGCGCTGGCCGTTGTAGGCGACGCCGAGGGCTACGCGCATGTCAGGCCCTCCGGCATGGAGTTGGTGTGTATCAAGTCTCGTTGATCCGTTGCGCGGGGCACATGGCCCCTGAAATGGAAACCGGCGCCTCCTGGCCCTGCAATGCCTGGGAGCGCCGGTCGTGCCGCTGCCCTGGGGATGGGCAGCGCAGTGGGCAGTCGGGCTGCCCGGGCGGTCATTCTATTTCGGCAAGCAGGCGCTGAGCCTGGGCCTTGAGGTCGCCGTGGGCCTCTGCAATCACTTCCTCGATCAGCGTGCGGGCACCGTCGCTGTCGCCAATGGCATTGAACTCCTGCGCCAGTGCCAGCTTGGTGGCCAGGGGATCTTCCGGGGCGGATGGCGCAGTCGTATTGGCTGCCGATTGTCCGCCATCGCCCAGATCCAGGGAAAGCTCTCCCAGATCGAACTCCAGCGACTCCAGTGGCTCGGGCGCCTTCCTGGCTGCCGTCTGAGACACGTCATCGGCTGCGGGCGATGGTGCAGCAGGCGTCAGGTCCTCTGGGGTGAATTCGAGCGCGTCCAGCGACATCGGCTCCGTCGGCGCGTAGCTGCGATTGCTCAACGCCTGTGCCAGCGAGGTCGATGCGCCTGTCAGGCCGCTTGCCATGGCGGGAGCCGCTGGCGACGGTGCATCAAAGTCCAGCGCATCCAGGGTCAGCGGTTCGGGCGGTGCCACCGTTGGCGGGGCCACCACAGGCGGGGCCACCGTTGGCGGTGCTTCCTCCAGGGAGGGTGCAGCCGCTTCGGGCATGCTGACTTCGGGCAGCGTCAGTTCGGCAAGTGGTGCCTGCTCAGTAGGCTGAGGCGAGATGTCATCCAGCCAGGCCGTGGGCTCGATTCTTTCGCTGGCCGCTGCCGGCTGGGTGGCGGCAGGTTCGGTCGGCTGGCTGCTCAGTGTGGGTTCGAGCGCGGCGAAGTCCTGCTCGCTGGGCTGTGGTACGGACGGCACCGGGAGCGGTTCCTCAGGCAGGAGGCTGTCTGCCAGGCCGCCAGGCAGGTCCAGATCCAGGTCAAGGTCAAGGTCAAGGTCAAGCGGGGCGGGCTGCGATGGCGTGCCTTCGCGCTGTGCCTGCTGCTCTGCCTGTGCCGCCAGAAGGCCCATGCCCAGAGCGGCTGCGCCAGCGCCTGCAGCCGCAGAGGCTGCGCCGGCAGAGCTGGCTGCAGATGCCGCAGGCATGGCTGCTGCGCCTTGTTGGTAGAGCGCGTTGCCTGGGTCGAGAATGCGGCCCTGGTCTGCCAGGCGTTGCCAGTCTGCTCCCTTGCCCTGGGTCATCCCGTGCACTGTCTGGGCCACGGCCTCGAACGCCTTGCGGTCGTTGCGCTTGGCATAGATGTCTGCCAGCTTGGTGTGCAGCGCCATGCGTGCGGGATCGGTGCGCAGCGCTTCCTTGAGGATTTCCTCTGCCTGCAGGTCTCGGCCATAGGCCAGATAGACATCGGCCTCCGCCACGGGGTCCACGTCGCCTGCGTCGAGCTGGCTGGGGGAATACTGCATGGAGGTGCCGGACAGCTGGCTGGAGGTGCCGGTGTCCACCCGCTGGCCTCCGCTGGCGCCGAAGAACGAGTCGCCAGCGATCTGGCTTTCTCCGAAGGCGCTTTCGCTGGCTGCGGCGGCGGCACGGCGGCGCTGCATGACACGGTAGCCGCCATAGCCGAGCAGCAGTGCCAGCAAGGCTGCGCCAGCCAGCGGAATGGTCGGGTCTTCGAGCAGCGAATCGATGAAACTCGGCTCTTGCACAGGGGCAACCGGCGCCGGAGCCGGCTTGGCTGGTGCAGGAGCCGGTGCGGGGGCTGGCGCAGGAGCAGGAGCAGGAGCAGGAGCCGTAGCCGTTTCTGGGGCCGCGGCCGTGGTTGCAGCGGGCGTGGCCTCCGGGGCTGCGGGTGCGGCTGGCACTGCAACGCCGCCTGCCGGGGCTGGCGTTGCTGCACCTGCTGCCGGCGCTGCAGCAGTGCCGTCGGCTGGCTTGGTGGCCGAGGCAATCTGGCTCAGCTCGGACATGTTGCGCTGCAGCTCTGCCTGGCGTGTCGATTGCTCATCTGCCTGCTTTTGCTTGGCAAGGCGTTCTTCGGTATCCACGCCCTTGACGGCACCCTTGGACAGGGTGAGCTTGTCAGGGGCCGCCGTCGTGGGCTTGCGGTCCTCGACCTGCGTCTGGACGCTGCCCGATGCCTCTCGGTTGGCCGAAGCCACCGTGGCGGTGGGGGCGCTGCCTGCAAGCTGGCGTCGGAACTGGTTGAAGTCGCGCGATTGCGCTGCCACGATCTGGCGGGCTTCCCTGGGAGTGGTGGCCTGGGCGGCCGCTTCGTCGGGGACGTTGATGACGGCACCCGAGCGCATGCGGTTCACGTTGCCATTGACAAAGGCCTTGGGGTTGGCCCGCAGCATGGCGACCAGCATCTGGTCCAGTGAGATGCCTGCGGGCAGGTGCGCTGCAGCAATGCGGCCTGCCGTATCGCCCGGTTTGACGCGCACCTCGGAGGCGGCGCCATCCGCAGGGGCGCGCTCACGCGCTGGCGCGGCAGGGCTGCGTGGCGCGGCCGCTTGTGCCGGTGCTGCAGCGACTGGCGCTGCTGCGCGGCGTGCCGGGGCCGGCGCGGCAGCCGGCACTTGGGCCGCCGCCGTGACGGAAGGTGCGGGGCGCTGCTGGGACGGCGGGTCCAGCAGCAGGGTGTAGTTGCGCTGCAGGTTGCCCGAGGACCAGCTGGCATCGATCACCAGATCGACGAAAGGCTCATTGATGGGCTGGGTGCTGGTCAGGCGCAGCACGGCCGTGCCGTCTGCACGCCGCTGCACGCTGATGCGGACCTGGCTGGCCGTTGCCGTGTATTCCAGGCCCTGGGCGCGGAAGACGCCCGGCGATCCGACCACCGCCTTGAGGCTGTCAGCCTCGGCGGCGCTGAGCTGTGGAATCTCCACTTCAGCGCGCAAGGGCTCTCCCAGTGCCGACTGCACATTCAGCCGTCCCAGTGCCAGGGCCCACGCGTCAGAGGTCGTCAGACTGGCAGAGACAAAGGCCGCGGCGGCCAGCGCAGAGAGTTTCCAGCGGTGCATAAGGCGTCAAACCTGTTGGTGTGCAGCATGGCAGGCGTTATGTCTTATATGTATCTGCCCGCGCGTGCGCATGTCAATGAAATGAAGTGATGAATGAACCGGTCATGGATGGCGCATGCCTCCATTTGCCAGGACGCTTGGGTCGCATTGTCAGCGACACGCTTGAACAGCATGCGATTGCAGCGCCGCCCGGTTCCATGTCTGTTGTCCAATGGCAACGATGGGAAACACAATGTATCTTCCATGTTTGTAGGTAACGACCTACAGAGCATGACAGCATCCATGCCGGCATTTTGCCTAAATACCTGGGGCTTAAAGCGAAAAAAGCGCCATGTCCTGTGCAGGGCATGGCGCTTTGCAGCCGGTGGCTTTGCCGTATCAGGCAGCCAGCAGGATGCGCAGCATGCGGCGCAGCGGCTCGGCGGCCCCCCACAGCAGCTGGTCACCGATCACGAAAGCGGACAGATACTCGGGGCCCATGTTGAGCTTGCGCACGCGGCCCACGCCGACTTCCAGGCCGCCAGTGATGGCTGCAGGTGTCAGTTCCTTGACGGTGATCGCGCGGTCGTTGGGGACCCACTTCACCCAGGGATTGCCGGACTTGATGATGGCTTCGATCTCGGTAAGGGGCAGATCCTTCTTGAGCTTGAGGGTCAGCGCCAGGCTGTGGCAGCGCATGGCGCCGATGCGCACGCACAGGCCATCGACAGGGATGGTCTGCTCAGTGCCCAGGATCTTGTTGACCTCGGCCTGGCCCTTCCACTCTTCCTTGGACTGGCCGTTGTCCAGCTGTGCGTCGATCCAGGGGATCAGGCCACCGGCCAGCGGTGCGCCGAAGAACTCGGTGGGCACATCGGTACGGATGGTCTGGGCGACCTTGCGGTCGATCTCCAGGATGGCGGAGGCGGGTGTTGCCAGTTCGTCGGCCACGGCAGCGTGCACCACGCCCATGCCCTTGAGCAGTTCGCGCATGTGGTTGGCGCCACCGCCCGATGCGGCCTGGTAGGTCATGGAGCTGACCCACTCCACGAGGCCTGCCTTGAACAGGCCGCCCAGGCCCATCAGCAGGATGGAGTTGGTGCAGTTGCCGCCGATCCAGTTCTTGCCGCCTGCGGCCAGCTTGGACTGGATCAGGCCTTCATTGACGGGGTCCAGCACGATGACGGCATCGCTCTCCATGCGCAGCGAGGAGGCTGCATCGATCCAGTGGCCGTTCCAGCCCGAGGCGCGCAGCTGGGGAAAGACTTCCTTGGTGTAGTCGCCGCCCTGGCAGGTGATGATGATGTCGCACTTGGCCAGTTCGGCGATGTCGTTGGCGTTGCGCAGTTCGGTGTGGGTCTTGGCCATGGCCGGGGCCTTGCCACCCGCGTTGGAGGTGGAGAAGAACACCGGCTCGATCAGGTCGAAGTCGCCTTCGGCCTGCATGCGATCCATCAAGACGGAGCCGACCATGCCGCGCCAGCCGACCAGACCTACCAATTGCTTGCTCATTTGAAACGCCCTTTCAGTGTGAAAACAGTGCTCGATCAGACTGTTGTCGCCCGGCTCGTCTGGGCCAGGTGAGGGCGCACGACGAACCGGGCTGGGTCAGCCTTTGATCGTCGTAATAATGGTTGCGGATGCGATTGCGCGCGCGTCCACACCGGCCAGGGCGGCGGGTGCGATGTTCAGCAGAGGGAATGGGCGTGCGGCAAACATAAGAGCAGCCATTCTAGCCAATAAGCTGGGCAATGGCTCTGCTGTTTTGATGATTATCTTCGTCGAAACGACGAAAAATGAATACTATTTTTGACGTTTCGCCATGCGGGCGGCCCCGCATGGCGACGGTTCAGGATCAGGCCAGGGCCTGGACCACGGCGTCACCCATTTCGCGCGTGGACACCTTGGTCGTGCCTTCGCTGTAGATGTCGGGTGTGCGCAGGCCCTGTGCCAGTACCTGCTGCACAGCGGTCTCGATGCGCTGGGCGGCCGCTTCCTGGTTCAGGGAGAAGCGCAGCATCATCGCGGCCGACAGGATGGTGGCCAGCGGATTGGCGATGCCCTTGCCCGCGATGTCGGGCGCCGAGCCATGGCTGGGCTCGTACAGGCCCTGGCCCTTGGCGTTGAGCGAGGCAGAGGGCAGCATGCCGATGGAGCCGGTCAGCATCGAAGCCTCATCCGAGAGGATGTCGCCAAACATGTTGCCCGTGACCACCACGTCGAAACGCTTGGGCTCCTTGACCAGCTGCATGGCGGCGTTGTCCACGTACATGTGGTCCAGTTGCACGTCGGGGTACTGCTTGCCCACCTCGGTGACCACATCTTTCCAGAACTGGAAAGTCTCCAGCACGTTGGCCTTGTCCACGCTGGTCACGCGCTTGCTGCGCTTTTGCGCAGCCTGAAATGCCACGTGGGCGATGCGTTCGATCTCGGGCTTGGAATAGCGCATCGTGTCGAAGGCTTCCTCGGCGCCGGGGAAATGGCCGTCGGTGGCCACACGGCGGCCGCGCGGCTGGCCGAAGTAGATGTCACCGGTCAGTTCACGGATGATGAGGATGTCCAGGCCGGCGACCAGCTCGGGCTTGAGGCTGGAGGCGTGGGTCAGTTCCTTGTAGCAGATGGCCGGGCGGAAATTGGCGAACAGGCCCATGTGCTTGCGCAGGCCCAGAATGGCCTGCTCGGGGCGCAGCGGACGGTCCAGCGTGTCGTACTTCCAGTCGCCGACGGCGCCGAACAGCACGGCGTCGGATTCCATGGCCAGCTTGAGCGTGGACTCGGGCAGCGGGTGGCCTGCGGCTTCGTAGGCGGCGCCGCCCACGGGGGCGGTCTGCATGTCGAAATCCAGGCCCAGCACGCCCAGCACCTTCACGGCTTCCGCAACGATTTCGGGGCCGATGCCATCACCGGGCAAGACTGCGATTTTCATGGTGTTCCTTTGATAGACAGTTCGGATGGATGAAGGCCGCCGGCAGCTGGGATGGCAGCGCCTGCGGCCTGAGAATGAAGAAAGGGGATGAACCGGTCAGCGCTGCTGCACGAGGGTGTGGGCCAGCCAGGGCTTGGTGGCCATGCGCTCGGCCTCATAGGCGCGGATCTTGTCGGCATGGCGCAGCGTCAGGCCGATGTCGTCAAAGCCGTTGAGCAGGCAGTATTTGCGGAAGGCGATCACATCGAACGGGATCTCTTCGCCCTGGGGGCGCACGATCACCTGGCGCTCCAGATCGATGGTCAGCTCGTAGCCGGGGAAGGCCGCGACCTCGTTGAACAGCATGTCCATCGTCGCCTCGGGCAGCACGATGGGCAGCAGGCCGTTCTTGAAGCAGTTGTTGAAAAAGATGTCAGCAAAGCTGGGGGCCAGGATGGCGCGAAAGCCATACTGGTCCAGCGCCCAGGGCGCGTGCTCGCGGCTGGAGCCGCAGCCGAAGTTGCGGCGCGCCAGCAGGATGGATGCGCCCGCGTAGCGCGGCTGGTTGAGCACGAAATCGGGGTTGGGCTTGCGCGAGGCGGGGTCCTGGCCTGGTTCGCCATGGTCCAGGTAGCGCCATTCGTCGAACAGGTTCACGCCGAAGCCGGTCTTCTTGATCGACTTGAGGAACTGCTTGGGAATGATGGCGTCGGTGTCGACGTTTTCGCGGTCCATGGGGGCAACGAGGCCCTTGTGCACGGTGAATTTTTGCATGGCTGGTTGGAATTCAGGGTTCAACGGGCGGCGCGCTCGATGGCGCTGCCCACGCTTTGCACATCCTGGCCAAGGCTCTGGAGACTGTTGCAGGCAGCCAGGGTGAAGGCCAGGCCGATCAGCAGGATCGAAAAGGGAGGCTTCATGGTGTGCAGGCGGGGCAGTGGCTGTTTCAGGCGAAGCGGCGGATATCCACGAAATGGCCGTGGATGGCAGCGGCAGCAGCCATGGCCGGGCTCACGAGGTGGGTGCGTCCGCCAGCGCCCTGGCGGCCTTCGAAGTTGCGGTTGCTGGTCGATGCGCAGCGCTCGCCGGGCTCCAGGCGGTCGGCGTTCATGGCCAGGCACATGGAGCAGCCGGGCTCGCGCCACTCGAAGCCTGCAGCCTTGAAGATCTGGTCCAGACCTTCGCGTTCAGCCTGTTCCTTGACCAGTCCCGAGCCCGGCACGACCATGGCCAGTTTGATGTTGCGCGCCACCTTCTGGCCCAGCTTCTTGACCACGGCAGCCGCCTCGCGCATGTCCTCGATGCGGCTGTTGGTGCACGAGCCGATGAAGACCTTATCCACGAAGATGTCGTTGATCGGCTTGCCGGGCTCCAGTGCCATGTAGGTCAGCGCACGCTCGATGGCGCCGCGCTTGCTGGCATCCTTTTCCTTGTCGGGGTCGGGTACCTGCGCATCCACGCCCAGCACCATTTCGGGGGAGGTGCCCCAGGTCACCTGCGGCACGATCTCGCTGGCCTGCAGTTCGACCACGCGGTCGAACTTGGCGTCGGCATCGGAGTGCAGCGTCTTCCAATAAGTGACGGCGGCCTCCCACTCGGCGCCAGTGGGCGCCAGCGGGCGGCCCTTGACGTATTGAATGGTCTTGTCGTCCACCGCCACCAGGCCGGCGCGTGCACCGGCTTCGATGGCCATGTTGCACACGGTCATGCGGCCTTCCATGCTCAGGTCGCGAATCGCTTCGCCCGCGAACTCGATGGTGTAGCCCGTGCCGCCGGCCGTCCCGATCTTGCCGATGATGGCCAGCACGATGTCCTTGGCCGTGATGCCAGGCGCCACCTTGCCGTTGACCTGGACCAGCATGTTCCTGGCCTTCTTGGCCAGCAGGGTCTGCGTGGCCATCACATGCTCGACCTCGGAGGTGCCGATGCCGTGGGCCAGCGCGCCGAAGGCGCCATGCGTGGAGGTATGGCTGTCGCCGCAGACCACGGTCATGCCCGGCAGGGTCGCGCCCTGCTCGGGGCCCATCACGTGGACGATGCCCTGGCCCTTGTCCATGAAGGGGAAGAAGGCGGCAGCGCCGAATTCGCCGATGTTGCTGTTGAGCGTGGTGATCTGCTCCTTGCTGATCGGGTCGTCGATGCCTTCATAGCCGCGCTCCCAGCCTGTGGTGGGCGTGTTGTGGTCGGCCGTGGCGACCACCGAGCTGATGCGCCACAGCTTGCGGCCTGCCATGCGCAGGCCCTCGAATGCCTGGGGGCTCGTCACTTCATGGACCAGGTGGCGGTCGATATAGAGCACGGAGGTGCCGTCTTCCTCAGTGTGGATGACATGCTCGTCGAAGATCTTGTCGTAGAGGGTGCGTCCCATGGCGTTCTCTGATGGTTGGTTTCGTGGGGGAAATCTGGAAAGCGTCCGTCGGCCGGGAATGAAAGGCCTCAGGATGCGTGGGCCGGGGTGCACAGGTGCTCCACCAGCAGGCGCGCCGTGACCGGCAGCGCATCGAAATCGCGCGCAACGATGCTCAGCTCGCGCCGTGCCCAGTCATCGCGTAGCTCCAGCGCGCGCAGATGGCCGACGCCATGCATGAGCTCGAAGGCGCGGTCGGGGATCAGTCCCACACCCAGGCCATTGTCGATCATGCGGCACATGGCATCCAGGCTGGTCACCTGAATGCGCTGGTGCAGCGCATGGCCGGCCTGTGCTGCAGCCGCCCGCATCGCCAGGCTGATCGAAGAGCCTGCCTGCAGGCTCACGATGTCCCATTCGAGCACGTCGGCGAAAGCCACGCTGTCGCTTTGTGCCAGCGCATGCTGCTGCGGCACCACTACGACCAGCCGGTCCTCGCGATAAGGGCGCCTTTGCAGCGTCGGCGCAGCCTGGCCGTTGGAGGGGACATGTGCCATGGAGCAGATGCCGATGTCGGCAGTGCCTTCCTGCACGGCTGCAATCACTGCGGGGCTCAACTGTTCCTGCAGGTCGATCTTGACCTGGCCATGCTTGCGCGCAAACGCGCCCAGGTCTTCGGGCAGGAACTGCACGATGGCCGACATGTTGGCATGGATGCGCACATGGCCGCGCACGCCGTCGGCATACTCGGACAACTCGCCCTGCATGCGCTCCAGGCCGTAAAGTACGTTGCGCGCGTGGTGCAGCAGGCTTTCGCCGGCTGGCGTCAGCGTCACGCCGCGGCTGTGGCGGTACAGCAGCGCCGTATCCACCGTGGCTTCGAGATCGGACAGCCGTTTGCTGACTGCCGAAGCCGCGATGAACTCGCGCTCTGCGGCACGGCCGATGCTGCCCAGTTCGCAGACAGCAACGAACAGTTGCAAGGAGGTGAGGTCTATGCGCCGCGCAAAACTGCGCTCGGAATTCTTCATGGGTGGGGCTTAGGCTTCTCGTTATGAGAAGATTTGTGGATTTTCTCCGATAAAAAACGGGTTTGCCATCTTGATATGCGATGTCTTTTGTCTGCTTGTGCGATTGTTTGAAGATGGGTGACATGCCTGTTTGCGATGTCGGTATGTGCGGTGCCGGAAAGAATTTGTCGCGCAATGCCCCGGCTGTCAGTGTGGAATGCTGCAAAAATAAGAGCATATGAAAGACCAAGTTTTGAAAACGCGGCAGTGCATGGCATGGCTGCTGGCCATGGCCTTTGCCTGCAGTGCCGTGGCGCCTGCCATCGCCAAGCCGCAGCCGCCTGCCAAGGCGGCGGCCAGGCCGGCCGCGAAGTCCGCTCCCAAGGCGGCTGCACCCAAAGCGGGCAAAGCCAAGGCGGCGCCTGCGCCCAAGGGCAGGCAGACACCCGTGTCGAAGGCGCGTGGGGCTGCGGCCAAAGCGGCCCCGATCGGCCTGGCAGCCGGCGCTGCTGCCACGGCTGCAGTGGCGGCTTCCACGGGAGCTGCGCCGGCATCGGCACAGGCCGTACCCGAACTGACCGTGCTGCAGCAGCGCGCCGAGCAGGGCGATGCCGCTGCCCAGTACGCGCTGGGCTCGATCTACAAGCAGGGGCAGGGCGTTGCCGTGCAGGCAGAGACTGCTGCGCAGTGGATGGAAAAATCGGCAGCGCAGGGCTACGCGCCGGCGCAGTCGGATCTGGGCCTGATGTATGCCAACGGCAGGGGCGTGCCCCGTGATGATGCCCTGGCCGTGCAGTGGTACCGCAAAGCCGCCGACCAGGGAGATGCCGTGGCCCAGAACAACCTGGGCCTGATGCTGGCCGAAGGGCGCGGCACCGCCAGGGATGCCGCACAGGCCGCCGAGTGGTTCCGGCGGTCCGCCGAACAGGGCGAATCTTCGGGTCAGTACAGCCTGGGCGTCATGTACGCGATAGGCCGAGGTGTGGAGCCTGATGCCCGGCAGGCGTTGCGCTGGTTCGTGGCCGCTGCGCAGCAGGGCCATGTGGATGCGCAATTCAATGCCGGCATGCTGTATGCGGAAGGCGGTGCCGTGGAGCGCGACATGGCCCAGGCTGCGCACTGGCTGGAAAAGGCGGCGGAGCAGGGCAATGCAGCGGCCCAATCCAACCTGGGCGTGCTCTACGCCAACGGGCAGGGCGTGCCGGCCAGTGACGAGCAGGCTGCGCGCTGGCTCAAGCGTGCGGCCCAGCAGGGCGATGCACTGGCACAGTCGAACCTGGCCAGTCTCCATGCATCGGGCAAGGGGGTGGAGCGCAGCCCTTCCCAGGCTTATTTCTGGATGCTGCTGGCGGCTGCCAAGGATGCCTCCCTTGCGGCCAAGCGTGACAGCATGGCCCGTCTGCTGAGCGCTGCCGAACGCACGCGGACCGAGCGGCAGGCTGCCGCCTGGAAGCCCACCAGGGTTGCCATGCCCTGAGCATCGGGTCTGGTCATGAAAAAACGCCTCGGATGAGGCGTTTTTTCATGGGGCCGAGCCGGGGTGGCTTCAGCTGAAGAAGCTCTTGAGCCGGTCTGTCCAGCTCTCGCCGCTGGGCGAGTGCTTGGAGCCGCCTTTCTTGAGCGAGTCCTCCAGTTCGCGCAGCAGCTTGCGCTGGTACTCGGTGAGCTTGACCGGTGTCTCGACCACGATATGGCAGTACAGATCACCCGGGTAGCTGGAGCGCACGCCCTTGATGCCCTTGCCGCGCAGCCTGAACTGCTTGCCGGCTTGCGTGCCTTCGGGGATGTCGATCGCAGCCTTGCCCGACAGTGTGGGGACTTCGATTTCGCCGCCCAGTGCCGCCGTGATGAAGCTCACTGGCACGTTGCAGTGCAGGTCGTCGCCGTCACGCTCGAAAATATCGTGGCTCTTGACGCGGATCTCGATGTACAGGTCGCCTGCCGGCCCGCCGTTGGTGCCGGGCTCTCCGTTGCCCGAGGAGCGGATGCGCATGCCGTCGTCGATGCCGGCAGGGATCTTCACCTCCAGGGTCTTCTGGCGCTTGACCTTGCCCTGGCCGCCGCAGCTGGTGCAGGGCTCGGGAATGATCTTGCCCGTGCCTCGGCAATGCGGGCAGGTCTGCTGCACGCTGAAAAAGCCCTGGCGCATCTGCACGCTGCCCATGCCGTTGCAGGTGGTGCAGGTCTTGGGGCTGGTGCCGGGCTTGGCGCCGCTGCCATGGCAGGTGTCGCAGCTGTCCCAGCTGGGGATGCGGATCTGCGCGTCCTTGCCGTTGGCAGCCTCTTCCAGCGTGATCTCCATGGCGTAGCTGAGATCGTTGCCCCGGTAGACCTGGCGGCCGCCAGCGCCCCGGCGTCCGCCCTGGCTGAACATGTCACCGAAGATGTCGCCAAATGCCTCGGCGAAACCGCCAAAGCCCTCTGCGCCACCCATGCCGCGGTTCGGGTCCACGCCTGCGTGGCCATACTGATCGTAGGCCGCGCGCTTGCTGCTGTCGGAGAGCATCTCGTAGGCCTCTTTGACCTCCTTGAATTTCTCTTCCGCATCGCGTGCCGCATCGCCCTGATTACGGTCAGGGTGGTACTTCATCGCGAGCTTGCGATAGGCCTTCTTGATGTCTTCGTCCGAGGCGTTCTTGGCAACGCCGAGGACCTCGTAAAAATCGCGTTTGGACATGGTGTTTGCTAGCCAATCAGAACAGTAACGCCGCGCCTGCCCTGGAACGAGGGCGGGCGCGGCGGCAAGCGGTCACTTCCGGACCACGCCCTGCGTTCAGTTCTTCTTGACTTCCTTGACTTCTGCGTCAACGACATTGTCGTCGGCTGCGGCCGAGGCCGGGCCTGCGGAAGCGCCAGCAGCGCCTGCGGCAGCAGCGGCTGCTGCGCCCGGGCCGCCAGCGGCCTGTGCATCGGCGTACATCTTCTCGCCGAGCTTCTGGCTGGCGGTCATCAGCGCCGTGGTCTTGGCGTCAATGGCGTCCTTGTTCTCGCCCTTGAGCGCTTCTTCCAGATCCTTGACGGCAGCTTCGATGGCCGACTTCTCGGCGGCATCGAGCTTGTCGCCGTGCTCGCCCAGGCTCTTCTTGACGCTGTGCACGGCGGCTTCGCCCTGGTTGCGGGCCTGCACCAGCTCCAGCTTCTTCTTGTCGTCGGCAGCGTTGAGCTCGGCGTCCTTGACCATCTTCTGGATTTCTTCCTCGGACAGACCCGAGTTCGCCTTGATGGTGATCTTGTTTTCCTTGCCCGAGGCCTTGTCCTTGGCCGACACGTTCAGAATGCCGTTGGCATCGATGTCGAACGTGACCTCGATCTGGGGAATGCCGCGCGCTGCCGGCGGGATGCCTTCGAGGTTGAACTCGCCCAGCATCTTGTTGCCCGAGGCCATCTCGCGCTCGCCCTGGAACACCTTGATCGTCACAGCCGGCTGGTTGTCGTCGGCGGTCGAGAAGGTCTGCGCGAACTTCGTCGGGATGGTGGTGTTCTTGCTGATCATCTTGGTCATCACGCCGCCCAGGGTCTCGATGCCCAGCGACAGCGGAGTCACGTCCAGCAGCAGCACGTCCTTGCGGTCGCCCGACAGCACCTGGCCCTGAACGGCAGCGCCCACGGCCACGGCTTCGTCGGGGTTCACGTCCTTGCGGGGTTCCTTGCCGAAGAATTCCTTGACCTTTTCCTGCACCTTGGGCATGCGGGTCATGCCGCCCACCAGGATCACGTCATGGATGTCGGACACGGACACGCCAGCATCCTTGATGGCTGTGCGGCAGGGGGCGATGGTGCGCTCGATCAGTTCCTCGACCAGGCTTTCCAGCTTGGCGCGGGTCAGCTTGATGTTCAGGTGCTTGGGGCCCGAGGCATCGGCCGTGATGTAGGGCAGGTTGACGTCGGTCTGGGACGAGTTGGACAGCTCGATCTTGGCCTTTTCCGCCGCCTCCTTCAGACGTTGCAGCGCCAGCACGTCCTTGGACAGGTCAACGCCCTGTTCCTTCTTGAACTCGGTGATGATGTAGTCGATGATGCGCTGGTCGAAGTCTTCGCCGCCCAGGAAGGTGTCGCCGTTGGTGGACAGCACTTCGAACTGCTTTTCGCCGTCCACGTCGGCGATTTCGATGATCGACACGTCGAAAGTGCCGCCGCCCAGGTCATAGACAGCGATCTTGCGGTCGCCCTTGTCGGTCTTGTCCAGGCCGAAGGCCAGGGCTGCCGCCGTGGGTTCGTTGATGATGCGCTTGACTTCCAGGCCGGCGATGCGACCGGCATCCTTGGTGGCCTGGCGCTGGGCGTCATTGAAGTAGGCCGGCACGGTGATGACGGCTTCGGTCACGGCTTCGCCCAGGTAGTCCTCGGCGGTCTTCTTCATCTTGCGCAGCACTTCGGCGGAGATCTGCGGCGGGGCCAGCTTCTGGCCGCGCACTTCCACCCAGGCGTCGCCGTTGTCGGCGCGCGAGATGGTGTAGGGCATCAGGTCGATGTCCTTTTGCACTTCCTTCTCGTCGAACTTGCGGCCGATCAGGCGCTTGGCGGCGTAGATGGTGTTCTTGGGGTTGGTGACGGCCTGGCGCTTGGCGGAGGCGCCGACGAGGATCTCGCCGTCTTCCTGGTAGGCAATGATCGAGGGCGTGGTGCGCGCGCCTTCGCTGTTCTCGATCACGCGCGTGTTGTTGCCGTCCATGATGGCCACGCAGCTGTTGGTCGTGCCCAGGTCAATACCGATGATTTTTCCCATTTTGAGTTCTCTCCGCGATCTGTGAAATGTTTGAATGACTGCTAACTGTGGCCGGCATGCACAGCTTCAAGAGGCTTTTGTTCTTTTTTGTCTGTGCTGCCGTGAGCGCACGCTTACTGTGGCTGGGCCACGGTCACCAGGGCCGGACGCAGGATACGGTCGGCGATCAGGTAGCCTTTTTGCAGCACGGACACCACGGTGTTGGCTTCCTGCTGTGCAGGCACCATGCTGATGGCCTGGTGCAGGTTGGGGTCGAATTTTTCGCCTGCGGCGGGGTTGATGGCCACGACCTTGTTGCGCTCCAGGGCCGATGCGAGCTGGCGCAGCGTGGCGCTGGCGCCTTCGCGCAGCTGTTCGGGCGTGGCCTGCTGGATGGCCAGTGCGGCATCCAGGCTGTCGCAGACAGGCAGCAGGCTCTCGGCAAAGCTCTCGATGCCGAATTTGCGGGCCTTGGCCACTTCTTCGTCCGCGCGGCGGCGCACATTCTCGGCCTCTGCCTTGGCGCGCAGGAACTGGTCGGCCAGTTCGGCGCTCTTGGTCTTGAGCTCGGCCAGTTCCGCCTGCAGGCGTGCCAGCTCTTCGGCGGCGTTGGCGGCCATTGCGGCTTCGACTTCTTCCGGGGCTGCGTCTTGCGAGGGATTGGAGTTGTGTTCAGACATGGATAGAGACTTCAGCGACAAAACAAAGCGGTCACCAAGCTTGGTGATTGGAGCATCTTGCATCCAGATGCGAGCGGGTCAGCCTATTTTCAAGGGCTGTGCGCCGGCTGGTTGCACACGGTGAGGGCAAAAGCCGGCGCAAGTGCAAAAAACCCATGAATATTCTGGGTCTCCTGCGGGCTGGAGTGTACAGATGCTTGAGCGCTACGCTAGAATCTAACGTTTTGCCTTGCCGCACCGCTACAGACGCAGTGGGCGGCGTTTTCCCAAAAGGAGTCGATATGCGTCATTACGAAATCGTTTTGTTGATCCACCCGGATCAAAGCGAGCAAGTGCCCGCCATGCTGGAGCGCTACAAGGGCATGATCACCGCCGGCGGTGGCAAGGTCCATCGCGAGGAAGACTGGGGCCGCCGCCAGCTGGCCTACATGATCAACAAGCTCGCCAAGGCTCACTACCTGTGCCTGAACATCGAAGCCGACCTGGCTGTGATGGCTGAGCTCGAGCATGCCTTCAAGTTCAACGACGCCGTGCTGCGCCACCTGACGGTTCAGAAGAAGAAGGCTGAAACAGCTCCTTCCTCGATGATGAAGACCGTCGAGCGCGAAGAAGCCCGCAAGGCCAGCCAGACCGAACAGGCCTGAGCCCAGCCGTCCGAACACCTGAAGGAGTGGAAAACCACGTTGCGCTGACGGCCAGTATCGCGGAGCTTCAGGCTCTGCGCTATACCCCGGCAGGGCTGCCTGCGCTGGATCTGCGGCTTGAACACACGTCGCGGCAACAGGAAGCAGGAAGCGAACGCAGCGTCACGGCATCCGTCAAGGCTGTGGCCTTTGGAGCGCTTGCTGAAAAGCTCGCCCGCCAGGCCATTGGCAGCCAGTGGAAGTTCCAGGGTTTCCTGGCGACGCCACGCAACGGCAAGCTGCTGGTTTTGCACATCCAGGACATTCAACAAAACTAATTTTCAAGAGGTCCAGAAATGGCCACGTTCAAGAAATTCAACAAGGACAAGCGCCCCAAGCGCAACACGCAGTCGCTGCTGTTCAAGCGCAAGCGCTTCTGCCGCTTCACCGTCGCCGGCGTCGAAGAAATCGACTACAAGGATGTTGACACCCTGCGTGACTTCATCGCCGAAAACGGCAAGATCGTGCCCGCACGCCTGACCGGCACGCGCGCCATCTACCAGCGTCAGCTGAACACGGCCATCAAGCGCGCGCGCTTCCTGGCCCTGGTTCCCTACTCTGACCAGCACAAGATCTAAGGAGCACAGCCATGCAAGTCATTCTGCTCGACAAGGTTGTGAACCTCGGTGGCCTGGGCGATATCGTCAAGGTCAAGGACGGCTACGCCCGCAACTTCCTGATCCCCACCGGCGCTGCCCGCCGCGCAACTGCTGCCGCCAAGGCTGAGTTCGAAGCCAAGCGCGCCGAACTGGAAAAGCAGGCTGCTGAAAAGCTGGCTGCCGCTCAGGAACTGGGTGAGAAGCTCAACGGCGTGAACGTCAAGCTGACCCAGAAGGCCGGCGTGGACGGCCGCCTGTTCGGCTCGGTGACCAACGCCGACATCGCCGAAGAACTGACCAAGGCCGGCTTCGCCGTTGCCAAGTCGCAAGTTCGCCTGGTCAACGGTCCCATCAAGACCGTGGGCGACGCCACTGTGGTCGTTGCACTGCACACCGACGTCAGCGTCGAAGTGTCTGTGTCGGTCTACGGCGACCACTCCTGATACGGGCCTGTCCCGCATCGCCAGAAAGCCGCCTTCGGGCGGCTTTTTGCTTGGCCCCGTCCGAAGCCATGCTTTCGGGTGGCACGGCCTTTTGCCTGTCGCTACGATGGCAGGCTTGTCACTAGGAATTCCATGTCGTCCGTAATGCCTCCGCTCGATCTCGATGATGATGCGTTCGCGCCGCTGCCCGCGGGCGATCAGCAGGTCGCGCAACTGCGCGTGCCGCCGCATTCGATGGAGTCCGAGTCCAGTGTGCTGGGGGGGCTGCTGCTCGACAACAATGCCTGGGACCGGGTGGGTGACCTGCTGTCGGATGGCGATTTCTACCGCCATGAGCACAAGCTGATCTTCGAGGCGATCGGCAAGCTGATCAATGCCAGCAAGCCCGCTGATGTGATCACGGTCTACGAGCACCTGCAGGGCATGGGCAAGGCCGAGGAGATCGGCGGCCTGCTGTACCTGAACCAGCTGGCGCAGTATGTGCCCAGTGCCACCAATATCCGGCGCTATGCCGAAATCGTCCGGGAGCGGGCCATCTTGCGCAAGCTGGTCACGGCCAGCGACGAAATCGCCACCAATGCCTTCAATCCCCAGGGCAAGACGGTGGACCGCATTCTGGATGAGGCGGAACAGAAAATTCTGGCCATCGGCGAAGAGGGGGCGCGCAACAAACAGGGCTTCCAGTCGCTGGACACTCTGGTGGTGGACCTGCTCGACCGTGTGCAGGAGATGGCGGACAACCCCATGGACGTGACCGGCGTGCCGACGGGCTTCGTCGATCTGGACCGCATGACCAGTGGCCTGCAGGCCGGTGATCTGGTGGTGCTGGCTGCGCGCCCATCCATGGGCAAGACATCGTTTGCGGTGAACATTGCCGAGCACGTGGCGCTCAACGAGGGCCTGCCGGTTGCCATCTTCTCCATGGAAATGGGGGCAGCCCAGCTGGCGGTGCGTATCGTAGGCTCCATTGGCAAGGTCAACCAGGGCAATCTGCGCACGGGCAAGCTCAGCGACGAGGAGTGGCCGCGCCTGACCGAGGCCATCGAGCGGCTGCGCACGGTATCGCTGCACATTGACGAAACGCCGGGCCTTTCGCCTACGGAGCTGCGTGCCAATGCACGGCGCCTGGCGCGAACCTGCGGCAAGCTCGGCCTGATCGTGGTGGACTACCTGCAGCTGATGAGTGGCTCGGGTGCCGCCAGCGCGGACAACCGCGCGACCGAGCTTGGCGAAATCTCCCGGGGTCTGAAGATGCTGGCCAAGGAACTGCAGTGCCCGGTGATTGCGCTGTCCCAGCTCAACCGCTCGGTGGAGCAGCGCACCGACAAGCGGCCCATGATGTCCGACCTGCGCGAGTCGGGTGCCATCGAGCAGGATGCCGACATCATCATGTTCATCTACCGCGACGACTACTACAACAAGGACAGCAAGGAGCCCAATATTGCCGAGGTCATCATCGGCAAGCAGCGTAACGGTCCCACGGGCACGGTCAAGCTTTTCTTCCAGAAGAACCAGACGCGATTCGAGAATCTGGCTGTGGGCTATGGCGACAGCGATGGGTACTGAGCGCGGCTGCAGCAATCGGTGAAAAGCACAACGGCCCCTCGGGGCCGTTGTGCTTTTCGTAAAAGACGGGTCTGGAGCGCTAGGT
>NZ_JACSYA010000036.1 GCF_029870285.1 Delftia sp. PS-11
ATTCACCCTAGGCTACTGCAGGCTGCGAACCCTGGCCGGCAGGCAGCGCTGGCGGCTCCTGCTTCGCAGCCAGCACCTGTACCATAGCCCGCAGGCGTGCAGGCGCTTCTTGCGCCATCCAGCGCGGGACGTCCGCCGCCGGCATGGGCCGTGCAAACAGATAGCCCTGGATGCAGTCGATGCCGCAGCGTGCGGCAAGGTGCAGCTCCACTTCGTTCTCCACGCCCTCGACCGTGACCTGCAGCTGCAGGTCACGGGCCATCGCCGCCACGTGCTGCAGCAGGGTCTGGCGACGGGCATCCTGGGCAAGGTTGCGCACCATGGCACGGTCGCACTTGATGCCGGCAATCCTGAGGTCAGCCAGCAGGCCCAGCGATGAGTAGCCCGAGCCGAAGTCATCCATCAAAACCTCCACGCCAATGCCCAGCAGCTGCTCCATGACACCGGACATGGCCTGCGCGCGCTCGATGATGGCGTGCTCCGTCAGCTCCAGCCGCAGCTGGCTCGCGGGCAGCGCACGCTGCGCCAGCTGCGCGCCGAGCCATTGCACAAAGCCATCGGACATCATCGTGGACGGTGCCAGATTCACATGGACGGGCAGTTGCAGGCCCTGGGCATGCCAGTCCACGGCATGGTCCAGCGCATTGGCAATGATGAGCCGGTCCACTTCCAGGGTCCGGCCGCGCAGTTCGCAGGCCAGAAAGAAGTGCTCGGGGTTGATGCGTCCCAGCCGGTCATGCTCCAGCCGCAACAGGGCCTCCATGTGCAGGCTGCTGGTTCGCATGTCGGCAATCGGCTGAAAGTGCAGTACCAGCCGCTGCGGATGAACCAGCTGATGCAGGTGGTCGGCGATCAGGGCCAGCTGCGTATCCGCCTGCGACGGCAGCCGCGCGCCATCAGCACGCATCAGGGACAGGCCCTGCTGGAAGAACTGCTGGCGCCCCTGGTCGGAACGCATGTTGAAAAACTGCTCGAGTGCCATGGCGCCAGCAAACACCCCAACCATGACAGGAACCAGGACGCCATGGGCAAACGAGGCATCGGCCAGTTCCCCTGTTTCAATGCGCACGAAGACATGGGCCAGCAGCCCGTGCAGCAGCACGATAGCGCCGCCACAGGCCAGCCACTCCGCCCAGGAATTGGTATGCATGCCGTGGTGGCTGAGCCGGTTGTGCTGGTAGCGCCATGAACGGTAGGCGATCAGGGCCGCCATCAGGCACAGCGTCAGGACGCCCAACATCGAATTCATCTGCACAGGCATGACAAAACAATCCGTCACGATCACCAGATGGGCCAGCATCACGCCCGCCGCCAGCCCCAGGCTGGCCAACAGCCCCTGCTGCCAGCTGCTGCGGTAAATCAGCACCGGGACGGTCAGGCGGCAGACCAGCACCGTCAGCAACAGGGCGGCCAGAGAAGGCGACAGCGGCCATTCATGCAGCCGCATGTCCTCGCGCACAGCGCAGGCCGCAATGTCCAAAGCCCATATGACAGTGCCGATCCCCACGGATGCCAGCGAATCGCTGACCTTGCGGCTGGCACGGTCCACCGACAGGGCGGCACTCTCCGCCAGCCGCTGGCAGGCATACACCACAAGCGAGGCCATGGCCCAGAGGATGCACGCAGACAGCCACTGCGGCAGCAATTCAGGAAACCCCGGAAGCTCCAGGGCGAAGAGTGTTCTGAGACTGGAATACATAAGGGGGGGTGCAGTGCGGAAGGCGGCACGGCAGCCGTGCGCCTGGAAGCGGCAGGCAGGATACACCTGCGATTGTCACAAAAAGTAAATTTTTATTATAGCAACAAACTATTAAGTCGATTGATTAAATCGATGAGCATTAATTAAAAACACCCTGCAAAACCCTGATCCCATCCATGGAACACGCCAAAAGCATGTTCATGCAATAATTGCCTCAACAATCATTGCATAGTCAATTATTTAGACCTGCCACACCATGACCGAGCCCTCTGCCCCCGGTGGATTGACACCTTCGGACTTCTACAGCCCTGGCAGCTACACGCCTTTCGAGAGCGTGGGCTTTCTGACGCGCAAGGTGCTCAGCTCCATCCTGCAGCTGGCCGATGCCCAGCTGGCAGAGCACGATCTGACCTATGTGCAGTGGCTGCCCCTGTACAAGCTGCTGCTGTGCAGTGACGCCACCAACGCAGGCATGGCGCGTGACCTGGGGCTGGATCCGGCATCCATCACGCGCGCTCTGGATCGCCTCGAATCCAAGGGCATGCTGCGGCGCGAGCGCTCCACCGTGGACCGCCGCGTCGTCAAGCTCGTGCTGACCGAAGAAGGCCGTGCCATGGCAGCCAAGGTGCCGCAGGTGCTGGCCAACGTCATGAACGCCCACCTGGCCGGTTTCAGCCATGACGAGTCGCGGCAGCTGCTGGACATGCTGCGCCGCATGCTCGCCAACGGCGACACCCTGCGCGCTGCCGAAGGCGGCGACATGCCACCGATCCAGCCCTGAAGCCAGCCGATGCACGCGCTTTCCCCGTTTTCTGACCCATTGAATCCCGACAGGCAGACCACTACCATGCCCCAAGCTTTCTTTCACGCCCCCGCAGCGCAGCGCCGCGCAGCCATGGCAGTTGCCGCACTGTGCGCAGCGCTTACGCTGGCTGGCTGCGCCTCCCAGGGCCCAGGCCACACGCCGCTGGCGCAGCTCCATGCCAGCGACCTGGGCCTGCAAGCACCGGCAGACACACCGTACGCACCAGACACAGCCCTTTTGCCCGCAGCCGACTGGTGGAAATCCCTGGGCGACGCCCAGCTGGATGCACTGGTCGCACAAGCCCTGCAAGGCAGTCCCAGCCTAGCGGCCAGCCGAGCGCGCTTTGAGCGGGCCGCAGCCCTGGCCACGGCCACCAGCACTGCCACGGATATCCGGGGCCAATGGAGCGCGGATGTCACACGCCAGCATTACAGCGCCAATGGCCTGGTGCCGCTGCCCATCGCCGGCCATACCCACAGCAACGGCAACCTGCAGGCCGGGCTGAGCTGGACGCCCGATTTCTTCGGGCGCCATGCAGCCGATCTGCAGGCGGCCCTGGGCCAGGCGCGTGCTGCGCGCGCAGACAGCGCAGCAGCTGCCAACCAGCTGGCTGCCCAGGTGGCGCGCAGCTATGTGGGACTGGCCCGCCTGCTGGAGCAGCGCGAAGTGGCCAGGCGCACGCTGGCACAGCGCCAGTCGCTGCTGGCCCTGAGCCAGCAGCGCACACGCGCAGGACTCGACAGCCAGGTGGAGCTGACCCAGGCACAGGCCGGCCTGCCGGATGCCAGCACCCAGATCGAGATGCTCGAAGAACAGATCACGCTGGCACGCCGCACCATCGCCGTGCTGTGCGGCCAGGCACCTGACGCCCAGGCAGGGCTTGCGCCGCGCCTGGTCAGCCTGCGCACGCAGGCCCTGCCCAGCCAGCTTGGCGCAGACCTGCTGGGCCGCCGCCCCGATGTGGTGGCTGCACGCTGGCGCGTGCAGGCAGCAACGCAGGGGGTGGAAAGCGCACGCGCCGACTTCTACCCAGACATCAATCTCACGGCTGCTGTGGGACTGAACGCCATCGGCCTGGACAAACTGCTGCAGGGCAGCTCGCGCCAGATGGGTGTGACACCTGCGCTGCGCCTGCCCCTGTTCGACGGCAAGCGTCTGCGCGCCCAGCTGCGCGGCACCCAGGCCGACCTGGACACGGCCATCGCACAGTACAACGGCGTGGTGCTCGATGCCGCCAAGGAGGCAGGCGATGCCATCGCCTCGGCCCAGTCGCTGGCACGCCAGCAGCAGTTGCAGGCCGAATCGCTCGACAAAGCAGAACGCGCCTACGGCTTTGCCGTGCAGCGCTACCAGGCCGGGCTTGCCGGCCAGGTGACCGTGCTCAACGCCGAAAGCCAGGTCATTGCACAGCGCCGCCTCGACGTGGACCTGAAGGCCCGCGTGCTGGAAACCAGTGTGTCGCTGATGAAGGCACTGGGCGGTGGCTGGAGCGATGACACCACAGCCGTGCAGGTCAGCCAGCACTGAGATCCGCCTCCATACCCACCGGGCGGGCGGCCAGCCGACTGCCCTGGCAGCACAACCACATTCACAGATAACAAAGCGCCGAACACCATGACCGATACCAACAAGCAAGCCTCCAACGCCACCCCCACGGCCAACCCGCAGGGCCGCCGCAAAGGCCTGACACTCGTCGCCGCCGCAGTGGCCGTGGCCGCCGTCGCCTGGGGCGGCTGGCATTGGGCCGTCGCCCGCAACTACCAGACCACGGACAATGCCTATGTGGCAGGCAACGTGGTGCAGATCACGCCCCAGATCGGCGGCACCGTGACCCGCATCGGCGCCGACGATACCGACTATGTCCGGCCGGGCCAGTTGCTGGTGCAGCTCGATGCGGCCGACGCGCTCGTGGCGCTATCCCAGGCAGAATCGCAGCTGGCGCAGGCCGTGCGCCAGACACGTGCACTGTATGCAGGCAATGCGCCACTGGCAGCGCAGGTCGCTCAGCGCGAGGCGGACCTGCTGCGCCTGCAGGCCGACGCCGACCGCGCCCGCGAGGACGTGGAGCGCCGCCGCCCCCTGCTGGCCACAGGCGCAGTGGGACGGGAGGAATTCGAGCACGCCCAATCGCTGGCACGCACGGCGGCCAACGCCGCCGCCGCAGCGCAGGCTGCCGTGCGCGTGGCAAAGGCCCAGCTGACGGCAGCAGAGGCGCAGACCCAGGGCAGCAATGCCGAAGAGCACCCCAGCGTGACCGCTGCCTCGGCCAAGGTGCGCGAAGCCTACCTGGCGCTGCAGCGCACGCGCCTGATCTCCCCTGTCGAGGGCTATGCTGCCAAGCGCGGTGTGCAGCTGGGCCAGCGCGTGACCGCAGGCGCCCCCCTGATGACCGTGGTCGGCCTGCACGATCTGTGGGTGGACGCCAACTTCAAGGAAAGCCAGCTGGCCCAACTGCGCATCGGCCAGAAAGCAGAACTGACGGCCGACGTCTACGGCGACAAGATCACCTACCACGGCACCGTGGTGGGACTGGGCGCAGGCACAGGCGCAGCCTTTTCGCTGCTGCCCGCCCAGAACGCCACCGGCAACTGGATCAAGGTGGTGCAGCGCGTGCCCGTGCGCATCGCGCTGTCGCCCGAAGATCTGGCGCAGCACCCGCTGCGCGTCGGCCTGTCGATGGAAGTCAAGGTCGATGTGCGCGACCAGCAAGGCGAGGTGCTGGCCACGGCCACGCGCAGCGCGCCCGTGGCCCAGACCTCGGTCTATGACACAGCCCTGCCCGAAGCCGAGGAACGCATCTCGCGCATCGTCGCCGGCCAGCGTCTGGCTCCGTTGAACCAGTTGGCCGAGCAGGCCACCGCCAAGGCAGGCGGCACGGCCACCGTGGCCGCAGCACCTGCCGCCAGCCATGCGGCATCGGCCCAGTAACTTCGCGGACAGCCCATGACAAACTCCCTTGCCGCTGCGCCCGACCAGGCGCAGCCCGGCGGCATGGCTGCAGCGGCCCCAAAGCCTGCAGCCCCTGCCACCACACCACCGGCACGGCCCGTGCCGCTCAAAGGCGCCCAGCTGGCACTGGGTACGCTGGCCCTGTCGCTGGCCACCTTCATGAACGTGCTGGACTCGTCCATCGCCAATGTCGCCATTCCAGCGATTTCGGGGGACGTAGGCGTCAGCCCCAGCCAGGGCACCTGGGTCATCACCAGCTTTGGCGTGGCCAACGCCATCTCGGTGCCGCTGACAGGCTGGCTCACCCAGCGCTTCGGCGCCGTGCGTCTGTTCACCATGAGCGTGCTGCTGTTCGTGCTGACCTCCTGGCTGTGCGGCTTCGCGTCCTCGCTGGAAATGCTGGTGCTGTTCCGCGTGCTGCAGGGCCTGGTGGCCGGCCCCATGATCCCGCTGTCGCAGACGCTGCTGCTGTCGAGCTACCCGCCCGCCAAGGCAGGCGTGGCCCTGGCGCTGTGGGGCATGACCACCCTGGTCGCACCGGTGGTCGGGCCGCTGCTGGGCGGCTGGATCACCGACAACATCTCCTGGCCCTGGATCTTCTACATCAATGTGCCCGTGGGGCTGCTGTCGGCCCTGATGACCTGGAGCATCTACCGCAGCCGCGAGACCCCCACGCGCAAGCTGCCCATCGACTCCATGGGCCTGGCCCTGCTGGTACTGTGGGTAGGCGCGCTGCAGCTCATGCTGGACAAAGGCAAGGAACTGGACTGGTTCGCATCGGGCGAGATCATCACGCTGTGCGTGCTGGCCATCGTCAGCTTCGCGGTCTTCCTGGTCTGGGAGCTCACCGACGCCCACCCCGTGGTGGACCTGCGCCTGTTCAGGCGCCGCAACTTCGCGGCAGGCTCGGTGGCACTGTCCATCGCCTACGGCCTGTTCTTCGGCAACGTGGTGCTGCTGCCGCTGTGGCTGCAGCAGTGGCTGGGCTATACCTCGACCACGGCAGGCATGGCACTGGCGCCCGTGGGCATCTTCGCCATCGTGCTCACCCCGCTGGTGGGACGCAAGGTCACCCAGTGGGACCCGCGCAAGATGGCGACAGGCGCGTTCATGGTGTTTGCCCTTGTGCTCTGGATGCGCTCGCACTTCACTGTGGAAACGGACTTCGCCCACATCCTGGTGCCCACGCTGATCCAGGGCGGCGCCATGGCGTTTTTCTTCATACCGCTGACCACGCTCACCCTGTCCGGCCTGCCGCCCGAACGCATCCCGGCCGCCGCCGGCCTGAGCAATTTCGTGCGTATCACCGCTGGCGCCATGGGCACCTCGATCGCCACCACCCTCTGGGACAGCCGGGCCGCGCTGCACCACGCCCACCTGACTGAAGGACTGATCCAGGGACAGGGCGTATTCGGCGTCACCCTGCAGGCGCTGCAGGCTGCCGGCCTGAGCCAGGCGCAGGCACTGGCCCAGGTCAACCGCCTGATCGACCAGCAGGCCTACACGCGCGCAGCCGATGACATCTTTCTGGCATCGTCCATGCTGTTCCTGACACTGATCGCACTGATCTGGATGACCAAGCGGCCAGCCGGCCACGCAGGCAGCGCCGAAGCCGCAGGCGCGCACTGAGAGTCCTGTCCGGCCGTTGCCTCTGGCGAGGAACGGCCGGCAGGCTCCCTGCTGTTTACAAGGCGACACGCATGGCGGCTTGAATCCCCTTGCCGGGGCCTGCATCTGCAGGGCCCGCCACGCCAGCGCCATCAGGGCGCCAGCCAGCTTACCAACGCAGTCCTGTGAAAACACCCAGCACCCCACGCTCCCCGACGACAGGCTACGCACCATCGCCCCAGTCTGCGGATGGCCGCTTTCGCAACATCCATCCCCGCCCTGCAAACGCGCCCCGCCCTGGCGCCGGGCTGATGTGGACCCTGCTGTTCAACAAGCCCGCCGACTCCCAGCCTCGCATGCCGCTGCCTGTGCAAAGCCTGACACGCGCCATGCTGGACGCCGCGCCCGAGCGCAGCCTCTACCGCCTGGGCCACTCCACGCTGCTCATGAAGCTGCGTGGCGGCTGGTGGATCACCGACCCGGTGTTCGCCGAGCGCGCATCGCCGTTTTCCTTCATGGGTCCCAAGCGCTTCCATGCCCCGCCGATTGCCCTGCACGAACTGCCGGCGCTGCGCGGCGTAGTGCTCTCGCACGACCACTATGACCATCTGGACCGCGCCACCATCCAGGCACTGGCCGCACGCACGGACTTTTTCCTGAGCCCGCTGGGCGTGGGCGACCGGCTCATCGCCTGGGGTGTGCCCCAGGCCAAGGTGCACCAGTTCGACTGGTGGCAGGATGTGCAGGTGGACGGCCTGCGCCTGACGGCCACGCCAGCGCAGCACTTTTCCGGACGGGGCCTGCGTGACGGCAACCGCACGCTGTGGTCCTCCTGGGTCATCGAAGACCAGGACAGCGCGAACGCACTGCGCATCTTCTTCAGCGGCGATGGAGGCTACTTCGACGGTTTTGCACAAATCGGCCGGCGCTTTGGCCCCTTCGATCTCACACTCATGGAAACCGGCGCCTACGACCCGCACTGGCCCTACGTGCACATGCACCCGGCACAGACCGTGCAGGCCCACCGCGACCTGGGCGGGCGCTGGCTGCTGCCCATCCACAATGGCACTTTCAATCTGGCGCTGCACCCCTGGTGGGACCCGTTCGAGCGCGTGCTGGCGCTGGGAGCGGAACAAGGCATCGCCATCGCCACGCCCATGATGGGCGAGCGCCTGGACCTGAGCGCGCCCCATGCGGGCGAGCGCTGGTGGCGGGCTCTGGTGCCCAAGGCTGCCAGGCAAGGCACCGCAGCGGCGGCACAGGCGCAGCCGCGATAGCGCAAGGGACTGTAAACGCCCTGGGTTCGGGTATCCTCGCGGCCTTCGTTGCGTTTTTGCTGCACTGCCGCATTGCTGCGCATGGCAGGCATGCGGCAAACGCCCTTTGATTTTTCGACCGCTTTGCCCGTCCTCCCCGGAGTTCACAGATGACACACAAGGCCCCGCCTGCCGGCCAGGGCCTGCATGGCCACGACGACCTGCAGCGCAATCTCACCAACCGCCACATCCAGCTCATCGCCATCGGCGGTGCCATCGGCACAGGCCTGTTCATGGGCTCCGGCAAAACCATCAGCCTGGCAGGCCCATCCATCGTTTTCGTCTACGCCATCATCGGCGTGATGCTGTTTTTCGTGATGCGGGCCATGGGCGAGCTGCTGCTGTCCAACCTGCAGTACCGCTCCTTCATCGACTTCTCGTCCGACCTGCTGGGCCCCTGGGCAGGTTTCTTCACGGGCTGGACCTACTGGTTCTGCTGGATCGTCACCGGCATTGCCGACGTGATCGCCATCTCCTCGTACTCGCAATTCTGGTTCCCCGACCTGCCCCAGTGGGCGCCCGCCGTTGCCTGCGTAGGCCTGCTGCTGGGCCTGAACCTGCTGACGGTGAAGCTGTTCGGCGAGGTAGAGTTCTGGTTCGCCATGATCAAGATCGTGGCCATCGTGGCTCTGGTGGGCACGGGGCTGTACATGGTGGGCTCGGCCTTCGTCTCGCCTGCGGGGCGCGCGGCCAGCCTGGGCAACCTCTGGAATGACGGCGGCATGTTTCCCCACGGAATGATGGGCTTCTTCGCAGGCTTTCAGATTGCCGTTTTCGCCTTTGTGGGCATCGAGCTGGTGGGCACGACTGCCGCCGAGGCCAAAGACCCCGAGCGCACGCTGCCACGCGCCATCAACTCGATTCCCGTGCGCATCATCGTGTTCTACGTTCTGGCCCTGGTGGCCATCATGGCCGTCACGCCCTGGCGCGATGTGGTTGCAAACAAGAGCCCGTTCGTCGAACTGTTCGTGCTGGCAGGCCTGCCTGCCGCTGCGGGCGTGATCAACTTCGTGGTGCTGACCTCGGCCGCATCGTCTGCCAACAGCGGCGTGTTTTCGACCAGCCGCATGCTTTACGGCCTGGCACTCAAAGGCGATGCCCCCCGCGCTTTCCACCAGTTGTCGCGCAGCAGCGTCCCCTCGCGCGGGCTGCTGTTTTCCTGCACCTGCCTGCTGGCCGGCGCCTTTCTGATGTGGGTGGTGCCCGATCTGGTCGAGGCTTTCACGCTGGTGACCACCGTCTCGGCCATCCTGTTCATGTTCGTCTGGTCGCTGATCCTGCTGTCATACATCGCCTACCGCCGCCAGCGCGCCGCACTGCATGAAGCCTCGCGCTACAAAATGCCGGGCGGCGTAGCCATGTGCTGGGCCTGCCTGGCATTTTTTGCAGGCATCCTGGGCCTTCTGACGCTGGAGGCCGACACCCGGCAGGCGCTGGTGGTCACGCCGCTGTGGTTCGCGCTGCTGGCCGTCGCCTACCAGTTCGTGCGCCGCCGGACTGCGGCAGCACGCACGGTGCGGTAAGCACTACGGTCTGCCGCTGCAGCGCGGCAGGTCCACAGGCAAGGCCCCCATGGGGCCTTTCTTTTTGCCCATGGCCTGTGCTGCCGGGATTGCATACCCCTCTTACTTCAGCCTGACCCAGATTTTTATTCACATCTCAATTATTTTTTGATTGCAAATCGTTATCATTTGCACCCTGCTTCAATTTACCTATTCTTTACCAGATGCTCAACATTCCGATGCTTCGCCCACTTCCCCTGTGCGCCGCCCTGGCCTGTGCCGGCATGGCCGCCCACGCCCAGACCCCGCAGGGCCCGATAGAAACCGCACTGGGCACTGTCGTAGTGACCGCCTCGGGCACAGCCGTGGACATCAAGGAAGCGCCGGCGAGCATCAGCGTGATCACGCGCGAGGACATCGAGCGCAGGCCCGTGACCAGCATTGGCGAGCTGCTGTCCACCGTGCCCGGCGTGACCGGCGGCCTGTCTGGCACAGGCGCGCAATCCAAGATCAAGCTGCGCGGCCTGCCCGAGAAGTACACGCTGATTCTGGTGGACGGCAAGCGCCAGGGCAGCTCGGCCAGCGTCAACTACCGTGACGACCTGGGCCAGCAGGATCTGGACTGGATCTCACCCGAGATGATCGAACGCATTGAGGTCGTGCGCGGTCCCATGTCCTCGCTGTATGGCTCGGATGCCATGGGCGGCGTGATCAACATCATCACGCGCAAGATCGGAAAGCGCTGGAGCGGCTCGACCAGCCTGAACTACAGCAAGCCGTCCGACAGCGACCGGGGTGACACCCGCCAGATGGGCTTCAACATCAGCGGCCCGCTGTCCGAGAATGTCGGCCTGCGCCTGGGCGGCAACTACACGGACCGCGCAGCAGACGAAGGCACCGGCGGCTTTCCCGGCACCTACCTGTCCACGGCAGGGGCGCGTAATCAAAACCTCAATGCATTGCTCAACTGGCAGCTCACGCCGGACCATGTGATCGGGATAGAGGCGGCCCGAGGCACGCAGCGTGCCACGGGTTCCGACGCACGCACGGCCACAGGCGCACAGGTGGTCTCTCCCTGGGGCCTGAGCCGGCTGGAACAGACCAAGCTGGGCCTCAGCCACGATGGCCGCTGGGGCGACATGACCTCCAAGCTCAATCTGGTGCACAACAAGTACGAGGACAAGGGCAACACCATCGGCAACAACTCCAAGGAGACCACCCTGGACGGCCGCATCGACAAGCCGCTGAAGCTGTGGGGGCTGGACCAGGCGCTGACACTGGGCATGCAATGGCGCCGCGAGTCGCTGGACAACCGTGACACCGTCGGCCTGGCGCCCATCGACTACACGGGCCGTCCGGTCTCGGGATCAGGCCTGAGCGCCACCACCTGGGCCCTCTTCGGTGAAGACCAGATCTTCCTGCGCGAGAACCTGGCACTGACCCTGGGCCTACGCATGGACCACCATGAAAAATACGGCAACAACTGGAGTCCCCGGGCCTACCTGGTCTATCACCCGGCATCGGAGTGGACGGTGCGCGGCGGCATATCGCGGGGCTTTCGCGCGCCAGGTCTGAAGGAAAACTCGGCCAGCGCCGCCACCCAATCGGGCGGCAACGGCTGCCGCGCACTGGCCGGCATGGGCTGGAGCAGCACCAGCGTCAATGCCGACGGCACGCGCGGCTGCTATATGGCAGGCAACCCCGACCTGCAGCCAGAAACCAGCACCAATTTCGAGCTGGGCACCAGCTGGGACCGCAATGGCTGGTCGCTGGGCGCCACCTATTTCCACACCAACTTCAAGAACAAGATCGACTACCAGCCGCTGGGCCTGTACAACGGCTTCTGGTGGACACGCATGGCCAACGCCCAGCGTGCCCGCACACGCGGCCTGGAGGCTTTTGTCAACGTACCGCTGGCGCAAGGCCTGACCTGGAACACCAACATCACCAAGATGTTCGAGTCCAAAAACCTGACCACGGGCGCATCGCTGCTGGCCGTGCCAGAGCTGTCGGTGTACTCCACTCTGCAGTGGCAGATCCGCCAGGGCTGGTCCGCCATGTTCAGCGCCCGCCACGTTGGCAAGGAAGTCGTGTCCACCGGCACGGCAACCACCTTCGCCAAGTCCTATACGACATACGACCTGTCCATGAACTACAACGTGAGCGATGCACTGACGCTGCGCGCCGGCGTCATCAACATGACCGACAAGCAAACCCGTACCATTGGAGCCAACTACGACAACGGCGGCCGCACCTACTTCGTGGGCATGACGGCGCGGTTCTGATCAACCTTCTCTGGCTTTCACAAAAAAGCGCCTGTAACCACAGGCGCTTTTTTTAGACACAGCCTGTGGCTGTACCGTTTATGCCACCGGGCTGTACAGCAGCCCTGCATCCATCACCCCCACCAGCTGGGCCGATGGATTCGCCAACGCATGCTGCACGGCGGCATTGACCAGATCGCCAGCGCTGACCTGCCCGGCCTGCAACTGCTGCACATACGGCTGCAGCTGCGCCTGCGTGCCCTCGCTGCCCGTAGCGTTCTTCCACAGCCACTGCACCGTCTCCTGCGCCGTGAACTGCTTGCTTTGCTGGGTCTGCGCATAGCGCAGCGCCACCTCGCCAACTGCGCCCAGGCCCATGCCCGCATCCAGCGCCGCCAGTGCCTGTCCGGCCAGCGATTTGTCATTGAGGGCACTGGCGCCCAAGGCCACCGCCAGCAGCGCCGCCGCCTTGCCTGCCGTGCCCTGCATGTCCAGCGCCACGCTCACATCATTGAGGCGCAGCCGCTCGATGCCCACCAGCTCGGACATGCTGCCGTCTATCAGCGACGTGGTCTCCCAGCGGTCCGGGCCTGTGCGCGCCAGATTCAGATCGGCCTTGTTCAAGGCCATGCGCTGCACATCCAGATGGGCCGTGCCCTGCACCCGCTCGGGGGCGGTGTCCATGCGCACGATCTGCGCATTGGCCTTCCAGCCTGCCACCAATTCTTCGGCACTCTTGCCTTGCAGCGCTGCGCCCTGGCTGCTGCGCAGCACGGCCTGGGCCACCTGCACATCGCTCAGCTGGCTGTTTTGCTGTGCCCAGGCGCCTTCCTCGGTCGTGGGCGCACGGCCCAGCCAGCGCGTGGCGATATGGGCCAGCGCCGCCTCGGCATCGCTGTCGGCGATGTAGAGGCTGGGGCCGGTGTCGAATTGCACGGTCTCGATAGACTTCAAACGGTCCACCTCGCCCGTGGCCTTGTTCGTGAGCACCAGGAACTGGCCTTCGGCGCGCAGCGTGTAGTCGGCCAGGCTACCTGACTGCAGGGCCGTGTCCCAGCCCAGGCCACCGTCCAGGCGGTCGTTACCGCTGCCGCCCGACAGGGTGTCGTGGCCGGTGCCGCCAAACACGATGTCATTGCCCGCATCGCCAAACACCTGGTCATTGCCGCCCAGGCTGCCGACGGTGTCGTCGCCTGCGCCGCCGTGCAGGATGTCGTCATCGGCGCCCAGCACCATCCACTGGGCACTGCCATCGCCCGTGGCGAAGTTGCGTCCTTCGCCGCCAATGACGCGCACGGCGCCGATGACAATGGCGAATTCGACACGGCTGAGATCCAGCACGCTGCCAGCGGGCAGCGCACGGGCATCAATGACCAGGGCTTCCTGGCGCAGAGGGTTGAGCGGGTCGCCCTCGCCTGTACCGCTAGCCCCCTTTACGGCGATGGCCTGAGACAGTGACATGCCCGCAGTCACACTGAACGTCAGGGTACGAACAGTCACCTGGCTCTGGTCGGTGACCGTGGGCACATAGGCATCGATGCCTTGCTGCAGCACCTGGGCAAAATCGTCCGGCAGGGTGCGCGGCTGGCTGGCAGCAATGAGCTTGTCGCGCAGGGTCAGGCTGACGCCTGTGCTGGCCTCGGACGTCAGGCCCACACCCACGGGCAGACTGGCCAGCACCAGGGTATTGCCGCTGGCATCCTTGGCCAGCGGAATATCGGCCAGGGAGCCATTCGGAGTGCTGGGGTTTTCCACGCGTCCGGCAGTGACCACGGGGATGGTCAATGTGGTGGTGGTATTGCCATTGGCATCGGTGCGTGTTGTGGTCTGGACGGTGACGCCATCCACGGTTTCGGCAGTGGGAGTCGTCGGCTCGGTCGGCTGTGTCGGCGTTACAGGGGTACTGGGCGTCGTCGGTTCGGTCGGCTGCACAGGAGTGACCGGGTTGGCAACATAGCGAATGTACTCACCATCGAACGAAAAATTGCCTGGCTTATAAATGCCCAGCAGCGTAATTTGCAGTTCAGCGGCGTCTGTCAAACCATTGGTGTCAATATAGAGCGTAGTAGTATTACCGGGTCCTTCGGACACATGCATGCTGAAAGGAGACACATTATGACCAAGGCCTGGACTGATGGATCCGGTACCATGTCGAATGTCTACTACACGGATGGCATCGCCCGCCCCAAAATCGGTGATGACATCCACGCCATTGCCAGTGGCTGCGTACTGAAAGACATCAGAGCCCGCGCCGCCCGTGAGCGTGTCATTGCCTGTGCCGCCAATCAGTATGTCGTTGCCACTGCCCGTGACGATGACATCATCGCCTGCGCCTGCATCAATCCGTGTGGCTGCTGCACCCGTATCGGTATACCTATCATTGCCACCAAACAGGTAGAAATCCAGATAGCCCTTGCCGTTGTTGACCGTTGCCGGCGTGTTGAGCGTGATGGTCAGCGGGTTGGCTGCCAGTTTGTCCAGGGATGGATCCACGTTGTCCTGGCTGTCATAGATGGCGATGCTGGAGGTCGAGAACTGGTTGTTCTGGATGACATGGGCCGCGTCATACTGCCCTAGCGGGCCAAAGGGTGCCTCAGCAAAGATGCCGACAGTCAACCCGTTGAGCTGGTTGCCGGAAATGGTGACCGGATTTGCCACCTCGTACAGCGAGATGCCGGCGCTGCCTGTCGTCGGTGTCGGCCCCGTGCCGCCGCCTGAGTTGAGCGTATTGCCCGTGACGGTCAGGCCCTGGCCCACCTGGCGCAGCATGATGCCGGCGCTGCCATAAATAGTGTTGGAAGAGTCCAGCCCGTTGACCGTGTTGTTGTAGATGGCACCGGTCGTGCCAGTGCGCGCGCCACCCGAGCCGATCTGCATGCCGTTTTGCACCGACAGCCCCAGCAGCCCCACAGAGTTGATGGTGTTGTCGTGGATGTCGACGTTGAGCTTGGGCCCCCAGGCGATGATGCCGGTTTTTTGGTAACTTTCGACGGTGGAGTTGCGGATGGTCACCTGTGCCGCAGAACTAAGGGCACTGCTGCCCTCGGCAACGATGCCGAAATTTTCGCTGTCGCCACGCAGCTCGCCGGTAACGGCATCGGGTGTAGCTGCAATGCGCTTGACAGTGACACGATCAATGACGGCATTCGTGTCAAAAATGCCGATGCCGATGAAATCCTTGTTGCCGTTGAATGCATCAATCACGGCCTGATAGCGTCCGTCCACGGTCAGGTTCTTGACCGTGACGGTGCCCGAGCCGGGGGTGCTGGTCTTGAGATCCAGCACAGGCATGCGCCAGCGGCCATTGTTGGTGAGCAGGTCCTGGTCGGACTTGACCAGATCGACGGTATCGGGAGCCTCCAGCGTGACGTGCCCGCTGGCGCCATTGAGGGCATCGATGGTCACGGCCTTGGTGGCGACAAACTGGCCCCGGTAGGTGCCATCGTGGATGAGGATGGAATCGCCATCCTTGGCAATCGCCAGGGCTTCCTTGAGGTTGAAGCCATCAAAGGTGTCACCATCAGCATCCAGTGCCGTCTGATCGACATGGATGGTGCTACTGCTAACGACCACATCCGCTGATGCTGCACCAGACCCGTCGTTGAGTGCCATGTTGATTTTGGCATCACCATAGGGCCTATCGCTGCTGTAGCCAATGTGACGAACCACATCCTGCACCAAGGTTGTGCTAGCCTGGTTGTTGAAGCTTATCTCCAGCTTGCCTGTTGCGCTGGTGTAGGTCCAGCTGCCAAAATTAACGCCTCCAGAATTCAAACTACCATTGGAATTTATCCCCTGAACAATAGGGCCCCCAGTGACAGTGAAAAGCGCACTTCCGCTGAAACTGTAGACATCATGGGCATTGCCATCGGCATTTCCGTTGGCCAGTACACGCTGCACGATGAGCGAACCGCTGCTCCAGTCACCGGTACTGCTCCCCACAACTGCACCTGCATCCACCAGTCCAGCTGCTGCAGAACCCAGGCTCAGACTGTAATTTACGCCACCGGCTGCACCATTCAAATCTATCGAAGCGGTCATATCAATTTCTTTCGTACGTGATTTTCAGAAAATGTGATTAATGGAATTTTCCATATATATATCTGAATTTGATTGAGCAACTTAAGGTGATCTGTACATCAGCTCCATACCATTGCCTTGGCATAAAAGCGATAGCCTGCACTACGCGCTGTGGTGACTGGAAGTGTCAGACCATACTCATCGACCTTGCGGCGCAAGCGGCGCATCTGGGTATCCAGGCGGCGCTGGTCATAGCTGATGAAGTCTTCTCCCAAGGCTTCGATGATCTGGCGCCGGCTCACAAGCTGGCCGGCATGGCTCATGAGCTCTTTCAACACAACAAGGTCCTGCTCTGACAAGGCAATGTTCACACCGCCTGGCGCAATCAGATTGCGCTGCCCCGGCTCCAGAACCCATACATCGGGCAGTTGTGGACCGGATGCCTGAAGCCGACGGACCAATGCCTTGAGCGTGGCAGCCAGTTCTTCCAGGTCTGCAGTCTTTGTCAAGTAATAATCAGCACCCAGATCAAGGCCTGAGACACGGTCACTCTGACCGCCGCGGGCAGTGAAGACCACGATTCCGATACGCTCACTTCGTGCGCGCAGTTCACGCACCAAGGCCATGCCATCGCCATCGGGAAGCCCTATATCCAGCAATGCAAGGCCATGGCGCGCTGGCTCGAAGCGTTGATGGAACTCCTGCAGTGTCGAGGCGACCTCGACAAGATAGCCACAGCTGGACAGAAACTCACACAACTCTGCTTGCAGTACTTCCTCGTCTTCCAGCAGAATCACCTCAATCATAGTTACCAAGTGTAAGACGATGGTAAGTGTGAAGTCTGAGCAACTCTGAGCAGGCATGTGAAGCCCGACAAAGCCAGCCACCATGACGCCTGACTCTACATAATCGCAGGTGATGCGCCTGACTACATCCTTGCTGCTGCGTCCGTGCACGCGCCTTCCTATTTTCCTGTTGATACTCCTGCTGCTCCTGCTGCACCTGCCTGGGCGGAGCCAGCCACGGTCACAAGAGGTGCTGCAGATCAAAAGTGAAGCGGTCGCCAGCACGAACGGATACTTGCAGCTTCTGCGTGACCCGAACGGGCTAATGGATGCACACGCAGCCATGGCCTCTGCGGGATGGCAGCACCTGCCCGCATCCCTGAGTGCAGGCTACAGCAGTGACACTCTGTGGCTTCGCATAACGGTCCAAAAAGATGGCGCAGGCCCGAACCACTGGTTTTTAAATCTGGGCAATGCACTGCTGGATGATGCTCGCCTATACCAATACGGAGCAAATGGCCGATGGGAGCAGGTTGCTCACTCAGGCGATGGAATACCGCATCATTTATGGCCAGTGGATGCCAGAATCCCTTTGATGCCATTCAATATTTCCAGCAACTCTCCCGAAAAACTGCTTATCAGAATAAAGACAAAAAACTCCATCAGCCTCAATGTCGAGATATTTCCATCAGAATTACAGATAGAAAAATCTGGAAAGGAGAATTTTTATTATGGAATTGGATTTGGTTTTTGTTTGGCAATAATTATTTTTCATTTATTATTCTTCACCAAAGCAAAAAATCAGATCAGTGGATGGTATGTTTCATACATAAGCTGCCTGCTGCTGGCAGAGTGTCTGAATGCAGGATTACTTCAGCTACTTCTCAGACTGCCTGGATGGTTTTCAGATCATCTATTGTGGTTTGCGATGTGCGCTGGCCTGCCTGTCACCACAGTCTTCAGCAGCCTGCAGCTAGGGATGCAGGAAAATTTACCTGTATTGCAGCGCAGAATCGTTGGAATTTCCTTTGCAACTGCAATTATTTCCTCATTATTCATCATATCAGGCAACATAGCGCAGGGCATGTTACTACTGCAATCAGCGGCTTTGCTTGGCATCATACTCATGATGAGTATTGCAGTTTACAGAATTCCACAAGACAGAAATAAATCATATAAATTCATCATGATCTTCAGCATATATTATGCTGGAGTCGCCATAGCTTTTCTAAGAAATTTTGGAATTCTGCCCAACAATTCAATCACCATGAATTCTGTCGCACTGGGTGCCTTGGTGCATATGACTGTCATGAGCTTTCGTTTGATTAACAGTTATGAAAAGCTGACCAAAGACAAAGAGGCAGTACAAAGGAAAATGCTGCAAATGGTCAGTGAACAAAATGAAATACTGGAGAGAGAAGTCAACCTCAGAACAGAAATACTGCAACAGGAGATTCGCAGAAGGGAAATTCTGGAGAAAGACCTTCGCAATGCGATTAACATGGAGCATCAAACCAAAAAATCACAGCTGGATTTTTTATCGATGGTCTCACATGAATTTCGAACACCTCTGGCTATCATCAATACAACCGCACAGCAAATTGCCAGAAATCTGGATGCAAGCCGTGAAAAAATGCTTGTCAGATGCACCAATTTGCGCAATGCTGTCAAACGTATGCAGGCACTGATTGATGAATATCTTGACAGTGAGAGACTGCAAATGGATTCAGAAAAATTGCAGTCACAAATAATCAAAGAAAAAGAAATTATTAAATTGATAGATGATGTTGCAAAAGACTGGCCACTAGAAAGAATAGAGATTGAAAATTCTGCAATTCCACCATTTCTTTCCTGCGATACAGGATTGTTTGTGATTGCCTTGCGAAATTTGTTATCCAATGCAGACAAACATGCTCCAGCAGAAACAAAAATCACTATTCAAATGTCTGTTGATCACGAAAAATCATTCGAAATCCGCATCATCAATCATGGACAAGAGATTCCCCAGGAAGACATTCCTTATTTATTCGAAAAATTCTTTAGAGGCCGTTTATCAAAAAAATCCCCCGGCGCAGGACTTGGCCTTTATATTGTCAAAAAAATAGCAGAAATGCACCACGGAACCATCCACCTGGAAAAATCAGGAAAAGATGGAATGATCTGCTTTTGCATGCAATTTCCATTGCAAAAATTCACATCAGGCAGTCATTTCTGAAAAATTCATCCGAGAGTATCCATGCACCGCAAGCTCAGAGAGATCAGACTTTGCTGGTGCCGCAGGAAATACTCATGTATACCATATATATCATAGTTAAAAACTATTGATTTTCTACAAAAAAATACCAAACCATCCATATAAATACACCAGAAGCTCAAAGAAATTTGGCAAAAAAAACAACTAGTTGACTAACCCCGTAATCATCTCAATTTTCTAAAAAATTCTGCTTGCAAAACACATGTTTTGTTGATTAATCTAGATCCTGTTCACAAGAACCTGGGGCATATGCATACTGCAAACTGGCCCCTGCCATGTCAAGGAGAACAGATGAAGGCCATCGCACTGCTTTTGCCCGCCGTCCTGACTGTCTGTGCTGCACAGGCCCAGGACATTGCCTGCAGGAAAACAGATAATGCCGAGATTGCAAGGCTGTTTGAGCAATGGAATGATGCACTGAAAACACGGCAGGCCGACAAGGTCGTCGCACTGTATGCGCAGGATTCGCTGCTGCTGCCCACGCTGTCCAACACCCCCCGGCAGACGCCCGAGGCCAAGCTCGACTATTTCCAGCATTTTCTGGCAAAGCAACCTGTGGGCCGCATCGACAGCCAGGTCATCCGGATCGGCTGCAACGATGCCATGGCCAGCGGCCTGTACACCTTCCGGTTCGGCGATGGAAGCATGGCAGCTGCGCGCTACACCTTCACCTACGGCTGGGACGGTCAGCGCTGGCTGATCACCAGCCACCACTCCTCGGCAATGCCCGAGCGGTAAACGGGGCACGCGCAACCCGCGTGCCGCCGTAAAATGGCCTGCGTTGGTGCCTGCGGCCCTTTCGGGCCGCGGTTAAACGGGAAACATGGCGGCTGCCGGTGACGGTGGCCCCGCATGTACTGCCCCCGCAACAGTGAGTGAAATGCCGCATGCACCGCATGCAGCCCCCGCCAAATCCCGTGCCACTGGGCTTCGTGCCCGGGAAGGCCTTGGCGTGTGTGTCACCAGTCTGGATACCGGCCAACAGGCGGCCGGCCGCGCACAGCGCGCAGCCGGCCTTTGTGGTTTACGTGCTGGCGGGGTCGCCGGCACGCAACGGATGCATCCATGCACACACGCTCCCTCGCGCGCCCTGGTGGCCGCGCCCTGCCCTTGCCGCGCCATCTGGCGGCATTGGCCGCCGCGATGCTGGCCGGCCAGACGCAGGCCCAGAACACGGCCATGCTTTCCACTGAACTCGATACCGTGGTCGTCACTGCCGCACGCAGCGAACAGCCGCTGCGCAGCGTGACTGCCGACATGACGGTGATCGATGCCGAAACCCTGGCCCGCAGCGGCGCCACAGGCGTCGCAGATGTGCTGGCACAGATTGCCGGCGTGCAGATTCTGCGCAATGGCGGACCAGGCCAGGTCACATCGGTTTACCTGCGGGGCACGAGCAACCAGCATGCGGCCGTTTTCATCGACGGTGTGCGCTACAGCTCTCAGGAGCTGCAGGGCGGCGCCGTCTGGTCCACGCTGCCATTGGCACAGATAGAGCGCATCGAGGTGCTTCGCGGCCCCGCTGCCGCCATCTACGGCTCGGATGCCATGGGCGGCGTGGTCCAGATTTTCACGCGGCAAGGCGATGGCCAGACGCACGCTTATGCCGAGGCCGGCGCTGGCAATCAGGCAAGCCGCCGTCTGGCTACCGGCTTCGAGGGAGCCGCCAACGGACTGCGCTATGGCCTGCACCTGGCCGACGAGCGCAGCGACGGCTTCGATGTCCGCCCCCGCAGCCTTTTCTCGCCCAATCCCGACCGGGATGGCTACAGCCATACCTCGCTGGGCCTGCACGCGGGCTACCAGAGCGGCATCCACCAGATCGATGCCCGCCTGCTGCACAGCCGCCTGCGTACCCACTACGACCAGAGCCCGCCGCCCACCGACGACCATGACATCGTCAGGAACACCACGGGCAGCCTGCGCTGGCAGGCCATCTGGAGTGGCAGCTACAGGAGCGTGGTGCAGGTCTCGCGCACGGACAGCGACGACCGCCGCCATACGGCATCGCCCGAAAGCGCCGAAGGCAGCTCCACCAGCTACCTGGTGCAAAACCTCTTCACGGCCGGCCCGCAGCGCTTCAACATCGATCTGGAACGCCGCGAGGACCAGTTGCGGACAGACTATGCCTGGACGCAGAACACGGACAGCAAGCGCGTCCAGAACTCGGTCTCGGCAGGCTGGCGCCTGACCCAGGGCATGCACCAGTTCGATGCCAATATCCGCCATGATTCGGTCCGTGACCAGCAGGGCAAAACCACCGGCGGCCTGGGCTATGGCCTGCAGATCACCGAGCGCTGGCGCTGGGTCGCCTCGGCGGGCACAGCGTTTCGCACGCCCACGCTGTACGAACGGTTCACGGGCCAGGCCGCATCCGATCTTCGGCCCGAAAGCAGCACCAATCTGGAGACCGGGCTGCACTACGCCAGTGGCACGGACCGTTTCTCGGCGGTGTTCTACCGCAACAAGTTCAGGAACCAGATCACCTATGACTGGAACAGTGCCTTTCCCTGCAACTGCTACCGCAACTGGGAAAGCGTGGAAATCCGTGGCCTGACGCTGTCTGGCGGCACAAGCCTGGGCGGCATGCAGTTGGGGGCATCGCTGGACGTGATGAACCCGGAAAATCTGGACAACGGCAAACTGCTGCCATACCGCTCCAGGCGCATGCTCAAGCTGCATGCCAACACCCGGCTCGCCGGCTGGACGCTGGGCGGGGAAGCCCAGATGTACAGCAGCCGCTACGTGGATGTTGCCAACACGGCGCAGCTCGGCGGCTATGGCGTCGTGAACCTGTATGCCCAGCGCCAGTTGACGCCACAATGGTCGTTGCTGGCGCGGATCAACAATATCGCCGACCGGGACTATGCGCCGACCCAGGGCTACGCCAACCCAGGCCGCACGGTCTTCGTCAGCCTGCGCTGGACGCCACGGCCCTGAGCCTCGCCCGGCACGGATGGCCAGCTTGTTCACCATGCGCCTGCTTCACACCTGGCTGCTGTCTGCTGCATTGGCCATGCCCGCCGGAGCGCAGACGCAGGCAGAGGCGGCCTATGCGGTCACCGACATGCGCGGACAGACAGTGCGTCTGGCGCGTGCGCCTCAGCGCATCGTCTCGCTGCTGCCATCACTCACGGAATCCGTCTGCGCGCTGGGGGCATGCGCACGCATTGTCGGGGTGGATGAGCAATCCAACCATCCGCCCGAAGTGGCGTCGCTGCCCCGGCTGGGGCGTACCTTCGCCCCTCAGGTGGAAGCCATCGTGCGGCTGCGGCCCGACGTGGTGCTGATGGCGTACTCGGCGCCGGTGGCCGCGCAGCTGCAGCGTTTCGGCATTCCCGTGCTGGCGCTGGACGCCCATGACATGGCACAGATGCAAGAGGTGCTGCGCAGACTCGATGCGCTGCTGCGCACCCAGGCAGCCGACGCCCTGATGGCGCGCATGCAGGCCCAGGTGCAGCAGCAGGCCAGCGCGCTGGCTGCCAAGGCGCCTGCAGGCCAGCGCGTGTACTTCGAGGTCGATGCCACGCCCTACGCAGCGGGGCCGGACTCCTTCATCGGCCAGCTGCTGCAGCGGCTGGGCGCGCGCAATGTGCTGCCAGGCAGCCTGGGGCCCTTCCCCCGCATCACACCGGAGTACGTACTGCGCCAGCAGCCCGATCTCATCATCCACACGCCTCAGACCACTTCGGCCAGCCTGTCGGCACGCCCAGGCTGGAGCCATATCCCAGCGGTGCGCACAGGCCGCATCTGCATGCTTGATCCGGCTGAAGTGGATCAGGTCTCCCGCCCGGGCCCGCGCCTGGGCGAAGCCGCAAAGGCACTTGCGCGCTGCCTGGCCATGCCCGCCGCAGGCGGCTGAAAGCAGCCAGACACCTGTCCGGCCGGACAGGCCATGCACGACAAAGATACGGATGGCATGCATGCGAGTCTGGTGCAGGAAGCAGGCACCTCGCAGGCGCCCGGCGGCGGGAGCATGCAGCCAGATAGCAACACTCTTGCAGCATGTTCACCTTCAGGTTTCGCATATGGCAAAACAAATGACACAATTGCAAAAAATGCCACTTCATACCATGGCGAAACAATGTGTAAAATAATTCTTTTACCACTCATTGATTTCAATCAAAAATCAGACAACACCATATCGAATCCAAAAGAAAAACCGCAATGTGCGATATGGAAAATACAGGACCATACACAACATCCTGAAAAAGCCATCATGCAAGGCATGAAGCATCCAGACCTGGCATCCAGCGCACTGCCCCCAGTTGACAACACCGGAGCTGCTCCAGCCTTTTCATGCAGCAGGCGGCATGGGAGAAATGCCTGCAGAACAAAGAGTGCCGACTGCAGCCGGCACAAGGCAGGAAAGACCCATCCTGCGTCAATGATGGCTATCCTGCCCCATGGAGCGCGTCCGGTCACGGCAGATTTCTGCACACCCATACACTCACCTCCATCCATGAGCCAATCACAAGAAATCCAGGCACTTCGTGAAGAAGTCGATGCCCTCAAGACCATATTGCGGTCACTGCTGGCAAAAAATCAGGTCACATACCAGATGGCACACGCCCTGGCCGCAAGCCACCCCCAGCCCAAGGTGCTGCAGAAGTCATTTGATACGCTCTCCATTGCCGTTGATGAATCCTTTAAATCATCGATGATTTCAGATGAAGACTGGCATCTGATCAGAAAAATAAGAAAGGAAATGCGTTCAGCAATTTGAATACTGAAATGCACCCGATTGAATTTACGATCTACCATTCAGGCTTGTCGCAGCCTGTGGCATAGATCGTTTCCGGAGACTCCATGGCACACCTCATCTCACGCATCTCGCTGCTCAAGAAATTCATCATCATCGCCGGCATCAGCATGCTGATGTGCGTGCTACCCACCTATCTCTACATGAGCGGGGCACTGGCAGAGGTGCAGCGGGCACAAAAGGAGGTCCAGGGCGCGCCTTTGCTGCTGGCCGTCTACAAATCGGTGCAGATGATGCAGGTCCATCGCGGCCTGTCCGCCGGCATGCTGGGCGGGGACGAGAAACTGGCACAGAACCGCCCTGCCGCACGCGATAACGTGAATCAGGCCATCGGGCAGGCCATGGAGCGCTTCAAGGAAGGCCAGGCCTCAGATGCCATGCTCACCGAACTGAAGCAGGCAGAGCAGACCTGGCGGCAACTGGAGCAGGCCGTGGCGGTCCGCCAGTTGGAGCCCGCGCAAAGCACGGCACGGCACACTGCGCTGATTGCATCCACCATGCAGCTGGGCGACGATCTGCGCCACGCCTACGGCCTGCAGTCGGACCCGAGCGCGCGGCGCAATGCCCAGATCCAGGCCTCGCTGGTGCATGCGCCCATGCTCGGCGAAAAGCTGGGCATGATGCGTGCGCTGGGTGCCGGTTTTCTGGGCCGCAAGCAGATTTCGCCGGAAGGCCGCGCCACGCTGCTGGCACTCAAGCAGCGCGTGCTGGAATTGCGTGGCGACACATTCCGCAATTTCGACCGCGCGCTGCGCGATGACGCAGACGCGCGTGCCAGGCTCTCCGCGCAAACCCAGGCGGTCGCCGCACAGATTGATCAGGCGCTGCAACTGGCGGATCAGGCCATCATCCAGGCGACAGAGCTGACCCTGAGCCCATCGGAGTACTTTGCCACCCTCACACGCACCATCGACGCCTTGAATGCGCTCAACACCGAGGCCATGAACCTGCTGAGCGACGAATTGCAGGCCCATGCCCGCAGCCTGCAAATGGGCCTGGTGTACCAGGCGCTGCTGCTGGCTGCCATGGCCGCAGCGGCCATCGCCGTGATGGTGATCTTCGTGCGCTCCATTACCGGCCCCATCGCCCGTGCCGTGGGCATGGCACAGGCGGTCGCACACGGTGACCTGTCCGGTGGCGCAATCGCGCACGGCGATGATGAAGTGGGCACGCTGATCGCAGCGCAGCTGCAGATGCGCGAGCAATTGCGCACGCTGGTAAACAATGTCCGCCAGGGGGCAGACAGTGTGGCCATGGCCAGCACGCAAATCGCCCAGGGCAATCAGGACCTATCGGCACGCACTGAAAACCAGGCATCGGCACTGCAGGAAACTGCTGCATCTATGGAGCAGCTCAGCGCCACGGTCCGCAACAATGCGGACAGCGCACGCGAGGCCAACCAACTGGCAGCACAGACACGCGATATCGCCCAGCAGGGCGGCAATGCCGTGGCACGCGTGGTGCAGACCATGCATGGAATTGACGAGGCATCGCACAAGATCGCTGACATCACGGGCCTGATCGATGGCATTGCCTTCCAGACCAACATCCTGGCGCTGAACGCGGCGGTCGAGGCGGCACGGGCTGGCGAACAGGGCCGGGGCTTTGCGGTGGTGGCTGGCGAAGTGCGCACACTGGCCCAGCGCAGCGCCCAGGCCGCCAAGGAAATCAAGCTGCTGGTGGAAACCAGCGTCAGCCGGGTTCAGGAGGGCAACCGCATGGCCGCGGATGCCGGCACCACCATGGACAACGCGGTGCAGGCCATCCAAAAGCTCAACGCCCTGGTGCAAAGCATCAGCAGCGCCAGCATGGAACAAGCCACTGGCGTGGCCCAGGTCGGCGAGGCCGTGACCCAGATGGACCAGGCGACCCAGCAAAATGCAGCACTGGTCGAGGAAATGGCGGCAGCTGCCACCCACTTGCGCGCCCAGGCGCAGGACCTCGTGGCCGCCGTGTCGGCCTTCCGGGTCGAAGCGGCAGGCACGCCCGCTGCCATGGCCACAGCAGCCTCCCCGCGCCTGGCAGCACTGCGCTGAGGCATGCCCGGCCCGCAGTCACGGCTGCGGGCCGGCAGCCACACAGTCTGAGCCACAAAATCAGACAAGTCCCAGCCATAAACCAGACTCTCCTGAAAGACATCGGCGCCGTCCCCACCTAGATTCGAAGGCTCGCACACCACACACAGCGATCCTTGGGAGGGACACCATGAACTTCAGGCACGCCGCCACACTGGCCCTGGCCGCCCTGCTGGCCCAGCCCGCCCCTGCAGTGGCACTCACCCTGGGCGGCTCCTCCTCCAAATGTGACCCCACTATCCAAAGCTGCGCCCCTGCCACGGGCGCAGGCATCGGCACCGGCGGTGGGGGCGGTGGCGGCGGCAGCTCCTGCACACCCACCCCAGGCGGCAGCCCCTGCGGCGGCGCCGGCCCCGCCACACAGGGCAACTCCAGCGCCACCGACCAGGGCGCCGGCAACCCCATCCACCTCATCAACGCCAACAAATACCAGCGCGAAACCGACATGCCCGCGCTACCCGGCCTGCTCGGCCTCGAACTCGTACGCCACTACAACAGCCAGTACAGCCAACCTCACGTCCCCCCAGGCATGCTCGGGCGCGGTTGGCTGCTCAGCTACGAGGCGCGCATCTACGAGCACGACACCAACGTCCAGGTCGTGCAGGCCGACGGCTCACGCATCATCTTCAGCAAAACACCCCAGCGTCCCAGCCTGTGCGCCAGCCAGCAACCGGGCCAAGGCATCGTGCAGATCGAGCAGGGCAAGACACCCCAGGACAAGCACTACACCTGGCACTGGATGGACGGGCGCGAGCTGCGCTTCAACCACCGAGGCCGCCTCACCCGCATCCAGGCGCCCTCCGGCGAGCGCGTGCAGCTGCAGTACAACGCCCAGGGCACCCGGCTGCTGCAGGTCACCGACCCCCAGGGGCGGCGCCTGCGCCTGCACTACGGCAGGCAGGGCCAGGGCTTTGCCGGCGTGCAGGCCATCGACACCCCCATGGGCCGCATCACCTACCGCCACGGCAGCGACCCTCTGCCCGACAGCGCCCAGCCCCCGGACAAGCTCGCAGCCAACCTCGTGCAGGTGCTGCTGCCCGCCGGCAGCGGCCAGCCGCCCGTCGAGCGCACCTACCACTACGAAGACCCGGCCCACCCCACCCTGATGACCGGCATCAGCGTGCGCGGCCAGGGCAGCGACGGTCAACTCCTGCATGAGCGAATTGCCAGCTACGCCTACGGCCAGGGCGCACGCGCCACCGCCAGCGTGCGCGGCCCGCCCGGCAGCGCACGCGACCGCATCACCCTGGACCTGCGCAAGCCCTGGCAGAACACCCTCACCAACAGCGACGGCCAGCAAACCACCTACCACTACGACACCATCGCCGGCCAGTGGCGCCTGACCGAGGCACGTGGCCCTGGCTGCGCCGGCTGCAGCCCCGGCAACATGCGCTACCGCTACGACGCGCAGGGGCAGCTGACAGAAAGCATCCGCCTGGACAGCCAGGGCCGCCCGGTGCAGGCGCAGCGCGCCGAACTCGACCACTTCGGCCGCCCGCTGGCCGTCTACCGCATCGACTACGCCAACGGCCAGCCCCAGGCACCGCAGCTGCAGGTGCGCTACGGCTACGGCAAGAACGCCTGGAAGCAATACGGCCCCGAACTCATCGCCCGCCCCAGCGTCGTGCCCGGGCGCGAGCACCAGATCCGCATCCGCTACAACGACAGGCGCCAGCCGCTGGAGATCACCGAAAGCGGCTTCAGCCCGCTCGATGCCCAGGGCCAGCCCGCAGCCGATGCCGCTCAGGCCACGCCCATAGAACGCAGCACGCGCTACCGCTACACGCAGATCAACGGACGCAGCGTGCTGGTGGACATCAACGGCCCGCTGCCGGTGAGGCTGGCCGACTACGACCACGGCACGCCCGCGCAGGACGATCTGACGCGGCTGCGCTGGGACGAAAGCGCCAGCTTCGTGACGCGCGTGCTGCCGCCCGACGGCGCCACCGTGGCACTGCAATACAACGCTGCCGGCCTCATCTCCAGGGTCAGCAGCCGGTATGCGCCCGCCGAGGAACAGGCGCTGCAGCAGGCACTGCAGCAGGAGATGGGCCACGACACCGAACTGCGCTACGACACCCAGGCCCGGCTGGTGGCCATGCGCAACCTGGCGCCCGATGGCAGCGTGCTGCAAGAGCAAAGCTGGCGCTACGACGCCCTGGGCCACCTGGCAGAAACCGGCACCGGCGGCTGGCCGGACCCAGGCGGCGCAGCCTATGCAGCGCAGGCCCGCCAACAGCACGACGCGCTGGGGCGCCTGCTGTGGAGCGCCAACACCCAAGGCCGCTTTGCGCTGTACAGCCATGACCTGCAAGGGCAGCTGCAGTCCATCAGCGGCCCGGGCGGTACGGTGGCGCTGCCCGGCCCTGCGCCAGAGCGTGCCATGCACCGCGCCACCGTGCCGCGCCAGAGGCCAGCGCATAGCGTGCCTGCCGCACGCCAGCTGCATGACGACTTTGGGCGCAGCGTCGCCACCCTCAGCCCCGACAGCGGCCTGGACATCCGTGGCTACGACGAAGCCGACCGCCTGGTTTCCGGGCGCGACGCCATGGGCCGGCAGGCACGCTACACCTACGACATGGTGGGCCGCATCCAGCAGCAAACCATCACCCAGGCGTCCGGCACAAAGGACGCGCGGGCGGGCACCACCACAACCACCACCCGCTGGCACTACCAGGGGCCCCGGCTCGCCGCGCTGGAGCACCCCACGCAAAGCGAACACTACGAATACGACAGCCGGGGCATGCGCACCCGCACACTCATCACCCGCCCTGGCGAAGACAGCGAAACTGGCCAGGACAGCCAGCGCCACGCCACGCGCTATGCATACGACCGCCAGGGCCGGCTGGCCGCAGTCAGCCTGCCCGACGGCAGCTGGCTGCACTACGAACGCGACGCCCTGGGCCAGATCACGGGCCTGCAACGCCAGCGTGTGCAAACCCCGTGGCTGCGCTGGCTGCACCGGCCCCAGACGATTGCCAGCGGGCTGCAGCGCGACCCCTTCGGCCTGCACCGCTGGCAGGCGGGCAACGGCATACAGGCGCTCTACCAGCGCAGCCGCGAAGGCGCGCTGGCGCGCATCGTCTACCGCCAGCCCGAAGGCCGCCAGCGGCCAGCGCCCGGCCTGTCCAGCACCAGGGCGCCATGGCAGGGCCTGGGCACGGCACACGCTGGCGAACCACCTGCACGCTCCGCAGCAGGCGCTCCTGTCGCACAGGCATCGCCCGCGCTGCAAGGTCTTCAGGGGATGCCCGGTGCCCTGGGCCTGCCGCAAGACCCGGGCGCACTCATCGACCAGCGCTACCTGTGGGATGGCCAGGGCAACCTGCTGCTGCGCCAGGACCGCGACAGCACCCAGGCCGTGCAGGCGAGCTACGCCTACGATGGGCAGGAGCGCCTGATCGCCGAAGCCCGGCGCACAGGTGCGCAACTGCAGGCCAGCCGCTACCACTACGACAGCGCGGGCCGGCGCGTGCTGGACCAGCAAGGCGTGGCGCCCGATGACCTGCGCACCGCCACCCGCGCCATCGGCTACCAGGGCGGCAGCCACCGCTGGAGCACCGAACGCCGGGCCGATGCGGCGCATACGCGGCCTGCGCCACGCACCGACTACAACGCCAACGGCCAGCCGCTGCGCATGGGCGCGCGCGAATACCGCTGGGATGCGCTGGGCCGGCTCGAAGAAATCCGCGAACAAGGCGCCCTGCAGGCCCGCTACCGCTACAACCACCGGGGCGAGCGCATCGCCAAGCACACGGCGCAGGGCCAGCGCGCCTACCTGTACGAAGCCGGCCAGCTCCGAGCCGAGCTCGATGCGCAAGGCCGCATCACGCGCCAGTACATCCACCTGGGCCCGCTGCCCCTGGCCGTGATCGACACACCCCAGGGCCGCAGCCCCGACGACGGCGCGGGCGCGCTGTGGCGCATCGCGCGCGACCTGGGCACCATCGCGGGCCGCTGGCTGGGCTACACCAGCGAGCACATCGCCTGGCTGCACACCAACCACCTGGGCGCCGTGGAAGCGGCCACCGATCGGCAGGGCCAGCTGATCTGGCGCGCCCGCTACACCGCCTTCGGGCACCAGCAGGTGCTGTCACGCACCGGGCCATTCGAGCTGCCGCTGCGCCTGCCCGGCCAGTACTTTGATGCAGAAAGCGGCCTGCACTACAACCTGCACCGCTACTACGACCCGGACCGTGGCCAGTACCTCACGCCCGACCCCCTGGGCACCCCTGACGGCCCCGACCCCTACCGCTATGTGCGCCACAACCCGCTGCGCTATATCGACCCCCAGGGGCTGATCCTGTTTGCGTTTGACGGCACCAACAACTCCAACCCACCGCCCAAAGGAGACACCGTCTCCAACGTCTACAAGTTTTATCTGGCCTATGACGAGGATGCCAATGGAAAAAAATGGTACATGACCGGTGTAGGCCGCGATGACCAGGAAAGTGGCATCAAGGCACGTTCAGGAGATCTGGCATTTGCGGTCACGGCGCGCGAGCGCGTGGACCATATGCTGAAAAATCTGGATACCTACATCGAAGGCCATGATTTTGCAGATGGTGCCAATATCAGCATCGACATCGTGGGCTTCAGCCGGGGGGCTGCCATGAGCCGGGATTTTGCCAACCGGGTCGCCACGCGCATCGGGGAAAAGCGCTGGAAAGAGAAATCCGACTGCGTGGAGCTGCGGTTTCTGGGGCTGTGGGATACGGTGGCGCAGTTCGGTGCCAATGGTGCCGACAACACCGACTGGCAGCTGGCCATACCGCCACAGGTGCAATATGTCTTCCAGGCCGTGGCCCTCAACGAGCACCGCTATCTGTTTCCGGGCGAGAACATCCACCGTGGCACACAGCTGGGCTTTATTGGCAGCCACTCCGATATTGGCGGCAGCTTTGGCACGGGTGACCTGTCCAATGTGGCACTGCTCTGGATCGCTGAGAGAGCCAAAGAAAGCGGCCTGACCCTGAAAAAATGGAATGAGGCTGGCGATGCCAACTGGGGCAAGATCAGCAACCCCGTATTGCATGACAAAAGCAATAATTTCTTCATAGATACCAACAACCCGGATGATCACCGTACCCCGGAGGACAGCAAATTCTGCCAGCGGGACAACAATGCCCGCGCCAAGGACTGCGTCCCCCGCAAGGTGTTCAGCCCCGGCGGTATGACAGGCCCGCAAAGCCAGGAATTCATCACCTATCGGTCTGTTCCCGGCAAGGATGCGGACGGCAGTTCATTGATTACCGGCGACATTAAACTAAAGGAGTATGCCCAATGGCTCAAGGAAAACTATGGATTGACCGTCGCACTGCAATAGGCGCGGGACTGGCATGGATCACGGTGCCTTTACTGGGCTGTGCGCACAGGCAGGAAAGTCTGGGATTTTCATTAAGCTTTTTTAATCGGGGAACTCGCCCCTTGACAACCAAGCGTTTTGATTTTGATGGAAAAACTGGCCCTATCCCAGGATATTTAGGACCAGGGAAGCATGGGCAAGGTGGGGCACACATGTCATTTATGCCCGGCGATCGCAAAGGAGGCATTCCAAAATTCGTAGAAACGGAGTGGATTTTGCACAGCGAGGAATATTCCGCATGGTCCAAGCGCACGCCAAGCCCCGGAAGATATTCCAAGGAGAATCGTGAGATATTTCAGAAACTCTGGGATGCAAACCCCCACTACACACAGCGCGTGGACCTGGCTCCCATTCTGACGCCCGAGCTGATCGAGCAGGTGCGTGCAGACCGCAAGAACACCCAGCTGAAGATGACGGTGATCTACCGTGATGACAAGGTGGAGATCACGGCATCGACCTACAAGTGGCGTTGAAGGCTTCGAGAAATTTTGTGCATATGGAGCATGCCCAATGACCCAAGGAAAACTATGGATTGACCGTCGCACTGCAATAGGCGCAGGACTGGCATGGATCACGGTGCCTTTGCTGGGCTGTGCGCACAGGCAGGAAAGTCTGGGATTTTCATTAGATTTTTACAATAAAGGAACTCGCCCCTTGACAACCAGACGTTTTGATTTTGATGGAAAAACTGGCCCTATCCCTGGATATCTGGGGCCAGGCGGAGGGGGAGCATCCATGTCCTTTATGCCCGGCGATCGCAAAGGCGGAATTCCCCAATCCGTCGAAGCGGAGTGGATTTTGCACAGCGAGGAATATTCTGCATGGTCCAAGCGCACGCCAGACAATGAAGTCTATACCAAAGAAAATCAGGAAATATATCAAAAACTCTGGGCCGCCAACCCCCACTACATACAGCGCGTGGACCTGGCTCCCATTCTGACGCCCGAGCTGATCGAGCAGGTGCGTGCGGACCGCAAGAACACCCAGTTGAAGATGACGGTGATCTACCGTGATGACAAGGTGGAGATCACGGCATCGACCTACAAGTGGCGTTGAAGGCTTCGAGGATTTTTTTGCACAGAGAAGCAGGTCCGATCGCTCAAGTACACCTCACAATCGCCCCTGCCTGGCAGACATGGCCAGAGAACACCGAAGCACGGCAGGAGGAAACCCGTTTGTACAGTGCCACCTTCACGTTCGCCAAAGGCGAATATGACAACGAATTCCATCGGCTTGACCAGACGATTGCTGAAATTGCCCGGACCATCCCTGGCTACCTGGGCGAAGAAGCATGGGAAAACAGCGCTGCAGGACTGCTGTCCAATGTCTATTACTGGGAAACCCTGGACGCCCTGCGCCAACTCATGGAGCATCCCCGGCATATCGAGGCCAAGCACCGGCAGGCACAGTGGCTCAATGGCTACCATGTCGTGATTGCGCAGGTGCTCCGCTCGCATGGCGACGGGCGCATCAGCCATCCGCTGGCGATCCAACTGGGTACTACCACCCAGCAGCCATGAGACGAAGACTTTGCGCAGGCCCTCAGGGCTTGCTGCAGGAGTCATCCAGGCCGGCGGCGCCTGCCAGCTTTTGCCAGCGTGAGCGGCTGTCCTTGCAGTGCTGAAGCTGCGCTTCAGCCTCTTTTTGCATGGCCACGCGCGCGGCGGTGGCACGCTCGGCCTGGCGCTGGGCAATGCGTTCGCGGATCTGCGGCATGGCGGCCATGGCGGCTTTCTCGCCTTCGAGGATGGCATTGGCGCGCTGGGTGAAGTCGGCCGGGCCGATGTCCAGCACCTTGGGGCGGATCACGATATCGGCGCGGGCCAGTTCGGCCTGGCCGAGCTTCTGGCCCATGATGGCGATGGACTGGCCCAGTGCGCCCAGCATGTGCTCGGGCGTCTTGCCGCGCGCCTTGTTGGAGATGTCCACCGCAATGACCACATCGGCGCCCAGCTGGCGCGCAGCATCCACGGGCACAGGGCTGGTGATGCCGCCATCGACAAAGTGGTATTTGCCAATCGCCACGGATTGGAATACGCCGGGAATGCTGCTCGATGCGCGCACGGCCTGGCCGGTATTGCCGCGCGCGAACACGGTGCGCTCGCCGTCTTCAAGGCGCGTGGCTACTGCAACGAAGGGCTTGGCCATCTGCTCCAGGGGCTTGCGGCCTACCTGCTCGTTCATATAGTCTTCGAGCTTTTGGCCCAGCAGCAGGCCGCCGGAAGACAGCTGCAGGTCGCGGATTCTGGTTTCATCCAGGGCCACCGCCTTTTCCTGCAGATCAAAGGCACTCATGCCGCTGGCATACAGCGCGCCAACCACGCTGCCCGCGCTGGTGCCCGCCACCACGGCAGGCGTGAAGCCGTTGGCCTCCAGCATCTTGATGACGCCGATATGGGCAAAGCCCTTGACGGCGCCGCCCCCAAGAGCCAACCCGATCCGGATCGGCGGCACGGGCGCAGCGGCAGGCACGGGCTCAGGGGCGGTGGCCGAGGGATTGGGAGGATTGCTGCCGCACGCGGCCAGAGTCACCAGGCCCAGGTACACCAGGGGACGCAAAAAGGCTTTCGGGCGCATGCCGTGTGATCCTGCTGTCAATCGTTGGATTCGGGCGGGCAGTATAGCGGCTGGGGCCGGCCGCTGCAGGCGGCACCGGCAGCCGCCCGGCCAGCGCGCTCAGGCACTGGGATTGAGCAGTTCCTGCATGCCTTGCACAGTCTCGCGCAGAAAGCCCCAGACCGCTTCGATGCGCGGCACCTGGCGGGCGTCCGAGGGCATGCTCATCCAGAAGGTGCGCGTAAAGCAGGCCTGGCCCGGCAGTACGCGGCTGAGCACGGGATCTTTGTCCGCGATGAAGGCCGGCAGCACGGCCAGGCCCGCTCCCGCGCGCACGGCCTCGTACTGGGCGGTGATGCTGGTGCTGCGAAAGGCAAACCGCTCCGGCTGGAACAGGGTGGACAGCAGTTGCAGCTCGCGCGTGAACAGCAGGTCATCCACATAGTGGATGAAGCTGTGGTGGCGCAAATCCTCGGTGCGGGCCACCAGCGGCCTGCGGGCCAGATACTCGCGCTGACCGTAGAGGAACAGGCGGTAATCGGTGAGCTTGGTGACCACGGCAGAGCCGCGCGTGGGCCGCTCCAGCGAGATCACGATGTCGGCTTCGCGCCGCGACAGGTGCAGCAGGCGCGGCAGCGCCAGCAGATCGATGCCAAGCAGGGGATGGCGCAACGTCAGCCGCGCCAGCTGGGGCGCAAGCAGCTGCGTGCCAAAGCCTTCGGTGGCGCCCACCCGCACCAGGCCCGAAGGGCCCTGGCTGTGCGGCTCGCCCGCCTGCGGCATGCGCTCAATGCCGGATGCAGCGCGCTGCATGGCGTCGGACACCTCCAGCAGGCGCCGCCCGGCCTCGGTGGGGCGCCACTGCCCGGCCTCGCGCTCGAACAGCACGGCCCCCAGCTGCTTTTCCAGCGCCTGCATGCGGCGCGACACCGTGGTGTGCTCCACGCCCAGACGCCGGGCTGCAGCAGCCATGCTGCCGCTGCGGGCCAGCTCCCCGAAAAACCGCAGGTGATCCCAATCCACGGTGGACGTGTCCAAGGCGGCCGTGCCCGGATCAGTCGGCGCCGCGTGCACCCAGCGCGCTGGGCGCGCGGGCGAACTCGTCGTTGCGGTGCACGAGGACGGCCATCATTTCCATGAATTGCGCCCGCTGCCCCTCGGGCAGCGGATCGAGCATGCGCTGCTGGGCGCGCAGCACCGATGGCTCGGCCGCCATCAGCAGGGCCCGGCCTTCGCCGGTCACTTCCAGCAGGCGCACACGCCGGTCGGTCGGGCTGCTGTTGCGCACCATCAGGCCACGGGCCTGCAGGCGGTCGATGACGCTGCCAATCGTCGAGGTGTCAAAGCCGATGAGCCGCGCCAGCGTGCGCTGGTCCACGCCAGGATGGCGCAGCACGGCAGACAGCGCTGCGTACTGCACAGGCGTGACGCCGAATTCCTGGGTCTCCTCCATGAAAACGGCCACAGCAATCTGCTGCAGGCGGCGGATGTGGTAGCCGGGGTAGTTTTCCAGTTCTGCGGGTTGGTAATCCATGGACATTGCATTCGTTCATCGCTGCCTGCGCGCCACCTGACAGGGCCCGCCGGCCTGCCAGCAGGCTGGCAGGCTGCGCACAGACCGGCCGGCATGTTCGCACGAACTGCGCATGGCCCATCCGCTTTTTTGCACAGCAGCAGGATTTGCCAGGCAGCTTGCGCAATATCAAGGGAAAACCCTGGTGAATTTTGAAACATATCAAAACTACACTGATCATCAGCATACTTTTGATATGTATTCATTTTATCTGGAGCGCACCGCTGCACTCCAAGATCACCCCCACGGAAAGACAAGCGACACATGAGCACAAGCACCTCTGGCCGGCCCTTGCCGGTTCTCGTGGCCGGCGGCGGCATCGGCGGCGTGGCGGCATCCCTGGCACTGGCACGCCAGGGCCACTCGGTCACAGTGCTGGAGCAGGCGCCCCAGCTCGGCGAAATCGGCGCCGGCATCCAGCTCGGCCCCAACGCCTTTGCAGCCTTTGACGCGCTGGGCATTGGCGAGCTGGCGCGCAGCCGGGCCGTCTATACCGACGAAATGGTCATGCATGACGCGCTGGACGAGCGCCTGGTCGGGCGCATCCCCACGGACGGACATTTCCGCGCACGCTTTGGCAACCCCTATGCGGTGATCCACCGCGCCGACATCCACACTTCGCTGCTCGAAGGCGCACGCGCCCTGGGCAATATCGAGACCCTGACCGGCACGCGCATCGAGCGCATAGAGCAGGACGGCGATACCGTCACCGCATACGACCAGCATGGCCGCGCCCATGTGGGCCAGGCGCTGATCGGTGCCGATGGCGTCAAGTCCGTGGTCCGCCAGCAGTACGTGGGCGACGCGGCGCGTGTCTCGGGCCATGTGGTTTACCGCGCCGTGGTCGAAAAGGACGACTTTCCCGAAGACCTGCGCTGGAATGCCGCCAGCATCTGGGTCGGCCCCAATTACCACCTGGTGCACTACCCGCTGCGCGGCGGCGAGCAATACAACGTGGTCGTGACTTTTCACAGCCGGGACAGCGAGCAATGGGGCGTGCGCGAAGGCAGCCGCGAGGAAGTGCAAAGCTACTACCGCGACTGCTGCCCGCGTGCGCGCCAGTTGATCGACCTGCCCCAAAGCTGGAAGCGCTGGGCTACGGCCGACCGCGAGCCCATCGGCCAGTGGAGCTTCGGCCGGGCCACCCTGCTGGGCGATGCCGCCCACCCCACGCTGCAATACCTGGCCCAGGGCGCCTGCATGGCGCTGGAGGATGCGGTCACGCTGGGCGAAGCTCTCAAGCGCTGCGGCGGCGAATGGCCGCGCGCGCTGCAGCTGTACGAGCGCTCGCGCATCGCCCGCACGGCGCGCGTAGTGCTCTCGGCACGCGAGATGGGGCGCATTTTCCATGCCAGCGGCGTGCAGCGGCTGGTGCGCAACGAACTCTGGAAGGGCCGCTCGCCTGAGCGTTTCTACGACGCCATGGAATGGCTCTATGGCTGGACAGCCGATTCCTGCCTCGCCCAAGACTGAACACAGGACATACAAGGAGACTGCCATGCAAGAACTTGGCCGCCTGGAAGATCTGCCCCAGGACTACCGCGACGCGCTCAACCGCAACCATCTGGTGCCGCTGTGGCCCAGTCTGCGCAATGTGATGCCGCCGCATGTGCCGCGTCCGCGCACCCGGCCCATCGCCTGGCCCTACCAGGCCATCCGCCCGCTGCTGATGCAGGCCGGCGAGCTGACGCCCATCGAAAAAGCCGAGCGCCGCGTGCTGGTGCTGGCCAACCCTGGCCACGGACTGGAGAAGATGCAGGCCAGCGCCTCCATCTACCTGGGCATGCAGCTGCTGCTGCCCGGTGAATGGGCGCCCTCGCACCGCCACACGCCCAATGCGGTGCGCATGGTGGTCGAAGGCCAGGGCGCATGGAGCACGGTCGATGGCGAGAAATGCCCCATGGAGCGCGGCGACCTGATCCTCACGCCCACCGGGCTGTGGCACGAGCACGGCCACGATGGCGATGAGCCCGTGGTCTGGCTGGACGTGCTGGACCTGCCGCTGGCCTACTACCTGGAAGTGGCCTACCACATCGACGGGCCGCGCCAGCAGCCCCGGCCGGGCCGTGGCGACCGCGCCTATGCGCGTGGCGGCGTGGCCCCCACGCAGGTGTTCACGCGCAGCGCCAAACCCTACCCCATGCTGCGCTACCCCTGGAAAGACGCGCGGGCCGCGCTGCTGGAGCTGGCCACGGACCGCCCCGACCTGGACTGCGTGCAGGTCACCTACACCAACCCCGAAACAGGGGGCGACTGCGAGAACATTCTGGGCTTTTACGCACTGATGCTGCGCCCGGGCCAGACGCTGACGCTGCCAGCGCGCTCGCCAGCCTGCGTGTTCCATGTGATCGAGGGCGGCGCCAGCGTGCAGGCCGTGGACCAGCACATGGAGCTGTCCACCGCCGATACCTGCTGCATTCCCGGCTGGGCAAGCGCCACGCTGCGCAACGCCAGCGCCAGCGAGCCCGCCTTCCTGTTCCTGGCCGACGAGGCGCCGCTGCACCGCAAGCTGGGCCTGTACGAAACCCGTGCCTGAGCACAGGCCGCCCTTACCGGCGAGCCTGACCGGCGTGCCTTACCAGCCAGCCTGACCGGCTCATCCATTCACCCGTCCACACCTTGAGCTCCAACGTACCATGACCGATTCGCAATACCTCTGGACCCCGCCTCCCGTCCACAGCCTGCCCGTGCGCGGCAGCGCGCAGCGCCTGCCCGTCAACCGCCTGTTTTTCGTGGGCCGCAACTACCACGCCCATGCCGTCGAGATGGGCCGCCCCGTGGACAAGAGCGTGGAGCGCCCGTTTTACTTCACCAAGGCGCCGTCCACGCTGACCGAATCGGGCGCCACCGTGGCCTACCCGCCCGAGACCGGCAACTACCACTTCGAGATGGAGCTGGTGGTGGCCATCGGCAAGACAGGGTTTCGCATCGCAGCCGAACAGGCCCATGAACATATTTACGGCTATGCCTGCGGCCTGGACATGACCCGCCGCGACCTGCAACTGGTCGCGCGCGACAAGGGCCGCCCCTGGGACCTGGGCAAGGATGTGGAGCAATCCTCTGTGGCCAGCAGCATCGTGCCCATGCCGGGCCATGTCATCGAATCGGGCGCCATTGCGCTGTCCGTCAATGGCCAGCTCAAGCAGCAATCCGACGTGGACAAGCTGATCTGGAACATCCGGGAAATCATTGCCGACCTCTCGCTGTTCTACCACCTGCAGCCCGGCGACCTGATCTACACGGGCACGCCCGAGGGCGTGGGCGCCGTGCTGCCGGGCGACCGCATCACAGGCTATGTGCAAGGCGTGGGTGAGATCGCGCTGACCGTGGGCCAGCCCGAATAAGGAAGCACCAGCCATGCAGCTTTACAGCTTTTTCCGCAGCGGCACGTCCCACCGCCTGCGCATCGCGCTGAACCTCAAGGGCCTGCGCCCCGACTACATCCCCGTGGACCTGCGCGTGGACGAACAGGCGCAAGCCCCCTTCAAGCAGGTCAACCCCCAGGGTCTGGTGCCTGCACTGACGCTGGACGATGGCCGCACGCTGATCCAGTCGCCCGCCATCATCGAATGGCTGGAAGAGCGCTACCCACAGCCCCCCCTGCTGCCGCGCGAGCCCGAAGCCCGTGCCCAGGTGCGCGCCCTGGCGGCCATCGTGGGCTGCGACGTGCACCCCATCAACAACCGCCGCATCCTGCAGACCCTGCGCCGCCAGTTCGGCGCCGACGAGGCGGCCATCAACGCCTGGTGCGCCACCTGGATCACCGAAGGCTTCGATGCCATCGAAGCGCTGCTGGCCCAAGACACACAGCGCGGCGACTTCTGCTTTGGCCAGGCGCCCACGCTGGCCGACGTCTATCTGGTGCCGCAGATTGAAAGCGCCCGCCGCTTCGGCGTGGACCTGCAACGCTGGCCCCTGATCAGCGCCGTGGACAGCGCCTGCGCGGCATTGCCCGCCTTTGCCATGGCCGCGCCCGCTGCCCAGCCAGACGCTGCCTGAACCGGCAAGGCACTCGCCCATCGTGCCCCACAGCCGGGGCACGGCTGCCCCCAAAAACAAAACCACCAGGAGACAATCATGAAGACATCCCTTTGCCGCATCGCCGGCGCAGCCCTGCTGGCCGCCGCCATGGCCCCTATGCACAGCGCCTGGGCGCAAGGCACGGCCACCTACCCGAACCGGCCCGTGACCGTGATCACGGCGTTTGCCGTGGGCAGCGGCCCTGATGCGGTGCTGCGCATCGTCGGCGACAAGCTGGCCGCGCGCTGGAAACAGGGCGTGACCGTGGACAACCGCCCCGGCGGCGGCGGCTTCGTGGCCATCGAGGCCGCGCGCCGCGCCAAGGCCGATGGCTACACCCTGCTGCAGCTCGACAGCGAGCATGTCTCGGCCCTGCCCTACCTCTATAAGCAGCGCAATTTCCATCCGCTGCAGCATTTCGACCCGGTGGCACCGCTGTTCCTGACGCCGTTTTTTGTGGCCGTGCCCACGAACTCGCCCTGGAAAAGCATGTCCGACCTCATCAAGTCCGCCAAGGCCGAGCCCGGCAAGGTCAGCTACGGCTCCTGGGGCGTGGGCAGCCCCGGCCACCTGGGCGGCGAATGGCTGGACTTCCTGACCGGCAGCAAGATGACCCATGTGCCCTACCGCGAGGTCAGCCAGCTGTACACCTCGGTGGCTAATGGCGATCCGGCATGGAGCTTTGCCAGCATCCCGTCCAGCCAGGGCATCTACAAGTCCGGCAAGATCCGCTATCTGGCCGTGGCCGCTGCGCAGCGCATTGCCCAGATGCCCGACGTGCCCACGGTGGCCGAATCCGGCGGCCCTGCGGAGCTGATCGTCAACTCCTTCGTCTCGCTGCTCGCGCCCAAGGGCGTGGAACCCGCTGTGCGCGAAAAAATACATGCCGACGTGACGGCTGTGCTCCAGGATGCACAGGTGCGCGAGAAATTCTCGACCTTCGCCTTCCAGCCCATCGGCTGGAGCGTGCCCGAGATGCACAAGTTCGCCCAGACCAAGTCCGAGCAATACCAGCTGCTGATCCAGAAGGCGCAGATCAGCCTGGATTGAGCACGGTCCAGACCGGTGCCGGGCGGTCCCATGCCGCCACGGCACATTGGCGGCTCAGAACCGCTAACACGACCCAGCAAATCGAAGATTTGCGGTTGAGACGAGGCGCGAAGCCGCAGGCAGTACAACCGGTACGACAAGGCGAAGCAACGACGTATCAAGGGTTGTGTTAGCGGTTCTCAATCGGCCGTGATGCCCCGGGCCTTGACCAGATCCGCCCAGCGCCGTGCATCCTTGTGCACAAGGGACTTGAATTCCCCCGGCGTGCTGCTGGCCGGGTCCATCCCCTGGGGCTCGAAGGCGCGCCGGACCTCATCGGACGCCAGGATGGAACGGATTTCGCGGCTGAGCAGATCCACCTGATCCACAGGGGTGCCAGCGGGGGCAAAAATCCCGTACCACAGATCCACATTCACATCGCCGAGCCTGGCCTCCCGGAAGGTGGGCACATCAGGCAGCAGCGGATGGCGCTGGTCACTGCCAATGGCCAGGGCACGCAGCTTGCCAGCCTTCACATGAGTCAGCGCCACATGGATCGGCAGAAACATGCAATCGACCTGCCCCCCCAGCAAATCGGTCAGCGCAGGAGCCGAGCCGCGGTAGGGAATATGGGTAATTGAAATGCCAGCCGTATTCTTGAAAAGCTCCATCGCCATGTGATGCGGAGTGCCGACGCCGGGCGAGGCATAGTTGAGCCTTCCGGGGGAGGCCTTCGCTGCTTTCAGCAATTGCGCGGCGTTGTGCAAGGCCGACGACACAGGTACCACCAGAATCAATTGCCCCCAGCTGGTCAAAGTCACCGGCTCCAGATCGGTCAGTGGATTGAAGGGCAGCCGGGGGTAAAGCGATGCATTCATCACCACCGTATTGACCGTCACCAGCAGCGTCTGCCCATTGGCCGGTGCACGGACCGCCGCCTCGGTTCCGATATTGCCCGAGGCGCCCGGCTTGTTATCGACCACCACGGGCCGCCCCAGCCGCCGGCCCAGTGGCGGGCCGATGGTGCGGGCGATGATGTCAATACCGGTGCCCGGGGTGAAGGGCACGATCAGCCTCAATGGCGCGGCTTCGGTATTGGCCAGCGCCGCAGCACCAGAGGCAGCCCACATGCCCAGTGCGCCCCAGCGCCCGACCGATCCCAGAAAATGCCTTCTTTTTCCGACAATCTGCATGAATACCTCTCCACTAGTTAGCAAGCCATCATTTATTTGGTGACAATACGCCCAGACCAGCGCAATTAGGAGAATACTAGAGGCCATGGACACGATAACGCCAGAACCACTGCCGCTTTACCAGCGCCCGGGCTTTTTGCTGCGGCGCGCGCACCAGATTTCCGTAGGCATTTTCGAAGAACAATGCCGTCCATTGGGACTCACGCCTCCACAGTATGGCGTACTGGTGCTGATCGACGCATCGCCCGGCTCGGACCAAAGTTCCCTTGCCCGCGCCATGGGCTTTGACAAAGTCACGACGCTGCGCCTGGTGCGCGGACTGGAAGAGCGCGGCATGGTACATCGGGCGCTGAGCCAGCGCGACCGGCGCCAGCACCAGCTGACGCTGACCGACGCTGGCAAGGCACTGCTGCAGGCATGCGCGCCGCTGGTCGAGCTGGCCTACCAGCGCCTGGTGGCCCCACTGGAAGCTGACGAACTCAAAGAACTGCGCCGCCTGCTGACCAAGATCGAGACCGGCCTGGGCCCCAGCGCACGCGTGCGCATGGAGCCGCTGATGCAAAAGCTGCCCGGCGGCAGCGCAACCGGCACCCCGACCTCATGATGGCTGCCATGCGGCTCCGGTACACGGAGCCGCATGGCTTTTTTATCGCCCATGGTGTGCATATTTGCACATGCATGCTGCATAAATCTCCATTGATTGCGAAAAACCGCACAGCTACCATGTGGATCAGCCCCCTGCGCATGCACGCCGGGACGCGCTGGCACCGCATCGTGCAAAGCCAGCATCGCCACCACAGGAGACACGCCATGAATGCACCCACGCCCGCCAAGGTTTTGGCGCCCACCGTCAAGCTGCTGATCAACGGCCAGCTGGTCGAGTCCCAAAGCACCCAATGGCGCGACGTGGTCAACCCCGCCACCCAGCAAGTGCTGGCGCGCGTGCCCTTTGCCACGCCCGACGAAGTCAACGCCGCCGTTGCCAATGCCAGGGAAGCCTTCAAGACCTGGCGCAAGACCCCCATCGGCCAGCGTGCGCGCATTTTCCTGAAGCTGCAGCAGCTGATCCGCGACAACATGAAAGAGCTGGCCGCGCTGCTGACCGCCGAGCAGGGCAAGACCCTGCCCGACGCCGAAGGCGACGTGTTCCGAGGCCTGGAAGTGGTCGAACATGCGGCCAACATCGGCTCGCTGCAGCTGGGCGAGCTGGCCAACAACGTGGCCAATGGCGTGGACACCTACTCCGTGCTGCAGCCCCTGGGCGTATGCGCAGGCATCACCCCCTTCAACTTCCCGGCCATGATCCCGCTGTGGATGTTCCCCATGGCCATTGCCACTGGCAACACCTTCGTGCTCAAGCCCTCTGAGCAGGACCCCATGGTGACCATGCGCCTGTGCGAGCTGGCGCTGGAAGCCGGCATTCCGCCCGGCGTGCTCAACGTGGTCCATGGCGGCGAAGACGTGGTCAACGCCATCTGCGACCACCCCGACATCAAGGCCATCAGCTTCGTGGGCAGCACCAAGGTCGGCACCCATGTCTACAACCGTGCCAGCCTCGCCGGCAAGCGCGTGCAGTGCATGATGGGCGCCAAGAACCACGCCATTGTCATGCCCGACGCCCACAAGGAGCAGACCCTCAACGCCCTGCTGGGCGCCGCCTTCGGCGCCGCAGGCCAGCGCTGCATGGCCCTGTCCGTGGCCGTGCTGGTGGGCGAGGCCCAGCAATGGATTCCCGAACTGGTGGCCAAGGCCAGGACCCTCAAGGTCAACGCAGGCACCGAGCCCGGCACCGATGTGGGCCCGCTGGTCTCCTGCGCGGCGCTGTCGCGCGTCGAGGGCCTGATCGAGCGCGGCCTGGCCGATGGCGCCACGCTGGAACTCGATGGCCGCAAGCCCCAGGTGCCCGGCTACGACAGCGGCAACTTCGTGGGCCCCACGGTATTCAGCGGCGTCAAGCCCGGCATGAGCATCTACGACCAGGAAATCTTCGGCCCCGTGCTGTGCCTGGTGGCCGCTGACCACCTGGACCAGGCCATCGACTTCATCAACGCCAACCCCAACGGCAATGGCACGGCCATCTTCACGCAATCGGGCGCGGCAGCGCGCAAGTTCCAGGAAGACATCGACGTGGGCCAGGTCGGCATCAACGTGCCGATCCCCGTGCCCGTGCCGCTGTTCTCGTTCACGGGCAGCCGTGCCTCCAAGCTGGGCGACCTGGGCCCCTACGGCAAGCAGGTCGTGCTGTTCTACACCCAGACCAAGACCGTGACCGCGCGCTGGTTTGACGACAGCACCACCAGCCAGGGCGTCAACACCACCATCAGCCTGCGCTGAAGGCTGCAGGCCGGCCCAGGACAGGCCCCGGCTCTGGGATGATGGAGGGCATGCGTTTTTCACTGCCCGCCCTCCTGTCCCGCTGCCTTGGCGCAGCGGCCCTGGCCGCCCTGCCCTTCACGGTCCACGCGCAGGCCGGTGCAGCCTGCGAGCCGGCCTCCAGCGCCGCCGCCAGCCGCAACGCCTGCGCGGTCCAGGCCTTCCAGGAGGCCGACACCGCGCTCAACATCCGCTACCTGGGCGTCATGGAGCAACTGCCCCAGGACCAGCGCACGGGCCTGCGCCATGCGCAAAACAGCTGGATCAAAGGCCGCACGGCGCGCTGCAAGGCCGCCACCCGCGACAGCGAAACCCTGCCCGAAGGGCCGCGCCTGTACCACGAATGCCTGGTGGCGGCGACCCGTGAACGCATGCAGGCGCTGGAGCGCACGGCCCCGGCCCGCTGACAGAACCAGAAACCCAAAAACGCAAACCGCGCCCTTCACACCCCATAAAAACAAGGGCCCCGCGCCCCGCAGCAGGAGACAGCCAACGCCATGGACTTCGAACTCAACGACGAACAGCGCGCCTTCGCCGCATCGGCGCGCGCCTTCGCGCAGGCCGAACTCGCGCCCCATGCCGCACACTGGGACCGTGAATCCATCTTCCCGCGCGAAACCATCGCCAAAGCCGGCGAACTGGGCTTTTGCGGCCTGTACGCGCCAGAAAGCGCAGGCGGCCTGCAACTGCCGCGCCTGGACGCCACCCTGGTCTTTGAAGAACTGGCCGCCGCCGACCCCTCGACCACGGCCTTCATCACCATCCACAACATGGCCACCTGGATGCTGGGCACCTGGGCCACGGATACCGTGCGCGCCGAATGGGGCCAGGCCCTGACCAGCGGCAGCCAGCTGGCCAGCTACTGCCTGACCGAACCCGGCGCAGGCTCGGACGCGGCATCGCTCAAGACCCGGGCCGAACGGGTGGGCAGCGAATACCTGATCAACGGCGCCAAAGCCTTCATCAGCGGCGCGGGCAGCACCGACATCCTGGTACTCATGGCACGCACAGGCGACGCAGGCTCAGGCGCCAGCGGCATCTCGGCCTTTGCCGTGCCCGCCAATCTGCCCGGCATCAGCTACGGCAAGAAAGAAGAAAAAATGGGCTGGAACAGCCAGCCCACGCGCGTCATCAGCTTTGACAACGTGCGCATCCCCGCGCACAACCTGCTGGGCCGCGAAGGCGAAGGCTTCAAGATCGCCATGAAGGGGCTCGATGGCGGGCGCATCAACATCGCCACCTGCTCGGTCGGCGCCGCCCAGGGCGCGCTGACCCAGGCCCAGCAATACATGCACGAGCGCAAACAGTTCGGCAAACCCATTGCCAGCTTCCAGGCCCTGCAGTTCAAGCTGGCCGATATGGCCACCGAACTCGTGGCCGCACGCCAGATGGTGCGCCTGGCCGCCGCCAAGCTCGATGCTGGCGCGCGCGATGCCTCCACCTACTGCGCCATGGCCAAACGCTTTGCCACCGATGCCGGCTTCATGGTCTGCAACGAAGCCCTGCAACTGCACGGCGGCTACGGCTACATCCGCGAATACCCCCTGGAGCGGCTGATGCGCGATGCGCGCGTGCACCAGATCCTGGAGGGCACAAACGAAATCATGCGCGTCATCATCGCGCGGCGCATGCTCGAAGGCGACGCGCCCGACATGATCCGCTGAAAGCGCCGCCCGCATGCCCGCCCGCCCGCTGTCCGACACCACGCTGCGCCTGATCGACGCCGTGCGCGAAGCCCTGTCCGGCTGCAGCGACGTACAGGAGCGGCGCATGTTCGGCTGCCATGTCTTCATGGTCAACGGCAAACTGTGCATGGGCGTGGAAGACGACGAACTGCTCGTGCGCCTGCCGCCATCGCAGCACGCCGCCACCGCAGAAACCCCGGGCGTGCGCCCGCTGTCGGCCAAAGGGCAGATGGACGGCTACTTCTTCATCGGCCCCACCGCCTACGCCACACGCACGCAGTGGCAGCACTGGATCGGCGAAGCCCTGGCCTTCAACCCCCAGGCCAAGGCCACGCCGCCGCGCAAGCGCAAGCCTACCCCTGCACTGACACCCGCAGGCACACCCGCACCCGCAGACACGGCAGCGGCAGCCGGCGACCACACCCGCCCGGCACGCCGGCACCCGATCTTTGGCGAAGAATAGCCATCCGCCGGTGCCTGCCTGAGCCCTGAACCACAACCACCACCACACAGGAGACAAGCACATGCAAATCGCATTCATCGGACTCGGCAACATGGGCGGCCCCATGGCCATCAACCTGCACAAGGCAGGCCACACGGTCAAAGCCTTTGACCTGTCCCCGCAAGCCTGCGCCAAAGTCGCCGCCGAAGGCCTGACCGTGGCCGCCAGCGCCGAGGACGCTGTGCAGGACGCCCAGGCCGTGGTCTCCATGCTGCCCGCCAGCCAGCACGTCGAAAGCCTGTTCCTGGGCCGTGGCGGCGCAGGCGGCCTGCTGCAGCGCATCGCCCAGGGCGCCCTCATCATCGACAGCTCCACCATCGCCGCCGCCACCAGCCAGAAAGTGGCCCAGGCCGCCGAAGCCGCAGGCATCGCCTTCATCGACGCCCCCGTCTCGGGCGGCACGGGCGGCGCCATTGCGGGCACACTGACCTTCATGGTCGGCGGCAGCGACGCCCACCTGGAACGCGCCCGCCCCCTGCTCGAAAAAATGGGCGCCAACATCTTCCACGCAGGCGCCGTGGGCGCAGGCCAGACCGCCAAGATCTGCAACAACATGCTGCTGGGCATCCTCATGATCGGCACCAGCGAAGCCATCGCCCTGGGCGTAGCCAACGGCCTGGACCCCAAAGTCCTCAGCGAAATCATGCGCCGCAGCTCCGGCGGCAACTGGGCCCTGGAAAAATACAACCCCTTCCCCGGCGTCCATGAAAACGCCCCGGCCTCCAAAAACTACGCCGGCGGCTTCGGCACCGACCTCATGCTCAAAGACCTGGGCCTGGCCCAGGAAAACGCCATGGCCGTCAAAGCCTCCACCCCCCTGGGCGGCATGGCCCGCGCGCTCTACGCCATGCACTCCATGCAAGGCAACGGCGCACTGGACTTCTCCAGCGTCATCCGCTCCCTGCAAAAGAACGGCTGACGGCCGCCGGGCCGAGACCCGGCCTCGAAAAAAACCGCCCCCGGCAGAGCCAGAAAAGAGCGCCTGCACCAGAGTTCGAGTGGCATCCACCAAAGTGCCAGCCGGGGTTTTCTCTCTCGGGCTGCCCACAAGCCCTGCGTAAGCTGCCTGCGACACCATCGGCCCCCAACGCAACCCACACCGACACACCCCAGCAGACATGACCACTACTGCCCCAACCTTCGCCCCCATGCCCGACGCCGAAGGCTACTTCGGCCCCTACGGCGGCCAGCTCGTGCCCCCGCACCTCAAGCAGGCCATGGACGACATCAACGCCGCCTACGCCGAGATCACCCAGCGCGAAGACTTCCAGCAGGAACTGGCCCAGCTGTTTGCCGACTATGTCGGCCGGCCCAGCCCCATCTTCCACGCGCGGCGCCTGTCGGCCCAGTTGGGCGGCGCGCAAATCCACCTCAAGCGCGAAGACCTCAACCACACCGGCGCCCACAAAATCAACCACTGCCTGGGCGAAGCCCTGCTGGCCAAATTCATGGGCAAGAAAAAAGTCATCGCCGAAACCGGCGCCGGCCAGCACGGCGTGGCACTGGCCACGGCCTGCGCGCTGGTGGGCATCCCCTGCGAGATCCACATGGGCCAGGTGGACATCGAAAAAGAGCACCCCAACGTCACCAAAATGCGCATCCTCGGCTGCAAGCTCGTGTCCGTGACGCGCGGCGCCGCCACCCTCAAGGAAGCCGTGGACAGCGCCTTCGAGGAATACCTCACCAACCCCACCGACTACATCTACGCTATCGGCTCCGTGGTCGGCCCCCACCCCTTCCCGATGATGGTGCGCGACTTCCAGAGCATCATCGGCCGCGAGGCGCGCGAGCAATTCCTGGCCCGGCACGGCCGCCTGCCCGACCATGTCGCCGCCTGCGTGGGCGGTGGCTCCAACGCCATGGGCATGTTCACCGCCTTCCTGAACGATGCATCCGTGCATCTGGTCGGCGTCGAGCCCTCGGGCGAAGGCACAGACAAGCCCGGCCGCCATGCCGCCACCCTCAGCATGGGCCACCCCGGCGAAATCCACGGCATGAAATGCTACGTGCTGGAAAACGCCGACGGCACCCCCGCCGCCGTGCACAGCATTGCCTCGGGCCTGGACTACCCCGGCGTAGGCCCGCAGCACAGCTACCTCAAGGACCTGGGCCGCGTACAGTACGAAGCCGTCAGCGACAAGGAATGCCTGGACGCCTTCATGCAACTGTCCCGCGTGGAAGGCATCATCCCCGCGCTGGAAAGCGCCCACGCCGTCGCCTGGGCCATGCGCGCAGCCCCCGGCCTGCCCAAAGACCAGCACATCCTGATCAACCTCTCGGGCCGTGGCGACAAGGACGCCGACTACGTGGCCAAAGTGCTGGGCCTGTAATCACCGGCAGCACAGAGGGCGCCAAAGGCCCCATCCGCAGACATGGCTTGGTGGACCGGCAGCGCCCTGCCCCAGGCTCACGCCCTGGCGATGGACACCCCCTCATCCGCCAGACGCCTGGCCGACCTGAGCAGATAGCTCACGGCGTAAAGAATGGGGTCATCGGCCTCATCGCCGTTGAGCAGATCCAGCACCTCCATCGCATGCCCCAGCTGCAGCGACATTGCGCACAGCGTCTCGGGCCCGAGCGCCCTGGCCTGCAAAGCCTGGGCGTAATACCCCCGCAACAGATCACGGCAAACACAGTTGATTGCCGTGATCTTGTGCCGTGCATGCAGCTCCAGCACATCCAGCGCAGCCCCCATGTGGCAGACGGCTTCCAGAGCCAGATCTTCGGCGGCGGTGTGGGCGGCGATGGGCGAGGGATGCGGGCGCATGGAAGCTCCTGTTGGGGGTAGTGCGGCACCCAGGCGCCAACGAGCCGTGCAGAGGTACAAACCCCAGCCTTTTATCTACCTGGAAACTATCCAGCCGCTTTACAAAATTCCAACTATAGGTGGAAGACCGCAGACACGCAAACCCGGAAGCTTTGCTCACTTTAGTGAGCAGCTATGAAAGAACTCGATCAAGCTTTTGGCAGCGTGCTGCGTGATCTGCGCAACGAGCGCGCGCTGTCCCAGGAAGCTCTTGCCATGGAAGCCGGCCTGACACGCAACTACATCAGCCAATTGGAACTGGGCAGCAAATGCCCCAGCCTTCGGTCCATCTTCAAGCTGTGCAAGGTCCTAGAGGTTGCTCCAGGGGATGTGGTGAGCGAGGTGTATCGGCGAGCGGGAGGGGCGGATTGACAGTTCTGGCGTATGGCAAGCATGCGGCAGCTTGGCGGGCTGCAGGCTTGAGGGGGAGACGGCTATCGGCCATGAGCGGTCGTCCGGCGCGAAGCCTCGAACGGCAGGTTCAGGCTTTTAGAGTGGCTAACACAACCCTTGATACGTCGTTGCTTCGCCGGGGGCGCCCAGCCTTGTCGTACTGGTTGTACTGCCTGCGGCTTGCCGATCGCGGCCCGGCGCCTCGTCTCAACCGCAAATCTTCGATTTGCTGGGTCGTGTTAGCGGTTCTTAGTCCTTGCAATCCGGGAGGCGCCCATATAAGGGGGCTATCTCATCTATGGGGTCGAACTGCTTTGCAAGGGGGCTTGCAGGTTGCCCCTTCTGCGTATCGTCAGCATGCAGCGTTGCAGCGCGCGCCCCACAAGCGCTGCGCTCGGGCTCACCGTGACGAGATGCTGATGCCACCAATTGAACGCGTCTGGCAAGCCGACATGCAGGTCTACGGCGCCGACAAGGCGTGTCCAGTTTTCCAAACTGACGTTTCAAATAAGTCTGGCTATCCAGTCAGCAAATGAGCGCACAACAGGGGATAGAAAGCGCTGATGCGGATAAAGCAAAGTGACCGGTACTGATGAGGGCTGCCAATCTGCGAGCACTTCGATTAGCCTTCCATCCCGAAGATGCTCTGACACAATCGCCTCAGCAAGTTGTACCAGTCCAAAACCTTCAAGACACATCTTGATGTACAGTCCCGTTTCGTTTACTGCGACCTCACCTCTGACTGGCACTGAAAGTGTCTCAGTGTCGCGTAAGAAGCGCATTTCGTTCGCACGCCTGGTTTGACCTGAAAAATAATGAATTGCCCTATGCTTTGACAATTCATCAGGCGACTGTGGAACACCGTTCTTCCTGAGATATTCGGGAGACGCACAGGTAACCCAGCGGAAGCGGCCAAGCGGGCGGGCAACAAGTGTGGAGTTGCTAAGCTCCCCTGTTCTGATTACGCAATCCACGCCCTCCTGAACGAGGTCAACCTGCCGATCGCTTACGCCGATCATCAAATAGATATCCGGATAACTGCGGTAAAAGTCTTTTAGATTAGGCATGACGATAGAGTGAGCGATCCCACTGGGCATATCAACTCGCAAACGCCCCTGGGGCCGCTTCACAGAAGCCGTCAGACTGGCCTCAGTATGCTCGATTAAGGAAATAATTTCCCGGCACTGCGCAAGATACTGCATGCCCTCAGGAGTGAGGCTCACCCGCCTCGTCGTCCTGTTCAATAGTCTCACTTGCAGATATTTCTCGAGGCTCTTGATGGTGCTGGTAACTGTTGATGATGGCAGCGAAAGCGTTTCTGCTGCACGCACGAAGCTTCCGGCTTCAGCAACACGCGTAAATATCTGCATAGCCTGAATACGATCCATACTCATCCTCTCAATGTCTAGAGACTGGCAATATTGTACATTATTATGCAGAAATCGCGAAGAGTGAAAACGATTTAAACGCCTTTTTTTATGCAATAGAGAGGCGTATATTTGCCATTATGAATGCTTAGGAAGTATCGCAAAAACCATCTTCAATCTGGATCGGCAACCAAGCCATAGCGCCCATCACGAAACTCAAATTTCGCTCAGCAGCCTACAAGGCTCGATTGACAGGTTTTTGCAGGCCATAGTGCAAAGGTAATGATTTAAATAAATTTTTGCCTAAAACAAAAGGAGTAATTAAATTGAAAGATCTAACGGCAAGAGAGTTCGGCTATGGACATCCTACACCACTTTTTATGATTGGTACTTATGATGAATATGGTAGAGTGAATTTCATGAATTCGCATTGGGGTGCGCTAAATCACGGTGGATACATTAATTTAAATATCAATACCAATAAAAAAACACACCGGAATATTGAGGCACTGAAAGCTTTTACCGTAACACTCGCCACTGAAAAATTGATGCCATACGCGGACTTTTTCGGTACTTATTCAGGTTTTCAATATCCAGATAAATTTACAAAAACAGGCTTAACATCACGCAAAGCCAAATATGTGAATGCACCAATTATCGAGGGCAGTACGCTGGTAATTGAGTGTAAATTAGTCGAAGTGTTGTATGAAGAAAATATTCACACCATTATTTGGCGCGTTATTAACGTCTCTGTAGATGAATCAGTGCTTGACGAAAATGGTCGCGTCGATGCGAGCAAGTTAGGGATGATTTTCTTTGATTCTTTTAGCAGAGGCTATTTCAATTTAGGCGACCGAGTAGGTGACGCGTGGAGTGAAGGTCGAATTATTTCTCAGAACTAATATTTTAAAATGGCAATAACAAGAGTTGAAACAAGTAAAGCCTATCGATTGTTGCAGTTGGGTGCTACAACAATGATTTCCGCTAAACACGATGGCGATGAAGATGCAATGGCTGCTTCCTGGGTCGGTCTTGGAGGTCCAAATAAAGTGATCGCCTATATCGGCAAACAAGCCTACTCCCGTCAACTTGTAGAAAAAAGTGGTTATTTCGTTGTACATATTCCTACGGTTCAGCAAATGGAAACTGTTTTGTATGTAGGAGAGCACAGCAAAATAACGATGCCTCACAAAACTGAAAATCTTGACTTGTTTTATCAGGAGGAGTTTGATATTCCAATGATAAAAGGTTCTGCGGGATGGTTGGTTTGCAAAGTGATTCCAAATTCGCATCAAGAAGAAAAATTTGACTCATTTATGGGCGAAATCGTTGCGGCCTGGAGCGATGATCGTGTATTTAAAAATGGACATTGGATTTTTGATGATGCACCAGATGAATTGCGTACTGTGCATTATGTTGCAGGCGGTCAGTTCTACGCTATCGGCAAAGGCTCAAAATTTAATCACGGACCGGGTGGTAATTGATGGTTACCAAATCCATTTAATTTGACACCCGGATGGAAAAGTTCCGTGCTGCAGTTGCCCTAGGGAGTGGTGCTGCAAGAGACAAGAGCGAAACGTTCAACAAACAAGGCAGCATTCCCCTCACCAAAGTGAGCGTCGTGGATAAACTAAACCCTAGCTTCAGAACGAGCTGAATAATCAGGCTCCGATAAGCCAAGTCGACGTCATATGATTCTCTAAAAAATATGAAGACTATTACCATCTCCCGCCGCACTGCTATTTCATTCGCTGCAGCAACCTGCTTTTCAGGAGTAATTGGCGCCCGTGAGACATCATCGTTTCTTGATCTTGATCAGACCACTCGGGTAGTGGCACCACTTAATCCAGTAGCTCGCAAACTTCTAATTCGGGGTGCGACGATTATCAGCATGGACGAAAATGTCGGCAATCTGGCCAAGGGAGATATCCTGATTGCCGACGGCACCATCGTAGCCATCGGCGTGAACCTTAACTCCAATGGTGCCGAAGTGATTGATGCAGCGGAGATGATTGCGATTCCGGGCATGGTCGATACACACCGCCATTGCTGGGAAGGTCAGCTACGTCGCATAAACCCAAATGCCGCGTCTCTTGAAGACTACAGCAACGCAACTCATTTATCTTTTGCAAAATACTACCGTCCGCAGGACATTTATGTAGGGAACATGGTTTCCGCATTAGGCTGCATCGATGTTGGCATCACAACTGTGATAGATAACTCCCATAATAGTCGAAGTGCCGCGCACTCTGATGCGGCAGTAGAAGCACTTCTCGATGCAGGCATTCGTGCAGTACACGCACCCGGCGCGCCTGGCGCGGGCGATTGGGATAAGGCACATTGGCCGGGCAATCTTGCACGGTTGAAATCCAAGTACCTCACCAATCGCCCTGAAGGCTTGTTGACGCTGGGCGTAATGGACGGCTTTCCGAAGCTTGAGACAGACCAATGGGCAGTTGCGAGAGAATTGGGTGCCGTCATCGTCACCGAGTTTATTGGTGGCGACTTGGCGTCCCAACTCGAAGGCTTGCACCGTAAGGGCCTATTGCGTAGTGACAACATTTTCAACCACTGTACCGATCTGCCTGAATCTGCCTGGAAGATCTTGCGTGAGGCAGGTGTACGCGTCAGTGTCACCCCACGTTCAGATGCCCACTACGGTATCGAGGATGGCTTGAATGCATGGAAGGCTGCGCTGGAGCACGGCATTCGCCCTGGTTTGAGTGTCGATAACGAGACCTCATACAGCGGCGACATGTTTATGGAGATGCGCGTCGCCTTCTACCAGCGACGGGTGCAAGGAAAGCCTGGGAATGCCGAGATGGTGGCATCGACCAATGCTTCCCGGTTGTTGCAGGCTGCCACGATCGACGGAGCAGCTTGCGCAGGGCTCGACAGACGCACTGGAAGCCTGACGCCAGGTAAGCAGGCAGACATAGTTCTGATCCGGACAACTGACTTAAACTTGTATCCTGCCAATAATGTGATCGGAACCGTTGTTCACGCAGCAGAACGCAGCAACGTCGACACAGTCATTATCGGCGGACGTCTACGAAAACGCGGTGGGGTGCTGTTGGGTGTGGACCAGGCAAAACTACGCTCTGCGATAGACGAGTCCCGAGCTTATCTGTTCAAAGCTGCAGGCTACCAGCCAGAGCCGTTCTCTGAATCATTCAAGCCTATTGCCAATAAATAGTAATTGGCAGCTGAGGTCTTGAGTTACTTGGGTGTAATATTCCTTGCTCTCTCATGGTGTGAGTCCTGTGATCGATGGCCGAACGATACTGTGATCCGAGAGAAAGCTCACAGTTCATCGGCAGATGATCTATCAAGCGTCGTTATACATTAATTAAAATATATTTAAACTCTGATGTTTTATTCTGATAAAAATATTCCAAACCTGCTTGGTGAATGCCCCTTGTGGTGTTGGCGCACAAGTCGCCTGTTCTGGGTGGACATAGTACGGTCGGAGCTACACGCAAAACACTTTCATTCTGGATCTACACGACGTTGGTCGTTGCCTGAGCAAATCGGATCTTTTGCCATGACCAGTGACGATAATATCCTTTTGTTGGGAATGGAGTCCAGTCTGGCTTACTTCGATCTGTCTACAGAGAGATTGTCGAAAATTGCCGCATCTCCGGGGCAAGAGCGCACTCGCATCAACGATGGCAGATGCGATCGGTTTGGAAACTTTATCTTCAGCACAATGCATCAGGGCCAGCCGCCCGAAGCTGTAGGAGCATTCTTCCGGCTCAATGCTGAAACGCTCTCTATCGAGAGGCTGCCACTTGCAGAGGTGGCGATACCCAATAGTATTTGCTTCAGTCCCGACGGAGGCACAATGTACTACTGCGACTCGTTGCAGGGAAAGATAATGCGTTGTGATTACCCTTCATTTGAGAATCAAAGAATTTTCACGCACGTGGAAGGTGGCGGGGCACCTGACGGATCGTGTGTTGACGCAGACGGCTACGTTTGGAATGCCGAGTGGGGCGGAAGCCGAGTAGTTCGATACCGTCCCGATGGTACCGTGGATCGAAAATTGTCCAGCCCTGCAATCCAGATGACATGCCCGGTGATCGGCGGAGCAGAGCTTGACACATTGTTCTGCACCACTGCGCGTGTCTGGCTGGAGTCACCGCATGATTCCGATGGCTCGCTACATATCTCACAAGATGCGGTCAATCAAGGGCTGCGGGAGGCGATCTTTGCGGGTCGGCTAACCATCTAGAGTGCGTTATGCACTTCCCGTCGAAGCCAGTATCTGAGCCGCAACCAGTAGCATGAGCATGGAAAAGAACAGAAAGTGCAAGCCAATCAACACCTTTTCCCGACCTCGCCCTATCCGCAATAAAGCACCTAGTCAGCCCCGACTCGGTCAGGTCAAGCGCATTGACAACTTCTATCCCTACTGTTGCATCCCGAATGGATTACATTGATGCAATTCAACGGGATGCAACAAGTAACTCTGATCGATTGGTCGCGATGCAGTCATGAGCAGCGGCAGTCGCTGCACAGGAGACGCTGACTGAGACGGTGGGAACGACCGCAAAGGGTCGGCAGCCGACTGCTGGCCGGCTGCTCCAGGCGGATAGCAACAGTTCATCAGGGGCCGACTTCCGAGCACAAAGCGGGAGAAGTAAGGCTTCAAGAGGGCTGCGTCCCCACCCCGGCCCGGATGAAACTGGGGAGCATCGGGAACTGCAGGCTTCAGGCAGAATTCGGCACTGAATCTGCATGCGGCAATGCGTTGCTGGCCCTCCACTGCAAGCCGCTTGCAGCGCCTTTGGCTCCATTCACACCGCAAGCACCAGGCATGGTGCGATTTCCCTGCGTCAGATCTCACATGTCATGTCGCCACCTTTTTCTGGCATTTGCCTTGCTTGGACATGCAGCTGCCGCTCTCAGCACGGAAGAATCTGCGGTGCGCTTTCTGCAATCCCAGGCCTGGGCGGGTACCAACACGCCAAAGCAAGTCAATGTGCTGTGGGGGACAACGGGCGACCTCAACACCGACGGGCTACCGGACTACGCAGCAGTCGTCAATGTGCGGCAGGACGAAAGCACCGAAGAAGAGGAGCAGCTTGTGGTGCTCACCGGCACCGCAGACGGGGGCTACAGGCTGCTGTCACGTTCGGGAACCTTCTGCGGAGCCGGGCGCAGCGGCAAGTTCTACAACCTCCGCATGGATGCGAAATCGCTGTTTGTGCAGGCCGTATGGACTGCGGAGGGCGAGCGATACTCCGGCCGAACCCTGCAGTTGCGCTACCACCATGGCATCGATGACCTCGAACTGATCGGTGAAGAGGAGGTGTCACGGGACAACGGGCAAGACTACAAAATCAGTGTCAATTTCCTGACCGGCGCAGTCACCTACAGCCGTGCAGGAAAAAAGCAGCGCAAGGAGGTCCATGCACAGCTGATCCAGGCTCCCTTGTTCAGACTCCAGTCCTTTGTTTGCTTCAGCCAGGACGATTTAAGGCCGCGCATCCATATTGACGAGAGCTTCAGAATCAAACGGAATTGATGGCGCCATCCGTCCCGACAGATCAAAATTTTGAGAGGAAGCGACATGCACCCGTCTTCCGCGAAAACCATGGTGGCGAACGACATGATGCAATGCGCATGGACCGGCCTGGATGGCCGGCTGGTTTTTACTTTCACGATCCAGCGTGTCTCCGGCCACGCGCTGCCTGCGCATGTCATGGTGTGCTTCGGCCTGAACGAAGCAGGCATCCATCGGATGGGATTACCCCAAGGCGTGACACAGCGGTTTGATGTGCGCTTCCCCGCTGGCGCATATGTGTCCGGCTATCTGGCGCAGAAAACACCGGTACACATGGACGGTGCAGACTGTGTGGCAGTATTCGCCGACATCCATTACGGCATGAACAGCTCCGAGGGCCATCACTTCGAGGGTGTCATGGCCGCCTGGCCCATCTGTGCCCCCGAGCCGCAGCCAGGTCCGGGGCCGCAACTGCCGCCCCTGCCCCCTGCGCCTTGTCCAGAAGGTCAATGATCGAGCGGCTGTTTGCGCCCCGCAGCAGCAGCCGGTCGCAGCGCATCGATCAACGTCTGCTGTGCAGTGCTGCGCTTCGGGCTTGAAATCGCCAACTTTAAAATACCGCCATGACCCTTCTCCCGGCCTCGCCCAACTCCTTCGACAAACTTGCGCTTTCGCCTGCGACGCTCGCCAACCTTGAGCGGCTCGGCTATCTTGAAATGACGGCGATTCAGCTCGCCAGCCTGCCCCCCGCGCTTGAAGGCAAGGATGTGATCGCACAGGCCAAAACCGGCAGCGGCAAAACAGCAGCCTTTGCGCTGGCGCTGCTGGCGAAGCTTGAGACGAGAAATTTCTCGGTGCAGGCCCTGGTGCTCTGCCCTACGCGCGAGTTGGCCGATCAGGTGACGACCGAGATTCGCCGCCTGGCGCGTGCGGAAGACAACGTCAAGGTGGTGACCTTGTCCGGTGGCGTTCCGCTGCGCGGCCAAAGCGCAAGCCTTGAGAACGGCGCGCACGTGATCGTCGGCACGCCCGGCCGTGTGATGGATCACCTTGACCGGGGCCATTTGAACCTTGATTCGCTGAACACATTGGTGCTCGACGAAGCAGATCGCATGCTCGACATGGGTTTTGTCGATGACATCGCAAAAGTCGCCAGGCAGTGCCCCCCACAGCGCCAGACCTTGCTGTTCTCCGCAACCTACCCCGAAAGCATCGCCCAGCTGGCCGCGCGATTCATGCGTGACCCGGTCACGGTCAAAGTCGCCACACAGCACAGCGGCGAGCAGATCGAGCAGCGCTGGTACGAGGTGGACAAAGAAGAACGACTGCCTGCGGTGGCTCGCCTGCTGGAGCATTTCCGGCCTGAGAGCACGCTGGCCTTCTGCAATACCAAGGCGCGCTGCCGGGCCCTCGCCGAGCTGCTGCAAGCCCAAGGCTACAGCGCACTGGAGCTGCACGGCGATCTGGAGCAGCGCGATCGTGACCAAGTGCTGGTGCGCTTCGTGAACGGCAGCTGCTCCGTGCTGGTCGCAACCGATGTGGCGGCTCGTGGGCTCGATGTGACTAATCTGGGCGCCGTCATCAACGTGGACATCACGCCCGATCCGGAAGTGCATGTGCACCGCATCGGCCGCACAGGCCGCGCCGGTCAGAAGGGTCTGGCTCTCAGCCTCGCGACGATGGACGAAATGGGTGCGGTCGGGAACATCGAACAGATGCAGGGCAGCCCATCCGTCTGGTACCCACTGGACGGGTTGACGCCGACTCCCGGAGGCCGTCTGCTGCCATCCAAGGCAACCATTCATATCAATGCCAGCCGCAAAGACAAGATCCGCCCGGGCGACGTGCTGGGCGCTCTCACCGCAGACCTCGGCTACACCCGCGAGCAAGTGGGCAAGATCGACATCAACGAGTTCGCAACCTATGTGGCCGTAGATCGCAAGATTGCGCATGATGTGGTTGCCAGGCTCAATAGCGGAAAAATCAAGGGGCGAACAGTGAAGGTGCGGCTGCTCAAGGATTGAAGGGGGTTCAGGCGCAAAAGCGACAGCGTACTTCGCAAAGGCGTCGAATTGAAGTACGCCTTCATCGTGGCGCGCCGAAGGGTGTGGCTCATCTCGGTGCAATGCCGGGTTCTGGAATTTTCTGAGCACACAGGGTGGCGAAGCCTTCTTCCAAGTCATGCTGCAGCGCTTCGAACGATTCCAGCCCGATGTGGAGCCGCAGCAACCAACTCTCGCGCTCACGCATGTCAAGCCAAGAGAACGTGTTTCCTCGGACCGGTGCGACAAGGCTGTGGGTGCCTCCCCAACTTGCACCAATCTTGAACATCTTGAAACCCTCGACCATTTCGATGACGCGGCTGTCGGTGGCTTTCTTCAGAATCACACTCAGCAATCCATTTCCACCCCTGAAGTACTGAGAAAACAGCCCGTGCTGGCGGTCTCCAGGACGAAACGGGCAGATGACCCGCTCAACCATTGGTTGTTTATCCAGCCAGTCTGCTATCACCAAGGCACGTTTGGCGTGCTCCGAAAGACGAACCTCAAGCGTTTGAAGTCCTCGCAGAACCAGCGAAGCACTGTCGGAGGAGACGCCTTCCCCAAGCATGAATGAGGTCGTTTTCAGACGCTCGTACAACGCACGATCATTGACGGTGACAGAGCCCATGCATACGTCTGAATGGCCGCTCGCATACTTGGACAACGCATTGCAGACAATGTCGATTCCAAATTTAAAGAGTTGAGTGAGGCCCAACCCCCAAGCGTTGTCAACCGATATCAGGGCGCCGTGTTGATGAGCTTCATATGCAATCCTTTGCATATCTTGAATCTCCATAGTATAAGAACCCGGAGATTCCAAAATCACCAGCCGCGTAGCGGGCTCAAGCGATTGCTGAATTGATGTGGCATCTGCTGGAATTAATGTGTGCCTCACCCCAATACGCGACAGGAAATTCTTGCAAAACTCGCGAGTGGTGCCATAAGCATTCTGTGCAATTATTATATGATCACCACTTTTTAGAAGAGCGAGCATGGGAAGATTTACCGCTGACAATCCCGAAGGCGTGGCTAGGCAGTATTCACCACCCTCTATTTTTGCAATCTCCTGCTCCATGTATCTGATTATCGGAGTTCCATACAACCCGTAGCTGAATCCATCAAAAAGTCTGTCACGCCGGTTGATGAACTCTTCAACAGTATTGAACTTGATGGTCGATGCTCGATGAATTGGGACTGCAAATCCCATGAATTCCGGCATGCTCTTGAGTCGATCATGCATATCGACCGGGAAAATATTTTTGTCCAAGATTGAATCTCCTGATGGGTGATAAACACACGTCTTCGTTTGGACTTCCCGAGTCCTCTGGACGCCGTGACAAACGAGCGCGTGGCGATGGGATGGAGCTGGCGTGCCACACGTCTGGTGACTAATTTTGTCGGCCACATGGAAGCGATGTTGAACGTTTAGTTATCACATGAATTCATTTAGTTATACACTTCGCAGACTCACATGAGCAAAGCTCCCTATGCGTGTCACCGAGATTGAAACCTT
>NZ_JACSYA010000037.1 GCF_029870285.1 Delftia sp. PS-11
GCGCCCATCAGCGTGCGCAGCCGGGCCGCCTCCTGCTCCAGGTGGGTGGCGGCTGCGGCCACTTCCTCCACCATGGCGGCGTTTTGCTGCGTGCCGCCTTCCATCTGCGCCGAAGCCTGGCTGATGCTGGCCAGCCCGCGCGCCTGCTGCTCCGAGGCGGTGGCGATGGTCTGGATCAGCTCCGAGACCCGGCCCGATGCCGTCACGATCTGCGCCATGGTCTCGCCGGCCTGCTCCACCTGTCCGGCGCCTGTGCGCACACGTTCGGAGGACTCGCCGATCAGTTGCCGTATTTCCTGCGCTGCGCTGGCCGAGCGCTGTGCCAGCGCGCGCACCTCGCCAGCGACCACGGCGAAGCCCCGGCCCTGTTCGCCGGCGCGTGCTGCTTCCACGGCGGCGTTCAGCGCCAGGATGTTGGTCTGAAAGGCGATGGAGTCGATGACGGCCACGATGTCGGCGATGCGCTCCGAGCTTTGCGCGATGGAGCGCATCTGGCTGACCACCTGGGTCATGAGCTCGCCGCCGCGCAGGGCCACGCCCGAGGCGTCGCCGGACAGTGCGCTGGCCTGGCGGGCGCTGTCGGCGTTGTACTGCACCGACTGGGTGAGCTGCTGCAGGCTGCTGGCCGACTCTTCGAGCGCGGCCGCCTGGGACTCGGTGCGCGCGGACAGTTCACGGTTGCCGACGGCGATGGCTGCGGCACGCGAATGGATGCCGTCGATGGTCTGGTGCACGCCCGAGAACGCGGTGCGCAGGCGTTCGAGGAAGCGGTTGAGCTGGGCGCAGATGCGGCCGATCTCGGCGCGGTCGTTCGAGTGCAGCCGGGTGCCCAGGTCCAGGCTTTCCGTGATGGAGGCAATCTGCTGCTGCAGCGTCTGCAGCGGTCGCAGCAGCTGGCCTGACAGGGGGTAGAGCACGGCCATGCCCAGCAGCAGCAGCGCTGCGCCTGCGGCCAGGGTGACCCAGCGGGTGTAGGCCACGCTGCGGGCCAGCTCGGCGGCAGGCAGCTGGGCGATCAGGTAGCGCTGCAGGTCGGGCAGGTAGGTGGCGGCGACATAGGCCGGCTCGCCCTGGAACTCGCTGTCCACGACAGCGATGCCCTGGTCGCGCACCCGCTTCCAGCCGTTGTCCAGCAGCGCGGAAAAGCCTGGCTGACTGTGCAGATCGAGCTTGCCAGCCAGAGCAGGGTCCGGGTGCATATCGACTACGCCATCGGCACGCACCAGCATGACGCTGCCGGAGCCGCCGACCTTGTTGGCGCGGATGAGCTCGGCCAGTTGCTCCATGTCCATGCCGCCGCCGGCGACAGCCGCCGGAAAGCGGCCATCGGCGCTCATGGGCTCACCTCGGTAGTTGATGAACATCAGCGCATGGTTGCTCAGCGGGTCGCTGTCCAGATTGAGTTCATAGGCATTTTGCTGGCGAACGAAATTGAAATACCAACTGCTTTCCGGATCTCCGGAGGCCATGGCCCGGTCCTGCAGCCGTCCGTTTTCATAGTGGTAATAGTGTGCGCCGCCAGGCAGAGCCGTTGCCAGAAATACGGCTTTGGCATGCAATGAACGCTGCGTGCGTGCCATCGCGGCTTCTATGAGGGGCAGTTGCTCCGCAGGGCTGCCGGCAGCAATCCACGATTGGATGAAGGTATTGTTGGCCAGCGCCTCGGAGCCGGAGATCGCCGTATTGAGCTGTGCCTGTATGCGCGAGGCCACTGATTGCAGCTGTGCCGGCAGCTCGTAATCGCGCAGGCGCTGCAATTGCTGCCGGCTTGCCAGGGCCGATTGCAGCAGGATGACCAGCAGCACCGTGGCCCCCAGTGCAATGGCGGCTGCCGCGAAAAATCGGGTTCTCAGGGATAGAACATTCCAGTGAATCGAACGGGGTGCATGCAATGCTGTGACATCTGCAGAAAGCTGGTTGCTCATGTGAATATTCCAGAGTTGGAGCTATTTCATTTTACATTTTGTTTCTTTGGACTTATGGTCAATAAAGCGCAGCTTGATTGACGAATTTTCTGCGATGTATTGCCGCGCGTGGACACGATACGCAGCGCGCCGGATCAGGCTTGCAGGGGCAGGAGGTGCAGGCCCGGCCCGTGCGTGCGCTGCCGTGGAGTGGTTTTTTGGCTCTGCATGTTGTGCGAAGTTGTTGAAGATTTGTACAATCAAAAAAAATAAACGATTGAATTTTTCAATCATCAACAGCGTCACTGCACCAAGGGAGAACCATCCACATGAAGAACACGGAAATTTTGTGCCAGCTGCCTTGCCTGGCGGTCCGCCTGCCCCGCCTCAGCGCAGCCCCAGCCGAAAGCCTGGCTCTGAAGCTGCCCCCCGTTTGTCCGGCGGCAGGCCTTGACGGCCCTTTTGATGCAGCGCTGCTTTGCCAGTGCAGCACCGAGACGGAACTTCTTGGCATGGCGCAGTAGCCGGTGCCGGCCTGGATGGAGCGTTTGCGGCAGGTTGTGCCTCCACCGTGCTGTCCTGGTGCTGAAAGCCTGTGGCGGGCGCTGTGTCTGCGCTACTCTTGGGGGGGTGTTCCCGCGCACTCTCCCCAAGAAGTAACAGGAGCCCACGCCATGTCCACCTCTGCATCACCTGCCCGCCGTCTGCCCGCCTGGGTGCCTTTGCGCTACACCACCTTCTGCCTGTGCCTTGCTGGCAGCATCATCTTGCTGGCAGCAGCGCTGCTGCGCGGCGGGCTGTGGTGGTGGCTGGGCGCTGGCCTGTGCACGGTTCTTGCCCTGTTGGGCGTGCGCGACATGGTGCAGGTTCGCCACTCGGTGCTGCGCAATTACCCCATCATCGGCCATCTGCGCTTTCTGCTGGAGTTCATCCGTCCAGAGCTGCGCCAGTATTTCATCGAAGCCGACCACGAGGCGCTGCCCTTTTCGCGCGCCCAGCGCTCGCTGGTTTACCAGCGCGCCAAAGGCGACCCTGACAGCCGTCCGCTGGGCACGCAGCTCAACGTCACGGCCCAGGGCTATGAATGGGTCAACCATTCCATGCAGCCCACCAAACTGGCCTCGCATGACTTTCGCATCACCATCGGCTGCACGGGTGAAGGTGTCTCTGCCTGTACCCAGCCCTATAGCGCCAGCATCTTCAACATCTCGGCCATGAGCTTCGGCGCGCTGTCGGCCAATGCCATTCTGGCCCTGAACAAGGGCGCAAAGATGGGCGGATTTGCCCATGACACGGGCGAGGGCTCCATCAGCCAGCACCACCACGTCCATGGCGGTGACTTGATCTGGGAGGTGGCCTCGGGCTACTTTGGCTGCCGCAACGACGATGGCAGCTTCAGCGAAGAAAAATTCATCGCCAATGCCACCGATCCCCAGGTCAAGATGATTGAGCTCAAGCTCAGCCAGGGCGCCAAGCCGGGCCACGGAGGCATGCTGCTGGGCGCCAAGGTCACGCCCGAGATTGCCGCTGCACGTGGCGTGCCTGTGGGTGTGGACTGCATCAGTCCTGCCAGCCACAGCGCTTTCAGGACGCCTGTGGAGATGATGCGTTTCATCGCCCGCCTGCGCGAAAAATCGGGCGGCAAGCCCACAGGCTTCAAGTTCTGCGTGGGCCATCCCTGGGAGTGGTTCGCCATTGTCAAGGCCATGCAGGAGACGGATATCACACCCGACTTCATCGTCGTCGATGGCGCCGAAGGCGGCACGGGCGCCGCGCCCCTGGAGTTCACGGACCATGTGGGCGTGCCTTTGCAGGAGGGCCTTTTGCTGGTGCACAACACGCTGATCGGCGTGGGTCTGCGCCATCGCATCCGCATCGGCGCGGCCGGCAAGGTGATCACGGCCTTCGACATCGCACGCATGATGGCACTGGGTGCCGACTGGTGCAATGCCGGACGCGGCTTCATGATGGCCCTGGGCTGTATCCAGGCGCAGAACTGCCATACCGGCCACTGTCCCACGGGCGTGGCCACCCAGGATGCCGCGCGCCAGAGAGCCCTGGTCGTGCCGGACAAGGCCACGCGTGTGGCCAATTTCCATGACAAGACCCTGCATGCCCTGATGGAGCTGGTACAGGCGGCAGGCCTGCAGCATCCCTGTGACATCACGGCCCACCACATCGTGCGGCGCATCTCCGACACCGAGGTGCGCCAGCTCGCCAACCTCGTGATGCGCGTGGAGCCCGGCGCGCTGCTGGGGCCGCTGGATGCGCAGCACGGCGTGTTCAGGCACTACTGGCCGGGTGCCAGCGCCCACAGCTTTCAGTTCGTGCCGCCCTCGCTCAAACCCTCGGCGGCCGAGCCGCAGGCGGCCACCGTCTGAGCGTCAGGTGACTGCCTCATGCGAACTGGACGACGATGCGCCGGTTGGTCCGGCTCTTCTTTTCTATCTTGGTGACACTCACGGCACCGATTTCCAGCGTATTGCGCACATGGGTGCCGCCGCAGGGCTGGCGGTCCACGCCTGCAATCTCCACGATGCGGATGCTGGCCGTGCCGCCCGGCGGTGCAGCGCCGATGGTGCGCACGAGTTCGGGCTGGGCTGCGAGCTGTTCGGGCGTGATGCTGTCTGTGCGTACGTCGCTGCCAGCGCTGATCAGGGCATTGAGCTGTTCGGTCAGCCGGGTCTTGTCCAGCGTTGATTCGGGCAGGTCGAAGTCCAGGCGGGCCGAGTCCGGCGAAATTCCGCAGCCCGTGACTGGTACAGGCACCAGTGCTCCCAGCAGGTGCAGGCAGGTGTGCAGCCGCATGAGCCGGTGTCGGCGCTGCCAGTCGATGTCCACGCGCACGCGCTCGCCGGCCTGCGGCAGATCATCGCCCTGCACGATGTGCAGGATGCGCTGGCGGTCATCGGCGTAAACCGTATCGGCCAGCACCAGCTGGCGCCCGCCAGCCAGGGTCAGCGTGCCTGTATCACCGGCCTGGCCGCCGCTGCGGGCATAGCAGATGGTGGCATCCAGCTCGATGCCTTCGGGGCCTGCAGAAATGACCGTGGCCTCGCAGTGGGCCAGATAGGCATCGTCATCGAAAAGCTTGTGTGTCTGGGTCATGTCTTGTCTCCGGCGCGGGGCGCAGCGATGGTACAAAAGCTGAGGGCCATGGTATCGGCACAGTGCCGCGCCCCATCCATACAGCGCAGTGAAAAGGCATCCGTACAGTGGCCCTGCCTGCCGTGCCAGGCATGCTCGTGGATAATGTGGCCCGATCCATTCAAGCGCCGGACATCCATGCCGGAAAGTAAATGAAAACCATTTTGGTTCGCATTGCGGCTGCCATTTTTGGCGGCTATGCCTTCACCTGGGGCTTCATTGCCCTGGGTGCAGCGCTGATGTTTGCCGCTGGCATGCCGTTTCATGATGCCGAGCACCTGGGCTATATCCTGGGCCTTCTTGTTTTTCTGGCGGTTTTTCTCTGGGTGTTCGCCGCGCGCAGCCTTTCGCGTGTCTGGGCCGTGCTGGCCGGCGGCGCCATCGCCATGGCCGGCAGCGCCTCGCTGCTGCAGCAGATGCTGCTGCCCTGAACCTGGAGAAACACCCCATGTTCCAGAATTTCCGCCTTTCCATGGCCTGGCTGCACACCTGGTTCGGCCTGGTGCTGGGCTTTGTGCTGATGGTCGTCTTCTTCTTCGGCGCACTGTCCGTGTTCGACCGCGAGATCGACCGCTGGGCCATTGCGGCCTCGCGCTTCGAGCCGACGCCCATGCCCTCGTATGACCGCATCCTCAGGCCGGTCTTCGAGTCCATGCAGCCCAATGCCCAGGCGCGTGACGACATGCGCAGCGAGGTCAACGGCCCGCTGCCAGAGCGCTTCGACATTGCGCAGCGCTGGGGTGCCTACACCACCCACCGCGACCCCGTGCTGGGCCTGTTCGCGGGCTACGAGGTGCCCAACGCCAAGAAGCCCGAAACCCTGATCTGGGCCATGCGCACCATCGATCCGCGCAGCGGCGAGTCCCTGCCCGACGACCACCTCAAGATCGGCAGCCAGTTCTTCTATCCGCTGCACTACAGCCTGACCCTCAACTGGATGGGCCTGGGCTACTGGATTGTCGGCTTTGCGGCCCTGGTCATGCTCGCGGCGCTGGTCAGCGGCGTGGTCATGCACCGCAAGATCCTGCGCGAGATGTTCACATTCCGCCCGCAAAAAGCCACGCAGCGCAGCGTGCTGGACCTGCACAACCTCACCGGCGTGGTGGCGCTGCCTTTTCACTTCTTCTTCGCCTTCACGGGATTGGTGATCTTTGCGGGCATCTACTTTCCCATCACCCATACCCAGCTGGAGCCGCTGCACGAGCTGCACGAGAGGATGGAAGCCGAGGAAACCGGCCTGCCGCACGACCGTGCAGGCGTGGCAGCGCCCATGGCCTCTGTGGATGCCATGGTGTCCGAGGCGCAGCGCCGCTGGGCGGCCAAGGGCATGGCCGGCGACGTGGGCTTTCTGTCGGTGACCCATGTGGGCGATGCCAACAGCTTTGTCAGCGTCTACCGTGCCGGCACCGACCGCATCGCGCTCACGGGAGAGGGCATCCACTTCAAGGCCAGCACTGGCGAGCTGCTGCGCGAAGACCCGCCGCGCACGGCAGTGGACAGCCTCAACACCTTCCTCACCGGCCTGCATCTGCAGCATTTCCGCCACTGGCTGTTGCGCTGGCTGTACGTGCTGGGCGGACTGGCTGGCTGTGTGTGCATTGCCACCGGATTCATCTTTTTCGTGGAAAAGCGCAAGAAGCAGCACGCCCGGCAGGGCGTGCAGGGCGCACGCGTGGTCGATGCCCTGGCAGTGACTACCGTGACCGGCATGCTGGCGGCTGCTGCCGGCATGCTGATCGCCAACCGCCTGCTGCCCGAGGCCATGCCCCTGGGCTGGCCGGGCCGGGGCGACATGGAGCGCTATGGCTTCTGGGCCATCTGGGCACTGGCGCTGGTTCACGCCTTTGTGCGCAGCGGCCCTGTGGCCCGGGGCTTGCCCAATCCTGCATGGCGCGAGCAATGCTGGGCCATAGCCGCTCTGGCCGTCGCGGCGGTGGCACTGAACTGGCTGACCACGGGCGATCACCTGCTCAAGACGGTGGGTGAGGGCTATTGGCCTGTGGCGGGCGTGGACCTGTTCCTGCTGACCAGCGCTGCGCTGGCCGTGGTGGTGGCACGCAAGCTGGGGCGCCGTGCCAGCAACCCTGCGCCCACACGCACTGCACAGGTGTCCCATGCCTGACGCCCGGCTTGACGCGCTGCTGCTGCTGGCGGCCCTGCTGGCAGCCCTGGCCGGCATGGGCTGGTTTGCCCTGGCCAAGGATGTGCACTGGCAGCAGGTCCACGGCGACCGGCCGCAAACCCCTGGCAAGATCCGGCTGCTGCGCGGGCTCGGCACCCTGGGCCTGGCTGCCTCACTGGGCCTGTGCCTGGCGGTGGATCATGCGTCCATGGCTTCGCTGGTCTGGATGATGGCGCTGGCTGCAGCCGCGCTGACCATTGCCTTCACGCTGAGTTGGCGGCCGCGCTGGCTGCGCTGGCTGCCAGCCTGACGATCTGACGGCTGCCGGCGCTTGCAGGGCAGGGCGTTCGGCAACCTATGTCAGCCTGCCGTGCTGTTGCGATGTGCGGCAGGCGGAAATTTTCCCCTGCAGCCATTGCGTGGACAATCTGGGCATGTCTGCTGCTGCTTCACACTCCAACTCACTCCGCCCCGTGCTCATTGCCGGCGGCGGCATCGGTGGCATGGCCACTGCTCTCACTTTGCACCAGATCGGTGTGCCCTGCATCGTTTTCGAGTCAGTGCCGCAGTTGCTGCCCCTGGGTGTCGGCATCAATCTGCAGCCGAACGCAGTACGGGAACTGCACGACCTGGGTTTCGGCAACGATGTGCTCGATACCATCGGCCTGCAGGCGCAGGAATGGGCACTGGTGGGCCGCAACGGCAACGAGGTCTACGCTGAGCCGCGTGGTCTGCAGGCGGGCTACCACTGGCCGCAGTATGCAGTGCACCGGGGGCAGCTGCAAATGCTGCTGTTCAATGCCGTGAAGGAACGCCTGGGCGATGGTGCCGTACGACTGGGCCAGCGCGTGGTCGGCTATCGGCAGGATGGCGATGGCGTGACCGCGCTCATTGAGACGCGCGATGGAGAGCGCCTGGAGGTGTCCGGCTCGCTGCTGGTGGCGGCCGACGGACTGCACTCTGCCGTGCGGGCACAGATGCACCCCACACAGCCGCCCATCCAGTGGGGTGGCGCCATCATGTGGCGCGGCACCACGCCCGGTGTGCCCGTGCGCACCGGCGCATCCTTCGTGGGTGTGGGCTCGCTTCGCCACCGCGTGGTGCTGTACCCCATCACGCCGCCGGACCCCGCCACGGGCCTGGCCACCATCAACTGGATCGCCGAGGTCACGGTGGACAATAGCGGCGGCTGGCAGCAAGGCGACTGGAACCGGCGCGTGGCGCTGGAGGAGTTCATTCACCACTTTGACGGCTGGAACTACAGCTGGATCGACGTGCCGGCCATGCTGCGCGGCGCGAAAGATATCTTCGAGTACCCCATGATCGACCGCGACCCTGTGCCTACCTGGGTGGATGGCCGCGTGGCGCTGCTGGGCGATGCGGCGCATGTGATGTATCCCGTGGGCTCCAACGGCGCAAGCCAGGCCATCGTGGATGCGCGCGTGCTGGGCGCACAGTTCGTTGCGCATGGCGTGGGCCCGCAGGCGCTGCGCGCCTATGACGACAAGCTGTGCAAGGACATCTCCGCACTGGTGCTGCGCAACCGTGGGTCAGGGCCCTTCGGCCTGCTGGGGCTGGTGGACGAGCGCTGCGGCGGTGTCTTCGACCATATCGACGACGTGCTGCCGCGCGAGGAGCGCGAAACCTTCATGGCACGGTACAAGGCGGCAGCGGGTTTTGCGATCGAAACGCTCAATGCAGCACCTCCCACCATCGCGCCAGGCCAGCGCGTGGCCATGGGCTGAGTCCGCGCGGGATCGGCGCCAGCAGCCAATCTGCTGGCTGTACATGCATTCAGCGGAGCTCAGACTTTTGACAGGCCTTGCACGCAGAGCAAGGCCATCCACACCAGGGGCTGCCAGCGCCTCCCTGGTCACAGTACTGCAACACCTGGTTACTTCCTTGACTGATGTCAAAGGCCGAAAACGACGGTCTCGTTACGCTTGAATCCCTGAGCCATCCAGCCTTGCGCTGGGTGGGCACGTCTTGGCACGGAAGTATGTCTGGGGATGCTGAACAGCGGCATTCCGCTCTCCGTGCACACAACGCAGCAGCGCAGAACGCTGTCAAGGAGATGCATTAATGCACATGAGTCAACGCTTTTGGCGCCGTCAAGGAGTAGGCACCAAGCTTACGTTTACCAATTTTGTCTGTGTCACCTCCATTCTGGCGCTACTGGTGCTGGGCATCGCCTGGGACGTGAGCAAGTCCATGCAGGCCAAGATGCAAAGCGAGATGGAGCACGGCATCCAGATACTGCACAACTTCATTGAATCCAACGACAAGGAGCTGCGCCAGCGGACCCAGTTTCTGGCCGACAGCTTTGCACGCAGCCTGCAGGGCACCCTCAGCCTGGACACCAGCGGCAGCGAACCCATGCTGCGCCTGAATGGCGAACCGCTCAACGGCAGCAATACGGGTATCCAGGAATTCACGCGCAGCACGGGCGCCGTGGTCACCGTGTTTGCCGCCCAGGGGCGAGGTGATTTCATGCGCATCGCCACGACGCTGAAGAACGAGAAGGGTGAAGCCGCCGTAGGCAGCCTGCTGGACCGGGCGCATCCGGCTTACGCTGCCATTCAGTCCGGAAAAACCTACATGGGCCTGGCCAACCTGTTTGGCCGCCAGTACATGACACACTACCGTCCGCTCACCGATGCCTCCGGTGCGACTGTGGGCATTGCGTTCGTCGGCCAGGATTTTTCGCAGTTGCTGGAGCACTTCAAGGATTCCATCCGGGCGCTCAAGGTGGGCCAGACCGGCTACTACTTTGTGCTGAATGCCGAAGAGGGCTCTCCACGGGGCCAACTGGTGGTGCATCCGGCACTGGAAGGCAAGAACATTCTTGATACTAAGGACGGTGATGGGCGCCTGTTCATCCGTGACATCCTGGAGCGCAAGCAGGGCAGCCTGGCCTATTCCTGGGCCAATCCAGGTGAAACCCAGCCCCGTGACAAGATGATTGTCTTCAACCACTACGAGCCATGGAACTGGGTCTTTGCCACCAGCGCCTACATGGATGAGTTCGTGGCCGAAACCCGAGCCCTGATTCTGCAGTTCACCCTCATGGGGCTGGCGGCGGTGCTGCTGCTGTCGGCGGCGTGGTTCTGGCTGATTCGCCGGATGATCGTCAATCCCCTCAATGACGCCCGCCGCATGGCCCATGCGATTGCGCAGGGGGATCTCACGGTGCGCATCCAGAGCGACCGCGAGGACGAGATCGGCCACTTGCTGCAGGCCATGAACAGCACCAGCGATGGCCTGACGCGTGTGGTGAGCACCGTGAATGAGCAGGCGCAAAGCGTGGCGCTTGCCAGCGCGGAAATCGCCCAGGGCAACTTCGATCTGGCCTCCCGAACAGAAAGCGAAGCCAGCGCGCTGGAGCAGACGGCTGCTGCCATGGAGCAACTGGGCTCTACCGTGGGCCACAATGCCGAGCATGCGCAATCGGCGGATCAGCTCACACGTGAGGCCCAGCGTGTCGTCACCGAGGGCGGGGATGCCGTGCGCAAGGTGGTGCAGACCATGCAGGGGATCGATGCCAGCAGCAAGAAGATCGCCGACATCATCGGCGTGATCGACTCGATTGCCTTCCAGACCAATATCCTTGCGCTGAATGCCGCCGTGGAAGCGGCCCGTGCTGGCGAGCAGGGACGGGGCTTTGCCGTGGTGGCCGGCGAGGTCCGCGCATTGGCGCACCGCAGCGCGGAAGCTGCCAAGGAAATCAAGCAGCTCATCAGCCAGAGCGTGGATGAAATCCATGCCGGCAACCAACAGGCCGCATACGCTGGCGACACCATGGAGCAGGCGATGGCTGAAATCCAGAAGGTCACCCGTCTGATATCGGATATCAGCCATGCCAGCGGCGAGCAGAACAACGGTGTGGCCCAGGTGGCCGAAGCCATCACCCACATAGATCAGACCACGCAGAAGAATGCGGCCCTGGTCGAGGAAATGGCGGGTGCAGCCAGGGGTCTGCGCAATCAGTCCGAGGAGCTTGTGCGCGCGGTTTCGATCTTCCGGCTGCAGGGCGGCAACGTGAACCCGCTGAACATTGCGTCCCTGGTGCCGGGGGCCGAATCCGCCTCTGCATCGAAGGCATCTGCCACTGTCCAGCCGGCGGTCAGCGATATGCCTCCCCGTGCGCCTGCCCTGGCACCCAGCGCGCTGGCCCCTGCCACTGCACCTGCTGCCGCCCCGGCTGCTGCCGCCAGGCCTGCCAGGGCCCCGGCCCCGGCAGTGGCTGCCGGCAGCCAGGACGACTGGGAGACGTTTTAAGCAAGGCTCACTGCGCGCCTCTGGCAAATGCTGTAGCGGCAGCGTTGCCGGGCGCGCCTGGAGCAGTTGCTCGATGGCAGGACAGTGCGCAGCCGGACATCCACGAAGCACTGCGGAAACGGACGGCTGCCATCATCGGTCCGCGCTTTGTGAATCAGCGGTGCCAGCCCGTCTTACTGTGGCGTGATGTTCGAGTCCTTGACGAATCTGGCATAGTCGTCCCACTCGCTGCGGACAAAGCTGGTGAATTGAGCCGTCGTTCCGCCACTGACCTCCAGGTTGATCTCGGCGATCTGCTTTTTCATCTCGGCGCTGTTCAAAATCAACTGCATCTGTGCATGGAGCTTCTCGATCACTGGCCTGGGGGTGCCCGCCGGGGCTGCCAGACCCATCCAGCCAATCGATTTGAAGCCTGTCACGCCCGCTTCGGCCACGGTCGGGATGTCGGGCAGGTTGGGCAGGCGTTTTTCACTGGTGACCGCAAGGGCCCGCAGCTTGCCGCTCTTGGCGTATGGCACGGCGGTCGGCGAGGTCTCGAACATCATGTCAATCTGGCCGCCCATCAGATCGGCCAGCGCTGGCGCTCCGCCTTTGTAGGCCACGTTGAGCAGGTCGGTACCCGTCATTTGCATGAAGCGGCGCGCCGCCACATCCTGCGGTCCACCGACGCCGGAGGTGCCGACACTGAGCTTGCCGGGGTTGGCCTTTGCATAAGCGACCAGCTCGGCCACATTCTTGAAGCTCCATTTAGGGTTCAGCACCAGTACGTTGGGTTGCTCGGCAATGCGGATGATGGGGGCAATGTCCTTGAGCGCATCAAACGGCAGCTTGGCAAAAAGATGGGGGTTGGACGCCAGGCCGGTCGGTGCCAGCAGCAGGGTGTAGCCATCCTTGGGAGCCTTCGCGACGAAATCCATCCCGATATTGGCACTGGCTCCGGCGCGGTTGTCCACCAATACGGGCTGGCCTAGCTGGGTCGAGAGCTTCTGGCCGACCATGCGTGCCACCATGTCGATGCTGCCTCCCGGGGGGTACGGAACGACCAGGCGGATGGGCTTGGCGGGATAGGCCTCTTCGGCCTGCACTGCCGGCACGGTGAAGGCCAGTGGGGCCATGACAAGGGTGGCGCTGAGCAGAAACAGTTTTTTCATGAGGCAGTTGCCTTTTGAATTCATGAACGTGGCGGGAGTGGACTGGGGGCAGGCTGGCGGACTGGTGCGGATGTGTGCAAGCACGATGCATGCCTCATGGCAGGACTTGAAACAACGGCTCCATGGCCTTTGCCCAATCGAGCAGGGCATCGTCTGCCATAGCGGGTGCTGCCAGGCTCAGTCCCACAGGTGCTTCACCCGGTGCATGGCAGGGCAGGGAGATCGCGCAGCCATCCATGAAATTGACGATCGATGGATTGCGCAGCACCTGGGCATTGGTGCTGAAATACAGCGCCTCGTCGGCCTGCAGGTCCGCCAGCCTCGGGGCCACCATGGGGACGGTAGGCATCAGCCAGGCATCAAAGCCCTGCAGCCGGGACAGCACCCTGTCTTGCCAGGCCCGGCGCTGGGCCTGCAGCTTCAGGTAAGCCCGGGCGCTGAATGCTTCTCCCCGGCGGATGCGGGACAGCACAAGGGGGTCGTATTCGGCGCCACGCTGGCCCAGCAAATCGGCATGCCACGCCCACGATTCAGCCGCCGAGAAGCCGCCTTCGGCATTGATGTCAGCCAGTTCGGAAAATTCCGGCACAGGCAATTCGACCAATTCGGCGCCTGCTGCCGAGAGGCACCCCAGTGCACGGCTCCAGGCCGCAGCCACGGGTCCATCAAGACCATCCAGCACTACCGTGGTGGGGACGGCAAAGCGGCCCTGCCGCAGTTTGCGCTGGCGTGGCACACGGCGCTGGCCGGCCAGTACCTGATCGACAGCGCTGATGCTGCTGACATCGGCTGCCAGGACGCCTACTGCATCCAGTGAGGTTGACAGCGGGATCATGCCATCAGCGGGCATCCGGCGGGCGGTGGGCTTGAATCCTGTGATGCCGCAAAAGGCGGCTGGAATGCGGGCGGACCCTCCTGTGTCGCTGCCGATGGCCGCCACGCACATGCCGTCGCACACCGCCACTGCAGCCCCCGAGGACGAGCCTCCGGGGATGCGTGCCTGCTGGCGCTGCCATGGATTCAGCGGCGTGCCGTAGTGCGGGTTGATGCCCAGGCCCGAGTAGGCGAATTCGGTCATGTTGGTCTTGCCTGTCAGCACGGCTCCAGCCTGCCGCAGCCGTTGCACCACGCCGGCGTCACTCCGGGCCGGGGCGCTGTCGCGCAGCACTGTGGAGCCCGCGGTGGTCACCTGCCCGGCGACATCGAACAGGTCCTTGACCGACACCGTCAGGCCCTCGATGGGCGAGCGGCATGTGCCTGCCTGCCGGACCGTGTCTGAGGCGCGGGCGGCGGCCCGCGCCGATTCGGCATAGACCTGAGTGAAGGCCTTGGCGCCCTGGCCATCAGCGGCCTCGATGCGGCGCAGTGCTTCATCGGCCAGTGCGATAGCTGTGGTTTCACCCTGATTCAGGGCGTTCTGAAGATTTGCCAGCGAGTTCTGCATGGATGACTTCCTTTTTCAGGCCACCACGGGCAGCACCCGGCTGCTGTAGCAGTGCTCGATCCGGCGCCCCAGCACCGGGTCTTCCAGCTCCATGCGGAAATTCACGGCGCTGCGGATGCCGCCGATGGCGCCCACCGTGCCACAGCTCATGGCAAAGCCGTTGTGCGGCAATGCGCCTGCCGGAGCAAAACGGGCCAGCAAATCCGATGGGGTGCGCAGGGCGGCCAGCGTGCCTTCCTGGTACAGCCTGTATTCGCCGTCTTCCTCGATCCAGGAGCGGATGATCAACTGATCCCAATGGGGCAGTACGTCGTTCAGCCGCCAGGCGGCGGTCGCTACCGGCTTGGGGCAAATCTGCTTGGACCAGGCCACGCTGTGGGTTTCCAGCTGGCGATCGGTGTGGTCCGACGCAATCGAAACAAACCACTCTCCTTCTTTCACCAGCAGCAATGGCTCCACCTCGCCCGAGGTGTGCCCGCCCAGCACTTCGATGGTGCCGGCCTGGCTCATCTGCTGGCTGGCGACCCGGTAAAACAATGGAATTGCGCTTGGACGTGGAACGCCAATGGCTTCAAGCTCCTCAATGTGGTGCTCAATGGCCTGAAGATCGCGTCCTGTCCAACCCGCGATGACCAGCGAGTCGATCTCGATGAGGATGGGCTCTGCTGCGCAAATATGAAATGCAAGCGCCATGAAAGTGCCTTCTGCTGTTTGAAATACCAATAAGTGCCAGGCCGCCGCCCGCTGGATGGCGCTGCGAAACGGCCTGTGCCCTGTATGCCGCGCGAGGAGCGCGATGGACCGTGCCCGCCATGCGGGCCACGGATCGCAATCGGTTCAATCGACCTTGATGCCGGCTTCGTCGATGACCTTCTTCCAGCGCATGGCATCTGTGCGGATCAGGTCCGTCAGGGCTGCAGGAGTGCCACCGCCGATATCCACATTCAGTTCGGCCAGGCGTGTGCGCAGGGTCGGTTCCTGAAGAATGGCATTCAAGGTGCTGTTGAGTTTGTTCACGACTTCGGCAGGCGTGCCCACCGGCGCGACGAAGGCGTACCAGAACGACGCATCCAGAGGTTTGCCGCCCGACTCCTGGACAGTGGGAATCTCCGGGTTGGCCACCAGCCTGCGCTGGGACGTGACGGCCAGTGCGCGCAGCTTGCCGCTCTTGACCATGGGCAAGGCCTCTGGAGCAATCGCGATCATCATCTGCACATTACCGGCCATGAGATCCTGCAGCGCTGGCGCGCCGCCTCTGTAGGCGATGTGGGCTGCGTCCAAGGCGTTTTGCCGCTTGTAGTACTCGACGGCCAGATGGCTGGGCGTGCCATTGCCTGCCGAGCCGTAATTGAGCTTGGCAGGATGGGCCTTGGCATAGGCCGTCAGCTCAGCCATCGATTTGGCGGGAACGTCAGGATGAACCACCACAATGCTGGGTACGCTGCCGACCAGGGCGACCGGTGTTAAATCCTTGTAGGGGTCGTATTGCAGGCGGGGGCCATACAAGCCGGGATTCACTGCCAGACCTGTCATGGTGGACAGCAAGAGGGTGTAGCCATCCGGTGCAGACTTGGCCACCATGGAGGTGGCGATCTGCTCGGCCCCTCCAGGCCTGTTGTCCACGATGGTCGGCTGACCAAGGCGTTGCGTCAGACGCTCGCCAAGGGTGCGTGCCAGGACATCGGTCAGGCCTCCGGCCGAATAGGGCACTACGATGCGGATCGGCCGATTCGGGTAATCCGCAGCCAGGGCGCTGGATGCGCCGGCCAGCCACAGTGCCGTGCCCAGCGTGCCGGCGCATACAAGCGCGCAGCGGCGAGACGAAAAGAGCTTGTTCATGGGAAATGGGGCCTTGAAGTCGAGGATGCTGGGCGCATCCATGGGTTGACAAACGTGGAGTGATCGGAGCGGGGCGACAGCCGCATGGGAGGCTGCCGGACAGCGGGCCGTCTCCAGAGACTGGCAAGCTGCCACCGCCCGTGGAGCCGGCTGGCTGGTTTCATCACACAGCCTGATGCTTTACAAATCGGCTGCGTGCAACTGCCAACCCAGTGCGTACAGCCCGGACGAGGCATTGCCGAGGCCCAGATGTGTCAATGCCTGGCTGCGAAGCATTTGTGCGGCTGCAGGTGAGCTGGCATGAATCAGCAGCATCGGATTCAGCACCCGGCCCTGCGTGGCCTCCTGCGGCAAAGGGGTGCTGAGTGTTTCGTCTGGAAAATACAGGCAGCTGTGCACAAAACCGTCAAGCTCCGAGAGCCGGGCACCCAGATCCAGCACCTGCCTTGCGAGGGCATCCACCTGGCTGCCCTCTGGCAGCTCAATCACCACCAGCGCACTGCCCTGGCCGGCGCCGGTGTGTGCCAGCACCTGGCACACCCGGCGCTTGGGCTGCAGCATCCGGTCCAGGTTGCTGACCGACCATGGAGTCTGTTGTGCAAAAGCCTGACGGTAGGCTGGTGTGCTGAACACGGCCAGCGACTCTGTGTGGTACAGACCGAGATAGCGCTTGGATGCATCGATCGCTACATACCGGGTTCCAGAGACAAAGCCTGGAATGCTCACCCGCTCCAGCACATGTTCCCGGTCATACCAGCGGTTGTAGTCCTGGTCGTGGACGGGGGCGACATCGGAGGCAACGAACAGAACGCCGCCAGTGGGGTGCGTCGATGAAGAAGATGCGTGCATGAATGGAAAGCCCTGTTGAGGATGGCAAACAGGCATTCATGCTAGGAGGGCGTTTCCGGTCGGACAAACGAGATTTATTGCCCTTCAGGCACAAGAAATTCTTGCGGGTCCTGAAGGGGCAGGTCCAGGGTGCTGCAGGCTTGGACCGCTTGGCCAGGGGCACCTGGAATCGGCGGCCAAAGTGCTCAGATCGTCCGGTGGGCCGGCGCCATCGGCGGGATAACCGAGATCGAACTGGTGTAACGGTCGCTTGCCATGCAGGCCAGCTCCGCCACGACACGGATCGCATCGGGGCTGGCCGGGACCTGTTCGACATGGCTGACGACCAGACGCTGCGGCGGAACCTGCGCTTCACAGCGGATGAACCGGATATCACCCCGCTGCGCGTACTCAAGCACGGGAGGCAGCGGCATGACTGCGTGGCCAAAGCCCGCGCTGACCAGCTTGACCAGCGCCGAGATCGAGCTGACGCAATGCACCTTGCCGATCGGCAGTCCGGCATCGCGAAACATCTGCTTGACCGCCTCATGCGGCTGGGAGCCCGGGCTCATTGTCAGCACCGGCTGAGTCAATAGCTCGCGCAGTGACTGTTCGGCCTGCGCATCTGCCGCCCCTACCCAGCCCATCGGCATCGGCAGGCAGGCGGTGCTGCGTATGCCAGGCCCATCAATCTGTTCAGTCTGCACCGCGATGTCGAGTGCACGCTCGTGCAGTGCGCGATGAAGACCGCGCGTGGTCTCGGAGGTCAGCTGTACCTCGATGCCCGGGTAGGTGGCTCGCAGGTTTTCAAGAAAGCTGACCAGCCAGGTGTGCACTACCGTCTCGATCACCCCGATGCGTACCACGCCAAGCATCTGCACATCGGTGCGGCCCAGGGCAATGATGTCCTGGCGGATTTCCAGCAGGCGCTCGCCGTAGCCCAGCAAGCGGGTGCCCACCGCCGTCAGCCGCAGTTCGCGCGGATCACGCACGAACAGCTTGGCTCCGATGTCATCTTCGAGCGAGGCAATCCGGTGCGCCACCGCCGCCTGGGTGATATTCAGGCGCTCGCCAGCAGCGCGAAAGCTGCCCAGCCGTGCAGACCAGAGAAAGGCTTCGATGAAGCGAGTATTCATAGCAATGCGCAAACGCAGACCAAAGCAACAGGATAGGGCCAGCGAGGCGCTTTCCTGTCCTGCGTGCGCAACAGTCCAGTGATCGGGCGCTTTGCCACTGCTCGGCAGGGCCCGCAAACATGACAGGAGCTGTCTCCGCCTGCGATGGCTTTCTCAGGCTCAGGCCTGCAACTGCAGCCCCAGCCGCGAGAAGATGATCTGGCTGCTGCCGTTGCGCATGCGCTGTATGACCATGCTGCCGTCGCGGTGCAGGTACAGGCGTACTTCGGGGCCGGAGTCGGGGTCCAGGTAGCAGGGGTCCCGGTCCAGATCCTTCCAGCCGTGGGACTCCGTCATCCGCCGGGAGCGGATGCGGCGCAGCTCGGCTTCGGGCGAAGCGAAGTACAGATGCGTCTGCAGCCACAGGGACTGGACCTGTTCGAAGGCCTGTTCGCGCGATGCGCAGGCTGGCGCAGCCTCCAGCCGGGACACCAGCATGTCCATGAGCTGTTCGAACGAGTGCTGCATACCACAAACCTTTCGACAATGAAACGCAACGGTGCGCCATCTTTACAAGAGCGTAACCGCATTGAGAGTTTTTGTGTATGAAGCTTGTAAGAGATCGTTTACATGCTCTGTCAGTTTGCACCGACATAGCTGGCAGCGGCCGCACAATGGCGTTTTGCTTTCACTGCCAGGCATTGCGCCCATGGAACGCTTCACTATCTCCATCGACGACGAGCTGGCCCGCGATTTCGACCAATGGATTGCCGCGCACGGTTATGGCAACCGCTCCGAGGCCGTGCGCGATGTGCTACGTGTGCACCTGGCGCGCGTGCGCGAACGCCAGGATGCCGATGGTCCCTGCGTGGCCAACCTCTCCTATGTCTACAACCACCACGAGCGCGAGCTGTCCGAGCGTCTGGCGCGGCTGCAGCATGACCACCATGCGCTGCACATGGCCACCACCCATGTGCATCTGGACCATGAGCAGTGCATCGAGACCGTGATGCTGCGCGGGCCGGCCAGCGCCGTGCGGCGCTTTGCCGACATTCTCATGGCCGAGCGGGGCGTGCACCATGGACAGTTGAATGTGGTGATGGTGCGCCAGACTGCACAGGAGACGGCGCCCGCCCGCCACAGCCATTCTCATGACCACTGAAGCCATGCCCAGGCACTGAGCCCGCATCAGCGCGAAAGCGCCTTGTCACCCGTGTCATGCAGGCCGGTATGAAGTTTGCTTTTTTCTTCATACAAACCTCAAACACTATGACACTTTCTTCTACTTTCTTTACGCGGTGCATGCCTGTGCACCAGATTGCGGCAGCCAGCCTGCTGGGCCTGGCTGCCATGCCCCATGCCGGTGCCCAGGACGCCGAGGCCCGGCTGCAGGCTGTCGAAGTCAAGGGGCAGGCAGCGCGTGGCGCTGCAGCGGCCTACACCACTACCGTGATGGAGTCCGACGATGTGGCCGATGCCCATGTGAGCCAGCCCCAGGAGCTGCTGCGCAAGGTGCCTGGCATGGCCGTGAACAGCTACCAGCTGTCCGGCGTGGGCGATGCCATCGTGCTGCGCGGCTTTGGCGGTGGTGGCCATGGGGGCGATGTCGGGGTGGCGCTCGATGGCATTGCGCTCAACGAGGCCATGTCGCATGCCGATGGCTATGTGGACCTGAATGTCATCATTCCGCTGGAGATAGAACGTCTGACCGTCTACAAAGGGCCTGTCTCGGCGCTGTATGGCAATTTCAACCGCGCGGGGCTGATCGCCATCGACACGCGCAAACAGGGCGAATACCGGCAGGTGGATTGGGGCCTGGCATCGCACGGCACGCTGGATGCGCAGGCCGCTTTGGGTTTGAAGCTGAGCGAGGGCGAGTTCCTGAATCTGGCTGCCCAGCAATGGCGCAGCGACGGCTTTCGCGCGCAGTCGGCGTCGCAGCGCAGCACGGCGGCGCTGCGCTGGAGCAGACAGATCACGCCTGCGCTGGAGGTGGCTCTGTCGGCCCGTCTGCACCATGCCGAAGGCGATTCGCCTGGCTATGTCACCGCTGCACAGTTCGCCACCGATCCCTATGGCAAAGACCCGCGCGCCATGAATGATGGCGCACGCAAGGACTTTGCCACGCTGCGCGCCGATACCCGCTACGCGCTGTCGCCACAGTTGAGCTGGCTGGCCTTTGCCTACACCACGCGGCAAAGCTTCACGCGCTGGTTCAGCCGCCCCGTCAGTACGGCCCAGTGGCGCCAGCGCGAGGAAAGCTACGAGCGCACGGTCTATGGCGTGGGCACCAGCCTCAATGGCCGGCATGTGACGGCGCTGACTCCGATTCACTGGGTGGCAGGGCTGGAGAGCCTGCGCGAGTCCACGGACTATCTCTACTACGATGGCCTGCTGCAGCGCGAACGCACGGCGCCAGCCATCAATGACCGCGATTCCCGGCTCAACAGCCTGTCGGCCTATGCCGAGGTCGATGCGCCCATTCACCGCCTTTTGCAACTGTCTGCGGGACTGCGCTGGGACCGCTTCACGGGAGATTGCCTGCGCAACGGGCCTGAAACGGGCGCCGATCCCTGCGGCCCGCTGGCTCGGACCTCGCATGCCAGCCCCAAGCTGGGCCTGCGCTCGCAGGTGGCGCCGGGCGTGCTGTTGCGCGCCAGCTGGTCCGAAGGCTTTGCGCTGGCCAGCAACTTTGCCAAGTACGCATTGGGCGCGGCTCAACTGGAGCCCAATATCTTTCGCCAGACCGAGGTGGGCGCGCAGTTCAGGCCGGTGGCCGGCCTGGTGCTGGATGTGGCGGCCTACCGGCTGCTGTCCTCGCAGGAAATACGCAACACCGCGCCGGGCGTTTACGAGAATTATGGCGCCACGCGCCGCACGGGTGCCGAGGCCAGCGTCCAGTGGGCTGTGCGCAGGGACCTGGACCTGGAGGTGGCCTGGGGCAGCGCCCGTTCGCGCGTGACGGAAAACGGCAATCCGTCCCTGGTGGGCCGGCAGGTGGCTGGCGTGCCGCGCCATACGGCCACGGTGGCGCTGGCCTGGCGGCCCGTGCCGCGCTGGCAGGGCACGCTGGCCTGGCGCCACGTGGGGCGCTATGCCGTCAACGCGGACAACAGCGTTTCGTATGGCGGCTATGCCACCTGGGACCTGGGCCTGGGCTACAGCCTGCCGGGCTCGCGCAGCCGCATCTACGCCACGGTCAGCAATCTCACGGACAAGGCTTATGCGACCTCGTCTTCCATCATCGGCGGCACCCAGCTGTTCGCGCCCGGTGCTCCGCGCACGCTGAAAGTCGGCGTGCAGGCCCATTTCTGAGGAAACCCGAATGCAGATCCGCAAAATACCGCTGCGCCACTGGCTTGCGATGGCCGCAGTGCTGGCTGCCTCGCCGCTGGCACTGGCCCATAACGTGTGGCTTGAACCGGATGCCGATGGCGCCTACCGCGTGCAGTTTGGCGGCCATGAAGGCCAGCGTGAGGCCTTTGCCGCCGACAAGCTCAAGAGCGTGCACGCCTATGACGCGCGGGGGCGCAGCATCGAGGTGGCGGTTCATCCCGAGCCCGGCGGCGCCAGGGTGACGCCCGCGCGCCGTGCGGCCTTGCTGGCCACGCATTTCGACAATGGTTTTTTCAGCAGGGCAGGCGAGGGGCCCATGGTCAACAGGCCCATGAACGAAAACCCTGGCGCGACCAGTGGCGTGCATGCGCTGAAGTTCCACAAGACCATCACCGAATGGGGGCCGATCGCGCGCCAGAAGCTGGGCCAGGCCTTCGAGATCATCGCCAGGACGCGCCGCGCCCCCCATGCCGGCGAGTCTCAGCAGTTCCAGGTATTGCTGAACGGCCAGCCGCGCGCTGGCGTGCGCGTGTCGCTGGGCGAGAAGGGCGAGCCTTTGCTGACCGATGCCGATGGTCTGGTCACCGTGGCCCCGCGTGCGGGCCTGAACCAGTTGCTGGCCATCGTGCGCTTGCCCGTGGCCGGTGACGCACGCACCACCAGCCTCAGCTACGAGTTTCTGCTGGAGTTTTCAGCGCACTGAGGCAGGCGCCCGGTCAGGCCGACACAGGGGCGGCGGTGCCTGCCGCCGATCGGGCGGGCTTGTGCGCATAGCGCTCCAGAGCCAGCCCCTGCGTGCTGATTTCCGGGCGGCGGCCCATGATCAGGTCTGCTATCAGGCGGCCCGAGCCGCAGGCCATGGTCCAGCCCAGCGTGCCGTGGCCGGTGTTCAGAAACAGGTTGGCGTAGCGCGTGGCACCGATGATGGGCGTGCCATCGGGCGTCATGGGGCGCAGGCCCGTCCAGAAGCTGGCGCGCGCCACATCGCCGCCGGGGAACAGATCGTTGACCACCAGCTCCAGCGTGGCGCGCCGGCGCGGGTCCAGGCGCAGGTCGAAGCCACCCAGCTCAGCCATGCCACCCACGCGGATGCGACCGTCAAAGCGCGTGACAGCGATCTTGTAGGTTTCATCCAGCACCGTGGACTGAGGCGCCAGCGCAGGGTCGCCCAGCGGCACGGTCAGCGAATAGCCCTTGACCGGGTAAACGGGCAGATCCAGCCCCAGCGGCTGCAGCGCCTGGCGCGAATAGCTGCCAAAGGCCATGACGTAGCGGTCGGCGGTCAGCAGTTCGCCATTGACGCGCACGCCGGCAATGCGGTCGCCTTCGGTCACGAGGCCTTCGACGCTCTGGTTGAAGCGAAAATCCACGCCCAGTTCGCCGGCAATGCGCGCCAGTCCGTTGGTGAACAGGTGGCAGTCGCCGGTTTCGTCCTTGGGCAGGCGCAGTCCGCCAGTGAGCCGCTCGCGCGCCTGGGCCAGTGCGGGCTCGACCCGGGGCAACTGGTCGCGGTCCAGCAGCTCGTAGGGTACGCCGCATTCGCGCAGCACGGCCACGTCGCGCTCTACCGCGTCCAGCTGGGCCTGGGTGCGAAACAGCTGCAGCGTGCCGCCCGTGCGCTGCTCGTAGGCCAGGCCGGTGTCGGCGCGCAATTGCTGCAGGCAGCTGCGGCTGTACTCGGCCACGCGCATCATGCGCTCCTTGTTGACGGCGTAGCGCTCGGCGGTGCAGTTGCGCAGCATCTGCGCCATCCAGCGCAGCTGGAACAGGCTGCCATCCAGGCGCACGGCCAGCGGCGCATGCTCTTGCATCATCCATTTGAGCGCCTTGAGCGGAATGCCGGGTGCAGCCCAGGGCGTGGAATAGCCGGGCGATACCTGGCCTGCGTTGGCGAAGCTGGTTTCCTGCGCAGGCGCATCCTGGCGGTCCAGTACGGTGACCTGGGCACCGGCCCGGGCCAGATAGTAGGCGCTGGTGACACCGATCACGCCGCTGCCAAGGACAAGGACTTTCATAGGATTTACCGCTGTGACAACACGATGAAATCAAAGTCTATGGATGCAGGGGTAGTGAAAATCACTGAAATATTGCTATTCTTTAGTGATTGATTTGATTGAGGGAGCGCTGTGATGGCCGCCAGGAGTGAAAACCGCGTGCTCGACCGCACCGACCGCAGGATTCTTGATGTGCTGCAGCGCGACGGGCGTATTTCCATGACCGAGCTGGCCGAGAAGGTCAGCCTGTCTGCCACGCCGTGCTCGGAGCGCGTGCGCCGCCTGGAGCGCGATGGCGTGATCACCGGCTACCACGCCCATGTCTCGCCGGAGGCGCTGGGCAAGACGCTGCTGGTCTTCGTGGAGATCAAGCTCTCGTCCAAGTCAGGCGAGGTCTTCGACAAGGTGCGCCAGGAGCTGCTGCATGTGCCCGATGTGCTGGAGTGCTTCCTGGTGTCGGGCAGCTTCGACTATCTGGTCAAGGCGCGCCTGGGCGGCATGCGCGAGTACCGCCGCCTGCTGGGCGACATTCTCAAGAAACTGCCGGTGCCGGCGGATTCCCAGAGCTATGTGGTGATGGAGGAGGTCAAGGAAACGCTGGCGCTGCCCGTGGACCGGTGAGTCCGCAGGCTTTGCTGCTGACCAGCCTTCAAGGCTGCTGCGCGCAGTGCGCCAGATAGTCCACCAGCGTGCGCGCAGCGGGGGACAGGCGGCTGCCGTCCCGAAAGCAGATGGCGAACTGTCGCAGGGCCCAGGGATCTGCCAGCGGCACCATATGCACGCCCTGGCCCTGGCCTGCAAGCCGGATGATCTCCTGCGGCATGATGGCCACGCCCAGCCCTGCGCGCACGCAGCGGATGGTGGCATCGAACGAGCTGACCACGGCCCGGTAATTGATGGGCCGGCCGATGATGGCCGCTGCCCGCGCCAGCATGGTGTACACCGCCGTGGAAGCGGGCAGGCCCACATGCTCATAGTCCAGCGTTTCGCTGAAGCTGCAGCTTTTGCGCGAGGCCAGTGCATGCCCCGCAGGCACGGCGACGGCCAGCGTGTCGCTGCGGTAGGGCAGGGTTTGCAGCCCTTCGAGGTCGGCGGCGTTCCAGCACACGCCGACCAGTGCCAGGCCTTCACGGATAGAGCGGATGATTTCCGAGCTGGTCAGCTCTTCGATGTCCACGCGGATTTGCGCATGCGCAGGCTTTTGCAGGAAGGCCGCGATGTCGTCGGGCAGCGACTCGGCGATGGAGGACACCGAGGCCAGTATCCGCACCTGCCCCTTGACGCCATGCTGGTAGGCGGCCATGTCCCGGGCCGCCCGGTCGGCGCTGGCCAGCATGGCGCGCGCATGCTCCAGCAGCATCAGTCCAGCCGCCGTGGGGGCCACGCCACGGCGGTGGCGCTCCAGCAGAGGAGCCTGTACCTGTTCTTCCAGCTGGGCCATGCGCTTGCTGATGGCCGATGAGCCGATGTGCTGCTGCTCGCCCGCTCGGGCAATGTTGCCCAGGTCACAGGCGGCGACGAACAGCCGCAGGGTGGTCAGGTCCAGGTCTCTCATATGGATTTCCTTTTGGGAAACTCTAAAGCGAAAAATTATCGCTTCAACGTATTTTTGGGAAAGTCTAAAGTCTGATCCAAGACAACACCCCTTGCAAGACTTCCATGCCTGAACCGACCCACGCCCCGCAGTCCGCCGTCATCCGCGAAGTCGGTCTGCGCGATGGCCTGCAAAGCATCCAGACCGTGCTTCCCACCGAGCACAAAAAGCAATGGATACGCGATGCCTACGGCGCCGGCCAGCGCGAGATCGAAGTCGGCTCCTTCGTGCCTGCACGGCTGCTGCCGCAGCTGGCCGATACGGCCGAGCTGGTGGCCTTTGCCAGGACGCTGCCGGGCCTGTTGGTTTCGGTGCTGGTGCCCAACCTGCGCGGTGCCGAAAGCGCCATCGCCAGCGGGGCAGACCTGATGCTGGTGCCGTTGTCTGCCAGCCATGCCCACAGTCTGGCCAATCTGCGCAAGACCCCTGATGAAGTGATCGCCGAAGTGGCCCGCATGCGTGCCGCCCGCGATGCGGCGGGTTCGAAGATGCTGATCGAGGGTGGCATTGGAACGGCTTTCGGCTGCACGCTGCAGGGCAGGGTGGAGCCTGCCGAGGTGCTGCGCTGCATGCAGGCCCTGCTGGATGCGGGCGCAGACCGCGTCAGCATTGCCGACACCGTGGGCTACGGCGGTCCCGGGCAGGTGCGCGTGCTGTTTGAGCAGGCGCGCCGCATTGCGGGCGAGCGCTTCTGGTGCGGCCACTTCCACGATACGCGCGGCCTGGCGCTGGCCAATGTGCATGCAGCCCTGCAGACCGGTGTCACGCGCTTTGATGCCACGCTGGCCGGCATCGGCGGCTGCCCCCATGCGCCCGGCGCCAGCGGCAACGCCTCCACCGAAGACCTGGCCTTCATGCTGCGCACCATGGATGTGGACACGGGCCTGGACATCGATGCCTTGCTGCGGCTGCGCGCCAAGGTGGCCGCCTGGCTGCAGGGCGAGAGCCTGCACGGCGCACTGTGGCGCGCGGGGCTGCCGCCACGGCCTGATCCCCTTTTCCTCCCCACGAGCACACCTGCATGGCTACCGAACCCCTGCTGCCGCTGTCCGGCATCCGCGTCATCGAATTCACCCACATGGTCATGGGCCCCACCTGCGGCATGATCCTGGCCGACCTGGGCGCTGAGGTCATCAAGGTCGAGCCCCCGGGCGGCGACAAGACGCGCACGCTGCCGGGCCTGGGCATCGGCTTTTTCCGCAGCTTCAACCGCAACAAGAAAAGCGTGGTGCTGGACATCACGTCCGAGGAAGGCAGAGCCACTGCCGCCGAGCTGGCCGCCAGCAGCGATGTGGTGCTGGAGAACTTTCGCCCCGGCCTCATGCAGTCCCTGGGGCTGGATTACGCCACGCTGTCGCAGCGCACGCCTGGCCTCATCTACGTGAGCCACAAGGGTTTTCTGCCTGGCCCCTATGAAAAGCGCCTGGCGCTGGACGAGGTGGTGCAGATGATGGGCGGCCTGTCGTACATGACCGGTCCCGTGGGCCGGCCGCTGCGCGCAGGCACCAGTGTCAATGACATCATGGGTGGCATGTTCGGAGCCATCGGCGTGCTGGCCGCGCTGCGCGAGCGCGAGCGCACCGGGCGAGGCCAGGAAGTGCAAAGCGCGCTGTTCGAGAACTGCGTCTTCCTGTCCTCGCAGCACATGCAGCAGTTCCTGATGACCGGGGAGCCGCCACCGCCCATGCCGGCGCGCGTGTCGGCCTGGAGCGTCTATGACGTGTTCACGCTGTCCGGCGGCGAGCAACTGTTCATCGGCGCCGTCAGCGACAAGCAGTTCGCCATCCTGTGCCGCGTGCTGGAGCGCACCGACTTGCTGCAGCGCCCCGAATACGTGGACAACGCGGCCCGCGTGGCCGTGCGCCCGCAGCTGCTGGCCGAGCTGGGCGACATCCTGGCCCAGCATGAATCCGCACGGCTCATGCCCTTGCTGGAGGCCGCAGGCATTCCGTATGCGCCCATCACCCGGCCCGAGCAACTGGTGGAGGACCCCCACCTGCGTGAAAGCGGCGGCCTGGTGCCGATGCAGACGGACGATGGCGGCCAGACCGACGTGGTGCTGCTGCCGCTGATGATGAACGGCCACCGCCCGGGCGTGCGCATGCCCCTGCCCAAAGTGGGCGAACACACCCGGGAAATCCTCGGCGCGCTCTAACCCATGCGCTGAACGGACCTCTGCGCCCTCCGGGCTGCCCGGAGTGCGTGATCCAGAACCGGCAGAGCCGGCCAGCATGAACAATAAATAGCCTTATCAAAGGAGACAACCCACCATGTCCTCGTTCTTCCATACCCGCCGTGCCCTGCTGGCCCTGGCTGGCGCATCCCTGGGCACTGCAGCCCTGGGCGTGCATGCCCAGGGCTCGACGCCGCTGCGCGTCATCCTGCCTGTGAGCGCAGGGTCAGGGGCCGACACCATCGTGCGTTCGGCCCAGACCGCGCTGGTGCGTGCGCTGGGCGGCCAGCCCGTGGTCATCGAGAACCTGCCGGGCGCCGGCGGCATCAACGGCACGCAGGCCCTGGTCAAGGCAGCTGCCGATGGCAATACCATCGCCTTCATCTCCAACAACCACGCCGTCAACCCCAGCGTCTTCAAAAAGCTGCCCTATGACAGCCTGGCCGATATCACGCCCCTGACCATCGTCGGCGCCTCGCCCTTCGTGCTGGTGGTCCACCCCAAGGTGGCGGCCCGCAATGCGCGTGAACTGCAGGCGCTGATGAAGGCCCGGCCCGGCGACCTGAACTACGCCTCGTCGGGCAATGGCACCATCTTCCATCTGGCGGCCGACGTGTTTCTCGACGCGGCCGGCACCACCGCACGGCATATTCCCTACAAGGGCGTGGGCCAGATGGTGGTGGATCTGCTCAGCGGCCAGGTGGACTTCGGCGTGCTGGCCGTGGGCACGGCCCAGGCCCATCTCAAATCCGGCGCGCTGCGCGCCATCGGCATCATGGGCCGCGAGCGCGTGGCCTCGCTGCCCGACCTGCCCACGGTGGCCGAACAGGGCTTTGCTGGCGTGGATGTTTCCGGCTGGGTGGCTGCCATCGCTCCCAAGGGCCTGCCTGCAGCCCAGGTGCGCCGCCTGCATGATGGGATTGCCGCAGCCTTTGCTGACCCCGAAGTCCGGGCCGGCTTTGCACGGCGTGACGAAACCACCGTGCTCAACAGCCCCGAGGCGGCGGCCCAGTTCCTGCGCTCCGAGCAGGAGCGCTTCGCCCGTCTGGTCAAAAAAGCCAACGTCTCCCTGGAGTGAGTCCATGGCCTTGTAGCGTTTCAAAGACACGGCCCCAGCTACCTGCATCCACTTGTCCCTGCGCGCTGGCATGGATCGCTGGCCGTTGTGCCGCGCCAGTTTTTGCTGGGCTGGCGGCCCGATGGCGCAAAAAAACTGGGTGCCTTCCTTGCCGCACAGCAGGCCGATGTGGCTGCATAGCCGCCGGCGCTTGCAAGCCCGACGCCGAGCGCATGCAAGCCCTTCACGCACAGAACAGAGGCTCTGGCCGGGCCACTGCAGGCACCTGTACAGCTCAGTGGCGCGGTGCTGACGGTGGCGTCAGGGCCTTGAGGTGCATCAAATTTGCGGCTGCGTAGAATGCCTAGAGTTGCGTCCTGTAAAAAGTGTTTCACGCGGTGTAAACCGCTGTTCATAAAGGAGTTGCACGATGGCTATTCCCGCGCCCAACCACCCCTGCTGGCAGAAGCTGGCCAACGGAGGTCTGTCCCGCATCAAGACCCAGCATCTGGGGACACAACTGATGGCCAAGCGCATTGAGAGAAGCGCCGATCCGTTGCCGGCCAAGGCTGCCGAGATCCATGCCTTCTTCACCAAATGGGAACGCATTCTTCCCACCGAAATTGCCCAACTTGCAACGATCTGAGGAGCCTTCATGAATCAACTGATCTCTGTCCAAGCCGCTGCAGACCTGATCCGCAGCGGGAAGTTCCTGAGCGTGGCCGGCCCTGAAAAGGCGTTGGACCAGCTGCCTGCCGGCCAATGGGTCGGAGGCACCATCCCCTACTTCATGGTGGACAGTGGCGGCGTGGTCGTCCAGGACGATGCGCCGCAGGTCTTCGTGTCTGATCTGTCTTCGCTGGGGCAGGTGAGCTTTGCCGCCTACGGCGCTGAGGAGCTGGCTGGCATCACCGGCAATGCGCCGGGCAACGGCTTTGCGCTGACCATCATCCCCGCCGGTGGCGATGTACACCGCCGGTTTGCAGCAGATGCCGCGACCTATGAGTCTGCATTCCTCTATCCCACGGTGGGCTGGATTGCCGGTGTGCATCTGTCCGACATTGGCCGGGTGACACCCAAGGTGTATGACGGACGCACGGCCAGCAAGTTCGAGGACCGCGCCGTCGTGGCCTATGTCCAGCTGCCCGATGACAAGCTGGCTTCGGTGGAGATCGTCAATCTGTTCGAGGCCGATGGCGGCGATCTGCTCCAGTTCGAGGAAACCTCCTTCACGGTGGGCGACTGCCTGGTCAACGGCCGCAAGACCCGGTTTGCGGACTACATCCGAGAGCGCGGCCTGGAGGGCGGCCAACTGCCTCTGGTGGGCGACTATGCGGGCGCACGCATCAATGTGTCCCTGCAGTCCGTGGGCGCCGCCGGCGGTGACGTGCAGCTTTATGCGCCCGTGTTCCCTGGCATCGACTACCACTTTGCCAAGCCCGTGCCTGACTATGTCGCAGCCTTCAAGGAGCAACTGGCACAGGGCGACGCCGATGGCGTCGTCTGGTCCTGCAACTGCATCCTGAATTTCGTGTTCGGGGAACTCGAAGGTAAGGCCATCGGTGGCGTCCAGGGGCCTGTCACCTTTGGCGAGATCGCCTACCAGCTTCTGAACCAGACCCAGGTGGCTGTGCGCATCCAGTGATGCATGCCGCCGCGCCCCGCAACGGGGCGCGTGCCGGGGCCTGTTGATCCAGCAGCGCCCCGGCGGTTTTCCTGCTCCCTTCCCCTGCGGTGGCCTGCCTGCCACTGCGCTCTGATGGCCTTGCGAACGCTGCACGCCCCGTGCACTGCGCCATCCGTGCCCCGCCTTTCTCCCATTTTTGCTGCAAATTGGTCGCCAGAATTCCTGGCGTCCTCCAGAAAAAGCACCTGTCTTTTCCTGCCATGGCCGCCCTCTCTTGCGCAGAGCGCAGTGTGCAGGGTGTATTCGGTACTGCATCAACCGGGAATCCATTTTTATGAACCAACCTCACGAAGCCCATGACCTTGGCCTGCAGCATGACCTGGATGTCATGGCAAGCCGTCTGTTCGACCGGCGCCGCCTGCTGGGTCTGATCGCTTGCGGCGGCGCTTCGACGGTCCTGTCCGCGTGCGGTGGCGGCAGTGACTCCGGCACCAGCACAAGCACGGTGGCATCCGGCAGTACTGGCGGCAGCACGGCCACTTCAGGCAGCACCGGCAGCACTGCCGGTACGGGCAGCACTGGCGCCACCGGCAGCTCCAGCGGGTCCGGCAGTTCGACAGGCACCACCTCCAGCAATTCCTGCATGGTCGATCCCACGGAGACAGAGGGGCCCTATCCTGCGGATGGCTCCAACAGCCTGCGCGGCAGCACGGTCAATGTGCTGTCGCAAAGCGGCGTGGTGCGCAGCGACATCCGCAATAGCTTTGGCGGCTTCAGCGGCACCGCCGCAGGCGTGCCCCTGACGCTGAACATCACCCTCGTCAACGTCAACAATCAATGCAGCCCGCTGGAGGGCTATGCCATTTATCTGTGGCACTGCACCCGCGAAGGCACATACTCGCTGTATTCCAGCGATGTCCTGAGCCAGAACTTCCTGCGCGGCGTGCAGGCCACGGACAGCAAGGGCCAGTGCACCTTTGTGACCATTTTCCCCGGCTGCTATGACGGCCGGTGGCCGCACATGCACTTCGAGGTCTACCGCAGCCTCAACACCGCAGGCAGCTACAGCAACAAGCTGCTGACTTCGCAGATGGCCATGCCCAAGGACATTGCCAGTGCCGTCTATGCCAATGCCAGCGGCTACAGCGCCAGCGTCTCCAACCTGTCCCGGGTCAGCATCGCCTCCGACAATGTCTTTGGCGACAACACCAGCGAGCAGGTCGCCTGGCAGACGCCGCTGATCACGGGCAACACGAGCAATGGCTACACTGGCACCATCTCGATTGGCATTGCGGTGTAAATGAGCATTCATGGCCTGCGCGGGGGCTGCCCGCCGAACAGCAGCCGCCGCAGGCCCACGGCCAGCCGGAGTCCCCGGCGCTCGCCATGCCGCGCCTGAAGCTGCAGCACAAGGCATTCTTCGCCCTGGCCCTGCTGCTGGTGGCTTTGCTGGTGCTCTTCATCGGTTTTTCCCGCCTGGGGCTGCAGCGCGGGCTGGGTCCTTACATGGCGGAAGTAGAGCTGGGTGGCATGGACTGGCTGGCCGAACGGCTCGTGCAGCACCACGAGCAGCAGGGCCACTGGGATGCCTTGCGAGGCCGTCCCCGCGTATGGCACGACATGCTCCGTCCTGGTGGCAGGGAAGGGCGGCAGATGCCTGCTGGCAGTCCCCCGCCGCCAGGGCCCTGGCCTCCCATGCATGGGCCCGGGCCTGGCCCGGATCATGGCCCGGCACACCCGGCACACCCGGCACCTCCCGGCGCGGACCGCCGCGGGCCTCCTCCGCCGGATCGCCCATTTGGCGGCCCCTGGGCCCGCCTGGCACTGGTGGATGCGCAGGGGCAGCTCGTGTCCGGCCTGGCGCCGCAGCCTGGTGCCGCGCGGCGCTCGCTGCGAGCGGCCAGCGGACGGGCCATTGGCGAAATCGTGCTGTCTCCCGTCCAGAATGTGCAAAGTGACCTGGACCGGGCGTTCCTGGCGCAACAGATGGACTTTGTCGCCTGGACCGGGCTGTCCGGGCTGGCGCTGGTGCTGCTGCTTTCGGCTTGGCTCACGCGGCGCTGGCTGGAGCCGCTGACGGCTTTCGTGGATGGCCTGCGCGGCATCGCGGCCGGGCGCCTGGACACCCGTGTCACCATCAAGGGCGACGAAGAACTGGCCCGCCTTGCGGAAACCTTCAACGACATGGCGGTGCAACTGGCCGGCATGGAGGCGTCGCGCCAGCGCTGGCTGGCCGATGTGGCGCACGAGCTGCGCACGCCCCTGTCCACCATGCGCGCCGAAGTCGAGGCGGTGCAGGATGGCGTGCATCCGATGGATGAGCGCGTGGCTCTGCGCCTGCATCGGCAGATCATGCGCCTGATACGCCTGGTGAGCGACCTGCGCGTGAGCCTGGATGATCCCCATGCCCTGGGCGGTACCAGCCATGTGCCCGTGCACCCGCTGTCGTTGCTGGCAGAGGCGTTGGAAGGCGTTGTGCCCAGCTTTGAGCAGGCCGGCATCGGTCTGGTGCATGCCAGCGTGGACCAGCTTGGCGCGCGTGATCCGGCTCCTCTGGTAATGGGCGATGCGCACCGGCTGCAGCAGGTGTTTTCCAATCTGCTGGAAAACAGCCTGCGCTACACCGCCACCGGAGGCCGGCTGGAGGTGGCTGCAGAGCTGGTGCATCTGCAAGGCCATGGCATGCTGCAACTGCGCTGGGACGACACGGCTCCAGGGGTGGCCGAGCAGCACCTGCCGCGCCTGTTTGACCGGCTGTACCGGGTGGATACCTCCCGTGTGCGCGAGGGCGATGGCATGGGGGGCTCGGGCCTGGGGCTGGCCATTTGCCGCGCCATTGTGCAGGCCCATGGCGGCCGCATCGAAGCCTCGGCGTCGCCTCTGGGGGGCCTGCGCATCACGCTATGGCTGCCATTGCTGGAGAATCCCGCACCATGAAGCCTGCCCGTATCCTCCTGGTGGAAGATGAAACCGATATGGCCGCCATCGTCATCGACTACCTGCGCCATGCAGGCTACGAGGTCGAGCACATCCGCGATGGGCGCGATGCGCTGGACCGTATGCTGCGCTCACCGCCGGACCTCACACTGCTGGACATCATGCTGCCGGGGCTGGACGGGCTGGACATCCTGCGCCAGTTCCGCCCCCACAGCCATTGCCCCGTGATTTTGCTGACGGCGCGTGTCGAGGAAATGGACCGCCTGCTGGGCCTGGAACTGGGCGCCGACGACTACATCTGCAAGCCCTTCGCCCCGCGCGAGGTCGTGGCCCGCGTCAAGGCCGTGCTGCGCCGAAGCGCTGCGGCCAGCCCTGTACAGCAGCGCCTGGTCCTGCTGCCCGAGCAAGGCCGTGCCCTGCTCAACGGGCAGGCACTGCCTTTGACCAGGCGCGAACTGCATCTGCTGCAGGCGCTGATGCGCCAGCCTGGGCGCCTGTACTCCCGTGCGCAGTTGCTGGAACTGGCCTGTGCCGACACACTGGACGTGAACGAGCGCGCCATAGACAGCCACATCAAAAACCTGCGCAAGAAGCTCAAGGCGGTGGATGCCAGCCACGAATGGATACGCTCGGTGTACGGCGTGGGCTTTGCCTTCGAGCCTGATGGCGGCATCGAGATGCGGGCTGACTGAAGGCGCAGACTCCCTTGCGTGTGATACGCGGTGGATGCAGGGCGCGCCTTAACGTCCGTGCATCTAGCCTGCATGCTGCAACGCCGTTGCCAGCACCGCCAGGCAGCCGCTGGCACCCAGCCAGCCCAGGCGTGCCGCCCAGCGATGCGCTGGCACGGGCCACTGGTTCATGGCAAGCACCAGAGCTGCGCCCAGTAGCATCCAGGCGGCTGCAATCAGGGCCGCGCCAGCCTCCCAATGCCCCGTCACCAGCGCGGTGCTCACTTGCAGCAGCAAGGTGGCCCACACGGCCATGCGGCCTTCTGCAGGTTCGCCCCATGCCCGGGTGGTGGTGGAGCGTGCCCAGCAAGCCAGTCCCAGCAGGGATGCCAGTGCGATGCTCAGGCGGGCAAAGTCATCCATCTTTATTCTGCGCTTCGTGGTGTGGCTGCAGCACAGCCGCAGGCGGCGCTTTGCGAAAGCGTTGGAGCAGTGCCCAGCCAGGCTGCCACAGGCACAGCGCGGCGGCCATGGACCACTGTGGCAGACCTGCCTTGCAGGCCAGTCCTGCGTAGGCTGCGGCTGCAAGCAGCCATAGCGCCGCAGCCCATCCTGCCCACCAGTGCCGCAGCGTGGCGGCGGGCAGTGCCAGGAAAAAGGCCGTCAGCAAGCCTGCCATGCCCGAAGGGCGCGCCTGTCCGGTGCCCACGATATGCGCCAGGCGAAAGGACTCGATGGCCAGTGCGGCCACCACGGCAAAGGGCCAGTGGGGCCAGCCTGCCACGCGCTGCCATAAGGAGGCAAGGGCAAGGCCTGCTGCCGGGGCAGCACTTCGCTGCGCATTGCCAGGATGGCGAGGCGCCTGGATACGGGCTGGCGCTATTGCGGCACCCAGTCCCAGGCAGCCCAGCGCGCAGGCACACAGCCCGGCCAGCATGCTGCCTGCCAATGATGTGCCCAATGCCGGACCGGCAAGCCCCAGTGCCAGCAGCAGGGCCCCGGCGGCGCGCAGTGCCGCACGCCACAGCGTCAGCGGCTGCAACGCGACGGCGGCCGCTGACAGCAGCAGCCACATGCATACCAGCGCCCACACCGTCCATACAGGGCGCTGCGCCAGTGGCGTCCAATGCGCTGGAATGGGGGCCAGGTGCAGGCCCATGGCAGCGGCCAGCGCCAGGGCCTGTGTGGCATGCAGCGCCAGGTAAAAGCGGGTGGTGCGGTTCATGGGCGCAGTGGTGGTGCTTTCTCTCACGCAGCGAGGCTGCCATGCGCGGGAACGCGGCGGCGCTGTTTGCGCGAGTCCAGCCAGATCAGGGTGCCGGAGATGGACAGGAAGGCGGGCGTCATGCCCAGCACAAAGTACAGCCACTTGAGCGCAAGTCCGCCAAAGTCGCCAAAGTGCAGCGGCTCCATCAGTCCGTTGAACTGGGACCAGAATCCTTGGGTGCGCGGATCGTGCACGCGAGTGAGCGCGCCGGTGGCGGCGTTGACTTCTACCCGGGTGGTACTCAGCAGGTGTCCCTGCAGATTGCCGGTAAAAGCAGCACGGGCCTGGGCTGTGCCCCAGCGCTGCAGCGATGCGTAGCGCACCTCAAACCCTGGCACGGCCTGCACGGCGGCGGCATGCAGTGCATCCAGCGATTGCATGGCGGCAGCCGGTGCTTTGGGTTGGCCTGCAGGTGCTGCGGCGGCGGTATGGCTGGCGGGCGTGGTCACATATTTGAAGCTTTGCTCAAACAGCGTTGCCAGGCCCATCCAGGCGCCTGTGCCCGCAATCAGGATGTGAAAGCCCAGCCCCCATATGCCAGCGCACTTGTGCAGGTCCGACATCACCACGCGCAGGCTGCGGCCCCAGCGCTGCGTGAATAGCTCCGCCAGTATCTTGCGGTGGATGACGATGCCCGTGCCGATGAGCACAAGCATGGCCACCCCCAGAAAGCCCACGATCCACCGGGGCCCGAAGAACAGGAATACATGCAGCATGCGCAGGTACTGGCCCAGCTGGCTGTCCACCGGGCCTGCCACCGCCCCGGTGTCCGAACGCAGCGCCACCTTGGTGCGGGTATTGGCTGGCGCTCCAGGCTCGCGCACGAAGGCGAAGTAGCTGGGGTTGATGGCGTCGGGCAGCGCGATCGTCTCGACCACAGCCCCAGGGTAGCGCGCCTGCAGCTGCGCCAGCACGGTATCGAGCGATGCCGGGCTTTCAGAGCGGGGCAACTGCGCCAGCGAAGGGTTGGCCCACAGGTCGATTTCGTTCTTGAATACCACCACCGACCCTGACAGGCAGACGATGAACAGCAGCAGCCCCGTGACGATGCCCGCCCAGGAGTGCAGAACGAAAAGGCGATTCAAGGTGCGCTGGCTGGGCATGTGCGGCTGGCGTGGGTCGGGTGTTGCAAGGCAGGGCGCTGCAGGGTCAGAAGAAGTACGTCAGACCCACGTTGAAGCTGCGCGGCAGCGAGGGCGATACCACGTTGGCGTTGATGGCGCCGTCGTAGTAGGCCCGGTCGAACAGGTTCTTGACGCCCGCCGTGATGCGGTAGTTCTCACCCTCGTAGCTGACAGAGGCATCGGCCACAAAGTACGAGGGCAGCGTGAAGGGGTAGGAGCCGATCTGCTCGCTCACATAGCGTCCGCCCAGCCCCACGGTGACGCGCGGCGCCTGCGGCAGCTTGTAAGTCGCCCAGGCGGTGAGTGTGTGCCGGGGCGTGAGGTTCAGCGGCAGGCCCACGATGGCGGCGTTGTTGTCCCGGGTGACCTTGGTCTGCGTGTAGGTGTAGGCGCTGGTCAGCTTCCAGCCGTTCTTCAGGTCTGCACCCACCTCCACCTCCAGCCCGCGCGCGCGTTGCTCGCCGGTTTGTATGCTGAAGCCGGTGTTCACCAGGTCGGCCGTGGTCACGTTCTGGCGCACCAGATTGAAGACGGCCAGCGAGCCTGTGAGCTGTCCGCCGGGAGCTTCGTATTTCACGCCGGCTTCCCACTGCTTGCCTGTCTCGGGCACAAAGGGCGTGCCGCCAAACGTCTGGCCCGATACCGGCAGGAATGATTCGCCGTAGCTGCCGTATGCGGACCAGCCGGGGCGGAACTCATAGACCAGCCCGGCCGACAGCGTGGTGGCGCTGTCTTTCTGGCGCGTTTGCTGGCCTGCCACGCGGTCGTTGGTATCGTTGGTGGACCAGTCGCGGCGCATGCCGACCAGTGCGGTCCAGCCCTGGGCAAACTTGATCTGGTCCTGGGCATACACGCCCGCCACGGTCAGCTTGGAGGGCGCATCGCTGGTCAGCGCAGAGGGGCAGGTGGCCTGCATGCCATAGACGGGCGCGAACAGATCCAGCGCGCCAATGCGGCAGGTGCGGCTGGCCAGCAGGCTGTGGCCGCTGCGCAGGTCCAGCCCGGTGACGAGCTGGTGCCTGGCGCCCAGTGCCTCGAAGCGCGAGAGCAGCGATGTATCGGTAGCCAGCAGGTCATAGTCCATGTACTGGCGCGAGGCCTGGCGGTTTTGCAGGCGCTGATTGGCCTGCAGCGCCTGATTGGAGACAAAGTTGCCCGTGCCTTTCTCGGTCTCGTAGCGCACGTTCTGGCGCAATGTCATGGCCGGCGATATCCTGTGCTCCAGCGCGTAGCCCACCGTGGTGCTTTCCACGTCGTACACGCCAAAGGCCGGGTCGCCGGTGAACATCGTGCGCGACAGGGTTCCGTTGCGGTTCGGCAGCACCGTGCCATAGGGCGTGATGCCCTGCTGGCGCAGCCATTCGCTGTGGCTGTAGGTGGCAAACAGCACCAGATCGGTCTGCGCGCCCAGGTCGATGGACAGCGAAGGCGCAAACCAGCGGTCCTTGCGGTACACGAACTGCGTGGGGTCGTCGGAGTTGGATACCTGGGTGTTGATGCGCAGCGCCGTCTTGCCCGATTCGGACAGGGGGCGGTTGATGTCCGCCTGCAGGCTGCGCTGGCCAAAGCTGCCCACATCCATTCCTACCTCATTGAGCGCTTCCTTCTTGGGCCGCTTGCTCACGGCATTGACGATGCCGCCGGGCTGCACCTGACCGTAGAGCACCGATGCCGAACCCTTGAGCACCTCAAAGCGTTCATAGCCATACGGGTGCAGCTTGGCCCACATGCCCGGGCTTTGCACCAGACCATCGACCAGGATGGATTCGGTCGAGCGAAAGCCCCGGATGTTGATGTCATCGAACCCGCGCCGCCCGAAGTTGACCGGGCTCACTCCCGCCACGGTCTGCAGGGCCTGCTGCACATTGGTGACCTGCCGCGACTCCATCTGCTCGCGCGTGACCACGCTGACCGACTGCGGTGTCTCCAGCCGCCGCATGGACATCTTGCTGGCCGTCTGGGCTTCGACCGGGGCAAAGCCCATGTCTTTTTCTGTGCTGGCGTTGATGCGCACTTCCTGCAGTGCGGTTGCCTCGGCCGATGGCGCCAGGGACTGCTGCGCGAGGGCAACCTGTGCCAGGCACAGTGCCAGCGGCGTCAGGGCCAGCGACCCGGCCTTGCGGCCGGATGGGAATGAACAAGAAGCTGCGCCAGCAAGGCGGGCAAGAGAGGCGCGCGGCAATCGGATGGCCGCGTGTGAAGGCTGAAAAGACATGGCAGTCCCGATGAATGGAGGCGAGCAAACGCTGGGGCGCTGGCTCGCGTATCGATTCGGGACGCTGGCTGGCAGGGGGTGGTATTCTAAAGTCTGTTACGAAAATCTTGCAGAAACCGGCATGTCTGTGCGGCTACCGGCAAGCCGCTTGTCGTGCTGGCGATGGCAGAGCCGGGTCTGAACCGGCCTCTGGCCTCTTCATCCAAACAACCCGGCTTCGTCCAGCAGCGCAAACGCCACATCCGGCGTTCTCTCCATCCCTCGCCGGATTGCTGCCGCAACGGCCTGCCGCGTCTTGCGGCACAGCCCGCGCATGGGCAGCACCTCGATCTGGATGCCGCGCACAGTGCGCACCTCGCTGGCGCCGGGTTCGATGCGCAGACGGATTCCCAGCTGCTCGTACATGCGCCTTTCCACATGGCGCAGGTCCTGCAGGCTGGTGACCCGCTCCAGCCGCTGCAGCAGCCGCTTTTCTTCTTCCCGGGTCAGCCGCAGGATGCGCTGGTCGCCCATGGAGTCGGCGCGCAGGGCTTCGTGCCCGCAGATGCAGGCACCCGCAGGGCATGGAACGCGGATCGGAATCTGGACGGGAAAGCTCATCGATGCCCAAGAAAAGGCCACCCCGGTGGGGCGGTGCAGGTTCATGCTAATTGAGCGCCTGTGCGAGGCCAAGAGGCTTGTGTACGTGTTCAGGGGTCTCTGTCGCAGCCTGGATGCCGCGTGCCCAGGCATGAGGGGGCTGATGCTGCGCACACTGATAGCCCGAGGCCATGAAGGCGTGCCCGCATTCAGGCATAGTGGAGGGTTACGCAGAAAGCAGGGAAGTCCGGTACATAACCGGAGTTTCTTATTACTTTATTTTTCTATAGTTTGCGCTTTCATGCGTGCAGACTATATTGAAGCAACTTCTCCCAACAATGCGCAGCACAGCCCAAGAGGCCATGCTGTGCCGTGGCGTGTTTTCATGATCGAGATTCGGGATCTTTCCCTGACTTACCAGGGCCCTACAGGGCCCGTCCATGCCTTGCGGGGCATCAACCTGCAGATCCAGCCGGGCGAGGTGTTCGGCATCATCGGGCGCAGCGGCGCGGGCAAAAGCTCGCTGGTGCGCTGCCTGAACCTGCTCAACCGTCCGACCTCGGGCCAGGTGCTTGTGGGTGGGCGCGACCTGATGCGGCTCAATGATGCCGAGCTGCGCACGGCGCGGCGCGACATCGGCATGGTGTTCCAGCATTTCAATCTGCTGTCCTCGCGCACGGTGTTCGACAATGCCGCGCTGCCGCTGGAGCTGGCCGGCATGGGCAAGGACGAGATCCGAAAGCGCGTGGATCCGCTGCTGGACCTGGTGGGCCTGAGCGCGCTGCGTGACCGCTATCCGGCGCAGATCTCGGGCGGGCAAAAGCAGCGGGTGGGCATTGCACGCGCGCTGGCCAGCCACCCCAAGGTGCTGCTGTCTGATGAGGCCACCTCGGCCCTGGACCCCGAGACCACGCGCTCCATTCTGGACCTGCTGCGCAAGGTCAACCGCGAGCTGGGCCTGACCGTGGTGCTGATCACCCACCAGATGCAGGTGATCAAGCAGATTGCGGACCGCGTGGCCGTGATCGACGGCGGCCAGATCGCCGAGATGGGGCCGGTCATCGATGTGTTCACGCGCCCGCAGCAGGCCATCACGCGCAGCCTGATCGACGAGATCGTGCCCCAGCAGTTGCCCGAGTCGGTGACCCGCCGCGTCAACGAGCTCAGTGCCCAGCTGGTCCCTGGGCAGCAAGGCCGGCTGCTGCGCCTGTCCTATGCAGGTGAGAGCGCCTACCAGCCCATCCTGTCGCATCTGATCCGGGAACTGGGGCTGGATCTGTCGATCCTGCATGGCCAGATCGATGAGATCCAGGAGCAGACCTTTGGCTCGCTGGCGGTTTTTGCCAGCGGCGATGCGGCCAGAATCGATGCCGCTGTCGAGCATCTGCGCGCCAGCGGCGTGCAGGTCCAGATCGTTGCCACCAGGGACTGAGCGATGTTTGAGAATTTTTCGGAAATGATGCTGGAGCTGTTCGTCAGCTCGCTGTGGGAGACCCTCATCATGGTGGGTGTCTCGGGACTGGTGGGCGGCCTGATCGGCATTCCCCTGGGCGTGTTCCTGCGCCTGACGGACCATGGCGGCGTGCTGCAGAATGGCCCTGCCAACAAGACCGTGGGCTGGATCGTCAATGCGCTGCGCTCCACGCCGTTCATCATCTTGCTGGTGGCCATCATCCCGCTGACGCGGCTGATCACAGGCTCGTCCATCGGTACCTGGGCTGCCGTGGTGCCGCTGACCATCGCGGCCGCGCCCTTTGTGGCGCGGCTGGTCGAGACGGCGCTGCGCGAAGTGGACAATGGCCTGGTGGAGGCCGCGCAGTCCATGGGCGCCACGACGGGCCAGATTGTCTGGAAGATCCTGCTGCCCGAGGCGCTGCCAGGCATCGTCGCGGGCCTGACCATCAGCTTCGTGAGCCTGACCGGCTATTCGGCCATGGCTGGCGCCATCGGCGGCGGCGGCCTGGGTGACCTGGGCATCCGCTATGGCTACCAGCGCTTCCTGCCGGATGTGATGCTGGCTGTGGTGATCATCCTGATCTTTTTCGTGCAGGCCATCCAGAGTCTGGGCGATTGGGCCGTGCGCCGGTTGAGCCACCGCTGATTTGCCGGCCTGCCAGGACTGCAGGCCACAGGATTTTTTGTCCAGAAAACCTCGACCACCATGGACACCATGACCTCTCCTGCCTCCCATGTCTGCGATGCGGACTTCGTTGCTGGCATCGGCGTGCACTGGGAGCGGCGCCCGCTGACGCCCGAGCCCGGTCTGGCGGCACTGCTGCAGCAGCCCGATCTGGACCATGGTGGCAAGGCCACCGTAGTCCAGGCCGTGGGCACGATGGTGGTCGATGAATGCGTGGCACATGGCTATCACAGCATGGATCTGGTCGTGCTGCATCCGGGAACGCCGGGCCTGGACGAGGCGCTGGAGCGCTTCGACAAGCCCCACACCCATGCGGATGACGAGGTGCGCTACATCCTCGAAGGCGAAGGTCTTTTCGGTTTTTTCAACGCCCAGGGCCAGGAGCGAGTGCTGCGCGTGGGGCCGGGCGACTATCTGCGCATACCGGCTGGCGTGGAGCACCGCTTCACCCTGACGGCTGTGCGGCGCATCAAGGCGCTGCGCCTGTTCGCGGATACGGCGGGCTGGGTGGCGCAGTACACGCAGCGTCCCGCCGCTGCCATGGCGGCGGGTTCGTGAGCCTGAGCCTGGCAAAGCCAGGCTTTCTTCTGGGTCGCAAGGCTTATTTGGCCGCAGCCGTATCCGCCTTGGCTGCAGGCGCTGCACTGCCTTCCAGCACCTCAGTGTGCACAGGCCGGCGCGCATAGCGCTGGGCCAGCACGGCGCAGACCATGAGCTGCAGTTGGTGGAACAGCATCAGCGGCAGCACGATGGCGCCTACGGCGCTGGACTCGAATAGCACCTTGGCCATGGGCACGCCGCTGACCAGGCTCTTCTTGGAGCCGCAGAACACCAGCGTGATCTCGTCTTCCTTGGAAAAGCCCAGGCGGCGGGCTGTCCATGACGTGATGCACAGCACCAGCGCCAGCAGGATGGACGACAGCAGCAGCAGGCCCAGCAGCGCGGGCAGGGGCGTTTGCTGCCACAGGCCGCTGATCACGGCGGCGCTGAAAGCGGTGTAGACCACCAGCAGTATGGAGCCCTGGTCCACGATCTTCACGCGCTTGGCGTGGCGTGCGATGAAGCTGCCGATCACGGGGCGCAGCAGGTGGCCTGCCACGAAGGGCAGCAGCAGCTGCACGGCGATCTTGCCGATGGCCTGCAGTGCGTCGCCGCCCTCGGCGCTCTTGTGCAGCAGCAGGCTGACCAGGATGGGGGTGACCACGATGCCCATCAGCGTGGAGGCCGAGGCGCTGCACACGGCCGCCGGCATGTTGCCGCGCGCCATGGCTGTGAAGGCAATGGCCGACTGCACGGTGGCCGGCAGCGCGCACAGGAAGAGCACGCCGGTGTACATGTCCGGCGTGACCAGAGGCTCCAGCACCGGGCGCAGCGCCCAGCCCAGCAGCGGAAACAGCACGAAGGTGGCCGCAAAGATGGTCAGGTGTAGCCGCCAGTGGCCAATGCCCGCGAGGATGGCCTCGCGCGAGAGCTTGGCCCCGTGCAGGAAGAACAGCAGGCTGACCATGAGCGTGGTGGCCACCTCCAGCCATTGGGAGACCTGGCCCGAGGCGGGCAGGAAGCTGGCCAGCGCCACGGTGGACAGCAGCATCAGCGTGAAATTGTCGGGGGCGAAGCGGGGGCGTGCCATGGAAGACTTTCTCGGTGGGGTCGTGCAGCCGGGCTGCAAGGCCCCGATTGGATGCCTGTCCCATTGAAAAGAGAAATGGATTTATCTGATGGTTTTATAATTTTTTCTCATGAATATCAGCCTGCGCCAGTTGCGTGCTTTTCTGGCGGTGGCCGAAAGCCGCAATTTCAGCCGTGCCGGCGAACTGATGGCCCTGACCCAGCCCGCCGTCAGCCGCAATGTCACCGAGCTGGAGCAGGCTCTGGGCGTGCAGCTGCTGCACCGCACGACGCGCGAGGTGGAGCTGACCGATGCCGGCCGCCTGCTGCAGGGCGGTGTGACGCGCGTGCTGGATGCACTGGATGAATGCCTGCTGGAGGTGCGCGGTCTGGCCACCGAGCGCCTGGGCAAGGTGCGCGTAGCCAGCAGTCCCACGCTGTCGGCCCACCTGATGCCGCGCTGCATTGCGCGCTGCCGCGAAGAATCACCCGGCATCCAGCTGTTGCTTCTGGACCGTATCCAGAGCGATGTGTTGCAAAGCGTGCGCAGCGGCGAGGTGGATTTTGGCGTGGTCATTGATCCCCAGGGCCGCGATGACCTGCACTGCGAAACCATTCTGAGCGAGCCTTTCTGCCTGGTGTGTCCCGCTGCGCACCGGCTGGCCCGCAAGCGCCAGGTGGCCTGGAGCGATCTGGCCCGCCAGCCGCTGGTGCTGCTGGACCATGCCTCGGGCAGCCGCCGCCTGATCGATGCTGCGCTGCAGGCCCACCAGGCCGATGCGCCCGTGGCGCAGGAGGTCGGCCACACTACCACCATCTTCAGCATGCTCCAGGCCGGCCTGGGCCTGAGCGTGGTGCCCGAACTGGCCGTGCCGCCCGAATGGCGCAGCGCGCACGCCGATGCTGGTGCGCCGCCGTATGCCCTGGCCAGCCGTGCCTTGCTGCCGCGCGTGCAGCGCGACATCATGCTGGTGCGCCGGCGCCAGCGCGAACTGTCGCCAGTGGCGCAAAGCGTATGGGATCTGGTGCGTGGAGAGGCGGCGCTGATGTGAGGTGGCGTCAGCCGGCATGCCAGTTGAGGCACTGCAAGCCTGGGACCCGTGCAAATTTGCCAACATTGCGTGTCACCAGTGCGGCTTGATAGCGCAAGGCCGTCGCTGCAATCAGGATGTCGTGAGGTTCTATGGGCATGCCCGCTGATTCCAATTCAGCGCGGAGACGGGCAGCCTGGCATGCGCTGCAGGCCATACCGCAGCTCGTACTCCACGATAGCGGGTACGCCCAAGCCGGAAGGCTTCAGGGCTTGAATGCGTGGGGCGACTTTCGCATCACCGCGAAAGTAGTAGGCTGATGGTGTTGCTGTCGAGGATCAGCACATGCTGCCTTCAAAAGGCGATGCGTGCAGTGTCTTTTTCCGTTGAGAAAGTGCTGTCTTCGCGTTGTCTGGTGGCGACCTCAGATCAGTGTGAACAGGCCCTAATGCGCAATGCCTGCACAGGCCTGAGCGTAGGGCCGCAGCGCTTGGCGCACGCGGTCCAGCACCAGTGCGCGGGGCGAAGGGGGCAGATGACCGGCGCGCACGGCCTGGTATTGGCCGGGCAGGAACTGGCTGATCATGTTTTCGGGCAGGGCGCAGGCGGACAGGTTGTCCATCAGCCGTGTCACGGCGGCCTGTACGCACGGGTCTGCCCAGTAGTAGCGGATGCGGTCGCTGTAGCTGTAGATGCGCAGCAGCCTTTGCGCGTCAGGGTCGCCGGGTGGGTCGCCGCGGTAGTAGCGCTGCCAGTTGGCGGGCTTGCCGAGCATGGCCGACTCCAGCACGGCGGGCAGGTGGGAGCGCCGGGGCGCGTCGATGAGCAATTCTTCCATGGCGGCCAGCGCGAACAGCGCCTCGCGCAATGCGAAGGTGGCGCCGGGGCCGACCTTGAGGATGGCGAAGCCGTCCCGCACCAGCTGGCGCAGCGCTTCGGGCCGCTGGTAGTCGGTGGAGTGTGCCTCGAAGACCAGTCCGGGGTGCTGCTGCAGCAGCCGCTTGAGGTCGGCCGCTTCGGCGGGCATGTAATCGACCACTCTGGCGTGGTCGAACTCCACACCGGGCTGGACCACGAGCGCGATGACGCGCTGCCAGGCCTGGGCCAGGCCCTCCTGCGCAAAGACCTGCTGGTGCACCTGCAGGGTGCGCATTGCATCGGCGCGGACTGTGATCTGGACTTGCTCCAGCGCGTGGCTGGCGCCACCTGGCACGGGCACTTCGGTGCCGATCACGTAAACGGGGCGCGCCGATTGCTGCTCTGCCACCTGGCATAGCCGGGCGGCGCGGCGTGCGATGCGGTCGTCGTCCAGCGGGACGGCATCATCAGCGCAGGCCATGCTGGCGTCCAGGTGCAGCTTCACAAAGCCTGCGCATGCATAGGCGCGCACCAGATCCTGCGCCAGTTCCATGGCCTCGGCTGCAGGGCGGTCGGCCCAGGGCGTAGGGCCCAGGTGGTCGCCTCCCAGCAGCACGCGCTCGTGCGGCATGCCGGCGCGGCTGGCAATGTCCAGCACAAAGCGCCGGAAACCGGCGGGCTGCATGCCTGTGTAGCCGCCGAACTGGTTGACCTGGTTGGCTGTGGCTTCGACGAGCACGGGTGTGCCGTCCTCCAGTGCCTGGTGCATGGCGGCTTCGATGACCAGGGGGTGGGCCGAACAGATCGAGTAGATGCCGTGCGCGGCGCCTGCGGCCTGTGCCGCAGCCCCCGTCCTGGCCTGTGCGAGCCGCTGCAGATAGTCGTGCATGGTGTCAGTCCTGTGTGGCCCTGTCTGGCGCAGGCAGGTCCTGCCGTGCCAGCAGCGCGTCGAGTTCGGCAAAGCCGGATGTGCCTTCCATGGGGCCCTGGCTGGCGACGGCCAGCGCGCCGGCGGCGTTGGCATAGCGCAGCGATTGGGCTGCCGACTTACCCATGCGCCGGCAGGTCACGAAGGTGGCGCCGAAGCAGTCGCCCGCGCCTGTGGGGTCTGTCACCGCCACGGGCAGTGCCGCGATGTCCAGGCGATCGCCGGCACCAAAGTAGCTGCAGCCCTGGCCGCCGCGCTTGATGACGATTTCGCGCACGCCCCGGCTGAAGATTTCCGCAATGGCGCCTTTTTCGTCGGCGCAGCGCGACAGCTGTGTGACCTCGTGGCCGCTGGGCAGGAAGATGTCGGTGAACTCCAGGATGTAGGACAGGGCTTCGCGCATTTCGGGGATGCGCAGCATTTCCTTGCGCACGTTGGGATCGAAGGAAATGGTGCCGCCCTGCGCCTTGACGATCTCGATGGCCCTTTTCATGGCGTCGATGATGCGAAACGAGAACAGCGACGAGCCCATGACATGGAAGTGCGCGCAGTCCTTGAGCACGGCCTGGTTGACCTGCTCGGGCTGCAGTTGCGCACAGGCGCTGTTGGTGATGTTGAAGATGAAGTCGCGCTCGCCGTTGTCGCGGTAGGTCACGAAGGCGCTGCCCGTGACGGCACCCTTGCATACGGCGATGGCGCTGGTATCGACGCCGTCGCTGCGCAGGCGCTCGATGTTGAGCCAGCCGAAGTCATCGTCGCCCACGCAGCCGATGATGGATGCGCGCTGGCCCAGACGGGCCACCTGGTCGATGAAGATGGCTGGCGCGCCGCTGGCGTAGGGCCCTTGCAGCGGACCCGCGCTGCGCAGGCTTTGCCCTTTGCGGCAGGCCATGATCTCGACGAGGATCTCTCCCATCGTCATGATGCTTCCCATGCGGTCCTCCCTTGTGAGTGAAACGAACGCGGTTGTGGGGCGGGACGGCCTCAGGCCCCGCGTCTTCGGTGCTGGACATCGATGCAGACGGCCACGAGGATCACGGCGCCTTTGACGATGAGCTGGTAGAAGTAGGGCACGCTCATCAGGTTCATGCCGTTGTTGATCACGCCGATCATCAGCGCGCCGATCAGCGTGCCTGCCATGGTGGCGTGGCCGCCTGCCAGGCGCGTGCCGCCCAGCACGGCTGCGGCGATGGCATCCAGCTCCCAGCCCATGGCCGCGCTGGGCTGTGCCGAGTACAGCCGCGAGGTCAGCAGCAGGCCGCCGATGGCTGCCATCAGGGCCGACAGCGCGAAGATGGCGATCTTCAGCCGCCCCACGCGGATGCCTGCATAGATGGCCGCCTCGGCATTGCCGCCTGCCAGAAAGGCCTTGCGGCCAAAGACGGTGCGTGCCAGCACGAAATGGTTGGCCGCCAGCAGCGTGGCCAGTATCCAGATGGGAATGGCCAGGCCCAGCCACTGGCCGTTTCCCAGCCAGACAAAGGTCTCGCGGTCCACCGTGATGGGCATGCCGCCCGAGACAATGTAGGCCAGGCCCCGGAAAATGCCCATGGTCGCCACGGTCACGATGAAGGAGGGCAGGCCCAGCAGCGCGGTCAGCGCGCCATTGAAGACGCCCAGCGCCGCGCCGCACAGCAGCACGGCGGGCAGCACTGCCGCCAGCGGCAGGCCGCAGTCCAGCAGCAGGCCCGCAGCGCTGCCGGCCAGCGCTGCGATGGCGCCTACGGACAGGTCGATCTCGCCAAGCAGCAGCACATAGGTCATGCCAAAAGCCATGATGGCGATGATCGACACCTGCAGCAGCACGTTGAGTAGATTGCCTGCCGACAGAAAGCTGGGCGACAGCACGGAAAACAGTGCTGCCAGGGCCAGCAGCCCCGTCACCGTGCCCGCATGGCGCCGCACGGCGCGCCAGCAGCGGTGCACAGGGTGTCCTTGCGTGCGGTCAGTGGCAATGCCTTGCAGAAGCTTCATGGCAGTCTGGCCCCTGTGGCATGTGCCATCACGGTTTCCTGGCGCAGGCCGTGGGTTTCGAGGTGGCTGACCAGGCGCTTGCCGCGCATGACCAGCAGCCGGTCGCTCATGGCCAGCACCTCCGGCAGGTCGGACGAGACCAGGATCACGGCCGTGCCCGCCGCAGCCAGTTCACGGATCAGCGCGTAGATCTCGAACCGGGCGCCCACATCAATGCCGCGCGTGGGCTCGTCCAGCACCAGCAGCCGGGGGCGCATGGCCAGCCATTTGGCAAACACCACCTTTTGCTGGTTGCCGCCCGACAACTCGCCCACTGGCTGCCACAGCCCCGCGATGCGTATGTTCAGCCGCGCCACGCTATTGCGGGCCAGCGCCTGTTCGGCGGCGGGGTCTGTCAGCAGGGCGCCGCTGCGGCCGCTGTGCACGTGCACCATGGCGATGTTGTGCTGCACCGAATGCCCCAGCACCAGGCCCTGCTCCTTGCGGTTTTCGGTGACGAAGGCCATGCCATGCGCGATGGCGTCTGCTGGCGAGCGCAGCCGCAGCGCCTTGCCATGCATCAGCACCTGGCCCTGGCAGCGGTACCTGCCGAACAGCGCATCCATGACATCGGAGCGGCCCGCGCCCACCAGGCCGAAAAAGCCCACAATCTCGCCCGCATGCACCGCGAAATCGATGTCCTGGAAGCGCCCGGCCAGATTCAGTCCGCGCACTTCGAGCGCCGCAGGGCTGCCCCGGCGCAGCGCCACGGTGCGCGGCGGATAAAGGTGCTTCATCTCGCGCCCCACCATGAGGGCAATCAGATCCTCGGCGCAGGTCTGCTGGCGCGCCAGTGTGCACACCGAGCTGCCGTCACGCATGACCGTGATCTCGTCGGAGATGCGCATCACCTCCTCCAGCCGGTGCGACACGTAGATCACGGCGCGGCCTTCGGCCACAAGCCTGGCGATGATGTTGAACAGGATGCGCGCCTCGTTGTCGCTGAGCGAGGACGTGGGCTCGTCCATGATGACGATGCGCGAGGGCCGGTTCAGCGCCTTGGCGATTTCGACCAGCTGGCGCTGCGCCATCGACAGCCGGGCTACCGGTGTGGCCGTGCCGATGGCAATGCCCAGCTTCGCCAGCAGCGCGGCGCCGGCCCGGTGCATGGCCCACTCGTCGATGCACAGGCCGCGCCGTGGAGGATGGGCGGCGAACAGGTTGTCCACCACACTGAGGTTGGCCGCCAGGCTCAGTTCCTGGTGGACGATGGCAATGCCGTGGCGCCGCGCGTCGCCCGGGCCATCCAGCCGCAGCGCGGCGCCATCCAGAAGCAGCTGCCCGCCATCGGGCCGGTGCACGCCCGCCAGAATCTTGAGCAGCGTGGACTTGCCCGCGCCGTTCTCCCCCAGCAGCGTGTGCACGGTGCCGGCGCGCAGGCTGAAGGACACGCTTTTGAGCGCCTGCACCTTGCCAAATGACTTGGCCAGCGCGCGTGCCTGCAGCACGATGCCCTGGGGTGCCGGTACGCCGTGCATGGACTGCTCCCCGCCCGCACCTACTTCGAGCCTGCCGTGTAGATGCCCGGCAGCACGGGATAGCGCTTGTCCACGGCCTGGCCTGCCAGCACTTTCAGGGCGATGTCCACGGCCAGAGCGCCCATGCGGTCCGGATACTGGCGGATCACACCGGCAAAGGCTGGCTCCCGGTCCACGGCCGCGCGTGCCTCGGCCATGCCGTCGAAGCCGACAATCCGGACCTGATCCTGCTTTTTGGCGGCCTTGACGCTGACCAGTGCTGCCAGCGCTGCATCGTCGCCAAAGCCAAAGATTCCCGCCAGATCCGGGTGCGCCTGCAGCATGTTCTGTGATGCGGCCAGGGCCTCGGCGCGGGTGATGCCTGGCTGCACGGAAACGATTTGCATGCCAGGGTGGGCCGCCAGCGCCTGCCTGAAACCCTCCACGCGATCAACCACCGACTGCACGCTGGGGTAGTGCAGCACGCCGATCTTGCCCTTGCCGTCCGTGGCCTGTGCCATCAGTCGGCCGGCCATGATGCCGCCTGCATGGTTGTCTGTGGCAATGTGGGAAGCCACCTCGATGCCGCTGGCAGCGATATCGACGGTGATCACCGGAATGCCGGCCGCCCGTGCCTTGAGCACGGCAGCCTTCACGCCCTTGGAGTCCACGGGCGAGAGGATGATGGCCTGGACTTTCCTGCTGATGAAGTCCTCCACATCCGAAATCTGCCGGTTCAGGTCCTGGTTGGCAATGCTCACATCAAGTTGTGCGCCCTGCCGGGCGGCCTGCGCTTTCATGGCCTGGGCCAGCTCCAGGTAAAACGGGTGCTGCTGTGTCAGCAGCGATGCGCCCAGCGTGTGGCTGCCCGGCCGCGCCAGCGCCGCCGCGCTGCCCAGACCGATGGCACTGGCCAGCAGGCCACGGACAAATGTGTTGCGATCCATCGTGGTCTCCTTTTTCCTGGTGCCGTCATGCCAATCACCCCCTGGCGAATTCGATGCAGCCTTCAGTCTTGCGCATGGCTTGCAGATGGTGGCGTGCCAGCAGATCGAATGCGTCCGGCTCCATGTCCTGGTGCGCGCACAGGCCGTCGATCTCATGGATGCCGCAGACCGGGTAGCCGTCCGAAGCACCGTCCAGTTCCAGGGCCAGCGCCACGGTTTTGGCGCCGTGCTCCACTGCCGCTGCGTAAAGCCGCGCCACTCCTGCGCTGCGGCACAGCACCCGGTCGCGCGCATCGATGCCGCAGACCTCGAACAGACAGATATCCAGCGGCTGTGCGCGCAGGCCCGCCTCGGCGCCCGGGCCGGTCAGCAAAGGCTCCTGGCCGGCCAGGGTGCCGCCCGTCACATGGATGGCGCAGTCGAGAAATTGCCGCGCCGTGGCCACCATGGACAGGTCGTGCAGCGTCAGCGCCAGGCCCTGGCGGGCTGCCAGCAGTGGCAGCAGGCGGTGCGCCAGCCGTCCGCCACCCAGGAAGACGGACATGCCATCCTCGATCCAGGGCAATGCGCCCTGCACCACCTGTGCCTGCGCGGCGCTGTCCTGCGCGCCTGCCACGGCCTGGGACGCGGGGACCGTCTTGAGCAGAGCCGGGTTGTAGCGCGCTTTGCCGAAGGCGCGCACCACATAGCCTTGCTGCTCCAGGTAGTGCAGGTCGTTGCGGATGGTGACTGTGGAGACACCGAAGAGGGCGCTCAATGCCTCGACCCGTACCTCTTCGGTCTTGCGCGCCAGCTCGACGATCTGCAGCCTGCGCTTGAGTGAACTGTTGCCGGTGTCTTGCATGTTTCGAATCGAAAGTTATTTATTTCGATTCGAAAGTTTCATGGCGCATCCACACCACGTCAAGCGTGCCGAGGGTATTCACTAGGTACTGCGCACGCGTATTGCGGCAACCGCAAGGCAAGCCGCTCGATTTCCACGTGAACCGGTTGTGCAAGGCGAGGGTGGTTATCGCCGCCCGGCGTTCAGGGACACCACCACGGGCCGTTCCAACTGGGCTGTCCAGGCGCCGTAAACGCGGTGCGCCATGGCCTGCAGTGCCGGCAGGCACAGGCGTGTCTGCTGCAATATCTGCCACCCGGTTTGCACGGCTGGCCCACGTGCATGCAGCAGTTCATCGTGGCCCTGGGCACACCAGTCGGCAATGCTGGCAGCAGTCACTTCCATGTGTCCCTGGAAAGCCCAGTGCTTGCCGTGGCGAAAGCCCTTGTTCAGGCAATGGCTGCCGTACATGGTGCGCACTGCGCCGCGCGGAATCTCGAAGGTGTCGTAGTGCCAGTGGAACAGAGTTGCCTGGCGCGGCATGTGCATCAGGCGCTGCGCTGCGGCCGTGACCCAGACGCGGCTCCAGCCGATGTTGGGGCAGGGGTTGCGCCAGACCCGCGCTCCCATGGCGCGGGCCAGCATCTGTGCGCCGAAGCAGTGCCCCAGCACCGGCACGTCGTGGCGCAGCGCATTGGCCAGCAGCATCTGCTCATCCTCCATCCAGGGCCACTGCTCGTTGGCACAGTGGTTGCTGCCCAGCACGATGATGCCGCTATAGTCGCGTGCCTGCAGGGGCGTGCGTCCTTCAAGTGCCGGATGCAGCAGTTGGTAGGGGATGCATTGCTGCTCCAGGTGTTCGCGCAGGACACCCGGACCTTGGGTGGTTTCGTGCTGGAGGATGGCGACAGGTCTCATGGTCGAATGGCTTGTCTGAAAGCCGTTGGTTGCGAGACCTTCACTCTAGGCAGCGCTGCCTCAAGGGCAGATCGTGTTTGCTGCGTACGGCGTCAAGAGTGCATCAAGACGCCTTTGAGGCCTGGTGTCAGGCCGGCGAGGTACCGGCCTTGCGCCCGTTCCACTTCATTTCGCTGACCAGCACGCCGCCCACGATGAGCACGGCACCCACAATCGCCATGCCCGGCAGGCGGTCGCCTGCCATGCGGCCCACGATGCCGGCCCATACGGGCTCGCTGGCATAGATGACGGTGGCGCGCGTGGGAGAGATGGATTTTTGCGCCCAATTCATCGCCAGCTGGATGATGACGCTGGCGCATGCCATGCCCACGGCAGCTGTCAGCCAGACCCATGAAAAATCGGGCACCGGCTCGCCGGCCACCGGCATGGCCAGCAGTGCCAGGCCGCCTGCGCACAGCAGTTGCACCGTGGTCACGCGGCGCGCATCGACTTTGCCCGCGAAGTGGCCGATCAGCAGCACCTCGGCGGCAATCGCCAGCGTGCTCAGCATGGTGGCGATCTCGCCAATGTTCAGCTCCAGCCCGCCGGACTCGGGGCCGGCCACTAGCAGCAGGCCTGTGAACGCCAGGCCGATACCGATCCAGCTCATCAGGCGGGGTGGCCTGCCCATGACCAGCCACTGCAGCAGGGGAACAATCGGCACGTACAAAGCGGTCAGAAAGGCCGACTTGCTGCTGCTGATGGTCTGCAGGCCAAAGGTCTGCAAGCCATAGCCCAGAAAGATGCTGGTGCCGATGGCCGCGCCTGCTGCCAGTTCGGTGCGCGTGAGCCCGGCCATCACCTTGCGAAAGACCACCAGCCCGATCAGGCCCGCCGTGGCAAAGCGCAGGCCCACGAAAAACAGCGGCCCGCTGTGCTGCATGGCCAGATGGACGACGAGAAAAGTGCCGCCCCAGACCATGGTGACGGCGATCAGTGCCAGCTCCTGGCGGCTCAACAGTGGGGATGATGGAATATGGGAAGATGATGTGCGCAGCATATTGCGCACATCATATGAGAAATATATTGCACACCAATGGTGGCCGTTCCGATGTCCTTGCCTTTGTCAGCGAGAACCTGCGGCGCCTGCGCCAGCGCGCGGGCCTGAGCCAGGCCGCACTGGCTGATGCTTCGGGCCTGAGCCGCCGCATGATCGTGCAGCTCGAAGGCGGCGACACCAATATCAGCCTGTCCAGCCTGGACCGGCTGGCCGATGCACTGGGCGCGAGCTTCATCGAGATCGTCAGCGACCCGGCCGTGCAGCGCCTGCGCATCGACGCCGTGGCCTGGCGTGGCAGCAATCCGCAAAGCCACGCCATGCTGCTGGGCAGTGTGCCCGCCGCGCGCGAGGCGCAGCTGTGGTCCTGGTCGCTGGGCCCAGGCGAACGCTACCAGGCCGAGCCCGACCCCCAGGGCTGGCATGAGATGGTTTTTGTCACCGAGGGCCGCCTGCTGGTGGACCTGAGCGAGGGCGCGGTGGCGATTGCCGCTGGCGACTACGCGATCTACAGCAGCGCGCAGAACTATGCCTATGTGAACCTGCACGAAGGGGTGACGCGGTTCGTGCGCAACGTGGTGTGCTGAATGCAGGCGGTGGCCTATGACTGCCTGGCCACGCCCGCCCGGATGCCAGCCACGATGAAGCGCACCAGATACCCGGCCTTGTGTTCGATGTCTCCTGCGCGGAAGGCTCCAGCCGACAGCCGCTCGATGCGCGTGTCGAAGACACTCATCACCAGTGCGCCCACGGCGAACAGATAGGCCCAGTGCGCGTAGTCTGATCCGAGCTCGGGCAGGGCCTGTTCGATGGCTCGGATGAACTCGATGGCAAACGGATCGAAATAATCCTGCACGATGCCGCGCTCGGCCTCGCGCGGGTCGGAGCTTTCACGCGCGACGAGCCGGGCGTAGGCCAGTCCGGCTTCGTCGCTTTGACTCTGGATGACCGGCAGCACGAAGGAGCGGACGATGTGCTCCAGCGCATCCTCGCCGGGTTCCAGCGGCTGGCGCAGTGCTGCCAGGCGTGCATCCAGCACCGCCTTGTAGCGGTCGAACAGGGCGCGGTACAGGTTCTTCTTGGTCTCGAAGTGGTAGACGATCAGCGGGAGCCCGACCCCGGCAGCGGCGGCAATGTCGCGCATGGACACGCCATCGAATCCCCCCTCGGCAAACAGGCGCTCTGCCGCATCAAGAATGCGTTCGCGCTTGCTGGTGGTAGAGCCGGGGTCCTGTGCCGCGGGTGCTTTGTCCATGCGTGCCTGTTTCGCCTTCTGCGTGGTTCTGCCTTGCATGCGTCTCCTTGCTGCAGACGCGATTGTATGAAAAGGGTTGGACGGGCCTGCTGTCCGGTCATGGTTATTACCGATGAAAATACTGACTGTACGATCGTACAGTCAGTGCCGGCAATCAACCATGCATCGGGAGACAGGACCATGACCTTCCAATCCGGCACATTGAAATGGCGCGTGCTGACTGGCTATTTCCTCAGCTACATGTTCGATGCCGTAGACATCATCATCCTGGCCATCGCCATGCCTGCCATCACGGCATCACTGCAGATCAGCCCCATGCAGGCGGGCCTGCTGGTGACGGCAACGCTGCTGGGCATCGGTTTGAGCGGAGTGGTGATGGGGCCGGTGGCCGATGCACTGGGGCGGCGCAAGGCGCTGCTGCTGTCGCTGACCACGTTTGGCCTGCTGACCATGGCCATCGCAGGTGCCGCAGATTGGCGTCAGATACTGGTCCTTCGATTTCTCTCGGGTCTGGGCCTGGGCAGTGTCTGGAGCACGGCGGCGGCCCATGTGAACGAGACCTGGCCTGTGCGCCAGCGCGGCCGGGCCACATCCTTCGTGCTCAGCTCGTTTTCTGTGGGCGCGGCACTGGCAGCGGCGGCTGCCGCCTATGTGCTGCCTGTCCATGGCTGGCGTGTGCTGTTCTTTGTCTGTGGTGCTGCCGTGGTGATTGCGATTGCCTATGTGTGGTTTTGCGTGCCCGAGTCCCAGTCCTGGCTGGAGCAGCGCCGCCAGCGCGGCATGCACGGCGGCAAGGCTGGCAGCGTGCAGGGCATTGCAGCGCTGTTTGCTCCGGACCTGCTGCGCGTGACCGTACTGGGCACGCTGACTTCGGCGTTGGCGCTGGCCGCCTACTGGGGGGCCAGCACCTGGCTGCCGACTTTTCTGGTGAAGGAGCGCGGGCTGGATATGGGCACCATGGCGCGCTTCATGGCCTTGCTCAATATCGGCATGTTCGTGGGCTACAACGCCTTTGGCCTGATTGCTGACCGCATTGGCAAGCAGCGTGCCGTCATCCTGTCGCTGGCTGGCACGGGGCTGGCATTGCCGCTGTATATCCAGGCCACGGACCACGCCGTCTTGCTGTGGCTGGGGCCGGTGTTCGCATTTTTCATGGCCTTTGCCGGACTGATGGGCTCGTATCTGGCGGAACTGTTTCCCACGCAGCTGCGGGCCACCGGCACGGGCTTTTGCTTCAACGTGGGGCGCGGGATCTCTGCCCTTGCGCCACTGGCTTTGGGCTCGCTGTCTGCCAGCCTGGGCTTTGCCACGGGCATCGCGCTGTGCGCAGGCCTGTTTCTGGTGGCCGCTGTGGTGGCTGCCCTGTTGCCACGCGATGGCGCCGTGGCCGGCGCCCAGGCTGCTGCAGCGCGTTGACCCCGATTACTTCATATCTTTGCCCACCAGGAGACTTGCATGCCCCGCCGCTTTGTCGATCTGTCTATTTACCTGGAAAACGATGTGGTCTCGGATCCTCCAGCCTTCAGGCCCGAGATCCAATACTTCACCCACGAAAACACGGTCGATCAGATCGAGCCCTTCTTCCCGGGGCTGCGCAGACAGGACCTGCCGGATGGGGAGGGCTGGGCGGTCGAGCGCGTCACGCTGTCCACCCACAACGGCACCCATCTCGATGCGCCGTACCACTTCCACAGCACCATGGACAAGGCATTGGGCGAGAGAAAGCCGGCCATCACCATTGACCAGGTGCCGCTGGAGTGGTGCTTCCAGCCCGGCGTGAAACTGGATTTTCGCCACTTCGCAGATGGCTATGTGGTGACGGCGGCAGATGTCGATGCCGAGCTGCGGCGCATCGGCCACGTGCTGCAGCCGCTGGAGATCGTGGTGGTCAATACACGGGCAGGAGGCCGCTATGGCGGCAGTGACTATGTGTCCTCAGGCTGCGGCATGGGTTATGAGGCCACCATGTACCTGCTGGAGCGCGGCGTGCGCCTGACGGGCACCGATGCCTGGAGCTGGGATGCGCCCTTCATCCATACGGCACAGAAGTACGCTGCCACGCATGACGCCAGCCTGATCTGGGAGGGGCACAAGGCCGGGCGCGACATCGGCTATTGCCACATCGAAAAACTGCACAACCTGGAGGCGCTGCCGTCGGACGGCTTTTTCATCAGCTGCTTCCCGCACAAGATCCGTGGTGCTTCGGCAGGCTGGACGCGCGCCGTGGCGATTTTTGACGAGGCTTTGCAGGCACAGGCCGTCTGAGGGCCCGGGAGCGATTGCCACCATGATTGCACTTGACCATACCCATGATGCCGGCGCCCGCAGCTGGCTCGGCTCTGCCCAGGAGGGCGGCACCGATTTTCCCCTCCAGAACCTGCCGTTTGCGGTATTTCGCAGGCAAGGTTCGCAGCAGGCCCTGCGCGGCGGCGTGGCGATTGGCGACCAGGTGCTGGACCTGGCTGCGCTGGCCGCTGTGGGCGTGCTGGATGGGGCCGCGCGTCAGGCCCTTTGCGCTGCGGCGCAGCCTGCGCTCAACGACTTTCTCGCGCTGGGCCCACAGGCCTGGCGTGCGCTGCGGCATGCGCTGTTCGCCCTGCTGCACGCCGATGCCCCGGCCGCGCAGGCACAGACAGCGTGCGCCTGCCTTGTTCCACAAGCCGATGCCGAGTACGCGCTGCCCGCGCGCATTGGCGACTACACGGACTTCTACACCTCGCTGGACCACGCGCTCAACTGCATGCGCATCATGTATCCCGGCACCGACGTGCCGGCCAATTTCCGCTGGCTGCCGCAGGCCTACCATGGCCGGGTGTCGTCCATCGGCGTCAGCGGCCAGCGCTTTCACCGGCCCATGGGCCAGTACCTGCCGCAGGGTGCCGCTACGCCGGTGTTCCAGCCCTGCGCACGCATGGACTACGAGCTGGAGCTGGGTTTCTGGATAGGGCCTGGCAACGCCCAGGGGCACTCCATTGCGCTGGAGCGCGCCGAGGCGCATGTGTTCGGCATTAGCCTGCTCAACGACTGGTCGGCGCGCGATATCCAGGCCTGGGAGATGGCGCCGCTCGGGCCCTTTCACGCCAAGAACTTCGCCACCACCGTGTCGCCCTGGATCGTGACACTGGATGCGCTGGCGCCTTTTCGCACAGCATGGACCCGGCCTGCCAGTGACCCTCAGCCATTGCCCTATCTGCAATCCCCGAGCAATCACGAAGCCGGCGCTCTCGACATCCAGCTGGAGGTCTGGCTGCACAGCGAGCAGGCACGTGTGCAGGGGCGGGGGCCTGCGCGGCTGTCAGGCACCAGCTTCCGCCACCAGTACTGGAACATGGCACAGATGGTGGCCCACCACACGGCAGGCGGCTGCAACCTGCAGCCAGGCGACCTGATCGGCAGCGGCACCATCTCGGGCCCAGGCCCCGGCGAGGCCGGAGCATTGATCGAGCTGGCTCGGGGCGGACACAGCCCCGTGGACATCGGTGGTGGCGAGCAGCGCGGTTTTCTGCACGATGGCGACACGGTGGTACTGCGCGGCTGGTGCGAGAAGCCTGGAGCTGCGCGCATCGGGTTCGGGCAGTGCCGTGGGACGGTGCTGGCTGCGCATGTGCATGGCTAGCTGGTGCCAATGAGTGCTGCGCAGGCGTGGGGGCAATTCTGTCCTCTGCAGCCGAGCGTTTCTGCTGTTGATGTCGCAGCATCCGAACGAAGCAGTACAACAACTACAGGGGGCGCTTTGATGGTTGGGAGAGACTAAATTTGCACAGCCCGCCCGATGAACTGGATGGGGCCTGTGGGCCTGCCGATCGGTGAGCCTCCGGCAGGCTCCAGCGTCAGCTCGAACAGCTGGTTTGGCTGCAAGGGCGGCAGTTTGTCGACGGGCACTTCGATGGCCTCGCCGGGCTTGACCAGGCCCAGGGATACGGGCGCGCTCCAGCCATCTGCCTTGGTCCAGAACTGCAGGGACTTCTCTGCCGGTATGGCATCCGTGCCCAGCGGCACCAGACGCAGACGGCCTTCCGCCTGGGCCTGCACCAGCCAGCCGGGTGCCTGGTTTTGTGGCGCTGCCAGCACGACGAAGTAGCGCGGGGGCGCCGGTGGTGCAGCTTCTCGCACCACCAGCACGGCAGCGAGCACGGCTGCTGCTGCAAACCCGCCGCCCGCCAGTCCGCGCCACAAAGCCAGGCTGTCCCAATGCCACCATCGGCGGTTGGATGCTGACGGACCCGTCTGGCGCGTGGGCGCGATGCTGGCTGCAATGCGCTGCCACAGCGCGGGTGATGGTTCCACGGCAGGTGCCAAGCCGGTCAGTGGCATCAGGCGCTGTTCCCAGGCCTGCACGGCCATGCGCAATGCGCTGTCATGGGGCAGCCGTGCTTCGATGGAGCGGCGCTGCAGCGCATCGAGGGTGCCCAGCACGTACTCGCCTGCCTGCATCTGCAGTTCTTCATCGGGGCCGCCATCCATCGGCCGTGTTGGGTGGGTGTCGCCGCTCATTGCATGCATTCCCGCAAGGCGCGCAATCCGCGCTGAATCCAGGCCTTTACCGTGCCCAGCGGCGCTTGCACCCGCGCCGCGATCTCGCTGTGGCTGCAGCCATCCACATAGGCATGCAGCAGGCAGGCGCGGCGCTCAGGCTCCAGCCGTTCCAGGCAATGGCCCAGACGGCCCAGCGCAGCTTGCCGCTCCCACTCGTTGCCACTGTCGCGCCAGGCTGCCAGTGATGCCTGGGCATCATGGCCTTGTATGGTCGGTTCGTCCAGCGATGCCTCACGGGAGCCGTCACGCACCCGGTTGAGCGCTGCATGCCGCACCACACTGTAAATCCAGCCCCGGCCAGAGCCCCGATTTCCGTCAAAGCTGGAGGCACGGCTCCATATGGAGACAAAAGCATCGTGCAGCACATCTTCTGCCAGGGCGCGATCCCTGACTATGCGCAGGGCTACGCCCAGAAGGTAGCGTGCCTCCTGCGCATAAATGCGCTGCAAAGCAGCGCGCTCGCCACGGGCGCAGGCGCGCAATGCAGCATCATGGTCGAAGGCTTCGCTGGAATGGGTGGCGTCGTGCTGCACGAAGTATGGCGAAGGCGGGGTTGCGCAAAAATCCTTTGCCGAGTGTATCCGTGCCGCGACCGGGTTTCACGCAGGCTTCCAGAAGATGTAGTCGGCCTGGTACTTCACAGTGGCCTTCTGGCCCTTGGTGGCCGCACTGCAGGGCTTGTCAGCCGGAGCCACGCCGCCTTGCAGCGCCACGCGCTGGATATAGCTCACGCCTGCCAGTTCGCCGTTGCCCATGACGGGATTGGCCTTGACCAGCTGGTAAGGCAGATTGCCCGCGCCGGAGGGCGCGACGGCCAGCTGTGTGGCAGTGAGTTTGGAGCCGTCGCTGGCTTCCCAGGTAGCCGGAGGGCCGTAGTAGCGGCCGACCTGCTTGCCCGCGCGGTCCTTGAGCACCGCCTCAGGTCCGACAAAGACCCATTCGGTCTGGCCCGGCGCACCAGCCTTGTCCCGGCATTCATAGGTAATGTCGCCACTGCCCACGGTTTCCCAGGCGACCTTGTGGCCAGCCGGAACCTGGATGGGCGCTGGCAGAGACGCCTGCGAAAACGTGCTGGCTGGCTTGTGCATCGAACCACAGGCAGCCAGCAAAACGGCGGCTCCTGCTGCTGTGGTGATGGTAGCGATGCGAGAGGTTGTGCGGGCAGTTGACATCTCTGTTCTCCAAACAAGTGTGTACAAGGGGTTGAAGCAGCATTTCTCTGGGCTGCTGCTGGTACTACCCGCCAGCGTCCCGTTTGGATGCACCGAGAACAAAAAATTTTTCCGCCCTGTGCTGATGTGTGCTCCAGCCATGGAGAGGCCGTGCAATCTGCAGATGTCGATAGCTGGGCCCGGGCAACGGAAGATTATCGGGCAAGAGGTGGCGATGCAGGCTCAGACCCGGAATCAATCGCATGCGACTTGTATTTTTGGCCGTCACAGCCGTCACAGGCGTCACAGGCGTCACAATCAATAGGCATAAGCATTGTTTGCTATGGAAGTAGTAGCTGGCATGGTCAGTGCGCACTCGCTGGAGACAGTGCACAGGGCCAAAACTAATCCAGTGGATTAGAATTTGGAGCATGAGCCAGCCCATGCAAGGCATTGCCGAACTTCCCAGCTTCGCCCGCTTGGCGTCAAAGCTGCTTGACCAGCAAGAGCGCCAAGACCTGATTGCTTACCTGGCGAACCATCCAGAGGCCGGAGACGTCATGGAAGGCACGGGAGGGGTGCGCAAACTGCGTTGGAGTCGTGGCAGCCAGGGCAAAAGCGGTGGTGTACGAGTCATCTACTATTTTCATGATGCCCGCATGCCGCTTTATCTGTTGACCCTTTTTGCAAAAGGCGACAAGGCCAACTTGACCAAGGCCGAGCGCAACGAGCTGTCCGGGTTGGTGGACATTCTGGTGAGTATTTGGAAAGGACCGAGAACATGAGCGCTGCATTCGAGAGCATCAAGCAAGGCCTGCAGGAAGCGATTGCCCACGCCAAGGGCCAGTCCCCCGAGGTGGTTGTTCATCATCCTCGCGCAGTCGATGTGAAGGCCGTGCGCGCCAAGGTGGGGATGACGCAAGAGCAGTTTGCCGCGCGCTTCGGCTTCTCCACGGCCACGCTGCGCCATTGGGAGCGCGGCGACCGTGTTCCGCGTGGCCCTGCGCTGGTGCTGTTGAACGTCATAGAGCGCAACCCCCAGGCTGTTATCGCTGCGCTTGCCTGAGGCATGACCATGACCAAGATTGTTGACGCCATCCGCTGCGTGTGTGGTGCCCTTGGCGTGCGCCTGGTGGTCCAACCTATCTAAACCTGACCTTTTGCAGGCTGGCGCTGGTTGCGCTGGGCTGACCGTTTACGCCCTGGCTAGGCCCGCGAACCGAAAAGCGGGAACCCTACCCGCCTGCCTTGGGCACCATTTACAGGGATGTAT